>NZ_JAGXJN010000059.1 GCF_019091455.1 Chitinophaga sp. GbtcB8
ATCAAAGTTTTGCTTTTCCATATGGTCAGTTTAAAGTTAATCAACTTTTTACTGACACACTTTTTGTAATAGTCTCGCGATACAGAATATAAAAACACCTACTTATTCAATCAAACCAATAAAATAATTTGCTATGCGGATCATATTTAGCTGTTTGCTATGCGTATTTTTTGTGAACTGTCAAACAAATGTAAATAGTAATTATAAAGATGAAGGCACAGATACATCCAATCCTGGTCTTCGTAAACCTATTTTAAGTTTGTTAGATAGTTTAGAATACTCTTATGTTAAGAATCTTGCAAATTCAGACGATACTAGCCTGCTCAAATTTTATAAGAAGACATCAATTGATTTCAAGCAGGATAGTTTGCGGTATTATACAGCTGTTTCTTCCTTCTTTAAAGCAGATAGCACTATTATCGATCAGCTCCTGCTCTTTTACAAAGATTCGTCAAAATGTAAATGGATATACTCCCCTAATCCTTACTCCTCGAATGTAAAAAAATGGGAATTTAATTTCAGCAATGAAAATGGCGCAAAAGTGCTTATATATACTTATATAATGAGTGCCTGTGGTGGTGATAAAAAAATACCTAATAATCCAGGCTCTATTGAATATATAGTTGATCGGATAGACATGAGAAGTTTCTTAGAGTGGTTTAGGAATAATCGGTCCTTAAATCATTATCAGCTTTGCCAAAAGTTTAAAAAGGAATTATTTTAATATTCTATTGGTTACTCAATTGACTATAAATTATTGAGTCATGAGTCATAATGGGCCTGTGTTTTAAAAACACGGCCCTTTTTTTTAGTATTAAAATATTGCCCAATTAATCCTTAGCTTAATCTGTATCCTTGTAGATAAGTTACAGCAGGCCAAAAGGTTGGCAAATGGTAGTATTACATGCCCACCTGCACATAACCCAGCCTTGCGGTATCACCACATAAGGGAATGATCCGGATACCGGTAACGCCTATAGGAAACGGCGCCAGGTCCGGCTTCCCATCAGCAGCCAGCTTAATAACTTTTACTCTTTCAGTTTTGGCAGAGGCGTCAGTAGCTGACGTTTGGGCAAGTACAAAAGACAGCCTTGCAAAAAGAAGTGCGGTAACAACAATATACTTCATAGGTAACGTAAATAAGGGATATTATTCCATAAATACTACCGCTTTATCCCGCTTCACATACGCCTTTTTCGTGAGCCTGATCTCCATGCGCCCGTCCGGCATCATATAAATATCCACCTGTTTAGGCAACCGCATGAAAAGGCGTTTCCCTTTTAGCCGGGCCACTGCTGTTTTGGAACGATCGGCTTTCAAAACCTTTGCTGGTGGCGAAACTACACAGATCTTCTCACGATTCATCTTCCCAGCCGGCTCCTTAACATGTATAGCCACTCGCTCAGGTTTCATAATATATGCCGCTTCCAGCCGCGCACTAATAACATCCGCTGCCACACCCTCTTTCAGCATCCTCAACGCTTCCCCGGTCATTGCCCGGTACTGCGCATGCTTTCGTTCTTCCCGCGGCAAACACCGGTACACCGCTGCAGCCAGCCGCGATGCCTGCCCTAATAGATCCGCATACACCCGTGTAAGCGCAAAAGCCTTATCACGCTTTACACGCTTCCCGTTCAGGGTACTTTTCCTGCGAACATAATACTGCCCGTCCATCTTGTAAAAACAGGCATCACCGCATGTCCCGATATAATAATCCGGTCCTCTTTGTTTTGGCATTTCAATAGATTTTTTCGGTTAATAATGAATGACGAATATAACAACCCTCACAATATCATCCAAATAGAACAGGCGGATCCATAATTGCTCAATACAGAAAGGCGTTTTAACTATACGAATCTCCGGGATCAATATTAGGCCTGACATATTCCACCCAAACTACCTCTCCCGCATTGCTTGCAGACAGCACAAACAGCGCAAAGCAAACCAATGGCAACAGGTAAAGAAAAAAGGTAAATGACAAGAAAGTAAAAGAAAACAGGGATAGACTATTCATGAAAGCGTCATGTAAATCCCATGTCCTTCAGGCTAACAACAGCAGTAAATCTCTAGTGAATCTCATGAGCAACCCGTATTAAAAGCGCACACACTCCTGGGTAAAAGCGCATACTGTTCAGGTTAAAAGCGCATCCACGCTTTCAATATCCCGCCAATCTGCTCAAACTCAATCAGAAATCCATCATGCCCGTAAGAAGAATCAATCTCATGATACGTCGCATTCGGCATATGTTTTTCCAGGAACAGCTGCTCTTCCGGTGGGCACAATATATCACTGGTGATGCCCATCAGCAGGGTAGGATGGGAGAGTTGTCCTAACAGGGTAGCCATATCAGCGGCACGGCCGCGGGCTATATTATGGCTGTCCATGGCTTTGGTAAGCAGCCAGTAGGTTTGGGCGTTGAAGCGGTTCACCAGCTTATCGCCCTGGTAGTTGATATAGGAAGCAGCCCGGAAACCGTCGGTTTTATCTTTATCAGGGTCAGATTGGGTGCGTACGAAGGTCTGGTAATTACGGTAGGTAAGCATGCCAATGGCGCGGGCAGCTTTCAGTCCACGGGCGCCGGCTTGGGGGTTGGCATCCTGCCAGGAGCAATCCGCTTCAATGGCCAGGCGCTGGGCGGTATGAATGGCAATGCCCCAGGCGCTTTCCGATGCCCCGGTACATAACAGGAACAGCTTTTCAATGGCAGCCGGTTCGGCCAGCGCCCATTCCAGCACCTGGTACCCGCCCATAGAGCCGCCGATCAGCAGGTGTATCTTGTCAATACCCAGGTGTTTGCGCAGCAGGATGTGTGCCTGTACCATATCCCGGATGGTAACTGTAGGAAAGGTCTGGAAATAGGGGTGCCCTGTTGCCTCGTTATGTGTCAGGGGGCCTGAGCTGCCGTAGCAGGAGCCCAGGATATTGGCGCACACAATAAAGTGTTTGGCCGGGTCAATTACGCAATTATCGCCGATCAGGCCTGCCCACCAGTTAACTACGTCGGAGTTGGCTGTCAGCGCATGGCATACCCATACGGCGTTGCTGCCATCCGCGTTCAGCGTACCATAGGTATGATAGGCGATGCGTAATTCGGGAAGTACGGCTCCCGATTCCAGTGTAAACGCTTCCTTTATATGTAATACATTCGCGGACAACCCCTAAAAATTTGCGCGAAACTACGTAACAAAGCCGAAAGCACAAAGCATAAAGCCGAAAGCTTATCTGCCTTTTCTGATCAATCTAAAACCATCAAAACCCCCTTTTCCCACACTCTATCACGTCAATGCCCCTCAGCTTTCCACATTGCGCGCCCTCTGCCTCCTCATCCCCGCCAATCCCTTTTTGCTTTCTGCTTTCAGCTTTAAGCATTTTAAAGTAATTTTGCACCCAAATTCAAGAACGCATGAAGATCTCACTAAAAAGGATAGACGACGGATTCAATATGGAAGCTACGGACGAGAACGGGCATAGTGTGCTGATGGATTCATCCGTAGAGAATGGCGGCAACAATAACGGCGTACGCCCCATGCAGATGCTTATTATGGGCCTGGGCGGCTGCTCCGCCATTGATGTGGTAATGATCCTGAAGAAACAACGCCAGGAGATCACGGATTTCCGGATCGAGATTGAAGCTGAACGCGAAAAAGGTAAAGAGCCCAGCATCTGGGAAACCGCTAAGATCGTATTCTACCTGGATGGAAAGGTGGATCCTGATAAAGCCGCCCGCGCCGTAGAGCTTTCCATGAACAAATATTGTTCTGTAGCAGAAACCCTGCGCCGCTCCGGCACCAATCTTACCTGGGAAACAAGAGTAAATCAAGCATAAAGCTATGAGTGCATGCTCATCCGCACCAATGCTTTCGGCTTTCTGCTTTCCCCTTTCAGCTAAAAAAAATCAAATGAACGAGAACAAGCCCAAATACCAGCCCGATACAGAAGCCATCCGCATACAAACGGAAAGAACCTGGCAAATGGAACATTCCACTCCCATGTTCCTGACCTCCAGCTTCTGCTACGATAATGTGGAAGAAATGCGGGCCACCTTTGCCGATGAAACGGACTTCAACATTTACAGCCGTTTCAGCAATCCTAACGTAGACGAGTTCGTGCAAAAGGTGTGTGCGCTGGAACAGGCAGAAGCCGGTTACGCCACGGCCTCCGGTATGAGCGCCATTTTCGCCAGTTTTATGGCCCTCATGAAGGCGGGCGATCATTTGCTGTCTGCCCGCGCTATCTTCGGATCTACCCACACGGTTGTTACCAAATTTCTGCCTAAATGGGGCATTTCATATGATTACTTTGATGTAACCCGCCCGGAAACAGTGGAAGCGCTCATCAAGCCCAACACAAAGATGATCTTTGTGGAAACTCCCACTAACCCGGGGCTGGATGTGATTGATATGCAATTCCTGGCAGATATTGCCAATAAACACAACATCATCCTGAATGTAGATAACTGCTTTGCCACACCGGTACTGCAAAAGCCTATCCTGGCCGGCGCACACCTGGTTACACATTCCGCTACCAAGTGGATGGATGGGCAGGGCCGTGTATTGGGCGGAGCTGTAGTAGGCAAAAAGGAGCTCATAAAAGAGATCTACGCCTTCTGCCGCAGCACCGGGCCTTCCATGTCACCGTTTAATGCCTGGGTGCTCAGCAAAAGCCTGGAAACCCTGCACGTACGTATGGAACGCCACTGCGCCAGCGCGCTTGCATTGGCCAAAGCATTAGAGAAAAATACGCAGCTGAACTGGGTACGTTATCCTTTCCTGGAAAGCCATCCGCAGTATGCCATTGCCATAAAGCAAATGACCGGCGGTGGTGGAATTGTTTGTTTTGAGCTGAAAGGCGGACTGGAACAGGGCAAACGTTTCCTGGATGCGCTGAAAATGCTTACGCTCACCGCCAACCTGGGCGACAGCCGTAGTATTGCCTCTCACCCGGCCAGCACTACACATGCCAAGCTTACAGAAGATGAACGCATAAACGTAGGTATAACGCCCGGGTTTATACGAATTTCTGTCGGACTGGAAAACATAAAGGATATTCTGGAAGATATTGAACAGGCGCTGGAAGCGTCCCGCATCTAAGACATATTACACAAACGTGCTGCACTTCAAAGGTGCAGCACATCCCATACCCGAACTACCGCTATAAAGGTCGCCGCACCGGCTTATACTATATGAAATACTGTTGTTGCACTATACTGCTATTGTTATCCCTCTTTGCTCAGGCACAACAATACAATCATCATACCATTGCCATTCTTCCTTTCCGGATCATCGGAACGCCGGCTTCACCCGGCAATGACTCTGCATTTCAGCAGGTAAGGGAATATGAAAATCAACAGGGCATTTTGTTACAAACAGGCTTGTTTAATAGTTTACAGCAAGACAGTGCCCTGCTGGCCGTAACCATACAGGATTACCGCATTACCGATTCTTTGCTGCGCAGGGCGCGCATTGATCCGCGGGAAGCATACTGGCAGGATAAAACAATGATCTGTAAATGGCTGAAGGTGGATGCGGTTGTAACCGGCATCCTGCAGCATACCAAGGTATCAGGTCGTGCGAGGCTTGAATCAGATGTAGTAGGCAAAGGCCAGTCAAAATTAACAGCTGACCGCAGTTCTAAACGTGTGCTGGAACTGAAGATATTTGATGGCCCTGAAAACCTGGAATTGTGGCATTTTTCAGATGACGTGCTGCTACAGCAGCTCATAGATGTAAATACCCTGCAATTAGACCGTTCATTGTACAAGCATATCCGCAAACAATTCCCATATGTTTTATAGTTTATATTTCTTTCCGTAATTTCCGGTCATGAAATTCCTGGCCTCTCTAATCCTCATTGTTGCCCTGAGTTATGCGGGCGGTTTATTCCTGGACTGGTGGTCCATAGCACTGGCCCCTTTCCTGGTAGCCCTGATCATGCCTATGTCTGCAGGCAAAGGGTTTGTTTATGGCTTCATCTCCATATTCCTCTTATGGCTGGCCCTTGCTTTCTACCGCGATGTACGTAATGATCATATCCTGGCTAACAGGGTAAGCTTGATCTTCCTGCAAATGCGCAGCCCTATATTAATAGGTGTGGTAAGCTCCTTCATCGGCGGCCTGGTAGGCGGTTTGGGCGGTTTAACCGGCAGCCTGCTGCGTAAAGCTTTGCGCCCGCCGGTAGCTGTAGCCAAATAACTAACCATATTCCGTCTAAATGCTTCGTTCATTACTCGCCTTTGCCATATTGTTATGTGTTACCTGCTATTGCCAGGCAGGCATTATCCGTGGCCGTATCACCAATGAAAGGGGAGAGGCCCTGCCTTTTGCCACATTGTTTATAAAAGGTACTACCCAGGGCACTAC
Organism: Chitinophaga sp. GbtcB8; assembly: GCF_019091455.1. Lineage (GTDB taxonomy): Bacteria > Bacteroidota > Bacteroidia > Chitinophagales > Chitinophagaceae > Chitinophaga. The sequence continues at coordinate 6,361 of NZ_JAGXJN010000059.1, forward strand.
CACCAATGCCGATGGCCAATACCACCTGGAGCTGCCGGATGGCGCTTATACCGTGGTATGTCAGTATATAGGTTACCGTAAAACAGAGAAGTCTGTAACGCTGTCAGGTACCCTGCAGCTGGATTTTCAGCTGCAGCCTGTAAGTATGCAAATTCGCGAAGTGATCGTAAAAGGCAACGGCGAAGATCCGGCCTACGCCATTATCCGGCAGGCCATCAAAAAAAGACCCTTCTATCAGCAGCAGGTACAGGAGTTCACCTGTAATACCTATATCAAAGGAATGTTCAAGCTGCGGAATGTACCGGAAAGGTTCTTCGGGCAAAAGGTAGATAAGCAGGACATTGGCGTAGACTCTACCGGCAGGGGTATTGTGTTCCTTTCAGAATCACTCACGAAGTTATCGGTTAAGCGGCCGGATAAGGTAAAGCTGCAGGTATTATCCTCCCGCCAAAGCGGTGGCGGTTTTGGTTTCAGCTTCCCGGCCTATATCAATTTCTATGATAATAATGTGTCGGCAGTTATTACACAGTTCAGTCCCCGCGGGTATATTTCACCTATTGCAGATAATGCGCTAGCCTATTATAAATATCACCTGGAAGGCGTGTTCACCGAAGATGGTTATACAGTGAACAAGATCCAGGTGATCCCTAAACGTAAATTTGAACCGCTGTTTTCCGGGTATATTTTTATTACAGATGATAACTGGCGCATTCACAGTGCAAACCTGTTACTAACCCGCGATTACCAGCTGGAGCTGATGGATACGCTGCAGATCCGGCAAACGCATGTACCTGTAGATTCCGCCGTATGGCGCATGAAGGATCAGCTCATCACCATTTCCCTGAAACAGTTCGGGTTTGATATGATCGGCAACTTTGTGAACGTGTACTCCAACTACGATATTCATCCCAACTTTCCGCCTAAGTATTTCAACAATGTGCTGATGAAATACGATACCGCTTTTAACGATAAGAAGATCGCTTACTGGGACAGCATTCGCCCCGTACCACTGGAAAAGGAGGAAGTAAGGGATTTTCATGAAAAGGACAGCGCCGCACAGGCGCGGCGCGACAGTGCAGTATCATCCCATCACCTGGATTCCCTGCGTAAGCACCAGCCGCCTGTTAAGCTGCAGCAGTTCTTCTGGGGCGGTGTAAAACATAGCTATTATTTCCGGCGTGACAGCGCTTTGCCTTACCACCAGCTGGCCATGCGCCCATTGCTTACGCAGCTGGAATATAACACGGTAGAAGGGCTGGTGCTGAGCGTAGAGCCCAGTCTTACCCTGGACCTACCAAAGGACCAGGACTTAAAGATAGCGCCCTTCCTACGGTATGGTTTCAGCAATACCCACCTGAACGCCTATACGGAAATTACCTGGAACCAGGAATCGCGCCTTAACCACCGTTATGGCAGTAACACCTGGAAGGCCGCCGGCGGTAAACGCGTATCCCAGTTCAACAAACAGGAGCCCATTGACCCGCTTACCAACGAAGTATATACTTTATTACTGAAAGAGAATTACATGAAGCTGTATGAGAACTGGTTCGGCAGCTTCTCTTTCCGCCGCAACTTTGAAAGTAACGCCGCTGTAGATGTAGGATTTTTGTATGAGGATCGTATTCCACTGGAAAATACCACGGACTTTGTAGTATTTAAAAACAGCAGTAAAGCCTTCCTGCCCAATCATCCCTACGAGCTGGCGGATGTGCCTTTTATACGCCACCAGGCGCTGATCATGAACCTGAATTTCAGTTTCCAGCCCGGTCAGCGCTACATTGAGCTGCCCGACCGTAAGGTGGCCATTGGTGCTAAATACCCACGGTTTGAGGTAGGTTATACAAAAGGCATTCATGGCTGGGCAGGCAGTGATGTGGATTATGATAAATGGAATGCCCAGGTATCGGACAATATGAACTTTAAGCTGTTTGGCGAGCTGCGTTACCGCCTGGCGGCCGGCGGTTTCCTGAATAGTAAGGAGGCCGGCATACCGGACTACCAGCACTTTAACGGTAACCAAACATTCTACAACATCCGCTACCTCAATAGCTTTCAGCTGGCGCCCTATTATAAATACAGCAACATAGCCTCTTTTTATACCACACTAAACCTGGAACATCATTTCAACGGCCTGCTCACCAACAAGATCCCCTTGCTGAACCGTTTAAAATGGAACCTGGTAGCAGGTACCAACGCATTTTACATTAACAGTGATAATAATTATGTGGAAGTATTTGCGGGGTTGGAGAATATCTTTAAGCTGATAAGGGTGGATGTGATAGCCGGTTACCAGAGTAAAGATGCTACACGCATCGGGGTGCGGGCCGGCTTCGGAGGATTATTGGGCGGCGCCTTATTCAGACGCAGGTAAAGAAAAAAAGCAAAGAGTATGATACCCTTTGCTTTTTCTGCTTTTTTAGTTTTTACTCATTTTCCTTTTGCTCACTTCTTTGCTGTCATCATAAAAGAACGCAAGTACGCGATAAGCTAAAAAAGCTATAATGAAGTAAAAGATCGAAAGAAGAATTGTACTCATAAAAATTAACATTTTTGGGTTACACCAGTTTTGCTTGTTAAGAACCAATAATTCAAAAAGAATGCCAAAGCAAGGGGTGTTTTATCAAGCTGGTCATTATCAAATACTTAATAGAAGGGGCGTTAGGGAGATAACACTGCATAACTGTCAGGTCACCGTGGGAAAAATTACCCCAAAAAAAGCCGGAGTGTGGACTTGTTTTGCTAACACCAATGTGTTAATTTTGAGCTGTCATTGTGAAACATCATAAGCTCCTCAGCATTAACCCGAAATACGCCCCTTATGAAACAGAATTTTATTTCATTTATTCCCCAAGCTGTGTATCGCCGCAGCCACAATCCCGTTTCCAGGAACAAGAAATTTAAACAGCTCCGCAGGAAAAAGATTGCATTAATAATGTTTATTGTAGGTATGTTACTGGCACTCATCGCTTCTTTAGCAAAAAGCTATGAATGGGCTTACATCCAGGACTCTCTGACCCTTGGTTTTGCAGGATACTTATGTATGATCAGCTCTGCCGCTTACCTGTTGCTTTCCTTGTTGCAAACCTGGCGATGAAGGGGTAATTGACTTAATTGATAATTAGCGCATCATATGCTCTTCGTATTCCTTTCCGGTTTACTCGCTTCAAGCACATTCGTAATTCGTAATTAACTAATTCGTAATTAAAAATCGTATCTTTGTTGCCCGAAAAGCACCGGCTTTCCACTTAAATTAAAATGAAATTTTGTTCCACCGGCGTTGGTCCTTAAAATTTCGAGAGTTTATTTATGGCATTACACAACAGGGTGTCTGCAGACGAGCTGAAACAGCGTTTGGCAGCAGAAACGTTCAAAAGAACAACTATCTCCTTTTACCAGTACGCAAAGATCGTTGATCCACAGGCCTTCAGAGATGAGATCTACCAGGCCCTTTCAGAAATCCAGGTATTTGGACGTATTTATGTAGCACATGAAGGCATCAATGCCCAGATCAATGTGCCGGAGCATAATTTTGAAGCGCTCCGTAACTACCTGTATTCTATTCCTTTCCTCAATGGCATACGGTTAAATATTGCAGTGGATGATGATGGCAAATCCTTCTGGGTGCTGCGCATAAAAGTGCGGCCCAAGATTGTGGCAGACGGCATAACCGATCCTGCCTTTGACATGGACAATAAAGGCCAGTACCTGGATGCAGCGGCGTTTAACGAGCTAACCACTAACCCGGATACCATCCTCCTAGACATGCCCAACCACTACGAATATGGAGGAGGGCATTTTGACGGGGCCATAGAAGTTCCTTCCGATACCCTCCGCGAACAGCTGCCCATGGCAGTAGATATGCTGAAAGACAAAAAAGACCAGCCTATTGTCATGTACTGTACCGGTGGTATCCGCTGCGAAAAAGCATCGGCCTACTTACTGCATAATGGTTTTAAAAATGTATACCATCTTGAAGGCGGTATCATTGAATACGCTAACAAGGTACGCGAACAGGGTATTACCAATAAATTCAAAGGCAAAAACTTTGTATTCGATGAACGCCTGGGGGAGCGGATCACAGAGGACGTGATTAGCCACTGCCACCAGTGCGGGCGTCCCTGTGACACACATACCAACTGTAAAAATGACGGCTGCCATCTGCTGTTCATTCAGTGCGACAGATGCGCCGCACACTATGATGGCTGCTGCAGTGAAGAATGTTATTCAATTGTACAGCTGCCCGCCGATGCACAGCAGGAAATGCGCAAAGGCATTGATAAAGGGCAAATGATCTTCAACAAATCCAGGGAGCGCCTGCGTCCCCGCCCCGGCGACCGTGACCGCTACTAATAAATGCTGAATGCTTAATGCCGAACGCTAAACGCTTAACACATCGCAACGTAATCAGCGTTTAGCATTCAGCGTTAAGCATTACCTTTTAAGATACTTATCCTTCAATATCCTCTCCATCACCCCATCCTTCAAATGCCGGCTCACAGGGATATTCTGCGTCCCTATCATGATATCATTCCCAATGATCCGCTCTATTTTTGACAGCGCCACAATGTAGGATTTGTGCACCCGCAGGAACTGTTGTTCAGGTAAATAATCTTCCACCGCTTTAAATGTAAGATAGGTAACATACCTGCGCTGCACGGTATGCAGCACCACGTAGTTCTGTAAGGCTTCTGCATACAGTATATCGTTAAAGCATATACGCTCTAGACCATTATCACATTTAATAAAGAAGTAGGAGGGAGCCTCTTCCGCCGTAGCAGGGCGTTGCAGCAGCTCATAGTACGATCGTGCTTTTGACACAGCTTTCATAAAACGTTCAAAGGCTACCGGCTTTAGCAGGTAATCAATTACATTCAGCTCAAAGCCCTGCAAGGCATATTCCGGAAAAGCAGTGGTAAATATTACCAGCGGTGGCTGCGGTAATGAACGCAGCAGATCCAGCCCGTTAATGCGGGGCATTTGTATATCCAGGAAAAGTAATTGTACCGCTTGCGTTTGCAGCAGGGTAATGGCTTTTACCGGGCTGTCGCATACAGTTACCGGGTCCAGGAAATCAACTTCCGCACAGTATTCCTGCAGGCCTTTACGGGCCATGGGTTCATCATCTACTATCATGCAATGCAGCTTCATGTAATGCGGATGTTTAAGGTTACCTCAAAGGACTGATCGGTTTCCTGTATCTGTAAGGTATGTTTTTCCGGGTACAATAATTCCAGCCGCCGTTTTACATTAGCCAGGCCAATACCTTTACGGGCGCCGCTTTCAGACGGCAATACCTCCCGTGTATTATAGGTTTGCAGCTGCAGGCAGCCATTTTGCCGCTGTAAGCGGATAGCCACCTTATTGGGCGCCTGCACATGAGCCGATACATGTTTAAAGGCATTCTCCACAAAAGGGATCAGCAGCAACGGTGCAATGCTAAAATGCTGCATGGCAGGGTCGCAGTAAAAAGAAACCTCGCAGTTATCATTATGCCGCATTTGCTGTATGGCTATATAGTTTGCAACATATTTGGCTTCCTTTTCAATGGGAATGGCATCCGTATTACAGTCGTACAGCTGGTACCGCAGCAGGTCTGCAAACTGCATCAGCATATCCCGCGCAGCTTTGTTCTCTTTATCTATCAGGAAATACACTGCATTCAGGGAGTTGAATAATGCATGAGGGTTGATCTGCGCTTTCAGGTACTGCAGCTCCTGCTCTGCACTGGCCCGCAGCGCGCTTTGCAGACGGTGTTGCGTTTTCAGCCGGTCTATATAGAATTGCACGCCCACAATAGCGCCCACCATAAAGAACAGGGGAATATATACATCATACAGCTGCCGGTTCCAGGTGGCATTAGGCCATTGGGTAATTAGCGCGGCGTAGGGTTGTAACACAAGGTTCAGCAGCTGTATCACCAGCCAGCCGGTAACGCCTATTAAGGCTGTAAAAGCTGCCAGGAAAGCGGCATACCGCTGTTTATACAATAAGCGGGGTATAAGCACATAATTGGTAAAGTATACGGCGCCGGCCAGCGTAGTAACCTTTAGCACGCCCGCCCGGATAGTAGCCGGCAACGCCGGGTAATCATCTATCCGCAGCAGTACCCATACCGCAAAGAAGCCCAGCCACCAGAGTATGTGGTGAAGTTTATAACGGGAGAAGAGTATGGAATTACGGATTGTCAATACGAATTACGAATTAGGTTTATCACATTAGCAGTCTGTTCGCATTAATTACTGCTTACCTGAAGCAATTTACCTCTTAAAAGCTCAACAGCGCCCATATTTACACATCCGGCAGCAATTCCTTGACAACAGACCTTCTGTAAATAAAATTACGAATTAAGAACCGCTCTAAGCCATTCCTAATTCGTAATTAAAAAGAATCCGCCCAGCGTTGTTTCTTCTAAGGCCGGGCGGAGTAATTGAGCATGAAACCAGTTCAGGAAGATCCATCTCTTCGAGAGCTGCATTTGCATGTCCATTCTATCAACCTATATGCGAACTAAAACCAGTCAATATTTTAAGTAACAAGCCGCCGGCAATCGGTAGATTCCCTTGTGCATTTTTAACAGGGTCCGCTTTCGCTTCCCCTCACTAATCGCCGGCAGCTTGCCAACATAACTTTTATAAAACATCTCTTTTGCTCTTATATGCCCCATAGAATATGATGGGGAATACCAGCAGGGTCAGTACCGTAGCAGTGATCAAACCACCAATTACAATAATGGCCAGCGGTTTCTGTGTTTCAGAGCCTACGCCATGGGAGATGGCTGCCGGTATTAAACCAATAGCCGCCATCATGGCCGTCATTACCACCGGGCGTACCCGCGATTCAACTCCCGTACGGATAGCCTCATTCAGCGGCATGCCCGCCAGCAGGTTCTTATGGAACACCGATATCAAGATCACCCCATTCTGTATACAGATCCCGAACAGCGCTATGAAACCCACCCCCGCAGAGATCCCGAAGTTGATACCCGTAACATGAATAGCCAGTATGCCGCCTATCAGGGCAAACGGTACGTTCAGCAATATCAGGCCTGCATCTTTCACACTCCCCAGCATAATGAACAGTACTACAAAAATGGCAACTATACTTACCGGCACCACCTGCGCCAAACGGTTAGTGGCGCGTACCTGGTTCTCAAACTCGCCCGTCCAGCCCACACTGTAGCCCTTTGGCAGCTTTACGGCCGCATTCACCTTATTCTGTGCATCTGCAATGGTGCTGCCCAGGTCACGGTCGCGTACAGAGAACTTGATACCAATGAACCGCTTGTTACCATCCCGGTATATAAAGGCCGGTCCGGTGATAGTAGTAATGGCAGCAATCTCTTTCAGCGGTACTTTATTGCCGCTCTGCGTAGGCACCATCAGGTTCTGCAGCTCTTCTTCCGTAGTGCGGTAGTTGGCATCATACCGTATGCGGATGTCGAATTTCTTTTCCCCTTCATAGAGCTGTGTGGCGGTTTTCCCGCCTATCGCCATTTCTATCACAGCCTGCGCATCGGCAGTATTTACGCCATACAGCGCCATCTTGTTATCGTTCAGGTTAATGCTCATTTCAGGCTGGCCAATGTTTCGGATCACACCCAGATCGCGGATGCCCTGTACATTTTTCAGCTGCGCTGTCACCTGCTCAGAAAGGCTTTCCAGCTTTTCCAGATCATCGCCATAGATCTTTACACCATTGGCGGCTTTAAAACCGGCCACGGCTTCAGATACGTTATCACTAATGGGCTGGGAGAAGTTGAGGATAATACCGGGGTATTTCTTCAGCCGTTTTTCCATCTGCCCGATCAGCTCATCCTGCGTGATCCTGCGTTTCCATTCCTTTTTATCAGCCAGGTCTACCTGGTACTGTACAAAGTAAAATCCGTTGGGATCCGTACCATCGTTGGAGCGGCCTACCTGTGATAATACCCGTTTTACTTCCGGGAAGCCACCCAGGTCCTGGCGGATGGCGTGCGCCATTCTTACACTTTCCGTGAGCGACATACTCATGGGCAGCTCCGTAGTAACCCATAAAGAGCCTTCGTTCAGCTGTGGCAGAAATTCCGTACCCATCCATCGGGCAGAGAAAAAGGTCACCAGCATAAAGCTAAAGGCCAGCACCAGGCTAAGGCGTTTATGGCCATAGGTCCATTTAAAACCTTTCATCACTATCCTGTCAAAGAAGATCACCACCGGGTTGTGCCTTTCCTTCACATTCTTATTCAGCAAAATGGAGCTGAGCACCGGTACCAGGGTAAGCGTGAATAATAACGCGCCCAGTAAGGCAAATCCCAGTGTCCACGCCAGCGGCGAGAACATTTTTCCTTCCACTTCCTGGAAAGAGAAGATGGGTATCAGGGAAATGATGATAATGAGTTTGGAGAAAAAGATGGCTTTGGCCAGCTCCCCGCCGGTTTGTTTGATCCAGCCCATTTTGGCCAGCTTGTTAAAGCGCTCCATGCCATAATGTTTCGCCTTATGGTCCAGCATCACAAAAATGCCTTCCACCATCACCACCGCACCATCTATGATAATACCAAAGTCAATGGCGCCCATGGAGATCAGGTTGGCCGTCATGCCCTTCAGGCGCAAACACAGGAAGGCAAACAGCAGCGCCAGCGGAATAATGATGGACACGGTAACGGTTGTACGCCAATCCGCCATGAAAACAAACACGATCACCGTTACGAACAGGATCCCTTCCACAAGGTTATGCATCACGGTATGCGTACAAAACTCCATGAGGTTATCCCGGTCGTAAAAGGTAGCCATCTTGATGTCACTGGGCAAGATAGTCTCGTTCAACTCCTTGATTTTGTCCTTCAGCCGGGCCAATACCTCTGTGGGATTCTCTCCTTTGCGCATTACCACAATCCCTTCCACCAGGTCGTCCTGCTTATCCAATCCTACCTGTCCTACACGTGGCAGGGACGATTCGCGCACTGTGGCCACATTCTTTACCAGCAGTGGTGTTCCGTTAATATTGTCTAATATAATGTTCTCTATATCGGGTATGCTGTTCAGCAGGCCAATACCTCTTACCACATAGGCCTGCCCGTTCTTCTCTATCACATCGCCGCCTACGTTGATATTACTTTTCGTAACCGCCTGGTATAGTTCCAGCGGGGTAATATCGTACTTGGCTAAACGAACCGGGTCGGCTGTGATCTCATAGATCTTATCCTGCCCGCCAAAGGCCACAATATCCGCCACACCAGGCACGCTGCGCAGCTGCCGGTCTATGATCCAGTTCTGGTAAGTGAGCAGGTCGCGTGAATTGCGGTGGTCACTTCTCAGGTAATAGCGGAATATTTCACCTGTAGGGCCGTAGGGAGGCTGTATCTCCGGGTCAGCGCCTTCCGGCAGGGATACGCTTTGCAGCATATTATTCACCTGTTGCCGTGCAAAGAAATCTTCCACATCATCGTCAAAAATGATCTTTACAACAGACAGGCCGAACATGGTCACCGAACGTACGCTTGTTTTCTTCTGCACCGCATTCATGGCCACTTCTACCGGCAGTGTTACAAAACGCTCTACTTCCTGTGCACTGCGGCCGTTCCATTTGGTAACAATGATGATCTGTGTATTGGTTACATCCGGGAACGCTTCTATCGGTGTGTGCACAAAGGCCACAATGCCTGATACTACCAGCGTTAACGTTGCTATAAAAACGAACAGCTTATTCTTGAGCGAAAAACCTACGATGTTCCTGATGAATTTGTTCATGCTATTGGTTCTTTAAGCTATCGGCTATGTCATTGCGAGGCCTCCTCCCGCAATGACGGCTTGCCGCGTCTCAGTCGTTCAGCGCATTATAGATCAGCAATTGGTTCCGGGAGATCACCTGCTCGCCCGGGTTTAGCCCCTTGCTTAAATATGCCAGCCCGCCGGCTGTTTTATAAGGTTCTACCTCACGTACCTGGATGTTGTATTTATCTTTAAACACCAGCACATAATTCTTGCTGCGGTCAAATATTAAGGAGGATGTAGGCACGGCTATCATATTATCCCCCTCGTTGTAATGCAGGGTAACCGTGGCAAACATTTCCGGCTTCAACTGCATATCCTTATTATTCAGCTTAATACGGATCTGCATGGTTTTGGTGGCCGGGTCCAGGAAGTTGTAGATCTTATCTACCTTGCCATGGAACACGGTATCCGGGTAGCTGATGGTTACAATGTCTGCTTCATAACCTTCTTTCACACGGGCAATGTCTGTTTCAAATACATTGGCCATTACCCATACATCATTCAGCTCAGATACGGTGAAGATGTTCTGGTTATTATCCGTCCGGATCTCCATGTTATTATTGATATTCTTTTCTATCACATAACCGGAGATAGGAGCGGTTACCAGGTAGGTAGAGCCGGAGCCGCGGCGGTAAATTTTGAACAGGTCGTTCAGGCGGTTTATTTCTGCGCGTGCCTTATCCAGCTCGCCCTGTGCATTCACCACATCTTTTTCTGTGCTTAGCTGGCTGCTATACAGGTCCTGCGCTACTTTCAGCCCTTTTTCCGCTACTGCCAGGTCAGATTTTGCTTCTGCCATCTGCTTTTCATAATCAGCGATCTCACCACTCTGTATCACGGCCAGGATCTGTCCTTTCTGCACAAAATCACCCAGCTGTACTTTAATATCTTTTACAAAACCGCTCACCAGGGGATATACTTTCAGCACCTTACCCACATCCGGAGATACCTTGCCGGACAAACGCAGCTCACTCTGCACAGGTTTTATGCCTGCTGTATCTATATGAATGCTTTGCATCATGGTATCGCTAAGCACAAATGTTTCTTTTTCAGTATCCTCTGCCTGGATATGTTTGCAGCCACTCCACCAGGCAGCGCCCAGTAATAGCAGGGCCAGGCTTAAAATGCGGTTCATCTTGTTCTTCTTCATTTATCAATTGATTAATGATCCCCGAAGCAGGAGGTAGGAAGCAGGATGCCTGCCGTCTATTGCCCATCTGGTATTCCTGCGTTCTACATCTTGCTTCCTACATCTTACATCTCACTGTTCTTCTTATTTCGTCTTATTAAATAACTCCGTACCTGTTGCATAATTCAGCTCCTCGTAGGCCGTAATACGGTCCAGGATGAGCTTATTGGTATTCTTCACGTTATCGCTGTAGCTGTTGAAATAATCAATGAACTGCAACAGGGAAATGTTACCCTTGCGGAAGTTCTGCGCTACTTCAGAGATCAGCTTATTATATTCCAGTCCAAAGCGTTTAAAGTCCAGCAGCTGGTATTGTTTGTCCATCAGGTTTATCTTTTGTACGGCCTGTTGTACTTCAGTGCTGATGATGTTATTGCCCTGGGCCAGTGTTTGCTCCTGTACCTTTACCTGGTTGCCGGCGGAGCGTATGTTGCCCTGGTTGCGGTTCCAGAAGGGGAGGTCTACACCCAGGGTAAGCCCTACAAAGTTGGGTGCATAGCTACCGTTCTTATCGTAGGTAGCGCCTACATGCAGGTCCGGTACTGCCAGCGCTTTTTGCAGGCTGTAGTTCACCTGCGCCTGCTGCAGTTGCTGTTGAGCAACCCGCAGGTCAGGCCGGTTAAGCATTGCGGTGTCTATAAGGGCTGGCAGCGTATAACCCTGCAGGTTATAGTACGCGAGGCCGTCCGTATCCACCTGTGGTGCATACTGTTGATTGTTACCCAGTAACTGTTGTAGGTTTAGCTGGGAGCTGAGCTCCTGTTGTTTAAGATCCGTATAATCATTTGTGAGGCCTACCTGTAAGGCCCGCAGCCGTATTACATCGGCATGGGCCACGCTTCCTTTCTGATCGGCTTCTGTATAGGCATCCACTATTTTCTGTAAGTTGGAAAGTTGTTCCTGTAAGATCTTTTCTGTTTCCTGCAGGAAGTAGAGCTGATAATAATTACCTCTCAGCTGCAGGCGTAAAGTTCGCATCAGTTCAAAGAACTCAGCCTGTGTGGTAGCGGCATTCAGGGAGGCCAGCTGTACCTGTTTGTTGCGTTTACCCGCAAGGGTGATCAGCTGATCTACGCTGTAGGCTGTTTCCCCGCCATTGCCGCCGTAAAAGGGCTGTATCTTATTAGTAGTACCAAATCCCCAGGTGGCGCTAAAGGAAGGATTGCTCCATAAACGCGCCTGCTGGATCTGCGCCTTATCGGCATCAACCCGGTAACGTTGCGCCAGCAACTGGTAGTTCCGGTTAAGGAAAGTATCTTCTGCTTCCTGTAAAGTAATGGGCTGTATACTCTGCGCCGAGCTTTTAAGTGCGATGATGAACAAAGCTATTGTTATAATCCCGAGCTTCTTTTGCATATAAGTTCCATCTCAATTTCGAGTACAAAGCTCTAAAAGGGGAATTAAAGGGGCCTTTAAGGGGGATTAAAAAGAACTTAAAATTGGTTTAAGTTCTGGTCCATGGACCGCTTATATATGCGGCAGCAACACCGAAAATGTAGTTCCTTTATTTAGTGCGGAACTTACAGAAATATGTCCTTTATGCAGCTGTACTATCTTTTTGCAGATAGATAATCCCAGGCCATGGCCGCGGGTTTGCAGGGCATTTTGACCACGGTAAAAAGGTTCAAATACTTTATTCAATTCAGCGGCAGGTATGCCCATGCCATTGTCCCGGATCTGGATCTGTATGTAGTGGGTTTGGAAATCAATGATCACGTAGGCGGTATTATCCGTTGAGAACTTACAGGCATTATCCACCAGGTTCAGGAACAGGATCTTCAATAGTATTTCGTTGCCGTTGCAGGTAAGCTGTGTATCCAGCTCCGGCAGGTTTTCAAACTGTATATCTACCTTGCCATTATGCTTGAGCTTAATAAGGTTGCCCATTTCCAGCAGCAGCTCATCTATCCGCACTTCGTAAAAGGAAAAACGTTGTTCATTCAGCTCCGATTGTGCCATCTGTAACAGGCCATTGGTAAGGTCGGAGAGGTTTTCCGCATCCTCCAGCACAGAGGTGAGCACACTGGCATAATCTTCCTTATTCCTTTCTTTAGACAAGGTTACCTGCAGCTGGCTGATAATAGAGGCCAGCGGCGTACGCAGCTCGTGGGAAGCATTGCTTACAAAGCTCTTTTGCAGGTCAAAGGAAGTGCTCAGGCGCTGCAGCATGGTGTTAAAGTTGCTGCCCAGCTGCGCAATCTCATCCCGTCCCCGCACCACTACCTTGGTATCCTGCAGGTTGTTGGCATTAATAGTATCCATCTGCTGTACCAGCCTGTCAATGGGCTGCACCATTTTGCGCGAAAAGAAATACCCGATCACGATCAGCAGCACGGCTGCCACGGCCAGCTCAATAAGCAGGATGCGTTTCAGGTTCTGCAGGTTCTGGAAACCGTATTTATCCAGGGAGGATACGATCACGATCACAGAGATGTTACCTTCTGTGTAATATACGCCTACCACCTCATCACTGGCTTTTTCGTAATTGTAGGTGCCGTTGCGTTTAATATAATCCAGGCGGCTGCGCAGGGTGCGGATGGTGGTATCTTTCAGGTTGGAGTATAAGAGGTCGTAGTTGGGGCTGTATACCAGAATGGTTTCCTGGTAAAGGTCCTGGAAAGTGGTTTTATCCAGCTTGCGCAGCAGGTCCACTTTTACTTTATCATCTTCAATAATTACGTTGGCAATAGAGCGGGCGCGGTATTCCAGGCGTTCCAGGTACTCCGCCTTGCGCGATTGTGCAGAGAAATAATACGCAAGGCTGGCAAAGGATATCAGCAGCACCGTGGCCGATAAGGTATAATAGAGCGCTATTTTGTATTTGATCTTCATTACTCCTCCGCCAGATAATATCCCATTCCCGTCTTGGTATGCAGCAGCTTATTCTCAAAATCCTTGTCTATCTTTTTACGCAGGAAGTTCATGTACACTTCTATTACATTCGTGCCGGTATCAAAGTCAATATCCCACACTTTTTCCGCGATGGTGAGTTTGGAGATCACTTTGCCTTTGTGCAGGGCCAGGAATTCCAGCAGCTGGTATTCTTTGGCAGTAAGGGAGATCTTTTTACCGCTGCGGGTTACTTCTTTCTTTTCGCGGTCTATTTCCAGGTCGCCGATAACGATCTTATATAAAGTGCTTTGCTGTACATCAGAGCCCGCGCGTTTCAGGAATACGCGGATACGGGCCAGCAGCTCCCGGAAGTCAAAGGGTTTTACCAGGTAATCATCAGCGCCCAGCTCAAAGGCCTGCATTTTATCGTCCATGCCGCCCAGCGCCGTAAGCATAATAATGGGTACGCGGTTGTTCTTATGGCGGATCACCTCACATACTTCATAACCATTGCTATGGGGCAGGTTCAGGTCCAGTATCACCAGGTCGTAGCTGTTGCTGGATGCCAGGCTTTTGCCCATACGGCCGTCATAGGCTACATCTACATCAAAACCATTCTCCTCCAGGCCTTTTTTAACGGCATTGGCTACCTTAACTTCATCTTCTACAACCAGGATCTTTTGCATAATTAATAATGAATAATTAAGAATTAATAATCATAGCCACCATTATCCCAGGCAACATGAAAGGCCTTAATATTCACAAATACAAATATTCAGTATCAAAAATTTATAACGTAGTATCATCCATTTATCGCTATGTTTTTCCCACGATTATTAATTATTCATTTTAATTATCCCTCCAGCTCCATAATCTTCTCAAATACCTCCTCATACTGCTTATTCGCTTTTTCCAGGTCTTGTGTTACCTGTTTGTATTCCGCCTCAATCTGCTGGAACTTGCCTTTATTCCCATAAATATCCGGGTTACCCAGGCTGGCTTCCAGCTGTTGTTTTTTCTCTTTCAGACGGGCCAGCTCACCTTCCAGCTGCTGGAACTGGCGCTGGTGTTTCTGCAGCTCCTTTTGGGCCTCTTTATTAATAGGCGTGCCTTTTACCGGGCCGCTTACCGCCGGTGTTTCCTTTACTGCAGCGGGTTCCGGTGTATTATTATTATTATTGTTGTTGTTATTGTTATTACCACGGTTCTTGCCCCGCTCACCCTTAGCCGGTTTGGGTGGTGCGGCAGCAGCTGCCTGCCGTTTCTTCCAGTCTTCATACTCCGCATAAGTACCTTTGAATTCCTTGATCTTCCCATCCACAATTTCCCAGATCTTATTAGCGGTGCCGTTTACAAAATAACGGTCGTGGGATACGAGTAAAAAGCTGCCTTCATACTTATTCAAAGCATCTATCAGCATTTGTACGGAGTTCATATCCAGGTGGTTCGTGGGCTCAACCAGCAGCATAAAGTTAGCCTGGCTGATGATGGTTTTGGCCAGCGCCACCCGCGCTTTTTCACCACCGGAAAGAATACGGATCTTCTTGTACACATCATCACCGGTGAACAGGAAACAGCCTAACAGGGCGCGCAGCTCCATTTCCGTACGGCCGCTGCTGGTATTTTTCAGCTCGTCCAGTATTTCACTGTCAAGGTGTAATGATTCCAGCTGGTGCTGGGCATAGAAAGATTGTACTACGTTATGGCCCGGAATGCGTTCGCCTTCCATGGGTTCTGTGCCGGCTATCATGCGCAGCAGGGTAGACTTACCTTTACCATTGGCGCCTATCAGCGCTATCTTATCGCCCCGGTTAATTTCCACGCCGGTATGATCCAGCACCGTAATATTACCAAAGTGTTTGCTTACATCATTCAGGGTACACAGTATCTTACCCGGTGTTTTATCTACCGTAAAGTTGATGCGTATTTTGGAAGGGCCGCCGTCCACCTGCTCCAGGCGGTCCAGCTTTTCCAGCCGTTTCATAGCGCTCTGCGCCTGGGCTGCCTTGGAGGCTTTGGCCTTAAAACGTTCAATAAAACGTTCCTGCTGGCGAATGTATTCCTGCTGGTTTTCGTACGACCGTTGCTGTAGCTCCCGGCGCATTTCCTTTTCGCGCTCATAATCCTCATAGTTACCGGTATACTGGTGCAGCTGCTGCTGGTACAGCTCTACGATCTTGTTCACCATACGGTCCAGGAAAAAGCGGTCGTGCGATACGATGATCACCGCGCCGTTATAGCTCTGCAGGTATCTTTCCAGCCATTCAATGGAGGGAAGGTCAAGGTGGTTCGTGGGCTCATCCAGCATCAGCACATCCGGCTGCTGCAGGATCAGCTTTGCCAGCAGCACGCGCATACGCCAGCCACCCGAAAACTCGCTGTAGGGGCGTTCCAGGTCGGCCGTGCTAAAACCAAGGCCTTCCAGCACCTGGGCGGTTTTATGCCGCATGTTATAACCATCCAGCGCCTCAAACTCATGCAGCTTGTCGGAGAACTCATGCAGCAGGGCCTCCGTTTGGTTATGTTCCAGCTCGTGGGTAATACGTTCTATATCTTTTTCCAGCGCTAATGCTTTATCAAAAGCGGTCATGCCTACAGACAGGATGGAATCGTCCGTTTCAAAGCTTAGCAGGTCCTGGTTAAAGAACCCGAGGCTCAGGTTACGGATCTTGTTCACACTGCCTTTGGAAACAGAGTATTCACCGTTAATAATTCTCAGAAGGGTAGACTTCCCCGTACCGTTCAGGCCTATCAGCCCCACCCGGTCGCCGGGTACAATATGCCAGGAGGCATCTTCAACAATAATGCGTGCACCAAATTCAAAAGTTACGTCCTGTAGGGCGAGAAGCATATGAACAATTCTATATAAATGTTAAATAAAGCACACAAAGGTAATAATTAATAGTCCATGGTCAATGGTCCATAGTCCGTAGCGTTGCTCATTGGGGAAATAGAGCGCACCCAGCCGGTTGTATACCCCCGAAATATTACCATTCCGTTAAATGCCCGGTACCATTGGAAGCATCCCACCGGTTACCATACCCCTCACCAGCACCACCTCGCTAAATGCTATGGACCATGGACTGTTATCTCACGACCACAGACAAACAACTATCAACTTTTTCCTATATCTTTGCCCGGAGAGAATGCCTTTGTGAACTGAAACCTTTATCCAATACCTATGAAGACCTGCTTTAGAACAGCCAACTGTCTTTTATTGTCATGCACAAATAACAATAATCATCAGCCCATTTTATTAGCAGGGATCAATCAGTAGAAAAACCAGTAGCGCAAACCGTATCTAAACTGAATTGGGGTTGCTATGAGCTCGTCTAGTCCATATCTTCATCACCTGTTGCGGCATATCGTGCTGCCCGTACTTTGTCTTTTCCATTTTACCATAACGGTTGCCCAGCAAAAATTCACCATCAGCGGTTATGTGCGCGACACTACCAACGGTGAATCGCTTACCGGCGCCACGGTACATATTAAAGAAAGCCCGCAGGGTATACCCGCCAATGCATACGGGTTTTACGCTATCAGCCTGCCCGCCGGGGAATACACGCTGGTATGCACTTTCCTGGGATACCAGGAAAAAGAGCAGGTGATTCAGCTGAATGATAACCTGCAGATCAATTTTGCCATGACACCCCGTACCTACCAGGCGCAGGAAGTAGTAATTACCGATAAACGAAAGAACCGTAATGTAGCCAGTACAGAAATGGGCCGCGTGGAAATGGCTACCGCCGATGCCAAAAAACTGCCTTCATTTATGGGTGAGGTGGATGTGCTGAAAATGCTGCAGCTCATGCCCGGCGTACAGGCAGCAGGGGAGGGCAATGCCGGTTTATATGTGCGCGGCGGCGGGCCGGATCAGAACCTGATCCTGCTGGATGAAGCGCCCGTCTACAACACCGGCCACCTGTTTGGCTTCTTTTCCATTTTTAATGCAGACGCTATCCGTAATACCACGCTTATTAAAGGCGGTATGCCTGCTAATTATGGCGGACGCCTGTCGTCTGTAGTAGACGTGAACATGAAGGACGGCAATAACCAGCAGCTGCAGGGAGAAGGGGGCATTGGCCTCATCGCTTCGCGGCTGTCGCTGCAGGGGCCTTTGAAAAAAGATAAATCATCCTTTATTATCTCCGGCCGCCGTACCTATATTGACTGGGTAGCCAAACCCTTCGTGAAAAAGGGCAGTGACTTCAGCGGCTCCGGTTATTATTTCTATGACCTGAATGTAAAAGCCAATTATATTTTTTCCGATAAGGACCGGGTGTACCTGAGCGGTTACTTTGGGCGCGATGTGTTTAATTTCCGCAGCGGTACCCGCACTTTTGATGCTACCATTCCCTGGGGCAACAGTACCGCCACCTTACGCTGGAACCATGTGTTTAGCAGCAAGCTGTTTTCCAATACGTCCGTTATTTATAACGATTATAAGTTCAGCTTCACCGGTTTACAGAACAACTTCGATATCCGCCTGGCCTCCGGCATTAGCGATGTTAATGGCAAGCTGGATTTCGACTACTTTGCCAGCAACAAGCATCATATTAAATTCGGAGGCAACTACATTTACCACCGCTTTACACCGTTCTCTATTTCCGGCCGGCAGGATAGTACTGCCTTTAACCCGGATAATGCTTTCCGCAAATACGCCCACGAAGCTGCCCTGTATGTACAGGATGAATGGGAAATATCACCTAAGCTGAAGCTGAATGCCGGCCTGCGTTACAGCGCTTTTATGCAGGTGGGGCCCTACACCCGGTATATCAAGAACAATAGCGGCGTAAAGATGGATAGCACGGTATATGAAAGCCTGCAGCAGGTACGCTCTTACGGAGGTTTTGAGCCGCGGATGATCCTGCGGTATGCCTGGAACGGAGAAAACTCCATCAAGGCATCTGCTACCCGCAACTATCAGTTCATACACCTGGTAACCAATGCAGGTACTACGCTGCCCACAGATCTGTGGGTGCCCAGCACCTATAAGGTACGGCCGCAGATCTCCTGGCAATACACCATGGGCTACTACCGCAACTTTAATGACAATAGCTGGGAAACCTCTGTAGAGGCCTATTATAAGGATATGCAGCACCAGATAGAGTACCGCCAGGGATATACGCCCTCCTTAACCGACCCGGAAGAGGATTTCGTGTTTGGCAAAGGCTGGGCTTATGGGGCAGAATTCTTTATCAATAAAACCAAAGGCCGCTTTACCGGCTGGCTGGGTTATACCCTGGCCTGGACCTGGCGCCAGTTCCCTGATCTGAACCGGGGCAAAAAGTTCCCGGCCAAGTACGACCGCCGCCACGACCTGGTGCTGGTAGCTAATTACGAGCTTACCCCCAAATGGCACCTGTCCGGCGTGTTCATTTACGGATCCGGCAATACCACCACGCTGCCTTCGCAGTTCTATATGATAGATGGCTCCCTGGTGCAGGAATACAGCAACATTAACGGTTACCGTATGCCTGCCTATCACCGTATGGACCTTTCCGCCGTGTATACGCCTAAACACCGGCCCGGTAAACATTTCCAGAGCAGCTGGGCATTTTCCATCTATAACGTGTACAGCCGTATGAATCCATACTTCCTGTACTTTGACCAAACCGGGGGCCTGCTGGGTAATAACCTCACCATCCGCGCAAGACAAGTATCTTTATTCCCCATACTACCGTCTGTTACATGGAACTTTAAGTTCCAGTAGTTAGTAATTAGCTGTTAGCTTTTAGCCTTGGGCTTTTGCCAATAGCTAACTGCTAAAAGCTCGACTGCATTCCCGATGCACCCCCTGCACTTACTTTTAATACCTGACCGTTAAAAGCTAAAGGCTAACAGCTAAAGGCTAGCCACTAATAGCTAACAGCAAATAAGTAAATTGCTTATCTTCGCAGGCATTTCATTTATTTAAATTTAACGGCTAACAGCAAGGAGCTAAGAGCTTGATATTATGATCAATATTACTTTTCCGGATGGCGCAGTCCGTCAGTATGAACCAGGAGTAACTGCATTAGACATTGCCAAGTCCATCAGTGAAGGATTGGCACGTAAAGTATTGTCAGCAAAAGTGAACGGGCAGGTGATAGACGCCACCCGTCCTATCAGCACAGATGCCACCCTGCAATTACTCACCTGGACGGATACGGATGGCAAGGCAACCATGTGGCACTCCTCCGCCCACCTGATGGCAGAAGCCCTGGAAGGCCTGTACCCCGGCGTAAAGCTGGGCATAGGCCCCGCCATTGAAAATGGTTTTTATTATGATATAGACCTGGGCGGCCAGGCCATTACGGACGAAGACCTGAAGAAGATAGAGACTAAGATGGCCGAACTGGCCAAACAGAATAATATATACGTGCGCAAGGACGTAAGCAAACCCGAAGCCTTGCAGTATTTTACCCAGAAAGGGGATGAATACAAGCTGGAGCTGATCAACGACCTGCAGGATGGTACCATTACCTTCTATACCCAGGGCGGGTTTACAGACCTTTGCCGCGGTCCGCACATTCCCAATACCGGTTTTATTAAAGCTATCAAGCTTACCAATATTGCCGGCGCTTACTGGCGTGGGAATGAGAAGAACAAGATGCTTACCCGCATTTACGGCATTACTTTCCCCAGCCAGAAAGAGCTGGATGAGTACCTGACCCTGGTAGAAGAAGCTAAAAAGCGCGACCACCGGAAGCTGGGTAAAGAGCTGGAGCTATTCACTTTCTCAGAAAGGGTAGGGCTGGGCTTACCATTATGGCTGCCCAAAGGCGCTATGCTGCGTGAACGCCTGCAAAATTTCCTGCAAAAGGCACAGGTGGAAAGCGGTTACCTGCCGGTAATAACCCCGCACATTGGCAGCAAGAACCTTTACGTTACTTCCGGCCACTATGAGAAATATGGTAAGGATAGCTTTCAGCCCATTCATACACCGGAAGAAGGAGAAGAGTTCCTCCTGAAACCCATGAATTGCCCGCACCATTGCGAGATCTATAAATCATCGCCCAAGTCGTACAAGGACCTGCCGGTGCGCCTGGCGGAATTTGGTACCGTGTACCGTTACGAGCAGCATGGTGAGCTGCACGGCCTTACCCGCGTACGCGGATTTACCCAGGACGATGCGCACCTGTTTTGCCGGCCGGACCAGGTAAAGGACGAGTTCATTAAGGTAATAGACCTGGTGCTATATGTATTCCGCAGCCTGAACTTTACAGATTATACTGCCCAGATCTCCCTGCGCGATAAGGAAGACCGCAGCAAGTACATAGGTACAGACGAGAACTGGCACCTGGCAGAGCAGGCCATTATTGAATCGGCCGCTGAAAAGGGACTGAACACCGTAGTAGAATATGGCGAGGCTGCCTTTAATGGCCCCAAGCTGGATTTTATGGTACAGGATGCCTTAGGCCGCATATGGC
>NZ_JAGXJN010000006.1 GCF_019091455.1 Chitinophaga sp. GbtcB8
TGGCCAACTGGATCATGAAGGTAAAACATCATAAAGGCCCGGATGGCAAGCCGCTTACAGAGCAGGAAGAATTTGAAGCTTCCGGCCCGCATGCAGGTGAAAGCACCTGGGACCAGAAGAAAGCGCTGGTAGAACATCCCGGTGGCCATAACAACGGAAAGCTGAGCCGCTTTGATAAGCTGCGTAACCGGTATTTACGTTTTATTGACAGGATGATGCCTTACCGCAAACCCATTGTAACCGCTTACCTGCTGATAGTTTCGGGTATCGTATACCTGCTTATTACCAACATTGGGCGTGATGTGTTGCCAAAGGTGAATGGCTCCCAGTTCCAGGTACGTATGCGCGCGCCGGATGGTACCCGTATTGAAGAAACAGAGAAGAAGACCATACAGCTTACCAATGCGGTGAATGATATAGTAGGGAAGGAGAACGTGTCCATTACCTCTGCCTTTGTGGGCCTGCACCCGCAGCTGTTTTCCACAGCGCCCATCTTTTTATGGATGGCAGGCCCGCATGAAGCGGTATTGCAGGTAGCGTTAAGCGGGCATTATAAAACCGACCTGGATGGGCTGAAAGATAAGATCCGGGACCGCATGCACAGCATAGACCCGCAGGTACAGCTTTCTTTTGAGCCGATAGAATTAACGGATAAAATATTGAGCCAGGGATCGCCCACCCCTATAGAAGTACGTTTTGCCGGCCGTAATAAAAAGCTGAATGAGCAGTATGCGGCAAAGATGATAGAGAAATTAAAACAGATCCCTTACCTGCGCGATGTGCAGCTGGGCCAGTCTATCCACTACCCGGCCATGAACATTAACATTGACAGGATACGTGCTGCGCAGCTGGGAGTGGACCTGAATGATGTAACCCGTTCCCTGATAGCCAGCACCTCCTCATCCCGTTTAACGGAAAAGAATATCTGGGTAGATGAGCGTGCCGGCCTGAGTTATAACGTACAGGTGCAGGTGCCGGAAAACCAGATCACCAGCCGGAATGATATAGGTGAAATTCCGCTGTTGCGCAACGCGGCGCGCCCCATCCTGAGCGATGTGGCTACCATTACGCCGGACCGTACCTACGGTGAAAATGATAACCTGGGATCCTTACCGATATTAACGGTAACGGCTAACCTGAGTGATAAAGATCTTGGAGATGCTTCTGATGATGTGCGTAAGGCCATTGCCTCCCTGGGTGACTTACCCCGCGGGTTAAACGTGGAGCTGATAGGTTTAAGCAGCACGTTAACGGATACACTGGATAGTTTGCAAAGCGGTTTGATAGTAGCCATTGTGGTAATATTCCTGATGCTGGCAGCTAACTTCCAGTCTTTCAAAGTATCTGCCATTGTACTGGCTACGGTGCCGGCCGTGCTGTTAGGCTCCCTGTCCCTGCTGATGCTGGCCGGATCTACGCTGAACCTGCAGTCTTACATGGGGATGATCATGTCTGTAGGGGTATCTATAACCAACGCGGGATTATTGAACACCAATGCGGAGCAGATCCGCGTACACAACGGGGATGCGCTAACATCTGCCAAAGAGGCTGCTGCCCTGCGTTTGCGTCCCATCCTGATGACCGCCCTGGCAATGGTGGCAGGTATGATACCTATGGCCAGCGGCCTGGGTGAAGCCGGCGACCAGTCGTCACCTTTGGGCCGTGCGGTAATTGGCGGGCTGATAGCCTCCACCTTTGCGGCGCTGTTTATTTTGCCTTTGGCATTTGCATGGGGACAGGGCAGAACCACTACCCAAAGCGTATCCCTGGATCCGGAAGATGCGGACAGCATTCACTTTATACCTGTAAAAGCATAAAATTATGAGCGAGAATATAAAAGCGAATAAAATTCATTTTATGAAACGAAGCATGATAAACATTTCTCACACAGGGACATGGATATGCGGAGTTCCATCCGGCCAGATTAAAAAGACAAAAAATATGCGGATGAAACGAATATCAAAAAGCGCCCTGCTGCTTTTGCCAGTAGCGGTACTGGCGGTGATCCTGCAGAGCTGCGGTTCTTCACAGGCAGAGAATGAGAAACCGAAGGAAACAGCTGCCGCTGCACCGGCGCTGGAAGCCTTTAACCTGCAAAAAGGGGAGCTGTCATCCTCCATTCAGATACCCGGTGAGCTGGTTGCTTTTCAGCGTGTGGATCTGTATGCCAAAGTAAGCAGCTTTGTGAAAAAGCTGTATGTGGATGTAGGTAGTGAAGTAAGCACAGGGCAGCTGCTGGTAACCATGGAAGCACCGGAAGTGAACTCCCAGCTGTCTGGCGCAGAATCCCGCCTGAAATCACAGGAAGCAGTTTACCTGTCCAGCAAAGCTACTTATGACCGTTTGCTGGAAACCAGCAAAACGCCGGGCACTGTTTCGCAGAACGACCTGGATATTGCTTTTGCCAAACAAAAGTCAGACCTGGCGCAGCTGGATGCGGCTAAAGCATCTTATAACGAAGTAGGGGCTAACCGTAATTACCTGGAGATCCGCGCTCCCTTCAGTGGTGTTATCAGCCGCAGGAATGTGAGCGCCGGTGCGTATGTAGGCCCGGCCGGCAAGGGTTCAGACCTGCCGATCTTTACCCTGCAGGAGCAAAAGAAATTACGTTTAGTGGTAAGCGTGCCTGAAGCATATATTGGTTACCTGGGTAATAAGAGTGAGGTGGATTTTACCGCTAAGTCCTTACCTAATCAAAAGTTCAAAGCTAAGATAACCCGTTTGTCCGGCGTGCTGGATGAGCGCCTGCGTGCACAAAGCATAGAAATGGATGTAGAGAATAAGGAAAAGAAGCTGCTGCCCGGTATGGTGGCAGAAGTATCTATTCCCTTAACCAGTGAGGATGCCGCTGCTTTTGTGGTGCCTTCCAGCGCAGTGCTGAATTCAACACAAGGTGTGTACGTAATAAAAGTAGCTGGCAATAAAGCTGACTGGGTGCCGGTAAAAACCGGCCGCCGCGTGGATAACAGAACGGAGATCTTTGGCGACTTAGCCCTGAACGATGTGATTGTAAAAACCGCCAGCGAGGAAGTAAGAGATAGCTCGGCATTAAAGAATGTAAAAGTTATAGCAGAAAAATAGCATACGGGAACCATGCAATCAGGAAAGAACCTGCCGGGCCTCAACCCCTGGCGGGTTTTTCATGTAAGGCCACCAGGCATTAAAATGGTAAAGTAATAGCCTTTTTCATTTAGGAGCATTTCGGCTCTCCAAAGCCCGATTAAATAGCCGGGTATGATCATGAACAAACGGATAGGATGTAGAGCGTACTGTTCTGATATTACCATCCACCGGTTATATTCAAACTAATCATTTGCTGTTGCCCGCTACTCAGGCCGCAGTGGTTTTTATTGAACGGGATGTGAATTATTTTGCCTAAATTGGTACGGTTGCATACACCGGGCAGTCTTTGCTTTTACTCTCTCTTGCTACTGCAACAATGATCAATAGCCAATTTTTTGCTGACGGATCTGTAGAAAGTTGTTTATTCCTACATTAGTTATATTGTACCGGGATCCGCAGTTGTGTATGCCTCCTTAATTTCCAAGCATGAAAAGTCACAGTGATCAGGGTCAACATTTTATTATTGCCATAGGCGCTTCTGCCGGTGGTATTGAAGAGCTGCATTCTTTTTTTGATCATACTCTTCAGGACCACGCATCCTATATAATTATACAGCACCTTTCCCCGGATTATAAAAGCCGGATGGTGGAAATATTATCGAAACACAGCGTGTTAAAGGTAAGCGAGGCAACCAACGAAATGCTGGTGGAGCCGAACGAGGTATACCTGATCCCCAGCCAGCAGTATATGACCATCTATAACGGACGCCTGCTGCTGCGCAATAAGGAAAAGTCCGGTTTGCCGCATAAAACGATCAATACATTCTTCAATGCATTGGCTGTTGACTGCGGCCGCAAGGCCATTGCCATTGTTTTATCCGGCACCGGTGATGACGGCAGTGAAGGGATTATGAATATTAAAAAGGCCGGCGGCCTGGTAATGGTACAGGACCCTGCTGCTGCGCAATACAGCAGTATGCCTATGAACGCCATCGCTACTGGGGCGGTAGACCATGTTCTTTTACCGGAAGATATGCCGCCTGTGATAACGCAGTATATCAATAACAACGGGCATGATGCTACTTCTGTCGCTAAAAGCATACTGGAAGAAAAAAGTGTGCTGGCGGTTATTAACCTGATAAGGGAAAGATTACCATTCGATTTTTCAGATTATAAGCCTACCACCATATTGCGGCGTATTAAACGGCGGATGACCTATCATAATTTTGAGCAGGCGGATGATTACTACCACTATTTGCAGGCACACTCCGATGAGGTTGAAACGCTGGCCAAAAGTTTTATGATCAGTGTTTCCGCTTTCTTCAGAAATGCAGAGGCATTTGATATTATTGAAAGCGCCGTGCTGCCTGAGATCATCAAGGCTAAAAATGATCAGGATGAAATAAAGATATGGGTAGTTGGATGCGCTACCGGCGAGGAGGCGTATTCACTGGCCATTCTGCTTTATGAACAGCTGGCCGCTGCCCATAAAACAATTAATGTAAAGGTATTTGCTACCGACATCGATAAAGGATCGCTGGACTATGCCGGCAAAGGCATATATGCTGAACATATTGCCAATGAAATATCGCCGGAAAGACTGAAACAGTATTTTATAAAAGAGGGTAATACCTACCGTGTTAAACAGCACATCCGCAAAATGCTGATCTTTGCGCAACATAATGTAGTAAAGAATCCGCCCTATTGCAATATGGACCTGATCAGCTGCCGGAACCTGCTCATTTACATGAATATAACCCTGCAAGCCAAAGCATTGTCCATGCTGCATTTTGGCATGCGGCAGAACGGTTTTCTGTTCCTGGGCTCCAGTGAAAACCCCGGTATGCTGATGCCTCACCTTGACGAGATCAGTAAAAAATGGAAAATATACCGCAACCAGGCATCCTCTAAGCTGGTGCGGTTTGATATGTTTACTCCTTCCCTGGTGCCTAACCCGCAGACAGCATTGCTTACGCAGTCTAAAAAAACCGGCAGAACAGATAAAAAAAACAACCTGATGGAAGAAATAACCGAAATCCTGATGGAAGAGGGCAACTGTGCAGGTATTTGTGTAGATCAGGATAATACTGTTGTAAGATCTTTTGGGAAGGTCAACAATTTCCTACTGCAAAAGATCTTCAACTTTAACCTGATGGAGCTGTTGCCCAAATTGCTGGCCGTAGCCTTTATTTCCGCTTCCCGTACAGCCTGGAAGCAAAATGAGCCGGTAACGGTAACGGGTATACCCATCCCGGATCATACGCATGCAAAAGTGGTGACCATGAAAATAAGGCCCCTGAGCACCGGGGAAACCGGGGTACAGCTGCTGTTAGTGCTTTTTAAAGAAGAAGCGGCGGTAGCAGAAGGCCCGGCGGCATTGGCGTTTGATCAGCAATTATACCTGGACTCCGGTGTAATAAGCCTGGAAGAGGAGCTGCAGGAAACCAAGTCCCGGCTGCAGGAGTCACTGGAAAAACTGGAAGCCTCCAATGAAAATATGCAGTCCTTTAATGAGGAGCTGCTATCGGCCAATGAAGAAATGCAAAGCGCCAATGAGGAAATGCAATCTGTAAATGAAGAGCTACAAACCATTAACGCGGATTACCAGCTGAAGATCAAAGAGCTGATCGTGCTGAATGATGATATGGACAATTATTTCCGCAGTAACCTGAACGGGCAGCTGTTTGTGGATAAAGACCTGCTGCTGAAGAAATTTTCCCCGGCTGCCGTCCATCACATTAATCTGCGGGAAAGTGATATTGGCCGGCCTATCCATAATATTACCAATAATATCAGGAGCAGCACTATGGAGCCGGATATAAAGGCGGTGATCAGTACCGGGCAGCCCCTGTCAAGAGAAGTGGAAGCGGAGAACGGCCACTGGTACCAGATGATGATCATGCCTTACATCCGGCAGTCTGATAATCAGCAGGACGGCGCTATTATTTCCTTTAATGAAATAACGGAGCTGAAAAAAGCCCAGTCGGACCTGAACCGTACCAACCAGAGCCTGAAACGCATCAATGAAGACCTGGACAATTTTGTGCACTCCGCCTCCCATGATCTGCTGGGGCCTTTAACCAGCATAGAAGGGCTGATGAAATTGCTGAATGAAAAGCTGGACATGCAGGACCCCGACGTGAATTTATATGCCAGCATGATACAAACGTCTATTATCAATTTTAAGGAGAACCTGCGGGAGCTGGCAGAAATAGGTAAGGTAGAAAGCGAAATGCTGAAAGACGCAAAGATGGTGAACATAGCAGAAGTGCTGGAAGAAGTACTTTTCAGCATCCAGGATAAAATAGCGGCTGCGGGGGCTACCATTTTTAAAGACCTGAAGGAAAAGCAACTGCTTTTCTCAAAAAAGAACCTGCGCAGCATCCTGTATAACCTGATCAGTAATGCGGTAAAATTCGCGGCTTCTGGCCGTACTCTGCAGCTGCATATCAGCAGCTACCCGGAAAATGGCTACCTGGTGCTACAGGTAAAGGATAATGGGATCGGAATAGAAAAAAGTAAGCTGTATAACGTTTTTAACATTTATAAGCGCCTGCATCATGACATAGATGGTACCGGCATTGGGTTATACCTGGTGAAAAAGATTGTAGATGCTACAGGTGGGATGACCAAAGTGGAGAGCGAAGTGGGGAGGGGCAGCACCTTCAGCATTTATTTTAAGCGCGATCAGGCTTTGAATTAGTAAAAGCCCGCAGGCTTAAAATGTAAAGTAATAAATGTAAGATCTTAAATGTAAAAGTGGAATGTCACGAATAATAACCACGGCATTCCACTTTTATATTTTAAATTCTTTATTCTGTTACCGTAAAAGTAGCTTCGTTCACTTTATTTAAGCCGCTCATGCCGCCGGCCTGGTATACCACTTTGTAGGCACCCGGTTTGGTAACAGCATATCCTTTCAGTATATCCACCGTTGTAGTTACACTATCATGCGCCGGCACTTTCATGTAGGCTGCAGGGGGCGGGGGCATGATCCGTTTAGCCATAACGCCCCTGTATTGCGCGTTTTCGCCGTTAGCATCTGTAATATCCAGGTAAGCCGCCATAAAGCCTCCTGAGCCTTCAAAAGGCGTATGCCATTTGCAGAATGTAAGCGCCTTGCCGGTATTGTTCTTAACGGTAAAGGTTAACATAACCGGGCTGCCTGTTTTTACAGCGGCCGGTAAGGATAGTACAGTTTCCAGTTCGCCGGTGCCGGAAGCAGCAGTGGTGTGTTGCGAATGCTTACAGGCGCTAAAGCTAAAGAGCGACAGGCATGCTGCCGTGAAAATCAGGTTTTTCATTTGTTGTTGATTGTTTGCGGCCGCCAAATTAGTGAAATTATTCATAAACGCGGGCCCGCAGGTTTTAAATACAGGAGCGTACATGCAACTTTTGCGCCACAATAGCGACTATATAATGGTATAAATTCCTTATTTTAATTCTAAATGAACCTACTATGAACAGGAGAAAATTCCTGCAAGCCGGCTCCCTCACCAGCCTGGGTGTAGCCGCGGCCAGCTTAAGCGGCTGGGCCACTACCGCTGGTCCTGCATTTGCTTTGGAAGAAATAACCATTGCGCAGCTGCAGGAAAAAATGCAGCAGGGCCAGGCCACTTCCGTTTCCATTACACAGCTGTATATTAACCGCATTAAAACCATGGACCGCCAGGGCCCTAAGATCAATTCCGTAATTGAGCTGAACCCCGAAGCATTGTCTATTGCAGCTGCTTTGGACAAAGAACGGAAGCAGGGCAGGGTAAGAGGCCCGCTGCATGGCATTCCCGTACTGGTAAAGGACAATATTAATACCGGCGACCAGATGATGACCACCGCGGGCGCACTGGCCCTTGCCGGTAATAAAGCAAAGGAAGATGCCTTTATTATCAAACAATTACGTTTAGCCGGGGCCGTGTTATTAGGTAAAACAAACCTGAGCGAGTGGGCTAACTTCCGCTCAGAAAACTCAACCAGCGCGTGGAGCAGCCGTGGCGGGCAAACCAAATGCCCTTACATCCTGGACCGCAATCCTTCCGGTTCCAGCTCCGGCTCAGGCGCTGCTACAGCGGCCAACTTGTGCGCCATCAGCATAGGTACGGAAACAGATGGCTCTATTGTAGCACCAGCATCTATTAACGGCCTGGTAGGCATTAAACCTACGGTGGGTTTATGGAGCCGCTCCGGCATTATTCCTATTTCTGCCACACAGGATACGGCCGGCCCTATGGCCCGCAGCGTGCAGGATGCCGCTATTTTACTGGGCGCCCTTACCGGTGTGGATGCGGCAGATGGCGTAACCAAAGAAAGCGATGGCAAATACCTGAAAGACTATACGAAGTTTCTGGATAAGAATGGATTAAAAGGTAAACGTATTGGTATAGAAAAATCGCATTACAAAGTTTACCCTGGCCTGCTGGGCCTTTTAAAAGAGGCTATCAGCATACTGGAAGCGCAAGGCGCTACAGTAGTGGAGGTGGACCTGTTCAAGGCCCTGGAGCCTATTGAACGCCGGGCTGAGTTCCAGGTATTGCTGTATGAGTTTAAGGATGGTGTGAACCGTTATCTGGCCGGTACAGATCTGAAAGTGCGTACGCTGGAGGATGTAATTGCCTTTAATAATGCCAATGAATCCAGGGCCATGCCCTTCTTTAAGCAGGAAACCCTGATCAAGGCCAACGGCAAAGGAGATCTTAACAGTAAAGAATATACGGAATCAAAAGAAAAAACGCTTAGCTCCCGCAAGATCATTGCTGACCTGATGGCGGAACATAAGCTGGATGCTTTGTCCGGCATTACAAATGGCCTGGCCTGCTGTATTGACCTGGTGAATGGCGATTATGATAACGGGCCTTCCTTATCCACGCCCGCTGCTATTTCAGGCTTTCCGCATATTACAGTGCCTATGGGTTTGGTGCATGGGCTGCCGGCCGGTTTTTCCTTTTTTGCAACTGCCTACCAGGAACCGCAGCTGATAGCAATGGCCTATGCATATGAGCAGGCATCGCACAAGCGGCAGGCGCCCACATTTAAAAAAGACCTGTTAGGGTAATTGAATGTTGCCTAAACATTCAAACAAGCGGTTTATATCCTGCTGATCATTGTAAACATGCGGTGCAATACGGATGGCATTACCGCGGAAGCTCACATGGATATTGTTTTCCGGGAGCGCTTTTCTAATGGCCTGCAAATAGCCAACATCCGGTATGGTAATGCCACGCATATGGCCTGCATATTCAATATCCTCGCATTGAACAAACGGCAGCTGTTTGGCAAGCGCGGGTATGCTGCCGGTAAGTGCGGAAAGATAGTTATGGATGGGCTGTACACCCCATTCATTCAGCTGTTCCACTGCTGCCAGCGCAATGGGCGCCAGGTTAAGCTGTGAATACTCGCCCATATCAAAGCGGTGCGCGCCGGGTTTATAATGCTCCGTATAATTTACCAGCTGCGTAAAATCTTCACTGCCTTTGCGGGTAAGCCAGGAATATTCCAGCGGTATACCTTTTTCCTGCCAGGCAGGATTAACATACAGGTAGCCCAGTCCATAAGGACCTAACATCCATTTATAACCTGCGCAAACGGCAAAATCCGGCGCTATTTCATCAATATTAATTGGATACGCGCCCAGGCTCTGGCTAAGGTCCAGCACCAGCGGTATGCCCAGCGCGCGTGTTTTTTTACTGATGGCATCCAGGTGCAGCAAAGACCCGTCTGTCCAGTGGCATTGTGGGAGGGCCACCAACCCGGTTTGCTCATCTATTGCGGCCAGCACGGCATTGGTCCAGTTCCCGCCAACGGCCCGCGTTACGGTTTTTATGTGTAATTGCTGCGCCTGCGCTAATTGCTGCCATACGTAATAGTTGGAGGGAAACTCACGGTCCAGCAGCACAATATTTTTTCCTGCAGTTATTTGCATATTCCTGGCTGCTGCGGCCATACCATAACTTACAGAAGGTACCAGCGCCACATTATCCGCAGCTGTTTGAAAGATCTTTGCGGCTGCTGCACGCAATTGCTCCGGCTCATTAAACCAGTCTGCCGCCTGGTATACCCAGGGGTGCTGTTTTTTGTGGAGTGCGTTAATACCTTTGTCAGTGGCAGCTTTCAGCTGTGGCGACATATTAGCGCAGTTCAGGAATGTAATGCCGGCCGGAATATCAAAGCTTGTTTTTTGGAACATGTAGATCGGTTTAGAAGGGGAGGTAGTAAGATACGCAAATATACAATGACGCGCCACCCGTGTTTTGAAATCCGGATTATAATTTTTACTTTAGGTACAGCTATTACCCCTTAATAGAAATTAAACCCCAATTAGTTATGTCTGATGTTCCCCCGGGATCCCCATCAACCAATAACGCGCCGCCGGATACCAGCTGGCAGCTGAAATTGCTCCCCTGGATGATTCTTTTGCCAACAGTGCTGATCGGTGTTTTTATTGTGCAGGCTACCTCGCGGATGAAAAAGTTTGAAACATTCGTATACCAGCAGGAGCGCTCCATTTTTGAAAAAAGCCTGCCATCCCCTGCAGATACGGGCAACGCCATCACCAGGGATACTCACTATCAGCAATTGTATGTGCTGGCGCGTATGGAAGAGTATACTATTAATAAACGTTACAACCAGGCGGGCATCATTACTATGTCTACCATTTACACCAAGTACCTGGGCTTCCTCACCGGTATGATCCTGGCTATTGTTGGATCGGTGTTCATTATTGGTAAATTAAGGGAAGATCAGACGCAGACCGAAGGCTCACTGAAAGATGTATTGACGTTTAAAGTAGTATCATCCTCACCAGGTGTGATCTTTGCCATATTAGGTACTGTGTTAATGTCGGTGAGCATTATCAGTAAAGGCGAGGTAGATGTGAATGATGTACCGCTGTACCTGAACGGCGCCAATTTTATGAATGTACAGGATAGCACTACCCGGAAAATAGACAGCAGTAAAATAAACAAGCTGCCCGTTACTATTACAAAAGAACAGGCAGCATCCTCCCACCCCTAAAAAACAGCGTATGCGGATCTTAATTTTCATCCTCGTCATGCTGACATGCAAAACGGCTCTTTCACAAATACAGGTAGACCGTGCAAGGCTCATCAAACTTTTACAGGAAGGAAAAACAGGCGAAGTATTTAAGGAAGCCAACCGCCTGCGTGATAGCGTGTATGGTAAATGCGCCCTGGTAGATTATTTTATTGCAAAGAGCCTTTGCATGGATAAGTATTATGACAGATCCGGCATCTGGTTTGATTATATTTTAGCTAAATACCCGATGGACGATGGCTCACTGGCATTCATACGGCAGGAGAAAAATGCCTGCCAGCCCGGAAGGCCCGCGCCACTGGCTGCTGGCAGCACCTTGCTAACGTCAATGACTATCCCGTTACCCAAAACAGGCGCCGGTGTACGGGGCAAGATAGGTAAAGGCGGTTACATAGTGGAGGGCTGTTATGAGAACAAAGCCCTGGTGAGCTATGATAACATGCTGCCTGATGAAGCTCTGGCTGCGCGCATTTTTAACCTGGACCAGCCGGATACAGCGCTGGCAAAGCTGCAAAGCTTTTTACCGGCGGCCTATGAAGCCAAAGTGTACAAACGGTTTATACTGGTTACGCTCAAAGACAGATCCTACAACGAAGCCAACCTGGAAAGCGTAGCAGGCAGCCTGGATCGTGCATACAATTTTTACATACAACATTATTCCCTGCGGCCGCTGAATAAATTTATAACAGTATACCTGCTGCCCTCGCAAGCCGCATTGCAGGCTGCTGCGCAGGAGGTGCATCATATTAAGATAGGCAATGATGCCCTGGGGTATTCCATCCTGTCAGACCTCAGCCTGCTGGGTATTGCAGAAGATGATCCATCCACCATAGGCACCTTATATCATGAGCTCTGGCATTTAGTGATCCGTGGCGATGCAGGCGATATTCCGGCCTGGCTGGATGAAGGCATTGCCGGCCTGTATTCCAATTCTTACTGGGAGAATGATGTATTGCTGGGGAATAAAACAACCTGGCGGCTGGATGATCTTCGCAGTAAACGCCTGTCAGAGATAGGAGAGACCGTGCCCTCCCTGGAAGAGCTGCTGGGATACGACTGGAATAACTTTTACGGCGGCGCAGATAAGAACCTGTGTATGGCAACGGTGAATTATGCGCTTTCTAATTACTTCATGATCTATTTGCAGGAGCAGGGCGTGCTGCAGCAGCTGATGCAAGCCGTGAAAAACCGCCGTCCGCCGGGGATAGACAGTGCTGCTAACATACAGGACATAACCCTGCTGCCGGCGGTTACCGGTAAAGATGTAAGCGCGCTGCAAACTGCTTTCCGTGCCTGGTTTAAAAAAGCCTATTCCTTTGACCCATATGATAGCCCGCTTACACGAACTACGGCAATCATGAAGTTTAATTTTCAGCAGGAGCAGGATTCCCTGAAGCAAATACTATCAAACAAGCGGATGCAGGGCCGTATTAATATTGAGCAGTATAACCGTTACATGAACCGGATCACAAAAATTGAAACCGGCTATACCACTGCTGCAAAAAAGATCGATGAATTTAATGCACAGCAACGTACTCAGCACCCACCGGCGAATATGAATAATATGGTAGCCCAGCAACAAATGCAGCAACAGCAGCAAACGCAATCAGAAAATAAAAAGGTAAGCAGGTGGCGGAAGAAAATGAATCATGCCAAGGCAGACCTGATGAAGCTGAAGGAGAAGATCAACAGCGATGCGTTTTAACCGGCAGCACTTATAAAATATTCACACTACTTTTTCATTAATCCCCGTTTGCAGATAACAATATTTGGTACAACATGTTTTTCACGGCCGTTGCTGCGGAGCATCAAAGAACGGTCATGTGGTATTAGTTGTACAAAATAGCATATAATAATTGTACGAGTGACACTATTAAAATTCGTTTTGATCGCAAGCTTCTAATTTTGAGGTGTATAGATCATATTAAGGTAAGATGCCCGCGCGTAAATTTTCTGCATGCCATAACATCTACATGTGATAAAGATATGATACGCTGCCAGTATCTTTACAACGTTAAAAGTAGATAACTATCCCTATCCTATAGCCTTATACCTTGTTGTAACTCATTCTATGATTGTAACATGTTTTTCAATAGCCGTTCCACAGAGCGGCTATTTTTTTGTTGTTAAACCGCGCTTTCTTTTTGTTTTCCGGGTTAAAATTTGAAGATTTGCAAGGACCATTTACGTAACGCTATGAAAGTTAAACGGATTGTTACTAATATAACAGCTACCGATGTAGCTGCAGCCCAACGTTTTTACAGGGAGGCCCTGGAGCTGGATATTGTAATGGATCACGGCTGGATTGTCACATGTGGGGCCGGGGAGCAAATGCCTATTCAGATAAGTTTTGCTACAGAAGGTGGAAGCGGAACACCGGTGCCGGATTTGTCCATTGAAGTAGATGAGCTGGAAGTGGTTTATAAACGCATGCAGGAAGCTGGTTTTCATATAACATATGGCCCCGTAAATGAAACCTGGGGCGTACGTCGTTTTTTTGTACGGGACCCATTTGGCAAGCTGGTGAATATTCTCAGTCATACCTGACCCCTTTTCGCTCACATGATATGATTATTGAAAAAGGAACGGCGGTTCCTTGGAAAGCACTGTAAAATGGGCTAACTTTTGGAAGTTAATCTATATCCTTTCCCTTAAAAAAAGCATCATGAAAAAAATCCCATCAAAAAAACTGTCGCTATCGAAGATCCGGATTGCCAGCTTAAGCAAAGACAGGCAACAAACGCTGAAAGGCGGTTCCATTGAAACCTTTGACAGGAACTGTAAAACCTGGTATGTGGAATGTGGTACTGGTCCTTTCACAATTGCAAGAACCTGCGTAGAATAATTAAAGGAAGGTAACTTATTGGTAAAAGCCCGGTAGCATACTACCGGGTTTTGTTTTTAAGGAAAGCGCAGCACCGGTCCCGGCTACATGATAATTAGAAGATTTGTCTTATTATTAGGCTTTAATATCAAAGGGACCATGAGCAAATTACTATCGCCCATCACTATTGGGAACACCACTTTTAAAAATCGTATAACCATATCACCCATGTGCCAGTATTCGGCGGTAGGTGGTTTTGCTACTGACTGGCACCTGGTGCATTTGGGCAGCCGCGCTGTAGGCGGTGCAGGATTAGTGATGCAGGAAGCCACGGCCATAAGCCGGGAAGGCCGCATCAGCTATGGAGACCTGGGCATCTGGGAAGAAGAGCAATGTGTGAAGCTGCAGCAGATCGTAGCTTTTCTGCACGGGCAGGGTGCAAAAGCCGGTATTCAGCTGGCGCATGCAGGCCGCAAGGCCAGCTGTGAAGTACCCTGGAAAGGCGGGCAGCAGATCCCGTCAAATGCGGCAGATGGCTGGCAAACTTTTAGCGCAAGCGCTTTGCCATTTAAGGAGGGCCAGGAAGCGCCTTTAGCATTGGACCAGGCTGGCATTCAACAGGTGATCAGTGATTTCACGGCAGCGGCTACACGTGCCATACGGGCAGGGTATGATGTGATTGAGATCCATGCCGCGCATGGTTATTTATTACACCAGTTCTATTCGCCGCTAAGCAACCAGCGTACAGATGAATATGGCGGCTCTTTTGATAACCGGGTTCGTTTAGTGGTAGCCGTAGTACATGCCGTGCGGCAGGTATGGGAAAAAGGGAAACCTTTGTTTGTGCGCATTTCCTCTACCGACTGGACGGAAGGTGGCTGGACCATAGAAGATTCCGTAAAGCTGGCCCTGATCTTAAAAGAGGCAGGAGCAGATCTGATAGATGCCTCATCCGGGGGCAATGTAGCTGCAGCCAAGATCCCTGTTGCACCCGGCTACCAGGTAGGGTTTGCAGAACAGATTAAAAAACAAAGCGGCATTCTTACAGGTGCAGTAGGCATCATTACCACGCCGGAACAGGCAGAAGAAATTTTAACCAATGAACAGGCAGACCTCATCTTTATAGCGCGGCAAAGCCTGCGTGATCCTTATTTCCCATTACATGCTGCCACTGCTTTACAGGATGATATACAATGGCCGCTGCAGTATGAAAGGGCAAAGCTTAAACCATAGTTAACGTTCCTTTACCGTAAAATAAACAAGCGGCCGTCGCTATTCTATTAGCGGCGGCCGCTTGTTCACTCCCTGCAACAAAATGCCTCCTACAATTCCTCTGTTAAACTCTTCTTCAGATCTGCCAGGAACTCCGTTACAGTAGTAGCTTTACCGGATTCCGGCATTTGCGTAGCACAATTCATCTTCACATATTTGTTTACATCCGCCATTTGCCAGATGCCGGCGCCGGTCATACCCGGGTACTCCTTTTTAAACCGGATCATTTCAGCTTTGATCTCATCCGGTGATTTACTGTTATGATCCGTGGCGCAGGTGCTGAATGCCCCGCGGCAAAGGAATATCGGGTAAATGGGTACATCCGTGGCCAGGTGTGTTTTCCAGGGGCCGGGCGTATTGCGCGTGCCGCCGTCATAACATTGTACATAGATGGCATCTATCAGCCCTTTCTTTGATCCGTCAAGAATGCCTTTCCAATAGGAAAATTTTGTATACGGGCACAGGGTCATGTGCATGTTCAGCTTACCGATCATTGATCCTAACCGTATAATTGAAATCGCATCGTAAACAGATTCATCGTCAATACAGACAGCATCAACGCCTACCGCATCTTTTAATACCTTACATATTTTATACAGGGTGCTGTTGGTGCCGGTGCCGGTAACAACGCCCGCAGGAGCGGTTGAATCATTGGCCCAGGTCCTTATATAATCATAAGTGTTCGGCGGCTGGTTATACCATCTGCCCTCAAATAAGATCTCGATCCGGGTAATGGAAGTTTTACCCTGTTTTAAAGAAGCTACCCGTTTAAGCCACTCGGGGTTGCCCACATACTTGCCATCGTGAATGATAGGATTTCTGCTATCATCGCCGGAATACAGGTCGCCATTGGAACGTATATAAAAGCTGGACAGGATCACGGTGGTGAACCCCGACTGTTTTAAATGTTCGTAAGTACTATCCTCACCCGGGTAAGTACCGCGGCCAAACATGGTCAGGTTGGTAGCGGCCGGTGATGCCGGATCTCCGGCTGCAAGCGGCCGGGCAAAACACACGTTTGAAAAAATGCCGGACACCAGCAGGATAAAAGTTAACAAGCGTAATTTCATGACATAGGTTTAAGGAGGTGAAATTAATGAACTAATCTTAAAGCATACAACCGCTTATCCTTAATGGCATAATAGGATATTCCCTCAAAAGCTAATAGTATATTATTTATTACGAGTTGATTTATAGTAGCTTAATTTCTTGTTTGTAGAAATATTTGTAAGTAAATAAACGTTTACTTACTTTTGAAATGTAAATGAAAACACAGTATGCGGCCTAAAAATTTAGAAAAAGAGCAAGCCATCCGCACGGTTGCGCTGGACATTATTGCCAAAGAAGGATTGGAAAATTTAAGCATGCAAAAGCTGGCTAAAGCAGCCAATGTTTCACCCCGTACCATTTATATCAAATACGAGAACAAAGAAGATTTCCTGGTTAAGCTGTTTATTAATGAAGTGCTGGAAGTATACGAACAGGCCGTATTAAAAGACTTTGATGAGCACATGGAGTTTGCCGACGGTGTAAAAAAGATCTGGATGAATACTTTCCAGTACCTGAAAAATAACCGCCCTGCTTTTGCGCTCCTCCAATATAGCAGAAGCTCGCCTTTATTAAATAAGGCCTATCAGCAGCAGCACATTCAGCAGGGACAGTTCTTTGCGCCCATTCACCGTTTTATAGCAGCCAATATTAAAGCCGGTACTATTAAGAACTTTCATTTTGATGTATACCGTGCAATGATATTCCCTGTGCTGCTGGAGCTGGTGAGTGAATACTTTGACTATACCGAACGGCCTAAGCAGATCATTACAGAAAAGGTGCTGCAGGAGTGCTGCGCCACTGTAATAAAAGGCATCATGAAATAATTTAAAAACACTGCATAATGAAAACAATTAAGCATAAGCAGATCGCCATTGTAGGTGGCGGTCCGGGCGGGCTAACGCTGGCAAGGATCTTACAAATGAATGGCGCCAGCGTAAAAGTTTATGAGCGGGATGTGAACCGGAACGTACGCGTGCAGGGCACAACGTTAGACCTGCATTATGACTCCGGTTTAAAAGCGCTGCGTAAAGCCGGTTTAATGGACGCATTTAATGCCAGCTACCGCCCCGGTGCAGATAAGCTGTGTATTACAGATAAACAGGCAAACATTCTGCTGGATGAATTTGCTATTGAGGAAGGTGAAAGCGCCCGCCCTGAAATAGACCGCGGCCCGCTCCGCAACATCCTGCTGGATTCATTGCAGCCCGGTACCGTGGTATGGGACAGCAACTTTGCATCACTGGAAAGGCAGGTTTCTTCCATTAAAATTGAATTTAAGAACGGTACTACTGCTGATGCTGATCTTGTGATTGCAGCAGATGGGGCTAACTCTAAGATCCGTCCTTACAT
Source organism: Chitinophaga sp. GbtcB8 (assembly GCF_019091455.1). Classification (GTDB taxonomy): domain Bacteria; phylum Bacteroidota; class Bacteroidia; order Chitinophagales; family Chitinophagaceae; genus Chitinophaga. Next base: position 17,605 of record NZ_JAGXJN010000006.1, read on the forward strand.
TACTGCTGTAAAACCTTTTTATGCGGGCGTTACCGCACTGGATGGCACTGTGTATAATTCCGAAACTACTGTTCCCGGTATTCACAGGCTGTTAAACGGTGGGAAGATCTTTGCAATGGGAGATGAAAAGTCTTTGATGTTAAGCGCTAAAGGTGATGGCAGCCTTTCGTTTTTAATAGGTTTTAATGCAGATGAATTTTGGGTAAAGAACAGCGGGATCGATTTTGCTGATAAGATGCAGGTGCTGGCCTGGTTTAAAACAGCCTTTGCCGGCTGGGCGCCCATCTGGGACGATCTGTTTGTACATGCCGGCTCCGCATTTATACCCCGCCCGCAATACTGTATGCCGGTAGATCAAACCTGGGAAGCATTGCCGGACCTTACTATGCTGGGTGATGCTGCGCACCTGATGCCGCCCTATGCGGGCGAAGGCGTGAACATGGCCATGCTGGATGCATTGGAGCTGGCAGAGTGCCTGCTGAGTGATGATTTTGCAGATACACACACTGCCATAGCAGCCTATGAAAAACAGATGCGCGCAAGAGCTGCTGAAATTACACAAATGACGCTGGAACAAACCGCCGTCTTACATTCACCACGGGCGATTGCTCATTTGCTGGAAATGTTCCGCCCTGTTGAATAATGGCCTCATGGCCTGGGTTTCCAAAGATCCTTCAGCTGTTTAAGCATGAGCAGAAAACCCGGGCCAGGCATATCTCCATGGCCAAAACCATCAAACTCATACAGGTAAGTTCTTTTGTGGCCGGCCAGCTTCATCATCCTGGCCAGGTAGGCATTTTCCTCATACCGTCCCAGCATTTCCATTTCCCGGTCACCCGTGTAAAGGTACAAGGGGGGCGCATCTGCACGCACATGGTATAAGGGTGCATATTTATCAATGATGGGTTGTGTATCCCGAATGCCTTTTTCCTTGCGTACGGTAAAATGTGTGATAGCCTGCCCGCTAAAGGGGAACAGGGCTGCAATGCGGTTGGCGTCAATATTATATTTGGCTAAATATTCCTTATCCAACCCGATCATCTCTGACAGGTAACCGCCCGCAGAGTGGCCGGATACAATGATCTTAGCGGTATCGCCGCCATATTCCCTTGCGTGGCTAAACACCCAGGCCACTGCAGCTGCAGCATCTTCAATATAAGCCGGGCAGGATACTTTAGGGCTCAGGCGGTAGTTGGCCGCAATGATGATCATTTTATGACGCTTCAATTCTTCCGGGATGTTTTTGCTGCCGCCGGTTATTCCGCCGCCATGGAACCATACGATCACGGGTGCATTGGCATGTTTAGCCGGGTAATAAATATCCAGCCGGCAACGCTCTTTCATATAATCCGTCAGCTCCCCGCTTCTGTATAAAATATCTTTCTGCTCCAGGTAAGTAGTGGTATCCTGCGCCAGCACAGGCAGCGCAAAGCAGATCAGCAGCAATAAGAGCCGGTATTTCATGATAAAATGATTTACTTGTAAAGAAAATAAAAAAAACAGGAACATCCACATTCGGTCATGAAAAGAATAGGCATTCCGGGCACCATTTTTGAAACGATGGCACATCAATCATTCTAAACCAAGAGTATTACAGTATTACGTAGCAGTTATTCTTTATTAAAAACCTGTTCTCACATGAAAAAAACGTTAATCCTTTTTTCTGCCGGGTTATTGATTGCCTGGCTTTCCGGCTGTAGTAAAAAAGATGACAAAACACCTCAGGAAACACAGAACAAAGACATGGCCGGTTGCCTGGGCTATGCATCCGGGTACGCTAATTCCGGCGTTATGGGCGCCGCCAACACCTACGATTTTAAGTCGGCGCAGAATAACCAGTTCTTTGCAGGAGAAGTGAGCATACAAAAGGGCTTCTGGAATAATATTCCTGCTGAGGTACATGTATTGTATGAAAGCAGCGCAGACTACCGTAACGCATATGCCAGCCCGGATGGTAAGATCCTTTTTGGATATGAAATGTTCTACTACCTGGTGCGTTCTTTCAGCAAAATAGAAGGCAGCGATAACCTTTCGCCTTTACCGGTAGATGGTGTGCTGGCCCATGAATGGGGGCATCGTGTACAGTTCACCGTAGGATGGACGGATTATGCAAAAGCCTCTTACCGGGAGCTGGAAGCTGATTTCTTCTCCGGCTACTACATGGGACTGGCCAAGCAATGGTTATGGGCGCAGATCCAAACCTATTATAATGCCATTTATGCCTCCGGGGATTATTATTACAATTCCCCTGACCATCATGGTACGCCGCAGCAACGGCTGAATGCAGCTTACGCAGGGCTGACCGTTGCAGTGTATGAGCTTAATAACAATGTGCATTATACCTACAATCAGCTGCACAGCATTTTTAATCAGAAAGTGCATAGTGAAATAGGCGCCCGCAAAAGCAACGTATTCCCGGAAGTGGAGTATCCTAAAGATCTGACAAAAGAAAAAATAGAACGATTATATCCCACCCTGTAATGCCGGTTTAACCGGCATTACGCCTTTATAACCCCAAATAATTTTACCGGTTTCTGTTTTTTATTACTATTTTTATCCAGGTAACAGGATAAGATGCAGACTATGAGCGTTACCGTTTTTCAATCCCTATATAACCGACAATCCCAATCAGCAGTAAATTAACCTTTACAGATGTTCGATTCCCCTGTACTAAATGTGGTGATAGGGCTCACCCTGATCTATCTCCTATACAGCCTGCTGGCCAGCCTCCTGGGCGAGTTATTATCAACCACCTTTAACCTGCGTTCCCTTTTGCTGCGGGTAGCATTGGAAAGAATGCTCAATGATGGTTATTATGCCAGGCGGGATAAATGGCGCAATCGCTGGAGCTCTGTAGTGAACGCGGTACGGTGGTTTTTCCTTTTCCCCAATCATAATTTTAAGAGCAGCCTGGCCGGCCGTTTTTATGAGCACCCTTCCATTAAATATCTCGCCAAGGCAGAACGGCCTTCACCGTTTGCAGAAACGCGCCCCTCTTACCTTACAGACGTATATTTCGTAAGTACGTTCATCCGCATGCTTATAGAAATGGGCATGGGAACTACGGATGATGAAAAGATAGCCTCTGCCCTGAAGCTGAACACCCTGCACATGCAGCAGCGTACGGCAAAAAATGTGATCGGCATTTACCAGGAGGCAAAGGGCAACACCGCTGCTTTTAAAGAAGGACTGCGGCGCTGGTACAATGAAACCATGGACCGCACCAATGGCTGGTACAAGCGTAAAATGCAGTTCATGCTGCTGCTCATCGGCCTTTCGTTATCTATACTTTTTAATGTGGATACCATCCGTATCACAAAGCTCCTGGCCCGCGATCCGCAGGCAAGGTCTGAGCTGGTAAAAATGAGCATTGCCATTGCCAACGATACCACTTATGAAAATGTGATCACGGATAAAGACAGCCTGCGGCGGGCTACCATACTGGATTCCGGTTATGCGCGTGTGCAGCGTGATATTGATGATGCAGGTTTGCTCCTGGGCCTGGGCTGGAATTTTAACAAGCTAAGCTCTCCTATAAAATATGAAGTAGTACATAAAAAAACGCCAAAGCTGTATGACGGGTTGCTGGAGCTGGACGCTGCTGCAAGATCAGTAAGGGTGGCCGACTCCGTGCACCGGGCCAGTGAGGAGCGTAATAAGTGGGCGGTAAAAACACTGCTGCCGGAAATAAAACAAACAGACCGGCAGATCATGGATACCATCATGGCCGCATTGCAGGGAACTATAAAAGACACTTCAAAGCTAAAGGGGCTGCGCGAAAAAAAAGATAACCTGTTAAAGCTGCTGGCAGCCCGTAAGGAAATGCTGGCCAATGACAGCCTGGAATATGCTGCACTTACCACTTTGCAGCAACAGAACCTGCAGGCCATTAATGAGCTTACCGGCAAAAAATTTAAAGACATTCCTGTTGTTGAACGGGAGAATGAAGAAGTGTATTACCTGCGCGGAACAGGCCCCTTTACCGGCAACCGGCTTGGTTATATTATCTGCAACACCTTTAAAGACCTGCGCCTGCTGGGCTTTTTGCTTACTGCGCTTATGATCTCCCTGGGCGCTCCTTTCTGGTTTGATCTTTTAAAGAAACTGGTAAGCCTGCGCGGTGCCGGCGTAAGGCCCGATCCCAGCGACAATGAGGTGCTGGTGAAAAAAGTATTACCGGATGCCAATGCACCCGCCGTAGTGATGGCAGCGGAAGTAACGCCCTTATTTGCTACTGTGCAGGATGAATTTGTATGGAAATACCGTGTTTCGCTTTTAGCCCTGCCTTCGGTACGGGCTGTATTTACCTTTTATGATAATGACGGGAATTGCAAGGTGCAGGTAAATGTAACGGTAGCCACGGCAGCGCAGGAGGTTAGCGACCGGCTTGTAATGTTGGGCATTAACCCTGTACCGGGCTGGCTGGTAATTAAAGTAACGGGTATACCAAAGTCCAATGCACCGCTGCATGCAGTGGGTAATTTTAATAACATGGCCCTTACCCATGGTTCCCTGAGCTGTATCCTGAAAGATACTACCAATAAAGACCGCTTTGTATTGTCGTGCTGGCATGTGCTGAAAGGGGATACGGATTTTGATGCGCTTTTTATTCAACACCCGCTGGTTGTAAATAATACTAACACCATTATAGCTGACCTGGAAGCAGGCGGTATCCTGAATACGCTGGATTATGGGCTGGCGCGCTGCCGGCCCAATATGCCCGCTATCACCAATAACTGGCTGATCACCGGCCTGCAGCTGCCCACGCCCTTTAAACACCGCATGGTGGAAACGGATGATATTAAGAACCATATCACGCTCCGCTATTTTGATTTGGAAACGCAGGCGGCTGTAAAGGGCATTATTTACGCCGTTTGCCCGGAAGTGCAGGTGGATTACCGCGATAAGCCGCGTTTGGTGCAGGATGTAATTGTGCTGCAGAAAGGGCTGAATACTGTGCTCCCTATCTCTCAGCCCGGCAATTCAGGCGCGCTTTTATTTGATGAAAAAAATGACGCCATCGGCATGATCATAGCCGGTGATGAGAACTATACCTACGCTATAAAATTGTCCAATTTCTTCAACCTTCATAAGGAAAAATCCTTTGCCTGATGACAAAAATTTACCTGACGGTGGTGCTGTTTGTTTGCACCTTTTTTTCCGCCTTTTCCCAAAATGAAAATCTGTTAAAGATAGATGTAAACGGGCCTGCGCTTGCCGATGTGGCCTTTAGCTATAAAGGCCAGCTGCAGGTTAGTAGAATAAAACTGGACAGCTCCTGGCAGCTAATGCTGAATGATACCGGTCACCATGCGCTTAAAATAAACCTGGTGAACATGGTAGGGCGGGGAGATAGCATTTCTTTGCATAGCCTGAATTTTACATTGTCCGTTCCCGCCGGGAAAATTGAAGGCTTTCAGCTGGCGCAAATGTTTAAGCTGAAAGTGTACCTGAACGATAGCCTGGTCATTTTCAGGGAATGTGCCTATGGGACTGCTCCCGGTGGTGCCGTTGTTCCCGTTGCAGCACCAGGAGCACCTGTGACTGCGCCGGCCGGGACCGGGCAGCCGCCAACAGTTGCTGCTAATGTAGGCGCTATGATCAATGATGCATTAAAGCTGGCAGGCAATCCCACATTGGGTGATGCGCAGGAAATACTGGCCTATTATGCCCATGTTAAAAATACAGCCACCGCTGTAGGGGCTGCTTATGCAGACAACAAACACCTGCAGATCTTTGTAGCGTTAAAAATAGATGGCGCCGACGTCCACGGTAGCGACAACTTTGTAGGCTCCCTGCTGAATAATGTTGGCGGGCTGGATGTAACCAATCTTGCATTGGGCGCTACGGACTTTATTATTAAACGCGGGAAAGAGGAGCTGAATATTGCGTTCTTTAAAAAGTTCCAGGACTTAATTTCCAAACCGGAGCTGCGGGACCTGCAAACTGTTTTTCCCGCCACCTGGCGCACCTTATACCTGGTAGGCGATGACATTTATAATTACAACCGCTATTTACAAACCTTACAGAACGCCTTTAAGAACGATATTGCGCAGCTCTCAGCCAACCTGCCTTCTATTATTGATAATCATCCCTTGTTCTTTGCCGCGCATCCTGAGCTGGAAGCCAGCCTGCGCAGCGGTCTTTACTTTGCCAACAGCCTGCGCGACGGCGTGCATCCCGGTGAGATCATAGACCAGTATGATGCATCCTTGCTGGATAAATTTAACTGTACCTTTACCCCGGCAGGAGTGGTCACCAATCCTAATTACAGAACCTCAGTGGAGCTTTTACAGCTGCTTTCTTTTTCACTCCGTAACCAAACCAGTGAAACCAATACGGCCTATTGGGTTGCGCCTAAAATGCTGCAGCAATTAGTAGCCAACCCGATAGCTGCAAAATATTTTTTAGGACTGTTATACCAATACGGCAAAACCAGGTTTACGCAGCTGAACTTTAAAACCGGTAGCGATACTATTAATGTACTGAAAAGTATTAATGACCTGGCAGACCATGAAGCGGATATTAAAGCATGGTTCAACTACCTGTCAACCCTGGTTATAAAAACGCAAAGCCTCAATGCCCTGGTAAAAACCTATGAGCGGCAAAGCAGCGATTCTATGAAAATAGAGCAGCTTTATACCTACTTCCAGGCATCTGTAGACCTTTTAAAATATGCCACGCGTATAACGCAGCTGCCAGGGCTGAAGGATCCCGGGCTTGAACAAAAATTCTCCGTGTATTTTGAAACAGCAGATGCTGCCGCTTCACTCATCGTAAATGCTAACCGTGCCCAGTATACCGCTGCAGTATCAGATGCAGTGCGTATCTATGACCTGGTGCGCAATAAATATCATGAGGCAACGGTTAAGCTATTAAAGGATGCACTGGCTGTTAAAGACATCACAGATGCGGAGAAAGCAGTCCTTGAAGCGCAATTGAAAAAAGAGATGGCGGTTAGCGGGCTTACGAAGAACTTTTTCCGTTACGGTACTTTTATGGCCACGGTAGCAGATGCAGACTCACCGAAGGAAGTATCGGATGCTATTGAAGCATTTGCGTTGCCGGCCGGCTCCGCCCGCATTAAAAGGGAATCGCCGTTCAATGTTTCGTTGAATGCCTATGCAGGCCTGTATGCCGGTTATGAACGTATTAGCGGTCTTAAGGCCGACAGGAACGCGAAGATAAATTCCTACGGGGTAACCATACCTATTGGGGTAGCCATCAGCACCGGTTGTTCGCATTGGTCATATTCAGCGTTCCTTTCTCTTGTGGACCTGGGCGCAGTAGCGGCTTTCCGGGTAAAGAACGATTCGGTGAACGAAGTGCCCTCCATTCAGCTGAAGGATGTTTTTTCACCAGGCTTATTCTTTTCACTGGGCCTGCCGAAAAGCCCCATTTCCCTGAACCTGGGCGCACAGGTAGGGCCTAACCTGAGAAAGGTAACCACTACTGAGAATGATTATTCAGGCAATACTTACCTGCGGTTCAGCCTCTCTGTGTTAGTAGATATTCCCTTGCTTAATTTTTATACGAAAACAAAAGAGGATTAAGATCCTTAACAATTAACAGGCGAAGGTGCATCACATTTGTGGTGCACCTTTTTTTTAGAATGATCAAAAGGGATACAATAGATTACTAACGGATAAGAAAGTATGATCATTAGATAAACAAGTATTGTCGTGGAACTATGCCCTGCACGTAGCTTTGCTGTAACAATAACCCTTATCCGCTAAGCGGATGTATTCTCTTACCTAAATAATATCTATATGAAAACACCTATGATCAGGTACTGTATTTTCCTCATGCTGATGTTTGTCCTGAGCGGGCGCCTGATTGCGCAGGACATTTACATTGACCTCAACAAACCACGTCAAACGGTTGATGGCGCAGGGTTCTGTCATGAAGGCGACCGGCAGAACGGCAACTACTACATTATCAGCACCGCTATTCAGCAAATGCTGGATAACCATATGAGCTTATTCCGCGACATGTTCCCGAACAAAACTTTTGAACCCTCCAAAGGCAGCTTTAATTACACAGATGAACGTGTGGTGAACAGTTTTAAAAGGCTGAAAACAATGCAGGACAGAGGGATTAAAACCATCCTGGGTATCTGGGATGTACCCAACTGGATGGTCAGCAATCCATCTGCAGGATCTAACCGTAAGATCAACAACTTTGATGATTTTGCAAATTTCATTACAGCCTATCTTGTTTACGGGAAAAACAATTATGGTCTGAAGGTAGATTACGTGGATGTAAATGAAACCAAAACATCCGGTGTAAATATTGCCCTTACTGCACAGGAATACATTACCCTGATCCAGAAATGCCAGGCGCTTTTTACCGCCAATGGTATCCAGACAAAGATGAACATTGGCAGCGTGCTGTTATGGGATATCCAATACAGCAAAGACATTTACAATGCAGTAAGAAATCTGAGCGTAGCCGGGAATCCCAGCTGGCACACTTACAGGGGCGGCAGCACTACCGGCCGTGAGCCCATCTCTTATTGGGAAGGCTGGGGGGCCTGGCAGCAAACCCTGGACCGTAATTTATGGGGTACGGAAACAGATTACGACGCTTACTATTGGGAAAATGGCGATCGTTTAACCTGGCAGGGGGTGGAAGAAATGGCGGTTATGTATTACCGGAATTATTACGTAGCCCGTATGTCTACCTCAGCCGGTTGGTTCTGGCACCCGGAATGGCCTTCCAACAATGTGCACACTGCCTACATGAATCACTTTGAACCTGGCGGCCAGGTAGTAGAAACCAGCCAGCCCAATGCTGATGTAATGACGGTTGCGTACAAACACACGGCTAATAAAAAATTCGTGATCCAGGTAGTGAACCAGGCAGCTTCCGCACACACCGTAACTTTTCATGGTGTGCCTGCCAACAAGCCTTTAACGCTGATCCGCACCAGTGAGGCAGGCGACCGTTATAAAACCATTGGCGCCTATCCGGCTGCCGGAACGGATCTTACTGTTACATTACAGGCTAACAGTTTTAATACCTTTTATGGTGACCTGGAAACAACAATTGCTGATTCAACAGCTGCAGCCATCCTGTTCTCTGATTGTGCTTATAGCGGCAAGGCGGTTTCCCTGCCCATTGGCAATTATACCCTGGCACAGCTGCAGGCGCTGGGCGCTTTAAATGATGATGTATCCTCTGTGCAGGTGCAGAGCGGCTATAAGCTCACCTTATATGCGGATAATAACTTTACCGGCACCGCTGTAACCCTTACCGGAAATGACGATTGCCTGGCTAATGAAAATTTTAATGATCTTGCCTCATCCGTAAAAGTTGAAAAGTCTTCGTCTAACCTGGCTTACAACCGGCCTGTATTCACCACCTCCAGTGAAAGTGCAGATCTTGCAGGTGTTTACGCAGTAGATGCAAATGGCAATACCCGCTGGTCCAGCAGCTACGCCAATAACCAATCTATTGTAGTGGACCTGGGTGCTAATTATAACGTGAACCGTGTACGCCTGGCCTGGGAGGCAGCTTATGCCCGTGATTACCAGATCCAGTTCTCCACAGACAATATCACGTGGACGACTGTACGGGAATTCTGGGGTAAATCATCAGCGGCAGCAGATGACCAGACAGGGCTGAGCGGCGTAGCACGCTATGTAAAAGTTTATTGTATTAACCGGGCTACCACTTATGGTTTCTCTTTGTATGAGTTTGAGATCTATGGTACTGCTGCTGCGGCCCTGCAAACGGCCAAACAGGTTAGCAGTAATACTGTCAGCAATCATTTTACCAGCCAGGGCATCAAAGTTTTTCCCAACCCGGTTCATAACCAGGTAACCGTGCAGCTCACTGCTTCCTGGCAGCAGGGCAGCCGGCTGGAGCTGATGAACAGTGAAGGGAAAGCGGTTATTACCCGGCAGCTGAATGGCGCCAGCCACACGCTGCAGCTTTCACCGCTGCCGGCAGGATTGTATATGCTGCGGGTAACGAATGCCGGGCGGCAGGCTGTCCAAAAGATTATTAAAGAATAATAGTTAGAAGGGAAGGGAGTATCTCAAAGTGCACTTTTGAGATCCCCTCTTTTTTTGAGATGAAAGTATTGGACGATCTGTAGGATAATGAGCGCGGCATGGGACCTGGCCGCTAAGGGGGCATTCAGCCAAACATCGTGCCTCGGGTAAATTAAGTGTATGATTGACAGGAAGATATGTTCAAAAGCACTGCGTAAAATGCCCGGCAGATCCTGATTTATCCCTTGGAATTGTTATTTTTTTTCAGAAAAATGAAAATTAACTAAAACGTTTTAGCAAAAACCCTTATCTTTACGTCAGTTTTTCATAACGTGGAATTTATAAAGGCAAACGGCTTTGTTCACAGGGCCGTATTTTTTTTTAATACCACTTACCCTCAGTGCATTTTCCACCTGGTTTTTAACCTGTTAGCAGCAAAAATACCAATACACTAAACATACCAAAAAGGATTTCAAGCACCGGGCCGGTAATTGAGCCCTGAGCTCAGGACAATGATGTACACGTACTTTTCAGTTGGTAATGTTAAAAGCACTTTCTTAGGCAGGTAGTAGCCTGTGAATAGTGAGCAACTATCTAATTAAATAGATAGTGAAATACTATTTAATAGAATAGTGACCTAAGCCATTTCTCCGTTTTATTTTTATGAGCTATTACCCTAATAGTCCTGCCTGGAATATCCCTAGTTTATTAGTCTATAGAATAAGTAGGTTATTTGCAGATAATTGATATATTTGTGTATCAAACCAACCCTCCTTATTATTAAGTATGAAAAAAGCATTTAGGAATATCCTGCAAACCCTGTTGGTAGTGGCCATATCCGCTCTTGGGGGTAATCGTTTAAAAGCGCAGTCAGCTAATCATGAACAGGGCAAACAGACCGCTGATGCTAATTCCATCAACCGTGGTTACCTGGTTAACGTAGGGGAGCAGGCCCCGGACGATTTTGAGCTGCTGCTGCAGGATGGTAGTAAAACCTCTCTGAAACAGCTCCGGGGAAAAATAGTGGTATTACAGTTCACCGCCAGCTGGTGCAGTGTATGCCGGAAGGAAATGCCTCACCTGGAAAATGACGTATGGAAAGCCTACCAGGATAAGAATGTGGTCCTGATCGGTGTTGACCGCGATGAGCCGCTGGAAAAAGTGCAGCAGTTCCATCAGGATATGAAGATCACTTATCCGCTGGCCCTGGATCCGGGTGCTGATATCTTTGGCCGCTTTGCAGAAAAAAAGAGCGGAGTTACCCGTAATGTAGTGATAGACCCCAGCGGTAAAATAGTTTTTCTTACCCGCTTATATGATCCGAATGAATTTAGTGAAATGCTGAAAGTAATTGACGGATTGGCAAAACGATCGTAAAAAAGAATGTAAGATCATAGACGTGAAATTTCAAACCGGCGAAGGAGGTTCATAGAGATCATTTAAAAGACTTTATGAACGGGATAAAGATGCCGCGAACACAGGCCTGCCTGATTTCGCGGCATTTCTCTTTTTTCAGTCAATATTACTTTTATATGGTGTTAAGTGGGGGCCGGCTATCTGATATACTTGTATTAAATTTGATGCAGGGAACGTTTTTATGTGTAGCAGCAACGTATGGTGGCGCAATTAGTACTAATTTCGTAAACCAATTCTATCAATCGTTTATTATGCTAAAGAGTTACAACATTACCCTGCTTTTGCAAGCCATGCTGGTATTGGCGGCCTGCAATGAAACCCCGGCCACAGGCGGGGATCATACTGCTTATTTTACACCCGTGGATAGCGGCGTGCAAACCGGTGGTGTAAAGATCATCCCCATCAGCACCTCAAAAGGAACATTTAACATCTGGACCAAGCGTACCGGCAACAATCCCAAAATAAAGGTATTGCTTATAACAGGTGGCCCCGGCGCTACCCATGAATATGCGGAAGCATTTGACAGCTTTTTTCCGCAAGAAGAAATAGAATACATTTATTACGACCAGCTGGGATGCGGCAATTCCGATAATCCTAAGGATACTGCCTTGTATGATCTGAACCGCAGCGTGGAGGAAATAGAGCAGGTGCGCAAAGCGCTCAACCTTACGAATGAAAATTTTTACATCTGGGGTCATTCCTGGGGTGGGGTAGTGGCCATGGAATATGCGCTCAAATACCAGGATAACCTGAAAGCCCTGATCATTTCTGATATGATGGCCAGCGCAAAGGATTATAACGACTATGCAGATAATGTACTGGCCAAACAGATGGATCCTAAGATCCTGGATAGCATCCGCGCCATTGAAGCAAAAAATGATTTTGACAATCCCAAATACATGGAGCTGCTGATGCCTAATTTTTATGCAAAGCATATTTGCAGGTTACCGGAATTTCCGGACCCGGTTTTACGCGCCATGGGCAAAATAAATGAATCGTTTTACAGGACTATGCAGGGTCCCAGCGAATTTGGCTTATCCGGTAAGCTGACCAACTGGGATGTTAAAGGAAAATTACCGCAGATCAAGGTACCTACCTTAAGCATTGGTGCAAAATATGATACCATGGATCCGGAACATATGAAGTGGATAGCCGGCCAGGTGCAGAACGGTAGTTATTTATATTGTCCCAACGGCAGTCATTTGTGTATGTATGATGATCAGGCGGTTTACATGAAAGGGCTGGTTAAATTTATACTGGCAGTGAATAACGGGGAAAAGAAAGTGGCGCTTAATTAAAAGAATGTAAAATCTTAAATGTAAAATGTAAAAGTGGAATGCAGCGAATAAGGGACTGCATTCCACTTTTACATTTACCCCAGTTCCTTCTCAAAACATACACTATTCTCAACATCCACATACGGCCCAAAATTCGGCACCTGTTTATACCCATTCTTTTTATAAAGCGCAATGGCCTCCGGCTGATTCTTACCGGTTTCCAGTACGCAGGTTGTGATGTTAAGCTCTTTACACCAGGTTTCCAATGCATGCAGCACCACGGAGGCAATGCCCTGCCCGCGTTTATTTAATACAACATACATACGCTTTACTTCCATCACCCCCGGCGCGTAGGCTCTTAAAGCGCCGCAGGCTACAGGTATATCTTGATCATAAGCAACTATCACATATTCCAGGTGATCTGTTTTATTCAATTGCGCCAGGAACACATGTTCCTCTCCGTCGCGTTCCTTTAATTCCAGGTCCAGCAGGGTTACAAGCGCCTGGAAATTTCCGTGGTCAGAGTTACTGCGTTGCAGGGTGATCATAGTGCTGACTAATTTTTATTATCTAAGCATAAAGTTAACGATCCGCTGGCCCTGGCAAATAGTACATTACCCTCATTTTCCGGCTAAATTTTAGCAATTGTTAGCCAAACAAACCTGGACATGATTAAAAATACCCTGCAGCAAAGCGGTAATAACCAGGTAACGGTAAAGGTAATACCAGGGCTGAACCACCTGTTCCTGCACTGTAATACCTGCACCAATGAAGAGATCCCACAGCTGAAAGGCGATTTTGCGCCCGAAGCCTGGCAGGAAATAAAGCGCTGGCTGCAGCCATTCCTCTAACTTCTTTTAGGTTGATAATTGACTATCCGATCGAAAACCAACACGGATGAAGGCCCTGCTGAAAGGCAGTGTCAAGGTTGACAAAAAGGGCTGCTCTTTACAGGGCGGCCCTTGATTTTTTTAAGGCGCTTTTAAGGCTTCCCCGGGTCTGATACTTATCTTATTATTAAAAATATTGCTATTTTTACTGAACATATCCAATACCATGAGTAAGAATAGAACGGTGTTCCTGGTAGATGATGATACGGATGATCAGGATTTTTTTAAATCCGCTCTCCAGACAATTGATAACTCTGCTTTCCTGCTCTCCGCTTTTAACGGAGAACATGCGCTGGAAATGATAAATGGTGGAAATGTTGATCCGGATATTGTTTTCCTGGATCTGAATATGCCCCGCATGAACGGAGCTGAGCTATTAGTTGAGTTACGCAGAATGGAAAGTTTTGATTTGATACCCATCATCCTGTATTCCACCTCCTCAGAAAGATCCGCTATCATCGAATGCATGCAATTGGGAGCCAATGATTATTTGGTGAAGCCCAATAAATTTGAAACATTGATCGTTGAAATAAGAACGGTAATGGATAAGTACTTAAAATAACGGATACATTTTTGTGGTAGATAACAGCCGGGAAGACAGAACAGGCGAAAACTAATTACAGACAAAATATTTTACAAGTCATATGAGCAAGGGTGTTACGATTTTTTTGGTAGATGATGACGCTGAGGACCGGCGCGTATTTAAAGATGCGCTGGAAGAAGTGACCAGCACGGTGCAGCTCCTGTCTGCATATGACGGTGAGCATGCGCTGGAGTTAATGAACGACCGGAAATTCAGTAACCCGGACATTATTTTCATGGACCTGAATATGCCCCGGATGAATGGTATGGAATTGCTGGCTGAGCTCCGGCAAAGAAGGAATTTAACCGATGTACCCATTATTGTATTCTCCACCTCTGCCATGTTAACCTTTATCCAGCAATGCATGCAATTAGGAGCAGATGATTACCTGATCAAACCGGAAAGTTTTGCCATGCTGGTGAGCGGCATCCGGCAAAAGCTGGAAAAACATACCAATGCTGCTTAAAGCAGCTGTCTTAGTCTGACTATTTACCGCTTCCGTTATTCAGATATTTTGCCAGGAAAGGTGCCGTACGGCTGTGCTTATTTTCCGCAATGCCAGCTACAGGGCCTGCAGCCACCACTTTACCGCCTTCATCGCCCGCACCGGGACCAATATCCACAATCCAGTCGCTGTTGGCAATTACATGCATATCATGTTCAACCGTAATAACCGTATTGCCCTGGTCTACCAGCAAATTAAGCTGGTCCATTAGTTTTTCAACGTCAGATGGGTGCAGGCCGGTGGTGGGCTCATCCAGTATATACAGTGAGTTGCCGTGCTGTGTTCTCTGCAATTCCGTGGCCAGCTTAATACGTTGCGCCTCGCCACCGGAAAGTTCTGTTGCAGGGTGTCCCAGCCGCAGGTAGCCCAGGCCCACCTGCTGCACGGTTTCCAGCGGTCTTTTTATTTGCGGTTCGTTTATGAAAAAAAGGAAAGCATCATCCACCGTCATTTCCAGCACTTCTGCAATGTTTTTATCGTTGTACTTAATTTCAAGCGTTTTGTTATTATAACGGGTACCCTGGCAGGTGGGGCAGGGGGCATACACACTGGGTAAAAATAACAGCTCTACCATCACAAAACCTTCCCCCTCACAGTGGCTGCAACGCCCTTTTGCAACATTAAAGGAAAAGCGGCCTGCATCATAATGCCGGGCTTTGGCAATTTTGGTAGCTGCAAACAGCTTCCTGATGGGATCAAATAAGCCGGTATAGGTGGCCAGGTTGGACCTGGGTGTACGGCCTATGGGTTTTTGATCCACCACTATCAAACGTTTAACAGCATCCATACCCGCTGTAATACGGCCTTCCAGCGGTAAAACCTGCTGTTCCGGCATTTCTGTTTCTTCATAGGCTGCCGGTACTGTTTGCCCAAGGTGGGTAGCCACCAGCTCTACCAGCACCTGGCTTACCAGGGTGCTTTTCCCTGATCCGGATACGCCGGTAACGCTGGTAAAAACGCCTAATGGAAAGGCCGCGCTGAAATTATGCAGGTTATTACGCGTAATACCTTCCAGCCGCAGCCAGCCTTTGGGCGCCCTTGCTGTACGGGTTTTGTGCTGCTGTTCATTCAGATAGCGTTTGGTAACAGACGCGGGCACATGATTTAATCCCTCCGGCGGGCCGCTATATAATATTTCACCGCCCTTTTCACCGGCAGCAGGTCCTACGTCAACAATCCAGTCGGCATGCCGGATCACATCCACCTCATGCTCTACTACAAAAAGGGAGTTACCGGCTGCTTTAAGGCCGTCCAGCGCCCGTAGCAGGGCTTGTGTATCAGCGGGGTGAAGACCGGCTGAAGGCTCATCCAGCACATACACCACACCAAACAGGTGGGAATGGATCTGCGTTGCCAGCCTTAATCTTTGTAATTCACCAGGTGAAAGGGTGGGGGTGCTTCTTTCCAGGGTCAGGTAGCCCAGGCCAAGGTCTATCAGCACATCCAGCCTTTTAACCATATCCTCCGCTATCCGTTGCGTAACCAGGTTCTTTTCCGGGTGCCCTGCATTTTTATGGCCGGCAGCAGGGGCGCCTGC
This sequence comes from Chitinophaga sp. GbtcB8, assembly GCF_019091455.1. Taxonomy (GTDB): domain Bacteria; phylum Bacteroidota; class Bacteroidia; order Chitinophagales; family Chitinophagaceae; genus Chitinophaga. The sequence continues at coordinate 33,811 of NZ_JAGXJN010000006.1, forward strand.
TGCATAGGGCTCAAAGATGTGTTTTAAGCGCAGCAGCGGTATGCCGGACATTTCTGCAATATCCAGCTTTGCAAATTTTACGGAAAGGGAGGCCGGGCGTAAACGTTTGCCATGGCATACCGGGCATTCCGCACTTAGCATAAACTGGGATACCCGTTTTTTCATCAGCTGGCTTTGCGAGTTGGCAAAGGTTTGCATCACATAACGTTGGGCGCTGGTGAAGGTGCCCATATAGCTGGGCTCCAGTTTTCTTTTCAGGGCATCCCGTACTTCTGCAGCTGTAAAGGCTGAATATACCGGCACCACGGGTTGCTCTTCCGTGAAAAGGATCCAGTCCCGCTGTTTTTTAGGCAGGTCTTTCCAGGGGGTGTCTACATCATAACCCAGCGTCATGAGGATCTCCCGCAGGTTCTGCCCCTGCCAGGCAGTAGGCCATGCCGCTACAGCACGTTCCCGGATGGTCAGGCTATCATCCGGCACCATGGATTTTTCCGTTACCTCGTACACACGTCCAAGACCATGGCAATGCGGGCATGCGCCTTCCGGTGTGTTGGGTGAAAAACCCTCTGCATAGATGATGGATTGGCCTTTGGGATAATCACCCGCCCGGGAATACAGCATCCGCAGCAGGTTGGATAAGGTAGTTACGCTGCCCACAAATGAGCGGGTGCTGGTTGCGCCCCGTTGCTGTTGTAAGGCAATGGCGGGTGGCAGCCCTTCTATGGCATCTGCTTCGGGCACCGACATCTGGTTAAAAAGCCTTCTTGCATAAGGCGAAACAGATTCCAGGTACCTGCGCTGCGCTTCGGCATACAGGGTGCCAAATGCCAGTGATGTCTTGCCGGATCCGGAAACGCCGGTGAATACAACAAAGGCATCGCGCGGTATTTCCAGGTCTATATTCTTCAGGTTATGTTCCCGGGCTCCGCGTACTTTTACGAAGCCGCTAAAATTCTTAGGTTGTAACATTTGCATCCTTTCTCACAGTGATAGCAACAAATGTGCACCTTTTTTAATTACAAATGGATGTATAACCTCAGTGATCTCCTGCCAGATTTATTTTTAAGGATGGATGGAAGTAGTATTTTGAGCTGAATTACCCCTTATGCCCAAAGATAAATATATGATCCCCACCATTGCAACCGATGAGGTCAAACATCATGGATTGCAGCTTGTCAGCTTTTCACAGATCATTAAAACAGCAGCTACCCAGGTCCCGCACCGCGATGAGAACTATATTTTTATTTTCCAGGAAAAAGGAAAGCTGAACCTGGAGCTGGACTTCCGGAAGGTACTGCTTAAAGGTTGTATGGTATATTTCATTCTGCCAGGGCAGATCCATCACTTTTCAGCGGCTGATGACGGCGTATGGATGCTAACGGTTGAGCCCTCCCTGGTGCAGCAAACCTATAAATCTATCCTGGATCAGTACTTCCTGCTGCATGAACCGGCAGCCGTTTCAGAACAAAAGAAAAAGAGGCTCAGCGGCTGTTTAACCTTCCTGGCGGATGAGGTGAGGGCCAGCGGGGCCGATGCCTGCCAGCAGCACATAAAACGCGGGCTGGTGGATGTTATAATAGGAACCATCACACGGGAATATGCCAATGGGGAAACGGCTAAAGGGCAAAAAGAATCCCGGAGCACTACCATCACCCGGCAGTTTAAAGCCCTGTTATTCCAGCATTATAAGGTTAAAAAAAGACCTTCTGACTATGCCGGTGTTTTAAAGATCTCTACCCCTTACCTAAATGAAGCCGTTAAAGACTTTACCGGTTTTACGGTAAGCTACTGGATCCAGAAGATGATCATCATGGAAGCCAAGCGCCTGCTGTATTATACGGATCTTACCATTAAAGAAATAGCCGGCGAGCTGGGATATGACGATCATGCTTATTTCTCACGGCTGTTCACTATATCTGAAAAGATCTCTCCACAGGGTTACAGAAAGCGGCACCGCTAAAAATCCAAACCTTACCTGCTTTTCTGCATTGCCTTGTACGGGCCGGTGCCGTTACTTTGCAGTGCCGGTAATCCCCATGCATGGTATTTACTAAGCCGGCCATTTCAAACAATTAAACTCCTACAGACACAATGGCAAACTTAATACATAGGTTAAAGGGCGCCTTATGCGCCGCACTGATCACCTTATCAGGCATAATGGGTTTTGCTGCAAAAAGTAACGCCCAACAGGTAAAAAATGTAGTATTGGTACATGGCGCTTTTGCAGATGGATCCGGGTGGAAGGCGCTTTATGAAATACTTACAAAAAAAGGATACCACGTAACTGTTGTTCAAAATCCTTTAAGCTCCCTGGAAGATGATGCAGCCGCCACAAAGGTGGTGCTTGATAAACAGGATGGCCCCACTATACTGGTAGGCCATTCATGGGGCGGCGCCGTGATCACGGAAGCCGGCAACCATCCCAACGTAGCTGCATTGGTATATGTAGCAGCCTTTCAGCCGGACAGTGGCGAATCAGCGCTGCAATGGATTCAAACCGCGCCCCCGGCTCCTGAGAATGGCATACAGCCGCCGGATGATAAAGGAATTGTATACTACGATAAGGCTAAATTTCATGCAGGTTTCTGCGCAGATATTCCCAAAGCAGAAGCGGATTTTATGTATGCCTCCCAGGGCGCTTTTTATGTCAAAGGATTTGCAACCCCCATTACCCAGGCGGCCTGGCATACCAAACCCGCTTATGGGATAGTAGCCACGGAAGATAAAAGCATTGCACCGGAAATAGAACGCAAAATGTACCAACGGTCTAACACTAAAATAACCGAATTGAAAGGCAGCCATGTGGTCTTTATGTCGCAGCCTGAAGCAGTAGCAAAAGTTATTATAACAGCAGCCAATGCTGTGAAGTAAAAGAATGTAAAATAATAAATGTAAAATTTAAAATGTAAAGTGGAATGCTGCGACAGATAAGGTTCGCGGCATTCCACTTTACATTTATGATTTGAAATTTTACATTTTACATTTTTGGATATTATTGCAGTTTCCAGTCAGGCCTTATAAAGTGGCAGGTATATCCATACGGATTTTTTTGCAGGTAGTCCTGGTGCTCTTCTTCTGCGTTCCAGAAATCGGAGGCAGGCACTACTTCCGTAACAATGGCCCCGGGCCACTTTTTGGAAGCATTCATTTCTGCAATTAATGTATTGGCGGTTTCTTTTTGCGCTTCGCTTAAATAAAAAATAGCGGAACGGTAAGAGGTGCCCCTGTCATTCCCCTGCCTGTTAAGCGTGGTTGGGTCGTGGATCTGGAAGAAAAATTCAAGTAAGGTACGGTATGATAATTTTTCCGGGTCAAAGATAATTTCAATTCCTTCCGCGTGTGTGCCGTGGTTACGGTAAGTAGCATTAGGTACATCTCCACCCGTGTAACCAACCACTGTGGATGTTACGCCGGGAAGATTGCGGATCAGCTCTTCCACGCCCCAGAAACAGCCACCGGCCAGTATCGCCTTTTCAGTGCTCATAGATCTTTTCTTTTAGATAAAAATAAATATTCGCGGTTACATTACGCGATCTATTTTTTGCAGGCGCGCTACCTCCCATCAGCGCCGCCATAACCCCATATTGGAAACGCGCAACCGGGTTGAGTGTTGAGAATATTCTACTAATTGTACGCTATTCCATACGCCGGAAATTCTGAGATAGCTCCCGTTATTCCGTTTTCCTCTAGGAGGCCGTTTCACGCCTCTGTCCGCTGTTTCAATGTGGCATATTAGTTGAAATACTACACTAAACTATTATTAACCTTAAACTATTAATATCATGTACACAACAGAAAAATCAGTAGATGTATTAAATGACCTGATTGAGCTGAATAACGACCGCGTAGCTGGTTTTGAAAAGGTAATTGCAGATATAAAACCTGAAAACATAGACCTGAAAACATTGTTCCAGGAATATGCTGCACAAAGCCGTCAGTTCAGCCAGGAATTAACCGCAGTAGTAGCCCGTTATTCAGATGATGTTGAAACCGGTACCAGCGCCAGCGGCACCTTACACCGCGCCTGGATAGATGTTAAGTCATTATTTGGCGGCAGTGACCGGGCCAGCATACTTGCTGAAGCAGAAAGGGGTGAAGATGCTATAAAGAAAGCCTATAAAGATGTGCTGTCTGAAGATGAATTACCAGCTGAAGCACTGCAGACAGTATCCATGCAGGCTCAAAAAATCCAGGCCGCACATGACCGGATCAAAGCGTTGAGAGACGCATCATAATTTTTGATCTTTAAGCAAAAGAGGGCGTCTCAAAGAGATGCCCTCTTTCGTTGTTTGCCGCCCCAGCTGCTCAGCTGGTTTAAAATAGGCCATAGCTCCAGGGCCATTTCCGTAAGCTCATATTCTACCCTTGGTGGAACTTCAGCATAAACGGTGCGCTTAACCAGGCCATCCTGTTCTAATGCCCGCAATTGCAGGCTAAGCATGCGTTCTGTAATAAAGGAAAATTCTTTTTTAAGCTCAGTGAACCGCAGCGTTTTGTTGTCGTTCAGCATACTGAGTATCTGTAGCTTCCACCTTCCACCGATCTTGTTAATAGCATAGCTAAGATCACATTCACTAAGAGAGGTTTCATTACGCGTATAAGTGGAGTTTTGCTTTCTGGCTGCCATTACTTACAATTTTGTAGGTACCATACAATTGATTGTACCACCGCAAAATTAGGGCACTACCTGGTACTTTTGGAAAGAAATTTTTCAAAACCAAATCAGGAGAAAGATCATGGATCTGTATTTAAAAGGAAAAACAGCGGTGGTAACGGGCGCCAGCCAGGGAATGGGCCGGGCCATTGCAAAGGAGTTGGCAATGGAAGGCGTAAAAGTGCTGGCCACTGCAAGAAAAGAAGACCTGCTGAACAGCCTCAGGGAAGAAATAACAGCAGCAGGCGGCGTAGAGCCGCTAACGTTTGTACAGGATTTTGTTGCAGCGGACGCGCCGCAAAAGATCGCGGCCGCAGCGCTGTCAGGCCTGGGACAGGTAGATATTCTTATTAACAATGCCGGCCGTAGCCGTCCATTGGATATTATAGGAGCGGAAGATGAATGGGCCGCATCTATGACGCTGGACTTTGACCGTCACCGGCAATTAACGCAGCAGCTTTTGCCCCATTTTATAACGCGTAAGCAAGGTGTTATCCTGAACATATCCAGTACGTATGAGTTACGGGAGGTGAATGCTTCTGCCGTTGCCAAAGCAAGCGTGGTGGTGTGGTCTAAACAGCTTTCCATGCAGCTGGGGCAGCATGGCATCAGGATCAACTGCCTGCAGCCGGGGCTTATAGATACGGACAATATCCGCCGTTTTTTCCCGGGCAATGAACGCAGGGAATTTGCCGGCCGCGAAATTGCGCTGGGCGATTTTGGCGAGCCGCAGGATATTGCTAACATGGCCGTTTTCCTGGTATCGCCGCGGGCAGGGTATATCACCGGCACCGTGGCCGTGGTAGATGGCGGCATGCGCCGCTCCCCGTTCTGATCTTTGCGCACCAGGCTCCAGGCTGCGCGCCGCCATGGGGCCCGGTGCTTACGTTGATAATTGAGCCGTAAATATTATCTTAGCAAAAGAAGATCAGGCTACTTTGTTATCTCAATGCCCTGCGCTGTATACTTTAGATGGCGCAGGGAATTAAAAACTATCCACTAAAAATGCAGGTTCCAATTACTACCAACAGGCTTTCCATAGGCGCGTTATCCATCAATGATCACGACTTTGTATTTGAGCTGCTTAATTCAAAGGGCTGGCTTGAATTTATTGGGAACAGGAATATTCATTCCAAAGAAGATGCTATAAATTATATAAACAAAATATTACTTACTCCCAACCTTACCTATTGGGTGGTGAGGCTCATAGACGGGAACATTCCTGTTGGCATTATATCCTTTATAAAACGGGATTACCTGCTGTATTACGACTTGGGTTTTGCATTCCTGCCACAGTATATGGGATTGGGTTATGCCTATGAAGCAGCTGCTGAAGTTAAGCTAAACATCCTGCAGGATCCGGCCCATGCACAGGTGCTGGCTACAACCGTTCCCCACAACACCAGCTCCATACGGCTCTTGAAAAAGCTGGGTTTTCAATATGAAAAACAGATTGAAATTAAGAATGAAATATTGCAGCTGTATTCAATAACAAACCGCTATTATCCGCCATCCCATGATTAAGCACTGCGGGCTGGGAGTGCAAAATGGAGGCAGGGCTGAGCAGTTTACCTGGTTTAAGCAGTAGCAATTAAACAGACTTCTGCTGCCCGGGAGAAGAACCGGCAGTGTATTTGATAACTAAGGGAACGGATGCCAGGTCCCGTATTTAAATTTCATCATAATTCTACCTATATGGAGATTCTTACCAACCCGGAAAACTGGGTGTCTTTATTAACACTCACGTTGCTTGAAATTGTATTGGGCATTGATAATATTATCTTTATTTCTATACTGGCCGGCAAGCTACCGGGTACACAGCAGAAAAAAGCCAGGCAGCTTGGCCTTGCGCTGGCCATGATAACCCGTATACTACTGCTGCTTTCCCTAAGCTGGATCATGACCTTAACAAACCCGCTGTTTAACATCGGCAGCTGGTTGAATATAAACAGCAGCCTTTGGCTGGAGAAACTGGCTATTTCCGGCCGCGACCTGATCTTACTAACTGGCGGTTTATTCCTTATTTATAAAAGCACCACGGAGATCCATGAGAAGCTGGAAGGGGATGAGCATAGCGCCGTATCGGTAAAAAAACATTCATTTACCGGGGTGATCATACAAATACTTTTGCTCGACATCGTATTTTCCCTTGACTCGGTGATCACCGCCGTTGGTATGGCCAATGAAATCGCTGTGATGATCGCAGCGGTGGTTATATCGGTAATAGTAATGATGTTTTCTTCAGCCGGTATCAGCAACTTTGTAAACCGCCACCCCACGGTAAAAATGCTGGCCTTGTCTTTTTTATTGCTGATAGGCGTATCGCTGATAGCTGAAGGTTTTGATCAGCATATACCTAAAGGGTATATTTATTTTGCCATGGCCTTTTCAATTTTTGTAGAAATACTTAACCTGAAGTTACGTAATAAAACAAGCGGCCCGGTAAAGCTGAAGGACAGCCAAAAACCATAAAAGCTTCAGTACATCACATCCGGATACCGGTTCATCACTTTTGCTAAAAGAATAACATAGGTACATTTATTATTACCTCAAATTTATGAACTTTCTCGGTTACGATTTCCTGTACCAGGCCACTTTTAACGGCCATCAGCAAATGTCCCTGGAAACCTTTAAGCTGAATACTTTCCTGGATCCGGCGGATTATAATGTATATGACAGCTATGGGGAAGCCCTTATGGAAAGCGGCAACCGCCGGGACGCCATTATTATGTACCGGTGGTCGCTGAAATTGAATCCTGGTAATGAGGGTGGAATAAAAGCGCTAAAGAAACTTAACGCGTTATAAAATTTGAAATTGTAACAGTCCCGTAAAAGGGGGGGACCGCCGGGTTAAAAAAGCCATCAAAAAAATAATGGTGAAAAAATTTGACGTTTCAGGTATTAATTGTCAAATTTACAATTGTTATCCTGTGGCAGGCCGTTAATCTTATAAGGTCCAGAAAAATGCCGGCGCCGCAGGTGATCATTAATCCACGTATGGACTATGCCGTCCTGCTGCTTGCGGCCAGCGCAACCGGGTACGCTGCTCCACGGGTATTTACTTATCTGTTATGAACTTTCCTGCGGTGTACTCCATGGACTATGGACCATCGGCCAAATAATCTGTTATGAAAATACTCAAGGACCAAAATTATCGCTATTACCTGTCTGCCGGAATAAGGTCAATGACCCTTATTGTAATGAATGTGCTGATATTCTCTTATGTATCGGCCCAGGGCCTGAAAGGAGGCAAAAAAATAAGCCCGGACCTCTTCGGCCTTTTCTTTGAAGATATCAACTACTCGGCAGATGGCGGCTTATACGCAGAGCTGGTGCAGAACCGCTCCTTTGAGTACAGCCCTACTGACAGGCGCGAGTGGCATTCTTTCTCATTCTGGCAATACATTACCCCGGGATTCTCCTACGGCTCATTGAATATAGAAACCAGCGCGCCGGTACATCCCAACAATCCTCACTATGCAGTGCTGAACATTGAACATGTGGGAGATAATGGCGTAGGGATCAGGAACGATGGATTTGCTAAAATACCTGTGAAGGCTGGTGAAAAGTATCACTTTTCTGTTTTTGCAAAATTGCTTTCACAAGCGCCCGTTAATGTAGTGGTAAGCCTTCAGAACCCGAAAGGAGAAACGCTGGCGGAAAGTAAGATCACCGTATCATCAGCTGACTGGCAAAAATATACCACAGACCTGGTAGCCTCCGCTACCAATGATAGCACCGCATTAGTGGTGCTGGCCACTACCAAAGGTAAGCTGGCATTGGATGTGGTATCGCTTTTCCCCGGCAATACGTTTAAGAACCGGCCCAATGGATTGCGGGCCGATCTGGCTCAGCTGCTTGCAGATATTCATCCAAAATTCATCCGTTTTCCCGGCGGCTGCCTGGCGCATGGCGATGGGCTGGGAAACATGTACCGCTGGAAAAACACTGTTGGGCCTGTTGAGCAAAGGGTAGAGCAAAAAAATATCTGGGGTTATCATCAAACAGCCGGATTGGGTTATTTCGAGTACTTCCAGTTTTGTGAAGATATAGGCGCCAAACCATTACCGGTATTGCCTGCTGCAGTTAGCTGCCAGAATTCCGGCGGCACCTGGCGCATTGGCGGTACCGGGCAAAAAGCGATCGATATGAGTGAAATGCAGGATTATATCCAGGAAGTGCTTGACCTGGTGGAATGGGCCAACGGCCCCGCTGCTTCTACCTGGGGCTCCAAACGCGCTGCAGCCGGCCATCCTGCGCCGTTTAATCTGCAATACGTAGGCATTGGTAATGAGGATAAGATCACACCTGAATTTGAGCAGCGCTTTAAAATGATCTATGATGCCGTTAAAGCCAAACACCCGGAAATAACTGTTATCGGAACCGTTGGGCCCTTTCCGGAAGGTGAAGATTTTGATAAAGGCTGGAAGCTGGCCAATGCGCTGCAGGTACCCGTGGTGGATGAACATTATTATAGCGCGCCGGAGTGGTTTATATCCAATCAATACCGTTATGATACGTATAAACGCAACGCTACAAAAGTTTACATAGGCGAATACGCATCCCGGGGCAACAAAATGAAGAATGCCCTGTCTGAAGCCGCTTACATGACAGCTATTGAGCGCAACGGCGATGTGGTAAGCCTGGCCTCGTACGCGCCCCTGCTGGCAAAATCCGGGTTCACTCAATGGAACCCCGACATGATCTATTTTGACAATACCTCCGCTTACCCAACGGTAAATTATTACGTGCAGCAACTATTCTCCGTGAACCAGGGGGATACTTATTTTGAAAATGTTGTTTCCAAAAACCCAGCTGATTCCGCACTGGCGGCTTCCTGTGTGCAGGACAGCAAAACCGGCGATGTGATCCTGAAGCTGGTAAATGCAGGGCCGGAACAAGGCAGTATGAAAATTAATCTCTCCGCCTTTGGAAAGCTGGATGCAGCTGCCGCAAAAACAGTATTGAGCGGCAGCCCGGAAGCGGCAAACGTATTTGGCAGCCCGGCTGCGGTTACACCTGTTACATCCGCATTCAATGCAGCCAAAACCTTTGAATATACCGCTCCGCCCATGTCCCTGACCGTTATCAGACTTAGGAAAAAGAAATAACGATTGGCCACATATTGAAGAACTTTTCACGTAAACGGTTGTATGAAAAAAATTATCACGCTCTTTGTGCTCACGTTTTCCATCTGTCAGTGCCTGCAGGCACAGCAGGCGCACAACCCTGTCATTTATGCAGATGTACCTGATTTGTCCATGATCCGCGTTGGAGACACTTATTACATGAGCAGCACCACTATGCATATGAGCCCGGGTGTGCCCATTATGAAATCCAAAGACCTGGTGAACTGGCAAATTGTTAGTTATGCCTATGATGTGCTGGATAATGTGGATGCGCTGAACCTTGCTAATGGCCAAAGTACCTATGGCAGGGGCTCCTGGGCTAGCAGCCTGCGTTACCACAATGGGGTTTATTATGTAAGCACTTTTGCCGGCACCACGAATAAAACCTATATCTATTCCACCAGGGATATTGAAAAAGGCCCCTGGAAAGCGGTTTCATTCAAACCGTCTTTACATGATCATTCCCTGTTCTTTGATGATGACGGCCATGTATACATGCTGGATGGCGTTGGCAAAATAACACTGTTGGAGCTGAACAGCGACCTCTCAGGACTTAAGCCGGGCGCCAGCCAGGTGATCATCGAAAATGCCGGCGCCCCTGCTGGTGCGGATAACGGCTTACCTGGAGAAGGATCACAGCTGTTCAAGGTGAATGGGAAGTATTACCTGTTCAATATCTGCTGGCCCAGAGGCGGTATGCGCACCGTGACCATTCACCGGGCAGATAAGATCACCGGCCCTTATGAGGGCCGTGTTGCCTTGCAGGACAAAGGCGTGGCGCAGGGAGGCCTTATCAGCACACCAGCGGGGGATTGGTATGCTTATCTGTTCCGTGACTTTGGCGCCGTAGGCCGTATTCCCTACTGGGTGCCTGTAAAATGGCAGGATGGCTGGCCGGTGCTGGGCATTAATGGCAAAGTGCCCGATTCTTTAGATCTTCCCGCAAATAAAAGCCTGGATCCGGGCATTGTAGCTTCAGATGAGTTTAGCCGCAAGCCGGGAGAAGCCCCGCTGCCACTGGTTTGGCAGTGGAACCATAATCCTGATAACAGCCACTGGTCGCTTAGCCGGCGCCCGGGTTACCTGCGGCTTACTACCGGCAGGGTGGATACATCACTGCTGCTGGCCCGTAATACGCTCACACAAAGAACATTCGGACCCTTTTCATCCGGCATAACAGCTATTGATGTATTAAACATGAAGGATGGTGATTGCGCGGGGCTCATGTTATTACAGCAAAAATATGGCTGGGTGGGTGTAAAGGCAGCAGGGGGCGCCAGGCAGGTGGTAATGGTAAGCGCGGAATCCGGCTTGCCTGTGGAGCTGCAAAGTATCCCGCTTACGCAGCATACCGTGTACCTGAAAGCTGACTGCGATTTTAAAGACAAGTCTGATAAAGCTTATTTTTATTTTTCTTTAGATGGCACATCCTGGACAAAGATCGGCGCAGCCCTGCAAATGGCCTATACCATACCGCATTTTATGGGCTACCGCTTTGGATTATTTAATTATGCTACAAAAAGTCCCGGAGGCTTTGTAGATTTCGATTTCTTTCGTATAAGCGATAAGGTTGCCTTTGAACAGTAAAGGAATTGTTTGAGGCAGCTGTCCACGTATTCAATAGCCGATTCCAAGTAACTGTTGTATGAAAAAATTGCTCCTGCTCCTTGTGTTCACGTTTTCCATCTGCCAGTGCCTGCAGGCGCAGGTAAGGCTTCCCCGGCTGATCCGCGACAGCATGGTGCTGCAGCGGGACCGGGATCTTACCATCTGGGGCTGGGCTGCACCAGGTGAAAAGGTGAGCGTACGCTTTAATAATAAACGGTTCCGGGCAGTGGCTGGCTCCGAAGGTAAATGGCGCCTGTTAATGCCGGCCATGAAGGCAGGCGGGCCTTATACCATGCAAATAGATGCCGCCAATCATATTACGCTGAAAGAGATCCTGGTGGGCGATGTATGGCTTTGTGCCGGCCAGTCCAATATGGTGCACCAGATGCGGCTGCATGATGTGCGTTATGAAGCAGACATTGCTGCGGCCAATTATCCCCTGGTAAGGCAATTTGCAGTACCCAATGTTACTGATCTGCAGGGCCCCCGGGACGATTTGCCCGGCGGCTCCTGGTTATGGGCCAACCCGGCTAATGTAAGGGACTTTTCAGCAGTCGCTTATTTTTTCGGTAAGCAGCTGTACGAAAAATATCATGTTCCCATTGGCCTTATCAATACCAGCTGGGGCGGCACGCCTATAGAAGCCTGGATGAGTGAGGAAAGCCTGGCAGATTTTCCTGCCGTAACAGGCACTATAACACAGAATAAGGATACCGCCTACCTGGGCGAAAAGGAACGCAGCCTGCCCGCTGTATACACCCCTGATCCGGCTAACGATAAGGGCTACACGGAAGGATGGGCCAGCCCATCGTATATCCCTAAGGGATGGAGAACGATCAATATCCCGGGTTACTGGGAAGACCAGGGCATTCATGATCTGAATGGCGTAGTATGGTACCGCCGTGAGATAACGGTGCCAGCTGTTATGGCCGGGTTGCCTGCAAAGGTTTTCCTGGGCCGCATTGTAGATGCCGATGTGTTATACATAAACGGGAAACAGGTGGGAACTACCAGCTACCTGTATCCCCAAAGGCGTTACCAGCTGCCGGCAGGTACGTTAAAGGCCGGCAAAAATCTTTTTGTGATCCGCGTAACCAATAATGCAGGCAAGGGCGGTTTTGTTCCGGATAAGCCTTACCAGTTAATTGCAGGCAATGATACCATTGACCTGAAAGGTTACTGGGCATATAAGGTAGGCCAGGTGAACCCGCAGGGCGCTGTTACTAATAACGGCCGTATAGCATTACAGAACCAGCCCACTGCCTTATACAATGCTATGTTAGCACCCATCTTCAATTTTAAGGTCAGGGGGTTTATCTGGTACCAGGGCGAAACCAATGCCGGGCGTGCCGCAGACTATGCCCGTATGCAGCCGGCCATGATCGCTGACTGGCGGCGCAAATGGCAGCAGCCGGATGCCCCTTTCCTGTATGTGCAGCTGCCTGGTTTTATGGAAATGAATTACCTGCCTATGGAAAGCCAGTGGGCCAGTTTCCGCGAAGCGCAATTACAGTCGCTGGCTGTTCCCCGCACGGCAATGGCTGTGGCCATAGATCTGGGGGAGTGGAATGATGTGCATCCCGACCGGAAAAAGGAAGTAGGGGAGCGGCTTGCTCTGGCAGCCCAACGGCTGGCATACGGCGACAGCACTGTAGTGTATAGCGGGCCACTTTTTCAATCAGCTAAGATAGAAGGCAACAGGATCATTCTTTCCTTTAGCCATACCGGCAGTGGGTTAATGAGCATTGACGGGGAGGAGCTAAGCGAATTTGCCATAGCAGGCAGCGATAAAAAATTTGTGTGGGCAAAAGCGCGGATAGAGGGAGATAAGGTAGTGGTGTGGAAAGATGAAATAGCAAAACCGGTATACGTGCGTTATGCCTGGGCCGATTTTCCGGTTAATCCCAACCTGTTTAATAAAGAAGGTTTGCCCGCATCCCCGTTCAGAACCGGCCCATGACTGGTATAGCTGATCTATGCTATTTTTGCAATACAAAATATACTCACATGAAGCCTGTTCTGCTAAAGCTGCTGACCGTTCTGTTGTTGTTTACAATGCCGGCCGTATATGCGCAGGAAGGCGCTGCATCCTTTAAGGTTAAAGGCTTCCACCTGGATCTGCGCATACAGGTAATGAAAATGCCTGCGCTTAAACAGTTTGCCCTGGATCTCAGCAAACATGGCATTAACACCCTGCTGGTGGAATGGGAAGCCAGCTATCCATTTGAACAGGAGCCTTTAATAGCTAACCGTTATGCCTATACGAGACAGGAAGTAGCTGATTTTATCCGTTTCTGTAAGAGCATTTCAATAGATGTAATCCCGCTGCAGCAAAGCTTTGGCCATGTGGAGTATATTTTACGCCACTATAAGTATGCCGCATTGCGGGAAGATAACCAGGACTTTTCACAGGTATGCCCCAGTGAACCGGCATTGAATAAAAAACTGTTCACAACACTCTACACCGACCTGGCAGCTACGCATTCCTCCCCATTCATACATATAGGCGGGGATGAAACATATTTACTGGGCCATTGCGAAAAATGTAAAAAAAGGGTGGCGGAGGTAGGTCTGTCCCGCCTTTATTTCGATCACATAAAACTGTTGTGTGATATTGTTGTGGGGCTGGGTAAACGGCCGGTCCTTTGGGCGGATATTGCGCTTAAATACCCGGAGTATATTCACTTGCTGCCCAAACAAACCGTATTTATTGACTGGAATTATGGCTGGCCCCTGGACAGGTTTGGCGACCATCAGCAGCTGGTGAACAGCGGATATGAGATCTGGGGAGCGCCTGCATTAAGAAGTGATCCTGACAACTATTTTATAACCTGCTGGCAAAAGCATTTCAATAATATCCGGGATTTTATACCCGCCTGCAGAAAACTAGGCTACCAGGGCATCCTCATGACATCCTGGTCCACCTCCGGCGCTTACTCCTCCCTGTTTGATTCAGAAGGCGACCTGATAGAGCTGTATGCAATCAGGCATGTATACCCCATAAGCGGTTTTGATCTGTTGGTAGCTGCCTATGAGAAAGCCATCAGCAGCCCGGCCCCATTGGATATAGACGGCTTTATAAAACAGTACTGCAGCCGGCAGTATGGCCTCAGTGAAAAAGACGCTTTACAGTTCAAAGCAGCCTTGTTTACAGCGCCTTATAAAATAAATAAAGGACAGGTAATAGCACCGGTAGCAATGACTATCAGCCAGCTGCTGGACAGTGCGCGCAGCGCAGCCGCTATTTTACAATCACTCCGGCCTGTGAAGAACCAGCAGGCATTTGCACATTCCCGGCTAATGGCGGATATCCGTGTTTATTATCTCACCTTTATGACAATAGAAGCCAGGGCAAATGCCGCGCACCTTACGCCGGAAGACAGGGCCTCATGTTTAGCGCAGCTGCAGCAGCTTATGAAGCAGGAGCCATCACTCAGCCAGGCCTTTGTGCAGCAGAATGGATCCTTGCTTTATCCATCTGCCCTGGAAGAAGAAAATATATTAAGAAGCCAAAAGGTGCACCAGCTGTACCAGCGCTTAGCGAAGATCAAATGAACAGTTGAACGTATGAACAATAATTTTTAATATTTTTATATGACTTAAAACCGATGTATGAAGGGGTGGGGGAACAGGATTGTCATTTTATTTTTATTCATTACTATCACGGGCCGCCTGTCCGCAACCAGCTATCCCATTAAATACCTGGGCATAGAGGACGGCCTTTCCAACAATGCAGTTACCAACATTTACCAGGACAATAAAGGATTTTTGTGGTTTGGTACCTATGATGGGTTAAACCGGTACGACGGTTATAAATTTAAAATTTACAGGAATAAGATAGGGGACAGCACCTCCCTGATGGATAATGGTATTTATACCATTGAGGGAGACCTGCGTCATAGATTGTGGATAGGCGGCCGCAAAGGCGTGAGCGTTTTTGACCCGGTGAATGAAAAGTTTTCCGTTGCCCGCTATATACCGGCAGGCAGTAATATTGCCGGGCCGGTGAACGGTAATATCCATATTATTAAAGCCAGCAGGGAAGGCATTATCCTCATTGGTTCAGAAAGTAATGGTTTGCTGTTGTTTGAAGGGGATATGCATACCGGCCGCCAGATCCCCCTGCAGGATGGCCGCCAGGCTATCACGGAGTATGAGGTAACCGCCATTGATTTTGAGCGGGGAGGCCGCTACGCCTGGTTATTTATACAGGGAAAAGGCCTGTCCAGGTACGATGCTGTAAACAAAACCCTGCAGGTAATAAATCAGGAGATCAATAAAGGCAACTGCCTGAAAGCGGATCCCAAAGGCCCGCTCTGGCTGGGTACAGACAATGGCCTTTTCCGGTACGACCAGCGCACTAATACCTATTCCGCCAACTATATCACGGAAAATAGTAAGATCGTTAACCTGTGTATTGACAAGCAGGGCGTGTTGTGGATAGCGTCAGATGGTAATGGGATGTATGTACTGCGCTCGCCGGCAGAGCAGGCCGCCCCTTTCCCGGCCCCTGGCAGCAAGCAGCAGCTGAGCAGCAATGCAGTTTATTCCATTTATGAGGACCGGGAAAACCGGAAATGGATCGGCACCTTACGGGGAGGCATCAATATTATTCAGCCCCGGCAGCACCTGTTTGAGCTGTATGCTTTTAATGATGACAGCATTTTCGGGTCCATCAACAATTTCATTTTTTCGTTTTGCGAAGATGAGGGGAAAAACATCTGGATAGGAACAGACGGCGGCGGCTTAAAATACTGGGACAGGGAGCACAACACCTATACCCGGTATACCCGCAACCCCGCAGTAAAAGGCTCTATCAGCAGCAATTTTATCACATCGATCATCCGCGATTCCCTGGGCGACATCTGGCTCTCCACCTGGTTCAGGGGCATAAACCGTTACAACAGGGCCACCGGCACCTTTGAGCATTTTTCCTGTTTTAACCCCTATACCGGTGTAGAAGAAAATAATGTATGGCTGGTGTATGAAGATGCGCGGAAAGATCTCTGGGCCAGCACTACCAACAATGGCACCTTATATACCTTTAACAGGGCCAAAGGAAAGTTTGAGGTTTTTGACCCCGGCATTGTAAATGTCCAGAGCCTCGCAGAGGACAGCAAGGGTAATTTATGGGCCGGTAACTATGGAAAGCTGATCCGGATTGACCGCACCCGCAAACATCACCAGGAATATAATATAGGTTATACCATCCGTGCCATTTATATGGATAAGCGGGGCAATTGCTGGCTGGGTACCGAGGGCGGCGGGCTGCTGCTTTTTAACACCGGCACCGGCACTTTCACCCGTTTTACAGATGCAGACGGGCTGCCGAATAATTCCATTCTCAAAGTGCTGGAAGATGATGCCGGCAACCTTTGGCTCAGCACCTACAATGGCCTGTCCTGTTTTAACCCGGAAAAGGGGACGTTCAGGAATTTTTCCCAGTCCGATGGCCTGCAGAGCAACCAGTTCACCTACAATGCAGCATTAAAGCTGCGCTCAGGCGAGCTAATGTTCGGAGGCATCAAAGGGTTCAACATCTTTCACCCGGATAGCGTGTACCAGCAGGTAGGAATGCCGCCCTTGCTGTTAACCGGTATGAAAATAAATAACATCCCGCTGGAGCAGCATGATGTGCAGGAGCTGAAGATCCCCTATGACAAAGCAGTTATTTCTTTTGATTTTGTTGCGCTGGAATACACCTCGCCCGATAAGATCAGCTATGCCTATTACCTGGAAGGCTGGGATAAAGGCTGGAACTATGTAGGGGAATCCCGTACCGCTAATTATACCCGTTTGCAGGAAGGCACTTATGTTTTTAAAATAAAGGCTACCAATGCCGATGGAAAATGGAGCCGGGAGGTACGCACCGTAAGCATTATTGTGCTGCCGCCCTGGTACCGCACTTGGTGGGCGCGGCTGCTGTATATTACCTGCGCAGCGGGGGCCATCTGGTTCTTTATCCAGTACAGGTCGCGGCAGGAACGCCTGCAGTATGAAATTAAGCTGGCGCACCTTGAAAATGAGAAAGAGAAAGAGATCAATGAACGCAAGCTGTCCTTTTTCACAAACATATCACATGAGTTCAGAACACCCCTTACCCTGATCATTAATCCATTAAAGGAGTTCATACAAAAACAGGAGCAGCGGGAAGATAATGAGACGCTGGGCGTAGTATACCGCAATGCCAGGCGCCTGCTAAGCCTCGTAGACCAGCTCTTGCTTTTCCGTAAAGCAGATACCCAGGGCGATCAGCTGAAAATAACCCGGCTGAATGTGGTGGAGCTATGTAATGAGGTATATCTGTGTTTTTCCCAGCAGGCTAAAGCAAGGGAAATGTTATACCAGTTCCGCTGCAGCCAGGAGCAGATAGTGCTGTATGCGGATTACGAGAAGCTTGAAATAGCCCTCTTTAACCTGCTATCCAACGCGTTTAAATTTACGCCGGATGGGGGCAGCATCCTGCTGGAGCTGCGGGAAGCGGAAAATGAAGTAGAGATCCTGATCAAGGATAATGGCTGCGGCATACCCGAAGGCATGGGCAACAGGATCTTTGATAAGTTCCAGCGGGCAGCGGGCCGGCGGGAACATTTGCAAACCGGCTTTGGGATAGGGCTTTACCTGGTAAAACATTTTGTTGAAAGCCATAAGGGTTCTATTAACTATACCAGCCCGGCAAATGAGGGTACCGCCTTTTTTATCCGCTTAAAGAAAGGCACCGGTCACCTGGAAGGCGCTGACCTGGTAGCCGATACCACGGCAAGGTCCGGGATCCTGCATGAGCTGGCAGAAGGAACAGACCTCGCCATCAAAAAGGAAAAAGGAAGCCCCCCGCTTAAACCTGTAGAGGAGCTGGTAACGGAAAAACGGTCCATCCTGCTGATAGATGACAATGCGGAAATAAGGGAGTACCTGCGGCAGCTTTTTGCAGACCGCTACATTATTTATGAAGCAGATAACGGGGATGATGGTTTTGCCCTGGTGGAAAAACATATGCCGGACCTGGTGATCAGCGATATCCAGATGGAAGGCATGAATGGTGTAGAGCTCTGCACCCGTATCAAACAAACAGAAACCCTGAGCCATATACCGGTTATCCTGCTCACCTCCGCTTCCGCTGCCGATGTGCAGATGAAAGGCCTGGAAGAAGGGGCAGACGATTATATCACCAAGCCGTTCGACAAAGAGCTGCTGATGGTGAAGGCAGAGAACATCATTAAGAACCGGCACCTGCTGCGGCAATACTTCCTGGATCATATAACCCTGAAACACACCAGCATACGCGTACCGGCAGACTACCGCGATTTCCTGAACCAGTGTATTAAGATCGTGGAAGCCAACCTGGATAACGAGGATTTTTCCATCAAAACATTTACACAGGCCATTGGCATGAGCCATTCCAGCCTGTATAAAAGGGTGAAATCTATGTCCGGCCAAACCATTAATGCCTTTATCCGTTCCATTCGCTTAAGAAGAGCCGCCGTATTAATGCTGAAGGAAAATTATACCATTAACCAGGCCGCCCAGCAGGTAGGCATTGGGGATATCCGGTACTTCCGGGAGCAGTTTGTAAAACTGTTCGGGATGAACCCTTCGGAGTATGTAAAGAAATACCGCCCCTCCTTTAACGGGGATCTGAATGTGATCAAAATATGATCGAAAGATGATCAAAATGTGATTTTACCCCCTGTTTTAAATGATTTACCCCCTATCCGGGGCCTCCCTTACCGGCTAATTTGCGCCTTGTAAACTGAGTACAAAAAATACAAGACCAAAATTTAAAGACCAGCTATTATTCATTTAAACAGGTTCCGTTATGAAAAAAAGATTCCTATCTATCTTTCTTTTCCTTATTCCTATTACCATTTGGGCCCAGCAATCGAAGATCACCGGGAAGGTGGTTTCCGGTGGGGAATCGGTGCCCGGAGTTTCGGTGCGGGTGAAAAATACCACCCAGGGAACAACGACAGATAATGCCGGGCAGTTTTCCCTGGCCGCCGGTATAGGAGATACCCTGGTATTCAATCACCTGTCTTATGTTACACAGGAATTAGTGGTAAGGAATAATGCATCCCTGTCTGTTTCACTGGCAGCTACCACCCAGAATGTGAACGAAGTAGTGGTGGTAGGTTACGGCACGCAGAAAAAAGCCACTCTTACGGGTTCCCTTTCCGTTATAAAAGGAGCGGACATTGTAAAAAGCCCGCAGCCTAACGTATCCAACTCCCTGGCCGGCCGTTTCTCCGGTGTAATAGCCAATAACCGCTCAGGAGAGCCGGGTTATGATGGTTCTAATGTATACATACGCGGCCTGGCCACTACCGGTAATAATGATGTATTAATAGTGGTAGATGGGGTGCCGGGACAAATAGGCGGCATGCAAAGGCTGGACCCGAACGATATTGAAAGCATGACGGTGCTGAAAGATGCATCTGCCGCCGTATACGGCAGCCGTGCGGCCAACGGGGTAATATTAATTACCACCAAACGGGGTAAAACCGGTAAGCCGGTGATCAGTTACAGCTTTAACCAGGGTTTTTCCTCACCTACCCGCCTGCCTAAAATGGCAGATGCGGCTACCTACGCTACGCTCGCGAACGAGATCCAATATTATACCAACCCGGGTGGCGGATTAAACCAGTTTTATACCGATGCGCAGATCCAGAAGTTCAGGGACGGATCAGACCCGCTGAACTATCCCAATACCGACTGGCAGAAGGCCACATTGCGGAACGTTGCGCTGCAGCACCAGCATAGCCTGTCTGTAAGCGGGGGCAGTGAAAATGTAAAATATTATGTATCCCTGGGTACCATCGGGCAGCAGGGCATCTACAAACATGGCGCTACCCAGTATGACCAGTATAACTTCCGTTCAAATATAGATGCCAATATAACCAAACGCCTGAAAGTAGGTTTGTATTTATCCGGCAGGGAAGAAGACCGTGTGTACCCGCAAACAGGCGCCGGTGATATCTTCCGTTCTATTTACCGCGCTTATCCTACCGTAGCCGCTATTTATCCCAACGGGCTGCCTACTTCGGGTATAGAAAATAACAACCCGGTGATGCAGGTAACAGATATAGGCGGTACAAACCGGAATCCCACACAGGTGTTCAACGGCATTCTGAAAGGTTCTTATGACATTCCGGGCCTGGAAGGCCTGTCGCTGGACGGTTTTTTCTCAGTAGATAAATCCTGGAGCTCCGATAAATCATTCGGCATACCTTACCCGGTATACAGCTATGATGCTACTGCCAATACTTATAATAAAGTAGTGGTAGGCGGTTCCGCCGGCCTGGCTTCCCTGACCCAGTACCAGCAGAACCAGTCACTGCTCACCTCCAACATCAAATTGAATTTTACCCGCCAGTTCGGCCAGCATCATGTGGATGCCTTTGTAGGTTATGAGCAAAGCAAAACCGTAATGGACAGCCTTTCTGCATCCCGGTTAAACTTCCCTTCCTCACAGCTGCCGGAACTGTCACAAGGCGGATCCGCTGCTACTGATAAGAACAATGCCGGCAAAAGCTACCAGTTCACCCGCAAAAGTTACATTGCAAGGCTGGCCTATAATTACCAGGAAAAATATTTGCTGGAAGGGCAGGCGCGTATAGATGGTTCTTCCACTTTCCCTAAGGGTAAACAATATGGATTTTTCCCTTCCATATCCGCGGGCTGGCGTATCTCCAAAGAAGAATGGTTTCAGCCGGTATCCTTTATCCAGGACCTGAAGCTGCGCGGTTCTTATGGTACATTGGGTAATGATAACGTAGGATTGTTCCAGTATTTTGATAACTATAGCTTCAGCAACCAATATGTAGTAGGCTCCAATATCCACCCGGGTATAGACATCATTAAACTGGCCAATCCCAATATTACCTGGGAAACAGCCAAGAAAATGGACCTGGGTTTGAATGCTGTTTTCCTGCAGCATTTCTCACTGGAGTTCATTTACTTCCAGCAAAAACGTTCCAATATCCTTACCCAGCGGAATGCTTCCATCCCGCAGGTATC
This sequence comes from Chitinophaga sp. GbtcB8, assembly GCF_019091455.1. Classification (GTDB taxonomy): domain Bacteria; phylum Bacteroidota; class Bacteroidia; order Chitinophagales; family Chitinophagaceae; genus Chitinophaga. The sequence continues at coordinate 55,216 of NZ_JAGXJN010000006.1, forward strand.
CGGTATTGTGAATCCCTTTGGCAGCGATCCTTTGGTGCCTTCCGAAAATATAGGGAAAGTGAACAGCAATGGTATAGAAGCAACCCTGGGGTATGACAATTCCGCCGGCGGCGTTCATTACCACATCAACGGTAACTTTACCTACGCCAAAAGCAAGATCATTTTTATAGACGAAGCAGCCGGCGCATTGGATTACCAGCGCCAGACAGGCCGCCCCCTGAATACTTACCTGCTGTATGACGCCATTGGTATTTTCAGAACCCAGGCAGACCTGGATAATTATCCGCACCTGGCCGGCGCACAGCTGGGAGACCTGATCTACAAGGATTATAATGGCGATAAACAGATCACAGCTGATGATGCTACCCGTTCAAAATATGGTAACATTCCTGAAATAACCTATGGTATAGTATTAGGTGCAGATTATAAAGGTTTTGACTTTTCCGCCGTGCTGGCCGGGCAAACACATGTAAGCCAGTACGTACTGCCGGAATCCGGCACCATCGGTAATTTCTACAGCAGCTGGGCCGATAACCGCTGGAGCCCCAATAATCCCAACGGCAGCTATCCGCGTGCAGATAACCGCGCTTCTGCCTCTATTAACGGAGGCCTTTATAATAATACGTTCTGGTTGAATAATGCATCCTTTTTACGGTTAAAGAACGTTGAGCTGGGGTATAACATTAATGCAGATGTATTGTCCCGCATTAAAATAAGCGGGCTGCGTGTATACGCCAATGCCTTTAACCTGTTTACCATTACCAAAGTGAAGGACTATGATCCGGAAGGCGGTCCCACAGGGTCCACCACCAGCAGCAGCGGGCAGTTCTATCCGCAGCAGCGTATTGTGAATGTTGGTGTGAATGTTAAGTTTTAAACCGTAAAAAAGCAGCCATGAAGACTAAAAATATTTTAAGCATAGGGATCATTACACTGGCAGCAGCATTTGCTTCGTGTAAAAAGAATTACCTGGATATTGTACCTACAGACCGTGTACCCGATGTGGCGGTGCTGGCAGATTCTGCCTTGCTGGAAGATTATGTGATCAACCGTTATATGAGCGTTAAGCTGCAGGACAAAGAAGGCGAAGGCACCAATCCCGGTTTTGGCCGCGGGTTTGAATACGGCATGTGGAGCTCCCTTACAGACGAATCCATTTACAACAATGATGATAATACCTGGCTGATACAACGCGGGCAGCTGGCGCCGGAGAATACCGGCATTGCAGGCACCATCTGGGGCAGAAGCTACCGCAGCATCCGTGAGTGCAACTATGCGCTGAATCATATAGACAGTGTGGCAATGAGCGCCGGGCACCGCACCCAGCTACGAGGCGAGCTGCATTTTATACGCGCTTTCCGTTACCAGGACCTGATCCGCAATTACGGCGGCGTAGTGCTTATGGGCGATAAGGTGTATAACCTGGAGGATAACCTGGGCGATGATGCTTTATTTACCCGGGCTACCATAAAACAAAGCATAGACTATGCCGTGTCTGAGCTGGACAGCGCTATTCAGCAGCTGCCGCTGGCAAATGATGACAGCTGGCAGCTGGGAAGGGCCACCAAAGGGGCCGCACTGGCACTGAAATCCCGCCTGCTGCTGTACGCCGCCAGCCCCCTGTATAATACAGGCACCTGGGCAGCCGCCGCTGCTGCCGCAAAAGCAGTGATGGACCTGGGCAAGTATTCCCTGGATGCGGATTATGCCAAGCTGTTCCTGTCATACACCGGTAACGAGATCATTTTTGCAAGACAGTATGCCATTGGCGCACGCCACGTTTGTCTGGAAATTTCCAACGGCCCTAACGGTTATAACGGCTGGGCAGGTAACACACCTTTACAGAACCTGGTAGATGCCTACCAGATGAGCAATGGTAAAGATATTACCGATCCCACTTCCGGTTATAATGCGCAGCAACCCTATGCAAACCGGGATGCCCGTTTTTATGCCACCATATTATATAACGGCGCCTCCTACAGGAACAGTACCGTGCAGATCTATACCCCCGGTGGAAAGGATAGTAAAGACGGCCCTTCCAACTGGAACACTACCAAAACAGGGTATTACCTGCGTAAGTTTATGGATGATAAATATCCCATTGACAATCCCTGGAATGTGGCCGGCCTGCAGCCCTGGATCTATTTCCGCTATGCAGAAGTTTTGCTGAATTATGCCGAAGCGCAGAATGAAGCAACAGGCCCGGATGGTACGGTGTACAGCGCCATTAACCTGATCCGCCAAAGGGTAAACCAGCCTGTTCTTCCGGCAGGACTTTCCCAAACGCAAATGCGCGATGCCATCCGCAAGGAAAGGCAGGTGGAGCTGGCATTCGAAGAACACCGTTTTTATGATGTGCGCCGCTGGAAAATAGCCGATGTAACAGAGAATGTACCGGCCTACGGCATTGATGTTGCCGTAAGTGGCGGCAGTTATGTGTATACCCGGAAGGTAGCCTTAAGCGGCCGCGCTTTTGCTGCCAAGCATTACTGGTTGCCTATTCCAAGAACAGAGATCCAGGCATCTAATAACAAGATAACGCAGAATACAGGGTATTAGAAGAATGTAAAATCATAAACCGGCGAAGGAGGTTCATAGAGACATTTAAAGACTTTATGAACGAGATAAATGCAAAATGTAAAATGTAAAAGTTAATGCAGTGAACACGTTACAGTACGCTGTTCATACTTTTACATTTTACATTTAAGACTTTACATTTTACATTCCTCATTTCTTTACGGCTATGCGACAGATTACATTATTGCTATGGTTTTTTACAGGAGCAGGCATTGCGCAGGCGCAGATCAAACCGGTTGTTGTAAACATAGATGCTGCGATCACTCATCAAACCATCCGGAACTTTGGCGCATCGGATGCATGGTCATGCCAGTATGTTGGCAACTGGCCGGATGTTAAAAAGCAGCAAATGGCAAACTGGCTGTTTGGCATGGATACTACTGCCGGCGGGCAGCCGCAAGGTATAGGCCTTTCCATGTGGCGTTTTAATATTGGCGCAGGCAGCGCCCAGCAGGGGAATGCCAGCGGCATTAAAGATGAATGGCGCCGTGCAGAATCGTTCCTGGAAAAGGATAGTACCTGGAACTGGAAAAGACAGGCCGGGCAATTATGGTTCTTACAGGCAGCCAAAGCAAGCGGCGTGCAGCAGTTCCTGGCTTTTCTTAACAGCCCGCCGGTGCAGCTTACAAAGAACGGAAAAGCGTTTGCAAGCGGGGGAAATTGCAATATTGATCCTGCTAAATACAGCGCCCTGGCTGCCTACCTGGTGCAGGTACTGAACGGTGTGTATACAAGCGCAGGCATCCTGTTCAATTATATCAGCCCGGTTAATGAACCGCAGTGGGACTGGAGTGATGGAGGGCAGGAAGGTTGCCCTTATACCAATGAGCAGATCAGCGGCCTTGTACGCAGCATCAGCAGCACTTTTGCAGATAAAGGACTTTCTACAAAAATACTGCTGCCCGAAGCAGGCCAGATCAATTATCTCTACGAAAAAGGAGATAAGCCCGGCAAGGGTGAGCAAACCAATACTTTTTTTGACCCGCATTCCACGGGATATTTAGGCAATCTGCCGCAGGTACAGCACAGCATTGCCGCACACAGCTATTTCACAACATCCCCTTACAACAAGGCGGTGCAAATGAGGGAAAAGCTGGCTGCCGGTATTGCAAACATAACCGGCCTGGAATACTGGCAATCCGAATATTGTATCCTGGGCGATAATGCAGGCGAGATCAATGGCAGTAAAAAAGACCTGGGCATGGAAGCTGCCTTATATCTTGCAGGGGTTATTCATAATGACCTGGCAGTGGCCAATGCGGCTGCCTGGCAATACTGGCTGGCCATATCGCCCTATGATTATAAAGACGGCCTGATCTACATAGATAAAAATAAAACAGACGGGCAGTACCATGATAGTAAAATGCTGTGGGCCATGGGCAACTACAGCCGGTTTATACGTCCCGGCGCCCGGCGTGTACAGGTAACCGTTAGTGACAGTGCCGCGCTGGGAAAGAACCTGTTGATCTCTGCTTACAAGAACATTGATAATACCATTAGTATAGTAGTAGTGAACAATAGTGCAGCCGCGGTGGACATAACCCTCCACTGCCGGCATGCAAAATTAAGCCGGGTACGTTCCTACACCACATCAGACCAGGGCAGCCTGGCTCCCGGCAACACTGATATTACTGTAACAAACAGCATCCGTATTCCTGCCCGTGCAGTGGTAACCCTGGCGGGGAAATCTTGATTAAATCAGTAAAGCATGAAAAGGATAAGCGTAGTGATTATTACTATGATGGCTTTTTATTTGGCAGCAGCAGGGCAGCAAACCGGCACACATAGTTTTGCGTTGGGCGATTCTGTTTTTCTGCTGGATGGTAAGCCGTTCCAGATGATCTCCGGCGAAATGCATTACCCCCGCGTGCCCCGGGAAGCCTGGCGCGCACGGATGAAAATGGCAAAAGCAATGGGGCTGAACACCATAGGTACCTATGTGTTCTGGAATGTGCATGAGCCGGAAAAAGGGCATTATGATTTTTCAGGGAATAATGATATTGCCGCCTTTGTAAACACTGCTAAGGAAGAAGGTTTGTGGGTAGTGCTGCGGCCAAGCCCCTATGTTTGTGCAGAGTGGGAGTTTGGCGGTTATCCTTACTGGCTGCAGGAAGAAAAAGGACTGGTGGTGCGCAGCAAGGAGTCCAGGTACCTGGAAGCCTATCGCAATTACATAAAAGAAGTAGGTAAACAGCTGGCGCCCTTACAGGTGAACCATGGCGGAAATATTTTAATGGTGCAGGTGGAAAATGAGTATGGCTCTTATTCAAATGATAAGGAGTACCTGGACATTAACCGTAAAATATTCCAGGAAGCCGGTTTTGACGGCCTGTTATATACCTGCGATCCGGAGCCTGCTATCAGGGACGGGCATTTACCCGGCCTGCTGCCTGCTATTAACGGGATAGATGATCCTGCAAAGGTGAAACAGTTGATCCGCACCTGGCATAACGGCAAAGGTCCTTTTTACATTGCAGAATGGTACCCTGCCTGGTTTGACTGGTGGGGAACAAAACACCATACCATACCCTATGAGAAATACCTGGGCAGGCTGGATAGTGTGCTGGCTGCAGGCATCTCCATCAACATGTATATGTTCCATGGCGGCACCACACGGGGCTTTATGAATGGCGCCAACTATAATGATCAGAATCCTTATGAGCCGCAGATCAGCAGCTATGATTATGATGCGCCCCTGGATGAAGCCGGCAATGCGACAGAAAAATTTATGAAGTTCAGGGAAGTGATCAGCAGGCATTTGCCGGCAGATCAGGTACTGCCTGAAGTGCCTGCAGCCCGGCCGGTTATTGAGATCCCCGCCATCCGGTTCACACGAACCCGCAGTTTATTTGACCTGTTGCCCAAACCGGTTAATAATACAACACCTTTAACGTTTGAAGACCTTGGGCAAGCCTATGGATGGGTATTATACCGCACTACCCTGAACGGAGGCCAGGCCGGCTTGCTGAAAATAAAAGCCCTGCGTGATTATGCGCTGGTGCTCATTAATGGTAAAAGGGCCGCTGTGCTGGACCGGCGTTTAAACCAGGACAGCCTGCAGGTGCAGCTGCCCAAGGGTAAAGTAACACTGGAGCTGCTGGTTGAGAACCTGGGCCGTATTAACTTTGGCCCTTACCTTTTACAGAATAAAAAAGGGATCACGGAAAAAGTGCTGTTGAATAACCGGGAGCTGCTGAACTGGCAACAGTTCAGGCTTCCATTTGATACGTTGCCTGCCGGTGCTGCTAAAGCGTATAGGATTCCCCGTGGTAATGCGCCGGTGCTGAAGGAAGGTACTTTTGTTTTATCAAAAACTGGCGATACTTACCTGGATATGAGCAGCTGGGGCAAGGGAACAGTATGGATCAACGGGCATAATTTAGGCCGGTATTGGGAAATAGGCCCTCAGCAAACTATTTATGTACCTGCAGAGTGGCTGAAGAAAGGTGTGAACCACGTAGCCGTGCTGGAGCTGTTAAAACCCGGTGTGGAAACGTTATCAGGGGTAGAGCGCCCGGTGCTGGATGTGCTGAAGCAGTGAGTTACCCATAATATATTATTGTGCAGCTGGGCGGTATCGTCCGGCTGTTTTATTTAGTATTTGCGCTATACCGTTGTAATGAACCTTTTTTGTTAAACAGTGTTATAGTAAAAAGTGACCCCCTTGCAGCCATACAGCCATGGCTCCCGGATCAAGACATAATGTTTGTCCTATGAAGAAGACCATCTGCTGGGGGCAGCAGTTATAAGTTTTATTAGTCTGTTCATTTTGTTCATTTTGGGAACAAGATCTTTATTTCTATGAAAAAGCAGCTACTTTCAGACCTGATAGCCCTAATGTTCATCATCCTGTTTGTATATGCCGGCTGGATCAAGCTATTGGATCATCATATGTTTCGCAATCAACTTACCGCCTTTGACTATATAAATAGTTTTGCCGGCTTCCTGGCCTGGGCGGTGCCGTTGATCCATTTGGGCCTGGCGCTTCTTTTTATCTGGCCCAGTATGCGTTTATGGGCATTGGGCGGCACCTTTATCCTCCTGCTAACCTATTCTGTCTATATTATTTTAATACTATACCGGGGCGTTAATGTTCCCTGCGCATGTAGCGGATTATTCAGATTTACGTCCTGGGCCGGACAGCTGGTAATGAACAGTCTGCTCCTTGTAATGGCAGCTGCCGGGATAATTTTTGAGATCAGCCCTAAACAGCGTCAGTCATTTTTTTAACCATAATAAAAAATACATTCTATGAAAAAGATCCATTTCGCCACCTTAGTTTTTTTACTTGTTACAACGGCCGTGTTTGTAGTAAAAGGCGCCCATAAGTCCGTTGATATATATTACCAGTTTTATACAGATGCATCCGGGGTTCCTAACCTTTTTGCCGGGGCCAGTGAGGATTTTCTGCTGACAGGCTGCAAATTCGGCCCTGTTATTTGCGGAAAGGTCTACACCGAAGCAGATGTGGAAGAAACCTCCCCCGGCTCTGGTGTGTATGTAGTAATTGCCGGCCATGAGAATAATGAAATAGCTGCCTTTAATAAGTTCGAATAAATTTTAGTTAGCATGTGAAAGGCGATAAACAAAAAACTGGTTTAGCTCCACTTGTGCAGCAAACGATTTGTATGCCCGGAAGGGGCTGACTAAAAGTAAAACCTCTTTTTAGTCAGCCCCACCATTGCTCCTCCATCAGTATCACAATGATCACCGGCATGGCCATTACCCCAGCTGAACCAGACTGGAATCTTTAATGTGAAATATATGATAAAAAAAATCATACAATTATTGATTGGGTGCTGGTGCTGCTGCTGTTCTTCAGCATTTTCCCAGACAGTGATCGTTACAGATGATGCGGCTTATACAACGGGGCAGGCATCAGCGGCGCTGGACGTAAAGTCCACCAGTAAAGGTTTTCTGCCGCCCCGTATGACAGCAGCGCAACGGACAGCAGTTGCAAGCCCGGCTGAAGGTCTGCTCGTTTTTCAGACAGATGGTACTAAAGGGCTTTACTATTATATCAATGGCGCGTGGACCATTCTCACTTCCGGGGCAGGCGGTCCCTGGTCCATCACCGGTAACAGCGGCACCAGCTCCGCCACAAATTTCCTGGGCACAACAGATAGTGTAAGCCTGCGCCTGAATACCAGCAACACTAACAGGATGATCATTGACAGCATTGGCAATATTGGCATCGGTACACTAACGCCCACACAAAAGCTGGCGGTGAACGGCGCCATTGTTTCCACAGCCACCACCTACCCGAATTATGCGTACAACAGCGCATTCAGGATGGCCTTTGGAGAAAGTAATGTACCGGCCAATGAAACCGGCTCCGTAGTGCAATACGGGTCAGGAAGCAATACCCGCAACATGCTGTTTGCTTTCACCAAAACCAATGTAAATACGTCCTTTTTCGGTAATGACGGCAACCAGATGATGCTGGGGTCAGAATCAACCAGGCCTATCACTTTCCGCACCGGCCTTGTGTATACAGCCGCAAATATTATGGGCTCCGGTACAGAGATCATGCGGGTCACACCTACCGGAGTAGGCATTGGCGTTACCAACCCTGCTAACCGCCTGGTAGTAAAGGATACCCTGGAGATCCGGCATGTGGCTGGTGTATCCCAGGTTTTGTTCTCCAATACGTCAGGCGAGGGTGTGGGAGATCTCCGTATTGCCGGCGACGGCGGAGACCTTTTCTGGCAGGGCGGAGGAGGCAGGGCCCTGCAAATGGGATCCTATCATACCACCATCCTGGGTGGGGACCGCCAGACAGCTACCTTACCGGCATTTGTGAGTGGCAGCACCCTGCTTAATACAGGCGTACTCGTAAAAGCACAGCGGGATGTAAGCGTAGCGCTGGCTCTTCAGCCCAATTCCGCTTCCCAGACCGCCAATATCACCGAATGGCGCAATGCCTCAGGTACGGTAATGAATGCAGTAGCTCCTACCGGCTACCTGGGGCTTGGCACTGGAACGCCTACAGCACCCCTGCATGTGGTAGGTACTAATCCCGTAACACTGTTAGGGGTACAGGCAGGTACTGCCACCAGTACAGACAGTATGCTAACTATTTCCAGCGGCATCGTCAAAAAGCTGCCTGTAAGCACTTTCAGCACGCCAGGCAGCAGCTGGTCTACCACCGGCAATACAGGCACCAGCCAAACCACCAACTTTGTGGGTACTACCAGTAATGTAGGGCTTAGCTTTCGCACCAATAACACGCAAAGGATGATCATTGACAGCGTTGGCAGCGTAGCTATCGGAACTACTGTATTTGATCCTGACAACCGGGAAAAGCTCCTTATAGACGCAGGCACCACTACTTCTGTGAATGCTGTTTATGCGAAAGGCACGATCAACAGCTATTTCCAGATGAATATCCGCAATTTATCCAACGGCACGCAGTCCAGCTCAGACTATGTAGCAACCGCAGATAATGGGACAGAAACCACCAATTTTGTGGACATGGGGATTAACGGCTCCGGATATACATACCAGGCTGGCAACCCCATTGAAACCGGTAAACCCAATGATTGTTACCTGATAGGTTCCGGTAACGACCTTTATATTGTCAACAATAACGCAGCTAAGTCCACCATATTCCTGGTGGCCGGTACAGCTGCCTCTAATGAGGCCATGCGGATCTCACCAGCAGAAAATGTGGGCATTGCCACTACAAGCCCTGCCGCCAAGCTGGATGTAGGAGGCACTTTTAAGCTGGGGGCCAGCGGCACTGTTATGAACAACATCATTAAAACATCCGTTTCCATTACAGATAATACCAGTATTACGTATACGGGCAGCCTTACCAAAACGGCCACCGTAACCGGCGCTACCGTTAATGCAACGGTTATTATAAATCCCCGTACCGCATTGCCTAATGGTTTAGGCATTGCATGGTCGCGGGTGAGCGCCGCTAATACGGTACAGCTCAATTTTACCAATACCGGCGCCGGGCTCTTGGGTAACCAGAGCCTGGGCACCGTGGTATTTGATATCACCGTTATTCAATAAATATGATCCTGACCCGGTATATCTTTATCCTGGCTGTTCTTATCCCGGCTGTTTTACGGGCCCAGGGGCTTATTATTCCCTCCGGCGCTTATGTGATCAGTAAAGGGAATATCGTTTTGCAGGCTAACTGGCAGAATGATGGCAGCTTTACCCAGGACACCGGTACCGTGATATTTCACGGTAACGTACAAACGCTGAACGGCGGGCCAACGATCTTTAATAATATAACAACCGGCGCTGGCAGCACCACCACAATTACTACCGCCGGCCATTCGCTGAAAGCGGTCCTCTTATCTGATGGCACGCTGCAGGCGGGCGGAAATCTCACCCTGCTTTCTACCGCAGGGCAAACCGCCCTGATCGATGGAACAGGAGCAGGAGAGGTGCTGGGTAATGTAACCATGCAGCGATATCTGGCTTCCGGCTTCGGGTACAAGTATCTGAGCTCGCCCTTTCAAAATGCTGCTGTTAGTGAGCTGGCAGATGATATAGACCTTGGCGCCTCCTTTCCCACACTGTACCGGTATGATCAGAGCCTCACAAGCTCAGGCTGGGTCCATTACGTGAACCCTTCAGATCCCCTGGTAGTAATGGAAGGGTATGCCGCCAATTTTGGAACAGGCGCCTTGCCCGTTACGGCAGATATTACCGGTGTGGTGAACAATCATACCGTATCCTTACCTGCTTTGTATAACAACCATCAGCCTTATACCCTTGGTTTTAACCTGGTTGGCAATCCTTATCCCTCGCCGGTTGACTGGGATGCTTCCAGCGGGTGGACCAAAACAAATATTGACGACGCCATCTATTATTTTAATGCAGGAACCGTGGATCAGTATACCGGCACCTACAGCTCTTACATCAATGGCGTATCCAGCGACGGTATTGCCGGTAATATCATTGGCGCCATGCAGGGTTTTTTCGTGCATGTGTCAGATGGCGCTTACCCGGTTACAGGCGCTTTGTCTGTTCAGAATACCGCCCGGGTCAATGACCTGAACCCGGACTTTCACCGGGAATATCCTAACCTGTCGCCTGTGCTGCGTTTAACCGCTGCATTTGCCGATGAAAGCTACCCGGCAGACCCCGTGGTGGTTTATTTTGAAGATACTGCCAGTACCCGCTTTGAAGAGCGCCTGGATGCTTTGAAAAGATTGAATACAGATCCGCAGGTGCCCAACCTGTATGCGCTATCCACCGACAATGCAATGTTATCCATATGTGCCTGGCCTACTCTCAAAGACAGTGCAGGCGCCATTCCGCTGGTGCTCCAGACAGATCGTGCAGGATGGATCACCTTTAAGGGGCAGGACCTGGAACGGATCCCAGCCAACTGGCATATTTATCTGCTGGACACTATTGCAAAGGTTACCCGTAGCCTCCAGGCAGAGGCGCCCTACCGGCTGTACCTGGACAAAGGAGAATATAAAAACCGCTTTTACCTGGTATTTCAAAGAAAGGATGATGCCGGGCCGGGCCCTGGCAGTAATAACAATGCTGTTTTTAATGCCTACAGCGTTGCCGGAAGATTATACGCCAATATGCAGAACGTAGCCGCTGGGAAGTGTTATATTACCGTCACTAATTTGCTGGGACAGGTTATGCTGCGGCAGCAGCTTTTTGGCAATGGCATACATGAGCTGAAAGGCCCTTTGAGCAGCGGCCTGTATATTGTAAGCTTTTATGCGCCGCAGCTGCAATACTCGAAGAAAGTGCTGGTTACGCAATAAACCAATTTCTCACTTTAAATACTTTATTTTGTACCTGCAAGCTATCATAACAGCATCCCTGGCTGTAAACGTGAAAAAGGAATTTTATGTACCGTACAAGTGCATTACAGCAATATCATCACTCAGAGCAGGACCCGTCCGGCTATTACCTGGATACTGAAGAACTTTATTTTGGGGACATTGGCCTTAAATGGGGCAGCTGCGCTAACCCTGAACAGCGCGTATATAGTTTCAAACCACGGCAGAATGCAATTGTTTCCCACTTTCGCCTGACCGATCCTGCACCGGAAACACGTTCCGGTAAAGACCAAAGTTTCAGGGAAAAACATTTTGTTGTTTTCAGGGAAGCAACGGAAACCTACGAGCTATCTATATCACCCACCTATGGCGGCACCCGGCAGTTTTTTGAGCTGATGTTATCTGAGCAGCTTTTTAAAAGCATCTTTACACCGGAAAGTGATTTTATGAACCGCTTTGAAGAAAGCGAAATAGTGAACCACCCGCTGCCTGGTTTTTGCGCAGCCATGCAGCCCAATATGTACGCCATCATAAACGAAATGAAAAGCGCACCTTATAGTGGTTCATTAAAGGGGCTCTACCTCGAGGCAAAGTCCATAGAGCTGTTCCTTTCGCAGGTGAGCCAGCTGGATAAGGGTACAGCCGGCAATACAAAATTAAAGCCCGCAGATAAAGACGCATTATACGCAGTTAAAAGCTATATAGATACGCATTATCAGCAGGCTTGCTCTATTGTGGACCTGGCCCGTATGGCCTGCATTAACCAAACCAAGCTAAAAACCGGGTTCAAAGCTTTATTCGGTAATACTGTATTTGCCTATATAAGCGACCTGCGTATGCAGGAGGCTAAAAAATTACTGCTGGACGAAAAATTGCCGGTAGGCGAGGTAGCTGATAAAGTGGGATATGCCCATGCACATCATTTTGCAGTTGCTTTCAGAAAAAAATTCGGCGTGCTGCCGGGAAGCATAAAATTGTTATAGATCATACCCCCGCCATATTAACCGCCATCTCCCGGATGGCAGCGCAGGAATTTACCGGCATTAAAGAACAGCTGGTCCGGAAAATATTCCTGATCGTCTGTAAATGCTGAATTCTCCGGAATATAATCGAAATTGGTATGGCTTTCTGCAAGGCCATTAAAGTCATATAATATGCCCAACCGCACCTGCATACTTGTTTTGCTGTTCTTCATACTACAACAAACCGGCCTGCAGGCGCAATCAGTTAATGTTTACGGCATTGTGCAGGATTCAGTGACCCAATTGCCAATGTCTAATGTAAAGGTAAGCGCAGGAAACGGCCATTATACCACCCTTACGGATACCGAAGGCAAATATTCACTGCGTATAGGCAGTAATGTGCGTTTCCTGCAATTTTCGATGGCGGGTTTTTTTACAAAGGTACGGCCTTGCACCAATGCGTATATACAGGAAATGAATGTGCTGCTGGTCTCCCGGGAGCGGCAGCTGGAAATGGTGGTGGTAAATAGCAAACGGCAGCGTTACAGCAACCGGAATAATCCTGCGGTGGAATTAATAAAACAGGTAGTTGCCCACCGTAATGAGAATGGCATTGGCGCATATACTACTGCAAGTTATGGCCAGTATGAAAAGCTGTGCATGTACCTGGATGGGTTTCCACGCTGGCTATCGGATAAAGGCCCATTGAAACGGTATCATTTTATTTTTGAAAATAAGGATACTACCAAGGTAGCAGGCAAGCAGCTGGTGCCCATTTATATAGAGGAAAATGTATCCCGCAATTATTTTCAGCGCAGCCCGCAAAAGAAGAACCAGGTGATAGAGGGGCAGAAGAAAGTTGATTACGGTGATTTTATAGATACACATGGAGTAAGCGTTATCCTGAACCGGCTATACGAAGATATTAATATCTACGATCCTGTTGTGGTGGCTTTTACCCGGCAGTTCATCAGCCCTATCTCAGACGCAGGACCTGCCTTTTACAAATATTTCATACAGGACACCATTGTAGAGGAGAATGTTAAGCTGGTACGCCTTTCTTTAATGCCCCGGAATACCAACGCACTGTTATTTACAGGTACCTTGTATATTACGCTGGACGGGCATTACGCGGTAAGAAAGCTGAACCTGCATACCAATAAGAATATGAACCTGGGCCTGGTACGGAATTTCTCTGTTATCCAGGATTTTGAGCAGGATAGCGTTACGCATAAATTTCACCTGGCTTACTCTGATGTGATCACAGACTTTGGCTTAACCAAAGGTACCTCCGGCCTGTTTGGTGAAAGACTGGTGCTTTTCAGCAACTTTGTAACCGGGCAGCCCATTGCAGACAGCCTTTTTAAAAAAGACTACACCGTCGAGTATAAGCCGGTTGTAAAACCGGATAGTTTTTTCCGGGCCTACCGGCTCAATACCCTCTCCACAACAGAAGCCCGCACCTACGGGAGCATTGATAGCCTGCTGCATATGCCATCCTACAAACTAACCACAGACCTGATAAATATGAGCGCAACGGGTTATAAATCCTTTGGTGCTGTTAGCGCAGGGCCGGTTTTCAGCTTCCTGAGCTATAACCCGGTGGAAGGTTTTAAGCTCCGGGTAGGAGGGCGCACCACTACCACTTTCAGCAAGCGGTATTACCTGGATGGTTACCTGGCATATGGTACAAAAGACCAGCAATTCAAATACTTTGGCAGCGCCACCTATTCCTTTAATAACCGCTCTGTTTACAGGTATCCCATGCATTTTCTGCGGGTAGGCTACCGGCACGATACCAACATTCCAGGTACGGATGATGAATACGTGGAAAGCAATCTTTTACTTTCCATTAATAGCGGGGCTAATGACAAATACCTGTATAACAACATTTTCCGGGTGGATTATGTCTATGAATTTAGCAACCACCTGCTGGCTGGCTTTGGTTTTAAATATAAAAAACAGCATCCCTCCGGAAGCTTGCTCTTTGCACATGGCGTGGATACGGTTAGCTCCCTGCAAACAAATGAGCTCTCCGCCACATTCCGCTGGGCGCCTCATGAGCAATTTTACCAGAATGATCTGGGCCGTTTTAGCGTTGTAAACCGTTACCCCATACTAACCCTTAATTACACGCATGGCTTTAAGGGGTTGAGTGGCGAATATAATTATAACCGCTTTGATGCCACCCTCACAAAAAGGTTTTACTGGGCACCCTTCGGTTATACGGATATAACGGGCAATGCGGGGTACATTACAGGAAGCTTACCCTGGCCTTTGTTAGAAATGCACCAGGGCAACCAAACGCTGGGATACAGCTCAAGCGGCTTTAATATGATGAACTACCTTGAGTTTGTAAGCGATCACTATGCGGGCATCAGTATTGAACACTCTTTTAAAGGCTTCTTTTTTGACCGTATACCACTGATAAGGAAATTAAAATGGCGTGAAGTAATATCCGGCAGGTTGCTCTATGGTGGCTTACGTACAGAGAACCAGCCCTGGGCAAATGGCGCTTTTAAATTTCCGGTTAAGGATAATGTAACGGCTACGTATATACTTAACAGCGGTCCGTATTTTGAAGCGGGCGCTGGTATTACCCGTATTTTCAAAGTACTGCGTATAGATGTGATCCGGCGTTTTACCTACCTGAACCATCCCTCCGTATCGCAATGGAGTGTACGGGGAGGAATAAACTTTGAGCTGTAAGTATGATCATTCCGGTTAATTACGCCAGCTTCCCGGTAGCAGTTTTAAACCTGGAGATTAAAATTTATCGTGGGCCCTTCCTGGTTGCTGCCGGAAACTTGTAATATCCTGCCTTTGCGTAAAAAAAGATGGCGCCTCACAACCGGGGCGCCATCATAGTATAAGATCGTTAAGCGCTTTATAAATGCAGCAGCTTAATAGTTTTTACAGGCTCCTTACTGCCGGCATCCTGCACCTGCAGATAGTAAATACCTTTTATGAACAGGCTGCCACTCAGCTCAAGCACTTTTTTGCTTTGATTAAATGAGCGGTCTGTAAGCACAGCCCTGCCCTGCGCATCAAACAGCTGCAGGATGTACGTTTTGTTTGCATCCAAACCAGTAACCGTAAGCTGTTCGCTGAAGGGATTAGGCGATACGCTCAGCGGGCCGGTTTCCTCCGTTATCCGCAGCTTATCGGCCCCCACCATTAATGGCGACAGGGCATTGGTAATGGTAAAGCTGCGCACTATACTGATACTATCCAGCTTGTGCTTAAAGCTCACTTTCAGCTGATGTGTGCCGGTAGTATACAATGAGGGAGAAATGATAAAGGTATGATCCGGTGTTATGGGCAGCAGCTGGTTGTTATCCAGCAGCACCATTACATCCGTACGCGCCTGTGGAATGGGATAGTTGGCTATAAGAATGGTATCCGGGGCAGCGGCCCTGCTATAGCTGCTTTCCAGCGTTCTTAAAATGGGCGGTGTATTCAGCTGCGGGTAAACGCGTAAGATCACCGGCGTGTCGTTTGCTGAATAGGCAGCCACCGTGTTAAAGCTCATCCATTGCAATGTATCTACCCCTACCATATTGGGGTTGGGTGTATAATACATGCGGTCTATTTCAGCCAGTGTTATATCAACGCTTCGTTGATAAAATACCGCCCTGCCATCTACCGTAAGCTTACCCCAGGTGGGTAGCTTGTTGATCCTGATACCGATCAGCGGGTTGGAAGAATTTTCCTTAAACTGGCTTGACCAGAAACGGATAGGCACACCTGCCAGCGTATTACGTTCAAAGGGTTTTATAGTGTCGGGCGGCAGGGTAATATTTAGATAAATATCAGCAGGCTCCGTCCAGGTTACCCCGTCAAAGGCCCGCCATTTAATGGTATCCCGGCGGATGGGCAAGCCAGGGGCGCTGTATTTGAGCGTGTCCAGGTCGGCTCTTAAAATAATGTTGTTATTGCCCAGGATAGGCTGGTTGTTCTTATTTAACAATACACCTTTTGAAGGGCGTTTAACAATTTCTATGCGGTCCAGCTGACCGGGACCGGAGCCGGGGCCTACATAATGTTCCAGGAAATCGCTGGCGGGCAGCGGGTTACGGGTGTTTGTATAAGCCACTTTGCTGAAAGACTTTAAATAATGGTTGGCAAGGGTATCCTTTATTACAGTATATAAGGTAGTGCCAATAGCAGCCAGCCAGGTAGTATCCTGGTAGTACATCCAGGAGGTGCCGCCGGCTATTTGCCTGTTATAGCTTCCATCCTGGCTAACAAGGTAGGTGCGCTGCTCTCCGCCCGACACAGTTCTTACGGCAATATCTCCCTGTGCATTTATGGCAGCCATGCGCGCATAACCAATATCCGTATGCGTTTGTATATTCAGCACATCACGGAAAGTGCCCTGCCTGTCGCGGGTATACACTTTTCCCACAGTAGTATAATAGTAAGGCGCGGTTAAATTTACGCCTGCTATATAACCGTTATTGATAATAGGGTGGGTAACGTTCATTAAAAAATCAGAAAAGCCGCCATAATCGCCTCCGGTCAGCAACAGGGTTACGGAATCCTGCTCATATAAAAAAGCCTGCGTTGCATCCTGCTCCCGGTAATTCAGGAAGGTAACGCGTTCCCCGTCGGTTTGCAGCTCATAAATGTATTCGGGGCCGTCCGGAAACTCGGAAGGTATTAAATGATAGATCAATTTGTTTACGCCGTTTTTATAGGTATACAGGTATTGACCGGTGCTGTATGTCACCATGCCATTGGCCGCCACGTTTGCAGACTGTACGCTGCTGTCTGCCACAAGGGTTTGCTGGTTGGTGGCCAGGTTCCTTAAAAACAGGCCCCCGCCGCCGCCGGGCGCTGTGGACCATATGGCATAATCGCCGGCCGTATGTACGTTGGACATTTGATCTGCCAGCTTGGTAAGCACACCTTGTTTCCATTCGTATAACGATACCAGGCCACTACCGGAAGCACTTCCAATAGTTTGTCCTGAAATGAGGGCGCCGTAAGGGGTAACCCAGGCATATGCGTGATCTGAATTGATCTGGGTTAAGCCATTAATATCGTATGATTTATTATACGGAATAACGGTAACGGCGCCTGTACTTACATCGCCCAGGTAGTAAGTGAAATTATTGACCACCTGTTTCACCGACAATACCTTGCCGTAGCCATAATCCAGTATAATGGAACTGTCCGGCCCCTTGTAAGCGGGTTTCAGGTAAGGATTCTGGGCAATTGAAGCTGTACTCCATGACAGGAGCAACAGAAAGGAGTAGATTTTTCGCATAAAGAAATTATTGAGGTTTTATTAAAGTTACTGACACAGAAGGCCGCAAACATTCAAAATGCCAATCCGGCCACAGGTCATAAATATTAAATAAGAAAACAGGAAAGCGTTAATCTTCCGCTAATGTGTGGTTAATACAACAAACACAAGTTACGCGAAAAAATTATTGGTTGTTAGTTATTTTTGTCAACCTGATGAAGGCAATGAACAAACATTTTATATCAACCAAAAGCTTATTATGAAGGGGGCGCGCAGCATATTGAAAATTAACTTGAAACGTTTTGCAGTTTGGTCCGTTCTGTGTATACCCGCTTGGGCAAATGCACAGCGCATACCGCCACAACGCCCGGTAGATCTGGTTTACCCGCTGCTGGATGCCGCCAATTCACGCTGGTTTTATTTTTCATCTGCCTGCCGGCCCTTTGGCATGGTAAGCGTTTTTCCTGATAATATTGTTACCGGCGACTGGAACGGCGGCTACCGGTATAAGGAAGATACCATCCGTTATATCAGCCATATCCATGAGTGGCAGCTCTCCGGTGTAGGGGTAATGCCCTGTACTTTTTCGGGGGATAGTTTGGCGGCGCTGCTGAAAGATCCATCCTCCGTTTTTTCGCACAAAAAAGAAACCATTAAACCCGGTTATCATTCGGTTTTTTTAGACAGATACCATATCACGGCAGAGGTAACAGCTACCGGCAGGGTAGGGCTGCACCGCTACCGTTATGCCGGGAAAGGCAGCCGGGGTATTGTTTTCCAGCTAAGCGGCAACCTCGGGCCCTCGGAAATTATAGCAGCGGGTTATGAGCAGGTATCAGATTATGAAATAAGAGGTTATGTGGTTAATGGGAAAACAAGCAGGCGTCCCAAGCCGGTGACGGTTTATTTTTCGGCAATATTCAAAACTCCTGTTACGGCCATCTACCTGTCAGAAAATAATGTTGTAAGATCAGCGGTGAAACAATGGAAAGGTACCAACGGAATGCTGCTGGTGCAGCTGGCAAATACCACTGAGCCGGTAGAAATGAAAGTAGGCATCTCTTTTACCAGCCAGGAAGCAGCAGCGGCCAACAGGCTGGCAGAAGCGCCGGACTGGAATTTTGACCAGGTGGTAAAAGCCGCAGGTAATGAATGGAATGAAATGCTGGGCCGTATAAAGGTGGAAGGCGGAACGTATAAGCAACAGCGCAGGTTTTATACGGATCTATGGCATGCCATACAGGGCCGGCGCGTAATAAGCGACATAGATGGCAAGTACGTGGATAATACAGGCAGCGCATCTGTTGTAAAACAGGTGCCGTTAAACAGCCAGGGAAAGCCTGAATTCAGCATGTACAATTCCGATGCCTTCTGGGGCGCGCAATGGACATTAAATACCCTCTGGGACCTGGTTTACCCGGAAATAACTTCCGGTTTTTGCAATTCCTTCCTGCAATATTATAAAGATGGCGGCCTTATACCACGCGGCCCTGCCGGCGGTAATTATACTTTTGTGATGACAGGTGCGCAAACAACACCTTTTTATGTAAGCGCCTGGCAAAAAGGCATCCGGGATTTTGATGTGAACCTGGCTTATGAAGGATTAAGGAAAGATCACTTTCCCGGGGGCATGATGGCAAAAGCCGGTTACGAGCATACCACTGCAAAAGGTGGCGGTATTGAGCAGTATATTGCCAAAGGGTATGTGCCTTATCCGCTCTCAGATACGGTGTATGGTATGCATATGGACGGCGCTTCCATTACACTGGAAAATGCTTACCAGGACTGGTGCCTGGCGCAAATGGCAAAGGAATTGGGTAAGCAGGACGACTACCGCCTGTTTATGGAACGCTCGGGGAATTTTAAAAACCTGTATAATTCCCAGGCAGGATACATGGTGCCTAAAGACCGGGAAGGGAAATGGCGGGAGCCATACGATCCTTTGGAAGATCAGCATGGTTTTGAAGAGGCAAACGGTGCGCAGGCTACCTGGTTTGTGCCGCATGCGCTGCCGGAACTATTTAATTTAATGGGCGGTAAAAAGAATGCGGTTGAAAAATTAAACAGCCAGTTTGAGGCTGCGCGTGCTTACCGTTTCTCCAGTGAATACCAGGGCAACCCGCCGGAAATGATCAAAAAGCAGCGCATCCCGGTTAATTATTCCAACCAGCCAAGCATACAAACTGCTTTCATTTTCAATTATGCAGGGGCACCCTGGCTTACCCAATACTGGAGCCGTACGGTGATTGACAGCGCTTACAGTGAGCTGTCGCCCTATTTAGGTTACAACGGTGATGAAGACCAGGGCCTGATGGGATCCCTGAATGTATTAATGAAAACAGGTTTGTTCCAGATGACGGGTGGCTGTGAAGCTGATCCGCGTTATGAAATTTCCAGTCCTATTTTTAACAGGATCACCTTTGTGCTGAACCCGAAATATTATAAAGCAAAAACTTTTGTGATAGAGGCCCGGCATAATTCCGCAATAAATAAATATGTGCAATCCGCCACGCTGAACGGTGCGCCGCTGAATAAATTTTATTTCAGGCAAAGCGATATTAATAAAGGCAGCACCTTAATACTGAATATGGGAGCAGAGCCTGATAAGAGCTGGGGAACAGCCATTGAATAAGAGCGCCGGGTTATAACAGGCAGCATCACCAACCTTATCACTATTCACTGGCAAGGAAGTTGTTGTAAAACAATGATATTGATAGCGCTGGTCACTTGATAAGCCGGCCAGTTGCAGAAACTTTTTCTTTAAAAAAACCAGTCTTATGGAAAAGCAGCAATCAACCCTTGTAAGCCCGGCAGAAGCAGTACAGGGCTTTCTTCAGGCATTGAATGAAGATGACTTTGATACGGCCAGGCAATACCTGGCAGATGACTTTACTTTTGTGGGCGTGCTGGGTACGCGCAATGGTGCAGAGGTGTACATGCAGGATATGAAAAAGATGAAATTTAAATACCAGGTAAAAAAACTTTTTGTGCAGGATCAGGATGTATCCGTATTTTATGACATCAATATGGGAGAGGTGGTAATCTTTGCTGCCGGCTGGTACAAAGTAGGCAAGGATGGTATTAAGTCATTGAATGTCATCTTTGATCCCAGGCCGGTACTGGCCAAATCTTAAAAATATTTTCCATTTTGTCCCCATTGAGAATTACCGGTCGTCCCTAGGGTATAAACCAATAAAACTTAAAAAAATGAAAGAGTTCTTATTTGTATTCAGAGCAGACTACAAGACCATGCCCCAGGCATCACCGGAACAAATGCAGGCCAATACCCAAAAATGGATGAACTGGGTGGCAGGGATTGCCGCACAGGGTAAGCTGGTTGACCGGGGCAACCGGCTGATGAGCACGGGCAATGTGTTAAAAAGCGATGGCATCATTTCAGATGGTCCTTACACGGAGATCAAGGAATCCATCCTGGGCTACACGCTTGTAAAAGCGGCCTCTCTGGAAGAAGCAACCGCGCTTGCAAAGGATTGCCCGATATTATCATTCGGCGGAAATGTGGAGATCAGGGAAATTAATGCACTGTAATAATTATTATAGCCCTTGCAAATTTGCAGGGGCTTTTTTTATCTATGCAACAGGATAACTTAATACCACACTTATTTAGAACGGAGTACAGCAAAATAGTGGCTGTGCTCTATCATTCGTTTAATTTAAAGCAGCTTGAAATTGCCGAAGATATTGCGAGCGAAACCTTTCTGAAAGCCGCCGAAGTCTGGAGTATTAAAGGGATCCCGGAAAATCCGGCTGCCTGGCTTTATACCGTGGCAAAAAACAAAACTAAAGACTATTTTAAACACAATGCTGTTGTTGAAAAGCAGGTCAGAGAGGCCAAACAGTTAAATGATATTGAAGCAGCGCCGGAGTTTGACTTCAGCGATCAGAATATAGCCGACAGTCAGCTGGCCATGATCTTTACGGTTTGTGATCCCGGCAATTCTGCAGAGTCCCAGATCTGTTTAGCCCTTCAGATCCTTTGCGGGTTTAGCATGGAAGAAATTGCAAATGCTTTTTTAACAAAAATAGAAACCATAAAAAAGCGTTTGCAACGGGCCAGGACCAACCTTCGTAATGGTGATTTCCAGATCAAAATTTTAAGTGAAGCGGAAATTAAGACCCGCTTGGAAAGTGTTTTAAAAACGTTATACCTGTTGTTTAATGAAGGGTATTTTTCCCAGACCAATAATCAGCTGATCCGTAAAGATCTTTGTTCTGAAGCGGTCCGGTTAACGTATATCCTTACGGAGAATAGCCTGACCAACACACCCCAGGCAAACGCATTGCTTGCCTTAATGTGTTTTCAAAGCTCACGTCTTGACGCAAGAATAAGCGATAACGGGGAAGCAATTCTGCTGGAAGACCAGGACAGGAATTTGTGGGATGGGGAATTAATTGAAAAAGGAAATCATTACCTGGTACATGCCTGCCAGGGCAATGAAATTTCAAAATATCACCTGGATGCAATGCTTGCATACTGGCATACCACCCCAACTGATAAAGATAAGTGGCAGCATATTTTGCAGTTATACAACCAGCTTATTATTATTGAATACTCACCTGTAACTGCATTGAACCGGGCATTTGCGTTTGCAAAAGTATTTGGTCATGAAAAAGGCATACAAGAAGCGGAGAAGCTAAAGCTGGATGAACATGTCTATTATCATTCCCTGCTGGGGTATCTGTATGCAGGCATCAACAGCGGCAAAGCAATTCACCATTACGAAAAAGCGGTTGGGCTTACAAAGTCCAGGATAGAAAAGCAAACCCTCTCAAAGGAAATAAAACGGCTGACTGAAAAGAAGGCTGCTGGTTAATGACATTTTTTATGCACATCCTGCCATACGCTGGTGCCCATATTCTTCCGGTTGCTGTAGTCTGATGCATATTTCTGGCGTATAGGCCAGGGCGGGCTTAACGGATATCTGACTTTGTTTTATCAGGAAGTTTAGTTTTTTTTGTACTTTTTTATTTATGATGAGTAAAAAGATTATAGCCCTGTTCATTTTAACAATAGCATCTCAAACTTCATACGCCCAGAGCCCGGAATATATATACAGGAATGCAAAAGATAGCCTCCGGAATTTTTACGTGGTAAGGCAGCCTGCCGGCAGTATAAAAGGTGCTATCGTCCTGGTAAGTATAGGATTGTCAGATAGTGCCAAGAAGGCCGCTTATGCAAAAGGGATCTTGTTAATGACAGCGGTGCCTACAGACGCTTATCCTGATTTTCTTATAGGCAGCCTGGTGCCGGAGCGGCTGGATTCAATGATCAGCGAAGCAATACTAAAGTATAAGATCCCTGGTAGAAAAATAGTGATTGGCGGGATGTCTGCTGCCGGAACAGCGGCAGTTAGGTTCGCGGAATACTGTTCGCAAGGAAAAAGTGTTTTCGGGATAAGACCGTTGGCTGTATTTGCGGCAGATCCTCCGTTAGACTATGAACGGCTCTATAATGAATCAGAAAATGCTGTTCTGAGAAACTATAGCGCTGATGCAGTCGCGGAGGGTAAACAGCTGATGTCTTTCTTTAAAGACAAACTGAAAGGAGCTCCCGGCGATAACAGGCCCGCGTATCAGCAGGCATCGCCTTTCAGCCATACCGTGAAACAGGGCGGAAATGCATCTGTTCTCACAGATATGCATGTAAGAATGTATGCAGAACCGGATATAAACTGGTGGATCAATAATAGAAGAAAAGATCTTTATGATTTAAATGTTTTGGATCTGGCTGCTTTTATTAATCAGTTAAAATTACTGGGTAACAATAACGCAGAATTAATTGTAACCAGTAACAAAGGGTATGGAAAGGATGGAAGCAGGCATCCTCATTCCTGGAGTATTGTTGATGAAACAGATCTCCTGAACTGGTGTATCCATCTATTTGAAAATCATTAAGACAGATCTTATGCATATCAGCTTAATCATTATACGCTTTTGCTTCCAGCCTGTACCCGTTCTTCAATAATGCCTTATCTACTGCTACCTGCACCTGTTTTTGCTCTTCCTGCATCAGGTTAAAATAGGAGTCGCTGATCAAAGCCGGTAAGATCTGTTTATTATTATTGTCCAGCAGCTGCACACGTACACCAACAGCAGCGGATTGCCTGGATCTGTTGGTAACGGTGAATGTAAGATGGTTACCAGATAATGCCGGTTGGCTTACAGCAACAGTTGCCCGTGGCAGTGTATTCAATGCCGTATAATTCAAATATTCTTTTCCCAGCAGGTAAGTGTTTGTTGATAGTAACACGCCTTTATCATCATATAATTTCAATCGCAGGAAATACACGGCAGACAAGCCTGAAGAATCATCCAACAAGGTAAAGGCTTCTTTTAAAGAAGTTGCATTTACCTGTAAGGTTGTTTTTTTTCCATATCCGGCAACCGGCTTACCATCTGCATTATAAACACTTGCTTCAGCAGTCAGGTTATGCAATGCATGTTGCGTATTATTGATCACTTTCACCATTCGTGTAGCCGGGTTCCATTGAATATGCAGGGGCTCACAGGCTGATCTTGCGCCAAAATAAGCGCCTGTAAGATCGTAATAGTAATCATAGGTTTGCCAGATCATGGAAGGGTAAGCGGACTGGCTCATCCAGATCAGCAGACCGGATGCATCATTCCACATATGATCATTCCATGCCTCAAACATGGCTTTCATGGTTTCAAGGTTCAGCAGCTGCGCCTTTTTACAAAAATCTTCCAGGGTAGTAGCTTTACCATAGCTTTTATTAATATCGTTGATGTATTTAACCGGGTCGGCCCCGCCGCCCATTGCACCATCTGTACTAAAGAAATGCCTGGCCCACATGTTATCCTTGCTGTTAACAGCCTCCGGGGTGGGAGGGATCCAAAACTCCTGTGGCATGAATTTTTTAAAGCTCTCGGGGTTCACAAATGTGGCCATGCCCAGCTCACTGCGCATGCCCCAGCTATTACGGGAAAATAGGTAGCCATTATGCGGGTCGGTAAAATAGGTCTTTGGATCAACATTGGCCCAAATGCCGCTGCCGGAAAGGTTTTTACTGCCTCCCTGTATGGAGAAGTTAGGGTTGGCAACTCCTGCATTTGAACGGGGCAGGTATAACCTGCTATCCCCGTCGTACTGTTGAATGGCAGCCGTAATAACATTGCTGATAGCGCCATGCGCATCACCGCCAGGTACCCCTTCATTGGCGCCGCACCATATTACAACCGCAGGGTGGTTCCTGAACTTTTTAAGCTTTTCCACAACATTATCCCTGAACATATCCAGGCTGTCAATACCGCCCATGTTGTTCAGCCAGAAATCGTCCCAAACCATAATGCCGTATTTGTCGCAGTAGTCATAAAAGGCATTATCCGTTACTTCTCCTGTCCAGTTACGGATCATATTAAAATGCATGGCCTGGTGCAGGCGTATGCGGGTATCATAGTCGCTGCCCCTTGCTTTCAGCATATAGTCGGACATGCCCCAGTTGCCGCCTTTCACAAGTACAGGTACATCGTTCACGTATAAACGCATAGGCCCGTTGAGGGAAGTTGTGTCGCTGGAAATTTTGCGGATACCAAAAGCCTGTATTGTTTTGTCTGTGACAGAGCTGCCTGTTTCAAATGACAGCTTGCAGGAATACAGGAATGGATCGCCATATCCATTAGGCCACCAAAGATGTGGATGTTGGATTGTTTGGACGGGAAAGCTGTATTCCTGGCTGCTTCCCGGTGCCAGGGTAATGGCTTTGCTATTAACGGTAATATTACCCGGGCTGATCACGGCTTTCAGTGTGCCGGTAATGCTAACCGGGGAGGCGTTCGTAAGCCGGGCAGCTACTGTGACGGCTGCCGCGCTGGTATCCGGCATATCGGTTCGTATCGAGGGATCAGAGATGTTCACAGGGCCTGTAACTGCAATGGCTACTGTATCGGTGATGCCGCTGTTCAAACCAGGTACGGCCGGCATCCAGTCCCAGCTGCCGCTGCAAATGTAGGTGGGGCTTTCCCAATTAGCCAGGCCATGATCATGGGCAGGATCGTATTTAGGAGGGGAGATCAGCACCGCAATGGCATTCCTGCCTTTTGAATGCAGCAGGGAAGTAATATCATAGATGCCCCGCTGCATATGCCCGTGTAAGTAGCCCAGGTGTTTGCCATTGAAATAGATGTCTGCGTATTTATTGATACCATTAAATTTTAACCATACACGCTGCTGCTGTTGCACCGTTATTGCAGGAAATTCTGTTCTGTACCAGAAAGGCCGGTTATATTTTGCGGCATCTACCTGGTAAATATTATCCGCGTAATCCGGATCTTTTTCTTTCCCTGCTTTCACATAGGCGTAAAATACAGTGCCGGGTACAAGGGCCGGTACCCAATCCCTGTCGGGAAAACCAGGGCTGGCAATATCAGCGGCTTGTCCCTGTACGGTTGCCTGTGGAGCGACTTTCCAGTGAAGGCTTTGACCATATAATAAGGTACCGGTAAGCAGGGATAAGAGCAGCAATGCAATTGACTTCATAAGTGGTGAAATGTTTCCGCAATAATAAAAAATATTTGCTAAACCGGTTTAGTAATGTTAAAATAGCGATTTTTACAGTTTATTATTTTACTGCTCTGCAAATAAATACAAATTATATAAATATTAATATGTTAATGATGTTGTACGGGAAATTCTTTTATACTTTATTTGCTAAATCAGTTTAGCATATTTCACGCGTATGAAAAGGTTCCTTTACCTGCTACTGACGGGCTTTTTGGGGGTATCTGCAGCGGCGCAGACCGGGCCTGTGCTCAAAAATGACAATTGCCACTTTTACAGAGGGTTGCCACGTTTTAGTATCTTGCCGCAAAATTAAATCATAGTGAAGCAGATCCAGTTAATCATCGTTTGTACGTTTGTATGTTGTATTCACCGCGCAGCCGCCCAGTCGCCGGCGGACCTGGTGAACCCCTTTGTAGGCGCCAGTACCAGCGTAGGTGCTGCCGGCACCTATCATGGGTTGGGAAAAACATTTCCCGGGGCTACTACTCCCTATGGTATGGTACAGGTTAGTCCTAATACCATCACCGGTGGCGATAACGGTTCCGGTTACAGCTATGAACATACCAGCATAGAAGGATTTGCATTTACCCAGATGAGTGGCATTGGATGGTATGGAGACCTGGGCAATTTCCTCGTAATGCCCGCTACTGGGCCTTTAAGAACACAGGCAGGCAAGCCGGGTAGCCAGGAAGGCTATCGTTCAAACTATCTTAAATCAAGTGAAAAAGCAGCTGCAGGATATTATTCAGTGCAGCTATCAGATTATAAGATCAAAGCTGAAATGACGGCAGCGCCGCATAGCGGTATATTGAAATTCACGTTCCCCGCCAGCCAGCAGTCAAGGATCCAGATCGATCTTGCCCGCAGGGTGGGTGGTACTTCCACCAGCCAGTATGTAAAAGTAGTGAATGACAGCACCATCACAGGATGGATGAAATGCACACCGGATGGCGGTGGCTGGGGCAATGGAGATGGTCATGCAGATTATACCGTTTATTTCTATGCAGTATTCAGCAAGCCGTTGCGGCACTATGGCGTATGGAGCACTGATATTCCGGATAGTTGGCCGCGCAAGCTGGAAGATGTAACCAGTGACCGGTACCAGCAGCAGGTAAGCCATGCCGCCATCCTGAACGGCGTTAAAGAGAAAGAAGGAAAACACCTGGGCTTTTTCACGGAGTTTGATACAAAGGAAGGAGAGCAGGTATTCATGAAAGCAGGTATCTCCTTTGTCAGCATGGAAGGCGCGGCAGCTAACCTGCATCAGGAAATAAAAGACTGGAATTTTGATAAAGTACATAACCGTGCACGTGAGCTGTGGAACAGGGAGCTTTCCCGCATACAGGTGGCCGGTGGCACAAAAGAAGAGCAGCAGGTATTTTATACTGCCTTATATCATACCATGATAGACCCGCGTATTGTGCAGGATGTAGATGGTAAATATACGGGCGGAGATGGCAAGGTACATACCGGCAGCACTTTCCGCAAGCGTACCATTTTCAGCGGATGGGATGTTTTCCGCAGCCAGATGCCGCTGCAAACCCTGATCAATACTTCATTGATCAATGACCTGGTTAACTCGCTGGTTACCCTGGCGCAGGAAAAGAATAAGGATTACCTGGTACGCTGGGAGCTGCTCAATGCTTATTCCGGCTGTATGCTGGGCAATCCTGCTGTATCGGTGATCGCAGACGCCTATGCAAAAGGCATCCGCAATTATAATGTGCCGGAAGCGTACCGCCTTGCTGTTAATTCTGTAGAGCGCTTTGGAAACGGCGATAAAGGTTATACGCCGGGAAACCTCTGTCTTTCCTATACACTGGAATATGCCTACACGGATTGGTGTGTATCTCAGCTGGCTAAATGGTTGCATCACCCGGACGATGAAAAGAAATACGCTTTAAGAGGCAAAAATTATAAAAAGATCTTTGACGCAGAGAAAGGATGGTTCAGGCCCCGCGATACAGCTGGCAGCTGGCTGCCATGGCCGGATGCAGGCCGCATGACGGCCTGGTATGGCACCATGGAAAGCAATCCTTATCAGCAGGGATGGTTTGTGCCGCAGGATGTAGATGGGATGGTGGCGCTCATGGGTGGAAAAGAAAAAGTGATCAGCGATCTTCAGTCATTCTTTGAACATACGCCGGAAAATATGATGTGGAATGATTATTATAATCATGCCAATGAGCCGGTGCATCATGTGCCTTTCCTGTTTAACAGGCTGGGAAAACCCTGGTTAACACAGCAATGGACAAGAGCTATTTGCCGCAGGGCCTATCATAACAGTGTGGAAGGGCTGGTAGGTAATGAAGATGTGGGTCAGATGTCGGCCTGGTATGTGCTGGCAGCTATTGGCCTGCACCCGGTATGCCCCGGCGATACCCGGCAGGAGATCACCAGCCCGGTGTTTGATAAGGTAAGCTTAAAGCTGGAGAAGGGCATCTTTACCATCAAAGCCATTAACAATTCACCAGAGAATATTTATATACAAAGCGCAAAGCTGAATGGAAAGCCGCTCAACCAGTGCCACATCGACTACCGGGAAATTGCAAAGGGTGGCATGCTGGAGCTGGTAATGGGCCCTGCTCCCGCTCAGCAATGGGGGATCAACTAATTAATAGATGCACATGCGAAGAAAACTACTGTTATTGTTCATGGCTGCAGCAGCTTTACAGGCAAAAGCGCAGCAACATCCTGCGCCTTTTCAGCAGGGCGACCGTGTTGTTTTTGTTGGCAACAGTATTACGGACGGGGGCCATTATCATTCCTATATCTGGCTGTACTACATGACCCATTTTCCGGGCAGGCGTATTACCTGCCTCAATGCCGGGATAGGAGGGGATGTTATTACCCAGATCCGCGACCGGTTTGAGGATGATGTGCTTTCAAAAAAGCCTACGGTACTTACCCTTACCTGGGGCATGAATGATACCGGTTACTTTGAATGGTACAAAGCAGATGGAAAGGATACCATGCAGAAAAAGCTGGAGCGTTCGTATAGCAGTTACCGTATGGTGGAAGATCAGCTGAAAAAGCGTGCCGATATTAAGAAGATCTTTATTGGCACTTCGCCTTATGATGAAACAACCAGGTTCACGGATAAAAATATCTTCCCTCACAAAGCCGAAGCCCTGACCGAAGTAGTTGCCTTCCAGGAACAGGCGGCAAAAAAGAACGGATGGCCGTTTGTTGATTTTTACCATCCTATGAGGACCATCAATCAGCGCGAACAACAGCGGGATTCCACTTTCAGCCTTACGCCCGGTGATCGTATCCATCCTGATAACGATGGCCATATGGTAATGGCGTACCTGTTCCTGAAGGCTCAGGGCCTTGCTGATCAGCCGGTGGCCGGCATACGGATCGATGCTGCTACCAAAAAAGTACAGCAGGCAGTGAACTGTAAGATCAATGCAGTAACAGGAACTGCATCCGGTATCAGCTTTGGTTACCTGGCGCAGTCGCTGCCTTACCCGCTGGACACTATTCCACGTGGCTGGGGCAATCACAATAGACAGGCCGATGCTATGAAAGTAGTGCCTTTTATGAAAGAGTTCAACCAGGAAATATTGCAGGTGAGCGGGCTGCAGGCAGGCTCTTATAACCTGCTGATGGATGGTGAAAAAGTTGGCGTTTATGATGCAGGGCAGCTGGCTGCAGGTATTAACCTGGCAGAAAATACCCGTACACCGGAATACCAGCAGGCTATCCAGATCCGTGAATTGAATGAGGAGCGCTGGGATATTGAAAGACGTTTGAGAATGTATGCCTGGATAGAATTTGATTTCCTGAAACCAAGAGGAATGCTTTTCAAAGATGACAATGCAGCAATGGATTCTGTGAATACCCATGCAGCAACAGATTGGGCCGTAGGCGGTAACAAGGATAACTTTTCCCGTGCCCGTTACAAAGCCCTGCGTGAAGTATGGCAGGGAGAAATGAATATCCTGACAGATAAAATTTACGAGATCAATCAACCAAAACTGCACACCGTTACTATTGCAGCAGCCAGATAGTTATGAAGAACATTTTCAGAATTAGTTTATCACTGCTTTGCATACTGTATACATCAGTATTGCTGGCAGCAAAGGTGGATACTGTTACCACATTCAGTGCTGTTATGCACAAAGAGATCAAGGCCGTTGTGATCACCCCGCGGAATTACAGCAGCAAAAGCAGGCTCCCGGTGCTTTACCTGCTGCATGGCTTTAGCGGTAATTACAGCGACTGGGTAAAAAAAGACACAGGGCTGGCAAAGCTAACAGACGAATACCACATGATCATTGTATGCCCCGATGGTGATTTTGCCAGCTGGTATTTTGACAGCCCGGTAAAAGCCGGCTCAAAGTATGAAACCTATGTTGCAGGGGAACTGGTGAGCTGGATAGATCAGCATTATTCCACTATTGCAAGCCGTAAGGGAAGGGCTATTGCAGGACTGAGCATGGGCGGGCATGGCGCGCTGTTCCTGGCTTTCCGGCATACCAGCACTTTTGGTGCAGTGGGCAGCATGAGCGGGGGAGTAGACCTGCGCGCTTTTCCGCAAAGCTTTGGGCT
The DNA here is from genome assembly GCF_019091455.1 of Chitinophaga sp. GbtcB8. GTDB lineage: Bacteria > Bacteroidota > Bacteroidia > Chitinophagales > Chitinophagaceae > Chitinophaga. The sequence continues at coordinate 85,876 of NZ_JAGXJN010000006.1, forward strand.
GGACGAGGTGCTGGGAAAATACAGTGAAAACCCCGAGCGCTGGGAAAAGAACAGTGTGATCAACATGCTGTACCTGATCACGCCCAACCAACTGGATATTACTATTGATTGCGGAGCAGATGATTTCTTCATCCGGTATAATAACAAGCTGCATGAAGCGCTGCTGGAGCGTAATATACCGCATGATTACACGGTAAGACCCGGCTCGCATGCCTGGGAATACTGGTCTAATTCCATCCGGTACCAGGCCTTGTTTTTTCATCAATACTTTGAGAAAAATAATTGATTTAATTTGCTAAACCGGTTTAGTAGTCGTATTTTAGTATTCATCAGCCAGATCAGAGAATTTTAATACTATACCATCTTAGCAGACTTTTTGGGGCAACCTATTCACTGATACAAATAAACCACGCCAATTTATGATAAAACGAATTCCCGTTTTAGTGCTAATGGCATCGGCATTGGTGTATGCATCCTGCAGGAAAGAGGGCTTCCTTGCTGCCACCTCTACCACCAATCTGACCGAACAAACTATTTTTGCTGACAGTTCCAGGACCGTTGGTTTCTTAGCCAATATTTATTCCAATACAGGACTAAGTGCAAGCCTGAGCCGCTTTTCCTATAACTATGTCGTTTGCGGCGGGCTGGAGGCTGCCTGTGATGAGGCAGAACCTTCACATGCTTTTTCAACACCCGCCACACAGTTTGCTACCGGTACAGTAAATGCAGGCATCATTGGCGAAGAGCCGTACAAAACCTGCTACAGCAATATCCGTGCAGTGAATGTATTAATTAAGAACCTTCCCAACGCACCCTTAAAACCAGCTTACAAAACCCAGATGGTAGCAGAAGCCCGCTTCCTGCGCGCCTGGTACTATGCTATGCTGGTGCAGCATTACGGAGGCGTGCCGCTGGTAGGCGATACGCTGCTTACATATGATAAGCCCATCCAGGCAAAGCGGAATACTTATGCGGAGTGTATGGATTACATCCTCTCTGAATGTGATGCTGCTGCCGCCATTCTGCCCACCGCGCAAACGGGCCTCAATTACGGCCGTGCTTCCAAAGGAGCCTGCCTGGCATTGAAAGCGCGGGTACTGTTATACGCAGCCAGCCCGCTGTTCAATGGCACTACATTACCGGCAGATGCGGGTCCGGGTGGTGGAGTAAGCGTAGATCCTGCACTGGTAGGTTATGCAACCTTTGATATGAACCGCTGGAAGCTGGCAAAGGATGCTGCACAAGCAGTTATTGCACTGGGCGTGTATTCTTTGAATACGGTGAATAATTACCAGACAAGCTTACCGGGTTATGGGTTCCAGGGATTATTTCCCTTACGTGTGAATACGGAATACATTTTTGAACTGATGCGCCCTACGGGTAACAGTGATCTCGAAAATATATGCCTGCCTCCTTCCAGGGGCAGCAATGGTACCGGCTCTTTCCCTTACCAGGGGCTGGTGGACGCTTTCCCAATGAAAAACGGAAAGCCCATCACGGATCCCACTTCAGGTTATAATCCTGCTGATCCTTATAAAGACCGTGACCCCAGGCTGGGATACAGCATTATCCGGGATCAAACGGTTTTGCTGGTACGTACCGGTAACGGGCAAACGAACGGATCTGCTCCTGTGAACATTTTCGTGGGTAATTATAACGGCATCCTCACCGGGCAGGATGCAGTGCACCAGGGTACTATTACAGGGTATTACAATAATAAGATGCTGGATCCTGCCGCCATTGCAGCAACGCTCAGCTTTGCCAGCAACAGGGTAATGCCGCTGATACGCTATGCAGAAGTATTGCTGAACTATGCAGAAGCTGCCAATGAATATGAAGGCCCTACCGGCAATGTATATGCAGCTGTAGAAGCGGTACGGCAGCGCGCAGGACTGGATCCTTACCAGCTGCCCACCGGCCTTACACAGGCTGAAATGCGCACCCGGATCCAAAATGAGCGAAGGATAGAGCTGGCGTATGAAGGGCACCGCTTCTGGGATGTAAGAAGGTGGAAGATAGCACCGCAAACGGAAAGCATACAATCCATGGGCATGGAAGTGAACCGCAATGGAGGCGCAGTTACCTACAAGCCATTCAACGTTACCAAGCATAATTTCCGCCCGGCAATGTACCTGTGGCCCTTCCCGCTTTCAGAAACCGGTAAGTCGCCGGAATTAGTTCAAAATCCTGGTTATTGATCTTAATCCTGTATGATATGAATCGCTTTATACTCTTCATCGCCGCCTGTATCTGCTTCCTTGTTTCCTGTAAAGTAGAGGAGATTGCCCCGGTAGCTGAAGCGCCCAAGAATTTAACCGGCCGCTGGAAAATTATTAAAGCTACCCGGAATGGTACGGACATTACCAACGTTTTTGATTTTACACAGTTCAGGCTCAGATTTGATTCCACGGGCAATTATATGCTGGAGAATAAGCTGCCCTTCCTGGTGAATGTAAACGGGAAGTATGCGCTGGATGATCCGGAATACCCGTTCAAGCTCACGCTTACGCCTGAAGGGGGGAGCGCTATAACTACCTCGCTCAATTATCCAACGAGCGCCGGTGTCAGGCTGTTAAACCTCACTTTCGTTCCCGGCTGTGAGCTCAATGCCTATATCTATACACTGTCAAGGGATAATTGAAATATATGAGGAACTGATTTTTGAAAACTTACCTGATTATTATATGTTACCACGTTTACGTATCAAAGGACAAAGGATCTGGATGCTGGCTGCGCTGCTTATAGTGGCCATTATTTTCAGCTTCTGTCATATAAAGATCACCAAGGTCACCATTCCCGCATCTGCTAAAGTAGGGGATGTGGTGCCTATTCAGCTGGACATTGATGTATCCTGTAATTCCGATGGCTCTGATAAGCTGATCCTGGGAGTGCTGATGCCCAAAGGCTGGAAGGGTACACAGAACTTAACAGCCACTTACAAAGGCAGCAAAGGGGATGGCAGCTTTGTAATGACGCCGCTCAGCACCCTGGCCCCGCATGGCGATGGCAAGAACTGGCCGGATTACATGCGCGCAACATTTGGTATTGCCGGCAACCTGATAGATGATATGGAATGGGTGGTGATGCAGAGTGATGTACCATTTACCTATGGCAATAATGACAAGATCACCGGCTCTATTTTCCTTAAGCTGAAAGTTGGGGCAGATGATAACCCCACGCTTGTAAAGCTGGCGTATGTAGTAGCTAACACTACCAATGGCTTTACTTCTGATGGCAACGTGGATGCAGGATACGGGCCTACCGCGGAGTATTATAATGAATATATCGGGGACTGTTTTACCGTAACCGGCGGCAGCGGCGACCTGGTTGACTTCTGTAATCCACAGCTCACCACTATTTCACCGCCCAAATCCCTGGATAATGACCTGGTGACCATCACCTTTGATTCCAATGTAGCCAATACGGCCCTGTCAGGAAGCAGTGAAGTATACCTCTGCGCTACCGGTACCACCAATGATGGTAAAACGATCATTATCTGTGAGCAGACCAGCAAAACACTGATGAAGCTCACGGGCAGGGGAAGGTACGAGATCACCCTTTGGCCGCGGTCGTTCTTTGGGATCAACGATAGCCAGACGGTCACTAATATGACTTACTATATCCGGGATAAATCCGGCACCAAACAGGTTGGGTATGGTAATACCACTGCTCCCTTCACTTATAAGTTTAAATGTGGCTGATCATTGCCACAACCAAAATCATCGTTTAAAACCTGATTCTATGCGCTATTGGTACTATAATATATGCCTGATCGGTGTAGCCTGTCTGCTGGCGCTTCCGCATACTACGCGCGCCTTTCAGTCATCACAGGATACCACCACAAAGGGCATTGCTCATCCGGGATGGGCAAATGGCACTGTTGTGAATGAATTTAATGAACCCTTGCCCGGTGTAAAGGTGGGCGTTAAAAATAAAGCAGATACGGTATTCACAGATAAGAACGGGCATTTTGAAATAAATGCGCCGGCAGGCGTCATGCTCGTGTTTTCGTATAAGGATTACTATACCCGTGAATTACCGGTAAAAGCAGGAAAGGCCCTGGATGTGCAGCTAACAGATGCTTTCCTGAGATCGCCAAAGGAGGTGAACATGTTATATGAGCGGGTAGACCGTTCACGCGTGCCAGGTGCGGTATCCACCATTTATACCAACCAGCTTACCACCACGCCGGCTTCCCTGTACGTATATGCGTTCCCGGGTCAGATGTCCGGTGTGTACACCAAACAGAATAGCGGGTTTACCTCTTTCAATGTAAAGGAAATATCTTCTCCCGAGGTTATTGGACAAACACTGGTAAATGCAGGCTCCAATAACAACCGGTCTACAGATAATTCAGAGATTGCCCTGAGCGTACGCGGGCAAACGCCTATCACGGTGATAGACGGGGTGCAGCGGGAGATCTCTTCTATTGATCCGGAATCCATCGAATCCATTTCAGTGCTGAAAGATGGTTTCTCCACCTTATTGCTGGGCAATAACAGCTCGCACCCCGTGGTGCTGGTCACTACCCGGAGGGGAGAGCTGGGACGCCCGCGTATTTCGTTTACTGCGCAATCAGGCGTACAGCAGTCATTAGGCATGCCAAAGCCGCTGCCCGCCTACCAGTACGCCTATCTGCTGAATGAAACGCTGGCCAATGACGGCAAGCCCGCACTGTATAGCGCGGAAGATTTCAATGCTTACCGGAACCATACTGATCCTATTGGTCATCCGGATGTGAACTGGTTTAATACCCTGTTGCGGAACTATTCTCCTATCTCCAATTATAAGCTGAACGTGAACGGGGGTACGAATGTAGCGCGCTATTCCGTATCGCTGAGCTATTTTGACCAGGAAGGGATCTTCAAAACCAGCCCGGATATTACTTATAATACCAACAACAGCTTAAAACGTTACATCATCAATTCCGACATCGGTGTGCAGGTTAATAAAAACCTGGATGTAGACCTGCAATTGTTTGGCCGTGTGCAGAATGCGCGGGAGCCTGGAAATGATTACAATGCACTGCTGTCGGCACTGTATGCCACACCCAATAACGCTTATCCCATCTATAATCCTAACGGCACTTTCGGCGGTAATAATACCGGCGGTAATAACGGCCCTTATAGTAATAACCTGTTGTCAAGGGCGCAGTACTCCGGGTATACACAGAATAATACCAATGATATCCTGGCGAATGTAGACCTGCATTATAACCTGAATAGCGTATTACCCGGACTAAGCGCAAAGCTGAAAGGGAATTTATCTTACCAGTCCATTACAGCGCTGGACAGGAGCCTGCAGAACCCTTCCTATGGCCTGATGGATAATGAGTATCTGATTTATGGCACTACCACTGCGCAGAACAATAAGTTCCGTACAGTATTCACTTCCCGCCAGTCCTTCGGACAATTAAGCCTGAACTACGACCGGCACTTTAATAAAAGTAATGTAACGGCACAGGCATTATATGATGTGAAGTCTATTGTGGCAAACTACGACCTGGCTTCTACCACCACGAATGTTGGTCTAAGGGCAGGGTACGATTATGAGAATAAGTATTTTGTAAATGCAACGCTCATCGGCAGCAAAAATAACCGTTATCCTTCCGGCGGCCAGTGGGGCCTGTTCTATGGCGCAGGCCTGGGCTGGGAAATGGGGCGTGAATCATTTATAAAAGATAATATTTCCTGGATCAGCGGCTGGAAATGGAGGGCTACCTATGCAAGAACAGGCAATGCAAACATTGATCTGAACGCAGCGCTGTATTACGCCTATTCACAAACATATTCTTCCAACAACAATAATAAGAATTACCAGGTAGGCACCAGCTATACCAATGTGTATTACCAGTATGAGGGTACCCTGGCTAATCCATACATCACCTGGGAAAAAGGCGATAAGCTGGATATTGGTACGGATATTTCTTTCCTGCATGATCATTTGCAGCTGTCAGCTGATTATTACCATGACCGCTATTCGGATGTGCTGGGCTTTCGCGGCAATTCCATCGCCCTGTTAGGTACTGCTTACCCGTTGGAGAATATTGGTAAGAACCTTTACCAGGGTATAGAGCTGTCCCTTACCTATAACAACCACGCAGGCAATTTCAACTACTTTGTAACAGCCAATGGCAGCCTGGCTTATTCAAAGATCCTTTACAACGACGAGCTGGCAACGCCATACGCCTGGAACAGCCGCACAGGATTACCGGTATCAGGTACCTTCTACGGTTATACGGCATTAGGGCTTTACCAGGATGCGCATGATGCTGCCACTAGCGCGCATATAGCAGGGTATACCCCCAGCCCCGGTGATATCAAGTACAAAGATCTTAACGGGGATGGAGTTATTGACTACTTTGACCAGTCCACCATCGGGGGCCGTAAGCCGCTGGCTTTTTACGGTGTAACCCTGGGCGCTAATTACAAGGGATTTAATTTCAGCGTTATTATCCAGGGGGTAGCCAACCGGCAGATCAGCGTAGAAAATAATGTGATCGATCATTTTGGCCTGGATTATTCCACTACTAACGGGCAGGCATATGCCAGCGCCACGGGCCGCTGGACGCCGGAAACGGCAGACAGGGCTACGCTCTCACGCCTGGCAGTATCTGCGGCAAATAATAACGCACTGTTCTCCACCTTTTACCTGAAGAATGGAAACTATGTACGCTTGCGCAATGCGGAGCTGGGATATTCATTGCCTTATAGTTTACTGAGAAGGATCCGCATCTCCGGTTTAAAGATATTCCTGGATGGCGAGAACCTGTTCACCATGGCAGGATTTAAGGGGATGGACCCGGAAGTAATGCCCACCAGCTACCCTATACAAAGAGTGGTAACTGCCGGGGTTAATATTAAGTTATAAATGAGATTGAGCTATGCAAAGACATTATATCCATACAATAGCTGTTTTCCTGCTGGTGGCGGTCATTTTGGGCGCTTGCAAAAAATATGAGCAGTTCCCGGTAGACAAAGTGACCGGTAACTATGTATTTGATCCGCTGGATTCTGCAGGGGTAAATGCACAGTCGTTCTTATATGGGATCTATGCCATTGTCAAGAATGGCCACAACCGGGTGGGCGGTGATTACCTGGATGCAGCCTCAGATGATGCAGTATCTTCCAAAACAGGCGGCAATATACCGGTTACCCTCATCGCTACCAATGCGGTAACTGCTTTCAATTTCCCGGGTGCGGAGAATCTCTGGGAAGGTACCAATCTCTCGCAGTCGCCTAATAGTACCGGCGTACCGGAATCTTTCTGGGCAGGGATCCGCAATGCCAATATTTTCATCAATAACATTGGCGTAGTGCCGGTAAAGGGAGGGCTTGCCAATGGCACTACAACAGCCCAGGTGTGGAGAAGCGAAGCGCGGTTCCTGCGTGCCTATTTCTACTTTGAGCTGGTAAGGCGTTATGGCGGCGTACCGCTGCTGGGCGATAAAGTGTATAACATCGGAGAAGATCTTAGCCTTCCCCGCAGCAGCTTTGCAGATTGTATATCTTATATCACAGGGGAATGTGATGCCATCAGGGATAGCCTGCTCACAGCCCCGGTAGCAGATGCAGATAACTACCGCGTTACAAAGGGTGCCGCTATGACCCTTAAGATGAAAGCCCTGCTGCTGGCTGCCAGCCCGCTCTTTAACGGCAACAATATTGATAATGCAAATAACCTTACCGGGTATACGAATTATGATGCAAACCGCTGGGTGCAGGCAGCACAGGCTGCAAAAGATGTGATAGACCTGCATACTTATGCCCTGCATACTTCTTTTACCGGCATTTTCCTGGATCAGAATAACAGTGAGCGCATTTTTATCCGGCCGGGGAACAACACTACCAGTATTGAAACAGGCAATAGCCCTGTAGGGTTTTCAGCAGGCGGCACCGGCAATACCAGCCCTACGCAGGAGCTGGTGGATGCTTTTCCCATGCAGAACGGCCTGCCCATTACAGACCCGGCTTCCGGGTACCTGGTATCTGATCCCTATAGTGTATTGTCTGATGTAAAACGTGATCCACGCTTTACCGCCACCATTTTCTATAATGGCGCCAAATGGCTGAACGGCACGGTACAAACATATGAAGGAGGGCAAAGCAAGCCTAATTCCTCTTTACAGCAAACAGTAAGCGGTTATTACATGCGCAAGTTCATGGGCAATTTTGAAGCTGCCGCCACCTTCAGCAATCATTCTTCCGACTGGATCATTATGCGGTATGCAGAGGTGCTGCTGGCCTATGCAGAGGCGCGTAATGAAGCAGAACCTGCGCCGCAGGCAGATGTGTATGAGCAGCTGTATGCCATCAGGGCACGTGCAGGAATTGAGGCCGGGGCAGGCGGCAACTATGGCCTGGCGCCTGGTATGACGCGGGAGCAGATGAGAGCTGTTATTCAGAATGAATGGCGGATAGAGTTTGCCTTTGAAGAGCACCGGTATTTTGATATCCGCAGGTGGAAGATAGCCGGCACCGTTATGAACCAGCCACGTACGGGCGTATCCGTAGTAAAGAGCGGTAACGCTTTTACCTATAATCCCATTACGGTGCTCACAACGGTGTTTAAGGAAAGTCAATATCTGTATCCCATCCCTTACAATGAGGTGGCCAAGAACCCGAATATGAAACAAAATCCGGGACAGTAAACCCATTGCATTCCTAAAATTATAAACAAACAGATATGCGGAAAATAATACTGCTCATTTGTATAATTATAAATATCATTCCCGGTTATTTGCTGGCGCAGAACCGCGTTATCACCGGCACCGTGCGGGATCTCCAGGGACCGCTGCCCGGGGTATCTGTGGGCGAGAAGAATGTGCCGGGTAACGGGGCGGTTACCGATGCCGGAGGTAAGTTCAGAGTAACGTTAAAAGGCAGATCCAATACGCTGATATTCCGTTTCGTGGGATATGTAACCCGGGAGCTGAACGTTGCAGGAGAGGAGAAGAGTATCGACGTAACCATGGCTTCAGATAACCAGGCGCTGGGCGAAGTAGTGGTGGTAGGTTATGGCAAAACAACCCGTATTACCAATACCGGTTCTGTAAGCACCATTAACGCAGCGGAGATCAGGAACGTGCCAACAGCCAATGTGCAGAATGCATTAACAGGAAGGCTGCCGGGCTTCTTTTCCCAGCAGGGATCAGGCCAGCCGGGAAAAGATGCTTCTGACTTTTATATACGGGGCGTAAGCTCGCTGAACCCAGCCGGCAATAAGCCCCTGATCATTGTGGATGATGTAGAGTACACCTATGACCAGCTGCAGCAGATCAATGTGAATGAGATTTCTTCTATCTCTGTGCTGAAAGATGCTTCTACCACTGCTATCTATGGTATCAAGGGGGCAAACGGGGTGCTGGTAGTAACTACCCGCCGTGGTAAGCTGGGCAAGCCGCAGATCAATGTGCGGGTGGAAGGTGGGATACAAACGCCTACAAAGATCCCTAAATTCCTGGATGCCTACCAGTCTGCCACCCTGATCAACCAGGCGGAGGCAAATGATGGCCAGATCCCTGAATTTACACAGGATGACCTTAACCTGTTTAAGAACGGGCAGGATCCTTACGGGCATCCCAATGTGAATTGGTATGATGCTATTTTTAAACAGTACAGCTACCAGCAAAATACCAACCTGGATATTTCCGGTGGTAATAACGTGGTGAAATACTTTATTTCCGGCGGTGCGCTGAACCAGAATGGACTGGTGCGTAGTTTCCCTGATCCGCGGGGCAACGTTAATACCAACTACAATTTTAAGCGGTATAATTTCAGGTCTAACCTGGATCTGAAGGCCAATAAAACATTGGACCTGCGGCTGGATGTGACCACCCGTTTTTCCACCACCAACTCGCCTAACCTGAGTGCGGCCAGCGCCTTATCAGAGGTGTTTGACTTTAGCCGTTTAACGCCTTTTACAGCGCCCTTCCTGAACCCGGATGGATCTTACGCTTACGCCTACTCGCGGTTCAACAGCGGGCATTTGCCTACCCTGAATGCTAGGCTGGCCACCGGTGGTTACCAGAATGCAAAACGTACGGATTATAACATTATGTTCAATGCTACCCAGCAGCTGAATGCTATTACGGATGGATTGTCTGTGACTGCGCGCGTGGCTTATTCCAGCCAGGAGCAATATACCCGGGGTACCGGTAACTACGGGCCTATCCCATCTTACCACTATGATCCGGCCAGTAAATCTTACCTGCTGAATCCCGGCGGTACCTATGTATTCCCGAATATTTACTATAGCGGCAATACAAATATTTATACCACCAATGTCAATGTGCAGCTCTTTTCCAATTATGACCGCACTTTTAATTCCAAACACCATGTGAGCGGCCTGGTATTGCTGAATCAGCAGTCGCAGACCTTTGATGCGTATGATAATTTAGATCCCGCATCAGTAGGCGTGCCGGCAAAGTTCCAGGGGGTATCTGCATCTGCTAATTATGAATATGACGGCAAGTATTTATTGGACCTGAAAGCCGCCTATAACGGAACGGACCGGTTTGCGTCTAACCACCGTTTTGGGCTTTTTCCTGCCATAGGCATCGGGTATAATTTGTCCGGTGAAAAGTTCTTTAAAGAAGCCTTCCCCGTGTTCGGGCTGTTCAAGATCCGCGGTTCCTATGGCATTGTAGGTTCAGATGCAGCGCCTAATAACAGGTATATCTATGCACAGAACTACATTCAAAATCTCAATAATTATCCGTTCGGGGAATCACCCATTAATTACAACATGTTTTATGAGGGCAACCTGGCCAACAGCAATGTGGTATGGGAAAAGCAGCGGGAAATCAACCTTGCGCTGGACCTGAACATGCTGAAGGATAACCGCCTTTCCGCTACCATCGAGGTATTCCGTAACATCCGTTATGATCAGCTGATAGTGCCTAACAATGTACCTGATATTATTGGGGTAGGGTTGCCGGCTATAAACGTGGGGCGTACACGTAACCAGGGCTTTGACGGGCAGATAGGTTATCACAGCAGCATTGGCAATGTACAGTGGGGAACTAACTTTGTATTCTCCTATGCAAAGAATAAAATATTGTATGAGAGTGAAGCAGCGCCGGCATACACCTGGCTGGCACGCACCGGCCAGCCGCTGAACCAGCCATTCGGGTATCATTCTTTAGGGTATTATACCGAGCAGGATCTTGCAAATGTAACCACCTATCAGAATGCAAATGGCGGCAGCAATGCCGGTAATAAAACAGTAGCTATCCCGGATAACGGGCTGCCATTACATGCAGGCGATCTCAAATACCAGGACCTGAACGGGGATGGCTTTATTAATATCTTTGACCAGCGGGCTATCGGGCATCCTAATTTGCCTAATACCAACCTGGGTTTAAATCTGCAGGCATCTTACAAGGGCTTTAGTGTGAGTGTGCTGCTGCAGGGCTCTTTCAACTATAGCTTTATTATTACAGGCACCGGTATAGAGCCGTTTATAGGGCAGTTCCAGCCTGTACACCTGGAATCCTGGACGCCTGAGAATGCGGCCGCTGCAGGGTATCCAAGGCTTACTACTAATAAGTCATCTGTGAACAGTCCTACATATTACCCTTCAGATTACTGGCTGGTGAATGCGCATTATGTGCGCCTGAAAACAGTGGATATTGGTTACCAGTTCCCGACCCGGATGTTACCTTTCAAATTGAACAGCGTACGGCTTTATATGAGCGCGTACAACCTGTTCACCTGGGATAACTACCGTAAATACCAGCAGGATCCGGAGATCAGCACCAATACCGCCGGAGATGCGTATATTAACCAGCGTGTGCTGATAATGGGGCTGCAGATCAGTCTTTAAAATATGCCGTATGTTCCCGACTATAGGAGACCTCGTCAGCTATTTATTCCCTATATCCGTAAAGGTCAATCTACAGACCTTCGGTACCTTGATGGCCCTGGCATTTGCCGGGGCCTATGTTGTATTTGTGGCGGAGTTTAAAAGGAAGAAAGCTGATGGCACTATCCGGGCAATAACGGTTAAGGAAACGGAGGGGCTGCCGGCATCACTGCCGGAACTGTTGCTGAATGCGGGCCTGGGCTTCCTGTTGGGATACAAGGGCCTGGATGTATTGCTGGCTCTTTTACGTGGAGATGATCCTGCGCCGGGTTTCCTTTCCTTGCAGGGTAATATAGTGGCAGGGCTTATCCTGGCCCTTGTTTGGGGAGCATGGGTATATATAGACCGGCAGCGCTCCCGGTTAGCGGAACCAAAGGAAATAGTTCGTTATATTCATCCTTACCAGCTGATGCCGTTCATTACTTTTATGGTAGGCATCTGGGGTTTCCTGGGGGCAAAGCTGTTTGATGCAGCGGAGCATTTCCAGGAGCTGTGGTACCAGCCGCTGGAAGTATTGTTGTCACGCAGCGGGTTTACTTATTATGGAGGTTTGATCTTTGGCGCCTTAACTTACCTGTATATAGGATACCGGAATAAGATCCCGCTGATCCATATGGCGGATATAGGTTCGCCGGGCATGATGCTGGCTTATGGTATTGGAAGGATCGGCTGTCAGCTATCCGGCGATGGTGACTGGGGCATTGTGAACGGGCATGTTAAACCGGCCTGGATGCCGCAATGGGCATGGGCTTCCACCTACCCGCATAATGCCATTGATGCAGGAGTATATATTCCGGGCTGCACGTTGCAGCATTGCCACGTATTACCCGTTGGCGTGTATCCAACACCGTTTTATGAAGCCGCCTTATGCATCCTGTTGTTTGGAATAATGTGGATGCTGCGGAAACGGTTGAAAACACCAGGGGGTATGTTCTTTTTATTTCTTATACTGAATGGTGCAGAGCGGTTTTTTATAGAGCTGTTGCGTATTACGCCAAAGTACCCGGTATGGGGTATGCAGCTAAGCCAGGCACAGATGATAGCCTTGCTGTTTATTGCTGGCGGAGTGGCAGGTATTATTTTTCAACGTAAAAAATTTTCATGGATATGAAACGAATGTTGTTTACGGCAATAGGTGTGTTACTCCTTTTCCATGTGCACGCACAAACGCCGGACCTTACACCACCGCAGTTTAAGGTAGAGGAAGCCCCGGAATGGTCAGCGCTTTTTATCCGGAATAACGGATGGTTTGGGGGCGATGGGATCTACACCATCCCGTTTAATGGCAGGGAGCATCAGGCATCGGATAGCCTGCTTTTTATATTCAGTGATTCCATGATCGGCAGCATTGTGAATGACTCGCTGCTGCCGGGTTCCAGGATGATCCATAATAGTGTGGCTACGCTGAAGGGGCATTTACCGGATAGCAACAAAATGCATTTTGCATGGGATGTTAATGAAAAAGGAGAGGCAATATCAGCGTTTGATCCGCATACCCCCAAAACCGGGAAAACAGATTACTACTGGCTGGGCGATGGTTTTGTGAACCAGGAGCAGGATAATACCCTTTATATTTTTGGTTACCGGATCAGGAACGTATCTGAAGAAGCGTTTGGCTTTCGTGAAGTAGGCAATACGCTGATCAGGATCCCCGCAGGCAGCAAGCCCCCGTTTAAAGGATATAAGGAAATGGATACGCCTTTGTTTTTCAAGGATAAAGACGGGCATACCGGCTCTTACGGTGCAGGCATTTTTGTAAATACCGCCAAAGCTGGTGCGCCTGCACCGGATGGTTACGTGTATGTATATGGGGTACATGGCATGGCAAAACAAATGGTGGTAGCCAGGGTAAAGCCCGCTGCTTTTGATAAGTTTGACCAGTGGCGTTTCTGGGATGGCGCTGGCTGGAATAAGGAAATGAGCAAGGCGGCAGATGCAACGGATAAGGTGTCAAATGAATTGAGCCTTTCTCCGTTGGGAGATGGACGTTATATCCTGGTATTCCAGGAAGGAGGAATGGGCACTCACATCAGCATGCGCATAGGCGCCAGTCCTGTAGGGCCTTTCGGGCCGGTTACCAGGTTATGGGATTGCAGCAGTGATGCAGAAGAAAAAACGTATGTAATGTATAATGCTAAAGCACATCCGGCCCTTTCAGCGCCAGGGGAGCTGCTCATTAGCTACAATGTAAATTCAGTGGAGTTCTTAAAAGATCTGCAAAAGCATCCTCATTTATATCGTCCAAGGTTCATCAGGCTAAAAATTAATTCGCTAAAGTAACATAACGGGGATGAAGCATTTATTCGTAAGCCTGGCCCTGGTTATGGTCGCTATGCTGCCGGGCTTTGGCCAGGATAACCTGGTGCAGTACGTGAATACCAGGCAGGGTACCAACAGCAAATATGAATTTTCCTATGGTAATACCTATCCTGCAACGGCGCTGCCATTTGGTATGAATACCTGGACACCGCAAACAGGTAAGAACGGCGATGGCTGGAAGTACCAGTATTTTGTGCATACCATCCGTGGCTTTCAGCAATCGCACCAGTGCAGCTCCTGGGTGAATGACTATGCTGTTTTTTCGCTTTTCCCGGAAGCAGGTGAGCTTGTGGTGGATGAGGATAAACGGGCAGCGTCGTTCAGGCATGAGCAGGAGGTTGCCCAGCCCGGGTATTATAAGGTAGTTTTCGATAATGGTATAAAAACAGAGATCTCTCCCACAGAAAGAGGGGCACACCTCCGGTTCACTTATCCCAAAGGTAAAAAGTCCATCCTTATACTGGATGGCTATACGAAAATGAGCCAGGTGAAGATTGATCCCAGCGCGCAGAAAATTACCGGTTATGTAAATAATTGCCGCTGGGCGCCACAGAACTTTCGCAACTATTTTGAGATCACTTTTAATAAGCCTTTTAAAAGTTATGGTACCTGGGAGAACAGGCATAATACCATACATGCGGATAGTGTGGCTGCGGAAGGAGAAGGGGCAGGTGCTTATATTGAATTTGCAGCAGGACAGCAGGTGGAGGCAAAAGTGGCATCTTCCTATATCAGTTCTGAGCAGGCAGCCCTTACCTTACAGCGTGAGCTGGGAGGTTATACGAAATTTGAAGATACACACCGTGCTGCAGATAAGATCTGGAATACCTTGCTGGGCCGGATGAAGATAGAAGGAGCAACAGAGGAAGGGAAAGCAACTTTTTATTCCTGTTTATATCATGCCAACCTGTTCTCCCACCAGTTCTTTGAATATGGGAAGGATGGGCAGCCTTATTATTACAGCCCTTATGATGGAAAGGTGCATAACGGGTATATGTACACGGATAACGGGTTCTGGGATACCTTCAGGGGCCAGTTCCCGTTGAATACCATCCTGCATCCCGCTATGCAGGGGCATTATGTACAGGCGCTGCTGGATGCGCAGCTGCAATGCGGCTGGCTGCCTGCATGGTCGTTCCCGGGGGAAACCGGTGGTATGCTGGGCAATCATGCTATTTCCCTGCTTACAGATGCATGGGTAAAAGGTATCCGCACTTTTGACCCGCAACAGGCGCTGAAGGCTTATTTACATGAGGCCACCAATAAAGGCCCCTGGGGCAGCGCTAACGGCAGGCCGGGATGGAAGGAATATTACCAGCTGGGGTATGTGCCTTATTCACAGCAAACGCTGGGCGCTTCTTCCTGGACACTGGAATTTGCCTATGATGACTTTTGCGGGTATCAGCTGGCAAAAGCAACGGGACAGCCTTTTTACGAGCAAATTTTTAGCAGGCAAATGTACAATTACAAAAATCTGTATGATACTGCTACAGGTTTTATGCGTGCAAAGGATGAGGAAGGCAAATGGATCACACCTTTTGATCCGCTGGACTGGGGCGGTCCTTATACAGAGGGCAATGCCTGGCACTGGACCTGGTCTGTGTTTCATGATGTGCAGGGACTGATTAACCTCATGGGCGGTGAAACAAATTTTACTGCTAAAATAGATTCGGTTTTCAGTGTGCCTGGCACCATCAAAGTAGGAGGATACGGGCAGGTGATCCATGAAATGACAGAAATGGCGGCTTTTAAGATGGGACAATATGCGCAGGGCAATGAGCCCATCCATCACCTGGTATACCTGTATAATTATGCCGGGCAGCCCTGGAAAGCGCAATGGCATGTACGGCAGATCATGCAAAATATGTACAATGCTACGGAGAACGGTTATCCGGGCGATGAGGACCAGGGGCAGATGTCATCCTGGTATGTGCTCAGCGCTGCAGGTTTTTACAGCGTGTGCCCCGGCACGGATCAGTATGTGATCGGCAGCCCATTGTTCCCTAAAATGACCATCACCCTGGAAAATGGAAAACAGTTTGTAGTGGAAGCGGAACATAACAGCCCGGAGAACGTATATATCCAGTCGGCCACCCTTAACGGGCAGCCTTACACGTTTAACTGGATCTCCCATGCGGATATTATAAAAGGCGGTGTGCTGCACCTGGTAATGGGCCCCAAGCCTGCTTTACAACGGGGAGGCGCTCCGGAAGACCGTCCTTTTTCACTAACAGCGATCAATTAAGAGATGAGGATTATGGTTTTTATAGAAGAACTTGTGTTGTTCAGGAATAAATGTTTCCTTTATTATGGCTGTGCGGATGGGAGAGTAGCGGTAGTGGTAGCCAATGAAAAGGAATGAATAAACTGAGATAAGATGAGCGACCAGGCAAATTTCACAGAGAGAAGATACCTGACGGTGTTATTATTTGTAACCTCCCTGTTCTTCTGCTGGGGGGTAGCGCTCACGCTGGGTGATGTATTGAACCGGCATTTTCAGCATGTGCTGCACATCTCGAAATCACGTTCAGGACTGGTGCAGCTGTCACTGTTTGGCGCTTATGCTGTAATGGGCATACCAGCAGGCGCTTTCATGAAGCGGTTCGGCTATAAGAAAGGCATTTTGCTGGGGCTTGGATTGTATGCGCTGGGAGCATTCCTGTTTATTCCGGCAGCAGAAGCAGTTTCTTTTAATTTTTTCAGGTTTGCGCTGTTTGTGCTGGCCTGCGGGCTGGCAACCCTGGAAACGGTTGCACATCCTTTGATAGCGGCTCTTGGCGACCAGCGTACCAGTGATCAGCGGATCAATTTTTCGCAGTCGTTCAATGGGCTGGGAGGCGTGATAGGCCCGGCCATTGGCAGCTATTGTATCCTGAAAGCAGGGCAGGAGCATTCAGGCGACCTGCTGGCTGTGAGGGATCTGTATATGGTGATAGGGATTGTAATTGTTTTGCTGGGGCTTGCTTTCCTGTTTATTAAAATACCTTCGCTCCATACCGCGCATGCTGTAAGTGATGGTGGCGCGGGCAATATAAAACAGCTGCTCCGGCGCAAGCATTTTGTATTTGCTGCAGTGGCCCAGTTCTTTAATGTGGCGGCACAGGGAGGTACCTGGGCTTATTTCATAAACTATGGGCATGATGTAATGGAGCTGAGTGATGAAAAGTCGGGGTATTTCTTTTCATTGAGTATGGTGATGTTGATGGCCGGGCGTTTTGCCGGTACAGCCTTAATGCGTTTTATAGCGCCGTATAAGCTGCTGGCGGTTTTTGCGGGCATGAATATACTGATGTGTATTATCGTGGCGCAGCAGCTTGGCTGGATCTCGTTCATTGCCCTGATCATGATCAACTTCTTTTTCAGCATTATGTTCCCTACCATCTTTAGCCTGGGGCTGAAGGACCTGGGAAGGCATACGCAGCAGGCTTCTTCCTTTATTGTAATGGGCGTGGTAGGCGGCGGCATCTTTCCACCGCTTATGGGCCTCATTGCTAATCATAGCGTGGCGGAGGCATATTATCTTCCAATTGTTTGTTACGGGGTGATATTGCTTTTCGGATACAGCTATCCAAGGCTGGCTAAATTTTAATTCATTTTTGATCTTAAATAACCTCTTGTGAAGAAACTAAGAATCAAGGATATCGCAAAGGACCTGAGTATATCCAAGACGGCTGTATCTTTTATCCTGAACGGAAGGGCGCAGGAGAAAAGGATCAGCGGGGAGCTGGTGGAGCGTGTGGAGAAGTATATACAGGAGGTGGGGTACAGACCCAGCTCTATTGCCCGTGGATTAAGAACAGGGAAGTCGCATATCATCGGTCTGATGGTGGAAAGCATCTCCGATCCCTTTTTCGCTACCATTGCCCGTTTAATTGAGAACGAGGCTTATAAGGAAGGCTACAGGATCATTTATTGCAGTACGGATAATGATACGGAAAAAACGAAAGAGCTGATCAACGTGCTGCGGGAAAGGAACGTGGACGGCTATATTATTTCTCCGCCGCCAGGGGTAGAAAAGGAGATCAATGAGCTGATCAAAGCCGGCATGCCGGTGGTAATGTTTGACCGCTACCTGGCAAAAGTGAAGACGGATTATGTAGTTATTGATAATGAGTTTAGCGCGGAAAATGCTACCCGTTACCTGCTGAGGCAGGGGTACCGGAATATTGGATTTATTACGTTCTCATCGTCCCTCACACAAATGAAAGGGCGTATGAAGGGATATAGAACTGCCCTTAGAGAAGAAGGGTGGAAACCTTATGTGCTGGAAATAGATTTTACGCCGGATGAAAAAGTAATGGTGCAAACGGTGAAGGACTTCCTGGTAGCGAACCCGAAACTGGATGCGGTGCTGTTTGGAGCAGTGCAGGCCGGCGCATGCGGACTAAAAGCCATGACACAGCTGAAGATGAAGGTGCCGCAGGACCTGGCCGTGATCTCCTTTGATGACCATGACATTTTTGAGCTGTTTGCAACGCCGGTAACGGCTATTGCGCAGCCTATCGAGAAGATCGCGCACAAGGTCATCAGCCTGTTGCTGGACAGGCTGGATGCGGAGAACGGGGCTGGGGTTGTGAAGGAGATTGTTTTAAAGACCAGGCTAAAGGTACGGGCATCATCGGGGGCGAAAGCTGAGTGAACACCTTGAAATAATGCCCGCACCTAAGAAAATATTAAAGGCTCAAATGGCGGAAAGAGAGTAATCTTACATATACTTCATAGCCCCGTATCCCAATAACCGGCGGTATAATGCGATTTGCCCTATACAATTGGCTTCCCGGTACATGGAAAAAGTGATCATGTCAAAAAAAGGAAATTGCATACCGGGCATTTCAAACATGCTGTTCAGCTTTTCATCGCTGGCTTTGGCAAGTGCTTCCCTGCAAATAGGAGCAATATACGCCCAGTCTTTTTTGTACGATTCCAGTGAGGGATAGGTAACGCCTTCCTGAATGCCTTTATTCTCTTTAAAAAGATCGTAGGCAGCCTGTTTATGCCCTGTTGCGCCAAACATTTCCGCCAGGTCAAACCGTTGCTGTACCAGGCTCCCGGCCAGCCATTCAACGTGATTAGCTTTTGTGTTCAGGCGGTTATGGGCATCTTCATCTGAAATTTCATCCAGCACATTATTGAAAAAAGGAGTTTGCAGATCATACAGGGCTATTATCCCCAGCATCCTGTTACTAACTATTGCTGTTTCCATGATATTATGATTTAGATCGAAGGTACTCCGATCCGTACGTTTAAAGCAGGGTTAAACGCGTCAATTTAAGGGGGCGATAACGACGGAGCTTATGCCGGGGAAAGGCTCCGCGATCTTAAATAAACTACGGTCCTGTTCAAGTATGGGAAGAGGGCAATGAGCAGCAGCGTGCCTACAATGAGCCAGCACATCAGCTCATAATAATCCATTGCAAACCGGAGCTGCCCCTGCCCGTTAATACCCTGCACCAATAATTTGTGGGATGCTTTTACCGCCTGCCCTGGCGGCATTCCTTTTGCCATCAAATGCCTGGATTGCGTGTGAAAGTTTTGCCGTACCACCGGGTCAATTTTAGTCAGGTGATCCTGGAATGCATTGTAATGCCGGCTTCTTTCAAAGAGCTCAAAATAATTGATGATGCCAATGCTAACGCAAAAGCCCAGGTAACGTATGGCAAGGCAAATGGCCGAAGCGGAGGCGCCTGATGATACCGGCACGGAAGAAATGGAGTAAACAATCGTAGGCACCATGATCATTCCTACACCAAGGCCCTGGATAAATAATGGAATAAGATAGTTGTGCTCATCAGCCTGCACATCAAAAAGAAAGTACATGCGCATATGAAAAACCAGCAACAGCAGGAATCCCGGCAGCCATACATAACGTATCCGCTTTTGCTGGAGGATCATACAGCAGGCTATCACCACGCCCGCAACCAGCCCCGCAAGGTTCAGCAGGTTAATATAGGAAACATGCATAGGATCAAAACGGAGTACCGTTGCAAAGAAGCTGTTGGTGATGCCGGAAGCAAAACGGCAGATATACATTACAAACAGTACCAGCAGCCCTATTCTGAAATTGCGGAACCGGAGTGTGCGCAGATCAATATAGGGGCGTTTCATGGCTTTCTGCCGCAGTATATATAAAGCGGCCAGTCCGGCAATAGCTATAACGCTGTACCTTATACGGGGATCTTCCAGCCAGTAATATTCCTGTCCATAGATCATAATATAACCGCACAGGCAAAGCATAATACTGTACAGGGTAAAGCTTTGCCAGTCCAGCTTATACAATGGGAAGCGCACATTTAACCGCACATTGTTCATGGTTAGCAGTAACAGGATCAGGCAGGGCATGTAAGAGAACAGCGCGCCTTTATAAACAATATTGAAATTATATGCGTCAACCAGGTCGGCGGTTACAAAATTGTTGAACGGCATGGCGCACAGCAGCAATCCGAAGAACACGGAAAAGCTCACCTCTCTTGCCCGTTCGCTGCGCAGGCGGGTAAACATCAGGGCCAGGGAAAGGTTCACCGTGCTGGAGAACAGCATACCCTGGATAAAACGTACCGGGAACAGGATATACAGCTCATGGGTATGATAGCAGACAAGGCTGGTGAGTATTTGCAGGAAGGTGAACAGGATGAAATACTCCCGGGTGGCCAGGTAGCTAAAGAAACGGCGTTCCAGGCTATAAAAGCCAACATAACCCGCATAAAAAAGTGCTACGGCAAATTGTATATCCGCAGGCTCGCTGCCATAATAACCTGCTGCTGCATTGATATTGGCCAGCGGCAGAAAGAACAGCACTATGCTGGGCAGCAGCACCAGGAACAAAATGATCTTTATCAGCCATTCAGGCGCCCAGTCCCGGAATATAGGAACGGTGTTATTCATGATGCTGGCCTTTGGGCGTATAAACATTCACGTTCATGCCGGCTTTCAGCATAGCTATATCCTTCCGGTTACCATCGATCCGGATGCGCACCGGTACACGCTGCACAATTTTGACATAGTTACCGGTAGAGTTATCCGGCGGCAGCAGTGAAAAGCTGGAACCGGTAGCGGGCGACAGTGAAATAATAGTTCCTTTAAATTGCCGCCCGGGGTAAGCATCTGCAATCACTTTAACGGAATCGCCTATACGCATATGGCCTACCTGCGTTTCCTTGTAATTGGCTACTACCCATTTATCCGTTTCGTCATTTACAATGAAGGCAAGTGTTTCACCTGCATCTATCATTTGCCCTGCTTCCACAGTGCGTCTTCCCATCCGCCCATTGTAGGATGCGGTGATAACCGTATAGCTTACATCCAGCTTGTGCCGGTCCAGCAAGGCTTTTAACCGGGCAATTTCTGCGGCCACCACCACTTTTTCCGCTTTAATGTCTTCAATACGGGAAGTGGCTGCATCATAATTGTCCTGCGCTGACTGGAAATCACTGGTGTTAACGTCCAGTGTTGCCTTCATGTTTTCCAGCTGTTGTTTGGTGGCCGATTCTTCATTATAGAGCTGCTGGTAGCGGTCGTAGTCCAGCTGCTGTTTCCAGACCTTTGCCTGGTTGGCCGTGATCTGTGCTTTGGAAGCGCTGGCCGTTTTTTCCAGGGTATGGGAAACACTTTCCAATACCTGCAGCTGCGCTTCGGATTTTTGAATGGAGGCTTCGGTCTGCTGCTGTTGCAGTATATATTCCCGGTTGTCAATGATCAGCAGCGTATCACCTTTTTTAACAAGCTGATTTTCCTCGAATTTTACGGCAACAATAAAACCGCCTGCTCTTGAAATTACCGGGTTAATATATTCCTCAACCTGCGCATCATTGGTTTGCTCGTAAGTATAATAGCCCCATATGGTGTAAATGCCCCAAACGGCGAGTGCAATAACAATAATGCCTGCCATCCACCCGGTTATGATCGTTATCAGCCTGTCTGTAACGGTGTATTTCTTTTTCATTGTATTTATAGAACGCCTGTTATGTTTTGGAGTAAATAGTATTTGGTTTGGGCCCTGATACGGGCTGCAGCCAGCTCAAAGCGGGTTTGCAGCACCTGTACATCTGCATCCAGCAGGTCTGTGATGAGCGAGGTTTGGTTGAAGTAGGTATTCTTAGTGATGCGCGCATTTTCTTCTGCCTGCGCTACATTCACTTCCGCTACCCCTATCTGCACCAAAGCTTCTTTATAGCGGAGCAGCGCTTCTTTTACCTGTTGCCGGACTTTGTCCTCTGTATCCTTATGGGCTTCTTCTTCCTGTTCCAGCTCCAGTTTTGCGGCCCTTACCTTATGCACATTGTGATAGAGTGCGGAGATCGGAAAGGAAGCTTTTACGCCGGCTATGCCAAGCGAATACCAGTACGGGTTATAGGGATATAAAAAGATCTGCGGGTTAGCATAGTAAAAATCCCCGTAGGCCCCGGCTTTGGGACGTGCATTGGCTTTTACCTGCCGCAGGTGTATTTTACTGAGCTCCGTTTGTTGTGCTGAAATATGATAATCGAAAGAATGCTGCAGGGCTTCTGCCAGGTACTGCTCATAGGAAATGTGCTCATCCTGGTGGGTATTGAGATCCGCAGGCAGCAGGGGCCGTTCATCCGGCTCACCCATAATAATATTGAGCTTTTGACTGGTAATGAGTATATCATTTTCAATGGTTACCAATGTCATTTTCCGTTTGGACAGGTCAAGCTCTACGCGCAGCACATCGCTTTTAAGCACTGTTCCGTTTTTGTGGAATGCCCTGATCTCTTTGAGCTGTCTTTCCTGGTCGGCAATATCCTCTGTGATCAGGCTTCTGAAAATAAAGGATTGCTGCAGCTCCAGGTACAGCGCTGCGGTCTTATAATGTATATCTGAAACAGCCTGGTCTTTCCGGATCAGACTGATCTGGTGCAGTGTTTTGTCCTCTTCTATTTTCAGATTGAGCTTATTGCCATTATAGAGGTTCAGGTAAAAGTCGGTACCTACCCGGTATAACGTGTGAATGACCTCATGCTGGGTGGGTGAGGAAAACAGCCCGTGTTCATAGATGGGAATATTGGTTGCTTTTTCTGCGCTGCTCATGATACCCAGTTCAGGATAGCGCTCTGTCCGGGCATCCCGGATCTCTTCATCTGCTGCCTGGGCAGCCTTTCTTTTGATCTCAATTAAGCGGCTGTGCTCTTCTGCTTTTTGCCAGGCTTCCGGCAGGGAGATCCTCAGTGTGTCATTTGCAGCAGTGATAGCTTGTCCATAGGCGGGAAAGGCATAACCTGCAAATAACAAACCGGCTAAAAATGTACTTATTCTGCGGCTCATAATTTCTGGACGCAAAAGTATTAAGCGGATGCTTATCCCGTTTCCCTTAAAAAGACAATTTTTACATGATTCCGGCCAAAGTTATATTTACCTTTGTTCCGGCAGATAAAAGTGCCTGCCTGTATTATAATATGGGATTGATTGCCGCCCTGCCGGAAATTGACAAGCAGAAGAACAGCGTGTTCGTGATGCACGAGAAGTCAGAAAAGCTCATCCCCCTGCACAAGCATACCAAAGGGCAGCTAAGTTATGTAGAAGGGGGTATTGCCTATATTACAATTGATTACCGCACCTATGTGGTGCCGGCCAGGCATTATTTCTGGATCCCGCAGGGTATGGAACATATTCTGCGTATCGGTTATTCGGCAACGGTGCTCCGGTCGTTGTATTTCTATGCGCAGGAAGATGGGGTAAACCCTTTTTATGGTAAGCTGGGTATTTATCCCGCCAGTGAGCTGCTGATCCAGATGATCAATTATACCGAACGCTGGGACGGCAGGCATGTAAGTAATAAGGATGAAAATTTTGAGTTCCTGGTGGCGCTGAAAAATATTCTGCCGCAGCTTAATAATAAAGCACTGCCCATTATCCTGCCGACAACGGATAATGAGCAGATGCAGAAGATCATCCGGTACCTGGAAAAAAATATGGGTGAGCGGCTTACCCTGAAAAGCGTCAGCAGCCGCTTTAATATCAGTGAACGTTCTATGTCGCGGCTGTTCCAGTCAACCATACAGCTGTCCTTTCTTCAGTTCCTCAAAACCATTCGCATGGTGAAGGCCATAGAAATGATCCTGAAAACGCAAAAGCCTATCAGTGATATTGCGTATGAGGTAGGGTATTTCACTATCAGCTCTTTCAGCGATGCTTTCCAGGAGTTTACCCAATCACGCCCCACCGATTTCCGGAGAAAATAGGATGTATTTACCGGTTACCTGCTGTTTGCATTTTAGTGAGCTGGGCAAGGGTGTAAGCGCCTATCGCCATTACCAGGTCACGTACGGCTACATCGAAATAATTGCCACCAATGATCAGCTGCAGGGCAATACAGATCAGCCAGGCCATAACAACGTAAGCGCCGATCAGCGGCCGCACCAGCACAAGGATCCCGGCAATGATCTCAATAACGCCTACCATTTTCATAAATGTCATAGGGTCAAAGGGGATCATGCTTTTATTATTGCCAAGGTAATCAACCCAATTGGTCAGCAAATTGGTAAATTTGTCCAGGCCGGCTACGATCGGTACAATACCGAATGTGAGCTTTAAGGTGCTTTGGAGTTGCTTAAGAGTTGCCATGATAGATTAATTTTGATACACCTTTTAGAGCAATGACTTCTTAAAAGGTTACAAAATTTTTTCAAATGCGCGGGGCTGAAGATTTTTTACCCAAAAAATGTAACCTTTTTAGGATGCTTTCATCTAAATGATATGACAGGTCAACCGGGTACAATATCGGGCTCTATGTCCGATGAGGAACTTATTGCAAGGATCCTTGCAGGCGAAAAGCGGCTTTTTGAGCTGCTCATCCGAAAGTATAACCAGCGATTGTACCGGATAGGCATGTCTATCCTGGAAATTGAGGCAGAAGCGGAAGATGCCATGCAAACGGCTTATATCAATGCTTATGAAAACCTGCCCCGTTTTGAACAGCGTTCCTCATTTGGCACCTGGCTAACAAGGATCATGCTGAACCAGTGTTATGAGCAAAAGCGGAAAAGTAAGCGTATCCTTTCCAATCCTGAACAACCAGATAATTTCATAAGTATGCAAACACCGGCCAATGAATTAGACAATAAGGAGCTGAGCCATGTGCTGGAACAGGCCATTGCACAGCTGCCGGAAAAGTACCGCCTTGTTTTCGTACTGCGGGAAATGGAAGATCTGTCTGTGCGGGAAACATCCGCCGTTTTAAATATTGAAGAACCGAATGTAAAGGTCCGTTTGAACAGGGCTAAAACAATGCTGCGGGAAAATTTGACGGGTTATCTGAAAGAGCGTGTTTACAATTTCCACCTTAGCCGTTGCGATAAGATTGTGAATAATGTAATGTTGCATTTGGGGATTGTGTGAATACAATTGCGTTATAAAATTAGACCGATGATCTTTATCTTCAATAAATATTGTACCGGGAAAGGATAAACAATTTTATTGTGAGATCAAAACAACGAACCTTTATCATTGCTTTTATAATTGGAGTAACTCTATTGCGGCTAAATACAGTAAGCGCACAAGAGAATAAGATCAGCATTGAGCACTTGCGGCAAAAGATCACTGCTTTAGGGCTGCCCGGGTTAACCATAACAGATATTCAATACGTGGATTCCGGCTCTTACCAACCGGCCGCATTTGCAAAAGCATTGGATGGGCTTCCCGCATTTTGCCTGGTATCAGCAACCCTTAAACCAACACCGGTTTCAAACATCAGGATAGCGCTCTGGATGCCGCGCAACAGCTGGAACGGCCGTTTCCTTGGAACCGGTAATGGAGGCAGCGGGGGCAATATTGTTTATGATAAGCTGGCCCAGGGTTTAAGAAAGGGATATGCAACGGCTAATACAGATATGGGTACATCCCCTAATGTGGATTCATCCATCGGCCAGCCGGAGCGCTGGATTGATTTCGGATACCGTTCCACTCATTTAATGACGCTTGTATCTAAACAGATCCTGGAAGTTTATTATGGGAAAGCCGCCCATCATGCTTATTTTATGGGCTGCTCAACCGGCGGTCAGCAGGCATTAATGGAAGCGCAGCGGTATCCGGGCGATTATAACGGGATTATTGCAGGTGCACCGGCAAATAACCGCACCCATTTACACACCGGATTTATATTAAATCATCAGGCCACCAATGAAACAACGGGTAGCCGGTTTTCAGCAGCAGACCTTTCCTACATCACCAAAACGATTGTGGAAAAATTTGCAGGCGCAAGTGGCGGCGCACCCACAGACAGCTTTCTCACCGATCCGCGAATAGTAAAGTTTAACCTTGATTCACTCTTTAAATGTGGGAATGGCAGCAAGGGCCAATGCCTTACGGATGCTCAGATAGCTGCCCTGAAAAAAATATACCGGGGACCGGTGAATCCCCGCACAGGAGAGCAAATTTATTGCGCTCCGCCGCCCGGTAGTGAAAATGCAGGTGGTGGTTTGGAATACCAGCAAACGGCCAAAGCAGCCGGCCTGTTTTACCTTTACCGCTGGGTGTTTGGCGCCGGATTCGATTACCGGCATTTTGATTTTGATAAGGACCAGGCTATCATAGATTCCCTGCTGGGGCCAGCATTGAATGCCAATGATCCTGATCTGAGCCGCTTTGAAAAAGCGGGGGGGAAATTGATTATGTTCACAGGCACAGCAGATCCGCTGGTGCCCTACCCGGACGCTATAAATTATTATGAACGGGTGATACAGCGGCAGGGCAGCTTAAAAAAGACACAGCATTTCTTCCGCTATTTTCTGATACCGGGAATGGGCCACTGTGGCGGCGGGTCAGGCATTAATGATTTCGGGCAAAACCCCGTTACCGCTGCAAAACAAGACAGTGAGCACGATGTGCTGCTGGCATTGGTTAAATGGGTGGAGCAGGGTGCAGTCCCGGATAAAATTATAACCAGCGCGCTAGGCTGCTGCGGCACGCAGGATGTTAGATTTCAAAGACCTGTTTATCCTTATCCGGAATTCCCTGAATATACTGGTACGCATTCCAATTATAAAGCAGCGGATCACCCTCGTGGCGGCGTTTTGAAACCGGCGGGGAAATATGTGAAGTGATCGCAGAAAGGGAACCGGGAAAAATCCCGGCCATCCTGATTAAAATTTGCTAGATTAGTGGGCAGGGGTCAAATGAAACGTTATGAAAAAAGCTGTACACAGGATTCTCTATACACTGTTTGCTTTTTTATATTTCCATGCAGCATACGCTGGGCCGTACCCGGCTATCAATCACCTGGGCATAGAACAGGGCTTATCGAACAATACGGTCCGCTGTATTTTCCAGGATCACAATGGTTTTATATGGTTCGGTACCTACGATGGGCTGAACCGGTATGATGGTTATGGTTTTAAAGTGTTCCGCAATAAGCTGAGCGATACCAATTCCCTGGTTAATAATATTATTACTGCCATTGCAGAAGATCAGCATCATTTTTTGTGGATAGGCACCCGCCAGGGTGTAAGCTGCTATAACCCGCTGCTGTCAAGGTTTACCAGCATTACCTATGGGCCATCTTCACAAAAGCTCAACACCGTTATAAGAAGTATCGGAATAGATAAACAGGATCATGTTTTTATAGGAACAGAGGGATTGGGATTACTGTTAAGCGGACAGGGCGCCAGCTCCTGCAGCTCAATACCCCTTATTCTCAACGGCACGGAAACCCATAAATACGGGGTGCATGCCATTCTTACGGATGCTGGCAACCGCGTATGGGTAATGGTGCAGAACCAGGGCCTGGCCCTGTACAATGCAGCTACGCAAAAGCTGAACCTCGTGAACACTTTACTGCCAGGCGCCACCTGCCTGGCTACAGATGGCAAAACTATCTGGGTAGGCGCAGGTACGGCGGTATATGCTTATAACGTAGTTTCCCGTGAGCTGAATAAAATATTTGACGGCATAAACGATCCGCTGGAACCTGGCCTGGTGCTTTCACTCATGCTTACAAAAGATAAGCAGCAGTTATGGATCAGCACTGAAACCGGCAACATTTGCACCTGGAATATTTACAGCGGTGAAGTGGGGCATATTAAAGCAGGAGAGGGCCGGGATGAATTAAGCGGCGGCGCTATTCATACTATGTATGAAGATGGTGCATCGCGGAAATGGATCGGCACTTTGCGGGGCGGCATCAATATTATTGACCCGCAGAAAAGCCGCTTTCAAACCATCCGGCGGGAGCGTGGCAGCAATAATACTATGACAGGCAATGTGGTTGCTGCATTTTATGAAACGCGCGACAGCAGCCTCTGGATAGGCACAGACGGTTATGGCCTTAACAAATGGAACCGCCATACCAATACCTTTACAGCCTACGTACATAATCCTGCAAATCCGCATTCGCTGTCCGATAATTTTATTACCTGCCTGGAAGGGGATGCGCAGCAGCATTTGTGGATAGGTACTTATACAAAAGGCATTCAGCAGTTTGATAATACCACGCAGCAGTTTAAACATTATCCCTGTATTAACCCCGTTTCACATGCGGAAAACAAGGTGGTGTTTGTGTTGTATACGGATAAGGATAAGCAGCTGTGGGCATCTACCCTGCGCAGTGGCGGGGTGTACGGCGCTTTGTACCGCTACAACACCGCCAAAGATGCTTTTGATATGTTTGATGACCGCTTATCAGACCTGTTCTGTTTAAAGGAAGATGCGAACGGGGATCTCTGGGGCGGTAACCTGAACCAGCTGATAAAGATCGATAAGGTGAACCGGCAGCATGCGTTCTATACCATTGGCCATACAGTGCGCGCTATTTATGATGATGGCAGCAACCAGTTATGGGTAGGTACGGAAGGCGGCGGCTTGTTCCTGTTTGATAAACGCACGCATACTATTACTGCACGTTACACTACGGAGAACGGCTTGTGTAATGATGCGGTTTTAAATATGCTGGATGATGGCAGCGGCAACCTGTGGATCAGCACCTATAACGGTCTGTCCAGGTTTAACCGGGCAGCGCGCAGCTTTACGAATTATTACCAGGGTGATGGCTTGCAGAGTAACCAGTTCTTCTACAATGCAGCCCGGCAGCTGCGTTCGGGCGAGATGGCCTTTGGCGGCATTAAAGGCTTCAGCCTTTTTTACCCGGGGCAGATCAAAAGCCAGGATAACCAGCTAAAGCTGGTATTAACGGATGTGGCGGTGAACAATGCCCCCCTGCAAAAGAACGAAGCGTTTATTACTGCCATTAGTCCTGAAGCCATAGCAGCAGTTAAAGTGCCCTATAACAAAGCAGTTTTTTCCTTTGCATTCACCGCGCTGGAATTTTCATCTCCCAATAAAATTACCTACTCCTATTATATGGAGGGCTGGGATAAAGGCTGGAACAATGCCGGTAACATGCGTACTGCTACCTATACGCACCTCAATGAAGGTAAGTATACTTTCAGGGTACGCTGTACCAACGCAGAAGGCGTAATGAACAAACAGGAAATTGCCCTGGTAATTACAGTGCTGCCGCCCTGGTACCGCAGCTGGTGGGCATGGCTGTTATATACGCTGCTGTTAACAGGCTCCGTTTACCTGTACTTTTTGTATAAAATGCGGCAGAACCGCCTGAAGTATGAGGTACGGCTGGCGCATGTGAATGCGCAAAAGGAGCGGGACCTGCATGAGAAAAAGCTCTCGTTCTTTACGCATATCTCACATGAGTTCCGCACCCCGCTTACACTGATCATTAACCCGGTTAAAGAAATGCTGACAGCCGGAACAGGCGGCCAGGAACAGGAAGAGCTGAACACGGTGTACCGTAATGCGCGCCGTTTACTAAGCCTGGTAGATCAGCTGCTGCTGTTCCGCAAAGCAGATAGTGAGGCCGACCAGCTTAAAATAGTGCAGCTGGATTTCGGGCACATTTGCAAAGAGGTGTACTTATGTTTTGTACACCAGGCAAAGATCAAAAAGATAGACTACCGCTTTGAATGCCCGGATACGCCGTTGCCCATGTATGTGGACCGGGAAAAGATAGAGATCGTGCTCTTTAACCTTTTATCCAATGCATTGAAATTCACCTCCACCGGCGGAGCGGTTACCTTTAGCATAACGGAGCTGAATGATAGTGTACAGGTATCTGTAACAGATACTGGTTGCGGCATTGCGCCGGAAACAGGCGATCAGCTGTTCCGTAAATTTTACCAGGTAAAAAATGCAGCAGCGCCATCTGCCAAAGGTTTTGGCATTGGCTTATACCTGGTAAAACACTTTGTGGACCGGCATGGCGGCCGGGTGAGCTATGAAAGTAAGGAAGGGGAAGGCACCCGCTTTCAGCTGGTGCTGCTAAAAGGCCAAACACACTTAGGGCATGAAACCATTTTCCAGGATGTGCCGGAAAATTCCATCTTCCTGCGGGAGCTGGCTGCCGATACTATACCTGAAAAGCCCGGAACAGACCTGCCGGTGCTGGTTACAGAGCAGCAAACCATCCTGGTGATTGATGACGATGAGGAGCTGCGTAAATATGTAGCCCAGCTTTTTGCAGATGGTTTTACCATCCTGGAAGCTGCCAGCGGGGAAGAAGGGCTGAAAATGGCCACCGATTACCTGCCGGATGTAATTATCAGCGATATAACCATGCGGGAAATGAGCGGCATAGATGTTTGCCGCAGCATAAAAAGCACTCCGGCGCTAAGCCATATCCCGGTGATACTGCTTACAGCCACCACCACCTCCGAAAGCCAGCTGAAAGGCATTGAAAGCGGGGCCGATGATTATATTACCAAACCTTTTGAAAAAGAGCTGCTGAAAGCCCGGGTACAGGGCACTTTAAGAAAGCGCAATACCCTGCAGCAGTATTTTTATAATGAGATCACCCTTAAAAGGAACGACCTCAAAGTTTCCGTTGAGTACAAAGAGTTCCTGGACCGCTGTATTAAAATAGTGGAAAGCCACCTGGACGACGATAACTTTTCCATCCGCACCCTGGCCCGGGAAATGGGCATGAGCCATTCCGGCCTGTATAAAAAGGTAAAATCAGTGTCCGGGCAGTCCATCAGCGGGTTTATCCGTTTTATACGCCTGCGCAAAGCCGCGGAGTTTATGATCAATACCGAAAACAATATCACCGAAATAGCTTCCATGGCAGGCTTTAATAATATTAAGTACTTCCGCCAGTATTTTAACGAGCTTTTTGGCATGAACCCATCGGAGTACATTAAGAAGTTCCGCAAACCTTTCCACAATACCCACCATGTAAATTTTAAGCAGGGCTAAATTCCCCGTACCAATTCTATACCCTCCCTTTTTCCGCTGTTAATGCGCCTTTCCGGGCGCTTTGGGCGAAAAATATACCCTTTTTATCCGAATCTGTACCTCCATGATCTTGGGGGTATCTGATACTTTTGATTTGTCACTGGCCGGGGACAAGGCGTCATGTGAACACTCTGTAAATCAAAAATTCCCGTATGAAAAAAACACGTTGTAAAAGGTATGGCCTGGTTTCATTGCTTTTTACCTTTTTCATTTTCGCACACACCTATGCACAAACTTCCGTTGTAACAGGGAAAGTGGTGGATTCTGCCGGCGCACCGGTGGCAGGCGCCAGTATTATTATTAAAGGTGTGCCAAACAGGGGCACCCATAGTAACAGTGACGGCTCATTTAAGATCAATGCATCCGGCAACGAGGTGCTGGAGGTGCGTTACCTGGGTTTTGAGTCGCAGGATATATCTGCCAATGCCGCGCAGGTATCACGCATCACCTTAAAATTAACCAATGCTAACCTGAACGATGTGGTGGTAGTAGGTTACGGCACCCAGAAAAAAGCCACCCTCACCGGCGCCATTGCGCAGGTAGGCGCAGAAGTGTTTAAAGACCGGCCGGTGGCCAATGCAGCAGTAGCGTTGCAGGGTACAGTACCGGGGCTTAGCATCACCAGAACATCTTCGCGCCCCGGCAACGAGGGGCTGGCCATCCGTTTGCGGGGTGAATCATCTGTAACCGGTGTGGACCCGCTGATCATTATAGATGGCGTACCGGTAATAGGCACCTGGGAGCTGAACCAGATCAACCCTTATGATATTGAAACGGTAACGGTGCTGAAAGATGCATCGGCCGCTATTTATGGCGCCCGCGCACAGGGCGGGGTAATGCTGGTAACCACCAAACGCGGTAAAAGCGGCAAAATGCAGGTGAGCGTAAACAGCAATGTAAGCGTAAACACCATAGGCATTAATGTGCCATGGGCTAATATGCCGCAGTGGGCCAGCTTATACCTGGCTACCGCCACTGCTGATAAGCGGGATGCAAACGGCAACCCGGTGGAGTGGTACCCGCAATGGACCAAAGACAACTTGCAGCGCATGGCCAACAACGAATCATTTGACTACACAGATCCCAACGGTATCATACACCATTATGCTGATAATAACTGGCAAAATGCATTATACGGGCCGGCATGGTCAACCCAGCAGAATGTATCTCTGCGGGGCGGTTCAGATAAAAGCAGGTATATGCTGTCGCTCGGTTACGCCAATAGTAAATCACTCTTAAAAACAGCGTATGACGGGGAAAAGAAATATACCCTGCGCCTGAACTACGATTATAATATATCCAAAGCCGTTAAGCTGGAAACACAGGTTGCCTATGACGACCGTTTAGTGCAAAGCCCGCGTAACGGTATAGGTAACGGTTATTTTGATGCACCCATTTTCCCGGTGTATAATGCCACGGGCCAGTATTATGATGATTACGGCTACCGTAACCCCGTAGCCTTTACAAAGAGCGGCGGCACTTCCAAAAATACAGAAGGCATTTTACGGCTCAATGGTAAGCTTACGGTGGAGATCATAGACGGACTTCGTTTATCCGGTACCGCAGCCATTGTGAAAAGGAACGGCTGGCAGGAAGCTTACAATCAAACTTTTAGCCTGTACAACTGGGTGGGTGATAAGGTGAACTCTGTACAATACGCGCCACCTAATAACCCGTCAGTAACAAATACAGTAGGCAATACCCTTTACCAGAACTATGGCGTTCAGCTCGACTATACGAAAACGATTGGTGCGGATCATAACCTGGCTTTTATGGTGGCCAATACGGCGGAGCTGTCGGAAACCAGGGGCCTCAGCGCCTCGCGCTCACAGCTGCAGTTTGATGGTTTGTATGATATTAATACCGCCATTTCTCCCGCCAGCGCAGCGTATAATCAGCTGAACGGCGGAGGGGCCAGCCATTGGGGCCTGGTATCTTACATAGGCCGTGCGAACTATGATTTCCGGAAAAAATATTTATTGGAAGTATTGGGGCGGCGGGATGGTTCCAGCCGTTTCCAGGCAGGTTACCGCTGGGCCAATTTTTATAGCGTTTCAGGAGGATGGCGTATCACGGAAGAAACGTTTATGAAAAACCTGCGCTGGTTAAATGACCTGAAGGTGAGGGGCAGCTACGGTGAAACCGGCGGCCAGGCCAATATTGGCCTGTACGATTATATTGCTACGGTGAATGTGAACGGCACTGCGTTGTTCGGTGTTACGCCCGGCCTGCAAAGCACCGCTTACCTGGCAGGTATCACCACCAACCAGCGTACCTGGGAGCGCATGGTGAACAAGAACATTGGCCTTGATTTCAGTGTATTGAACAACCGCTTAAGCGGCAGCTTTGACCTGTTTGAAAAACAGAACGTGGGCATGCTGATAGCGCTCGTATATCCTACCATGTTAGGCGGCAATGCGCCTACTACCAATAATGGCACCTTCAGAACACGCGGCTGGGAGCTGGCGCTTCGCTGGGATGGCAGCGCCGCTAACGGTAAGGTACGTTACAACCTGGGTTTTAACCTGAGCGATAATAAAACCATGGTAACATCCTACGCCGGTAAAGATACCTGGGTGGCCGGCAAGAACGCCATTCGCCAGGGTTATCCTTTAAATGCCCTGTTCCTGTATAAAACAGATGGTTATTTTAAAACCCAGGAAGAGGTTACTGCTTACATGGCTAAATACGGTGCATCAGGCGATGCAGCCAGCTATACCGGTGTTACCAATACCTTTCACCCCGGCGATCTCAAACGGGTAGACCTGGATGGCGATGGCAGGATCACTACCACTGGTACCGGCGTAAAAGGCAGTGGCGATGTATCTTATTACGGCGATGCTAACCCGCATTACACCTTTGGTTTTAACCTGGGCGCGCAATGGAACGGCTTTGATTTCGGCGCCTTTATACAGGGTGTTGCCAAATGGAACATTCTGCGTACCGGTAATGCCCGTGCGCCTTTCTTCCGTAATTACCTCAATGTGAACACTACCTACATTGGCAAAACCTGGAGCGCTGAAAATACGGATGCAGCATATCCGCGTTTGTCTTTCGATAATAATATCAACAACTGGAACTGGCAGAACAATGATGTGAATGTGCAGAACCTGCGCTACGCAAGGTTAAAGAGCCTGGTAATAGGGTATACCATACCGGTTTCGCTTACCTCAGTTATAAAAATGGAAAAGGCCCGCCTTTATTTCTCCGGCAATGATCTGTTTGAGATCACTTCTGTAAAAGATGGCTTTGACCCGGAAAGGGGAGAGAGCTCTGATAACAGCTATCCATTTTTCAGAACCTGGTCCTTTGGCCTTGATATTACTTTCTAAGCAAAAAAAATTACGGATGAAAAAAGCAAGATTTTATATACTGATGCTGGTTGCAGTTACGCTGTTACAATCAGCCTGTACCAAAAGATTCCTGGACCTGGATCCGCAGGATACGCCTTCGGAAGCCGTGTACTTTACCAAACCGGAACATTTTAAAGCCGCGGCCAATGATTTTTATAACAAGATGATCGGCTTCCGGCCGGTAGATGGCAGCAGCATTTATAACTGGGAAGACAAGGGCAGTGATATTATTGATGGTGGTTACGGATGGCCGGTGGCACTGAATGCCAGCGATATTTACTGGAACAACCCTTATAAGTACCTGCGCGGTAATAATATTTTAATTGAAAAAGCGCGGGAGTATAACGGTAATGCTGCGGATATAACAAAGTACGTGGCGGCCGCGTATTTCTTTCGTGCCTGGCATCATTTCTTTTTGCTGAAGCGTTTTGGCGGCGTACCCATTGATACCATTGTGGTAGATATTAACAGCCCCGAGCTGTACGGTCCGCGCAACAGCCGCTACGAAGTAGTAAAACAGATCTTATCAGACCTGGATGTGGCCATTGCCGGCTTACCGTTGGAAGCCGCCATAGCTGCGGCTGATAAAGGCCAGGTAAGCCAGCAGGCAGCCAAAGCGTTTAAGGCACGGGTACTGCTATACGAAGGTACCTATGAAAAATACGTGGGCAATACTACGGATGGCGATGGGGTAAGCACAGGCGCAGGCTCTAAAGGCGTCAGCTCTGCCAACATCCCGGCCTATCTTACACAGGCCGCCAGCCTGGCTGCCGACGTAATGAGCTACCCGGATTACAAGCTGTTTAACGACCTGGACTCCTTAAGCTATTACTACCTTTTTGTGCTGGAAGATAACCTGTCCAACCCCAAAGGCCTTACCAAGGCTAATAATAAGGAGTTTATACTTTCCAGCAAATATGATTATTCGTTGTTGCAGGGTAATGCCAACCTTACGCATACCGGTGCAGGTGCGCCTACCCGCAAGCTGGCTGATATGTATACCTGTAAAGATGGTTTGCCGCCTTCAGCCTCCCCGCTGTTTAAAGGATATGCCAAAATGAGGGATGAGTATGAGAACCGCGATTACCGCATGCTCGGCATGGTGGGTATTCCCGGAAACCGCTACTGGGGCTTTAGCTCAGCCTTTGGCGCTAATTATACATTAGCCAACTATATAGACCTGTTTAACTGGCCATCCAGTATAAAACCGTATTACCCGGATCTTTATAATAACAGCAACACAGGTTACAGCAACCGCAAATGGTCGTCGGAGCACCCGAACAGGAACGATTACCAGGAATCGTATGATTACCCGCAGATCCGTTTGGCAGAGGTATACCTTATTTATGCAGAAGCAAAATGTGAGCTGGGTAACGGAAGCATTTCTGATGCAGACCTGAACCTTTCTGTTAACAAGGTACGGGAAAGGGCCGGTGTGGCGCCCCTCACCAATGCTTTGATAGCACAGCATCCCGGTCTTACCATGCTGGGAGAGATCCGCCGGGAAAGAACCATTGAGCTGCAGAATGAGAATACCCGCTTTACAGACCTGTTCCGCTGGGGCATAGCAGAAGCAAACCTGAACCAGCCGGCAGAAGGAGTGGTGATCCAGTATAACGGGCAGCCTACAGAATTTGCCACCGCCGTAAATCCGAATAACAACCTGCCTATTTACAGGGCCAGTGTTTTTCCTTATGGTGTAAACCCTGCAAATGGCGCATTGAAATTATTTGCGCCGCCAACAGCGCCTATGACCCGCAAGAATTATTTAACATCCATTCCGCAGGATCAGATAGGGATTAATCATGCGCTGGTGCAAAATCCTGGGTATTGAGCACCGTCATTGCGAGGAGCATAAAGGATTTTGTGGGTGTGGGGCGACGAAGCAATCCCCCGAATGAATGGCAGGAGATTGCTTCAGGCATGCTCCGCACAAACCTGCCCTATGCTTCGCAATGACGAAGCAGGGCCTGGATAATCATAAAAATAAAGACAGGCAATTATGAGATTTTTATGGCTCCTGGCGCTGGGATGTTGTATCACCATTCAGCTGCAGGCACAGTTAACAGAACCTATTGGAAAGGCAGACCTTTCAGACTGGCAGGGCGGCGTTTACCGTTACCCGGATGGTAGGCAATATAACCATGGTTTCCGCATCATTAACGAAGGTGTGCACGACTGGACAAAATTTTACGGCATCAGCTTGCAGGTGTTTGCAGATAAGCCGGTAAATGTAGAGGTGGTAATAAAAGTACCTGGCTATGAAAAAGATAACATCTAT
The DNA here is from genome assembly GCF_019091455.1 of Chitinophaga sp. GbtcB8. Lineage (GTDB taxonomy): Bacteria > Bacteroidota > Bacteroidia > Chitinophagales > Chitinophagaceae > Chitinophaga. Next base: position 122,947 of record NZ_JAGXJN010000006.1, read on the forward strand.
CCTGAAATAGCAGCCGCCATTCCGCTTGCCGGTACCGGCTGGCAGCGGGTGGTGGTGCCCTGGCGGTTGTTCCGCATTAGTGAGGCGCAGCGCACAAAAGCACTGCAAACGGTAAAGGAGGTCATCATCCGGGTCGCAGGCGCACGTGTGCGGGATGTACAGCTTACAAAAGGAGAGGTGATTGCACTTAGCACAGCGGTTATGGGTAAGTCAGCCCAACCCGGTACAACGGCCACGTATATACTTTCCGTAGGTAATACTACGCAGGAAAAACAATCCGTGAGCCTGCAGGCAGCCCATTACGGCTGGGAATCCATGCAAACCACGCTGGAACCCGCTTTGCTGGAGCTGGCGCCCGGCGAAACCAAAACCTGCACGGTAAAAGTAAAAGTTACAGACCGTTCGCCTGCAGGCAGCCGCGAAAAGCAGGTGATCAGCGTACTGGCCAATGGCAGAACTTTAACGGATGCTGGTATAACGCTTATCACGGCATCGGCGCTGCCTTATCCCAACATCTTACACACAGCTGCGCGCTGGCAGCAGGTAAAGGATAAGGTAACACATTATGCATGGGCCAAAGCAGCGCAGGGTAAATATACAGACCTGGCTGATAAATGGCAGGTACCGGAACCGGCTACACGAATTGGTACCGATAATGCTGATAAAGGCCTGCATCTTTTTAATACGCAGGAGGAGTTCAATTTTATGGCAGCAGGTATTGCCTACCAGCTTACCGGTAATAAGCAGTATGCGGAAAAAGTGGCCCTGTTCCTGCGGCGCCTGAGCGATCCGGAGAGCGGGTATCCTAAAACCCTGCGGGCCTGCCACCAGAGCTTTGTGCAGGAAGGCCATTTCTTTCAGCATATTGCCATGGCTTATGATATGATCGTTCCATCCGGTGTGTTGACACAAAAGGATCTTGCGGACATAGAAAACACCTTCCGCCTTTTTATTGAAACAGTTAACCTGGGCGCACGTGGCGGCGCTATCAACAACTGGCAGCTGAGTGAGGAAACCGGCGCTTTGTATTGTGCGCTGGCCCTGCAGGACTGGCACCTGGCAGAAGGCATTTTCAGCGGGCCATGCGGCATTACTGATCACCTTTCAAACGGGGTAATGAATGACGGATGGTGGTATGAGTGTTCCATCAGCTATAACGTTTGGTGCGCCAGCGAATTTTCCCAGATAGCCCTGGCCCTGGAACCCTGGGGCATTAACTTTAAAGATATGCGCCTGCCTTCCGGCACCACGCGTTATTACTCGCTGATGCCCGACATGATGCAGCCGGGTTTGTACGGCATGAACTTCGACAAATGGGGGCCGGTAACCAAGAACAGCACCGGTATTAAAGATATGTGGGATGCGCTGCCCTCTTTTACAGATTACCGGGGTATTATGTTTGCCGTAAATGATGCACAGGAAAACCTGGTAACCGGCCAGCCTTTTGAGCTGGCTTATTATCTGTATCATGATCCTGAATATGCAGCCATCATCCGCAGAAGTAGTGAAAGGGACTTGTTATATGGTGTGCCGGAGCTGCCGCAGGTATCCTCTGTATTAACAGGTAAATCGGCCTTTGCAGACAATATGGGCATTGTAATGTTACGCTCCGGTAAAAGCGGCAGGCCGCAGCGGGAGCAGATCCAGGCAGCGCTGCATTACGGTACCCATGGCGGCTTTCATGGCCACTTTGACCGTACTAACCTGCTGAACCTGAGCCGGTATGGCCGCAGCTTTTATAATCCGGAAATGGTGTGGTACGGTTACGGCAATTTCATGTATAAATTCTATGTACAAACATCCATGTCAAAGAACATGGTAGTAGTGGATCAGAAAATGCAGGAGCCGGTTGAAAGCCATCGTACCCTTTTTTATACCGGCAGCAAAATGCAGGCAACCGTGGTGGAAACCAAAGCAAGATGGTCAAACCCGCCTTATGGTGGTATGCAGTACGAAGAACGCGGCGGTATTTCTTTCGCAGAAAAATGCTGGCAGGAAGGCCGCTCAGTGCCCACACCAGCCGGAGCGCCTGCCTATGGCGCTGTTACCGGGTATACGGAACCGGTGTTCCAGCGCCGCCTCATGATTGTAACAGATGATTATGTAGTGCTGGCCGACTATGTAAAAGCACAGCAGGAACATACCTATGACTGGCTGTTTAACGCCAAAGGATTTAAAGGCGTCACCGCAAACGAAAAACAATTTGCACGCCACACCGCACAAATGAATACCGACCCGCTGGGCAGCGCGCAGTTCATTACAGATTGCAGCTGGCGGAACGTAAACGGAGCTGCCAAAGCCGCATTCGGCACCTGCTGGGGCAAGGATTGTGATAACAGCGGCACCCGCGCGCCTAATAGTGAGGATGGCGTTTTACAGCTGGATGTATACAATGTTTGGCCTTTACAAACAGAGATCATGACAGCTACCACGCCTGAAGATCATGGCATCAGTAACCAGGTAGTATATACGATAAAAGGTGATGGCAGCACCCTGAAAAAAGATAGCACCGGTGCATGGATCCTGGGTACGGCAGATATTGACCTGCCGCTTAATAATGTAAAACAGCTGTCGCTGGAATTGCGTTTGAGAGCTGCTTCAAATCCGGCCCTGTTCTGGGGTAATGCCATCATTGTATTGCAAAATGGAAAGAACATACCGTTAAGCAGCTTACCCATTACATATACCAACATCCGGCAGCCTGCGGTGAAAAATAAAGATTACCTGGGCGGGCCGGTGAAGCTAAGCGGCGATTCTATGTTAACCGCGCTGGCAGCTACGCCTGAAGATGTTTCACAGCCTGCAACAGTAAGCATTGATCTTGGCAGTATAAAAGCAGTACGGTTAAAAGTAAAGCTGGGCAGCGATTATCCTTTTGGTGATGAAACACCCAGAAGGAAAACCTATGCGGTGCGCAGCAAGGGCCGGCAGGCGGTATACCTTTCTGTAATTGAGCCGTATGAAAATAAGGCAGTGATCAAAAGCGTGCAGGCCACTGCTGCAGACAAGCTACGCGTGGAGCTGCTGGATGGCAGGGTACAGGAGTTTAACATCAGCCATCTTGAGCAGGAAACAGAGAAGGTAAAGGTAACAATGACGGAAAAGAACGGCACAGCCATCACAAAGGAAGAAACACATTGAAAATGAGCGGAACTAATTATCTAAGCAAGGCTTTTAAATATGCCGGTTTTATTTTTTGCTGTTTATGTACAGGTGTTGGTTATGGGCAGTCGCCAACAAAGGTAACTTTCTCATCGCCGGACAGTAACCTGGTAGCTAAGTTTTACCAGGTGCAGGAAGGGAAGGGTAAAACCATGTATTACGAGGTAAGCTATAAGGGCAAAACCGTAATACGCCCGTCTGTACTGGATATTCTGCTGGATAATCATTTATCAGAAAGCGCCATGGCGCTAAAGGTAGATACGTTTACCCCCTGGACATCCAACCTGGTAATACAACATATTACCCGGCAACAGCAGGATACCAGCTGGATACCGGTAACAGGGGAGCGGTCGGTAATACGCGATCATTACAATGCCGTTACCATTGCCATGGAAAAAGCAGGTAACCCGGTGTATCATATGAATATAGAAATGCGGGCCTACAATGAGGGCATTGCCATCCGCTATTACTTTCCGCTAAATGAAAAAGGAAGCTATTACCACGTTACGGCCGAACATACCGAGTTTGCTTTACCCGCTGGCAGTACTGCCTTCCATGCTTTATGGGGGCAGGCTGCCTACCGGGAGCTGCCTTTGAAAAACTGGCCTGGTGAAGCAGAACGCCCACTCACCTTAAAGCTGCCCAATGGCTTATACGCCTGCCTGGCGGAAGCGCAGATGGTGGACTATGCAAGAACCAAATTTGCCTTACATCCGCAAAAGCCTAATACCATTATAACGGCTATGTATACACCGGCCGACCTGATCTCACCTTTTGCAACGCCCTGGCGGCTGATCATGGTGGCTGAGCAGCCTGGCCGTTTAATAGAAAATGATTTTGTGCTGCTGAACCTGAACCAGCCAACCGGTATTAAGGATCTGAGCTGGATAAAACCCGGCAAGATCTTTCGGGTAATGTCGCAAACAACCGCTGATGCCAAAGCCGGTATTGACTTTGCGGTAAAGCGCCACCTGCAGTATATCCTGTTCGACTGGAAATGGTACGGTCCTGCCTTTGATTTTAATGCAGACGCTACCAAAGTAGCGATTCCCGATTTTGACCTGCCGGGTATCATACAATACGGGAAGGAAAGAGGTATTGGTGTTTGGTTATATGTAAACCAGCAGGCATTGCTGAAACAGTCCGACTCACTATTCCGGGTATACGAACAATGGGGCGTAAAAGGCGTAAAATTCGGCTTTGTGCAGGCAGGCTCCCACCGCTGGACCACCTGGCTGGAAGAAATGTTTAATAAAGCAGCCGGAAGCCATATGATGGTAAATGTGCACGATGACTGGCGCCCTACCGGTGAGCAGCGTACCTGGCCCAATTTAATGAGCGCAGAAGGCATTCGCGGCAACGAGGAAATGCCGGATGCCACCCACAATACTATTTTGCCCTTTACCCGTTACATTGCCGGCGCCGCTGATTATACCATTTGTTATTATGATCCGCGCATAAAAACCACACATGCGCATCAGCTGGCGCTGGCAGCCATTTATTACAGTCCACTGCAAACCCTTTACTGGTATGATAAGCCGGAGCTGAGCAAAGGAGAGCCGGAGCTGGAGTTCTGGGATCATATACCCAGCACCTGGGATGAGACCCGGGTGCTGCAGGGAACCCCTGGCCAGTATATTTCCGTAGCCCGCAGAAAAGGCGCGGAATGGTTTGTAGGCACCATTACTAACAATAACGCACGTACGCTGCAGCTGGCGTTTAACTTTTTACCGGCCGGGAAAACTTTTACCGCTAAGTTCTACAGTGATGATCCTGCGGCTGATACACCTACTAAAGTAAGAACGGAACAACGTAACGTTGATGCAAATACGATCTTGGACATCAAGCTGCCTGCCTCGGGCGGGCTTGCAGTGTGGGTGTATTAAAACCGGACACTCCCTATCCAGAAACGGACATATGCGTTTATTTTTTATTTCTTATAAATTGAAAAATAATATCATAAGATCGGGCATATAATTCGTTTATATTGATCCCTATGTTTAAAAGCTACTTCAAAATAGCGTGGAGAAATCTCCTGAGAAATAAGATCAATGCATTTATAAACATTGCCGGCTTAGCGCTTGGTATAAGCGCCAGCATGGCCATATACCTGGTGGTGAGCTTTGAATTGAGCTATAAGAAGGGTTTTCCGGACACAGAGCGGATCTACCGCGTGGTTTGGGGTAACTCAGGCGCTGTTCCGGATCCTGTTGCTTCTGCGCTTAGGGATGAAGCAGGCAGCCTTAAAACGCTTGTCCGTTTTCATAACTACGATGCTAAAGTGGCTGTACCCGGTAATGAAGGAACCGGAAAGCTGTTCGATTATCCGCAGTGGGGCAGAGAGAGATCGGATATCGTTATTGCAGAACCGCAATACTTTTCCATTTTCAAATATCAGTGGCTGGCCGGAGATGCTGCCACCGCGCTAAGCGCTCCTTTTTTAGTAGTGCTCACGGAAAGCAAAGCTTATAAATATTTTGGCAGGCAGCCTTTTGAGGACATGATAGGGCGGACCATTGTTTATAATGATTCCTTGACGCTAACCGTATCAGGCATTGTAAAAGATCCTGCTAAGAACACTGTGTTTCCTTTCCGGGATTTCATTTCTTTCATGACGGTAGATCACAGCTTCCTGAAGAACGAATTTCGCTTTAACAATTGGGAGGAAGCAAATATCGGCGCCCAGACCTTTGTTAAGCTAAGAGAAGGCGTTACTGCACAGAGTTTTAATTCCCGGCTTGCAGCATTTGCCCGCCGCCATTTATCGAAAAATGCATTGAAAGATGGGACCTTACAGTTACAACCGCTGTCAGATATGCATTTTAACAGCAATTATGCGGACCTGTACTCACCCAGGGTACACCTGCCAACCCTGTATGCGCTGATGTTGATTGCCGGGTTTATACTGCTTGCTGCAGTCATTAACTTCATTAACCTCTCTACTGCACAATCCATGGTAAGGGCGCGGGAGATCGGCATACGCAAAGTGCTGGGCGGCAACCGCTTTGGCGTTATGATCCAGTTCCTGAGCGAAACCTTTATGCTAACCGTGTTTGCAGCAATAGTGGCCTTGCTTTGCCTGCCGCCGCTTTTAACTCTTTTCAGATCAATGATACCGGATGGCGCCGGCCTCCGGCTTTTTCAGCCTGCCACGCTTATCTTCCTGCTGCTGATCACAATAGTTACTACACTGCTTGCGGGCTGGTATCCTGCACGTGTTTTATCCGGCTATTTACCCGTTACCAATCTGAAAGGCGACACCGGCCCAAAGAACCACCGGCAGGAATACCTGCGGAAAGGACTGGTGGTTTTCCAGTTTACCATTTCTCTGGTATTTATGATAGCGACGCTGGTCATTGGGAACCAGGTGCGTTTTATGATGAATAAGGATATGGGCTTCACGAAAGATGCTATTATTACGGTAGACAAAAAGAATATGGCTTCCCACAGCCGGCATAACATACTGGTAGAAAAGATCCGGCAGCTGCCGGAAGTGGAAATGGTAAGTGTAAGCGATGGTACTCCTGCTGCTGTAGAGCATTTCCATTTACCGCTTTCCAACAAAGGAACGCATGCAGAATGCCAGCCAGAGTGGGTGGATACAAACTTTGTACCCTTGTACCAGCTGAAGCTGAAAGCAGGCCGTAACCTCCAGGCTTCCGATACCATGCGGGAAATGCTGATCAACGAAACAGCTGCAAAGGCATTAGGATTTGCTTCGCCGGAGCTGGCCGTTGGTCAGCTGGTAGAGACCATTGCCATTGACGTTAGTACCGGCAGCGTACGAAATGTACTATGCCCTGTTGTTGGTGTGCTGGCTGATTTTCACCTGCAGTCATTGCACACCGCCATTAAGCCCACCTTCTTTAGCACCAGTAAGGAATTTTCCTGGTGTATAAACATTAAGCTCAGTAATATCAGCCGGCAGCCGGGTCACCTGAAAGCAACGCTGGAAAAAATTGAACGGATCTGGACATCCGTTTATCCCGCTGAAGTGTTCCACTATGATTTTTTCGATGCCACCGTTGCCCGCTTCTATGAAAATGAGCAGCGTACCGCCCGGCTTATAAATACCGCTATGGTAATTGCCATCTTTATTTCCTGTATGGGATTATTTGGCCTGGCGGCATTCACGGCAAGACGGCGTATAAAAGAAATTGGTATCCGCAAGCTGCTGGGGGCCAGTGTAGCCAACATTGTGCTGATGCTGAATAAGGAATTCATCCTATTGATCATGATCGCCATCATCGCCGCGGCTCCCTTTGCCTGGTACCTGTTGAATAAATGGCTGGAGAATTTTGCATACACCGTTAATATAACCTGGTTTACATTTTTACTGGCCGGTACTATAGCGATTGTAATAGCCCTGGCAACAGTAAGCCATCTGGCTATCAGGGCTGCAACTATGAATCCGGCTAAGAGTTTGCGGACGGAATAGTTTGCGGCAGGCGTGTTGCCCTTATTGCTATCTTCGAAGGCATTGGCCTTAATGATTTCCCTACCGCATCGAAAAAAGAAAGTCCTGGATAAACGCCGCTTATAAAAAGAATGTCAACCAATGAGGCGTTTAAATACTGCTGGAAAAAAAGGATACTCCTTATTACCTGTTGAGATAACACTAAGCGATGTTTTCGGTGAAATATTATACAAGGTGCAGGAGAAGATAACCCGCATGTGTTTGATATGAAGGCGTTACCGGCAGGCGTTACTTTGTTACGCTGGTAAATAGGAGCAGGCGGTTTACGGTAATGTGTTAAAAGATGTGAGGCAAGAGGAAAGTATATATTGAATAATAATTATATTACAGTGTTTTATCCTTAGATTGATTGATGATACCCAAAGATTTCTTACCTTTTAAAAGAATGAAATGATTAATCCCAAAACCAATGGCTTTAATTTCGGTGCAAAATGTGGACATATTTCAAGGGAATAGCCTTATTCTTAGCGACGTATCTTTCAAGATAAATAAAGGGGAATTCATTTATATTGTCGGTAAGACCGGCGCAGGCAAGTCATCTCTTTTAAAGACGCTTACTGGTGAGATATCTATCAAAAAGGGCAAGGTTAATGTTGGCGGTTTTGAAGTCAATGAATTAACTGAGACATCGCTTCCCTTTTATAGGCGCGAAATTGGAATAGCAAGTTTTGAAAGCCCAATTCTTGATGTTCCTTGCAGTTTTCACGATATCTTTATCACTGCGCTTAAAGCAGCGGGATGGCGGGACTTAAAGCTGATGAAAGAAAGAATTCACACTGTTTGCTCTGATTTTGGTGTTCAAAAGTTTCTCTATAGAAGACTAACGGAATTATCGATGGGCCAATATTACCAGTTTAGAATAACACTCGCATTTCTTAATATGCCCAAAGTCATCTTTCTTGATGGTATAAGTAAGTATTTTGACCCGGAAACGAATGAAAACTTAATGCAGGTATTTATTAGCTATGTCAAAAAATGGGAGTGTACTATACTGATGGCTACACATGATTATATTTCTATTAACCGATATCCGAATCGGCTTTTAACAATTTCAAACGGTCAATTATTAGATGAGGAGGATCCGGAATATTATTCCAAAATTGAAACCGAAGTAAAAAGCATTATTTATGTTTTCGATTAAATAAACTGAAGCAAATGAAAACATTAAGCATAACCTCATTTGGTGATGTAAAGACTTCAATCAATAGTCTGAAAATTAATTTAGAACCTCTTTTAAAAGATCGTAAAGACGAGGTAAACAATTTTTTTGACGTAACGGTAAAAAAATATTTTGAGACTCAAGGATCACGTATTTCTACTCTGAAAACAATTTTGCACAGAGCGCATCCAGTTTATTTTTTTGATATCTATCACCCCACCTCCTTACGATTTAAAGGTGACCTTCAGGAGTCAGGAACGGTTGAACAATTGTTCCGGAAAAGAAATTTTATTGCAGTAATAGGAGAAGCCGGAAGCGGAAAAAGCATGCTGGCGAAATATATTTTTCTTACCGCTATAAATGAGGCAGACCGTATACCCGTTATTGTGGAGCTAAGATACCTCGATGCAGACAATAAGGACCTCTTTCAATATATTAGCCATATACTGGAACGGAAATTGTCGCAGGACCGGAATATATTAGAAACACTGTTGAAAAATGGGAAATTCTTAATTATACTGGATGGATTCGATGAAATGAGTGGTGCCAGCTCAGTTAAAATTACTGACTCAATCAACAAGTTCGTTGAGGATTTCCCGCATAATTACTATTTATTACTCTCCCGGCCTTATGCGAACGCAGAATTATTACCGGGGTTTTCAAATTATACAATAAACCCATTGAGCTTCCAGGAAATTGAAACTTTTATCAAAAAACAGAGCATGGATTCGGAACTGGCAGAGAACGCCATACAATCCATCAAAGAGCAGCAATCAGATGTTCTTACCTCATTCCTTCAAAATCCACTTTTGCTTTCGCTTTATCTTCTTACCTACCAAGGAAATTCAAATATCCCTGCGAAAAAGTCCATTTTTTACAGGCGGGTCATTGATGCGCTTTTTAAGGAACATGACAGTTCGACAAAGTTCGGTTTTGAACGGTCACTAAAATCAAAACTTAGCCAGGAAAATATTGAGGCATTACTTCAGTCTTTTTCATTTGCGTCTTATTGTGATGGTAAATTCAGCTTTACGAGGGACTACGTTAATTACCTCCTGTTAAAGATAAAGGACACGCTAAATATTCCGGATTTTTCTGTTGCTTCACTTGTTGATGATTTAAAAACAGGGATTTCCCTTTGGCTGGAAGAGGGAAATAGTTTTTATTTCACACATCGCTCTTTACAGGAGTACTTTGCTGTGATGTATCTGAGAAGGATTAGGATACGGAAAGAAAATATATATGAAATCATTCAGAAGAATATCTGCAGTAAAGGAGCCGTAAATGAAACAAGAAATTTCCTACTTCTCCTTAAGGAAGGGGAAGAGTATGATTATGTCAAATACTTACTATTACCTAACCTTCAGTTAATAAGGTCAAAACTTACTGATAATGCAATTCCTTCAGCACCGATAGCCCTTTTTTTGAGTAAAATAACCGTTTATGAGAACATCAGAAGTGTAAAATTCATTTTGTCCAGGGCAAGCAAGCCTTATGCCTTTATATTTGACATAATTGATTTTAATATCATCAAGGCATTTGAGGGTTTTTTACTAAGTGTGGAAATACAGGATTATTTTATAAACAAGATCATCAAAGCAAAAATGGAGGCTCGCGATGATATGATGTCAAAAGAGCCAAAAACAAATGAATTTATCTTTGATATACAGTCAGAGGAATCTTTCATTTTGTTAACCAAGTTTTCTGCTACAGACGAAGGAGAGCAATCTATTGCTTCCTTTTACGAAACATTGAACCGCGAAATCGAAAACGCGCAACAGTTCATTAAAGAATATGAACAGGAAGAAAGCCTTGCCATAGAAATGTTGCTAAACAAACTTTCTCCTCCAAATTCAAATAATAGCTCCCCGAAATCATGATGCAATAGCAGTGCATTTCAGCCAAAAGGATTTTGTAGCTCATTGCAACTAATACGCTATTGCCCAAATAAACAAACCTGACGCTGACCGAAGACCAGTAACTACAAAAAGTAGATACCCTTTTAATCACCAGATAACCAATAAGACATGTCATCAATCGGAAGATTTCATCTACATACATTTTTTGATGAAGATGCCAAGACTCTTATCAGTGCCAGGCAAAAGGGCCTTGCAATTCATAGGACTAAAAATATTGATGCTGCAGGCGATGAAATCGAGCTTCCTATCAGGGACATTATTCGCCGCCGTTTACCTGTAAATTACTATATCGGTCATGGACATATCGTGGATGCGAGTCTCAACACCAGCGGACAATTTGATGTTCTAATTGCAGATAACAAGGGGTCTCCCGTGTTGTTTAGGTCTGAAAATTCGACCGATTACCTTACCTATGAAAGTATTTACGCCATTGGGGAAATAAAATCTACTTATTACAGGTCAAAACATTATGTAAGCGAATTTGTGGAGAAGATCAGGATAGTCAACCAAGGGATGAGCCGGGCCAAAACTCCACGGGACCAGTTGACGCAGGACTTAATTTTTTCAGGCGACGGTGCAGTGGAGATTATCAGCAGTGACCCGCGCCCGTATAAAAATCCACTTTTCAAGTTTATGTTTTTTGTCGATAGCGGAGATTTGGATCTGACAGCGTTGTATAATGACCTGAACAAGGCTGACAACAGAGATTGCCCAAACCTTATTTGTTTTCTGGACAGGGGAGTGATTCTCAAAGCAGAAGCAAAAAAAGGGGATACTTGGGATATTGGCAATATTGTCTTTTATCCCGAGTTCATTGACCCCGGCAGAGGAACAGACTATCAATGGCTTTTGTATGAGTTTGATGTCCGCACCACAGCAGCTTCCACCTTAGCTTATCTTGTTTATATGCTAAATGAGCATGTCAGTAGCTCCATGGTATTAAAGCCAGATTTGCTCAAATATCACAGTAATATGTTTGTCGTTAAACAGGGGATTGTGATTGGCTCCAACTCAATTGTCATCAATAATAGCATAACAACTAGCAATGATGACCATTTCAGTAAATGTGACTGACTTACCTTTACGATCTGGATGCATCCATGGCGACCGGGGAATGAGAGGAACTCTTATCTTTTTTGCCATTCTCGCTTTTTTTTCCTATATTCAGTATGAAGTTATTTACCTGTCATGTCAAAAGAAGCACAGATAAAAGCGGTTTTAGAGGATTATCTAAATGCTGAATCCTCCCTGAAAGAATGTGCTCAGGCAAGAGAAGAGACACTGATAAGATATAATCACCTCACTGAAGAACATCATCCTCCCGGTAACAGCTATAACACGCATACAGCAGCCCCCATCATAAGCGCCTATGAAGAAATAAAAAGCCTGGATAAGACTATTGAAGATACCCGGTACAAGCTAAATGAGGCCACTGCAAAAATAAAGGAGTATATACATGCCCTGAAAGAACGGCCGCTTGAAGTACAATTTGCATTTGATTCGCTGAACCACCGGGCCGGCGCCCACCAGTTTTACCTGGAAAATGACGAATTAAAGGTTAGGCATTTATCCGCGAAAATAGAGGAGCTTTAGAACCGGATTTCATACCGCTCTGTCTCTTCTGACCAGGTATTTATCCAAAAACATCAATCCCAGCAACACATTCAGAAAAAGCAAACAATTAACAGTTTTACGGTTAAAGTACTGGCCGATATCCAGCGTGCTAACATCAACGGCTAAACGGAATTTGCCCGCCGCAGACCAGTTAAAAGAGGGGAGGGCATACACCACAGCAGCGGCTATCAGCAGCAGGAAGAACAGCCCCGTTCCATACACTACCTTTTTATTGAGATAGCTGCGGGATGCAGGTGCAATGCGTGTTCCGGCAATAGCGCCCATTACTTTTTTAGAAAAGTCAGGGGAGGGAGGGCTAAGCTCCAGGTCTTCCCGTAAATGTTTTTCTATATCAAAACGTTTCTCCATATCCGTTCACTTAACACTAATTTAAGATTTCTTTTATTTCATCTGCAAAATATAGCTCCAGCTTTTCTTTGAGCCGTAACCGCGCCCGGTGCAGCTTCACCTTCACCGCATTGGAAGTAAGGCCCATGATAACACCTATTTCCTCAATACTTTGCTCTGCTTTATAGAAAAGAGTAATGATCGTTGCATCATCTGCGCTTAACAGCCCGATCACATGATTGACCAGCAGGTGTGTGGAACGTTTTTCCGTTGGATCAGCACCATTCCCGGTATGTTGTGCATGCACCGTTCCAGGATCCAGGGGATCCATGCGGGGCTTTACCTTTCGTAAAAAGGTTTTGGTGGTATTCATGGCAATGGTGCACAGCCAGGTGCTGAATTTGGCATCCCGCCTGAAATCTGCCAGGGAGCGGTAAGCTTTCACAAATACATCCTGGGCTATTTCTTCCGCATCCTCGCGGTTGCGGGTGTAACGTAACGCAATGGTAAATACAAAGTGCTGATAACGTTTTATCAATTCCTCAAAACTTTGCTGATCACCTTGTAGTACCTGGTTGATAATTTCAATGTCATCCATTCCTGCGTGCATAGATGAGAGGTATGACTACAATTATAACCCGGAGGTTACACTACAATTTAAAATAATTAGGGCGTTTCCTGTAACCTGATCTTTTTAGCGGTAGTCAAAGCATGTACAAACTTAATATTCACAACAAACACCTTATCATGAACAGTAATGAAATGTTGACGGCCGTACTGGTACCCCTGGCCGCTATGGCCTTAGCTTTCGGGATTATATACCTCCTCAGGAAAGAGAACCTGGCTATGATAGAAAAGGGCATGAACCCTAAAATAGACCGGCCGGCCCCTTACACCAACCTAAAATATGGTTTGCTGCTTACCGGCGGTGGGTTGGGCTTATTGCTGGCATATCTCATAGATGTTGCCGTGCCGGCCATTAACGGAGAAGATAATGCCTCTATTTATTTTGCCCTTATTGCTATCTTTGGAGGCCTTGGCCTTATTGCATCTTACCGCATCGAAAAAAAGGAGCTCCTGGATAAACGCCCGGAATAAGCGGTTCACCTCACCCCTTAAAAACAGCTCATGAAAACCTTGCTGCTTGTGTTCATTCTTTTACTACCCTTTACTGCACCTGCTCAGTCTAAGAAAATACTGGCAGAAAAACTGGGATACCCTAAAGACGCTAAGCTCTTGATCATTCATGCGGATGATGCCGGTGTATCCCATTCCGTGAATGCCGCTATCATTGCTGCTTATGAAAAAAAGGCCATCAGCTCCGCCGCTATTATGGTACCCTGTCCCTGGTTCCCTGAAATAGCCGCTTATGCAAAAGCGCATCCCGAGCTGGATTGGGGCATCCATATTACCTTAACCGCTGAATGGAAAAACTATAAATGGGGCGGTGTGTCATCCTCCAATGAAATCTCAAGCCTCCTGGATAAAGATGGGTATCTCTATGCTTCGTTGGAAGAATTTAAAAAACATGCAAAACCGGAAGAAGTGCGGAAGGAGATCCGGGCGCAGATCCGGAAGGCAATGGCTGCCGGCATCAAATTAAGCCACCTGGATACCCATATGGGCAGCGTGTATGCATCACCGGAACTGGTAGAAATATATCAGCAGGTGGGCAAAGAATTTCATTTGCCGGTATTGGTGCCAATGAATATGATACAGATAATGGCTCCGCAAATGCTGCCCTATATCGACACTGTAAATAACGTGATCGTTGATCAGTTTATAACGGCCTATAAAGCCGCTCCGGCGGATCAGTGGCATGTGTATTATGACCAGGCGCTGGACCGGTTAAAACCCGGGCTGAACGAGATCATCTTTCACCTGGCGTATGATAATGATGAAATGCAGGCCGTTACCATTGAGCATCCTGATTTTGGTGCTGCCTGGCGGCAAAATGATTTCAATTATGTGACCAGTGACGCGTTTAAAACACTGCTTGAAAAAAAAGGGTTCCGTGTTATTACCTGGAAAGAGATCCTCACATCGCTATAATGATGCCACCTCATTTGAAAATCTTTAAATTTGGAGAAAATCTGTCACCTAATTTCTCCCCATGACCTCTTATTACGATACCTTATTCGCCTATATCGCCCGTATCCTGGAGCTGCCGGAGCATGACCGGATCTCCTGCCGGGAAACCTTCCATCCGTTGACAGTGCCTAAGGATACGCTGCTGGAAACAGCTGGTAAGGTGCCCTTATACCATAACTTTATTGTTTCGGGTTATATGCGGAAGTATTATATCAATGAAAAGGGAGAGGAAGTAACCAGTGACCTGAACGATGGACCCCGTTTTTTCACCTCTTACATGGCATTCGTTAATCAAACGGTGTCCAATGAATACCTGCAATGTATTACGGACTGCGAGCTGCTGCGTATTTCCAAGCCGGATGCCGACCGTACGGCAGGCACCAGCTATACCCAGAAGGATTACACCATCCGGCTGTTCCACCAGGTACAGGAAGAGTACCTGGAACGGATAAACGATCTGGCCAACCTGACAGCAGAGCAGCGTTACCTGAAATTCCTGGACAGGTCGCCCAATATTATGAAACATGTACCGCTGAAATATATCGCCTCTTACCTGGGTATCAAACCCGAAAGCCTTAGCCGTATCCGGCGGGAGATTTCCTAACAATTGTTAAGTGGATTTGGCTGCGCAGCGGATATTTTTGCGGTTATGCTTACATATCTGCTAAAAGCCCCTCAGGCGGTGGCTGCAAAAACCTTGCAGTGGGCCGTCCGGAGCTGGTTTGCCGTTTTTTTCGCAGGGCAACTGATCTTTGCCTCCTATATTATCCTGCTCTACTGGTGGTCCGCAGCACAGGGGCGCCTGGAGCGCTGGAATGCTGCAACACCGCATTTATATGTTGAAGGCGCCCCTCTGCACAATGCAGTATTTGCGCTGCACATAGCAGCAGCAGCGCTCATAAGCCTGCTGGGGCCTTTGCAGCTGCTACCGGCCATCCGGCGGTATGCACCGCGGTTTCACCGGCTTAGCGGACGTTTTTATATCTTCTTTGCCTTTGCTATCGGTATCGATGGGATGCTGCTGGCCTGGCGGAAGGGATCAGTGGGCGGAACTATGGATCATGTTATTATTTCCATCAATGCACTCATTATCCTGGTATGTGCTTATTATACTATCCGGTACGCAGTAAAACGTGAGCTGGCAATACATAACCGTTGGGCTGTGCACCTGGTTCTGGGTATGAGCGGGGTATGGCTGTTCCGTGTTTTTCTCATGTTGTGGCTGGTAATTAACCAGGGGCCGGTTGGCTTTGACCCGGATACATTCACAGGCCCTTTCCTGACCACATTAGCCATTGCAGTATACGTATTTCCACAAGTGATCGTATGGGGGTATTTCCAGGCGTGGGAGGCAGAGGCTGCCGGGCCTAAATGGATCTTTTCCGCTGTGCTGTTATGTATTACCCTGGGAATGTTGACCGGTGTTTTTGCTGCAACCATGGGAATGTGGCTGCCACGGATCAAATGATAGGGAAGGTGGGAAAAACATTTTATCTTGGGTGGCTAAACCCACGTCATGAAGTTTCTCTTGTTACCCGTGATCTTCTTATTCATAGCTGTTGCAACCATTGCACAGGCAAAGGTAGATCTGAAGAATTATAAACAGGCCAATGGTGCTGTGGTTACCCAACAGGGTCAATTGCTGGAGATCAGCTGGCCGGCAGGCAATTCGCTCAAAGGCAGTATAGTGCTTGATCTGGCGCCCTCGCGGCCGCTCTTTAAAACGATATCGCTTGGCAGGCAGCAGATCACTGCCGGTGTAGATCCGGCTTTTGTGATGACCATTGGCGAAAGGGATCTGGTGTCCCAGAACGGCTGGAATATTTTCTTTGACAAGGTGCCCAACAAGCCGCATCAAACTTATCCGCTGACACTTAAAAAAACTACTGCTGCGGTAAGAACGGAGGGCAGCCGTACTATAGCCAGCATTGGCCCGGTTACGGCGGAGCAATTTTCCGGCACGCTGGAAATTACGTTCTATAATGGAAGCCCTCTGTTCAATATCGCTGCTGTGATCAGCACGGAAGCACAAGCAAAGGCTATCATTTTCGATGCCGGTATGGTAAGCCCGGAGCCCGACTGGCAGCGTGTTTCATGGATGAACACGGGGGACAGCCTGCAACAGACGCGGGTTATTCCCAGTGATACTGCACGCAATCTTGCCGTGAAATACAGGGCCATCGCGGCAGCTGGAAAACAGGGCGCCATGGCCATTTTTCCACCACCGCATCAATATTTTTATCCGCTGGATGAAGCCTTTAACCTGGATTTTACCTGGTACGGCAATCAATACCGGCAGCTGGTAAACGGCTACGGCATTGGCATACGGCAGGAGCTGCAGGGCGATAAACGCTTCGTGCCCTGGTTCAATGCGCCACCGGGTACCAAACAGCGGCTCAATTTCTTTTGCTTGCTCAGCCAGGATAACGATGCGGCAGCATTCACTGCCCTGAAAGCGTTTACCCATAACGACCGGTACGCAGTATTGCCGGGATTCAAAACCATGTCCAGCCATTTTCATAACGAGTTTGTGATGAAAGTTATGATGGCAGGAGGGCCTGTGCCGGAACATCCTGAGTTCGTAAAAGTTTTTAAGAATATGGGGGTGGACATTGTGCACCTCGCAGAATTTCACTACACCGCTGATCCCAGGGGGCCGGATGAAAAGCGGCTGCCGCAGCAGAAAGCGCTTTTTGAATTATGCGAAAAGCAGTCAGACGGTAAATTCCTGCTGCTGCCAGGCGAGGAACCCAATGAATTTTTCGGTGGCCACTGGCTGGATCTCTTCCCACGGCCGGTGTATTGGGTAATGTCCCGTAAGCCGGACCAGCCTTATGTAGAAGAAAAACCCGGTTACGGGAAAGTATATCATATCGGGAACAAGGAGGAAATGTTGCGATTACTCCAGGACGAGCGGGGACTGGCATGGACCGCACATCCACGAACAAAAGGCTCTGTGAATACACCCGACAGCTACAACCACGAAGCCTTCTTTTTGTCTGACCGTTTTATGGGAGCTGCCTGGAAAGCCATGCCCGCAGATCTTTCACAGCCCCGCCTGGGAAAAAGGGTGCTTGATCTGATGGATGACATGAATAACTGGGGCACAAAAAAGACCGTCATCTGTGAAGCAGATCTGTTCACCATTACACAGCGCAACGAGATGTATGCGCACATGAACGTGAACTATCTGATGCTTGATAAGCTGCCTGCTTATAAAGACAGCTGGCTTCCCATCCTGGATGCCATGCAGCACGGACGTTTCTTCGGCAGCACAGGAGAAGTATTAATGCCGCTGCTGAAGATCAATGGTCATATTTCCGGCGATAGCCTGCAGCTCCCGATCAATGGTATTGCCACCATTGATCTGCAGCTCCGCTGGACCTTTCCTATGAACTTTGTGGAGATCATTTCCGGCGACGGTGAAAAAGTGTACCGCGATAAAATAGCGCTAACTGATACAGAGGCATTCGGGGAAAAAAGTTTCCGGTTCAGCAGCAAACTGGCCGGCCGGAAGTGGGTGCGTGTGGAAGCCTGGGATGTTGCCGCCAACGGGGCTTTCAGCCAAACGTTCTGGTTAAGGTAATGGATCATTTCCCAGGAAGTAAGGATCTCCTGCACGCGGTCCGGGATCGTACACGCCTGTCCGTAACCGGACATAATTCTATGAGTGATGATTTTTATTGTGTTGAAAATCAATCGTTTTTGCTTTGGTATATTCATTGAGCCGTAAGATCTTTTTACTGCCTATGTTTAAGAACTATTTCAAAATTGCCATCCGCAATCTTACACGCAACAAAGCATATGCTATCATTAACGTAGCCGGGTTAAGTATTGGCCTGGCCTGCGCCATGCTGATCTTACTCTATGTGAAGGATGAAGTCAGTTTTGACCGGTTCCATACAAACGGCTCCCGTATTTACAGGATTGTTACCAGATCTGTTCATAACGGCGTAGCATCCAAACAGTCCAGTACAGGCCCGCTGCAAGGTCCCCGGTTCACACAGAATGTTACGGGCATCAGATCGTTCGTACGGGTTGTAAGCGGCAATGAGGATTTTAAAAAAGGCACTGAGGTGGAAAGCCGGGAGCTCCTGCGGGTGGATCCCAATTTTTTTTCGGTCTTTAATTTTCCATTGATCGATGGCGATAAGAAGACCTGTTTGATACAACCCCACTCTATAGTGCTTACCAAAGACGAGGCAAAAAAACAATTTGGCAGTGCGGATGCTGTGGGCAAAATACTGATGATGCGGGAAGATAGCGCCTTTGTACCCTATAAAGTAACCGCAGTAACCGCTAACTGCCCGCAGAACTCATCCATTCAATACAAGATCCTGCTACCCTTTAAGGAAACAGCAGCAGAAGCAAAGAATAACGAAAACTGGTTTAGCTATTACCTGAATACATTCGTGCTGTTAGATGACCATGCCAGCCCGGTAACCGTATCAAACCAGATGCAGCGGTTCTATGAAAGAGATGCTTCGGAAATTTTCAAAACCATGAATGCCAGATACGGTACTAGCGGGGATGCACAGATGGATACTTACTTCCTGCAACCTTTCGGGGACATGCATCTGAGTACAGAGCTGCCGGCACAAAATGGCCTGCAGAACGCCAGCAACCCGATGTACGCTTACATTCTTTCATCTATTGCATTATTTGTGCTGCTGATCGCATGTATCAATTTTGTGAATCTGACTGTTGCGCGATCCGTTAAACGGGCAAAGGAAATAGGCATCCGAAAAGTGGTTGGAAGCGACCGGCGGCAGCTTGTGATACAGTTTTTGGGTGAATCTTTCCTGTTATGTGCAGTGGCCTTTACCATGGCCATTCTCCTGGCGCAGATCATATTGCCGCTCTTTAATGATCTTGCAAACAAACGGTTATCACTAAGCTATCTGCTGGACGGAACCCTTGTTAGCGGGTACCTGTTCCTGTTTATCATAACAGGGTTGCTTGCCGGCTTTTACCCGGCACTGGTGTTATCCGGCTACAGACCCGTTGAAACGCTCTACAGCAGGTTTAACCTGAAAGGCAAAAGTTATTTGCAAAAATCGCTGGTGGTATTACAGTTTACCCTGGCTTCGTTCCTGATCATTGCCACCTTCACCATTTATGCGCAGTTCAGCTTCCTCACCAAAACACCCCTTGGTTATGATGACAGCAATATTGTGATGGTCAATAAAAACAATATGTCACATGCAGAGGCAGCAACATTTAAAGCGGAGCTGCTGAAGTATCCGGGTATTGAGTATGTAGCCCCCAAAAATGGCGGTTCGTGGGCTACTGCTGCCAGGCTGGAAAATGATTCCGCTATCAACTACTTTGCGTATGAGACGGTGGATGAATCCTATCTCAAAACCTTAAAGATCCCGCTGCTCCAGGGCCGGAATTTTTCCGCTGATTTTCCGTCTGATTCCGTTCATTCCATCCTGGTCAATGAAGCATTTGTAAAGCAGGCCGGATGGGAAAACCCCATCGGAAGATCCGTGATCTTTAACTTCGATAATAACAGGGTTTACCAGGTGATCGGCGTTGTAAAAGATTATCATTTTACTGCGCTTAATCAGAAGATCACGCCGCAGCTTTTCACCATGAAAAATGCCAATCCATACGGGACCTTCTATATTAAGATCCGGCCAAATGCAGTCACCGCAAGCCTTCGGTATATTCAACAGGCATTTAAACAATTCTTTCCGCTTAGCCCCTACACTTATACCTTCAGGAATGAAGCAAACCTGAAAAGCTATGAATCGGAAGCCAAGTGGAAACAGATCATCCTGTTTGGCGCCCTTCTTACTATTTTTATTTCCTGCATCGGCCTGTTCGGGCTCTCTGTTTTGTCTGCGGAAAAGCGCACCAAGGAGATCGGTATAAGGAAGGTGCTGGGTGCATCTGTTCAAAGCATTGCCGGCATTCTTTCAAAGGACTTCGTGAAGCTGGTGCTCATTGCCCTGGTGATTGCCGTGCCCCTGGCCTGGTTTGCCGCAAATAAGTGGCTGGAAAATTATCCTTACCGTATTACGCTAAGCTGGGCAATGTTTGCTTTTGCGGCAGGACTGGTGATCATGATCGCCCTTTGCACGGTGAGCTTTCAGGCTATTAAGGCGGCGCTCGCTAATCCCATTAAAAGCTTAAGGTCTGAATAAATACAATTACCAGTAAAAATTGTCAGCTTATTATTACATCTTTGTCCCCGCATTGTCAAATAATTTAGCATCAGAAACGTCATTGAATATTGCGCATGTACGAACAAAACGGGGTATCAGGTCTTAACGCTACCAAACAACATTTTAAAATACTGGATGGCCTTCGGGGATTAGCAGCGGTTGCAGTTGTTATTTTTCATTTTATGGAAATAGCCGTACCGGATTACAGCAACAATTTTATTGCGCATGCTTATTTGGCCGTTGATTTCTTTTTTTGTCTTTCGGGTTTTGTGATCGCTTATGCCTATGATCAGAAATTACTGAAGATCGGTGTTGCGAACTTCTTTAAGCTCCGGCTGATCCGCCTGCACCCCCTGGTTATAATTGGGGCAGTTATCGGGATCATTGCATTTATTTTTGATCCGTTCAGCGATCTTTACCAGCATTATTCCGGTAACCTGGTTACGATGTTCCTTACATCCTGCCTGATGATCCCTTACCCGGTAGTACCTGAACGTTATTTTAACCTGTTCCATCTCAATCCTCCAACCTGGTCTTTATTCTGGGAATACGCTGCCAATATTTGTTATGCTTTTATCCTGATCAGGGTACGTAATAAATTACTATGGATCCTGACTGTCATTGCCGGCGTTGCACTCTTTTATGAAGCGCACCGTTCAGGTAATTTAAGCGGAGGCTGGGGCGGCAATAACATCCTTGGCGGCTTTATCAGGGTATCCTATTCTTTCCTGGCAGGCATCCTGGTATATCGCTCAAAGTGGATCATTAATTCAAAACTGAATTTCCCTGCTGTCGGCATATTGTTGGCTGTTGTATTTTTAGTTCCCTTCAGAGAGCATTTAAATCCCATCGTGGAGCCGCTTATTGTGATCTTTTACTTTCCATTCCTGATCGCACTTGGAGCGGGCGCACGGTTAACAGCATCAACAACCCGTGTTTGTAATTTTTCAGGGGAGATCTCTTACCCGCTTTACATGGTGCACTATCCCTTTATATGGATCTTCTTTAGCTATGTTGAAAAATACAAGCCGGCCATGAGCGAGCTGACTATTGTTATTATCATAGGTGTGATATTGCTGATTGCCTTTGCCTATTTGGTGATGATCTTTATTGACATTCCGGTTCGTAACCGGCTGAAGGGTTTGTTGAGAAAGAGTGTACCGGTTAAGGGGAATAGCTGAGGAAAGCCCTCACCCCTTAAAAACCACTTCCCGCTCACTCGCGCGCCGCACAAACGATCATATATTTTGTGATACGGAACATAAGGGGTGCAATTATGATTATAAACTACCTTTTACTTCCAGTTCAATAACAGTTGCAATGGGGTCAGGGCTTATCCCGGAAATGCCAATATCCATTCCATTGCCGGAGGCAGCTATTGGCAGCTTTTTCCCGTTTGCCAGTAGCTTGCAGGCCACTACGCTGTTTTTGATCCCGTCAACATGCAGTGTTCCGCCGGCCGGAATATTAAATACGGAAAGGTAAAGGATGGTATTTCCGTTATGTTCTTTTTTAGTGCAGCGACCCCATGAGAGCGAAGGCAGGGGGCTTTTTTGCGTTGCATGAATGGCATCGCCGTTCTTTTCCATCCAGCTGCCCATTCCCTTCAGGATCTCAACGCTTTCCTGTGGAAAAGTTCCATCTGCTTTGGGTCCTACATTCAGCAGGTAATTCCCGCCTTTTGAGGCAATATCGATCAGGTTCCTTACCAGCGTTTGTACGCTCTTCCATTTATCATCAAAACTTTTATATCCCCAGGTGCCGTTCATGGTCATGCATACTTCAAAATCTTTTCCGGCCATGGCTTCAGCAGGAATGTGCTGTTCCGGCGTTACAAAATCACCGGGATAATTGGGCCGTTTCAGGCGGTCATTGGTGATGATGGCCGGCTGCAGCTTCAGCACGGCTTGCAGCTTCTCCGCAAATTCATCTGTCATATTCGTGGGTGTATCCCACCAAAGCACCGCTACATCTCCATAATTGCTTAATAATTCTTTCACCTGTGGAACAGCTACCTTGTTGATATAATCTGACATGGACCGGCTGGTCTGAACAGGATCCCAGTGCCCTGTATGTTCTTTCGTATAGGCGTCTATTTTAGTGGAGTCCGGGTTGTCCCAACCTTCCGAAGCTACTTTCCTGGCAGCTGCACCACCCGGGTTGTTCCAATCCTGCGCCTGCGAGTAATAAAAGCCCAGCTTAATACCATACTTTCGGCAGGCCGATACCAGCGGTGTTAGCACATCTTTTCCGTATGGAGTGGCATCCACCATATTCCATTTACTGGCCTGCGATTTGAACATGGCAAAACCATCGTGATGTTTTGCGGTGATCACGATATATTTCATACCGGCATCCTTCGCCATTTTTACCCAGGCATCTGCATCATATTTTACGGGATTGAACTGCCGGGCATATTGCTGGTATTCAGATATGGGGATCTTTGCCCGGTTCATGATCCATTCACCTCCGCGTTTTACCTGCTGGCCTTTATAATTGCCTGCAAGCACCGCGTAATCTCCCCAGTGAATAAACATACCAAAACGGGCCTCCCGCCACCATTTCATTTTCTGGTCATGGTCCGTATTCTGCTGGGCAAAAAGCAGCAGGGGTGCTAGAAAAAGCGCAGATAAGAAGATAGCTAGTTTTTTCATTTACGTGTATTTATGCAAACGTTAGCATAACATTTTAAAAAAAACGTGGGATTTTATTGAAAACTGAAATTATGGAGAAATCCATGATAAAAAAATATCCAATCTTCACCAATGGTGGTTCTTTTTTACCATAAGGGATTACAGGTAGCCATTATATAGGAAGGGTATTTATTTAGCCTTGGGCGTTTTTTCCGTTTTCCATTTAATAACATGGTACACCGCCTGAGTAGTGCCCACATTTTTAAGACCATGCAATTGATTCGATGCCTGGAAAATAACAGAACCCGGACCCACACGTTTGGTGATGCCGTTTACGGTAGATTCAACGGTTCCCTCTTTTATGATGATCAGCTCTTCATCAGGATGTTTATGCGGTGGATGAGGGGCCTCTCCGGGGTTCAGGGTAGTTACATGCAGCTCCAGCTCATCCAATGTGGGCGTGGGAGCCTGCAGGAACTGGCGCCTTTCTCCTGTTTTAGTAGCTTCTACTTTAATACTGTTCCAGTCATATATAGTAGACGATAAGGGGGCCTGCTGGTATTTATGCGCAATAATGGCCATCGGGATGCACATTACCAGTGCAGTGATACAAATAAGGGTTATTTCGCGTTTTGTCATAATGTTGGGTTTAGGTAAATTAATTTACAAAACATTGTTTACAACTTTGCAGGTAATTGTAAACAGATGGTACCGTACCCCGGAATGAAGAATAAAAAAGCCAGGCAGGAATGCCCGGCTATTTTTTAACCATATCCTATGAAAAACCTACGTAAAGGTATATACGACTTTCATCAGAGGGTGTTAACCGGTTGTTAAACAAAAAGCCGCCCGGAGGCGGCAGAGGATGGTTTGAGATCAGGCGGGTCGTTAACCGTATAACGGCATGTACATTTTATCCATGATAGCTTTAAAATTTGTAACTTTGTTGCAAAAATTAAACGGGATCATGGAAGATAATACCGCTAAGCCAGAGTTTTGGGAAGCAGCTTTTAATGAAAAACATGAAATGTGGGGCTTTGAGCCGGCAAAGTCTGCCGTATTAACGAAGGATCTTTTTGTGAAGGAATCAGTAAAAAATGTTCTAATTCCTGGCATTGGTTATGGTCGGAATGCACAGATCTTCATAAACAACGGAATAGCTGTAACAGGGATCGAGATCTCAAAAACAGCAATTGAAATGGCCGGAAAACATTATGGCGCAAATATGATCATCCATCATGGCTCTGTAACAGATATGCCTTTTGATAACAACAAATATGATGGCATATTTTGCTATGCTTTGATCCATTTGCTGGACAGTAATGAAAGGCTGAAGCTGATCCATGATTGTTATGCTCAGCTTTCTGAAAATGGCTACATGGTTTTTACAGTCATTTCAAAAGATGCTCATACCTACGGGCAGGGCAAATTTCTTAGCAAAGACCGTTATGAAATGTTTGGGGGTGTGAAAATGTTCTTTTATGATGCAGCCTCCATCCATGCAGAGTTTGACAGCGCCGGATTATTTGAGATCACAGAAATTACTGAAAACTATCCCTTCTTTTTAATCAAATGCAGAAAAGGCGGTAAGGGCAACAATTAAGATTTGGCAATGTCCGGAAATAAATGAAAATTGCCTCAAAGCTTATGCATAAAGAAACATTTAAAATGCATAACTTATCCTTCCATTTTTATATCCCTTTTTTAACCGCACAACAAATTTAATATGGCAAAAGTAACAGGCCTTGGCGGCGTATTTTTTAAATGCGATAACCCAAAAGGTATGAACGAATGGTACGCTAAAAACCTAGGATTGCCCACCAGCGAATACGGAACAACCTTTGAATGGCGGGAGGCCGGTGATCCCTCAAAAAAAGGATCCACCACCTGGAGCACCTTTCCGCAGGACACCAAATACTTCAATCCCTCAGCCAGGCCATTTATGATCAACTACCGGGTAGATGATCTCGTTACGCTGGTAGAGGAGCTGAAAAAGAACAACGTAACCATTGTTGATGAGATCGTGGATTATGAATATGGAAAATTCGTGCATGTGCTGGATCCGGAAGGGAATATTATTGAGCTTTGGGAACCCAAAGAGGATGCGGATCAGGATAAGGCGGAAGGGTAAGCCGGGCCTGCTTTTTAACCACACAACTCATTAAATACATTCTATGATATTGCAATACCTGATAGGAGAATTTGAGCATGAAGTAAACAACACGCGTAAATTGTTACAGGCAGTTCCTGAAAAAGACCTCAGCTATAAACCCTCGGAAATTTCCTGGACAATGGGTCAGCTTAGCCAGCATATTGCCACCATTTACCACTGGTATGTGGGCGCGCTCACCCAAGATGTTTACGATGTGGCTACTGATCCGCTTGAGCGGGGCGATCCTAATGATATTAAAGCTACGCTGGCGCTTTTTGAAAATAATGTTGAGAAAGCCAGGACTGCATTAAAATCACTTACGGAGCAGAAATTGCAGGACAACTGGATCATGAAAGCAGGTGAGCGGGTGATCCTGGGTCCCATGCCAAGGGGCATTGTATCGCGTGGATTTCTTTTTAATCATATTTATCACCACCGCGGTGAATTGATCGTTTACCTGCGCGCTACGGGAAATAAAGTGCCAGGTATGTATGGCCCCACCTATGAAGAAAGCCGGAAAAGCTAAATTGCTGCACCCCATCCTCCATTTCAGAGAAATGTATAAGTTTTGCCGTTAAATGTTCAAGTAAAGGAAGATGGTTTGAAAGAACTTTGTGTTATAAAAATTTATAATCATGAACACAAAGGATCAGCAATCAAAGATCGTCCTGGTAACCGGTGGCAGCCGGGGCATCGGGAAAAGCATTGCATTAAATGCCGCTAAGCGTAACTTGGGCGTAATTCTCACCTACAACAATAATCCGGAACAGGGGCAGGCTGTAGCAGATACCATCAACAGGAATGGCGGTAAAGCGGTTGCTTTACAAATGGATGCTGCCAAGATCAGCTCAATCGGCGATTTTGCCGGCCAGGTATTGCAGGCGCTTAAGAAAGAATGGAACCGGGATAACTTCGACTATCTTGTAAATAATGCAGGCATAGCCCAGCGTACGCTCATCAAAGACACCACAGAGGATGTCTTCGATCAGCTCGTAAACGTAAATTTAAAAGGAGTATTTTTTCTTACTCAAAAACTGATCCCTTTGATGGTGGATGGCGGTCAGGTTATTAATATCTCATCCGGACTTGCCCGCTTCGCTTTTCCCGGTGTGGCAGTGTATGGCTCGCTCAAAGCTGCGCTGGAAGGATTGACCAGGTATTTTGCCAAAGAATATGCGGAACGGAAGATCCGTTTCAACAGTGTGGCCCCCGGGGCAATTGATACTGAGTTTGGCGGAGGAAAAGGTGATGAAAGCCACCGTCAGCAAATTGCGGGTATGACTGCACTGGGCCGCCTCGGTGAAGCGGATGATGTGGGCGCTTTTGTTGCATCGCTGCTTTCAGAAGACAGCCGCTTTGTAAATGCCCAGCGGATTGAAGTAAGTGGCGGTATTGTTATCTGATCATTCATGGGGGCAGCAAAATGCCCCCCCCTGGATTGGCACCATGCTGTAGGTAAATGCCTGTTTTTCTGTAAATTTATTTGTACTAACTCAACTTCCTCCAATGGAATATATCGATATAGGATCGATTTCGGAGCTGCACGATTTCTTTCATTACGATAAGCCGCTGCACCCGCAGATAAGTGTGGTAGACCTGGCCAAAGTGGACCGCTCGCACAGGAAGGAAGGGGATGCATACCGCTTGAATTTATATTCCATTGCCTGCAAAAAAATAGAAGGCTCCTTTAAGTATGGACGCACTTCCTACGATTTTTCCGAAGGTTCATTGATGTTCACCGCACCACACCAGGTTTTATCGCCCGGAATTGAAAACAAGGTAGAAGGCTGGGCAATTTACATCCACCCTGATTTTCTGCACGCAAACAGCAGGGGGCAAAAGCTGACCGCTTATTCTTTTTTTGGTTATGATACCAACGAGTGCCTGCATATTTCAGATGCTGAAAAAAGTGTGCTGGAAGATTGCCTGCAGAATATCAGGCGGGAGATCTCGATGAACCTGGATACCCACTCGCACAATCTTATCCTTACGAATCTTGAATTGATGTTATCCTATTGCTCCAGGTTCTACGATCGTCAGTTCCTTACAAGAGTAAAGGCAGGTAATGACATTACAAAGAAATTTGACAGGATGCTGAACGATTATTTCGCGCAGGAAACACCCATTGAATCCGGGATCCCGGATGTAAAATATTTTGCCTCGCGCCTCAATCTCTCTGCAAATTATTTGTCTGATCTGTTAAGCAAATACACCGGTAAGTCAACGCAGGAGCATATTCACCTGAAATTGATAGACAAAGCCAAATCTTTGTTGTGGAGCACTCAAAGCTCCATCGCAGAAATAGCTTACGATCTGGGCTTTGAACATCCGTCTCACTTCACAAAATTATTCAAAACCAGGACAGGTTATTCACCGCGGGCATTCCGGAATTTGAATTAATGCCGGGGTATGGGAGCTTGCATCAGCTTTTCCATCAGTCCGTTCCACTTCTATTTGCCTCATACTTTGAAACATTAACAGGCTTATCCTTTGTTTGGTCACGTTTGCCTGCATAAGAGATCATTAGGGAAATAAATGAGCCCACGCTGAAGTTTATGAGGAGAGCATTAATACAAACCATAAAAAGCCAGCCTGCCGGACGATCCATGGACGTGTTGGAAGGCGCGTTTGTTAAGGCATCCGTTGAAGGTGTAGTGGAAAAAATATTAGGATGAAAACTAAGCATCAGAAGCGCTCCAAGAACAACTGACAGCAGGGTGCCCATCGCAGTAGCCAGATGGGCGGACCCGGACATTGCCACGGCCCTTTCTTTTTGATACGGCCGCTTTATAAGCTTCAGGTTATATAAAAGGATGGGAATAGCAAATGCTATATTTCCGATGTATAAAAGATAGGAGCTTTTATAATCACCGGCCTTTAAATGGTAAAATAGAAATACCAGGTAAAGAAGAGCAGCCATGCCGCCATATATAAGATAGTCTTTCAGATGTTGTTTGTTAATGAATGGGTTCTTCATCTTTTTTTTAATGTTCAGGGGAAATATTGTGCCAGCAGGCATCCCGCTGCAACATGGAATGCAGATGAAGTTCTTTACCCGGTTTTATGTTTCTTTTTTGTGAAAGACGTGTCTGTAAAGAAACACTTCTGTAGAGCGTTTACACGGCTCTGCTGTTACGTTCTTGCCATTGCCGGGAATACAGGCCGAATATCCTGTTGCTGTGCAGGCGGGTAGGTATTGTAATTTGAAATTGTAGCTGGTGCATTATTCCTTAGGAACAGTGCCTTCCAGGTTCAGGATCATAACATTCCTGAAATCGATCGGCTGCCCCTCGCTCTGCAAGGCAATATATCCTTTCGAGAGCAGCTTGCCGTCCTGCTTTTGCTTAGGGTCATACCGGTTCACCACCGGCCCGCCTATCTGCGGTTTGGAATACTGCAGCACTGTATCCCCGTTAATAATGTGCGTGATCAGCGAATCGCCTAAAACAATCAGCTCCACCTTTATCCATTCATCTTTATCATAGGTCTTTGAGCTGGAGTTGATGCAATGCCGGGTGTCCAGCTTGCCCTGGTACACGATATGTGTGCCGGGGGAGCACATATTGCCGGTGGGTCTGGGCTTTCCATCGCTCAGCCCTGCTAGGAACTGCATTTCAATAGAGATCGGCCAGTCCTGTTCTTTGGGCATGGTCCGCGGGTCCTGGGAATGATACATTACCCCGCTGTTAAGTTCCGTATAGGAAGGCGCTGTTTTACACCATTCACCCACAAAGCGGTATTCCAGTTTAAGATGGTAGTAAGAGAAAGGTGTTTTATAATAGAGGTGGCCAAACTGGTCATTGAAATTTCCGTATTGATCATAACGCACCTGGATCATGCTGTCCTGCACCCGGAAGGTATTGCCGAAGTTATCGCCCGTTTCATGGTGATGGATCTTCACGATCCAGTCATTAATATCCGTACCATTAAATAGCGGCATCCATTGTGGTCCCTGGGCCTGCGCGGCATGCTGAAAGATAACGGCCAGCAGCAAGGCCAGTGTGCGGGAAAGTTGTTTGTGGATCATAACGTAAAATATTAGTAAAAGGTTGCCATTCAACCAGCTGGTTATCAATATACAACTATTGTATCATTGACAATAATTTAGTCTTGTTTTATATTTAGGGTCATATGTTAGTCGTACCGGCAACATGATTGAAAATCCTATGACCCAGCAATGTCACGTTTAGCCAAGACTGTTAATCTAACCATATTTTTATTATTACTTTGTCATAACCCGGCCTTTGCCAGGCTGGATACCGTTCATTATAATCTACAGCATTTTACGGATGAGAACGGCCTTCCTCAGAATAGCGTAAAGTTTATTGCAGCGGACAAAGCCGGATATGTGTGGCTGGCAACCGAGAATGGACTGGTACGTTTAGAGAGCGGCCGTTATATCAGGAATTTTAATAAGAATGAGCTGGATATTTCTTCCAGCCGGATCAGCTTCCTCTATTCAGCTCCCGGTGATAATGAATTGTTTGCCCTCACAGAATTTCATCAGCTGATCGGTATCAGCTGCGGCAAAGCTACGGTGCAGCAAAATGTAGCAGCAAATGCAGACGCAGAGCTGATCTATAAAGAGGGGGCAGGCACTTACCCGGTTGTCGGGTTACCAAATCTATATGAGAAAAACATCCGGGCAGTCCGGTACCTGATCCCTGTAAAAAGAAATAGTTTTTTTCTAATCCATAAGGACAGTATTGTCTTTATAGGGGAGCATCAGCAGCAGTTTCGTATAGCCTTCCATTATACCAGCCCCTGGAGCTTTTTTTCAATGAATGGACAGTTATATTATTTAAATGCCTTGGGTGAAGCAATGGTGTTTAACGGGAGGGATATGAGAACGGTAGCGTTTACAGGCGATATTCTGCAGAACCACGGTTACAGGAGCCGCCGCCGTTATTTAAAGTTATACTGGAATTTTGCGGCAAAACAAACTTTCGTTTACCTGGATGAGCATTGTTATATGCTGCAACGCATGCCGGATGGCAGCTTACATACCAGGTTGGTGGTGGACGATTTTGATTTTGTATCAAACAGGATCATGTCTGTTTATTACGATGCAGCACATGAACGGGCTTTTCTTGGCAGCGTTACCAGGGGGCTGTATGTTTTTACCCGGCAGCCTTTTAATGTGCTGAGTAGTGAGCAGAACTCTGATGACGAAGTTTATTATGCCCAGGCGGAGCTTGAGGAAAACCAGGTATTAACGCCACAGGGCATGCTCTTTGATTCAGCCGGCCGCAGCTCCGTGTTTGGGCACATTAGCGCCCGGAGCTTCACCGATGGCCGGTACAGCATGGTTGTAGATAGTTCGGAAAATGTATGGTATAAGAATGAACAAACGCTGTATAAATTTAACAGCAAAGGACGGTTGCAGTGGCAGTGGGAGAGCCCTTCGCCCATTAACCAGCTATATATGGGAAAAGATGGCCGCCTTTGGATAGGTACCAAAACAGCGGGACTCTACCGTTTGGCCCCGGCAGCGCCGGAACAGGCGCCGGAGCTGGTGGCTGAACAGCTGGTAAATGCATCCTACCTGCAGCAGGAGACCGCAGATATGCTCTGGATGGGTAACAAAAGAGGCCTTTACCGCCTGCATATTTCCTCCCGCAGCATTGATACCATCAGAGAGCTTAATGGTAAACACATTCGCAGCTTAAACATTCCGCGCCCGGGTGAAGTTTGGATCACTACCTATGATGATGGTTTTTTTCTGTACCGGCAGAACCGCTTGCACCTGTTTCCGCTGGATCAGCATAAATATCTTCAAACAGTACATTGCCTGGTAGAAGATGATAAAGGATATTACTGGATCACTACCAATAAGGGACTTTTTCAGGCAGCGCGAAAAGATCTGCTGGCTTATGCTGATAAACAGCAGTCGTACGTCTATTACCTGTACTATGGGAAAGACAGGGGATTTAAAACAAATGAATTTAACGGTGGTTGTGAACCCTGTGGGGTGAAATGGAGTAACGGAAATATTTCCTTCCCATCCATGGATGGGTTGGTGTACTTTGCTCCCAACCGCATAAGCGCCGAACTGCCGGATAAGGAGCTGTATATTGAGGAAGCAGTGTTGAACGGTAAGCTGGTTCCTCTTAGTGATTCACTGGTATTGCCAAATACTTTTCAGCAGCTGAAATTAAGCGTAAGTACGCCTTATTTTGGAGATGCTGCCAACCTGCAGCTAACCTATGCACTGGTAGCAGCATCGCAAAAGGACAGCGCAGTATGGCTGCCCCTTGGCAATGACCATACCCTGTCATTTTCAACACTCCCTTCCGGTACTTACCAGCTGCGCATCCGGAAAATAAACGGCTTTGGTAAAAATAATTATACAGAGAAAGTATTACTGATCACGGTGCTGCCGGCCTATTATGAAACGGTTTGGTTCCATTTGCTGGTGGTGCTGGTGTTAGTAATAGCCTTTGCTGTTTATACCAGGTTACGCACGTATAAAATAAAGCAGCAGAACCGGGTGTTGGAAACCCGGGTAACCGAACGCACTGCAGAGCTGCAAACCATCCTGGCATCCCTGGCTGCTTCCGAGAAAAAGTTGCGCCGCCAGGCACGCACACAGGAGCGCTTAATGGCATCCATCACACATGACATTAAAACTCCTATGAAGTATCTGATGATGTTAGCCGGCAACATGTCGTGGAAAGACAAAGAGACGCTGGGCCCGGAAATGATGACAAGAAGCGCCAGGGCTATTTACGACACCTCTTACCGTATGTACTACCTGCTGGAAAATCTCATTCAGTATATAAGAACACATATCAAGAACGGAACTGCAGTACCTGAAGAAGTTGACCTGCATGAGCTGCTCGAAGAAAAAATAGACATCTTTCATAGTATTGCATTGTCCCGCTCTACCAGCATTGTGAATAACGTATCACCGGATCTGCAATTCCAGGCCGACTACCAGGTGCTGGGAGTAGTGCTTCATAATTTGCTGGACAACGCAGTGAAGAACACGGAGGACGGAGTGATCAGGCTCTCTGCGGTGAACGGTAATGGAAAAATATCTATTATAGTGGAAGATGCCGGAACCGGGCTGCCGCCGTCGTTACTGGACTGGATCAATGGCTACCATGGTTTAAACGGGAACGAAGCTTCACCTATGCATGGTGGTATAGGCTTACTGATCGTATTAGAGCTGCTGGAGCTGGTGAACGGAAAACTGATAGCAGAAAATAATCAGGTGAAAGGAGCTACTTTAAAAATAGAGCTGCCTGCAGCTTAGCCCATGTTCGGGTTATATAGTTTTACTTTTTCAATTAATTCAACAATATTCGCGGTCCCCATCTTTTCAAAGATCCTGGTCTTATAGGTACTTATTGTTGTTAGCTGCAGGTGTAATGTAGCTGCTATTTTGGCCATGCTGCTGCCTTTGATCAGCAGGTTCAATACTTCCCTTTCCCTGCCGGATAGCGAGTTCAGAGGGTTTTCAGCAGCAGGTCTGGGTTGTTGCAGCCGGGAGAGGAGCTGGTCTTTTACAGCAGCGCTGATATATTTCTCGTTATTCATTACCATCCGGAGGGCCGTTCTTATTTGCTCTTCAGAAGAATATTTTACCAGGTAACCATCTGCACCTGCCTGTATATAATTAAGTGCAAACAGCTGTTCCTCGTAGCCGGAGAACATCAGTATCTTAATATCAGGCTGCCTTAACCGTACCGCATCAATCATCTGCAGGTTGTTGCCACCAGGAATATTAATATCCAGTATTAACAGGTCAAAAGGTCTTGATTCCAGCTGTGTTATAGCCTGGTCCAGTGTTTCAGCCTCTATAACCTGCGCATTCAGGAACATGCTTTTTATGATCAGTAACACGCCCAGCCGGACTATGGTGTGGTCATCGGCAATGAGTACGGTTTTCATAGCAGGGGATGGTTAATGTATAAACAATCGGGTTCACAAGGGCTAAGTTATAATATATCTTTTTACCCCGGGCGCCTTTTCATGTAGAATAATTACTACACGCACTACGAATTACTACTATAGATGCCGGTAATTTATTTGTCTAATTTAGCAATGTGAGAATGTTTGGTGTGCTTTCTGATACTGTCGTATGAATGTATGTAGAATTTTTACTATACAAATAACCACAACTATATCCTATGGGAAACTTTACCCAGTCCCAACGCTCAAAAGATCCTTTATCTCTTTTATTGCTGTTGCTCACATACCCAATCGTAGTCTTATTGCCTAATGCCGGTTGTTACAGGTACAGGTTACCTGTTCTTGCGGTCGTTTAGCCAACAAGTTTATATCACCCTATTTTGAATTCCCCTATAGAGTTTTCCGGTTGCGCTGTTCATGACAGCCGCACAAGCCCCCTTTTACCCAAAGCTATTGCATTATGACCCGTTCAACTGTATCCATCCTGAATACCCGGTTTTTCAGCAGAGGAGGTAAGCATATCTTACTGTTGTTATGCAGCATGATCATAACAGCCACCACACTGGCTGCCAGCTTCCCGGTCACCAATACCAATGATGCCGGGCCAGGTTCATTAAGACAGGCCATTCTGGATGCAAATGCCGCAGGGGCGGGGCCGCATGCAGTGGTGTTTAACGTGTATGGGCAGATCACTCTTTTAACTTCGTTGCCTGCTATTACGGTAAAAAAGCTTACGATCGACGGGCAGAACAAGATCACTATTAACTCCACCGGAACGAATAGCATAGTGAATCCCTTTGTGATCAATGCAGACAGTGTAGCTGTCCGCAATTTTACATTGACCAATAACGGGGATATTGATTTTGATATCCTGGCAAACACAAAAGGGGTCACTATTGAGAATATACGTACTTATAGTACGGTAGGCAACTTCCTGAATGCTGTATTAAGAGTAACAGGCGC
Organism: Chitinophaga sp. GbtcB8; assembly: GCF_019091455.1. Classification (GTDB taxonomy): domain Bacteria; phylum Bacteroidota; class Bacteroidia; order Chitinophagales; family Chitinophagaceae; genus Chitinophaga. The sequence goes on from NZ_JAGXJN010000006.1 coordinate 157,555, forward strand.
CTCTACCGATCTGACTATCCGGAACCTGACATCTTCAGATGTGGAACCCGCGAGCGGCGCCTATAACGGAAGGGCGTTCTACTTCACGGGTGGCATGCAAACCAACCTGGTAATGGATAATATCCAGCTTACTACAGCCGGCAATACCCGTGGTTCCGAAGGCATAGTGTTCCGTGACGCATCTGTGAACGGTTTCACGCTTACCAATTCCAATATCAGCGGTTTCCAGAATGCGGTTATACTGGATAATACAGGCGGGGCGGTGGAAACGGCCAACAATGTGTTGCTCAGAAGCGTAACCATTGATTCCCTTTGGAGCGGTGTAGCCCTGGGATTTTATTCTGATTTCGTTAATACCAATATACAGATCAAAAGAACGTCTATTGATCTCGATGTGATCGGTGCGGATGATGACGGGGATTATGCTATCCGGTTTGATAATACCACTAATAACGTAACCATAGATACGGTAAATATAAATGAAGATGATATCCATTATATATGGTTCAACGGTGCTGCCAGTAATATAACGATCGATCATACCACGCTCGAGAACCGGATCCCCGGCATTTATGGCGGTTCTACCCTGATCCGCTTTGAAACAACCGCCAATACGGTCAATATCAGCAACTCAGTGCTGAATGCAGATAAACCGGGTACTACGGACGAAGCGGACTATGGGATCTATTTTATTGGTGCTGCAACGGGTGTAACCATCAATAATGTGGCCATGAATGAGCTGGATGCAGATGGCATCACGGTAGCTGCTGCTGCTACCAATTTTCAGATCAATAATTCAAAGTTCACCAATAACGTAGATGGTATTGAGCTTGCCGCAAATGCGGCAAGGAATAATGTAGACATTATTAATTCCTCGTTTACCGGCAACACCCGTTCCGGTATAGTGGTGAACGGCGCCAACGCTGTTACGGATGTAGACCTTAGCGGCGATACGGTAATGAATAACGTCAACCATGGAATCTGGTTTTACGGCGGTGCAGGCGTAACAGATGCGCAGGTTACCGGTTGTGTGATCCGTAATAACGGCGGCGCAGGTATTAATAATGATGCGCCCAACAAGGTAGTCATCACCAACAACTCCATTTATAATAATACCGGCCTGGGAATAGCAAATCCTGCAGGCAACTGTACCTATACCGCGGCTGCCGGCAGAACGCCGGTGCTGGTGTCTTCCACTACGCTGGGCGGAGGGCAGTATCAGCTACAGCTCACCATTCCGAATATAACGGCAGGTGCGCAATACACGGTGGATATTTATGCGAATGATCCCGCTACGAAAAAAACGAGCGGGCAATATTTTGTTACGTCTTTAACAGGATTGAGCGCAGGCACCTCTACGCAAACGATCACTTATAATGCAGGCCCCGGCGCTACAGGACTTGGCTTCTGGACTGCCACCCTGCGCATACCCGCTAATAACTGCGGTACCTCAGAGTTCGGCAACAGCATACCCATGACCTTACAGGGCCCTGCCTGTGTAAATAATGGCATCCGTGCCTGGTACCGTGCAGACCAGGCGGTGAACGGTGTGAACTGGGGCGATATTTCCGGTAATGCCAATCACATGACGGTTGTTGGCGACCCTGATAATACAACCGGTTTGGTGAACTTTAACCCCGCCATTTATTATGACGGCAATGATGCTCACCTGGTACCGGCTGCAGCTGGCGTAACAGGCGCTTATACCATGGGAGGCATGACGCAGCTGGAAGGCACACAGAACGGCCGTGTGTTTAACAGCTCAACCGGTAATAAGCTATTCGGCTGGCACGCCAATTTTGAGAACCGCTTATATATAGAGGCATGGCTGAATACCGGAAATGCCATCACCACAAACAGTAAGCTGTATACCCTGGAAAGGGGCGCCACCGGCAGTTACGAGTTTAAGGGGAACGGTGTATCGGTAAAAACAGGAGCAGCTTCTGATGCAGGTGTGTGGACGCTGGATGTTGGCGGGGCCACTTACGGGGAATATTCAAAGGTATATGTGCCCGAAGTATTTATTTATAGCCGGGATCTTACAGCAGCGGAAATACAGCGCATTGAATCTTACATGGGCCTGAAATATGGGATCACTCTCAATAACGGCGCTACCAATTATATTACCAGCGATGGAACTGTGCAGATGTGGACAGCCGCATCCAACACCGGTTTCGGTACACGCATTACCGGCATTGGCCGGGATGATTGCAGCATGTTAAACCAGAAGCAGTCGCTGAGCCAGGATACCGGTATTGTAACCATTGCATTAGGGGATACCATTGCCGTTTCCAACGCTGCCAATACCAATACCTTCACGCAGGATAAAACCTTTTTGGTTTTCAGTGATAACAACGGCACTACTAATTATTTCACGGCAGTAACCGGCACTAATGTAACCCAGCGTATGGGCCGCATTTGGAAAGTGCAGAAAACGGCCACCTGGAATAATAGCCAGCAGGTAACGCTGCAGCTGGAAGGCGGTGTGGAGAACAATTACCTGCTTATCAGCACCGATGCTGCTTTTGGAACGCTTACCCGTGAGCTGCAATTAAGCAGCAATGGTACCATCACCCTCTCCAGTGCCGACCTGGCAGATGGCGCCTTCTTTACTTTCGGCAAGCAGCAGCGGTTCCCCGGCGGGGTGGCTGGCGGTTTACAGTCATGGGTGAAAGCCGATGCAGGTGTAACGGCTGTTAACGGGAATGTTGGCAAATGGACCGATCAGGCCGTACAAAGAGAATGGCCCAAAGCTTTTCCTGCTGTTGCTCTTCCCTGGCAGGCGAGTGCCGTTAACTATAACCCGGCCGTCAATTTTGCCGGCAACAACTATTTTACGATACCCAGTATTACAAGCGCATTTACAGCAGGAGAGATCTTCTCCGTGCAGTTCTCTAACCTGGCCGCTGCTTCCACCACTGCCAGCTTCCCCTGGGAGTTCGGTGGCGATCCAGCCAACCTTACAGACCAGTTTTACCATTATAGTAACGGTAGCCACTATACGCATTTTGGCACCAACTCACGGCCGGGCTATCCGTTAGGCGGCATCAACATGCAGAAAGCCCACCTATTAAATAACTGGAGCGCGCCCGGTAACTGGAGTCTGAACTTCGATGGCAAAACAATAGGCAGCAGCACTGCTTTCCCGGTTACTTTCAGCAGGGGAGCAGCCGTAAACAGTGCCATTGGCGCCGGGCATAACTCTATTTTCAACGGCCGCATTTCCGAAGTAATACTTTACAACCGGCAGATAACCGGCCCCGAGCGCATACAGGTGAACAGCTACCTGGCCCTGAAATACGGCCTGACCCTGAAGAATGCTTCAGGTGATCTGACCGACTACATAGCCAGTAACGGCAGCACCAGGATGTGGACCGCTTCCAAGAACACCGGCTACGGCGCGCGCATTACCGGTATTGGCCGGGATGATAACGGCGCCTTGTTCCAGAAACAAAGCCGCTCGCAGGTTGACGGGGCCACTTTAGCCATTGCAGTTGGAAGTGATTTTACTAACTCCAACGGAGAGAACCTCAGCACTATTGATAATGACCGCTCTTTCTTCACTTTCAGCGATAACGGAGGGGCAGCTACCTATACCCAGCCTGTCAGCGGATTAGGCAATGTTACCCTGCGTCAGGCGCGCATCTATAAAATAGACCGTACTAACTGGGCAAAGAGCAACATCCGGTTTGCACTCACAGGAGGAGACAGTACAAACTACCTGCTGGTGAGCAGCGATGAAACTTTTGGAGCAGGGGACCAGGTTTACCCGCTGGAAGCAGGAGGACTGGTGAACATTGACAGCGATCTGCTGCCCGACGGTGTTTATTTCACCTTCGGTAATTCCTACCGCGGCCCGGCAGGCGTAGCAGCCGGCCTGGAAGTATGGACCCGTGGGGATTCCGGTTTGGTGGGTACAGCAGCCAACATAACACAATGGAAAGACCAGGCTCCCTCAGGCCGTTTATGGGCAAAAGCAAATGGCAACGCAGTGCCGATGAATTTCAAGGATTTTAATTTCAATACCGGCGTTGGTTTCAGAGGCGCAAGCTATTTTACCCTGCCACAGTTTGCACAAACATTTACTGCCGCTGAAATATTTTCCGTTCAGCTGCAAACGCAGCCTAACAGCGCTACCGGCCAGGGATTCCCGTGGGAGTTCGGAGGTAGCTACAGCGCCGGCGCTGAGTATGCATGGGCTAACAACCATTACACCTATTTCGGTTCGTCCAATGCCCGCAGGAATTTTGTTATTCCTGCAACGGTAGACGGACGTAACCCGCACCTGCTCAATTCCTGGAGCGCGCCCAACGACTGGGCTGCCGGTTTTGACGGCAAGGTGCTGTTAACGTCGAATGTTAACACGGTAAGCCTGAACTCAGTACCACTAACTGACTATATAGGCGCCGGCCATAATACTGTTTTCTATGGAGATGTATCGGAAGTGATATTGTATTCCCGCAAGTTGAGCAATATAGAACGCCAGCAGGTGCAATCCTACCTGGCATTGAAATACGGGCTTACCCTGGGGATCGGCACTCCGGTGGATTACCTGGCCAGTAACGGCAGCACTAAGATGTGGGATGCCGCCGCCAACAGCGCTTATGCAAAACATATCACCGGCATTGGCCGGGATGACAGAGGCATGCTGTACCAGAAACAATCGCAGAGCGCAGATACCGGTATTGTTACCATCGCTGTGGGTGCAACAGTAGCCGCTTCCAACAAGGCTAATACAACGGCTGTCACCAACGATCTTTCCTTCTTTACTTTTGGAGATGACGGCGGGGCTACCACCTATCTTACCCCGGTTGCGGGTATTGCCAGCGTTAACAACCGTATGGCCCGCATTTTCAAAGCCCAGAAAACAAACTGGGTTGATCAGAATATTACGTTCAAATTATCCGGCGGCAATGCAGAAACCTACCTGCTGGTAAGCACGGATGCAAGCTTTGGCGCAGGGGATGCGGCTTATGTATTAACTGCAGACAGTACGGTAACCATTAATAGCAGCTTACTAAGCAATGGTTCCTACTTTACCTTTGCCAGGGCCATAAAAGGCCCCAATGGTGTAAAGGACGGCATTACATTCTGGTTGCGTGCCGATGATGGTAAGTCCAATGGCAGTGCGTGGAACGACTACAGTAACTTTGGCAATAATGCGTCACAGAATCTGGTAAGCGGCCAGCCTGTTACGGATGCACGCGGCCTGAACTTCAACTACAGCCTGGTGTTCGACGGCACGGACGATTTCCTGGATATTAACACTGCCCGCATAGATCCTTCTACCTCTACTGTATATGCTGTTGCCAGCGGTTCGGGATATGATGCTGTAAGGGAGCTTTTTGGCAGTGGCGCTGTAGGCTCAGCTCATGGAATGGAATTCCGGGTTGGTGCAGGCAAGCTCTCATACCTGGAAAACGCTGCGTCAGTTGCTGGCATAGGCGGCCTTAAAACCATTCTTCCTGGCAGACCCTATATCTTCAGCGCTACCCAGACGGATGCTGCCAATGGCATACGCCTGTTTGAAAATTATGCTGCTGATAACCAGGGTACCATTAATTTAACGCCCAGTACCGCCAATCTTGTTTCAATAGGCTCCCGTACCATTGCAGCCAGGGGATTATACTGGTTAGGCAGCATGGGAGAGGTGATCGCTTATAATCGCGTACTGTCGGATGTAGAACGCCAATCCGTAGAATCTTACCTGGGCCTTAAATACGGTATGACGCTGAACAACGGTGCCACCAACTACCTGGCTACAGATGGTTCTTCCTACTGGACGGCAGATGCTACCTATAAATATCGCATTACCGGTATAGGCAGGGATGATGCTACCAGTCTGAATACCAAACAATCACTAAGCGTAGATACCGGCTTTGTGACCATCGCCTTAGGCAGCGGCATTGCAATTACCAACGAACAGAATACCAATACGATCACCAACGATAAGTCATTCCTTGTTTTCGCAGACAATGGACTCTCCGGTACATCCTATGCAAATAATGTAAGTGGTACGAATGTTACCCGCCGCCTGCCACGCGTTTGGAAGGTGAATAAAACCAACTGGGCGGATCAGTCCATTACCCTGAAAGCAAATGCAACCGGTACGAATGTATATATGCTGATCAGCACTGATCCAACTTTTGCTACGATCACCCAAGAGCTGCCTCTGAATGCAGACAAGACTATTACCCTGAACAGTAGCCTGCTGCCCCACAACATCTACTTTACTTTTGGCGCTCCGGTTAAATATCCGGGCGGCGTAAGCAGCGGTACGCTGGTATGGCTGCGCGCGGATATAGGAACATCCGCCACAGCAGACAATACACCTGTAAGCAGCTGGAACGACTACAGCCCCAACATGAACAACGTGTTGCAGGCTACGCCGGCCAATCAACCATTGTATCTCAATAATGCCACCAGCAACCTGAACTTTAACCCTGTGGTAAGGTTTAATGGTGCTCCTAATGCGATGGCCGGTAACTCTATGCTGAAGACCGGCACCTACAACGGCGCTGCCGCTTTCTTTGTGGGCAACCAGGCAGCGGCCGTTGCAACTGTTATTTACACGGAACCCTCTGGTACAGGTACCCAGTTTACGCTGCATGCTACCTGGTCTGATAATATTGTGTACTGGGATGCTCCTTATACCAGTAACCGCCTAACCTATAATACGGGTGGCATCAATAATCAAACGATCCTCTGGACAACCACCAGCGACATTAGCCTTGCAGCCAATAAGCAGGCCATCTACAAGAATGGCTTAAGCGTGGCTACAGGTAATAATACCAGCACCTTTACCGGTAACAACAGCCCCTTCCAGCTGGGTTATAATGCTGGTAACTCCTATAACGGCCGCATGGGTGACCTGATCGTTTATGCAAATGCGCTGACACCCATTGAGCAGCAGCGCGTAAATACATATCTCGCCATCAAGTACGGCATTACCCTGAACAACGGCGCTACAGATTACCTGGCCACCAATGGCACTACCAAAGTATGGGATGCCGCTGCCAACAGCGCTTATAAGAACAACATTGCCGGCATAGGCCGTGACGATGCGGAAGACCTGCAGCAAAAGCAGAGCCGCAGCATTAACCCCGGTATGCAGCTGGCCATTGGCCTGGGCAGCCTTGCCGAAACAAATGCCGGCAACACCAATACCTTCGCCGCAGACAGAACATACATGCTGTGGAGCGATGATGGCGCCAGCACATTGTTTAAAACAGCCATTACGGGCAATCCTGCCGTGAACTTTCGCATGACCCGTATCTGGAAAGCGCAGGAAACAGCTACCGTAGGTAATGTGCAGATCGCAGTGCCTTATGATGCGCTGCCCAACGCAAATGGAACCTTCCTCATTATAAGTAACGATGCAACCTTTGATGGAACAGACCAGTTCCTCCCATTAACCGAAATAACCCTGAATGGAGTGAAACACTATGCCGCCACTGTTGATGTGGTGAACGGACAGTACTTCAGCTTTGCGTCTTCTATCAAGGCGCCCGGCGGCGTAGTGGGTACTTCACTCTGGTTACGTGCAGATGCAGGTACTTCCAGCACTACTGATAATACTGCTATCAGCGGCTGGACAGATTATGCATCAGAGCTGAATAATGCAACGCAGGTTACAGCAGCTAGCCAGCCCCTGTACCTGAATAACACTGCAAACAATACCAATTTTAACCCGGTAGTGAAGCTGGATGGTGCTGATTACATGGATCTGAATATCACCAAGCTGCCGGTAGGTACCACTGCCAGAACATTCTTCACCACCGGTAGCTTAACCAGCACCGCCGGCGGTAATAAGTTTATTATCGCATATGGAGCCGGAGCTACCAACGTGGGTAGTGGTATGGCGGTCGTAAGTGGGAACGGAACAGCCGATTTTGTGGGATGGGCCAATGATGTAACAAGTGCTGCCGGCAACTGGCAGCCAGGCGTGTTTAATGAAATGGCGGGCGTATGGGCAGGTAATGGCGGCAATGCCACCCTGTACAGCAAGATGAAGGTTTTAGGCGGGCCGGTGGCCAAGGCATGGAATACTGGCAACGTAGCGGCCGGAATAGGCGCCTGGCCCTGGGATCGTGCCCAGGCATGGAACGGCGTAATAGGTGATGTTATCGTATATCCTGCTGCGTTAACCCCCAATGAGCTGCAGCGTGTGTCCACTTACCTGGCTGTTAAGTACGGCTATACAATAGATCAGACCTCTGCCACCGACTACCTGGCTACCGACGGCACTACTAAGGTATGGGACGCCACCGCCAACACTGCCTATAAGAACAACATCACGGGTATAGGCCGCGATGATGTAGAAGGTCTTGCACAGAAGCAATCCAGAAGCACCAACACAGGCTTCCAGCCCATAGTGGGCCTGGGCGCTATTGCAAAGGATAACCTTTCAAACGCTAATAACTTTACTGCTGATAAAACATACCTGGTATGGGGTGATGATGGTGCTTCCACCGGCTTCGCCACTGCCATGACAGGGATACAGGGTATTACCGCCCGTATGACCCGTATCTGGAAAGTACAGGAAACCGGTACGGTAGGTAACGTGCAAATAGCTATTCCTGCCACTGCTGTATCCTCCAGCGTTTCATCGCCCCAGCTGGTGCTGAGCAATGATGCAGCTATTGATGGAAATGACCAGTACAGCGCACTTTCATTGACCACTATAGATGGTGTGGACTACTACACGGCTACCGTTGACCTGAACAATGGCCAGTACTTCACCTTTGCCGCGCTGGTAACAGCACCGGGTGGTGTGCTGGGCGATGTATTGTGGGTGAAAGCAGATGCCGGCGTAGAGGTGGATGGCAGCAACCAGGTGGAACAGTGGATAGACCAGAGCGGCAGCAACAATACAGTTACAGAGCTGCGCGCCTCCACGATTAGCCATACAGATCCCATTACACCTACTGCAGCAATTGTGCAGGTGCCGGGCGCCATCAACTTCAACCCTTCACTTGATTTCACCGGCGCTGCGAGCAGATCCCTGAAAGGTAATGCTGTTGCTGACTGGAATGCTACTGCAACAACCCTCTTTAGTGTAAGCGTAGTGGAAGGCCCAATGGGTAATGCCAGTGCCGGATCCTTTGGAGGTGTATTTGACGGGTTAAACGACTGGATATCTGACAGCCCGACGCCTTCAGCGGGGATGGGCCTGAATGCTGGCCCGGCTGGTTATCAACTTGATGGATCTGGCTGTTCGCCGGCAGTAAGCACTTCACCCAGCACGGGAACGCCAAGAGCGGTCCGCGGGATCTATAACACGCCCGGTAACGGTCTTAATAGCCAGTTGGCGGTAAATGGCAGAATCGAAGTAGCTGCCGGTACAAACTGTCTCGGTTATGCAACGACCCTATTCGAAGTAGGCGGCCGCACATCAGGAGCCGCTGTATATGATGCCCGTATCTTTAATGGTAAGATACCGGAAGTGATCGTTTACAGGTCCGCACTTTCAGCAACAGAAAGCAACCGTGTAGAATCTTATCTCGGTATCAAATACGGCCTGACGCTTGATCAGACCACCGCCACCGATTACGTAGCATCAGATGCTTCCATTATGTGGAATGCTGCTGCTAACGGAGCCTATAAGATCAATATAGCCGGCATTGGCCGCGACGATGCTTCAGCTTTACAACAGAAGCAGTCACGCAGCGTAAACCCCGGCAGCATATTGAGCCTTGGCCTGCGCACCATTGCAGCCACCAATGCGGATAATACCAACACGTTTGCCACTGACAGAAGTTTCTTTATGGTGGCCAGCAACAGCGCAGCTTTAACCGTAACCGGTACAGACCTGCCTGTTGGCAGCTGTATCAGCGAACGCCTTACCCAGGAATGGAAAGCATCGCTCGCCAATTACGATATCAGTACGCATCCGCTGCGCCTGCAGTTTGACCTTAGCGGCATCACCGTAGCAGGCGCCGATGCCAGTGATTTCACTATGATGATAGACCAGGATGGGGATGGGAATTTTGCTACCGGCGCCGTTACAGAAATACCTGCATCAGACTTTAATACCGGCGTTGTGGGCTTTGATAACGTAAGCGCGCTTACCAACGGCGCAGTGTTCACACTGATCACCAGCCATCCTGAACGCAGCGCTAACCTGGTGCAGGATGCTACTGTAAGAACAGTGACCGCTACCTGTATTGAAAACGGAACCTTGTATTTTATTGACCCATCTGATCCGAATAAATACATCGCCAGCATTACGCTGAACGGTAATACCATGGACGTTACCAAGCTTTCTGCCGTAATAGATGTGAACAGGGATATGAGCGCTGCACTCGGTAAGAACAGCGGTACGGATTATGGTACACAGCTCATGCGCAGGCTGCTGCAGATCACTTACACCGGCGCTGACCTTACACAGAACGCCGGCGTTACCCTGCGCCTGTTCTGGAATCCCGTGGAAAGGACCAATGCGGAAACCGCACTTTCCGGCACCCGCGGTGTAACAGGCGTTCAAAAATGGGCATGGTTCAAACACAACGGTGATATTACCGCTACCCTGGCAGACCTGGCTCCGCAAGGCCTGGCAAACATTACCGAATTGGTGCCCACAGCCAGCGGCCAGCAGGATGGTGTTGACTATGTGGAATTCAGCGGCATTGAGAGCTTCTCTACCTTCGGTGGCGTAACCACCGCCAACCAGATCCTGAGTATCCTGAAGGTACAGGATGGCACAGAAGGCACTCAGGACGGTGCTTTCAGCATTAGTCTGCCAACAGGCGTAATGTCCACTGAAGACCTCACCGTGAACTATACCGTCACCGGTACCGCAACTAACGGCACCGACTATACTGCATTAACCGGTACCGCAACATTCCCCGCCGGTAGTAATAGTATAACCCTGCCCGTTACTGTAACAGACGATAACATTATTGAGGCAGCAGAAGGGCTGACCGTTACGCTGAACACTGCAACGGGTAATACCAGCAGCACAACCTATACGATCGGCACCGTGAATAATGCTGCCGTAGTAATTAATGATAATGATAGCAATGATCCGGCAAAAACCGTAATAGCCGTAGCTAAAGGCAGTGATGCCATAGAAGCAGGCAGCAGCGGTGGCTTTAACATTAGCCTGCCAGCAGGGGTTACCGCATCTGAAGACATTACGGTGAACTATTCCATTACCGGTACTGCCACACCGGGCGTGGATTATGGCACCCTGAGCGGATCTGTGGTGATCCCTGCCGGACAGAATGGGGTAGTGGTGCCGGTAACCGCCGTAGACGATCAGCTGATCGAGAATACAGAAACCGTTGTATTAACGGTAACAGGCGGCAGCTCAACCAGCTTCACCTTCACATCCAGCACTACCAGCGGTAACGCCACCGTGAACATAACAGATGATGATAATAACCCGGCTAACCGTATACTGAGCATCACCAAAACGGCGGACGGTGCGGAACCGGCCACCGGCGCTGCATTCAGTATAAGCCTGCCTGCAGGTGTTATACCTTCGGAAGCCATCACGGTGAATTATAATATTGCAGGTACAGCCACAGGTGGCACTGATTACACAGCCTTAAGCGGCACGGTTACCATACCTGCCGGTCAGAATAGTATATCCATTCCTGTTACTGTTACCGATGACCAGATCATTGAAACAACAGAAACGGTATTATTAACAGTAACCGGTGGTACCTCTGCCAGCTTTACCTATGCTGCCAGCACCACTAACGGCAGCGCTTCGGCCAGCATAGCGGATAACGATAACACGGCAGCCAATCGTGTGCTGAGCGTGGTAAAAACCACCGATGCAGCAGAACCGGGTACCAATGGCGCCTTCAGCATCAGCCTGCCCACCGGTATTACTGCAGCGGAACCAATTACAGTTACCTATACCGCTAGCGGTACAGCTGCCAGTGGCACTGATTATACAGCGTTAAGCGGCACCGTTACCATACCGGCAGGACAGAACAGTGTATCCGTACCCGTAACAGTACTGGACGACCAGATCATAGAGAACACTGAAACAGTGATCTTAACAGCCACAGGTGGCGCTTCCACCAGCTTTACATTCACTATCAGCAGCACCGGTACAAGCGCTACGGTAAATATTGCCGATGATGATAACACCGCCGCTAACCGCGTATTAAGCGTGAGCAACACCGGCGACGCAGCAGAACCGGCGACCAATGGTGCATTTTCTATCAGCCTGCCTGCAGGTTTCACCTCTTCCGAACCTATTACCGTAACTTATACGACAGGCGGTACAGCTACAAACGGCACTGACTATGCTAACCTGACCGGTACGGTAGTAATACCTGCAGGCCAGAACAGTGTAACGGTGCCCGTAGCTGTTACCGATGATCAGCTGCTGGAAAGTACCGAAACAGTGATCCTAACAGCCACAGGTGGCGTTTCCACCAGTTTTACGTTCACAGCCAGCACTACCAATGATAATGCTACCGTAAATATTACGGATGATGATAACACACCGGCCAATCGTGTGCTCAGCATCACCAAAACAGCAGATGCAGCAGAACCATCCACCAACGGAGGGTTCAGCATTAGCTTGCCCACTGGTATCACTGCTTCAGAACCGGTTACAATTTCCTATACTATTGGCGGTACATCTACTAACGGTACCGACTACACTACACTGAACGGTACGGTAACCTTACCTGCCGGCCAGAACAGTGTAGCCGTACCGGTTACCGTTACCAACGACCAGGTAATAGAGAATACAGAAACAATAGTGCTGACAGTGACCGGAGGTACCAGCACAAACTTTACTTATACTGCCAGCACTACCAATGGAAGCGCCTCTGCAAATATCGCGGATGACGATAATACCGCGGCTAACCGTGTGCTGAGCGTAAGCAACACTGCAAATGCAGCAGAACCGGGTACTAATGGCGCCTTCAGCATCAGCCTGCCAGCAGGCGTAACAGCCGCTGAGGACATTACGGTGAATTATACAATGGCCGGTACAGCCACCAGTGGAACAGATTATACCGCCCTGGGTGCTACAGTAACCATACCTGCCGGCCAGAATAGTGTAACCGTACCGGTAACTGTTACCGATGACCAGATCATTGAGCCGGCAGAGACAGTTATAATGACTATTACCGGCGGAACCGCACCTAGCTTCAGCTTTACAGCCTCTGCAACAGGTAAAACCGCTACAGTGAACATTGCGGATAATGATAATACCCCGGCCAATCTCAGGGCAATAGTTACAACCGCGCGTGACGGGGCAGAAGGCGGCTCCACATTCAGGTTCAATTTCCAGCTTCCGGCGGGGATCAGCTCTTCTGAAACAGTTACCATAAATTATACAATAGGCGGTACTGCGGTATTTAATACCGACTATACGAATACCGCAGTTGGGGCAAAATTCACGGGAACAATAACTATACCGCCGGGAGGAGGTACCGCTTTGATCGGTACCGTGGTAGATGACCCGATCATTGAAGGCACCGAAACAGTGGTGATCACCATCACCGGCGCCTCTTCACCCAGCTATACCTTTACCCCGGATCCTGTTCAGGGCAGCGCTACTGCAAACATTGCTGATAATGACGACATACCGGCCAATCGTGTGCTCAGCATCACCAAAGCCGGGGATGCAGCCGAACCGGCAACAAACAATATTTTCAATATTAACCTGCCTGCAGGAGTAACAATGTCCGAGCCTGTAACGGTGAATTACACTGTAAGCGGCACGGCTGCCGCCGGAACGGATTACGCTAACCTTAGCGGCGCTGTTACCATCCCTGCCGGTGCAAATGGTACCACACTGCCTTTAAATGTGATTGATGATAAATTCATCGAGAATACGGAAACAGTAGTGGTTACTATTACCGGTGGCACTTCCCCCAGCTTTACTTTCACTGCCAGCCCAACTGATGGCGACGAAACGATGAACATTGCAGATGATGATAATACGGCAGCCAATCGTGTGCTTAGTATCCAGAAGCTGACCGATGTAGAAGAACCGGCCACCAATGGCGCCTTCAGGATCAGTCTTCCGCCGCTGATCAGGTCTTCCGAACCCGTTACCGTGAATTACACTGTAACTGGTACAGGTACTAACGGCACTGACTATACGACGCTTACCGGATCTGTGGTTTTACCTGCCGGCCAGAATAGCGCACTCATATCAGTAGATGTAATAGACGACCAGATCATAGAAGGTACAGAAACGGTAATAACTACTGTTACCGGCGGTGCTTCCACCAGCTTTGCCTTTACGGCCAGCACTACCAATAGCAGCGCTACAGCCAATATCCTGGATGATGATAACATAGCCGCTAACCAGGTGCTTAGCGTAAGCAAAGGCGGTGATGCAGCAGAACCAGGTACTAATGGCGCCTTTACCATTAGCCTGCCTGCAGGTTATACCGTAGCACAACCAGTTACCATCAGCTATACCATAGCAGGTACTGCTACCAGCGGCACAGATTATACTGCGCTGAGCGGCACGGTAGTATTACCGGCTGGCCAGAACAGTGTAAATGTACCGGTAGCCGTGATCAATGATGCATTCGTAGAAAATACAGAAACAGTAGTACTCACACTTACCGGCGGCGCTTCCACAGACTTTACGTTCACAGCCAGCACTACCGGCAGCAGTGCCATGGTGAATATTACAGATGATGAGAATACGCCGGCTAACCGTGTACTGAGTGTTACCAATACCGGGAACGCAGCAGAACCGGGCACTAACGGCAGCTTCACTATCAGCCTGCCCACAGGTGTAACACCGTCAGAAGATGTAACAGTAACTTATACCATTAGCGGCACTGCCACAGCGGTGAACGACTACACAGCATTAAGCGGCACGGCCACCATTCCGGCTGGTCAGAACAGTGTAGTGGTGCCTGTAACGGTTGCCAATGACCAGATTATAGAAGGTACAGAAACCGTGATCCTTACCGTAAGCAGCGGCGCTTCTGCCAGCTTCACCTATACGGCCAGTGCCACCAATGCCAGTGCTACCGTAAACATAGCAGATGATGATAATACCGCTGCCAACCAGGTACTTGCGATCACTAAAACAGCGGATGCAGCCGAACCAGGCACCAGCGGCAGCTTTGCCGTAAGCCTGCCCACCGGCATTACTGCTGCCAGGGATATACAGGTAACCTACAGCGTAGGCGCCGGTACAGCTACACCTGGCACTGATTACCGTGCCATCACCGGTACAGTAACTATACCGGCAGGGGCAAACAGCGTGAGCATTCCTGTGATTGTTATAGACAATACCGTAATAGAGCCCACCGAAACCGTGATCCTCGACATCAGCGGTGGCACTGATACGCAGCTTAGTTATACCGTAGCTTCCGGCGGCGGCAGCGCCACCGTGAACATCGCGGATAATGACCAGGTAGCCAATAGTAATATTGTGCTGCTTACAAAAGTATCCGACGCTATAGAAGGCGGCACCAACGGCCAGTACAGGATCTCCCTGCCGCCGGGTGTTACCAGCTCCGAAGACGTGGTAATTACTTTCAACACTACAGGCACTGCTTTCACCACAACCGATTATACCTTGTTGGGTCTGTCCTCCGGCAATATCGTTATCCCTGCAGGGGCCAATGAAGTGTACATTGATGTAGATGCCGGTAACGACGGCATCATAGAAGGCCCTGAAACCGTGGTGCTCAATCTCACAGGTGCTGCTTCTTCCAGTTATCCGTTCACAATAGACCCTTCAGGCAATGGGGCGGTGGTGAACATTGTGGATGCCAATGCTGCAAGCAGTACCCCATTACAGGTGATCACCGGCACTAATGCAGCAGAACCGGCCACCAACGGTACCTTCACCGTGAAGCTGGCAGGCGTTGCTACATCAGCATGGCCCGTTACAGTAGGGTATCGTGTGTCCGGTACCGCTGTTTCCGGCCTGGACTACGCGGGCATCGGTAGTGTCGTGATCCCCGCAAACACCAACAGCGTAACAGTCAACCTCAATGTGCTGGATGACCAGATCATTGAGCCTGCTGAAACAATGACGTTCACGCTCTTGTCCGGCAGCGCTACAGATGGCGGCGGTAATGCCTTCATTTTCCCGCCGGATCCGGCTAACGATGATATTACCGTGAACATTGCGGATAATGACGCCACTGCCGCCAACCAGGTGCTGGCTGTAGTGAAAACCACCGATGCCGCCGAACCAGGCACCCCGGGTACTTACACCGTGAGCCTGCCTGCCGGTTATACTTCCAGCGCCAATCTTACACTTTCATACACCATGAGCGGCACTGCTACCCGCAATACCGACTATACTATCTTCACGATCACACTGCCGGCTAACTCCAACAGCATAACGCTGCCATTAAACGTAACAGACGATAAGATCATAGAGAATACGGAAACGGCTATACTCAATCTCAGCGGTGGTACCGATGGTAACAGCTTTACCTATACCGCTGCTCCGGGCAGTAACACTGCAACGCTGAACATTGCAGATAACGATAACACCGCCGCTAATAAGGCACTGCTGGTAACCAATACGGCAGATGCTGCCGAACCGGCCACCAATGGCGCCTTCAGTATCAGCCTGCCAGCAGGTTATACATCGGCTGAACCGGTTACCGTGAGCTATACCGTAGCAGGTACCGCCACCAGCGGCACTGATTACGCTGCACTCAGCGGAACAGTGGTATTACCTGCCGGTGCTAATAGTGTAAGTGTACCCGTAACCGTAATAAACGACAACCTGATAGAAAATACCGAAACCGTAGCGCTCACCCTCACCGGAGGTGCATCTGCCAGCTTTACATTTACACCGGCTACCGGCAACGACAATGCCATTGTAAATATCACAGATGATGAAAATACCCCGGCTAACCTGGTGCTGGCTATAGATCCCGTAAACAATGGAGCAGAGGGCGGCGCCAATGCTGATTTCAGGGCCTACCTGGCAACAGGTGTTACCACTGCTGAAGCCATTACGGTAAATTATACCATTAGCGGTACGGCCATAAACGGCACGGATTATACTACCCTGAGCGGTACAGCAACAATCCCTGCGGGAGCGGGCAGCGTGATCATAAACGCAGTGCCTGCAGATGACCAGATCATAGAAGGTACGGAAACCGTAGCGCTTACCCTTACCGGCGGCGCCTCTAACAGCTTTACCTTCACCGCCAGTACTACGAATGCCAGCGCTACGCGCAATATTGCAGATAATGACAACACCGCCGCTAACCAGGTGCTCAGCATTGCTAAAACAGCCGATGCATCAGAACCGGGTACCAACGGCGCCTTCCGTATTAACCTGCCTGCAGGTGTCACCGCAGCAGAGCCCATTACGGTAAATTATACAATTACAGGTACAGCCATCAACGGCACGGATTATACCACCCTGGCTGGTACAGTGCTGATACCTGCGGGCCGGAACGGCGTAAATGTAACAGTACCTGTACTGGACGACGACATCATAGAAAATACCGAAACAGTGATCTCAACGCTGACCGGCGGCGCCAGCACCAGCTTTACGTTCACCGCCAGCAGCACCAATGGTACCGCCACGGTAAATATTGCAGATGACGATAACACCCCGGCTAACCAGGTACTGAGCGTGGTAAGGACCACGGATGCCGCAGAACCGTCTACTAATGGCGCCTTTACCATTAGCTTACCGGCAGGTGTAACAGCAGCAGAACCTATTACAGTGAATTATACCATGGGCGGCAGCGCTGTTAATGGAACAGACTATGCAAACCTGGGTGGAACTGTTGTGATACCGGCAGGACAAAACGGTATAACCGTACCCGTAACTGTTACCGATGACCAGATCATTGAGAGCACAGAAACTGTTGTACTGACCCTTACCGGTGGCGCAAGCACCAGCTTTACATTTACAGCCAGCACTACCAGTGGCAATGCAACCGTAAATATTGCCGATGATGATAATACGCCGGCTAACCTGGTGTTGAATGTGGCCAAAACGGCCGATGCTGCAGAACCGGGCACTAACGGTACATTTACCATCACCCTGCCGGGAGGCGTTACAGCTGCCGAAGATATTACGGTGAACTATACCGTATCCGGTACAGCCACCAGTGGAACAGATTATACATCCATCGGCAGCTCCATTGTATTACCGGCAGGTCAGAACAGTGTAACCGTACCGGTTACTGTAACAGATGACCAGATCATTGAAAATACAGAAACCGTAATAATAAGCCTTAGCGGCGGTACCTCTGCCAGCCTCACATTAACGGCCAGCGCTGCCAATGGCAATGCCGCAATGGATCTTGCAGATAACGATAATACCCCGGCCAACCTGGTGCTGAGCATTGCCAACACCGGCGATGCGGCAGAACCGGCCACCGATGGCAGCTTTAGTATCAGCCTGCCTGCAGGCATTACCGCAGCTGAAAGCATTACGGTGAATTATACCGTAACAGGTACTGCCACTGGCGGTACCGACTATACGCCTTTGAGCAGCTCCGTAACAATACCCGCTGGTCAGAATAGTGTGTCCGTGCCAGTTACCGTAACGGATGATAAGCTGATAGAAAATACAGAAACAGTAATAACAACGCTCACCGGTGGCGCCAGCACCAGCTTTACGCTTACAGCCAGCACTACCAGTGGCAATGCAACTGTAAATATTACAGATGATGATAACACGGCAGCTAACCGCGTGCTGAGTGTTGTAAAAACAGGCGACGGTGCAGAACCAGGCACCAACGGCACTTTCAGCGTTAGTCTTCCGGCCGGTATTACCGCCGCTGAAGATATTACCGTGACTTACACCATAGGTGGCACTGCTACCAGTGGTACAGACTATACAGCCCTCAGTGGTACAGCAGTAATAACAGCAGGTCAGAACAGCGTGGCCATACCCGTGCCTGTGCTGGATGATCAGCTGATAGAAGGCACGGAAACCGTAATGCTCACCCTCACAGCCGGCGCCAGCACCAGCTTTGCATTCACTGCCAGCAGCACCAGTGGTAATGCTACTGTGAATATTGCAGACAATGACAATACCGCTGCTAACCGTGTGCTGAGCGTAGTGAAAACAACCGATGCCGCAGAACTGGGCACCAATGGTACCTTCACCATTAGCCTGCCTGCAGGTATCACAGCCGCTGAAAACGTAACAATAACTTATACAGCCGCAGGTACAGCCACCAGCGGTGCTGATTACACCGCATTGAGCGGATCAGTAGTGTTACCGGCGGGCCAGCATAGTGTAACCGTTACCGTGCCGGTGCTGAACGACCAGATCATAGAAAACACCGAAACGGTGATATTAACGCTTACCGGTGGCGCATCTGCCAGCTTTGCGTTCACTGCCAGCAGTACCAGTGGTAATGCTACAGTAAATATTACGGATGATGACAACACCCCAGCTAACCTGGTACTAAGCATTACCAATACAACCGATGGGGCAGAACCGGCTACCAATGGCGCCTTTAACGTAAGCCTGCCCGCTGGTATCACGGCAGCAGAAGCCATTACCGTAAATTATACGGTAAGTGGTACAGCCACAGGTGGCGCCGATTACACCACCTTAAGTGGTACGGTGGTAATACCTGCCGGCCAGAATAGTGTGGCAGCACCAGTAACAGTAACGAACGATCAGATCATTGAGAATACGGAAACGGTTATAGCAACCGTTTCGGGGGGATCTTCTGCCAGCTTTACGCTTACGGCAAGCACTACCAATGGCAATGCTACGGTAAATATTACCGACGATGATAATACCGCGGCTAACCTGGTATTAAGCGTAAACAATGCAGGTGATGCTGCAGAACCGGCTACAAACGGCAGCTTCAGCATCGCCCTGCCTGGTGGGGTAACGGCATCTGAAGATATTACTGTGAATTATACCATCAGCGGCACAGCGGTGAATGGTACTGATTATGCCACCCTGAATGGCTCCGTAGTAATACCGGCCGGCCAGAATAGTATAACCGTACCGGTTACTGTGATCAATGACCAGCTCATTGAAAATACCGAAACCGTGATCATGACGCTTACCGGCGGCGCCAGCACCAGCTTTACACTTACCGCCAGCGCCACTAACGGTAATGCCACGGTGAACATTACAGATGATGAGAGCACACCTGCCAACCTGGTACTGAGCGTTGTAAAAACACTGGATGCCACAGAACCGGGTACCAATGGCGCCTTTACGGTTAGCCTGCCGGTAGGTGTTATTAGCGCTGAGGACATTACTGTGAGCTACACCATCAGTGGTACGGCTATTGGCGGCACTGATTACACCACCCTGAGTGGTACCATTACCATTCCTGCCGGCCAGAATAGTGTGAGTGTTCCCGTAGCTGTGATCGATGACCAGGTTATTGAACCAGCTGAAACCGTGATCCTGACCCTTACCGGTGGTACCTCTGCCAGCTTTACATTCACGGCCAGCACCACCAATAGTAATGCTACGGTGAATATTGCAGATGATGATAACACAGCGGCCAACCGTGTGCTGAGTGTTGCCAAAACAACCGATGCGGCAGAACCAGGTACCAACGGCGCCTTTAACATTAGTTTGTCCGCAGGCGTAACAGCATCTGAGGACATTACCGTGAATTACGCGGTAACAGGTACTGCTGCAAACGGTACGGATTATACTACCCTAAGTGGTACAGTAGTAATACCGGCGGGCCAGAACAGCGTTGCCGTACCGGTAACTGTTACCAATGACCAGATCATAGAGGCCACAGAAACAGTAGTGCTTACGGTCACCAACGGTACATCTGCCAGCTTTGCATTTACGGCAAGTAGTACCAATGGTAACGCCACCGTGAATATTGCGGATGACGACGCCATACCGGCTAACATGGTACTCAGCGTAACAAAAACAGCTGATGGAAGCGAGCCAGGTACCAATGGAACATTTACTATCAGCTTACCTGCCGGTATAACGGTAGCAAATAACCTTACCGTAAACTATACCATCAGCGGCAGCGCTACAGCCGGTGCAGACTACAGCACCCTGGGCGGAACCGTAGTGATCCCGGCCGGCCAGAATAGTATAACCGTTCCAGTTACCATACTGGACGATCAGCTCATAGAACCAACAGAAACAGTGATCCTCACCCTTAACGGCGGTACGGCTGCAACCTTCACCTTTACGGCCAGCAGCACCAATGGTAATGCTACCGTTAATATAACAGATGATGAGAGCACCCCGGCTAACCTGGTGTTGAGTGTAACCAAAACAACCGATGCAGCAGAACCAGGCACTAATGGCGCCTTTAGCATTAGCCTGCCTAACGGCATCATACCATCTGAAGACATTACGGTAAATTATACCATAGCTGGTACGGCTGCCAGCGGCACGGATTATACTGCCATCAGTGGTACGGCCACTATCCCTGCAGGCGCCAACAGCGTGAGCATACCGGTTATTGTAACAGATGACCAGGTGATAGAGCCAACCGAAACCGTAACCCTGGCGCTCACCGGTGGTACATCTGCCAGCTACAGCTATACCGTAAGCGCTGCAAATGGCAACGCTACTGTGAATATTACAGACAACGAAAGCGCCACACCTGCAAACCTGGTGCTGAGCATAACGAAGGACACTGACAGCGCCGAACCGGCTACGAACGGTAGCTTTAATATCAGCCTGCCTGCCGGTATCACTTCATCAGAGAACATTACGGTGAATTATACCATTGCAGGTACCGCTACCGCAGGCACAGATTACACTACCCTGAATGGCACAGTAGTAATACCGGCCGGCCAGAATAGTGTAGGCGTACCGGTTACCGTGATAAACGACCAGGTGATAGAGCAAACAGAAACCGTGATAGCAACACTCACCGGCGGCACTTCTACCAGCTTTACATTTACTCCTGGCACAACGAATGGTAATGCCACCGTGAATATTACAGATGATGAAGCCAGCACTCCGGCTAACCTGGTGCTGAGCGTTACCAAAGGAACTGACGGCGCAGAACCGGCTACTAACGGCAGCTTTAACATTAGCCTGCCGGCAGGTATCACTTCATCTGAAGCCATTACCCTGAGCTATACCATAGCAGGTACAGCCACCGCAGGTGCAGACTACACAGCTCTTAGCGGCACAGTAACCATCCCTGCAGGTACAAACAGCATAAGCATACCGGTTACCGTAACAGATGATCAGGTGATAGAACAAACAGAAACGGTGATCATGACGCTTACCGGTGGCAGCAGCAGCAGCTTTACATTCACAGCTGGTGGCAATGCTACCGTGAATATCACCGATAATGAAGCCAGCACACCAGCTAACCTGGTGCTTACGGTAACCAAAGGTGCCGACGGCGCAGAACCGTCCACTAACGGCAGCTTTACCATCAGCCTGCCGGTAGGTATCACTTCATCAGAAGACATTACGGTGAACTATACCATAGCAGGTACGGCTACCGCAGGTGCAGACTATACCGCCCTTACCGGCACCGTAACTATCCCTGCAGGCACAAACAGCGTAAGCATACCGGTAACCGTAATGAGCGACCTGCTGATAGAGCAAACCGAAACCGTGATCATGACGCTTAGCGGAGGTACCTCCACCAGCTTTACTTTCACCGCCACAGGCAATGCCACGGTGAATATTACAGATGAAAGTAACCCGGCTAATCTGGTGCTGAGTGTAACAAAAACAACCGACGGCGCAGAACCGGCTACCAGCGGCAGCTTTAATATTAGCCTGCCCACCGGTATAATGGCTGCTGAAGCCATCACTGTAAATTATACGGTAAGCGGTACGGCTACAGCCGGCACAGATTATACCACGCTTACCGGCACGGTTGTAATACCCGCAGGCGCCAATAGCGTAAGTGTGCCGGTAACTGTAACTGACGATCAGGTGATAGAGGGAACCGAAACAGTGATCCTGACACTGACCGGCGGCACATCTGCCAGCTTCACCTATACACCCAGCACTACGAATGGTAATGCTACGGTAAATATTACGGATGATGAGAACATCCCCGCTAACCTGGTGCTGAATGTAACCGGTACCAGTGCAGCAGCAGAACCAGCTGCCAATGGCTCCTTTACCATTGGCCTGCCGGCAGGGCTTACTGCAGCTCAGGATATTACGGTTACCTATACCATAGGTGGTACTGCCACCGCTGGTAATGACTATACAGCGCTTACCGGTACCATTGTGATACCGGCTGGCCAGAACAGTGTAACCGTACCAGTTAGTGTACTGGATGATGACCTGATAGAACCATCAGAAACAGTAACAGCCACTATAACAGGCGGCACTGCCACTGGCTTCACCTTTACGCCGGGCAGCACGAATGTAGCCACGGTAACCATTGCAGATGATGACCATGCAAACCTGAACCTGGTAATAAGAGCCAGCAAGCCGGATGCAGCAGAACCAGCCACTAATGGTGAATACACCATCAGCCTGGCTGGTGGTAAACGCACGGCAGCACCCATTACCCTGCAATACATGATAAGTGGTACCGCTACACTGGATGCAGATTACAGGGCCATTACCGGCACCACCACTATCCCGGCAGGTGCGAACAACGTGAGCATTCCGGTAACAGTGATAGATGACAGCGAAGTTGAACCTGCAGAAACGGTGGTATTTATGCTCACCGGCGGACAATCAGCTGACTACACGTATACGGTAACCGCACCAACAGAGGCTACCGTAACCATTACGGACAATGATAAGCTGGCAGGCGACCTGCTGATCACCAAAGAAGTAGTAGTGCCCGCAGTAGGTCCCTACCGGATGGGACAAGACCTGACCTACCGGATAACGGTAACGAATAAGGGTAACATAGCCGTAACGGGCATAAAAGCAGAAGACCGCTTGCCGGTACAGCTGGATGTACCTACGCATACCTCTGCGGAAAGAGGCGTGGTAACAGTAACGCCCAATACCAAGCTGGTAGAATGGAGCATAGGCGATCTGCAGCCGGGCAGCACCGTACAGATGACGCTTACCTCCCGTGTAATAGAAGGCGGACAGCTGATCAACGAAGCATCAGCCTACAGCGCAGACATGCCGGATGCAGATTCTTCCGATAACGTTGCCGCTTCCAGCATAGCAATAGAAGGTACAGACCTGTCCTTCCCGAATACGATCACACCCAACGGCGATGGCAAGAATGAAAGGTTCATCATCGGCGGTCTGGAAAAGTATCCGGGTTCAGGCCTGTATATCTATAACCGCTGGGGTGGTATGGTGTACCAGTCAAAAGATTACCGTAATGACTGGAATGGATCGGACCTGAATGAAAGTACATACTACTATATACTGGAAGTGAAGAAGCCGGACGGCATCAGGAAGTATAAAGGCTGGGTAACAATAGTACGGTAAAAGACAACAATATCATCTGCGGATCTAAAAAGTGTTAAAGATGCAAACAGTAATCAGAGCAGGAATAATTGTCTTGCTGTTAAACATAGGATTAAGCGTAAATGCGCAACAGAACATACAGTTCAGCCAGTACGTCTTTAACGGCTTAAGTATAAACCCTGCTTATGCCGGATATAAGGAAGACCTGTATGTGAATGCCGTGTACCGTCATCAGTGGGCCGGCTTTCCCGGCGCGCCGCGTACCGGTGGCGTATCTATAGATGGTATTACAGGTGAAAAGGTAGGGCTTGGGCTACAAATGTTATTTGACAAGCTGGGGCCGCAGGAAGCGCTGTCCTTATATGGCTCTTACTCATACCGCATACCATTGGACGATGAGGGCACACGGCGTTTATGTTTTGGTATAGGCGGCGGCGTTACCCAGTATTCCATAGATGGCAATGCCCTGCGGTATACCGACAATGACGATGTAGCCTTACCACTGGGTAAAAAGAGCGTTTGGGTGCCGGATGCCCGTTTCGGGATCTACTATTACACACCGCGGTTTTATGCCGGGGCTTCTGTTATGGACCTGTTTTCGCTGTATACAGATGCCTCCCGCTATTCCTGGAAAGGGAACAATTATTCCACCATCCGGAAAACGCAGCACCTGTATGTTACTACCGGAGCCATGTTCCCCTTATCGGAATACCTGCAGCTAAAACCATCCATACTAATAAAAGAAGACTTTAAGGGGCCAACAAATGTAGATGTGAATGCATTTCTTTTGATCAATGAAATACTATGGATAGGCGCCTCTTACCGCACCGGCGTAAAATTGTGGAATAAAAATAACCTGCCGGGTGATCTGAACCAGCTGGATGCTGCCAGTGCAATGGTGGAATATTATGTTTCAGAGAAGCTGCGCATCGGTTATTCCTATGACCTGAACGTGAATAAAATGGCAGGTTACCAGGGCGGCTCCCATGAAATATCCCTCGGTTTTTTATTCCCTTCCAAAAAATATACTGTGCAGAACCCCCGATATTTTTAAACACCTTACTTACGTTCTATGATACGTTGCAGTTTAACATTAGCCCTGGTAATGATACTTAGCGCCAGGCTGTATAGCCAGGAACAGAAAAGCGTATTGCGGTCGGCAAATGAAGCATATGCCCGGGAGGAATATGCGGTGGCAGGTGCGCTTTATAAGCGGCTGGCACGTAGCAAGGGAGATAAAATGCCGGTTGACCAGTGGATGAGAATGGCCCGCTGTTACCAGGAGATAGGTGATTTTAAGGAAGCAGCTGATTTTTACCAGCATATCATAAGCCGGCCGGACCATCCTTCCTCCGCATATTTTGCATATGGGGAAGCCCTGCGGCAGCTGGAACAGTATGATTCAGCCAGGCAGCAATATACCCAGTTCACCACCGGCAATACAGACAGCCTGCAGCTGAAGGCAGTGGCATTGCAAAGCTGCGACAGCGCTGCCATATGGGCCAGGCATCCTGCTTCCGTACAGCTGAAGGCGTTAAAGGAGCTGAATACATCCGGCTCCGACCTGGTAAGCGGTGTGGTACAACGGGGTTTGCTGTTAATGTCAAACGGTTACCGTTCACTGGGGCTGAACGGTGGGGCAGAGGCGCACCCGGCAACGGATAAACGTACGGAACAACCTTATTATAAAGCATACATTTATAAACAGTATTCGCAGGGTAACGCTAATATGTTCCTGGAAGAGCTGGTACCTGCACTTTTAGGGAAGGCCGACTATCATATAGGGCCGGTTTGCCTTAACAGAACAGAAGACACCCTGTATGCCACTATCAATATACAGGGGAAAGATATACCCTACACCGGCAAAGGCCCTGTTAATGGTATCAGGCGCCTGCAGATCTTCCAGTCCGTAAAAAAAGACGGGAAATGGACACCATTGGTGATGCTGCCGGGTTTGAACGTAGCCGGCTATTCATCCAGCCATGCAGTGCTGAACAGCAACGGAAGTATCTTATACTTTGTATCAGACCGGCCGGGAGGGTATGGACAAACAGATCTCTGGTACTGCGAAAAGCAGGCAGATGGCAGCTGGGGCCAGCCGGTTAACTGCGGGGACAAGGTAAATACCGTAGCCGCAGAAATTTTTCCCACGGTTAATGAAGAAGGTATCCTGTATTTTTCCAGCAAGGGATACGCCGGTTTTGGAGGATATGATATCTATCGCGTAAAAGGCAGTAAAGCCAGCTGGGAAGTGCCGGTGAACATGAAAGCCCCGTTCAATTCCGGCGCCGATGATATAGGGCTTATACTAAAGCAAAATAATTATGAAGGGTACCTGGCATCCAATAAACCAGGCGGTATGGGCCGTGATGATATTTATTATTTCGCTGACCCCAATTACATTAACCGCGTTAATGGGAACCCTTCTCCGTATGATGAGCATAAAATCCCGGGTAATAATAATGTGCCCGGAACGGCTACCCCCGGCGGGCAGCCTGCACCGGTTATAAGAAAACATACCGCGGAAGAAGAAGAGGATAAGCGTCAGCTGGAACAGCTGAAGTTCTACTATGATTATAACAGCGCGTCCCTGCTCACGGAATCACGAAAGGTATTGGACCTGGTGGCCGGCGTGCTGAAACGGAACCCTGGCTGGAAGATGGTGATCGCCTCTTTTGCAGACAGCCGTGGCCCTGATCAGTATAACACGGATCTGTCGGCCTTACGTTGTTATGCAGTAATAGACTATCTCGTTAGCAAAGGTATTGATCCTAAGCGGCTGTATTATACCAATAAAGGTGAGCAGGATCCTGTGAACAAGTGTAAGGATGAGGTGCCCTGCTCGGAAGAGGAATATAAGCAGAACCGGCGTTCAGAGCTGAAAGTTAGCTGGTAAAAATAACAGGAAGCCGCCTCAGGGCGGCTTTGTTGTTAGCAGTATCTTTATTAGTGAATATCTTTTGATGTTAAAGTTGAGAACTGTCGTGAATAGACAAACCTTTTCAAAAAACGGTCAAAGCAATTAAAATACGGAGACCGGCTCATTAACCGGGGTAACTGTTTCCCGCATATGCCCCATAAAAGCATAAAAACTTTTTGTATCCCATTGGTCCAAAGCAGGTACCCAAATGGAATAATCCGGCTTAACTTTTTTTATAATCTCTGAGGCGGTCCCTACATTAAGTGTAAACCCCTTTTTGGAGAATGCTACTATACCTGGAATTAATTTGCCCGTAATTAAGCCATCGGCATTCCTGAAATACTCGTCAAATAATTTTCCAACCCAGGCCCCATCCAGGGAATACACCCCGTTCCCCAAAACTATACCCAGGGGCTGAAAAGTGCTGACGTGAAAAATAACCTTACTATCTATAAAGGCTACGGCTTTTCCTGTTTTATCAGAGATGTACATAATGAGACGTTTATATATGCAATAAAAACATCAATTCCTATCTTGACGGCAATATTACTGTTGGGAATAATGGTGGCTCAAAAATAACACTCTGTTTATAATATCTATGTTAAGAATTGTTCACATTCGATGCACATTCGGTCTATTGCTGTATGCGGCGTATGTAATTGTAATTGGATGTTACGCTTTCTTTTATTTAGCCTCAATTATTTATTTTCTGTAAGGTTATTGTCATTGAATCATTCCCCATCATTCCGGTCAGCATTAAATTGCCGGCAGCATTAACCGGCGACATTGCAGCTGTAAAGACGGGTTTACCCGCCGGAGCACGCCACTTTACTTCCAGGTGACCGTTCGCTTTTTTATAAACACCATACCATCTTCTTTGCAGGTTGTTATATTCAAATACACATCCATTTTTACTATCAAAGTATACGAGAGTAAGTATGCTGTCTGCGCAGCTGGTACGGCTAAGAACCCGCTGATCTACCTTTATTTGTTCCACTTCATACTTTCCCCTGAGGAGTGGATCTTTATCAGGAGTGCCACGCATAGCAATTAACAGCAGGGGGATATAAATGATAGAAAGACGCACCGCTATTTTTAAATATTTGGAAAAATGCAGCGTGGGCAGCTGATCTTTTGCTGCAAAGAAGAACTCCTTTAACCGGTTAAATTCTATGAACAGGAAATACAAAGTGCCGGAGATCATGATGGAGGCGTGAACAACTACGCTGGCGCCGATCTGGTAAAAAATATCCATCAGTAAAATGTTTGCCAGCACGGGCAACAGTATAAAAACACCCGCCAGTCTTGTTCTGCGGAACAGGAGTAACATTGCTCCGGTTAGCTGGCATCCGGCAATAATACAGCCAAAGGGATAAGAGTAGCTGAAAAAGGCCCAGAATAGCTCCTGTGATGAAAAGCTGCTGTAAGGGAGGTCTAGCTTGCTCAGTGGCATAACAAACTGCAGATGAAAAAGTTTTTCCCATCCAAAGGTAGCCAGGTCAAAGGCCACGCCATAACGTAAAAGGCCTTGCCAGAAAGCCAGGGTAGCCGGTTGATTGGTTTTCCGGATCTGCCATATCACCGCGTAAATAATCGCAGCAGCCAGCAGCAGAAAAGGCACGATACCGATCATCCTTACCGGGATCCATGCCCGCAGGAATGTAAAGCTTATGCGTAAGGTGGAAGCGCCGATTACCAATCCTGCCAGTGCGCAGGTAATGAGTTTCTTGAAGAAGGAGATCTGCTGCATACAATATAAAGCGGGTTACTAAATATAATATTTAGAAGGAGATGCAGGAGAAAAGATTTTCCATAATGCTTCTTTCCGGGGTGATTTTACTTTCAGGTGGAGGAATGCGCATGGTGCGGCGCCTGATACCAATACTAAGCAGGAGGGAGGCGTTAAACCTCCCTCTTTTTTATTTCTTTTTAGCGCCCCGTGTTTTAGGTTTGCCATATTTCTTCATCATTTTCTCCGAGTGCCGGACCTTTACATTTACCTTTTTGTTCTTCGCTGATTTCTCGTGGAAGGCAGCTCCGGCATCATCGCGCTTGCGTTCTTTTAACACGATGTTTGGTACAATAAATTCCGGTTCTTCCTCCTTTGTATGTTTATCCGAGATCTCCAGGTGCTCAGGTAAAGGCAGCTCGGGGATCTTATAATTCATCAGGGCCTCTGCTTTTTCACGCAGCGGCTGCTCCTGTGCTGAAATGAAGCTAAGCGCTATTCCCTTTTTATCTAAGCGGCCGGTACGGCCAATACGGTGAATATAACTTTCCGGCAGCTCCGGCATATCAAAGTTGATCACATGTGATACTTCGGAAATATCCAGCCCGCGTGCAATAATATCTGTAGCGATCAGCACCCTGTAATTACCTTCCTGGAATTGTTCTATGGAGTTGAACCGGTAATTCTGTTCCTTGTTGGAATGGATCACACCTATCTTATCCGGAAACTTTGCGGCCAATGGCTCATACAGCTCATCCGCCAGTTTTTTTGTAGATACAAATACCAGCACTTTCGTCATATCCCCCTGCTCGCGGATCAATAGTTCCAGCAGGTTTACTTTTGTATAGAAGTTGGGAACGATGTAGGCATGCTGGCTGATATTCGTTAAAGGGCTTCCGGCAGGCGCAGCTTCAATCGTAACAGGACTATTAAAGAAAGTATCCATTAGCGCCTCCACCTCCGGCGTGATGGTGGCTGAAAAAAGGAGGTTTTGTCTTTTTGCGGGCAGCAGATCCAGGATCTTCACCAATTGAGCACGAAAGCCGAGGTTCAGCATTTCATCCATCTCATCTATCACCAGCTGTTTAATGGCTTTCAATTTTAATGTGCCGCTCAGCACAATGTCCACCAGTCTGCCCGGCGTAGCTACCACCACATCCAGCTTACCCGCTGCTGTAGCCATTTGTGGGTTCATATTCACTCCCCCATAGAAGCCGGCTACTGCTACGCTCATGTAACCCGTAAGCCTTTTAACAGATTCCTCCACCTGCAGCACCAGCTCCCGGGTAGGCACAACGATCAGGATCTGCGGAAACCTGTCTTTGGTGAAAGACCACATGCGCAGGCAGGGCAGGAGGTAAGCGAACGTTTTACCGGTACCTGTTTGGGCAATGCCACACACATCCCGGCCTGACATTGTTACGGAAAATACCCTGCTTTGAATAGTGGTAGGCGTTGTGAAATTAAGATCCTTCAGCGCTGCCAGTAAAGGTTTATTCAGATTTAAATCCTCAAAAGTCATATGTGCCAGTAAAAAATGAACTACAAAAGTAGCGTTATTCCGGGGTTAGGCGAAATTCATATTAATTCTTCAGGCAGTGGATAGAAAAAGTGCCCCCAAAAATGATACACTTTGAGGGCACTGTAAAGTAAGATTAATATAACCTGTAAAACAGTGTTTTACCATTACCGGTGCCGGTGCTGCCGGTAATAGTAATATGACCGGTATTCCCGTTTCCATCATAACCGGAGGCCATGTTATAGCTCGATGTGCAGTTGGTTACCGTATGCGGCACATTTTGGCCGGAGCTGCCCAGTTTAAAACCATTGCCATCCCCATTGCCGCCATATCCGTTGTTGGTGGCAGTACAATTAGTGATGGTAACGGTAGCAGGCTGTCCGTACAGGTCCCAGCCATCATCTGAATTGTGGTTGGCAGTGCAGTGGTCAAACTTGTTTCCTGCACCGGCTGATAATTTGCAGGCAAAACCATCGGCATTTTCACCACCGTTCTGCGTATCATAATTGTCATTGGATTTGCAGTAGCTCACGTTATTGTGATGCGACTGGTTGTAGATCTGCAAACCGGAATCGTGATTGCCGGAAGTGGTAATGTTATAAACATAGTTATAACCGCCATACTGGAATACCAGCCCGCAATCAGGAGCATTCTTAATAGTCATGTTAGTAATGTTCCAGTAGCTCCCGTTACACTTTACACCCCAGCCGGATGAGATGCCGGAACAATCCAGCGTGCCGCCGGTGAAATTGATCTTGGAGCTGGAAGTACCGCTGTTGAGCAGCTGTAAGGTACTGGTAAGTTTAATAGTGCCGCTGACAGTAATGATGTCGCCTGGCTGTGCTGCTTTTATAGCAGCTTTCAGGGCTGTTTCTGTTGTTACGGTTACGCTGGTGGCAGCTGCAGTAACAAGTGTAGCAGCAGATGAAGCCAGCTTTTCGTCAGCAGTGCCAGGGGTTACGCCATTGTTCTTTTGACAGCTGGCAAATGCAATGCACAGCAAAGTAATAAGGGTTCCATTTTTCATAACAGTGGGTTTTAATTATTAGGAGATAGTAATTAGGGTATGCTGAAATTCAGCAATTAATTGATAAGTTGATTACCACTGCGTTGTTTTATTTACGCAATCGTTATCGGCAACGATTGCACGTAGGATCCCGTTATGTTATTTGCTGCTTACTCAAAAAATGGCACCCCTGGTATCGCATATTTTTTCATGCCGGCTTCATTGATCTCCACGCCAATGCCGGGTTTATCCGATACCGTTATAAAACTGTCTTTCACCCATTCACCATCATAGGTAACTATTTCTTTAAACATGGGCTGTGTATGAAAATAGGATTGCCATTCCATGATCATGAAATTAGGTACGGCTGCGCAAACATGCGCACAGGCCATAGCGCCCAGGAAAGAGGCTACCATGTGAGGCGCAAAAGGTACATAGTATAAATTAGCCAGGTTGGCAATACGTTGTCCTTCTCCCAGTCCGCCGCATTTTTGCAGATCCGGCATTACAATATCTACTGCGCCTGTTTCAAGCATTCTCCGGAAACCATAGGCCAGGTAGTGGTTTTCGCCGGCGCAGATGGGAGTGCTCGTTGATTCCGTGATGAGCTTATACGCTTCTACATTCTCCGCTGGTATCGGTTCTTCCAGCCACATCAGGTTCAGGGGCTCCAGCCTTTTCGCAATGGCTTGTGCGGTTACGGCATCGTAGCGCCCGTGCATATCGGCGCAAATATCGATCTCAGGGCCTACGGCCTGGCGGGCGGCGCTCAGCTGATCGTACATGCGTTGCAGTTCGGCAGGGCTGGCCGTCCAGTTATAACGATCGTATTTGTTAGGATCGTTGGCCTGGTCCAGGTCGAACTTAATAGCATTGAAGCCCATTTTTTTTGCTTTCGTAGCTGCTTCGGCAAAATCAGCCGGTTTGGGCAGGTGCTGCTGGTACAGAGCAGTATCGCAATATACACGTATCTTATCCCGGAACTTGCCGCCCAGCAGCTGGTACACGGGCAATTGCAGGGCCTTGCCGGCCAGGTCCCACAAGGCTGCTTCTATGGCTGATAATACAGCTACATACATGCCTGACTGTGCGCCCTGGAAGAAACCCGATTTGCGGATGTCTTCAAACAGGCGGTGCACATTCAAAGGATCCTGCCCTTTGATGCGCTCACCGAAATTCTTTACCAGGTAATAGGTACCGGGAATGGCGTCCACGCCTTCGCCACATCCCCATATACCCTGGTCGGTATATATTTTTACAAACAGGCTGCCCCTGATGTAACCGCATTTCACTTCGGTGATCTTTAGTTTGGAAGGAGCGGAAGCTTTGGGAGTACGGTTCAGGGCTTGTTCATATCCCTGTCCAAAGGCGGGTAAAGCGGCCAGGGGCGCCATAGCGGCTGCGATGGCAGCCTTGGTTATAAAGGATCTGCGTGATGTTGGATTGGTCATTATAATTCGTTTTTTTTAAGGTTTACCATGTTCTTCCTTTCAAAAATTCCTGTACCTGGCTGCTGGATACAGGCAGCTCGTTAATATGATCGTGCAGCCATTTGGAGAAATCCCTTTCTATCTCATCGCTCCAGCGTGAGTCGATCTGTCCGGGTGTATATGTTCCTGCGCGCAGCCGCTCATGGCCAAACATATCGCGCAGGCGCACGATCTCAGAGGTTACTACTACTTTTTGTACCAGCTGCGGCGGAATGAAGATCACACCGCCATCCCTGCCCAGCACCACATCACCCGGCATTACAGTAGCCTTGCCTATGCGTGTGGGCTGGTTAATGCCGGCAAGCGTGGTATTTAATTCGCCCGCAGGATTGTTCAGGTGGTGTGATGGATGATAGCTGCGAAAAAAAGAAGTGAAGGAGCCGATCTCTTTCAATCCTTTGATATCACGGATGGCGCCATCGTATATGATGCCGTTGCCGGTTTTGGCATAAATAGAATTGCCGAGATTATCTCCTATTGTAGGACCGTCTTCATAAGCATCAAACTGGTCTACTACATACACATCGCGTTTCACCAGCAGGTCAATAGGCCAGGAGTTCTGCGCTTTCACTCTTTTATCACGCAGGCCAAACTGGTCTATGACGCGGTGCAGGTCCGGGCGGCCGGGCACAAAGATGGCAGTAACGGCGCGGCCTACCAGCACACTGTCGGGGTTAATGGTCTGCCATTCACCTTCATACTGGTGTTTGTAATTTTCATTCCGGAGTACAGCCCATGCTTCTTCCAGGGTTACCAGCTTCATACGGTCCAGCAGGCTGTCAGGTACTTTAGGCCTGCCATCGGCAAAGCGTTCACCTTTCCATTCAGGTGTGAGTGCAATAAGCTGCTCGCGGCTGATCTGCTGGGCATGTATTGAGCCGTATACCCAAAACAGTAATACTGCTGTCAGCCAATATTTTGATCTGTGCATAGCAATAGGTTTATAATGGTGAATTATGTGGTAACAGGTTAGTGGCGGCATATTGCTGCTGCAGGTTGCCAATGGCCTCAAATTCATCAAACAATTTGGTGCTCAGCTTTTCAAAGATGTTGAAGTAGTCGGCATACATTGCATGGCGCTGTTGATCCGGTTCATACATATCAGGCAGCTCCACAATGCGGGCCGCTTCATCCAGCGATCTGTAAAGGCCCATTTCAGTAGCGCTCAGTAACCAGGCGCCAAAGCTCACGCTGTGGAATTCCCGCCGCAGGCGCACGGGTTTGTTGAACATATCGGCAATGATCTGGGTGCAGAAGGGAGTAGTACCAAAGCTGCCGTTCACTGAAAGGCTTTGGATGGTGCGCTGTTCACCAAGGCTTTTGCCAATGCTGTATATTTCATACAGGATGCCCTCAATGGTAGCGCGTATAAAATGTTTGCGTTCATGTTTAATGTTCAATCCAAAATAGGAGCCCCGGGCATTGGCATTCCAGATAGGAGCGCGTTCGCCCAGCAAATAGGGCAGGAACAGCAGGCCGTCCGAACCTGCCGGTACCTGTGCTGCTTCTTCCAGGAGCTGCTGTATACTGTGTGTTATATCAAAGGGTTTTGTGAAATCACCGAACTGCTTTGCAAACCAGTCAAAGATATTCCCGCCGTTATTGGTAGGCCCGCCACTTACATAACAATCATCGGTAAGCAGGTAATTGAAGAAGCGCATTTGCTCATCTTTCAATACAGTGGGGCCCATTACCCGTACGGCCCCGCTGTCTTCAATGGTAATGGTGGCTTTTCCTTCGCCTTTTACGCCGTCGCCCAGCGTGGCCAGGCAGCCATCGCTGGAGCCGATAAGTATTTTGACGTCGGCAGGCAGGCCCAGTGATTGCTGGTAAGCCATTTTCAATTTGCCGGCAGTAGTAAATATGGGCGCCAGCTCAGGTAGTTTGGCTGCTGTAATACCTGCATACTCCAAAGCATCCGCTTCCCAGGTTACGGTATGTATGTTCAGCAAACCGGTAGCAGAAGCAATGCTATAATCTATCAGGTACTTACCTGTGAGCTGGTGAATGATATAACTTTTTATAGAAAGGAATTTACTGGCTTGTTTGAACCGTTCTTTATCCCGGGTCCTTAGCCACGCTATTTTCAGCAGGGGCGACATGGGATGAATGGGTGTGCCCGTGGCTGCATACAGGCTGGGGCCAAGGGCCGACCGGCGCAGCTCCTGCGCTTCTTTCTTGGCGCGGTTATCGGCCCAGGTAATGGCGTTGCCGAGCGGGTTGCCATTTTTGTCCACTGCCAGCAAACTATGCATGGCGGCGCTGAAACAGATGCAGGCTACTTTATATTTTTTCGGGTAAAGATATTGGTTCAGCAGGTTCTTTACCACATACAATGTGGTGATAAAGATCTGTTCGGGATCCTGCTCACTGTGATCAGGGTCAGTATGAAATGTAGGATAATGGCCTTTCATCGAATGGAGGACGTGGCCGCTCAGGTCAAAGGCAAAAACCCTTACCCCGTTTGTTCCCAGCTCAATAGTAATGATACATTCCATGTCTATCGTAATTATTTATTGTATAAATGGTTTTTTCTGAACTCACTGGGCCGGTAACCGGTCAGCTTTTTAAAGGTGGTGGAAAAATGTTGCGATGAAT
The DNA here is from genome assembly GCF_019091455.1 of Chitinophaga sp. GbtcB8. Classification (GTDB taxonomy): domain Bacteria; phylum Bacteroidota; class Bacteroidia; order Chitinophagales; family Chitinophagaceae; genus Chitinophaga. The sequence continues at coordinate 193,082 of NZ_JAGXJN010000006.1, forward strand.
AAAAGCCGGTATCCAGCGCTATATCTGTTACGCTGATATCCGGCCGCTTCAACAGTTTGATGGCTTCGGAAATACGGATGTTGATCAGGTAATTGATGGGTGAAAAACCGGAGTAGCTTTTTACCCGCTCTGTGAACAGGGTGGTGCCCAGCCCAACCAGCGCCGCCATTTCTTCTACCGTCCATTGATAGCTCAGGTCCCGGCGCAAAGCTTCTTCCAGGTGCATGAATGTTTTGGGGAAGTCGCGGCCGGGATTGTTTTGCATGGTCATGTGCCGAGTTACCTGTATCAATAGCTCATCAAGCTGGTGATTGACCCGCGTTTGATATCCTATTTCATGACCGGACAATTCTGCGTGTATGCATTTAAGTATTTTACCGGCTTCATTGAACCTGCAAAGAACGGGGGTGTAGTTTAATAATAATATTTTGCCGATAGCGGCGCCTTCGCTTTCCGATAAGCCGCTCCACTTACCAGGCAGCAGATGGCCGTTTTCCAGCTTTTGCATGCTGATATGCAGCCAGGTGAAAGAGCCGATCTCCAATACGCCGTCATCGCTGCCAAACGGCACGCCGGGTAATACCAGCGCTACATCGCCCGGGTATAAAACATAAGGCTGATGATTGATACGCCATGCGAATTTGCCTTCTATTATATAATACAGGCGGATGTCTTCCGTGGCTGTGCTGAGAAAGGTATTGAGCTGAATAGCGCCATTCTTTTTTATGCCCAGCTCAGAAATATGCGGGAACAACCTCAGTTCTGCCGATTTACCGCGTTGTAGTACAAATTGATGCATAAGGTTTATCTAAATACGGGGTAATCAGTTTCACTCGTGGAATACTGTATAAAGAAAAGAAATTTATTCTTTAGAGATGTACAAAATTCAACGCCGTTCTATTTTGGAAGTTTTTGAATGTAATACCGGATAATTTGTTGCTTGAACTTACAACTTCCCGTTATGAAAATGTATACCAATGGCAGGCGTCCTTGCCTGATCAGCTTTTGGCTGCTTTTCTTTCTTTTTCTATTGCGATCTGCTGCTCATGCACAAACGGTTACAGGTACTGTGTCGGATGATAAAGGTGTGAAACTTTACCGTGTTTCTGTGGGAGTAAAAGGAACCACACATGGTACAACCACCGATGGCGATGGCAGATACAGCATTCCTGCTGCAGCCAATGCCACGCTGGTGTTCAGCTCAGTAGGGTATAAAACAATGAATGTGGAAGTTGCCGGGCGCGCCGTGGTGGATGTATCTATGGCAGAGGAGAACCAGAGCCTGGGTGAGGTGGTGGTTACGGCCCTGGGCATCAGAAGGCAGGCCCGTAGCCTGGGATATTCCGCCACCAGCGTTAAAACTGAAGAGCTGACGGTGAACCGCACCAGCAATGTAATGAATGCCTTACAGGGTAAGGTGGCTGGGCTGAATATTTCATCGCTGGGCACAGGTCCCGGTGGTACCTCCAAAGTCCGTATCCGTGGCCAGTCGTCCCTTTCAGGGCAGAATAATCCACTGATCGTTATCAACGGCGTGCCGGTTGATAATACTAACTTCAACGACAATATCATATCAGGCGTTGTAAAAGGAGGCGGGGTGTTTGCAGATGGGGGAGATGGCTTATCCAGCATAAACCCTGATGATATAGAAAGCATGACGGTCTTAAAAGGAGCGCCTGCATCGGCGCTCTATGGGTCGCGCGCTAAAGATGGTGTGATCATGATCACCACTAAAACAAGAGGGAAAACAAAAGGTATTGGCGTTACCTATAACCTGAACTATACCAATGATACACCATTGGATTTTACAGATTACCAGGATCAATACGGACAGGGTGAGAATGGTGTCCGCCCTACAGCTCCTAATCCTACTTCAGGACAGTGGTCGTTCGGGGAAAAGTTTGCACCCGGTATGACGCAGGTGCTGTTCGATAATCTAACGGTTCCATACCAGCCGCAGGGCAGCCGTATTAAGGAGTTCTACCGCCATGGCCAGAATGTTGCCAACACAGTGGCATTTGAGGCCAGTAATGATAAAGGCGGTATGCGCCTGTCGCTGAATAATACGGAGAACAGAGGTATCGTGCCCAATAATTCGTTTAACCGTAAAACCATGAACCTGGGTTATAGCTATAACCTGTCAGAACAGCTCATTTTGTCCGGCAATATCAACTATTCCAGGGAAGTCAATAAGAACCCGCCGAATATTGCTAACCAGGATAATTCCATTCCTACCTCTATAATGGCCATGTCAACCTCCATGCCGTTAAATTTGCTCAATGAGAACAAATACAATGCAGCAGGCAATGAAAATCCCTGGTCCAGGTTCACGAACCGCACCAATCCGTATTGGGTGCTGGCGGAACAGTTCCACAACATTAAACGCGACCGCATCTTTGGCAATGTAGCATTGAAATATAATATCCTCCCATGGCTGAGTGTACAGGGCCGCTTTGGGCAGGATTACTGGTCACGTGATGAGGAGGTGAATAACTTCCCAACCGGTCAGGCTTCCAGGGCAGCTGCGCCTCCCGGTTTCGTGAACGGTTTGTTTACCCAGGAATCGCGCCGCTTCAGGGAAACGAACCTGGATTTCCTGGTGAATGCAAACAGGCAGTTCGGTGATCTGGGATTGAGCCTGAATGCCGGCGGCAACCGCATGCGCAAAAGGTCCGACATTAATAATGTAGTAGTTACCGATTTTATCATCAGGGATTTGTATACAGTGCAGAACGGGCGGGCAAAAGATCCGGTGTACACGCTTACAGAACAGGGCGTGAACTCGCTCTACAGCTCAGCGGAACTGAACTGGAAACAAACCTTTTATGTAACAGGCACCGTGCGTAATGACTGGTTCTCTACACTGTCTCCGGCAAACAGGAGCATTTTATATCCATCCGTTTCAGGCAGCTATGTGTTTTCCGAACACCTGCCTGCTTTAAGCTGGCTGAACTTCGGTAAGGTGCGGCTGGGTTATGCGGAGGTAGGCAGCGACGGCGATGTAGCGCCTTATTCGGACCGGCTGTTCTATACCCCGAACCCCAATTTTGCTACTAATCCCAATGGTGTACCGGTACCGGTAGGCACCAGTAATATCAGTAACGGTGTTACCGGCACCACCTTGCCCAATCCCCGGCTGAGACCCAGCCGTGTAGCAGAAACAGAAGCCGGCCTGGAATTACGCATGTTTAACAGCCGTGTAAACCTGGATGTGGCAGCCTACCGGAAGATCACAAGCGACCAGATAGTGCTGGTGCAGATCTCTGACGCCTCCGGTTTTTTCAATACACCCATCAACAGTGGTAAAAGCCGCAATTACGGGTTTGAGGCCCTGTTAAACCTGGTGCCGGTAAGGACCGGAAAGTTCAATTGGGAATTTACGGCCAATACTTCTTACAACATTACTAAAGTGCTGAGCATTGTTACTGACAAACCCGGTGAGCGCATTACTACGGGCACGCATGTATTTAATGGTGAAACCCGGCAGGTGGTGGGTGAAGAGATAGGCCAGATCGCCGGTTACGGGTATGCGCGGAATGAAAAAGGACAAATGATCTTTCAGTCGAACGGTTTGCCCCAGCGCACACCCGACTTCGTGTTGTTTGGCAGTGCCCTGCCCAAATGGGTAGGCGGTTTCCTTAACTCTTTTAATTACAACGGCATTACACTGAATGTGCTCATTGATTATAAGCTAGGCAATAAAATGTTGTCGGGCACCAACTTCAACGCCGTGCGGCATGGCCTGCATAAAATGACGCTGGAAGGCCGTGAATCAGGTGTGAAAGGCAACGGTGTGGATGCTAATGGTGATCCGAACAACGCGGTAGCATCGGTACAAACCTATTGGGAACATCTTCGCACACAGCAGATCGTAGAAGCAGTTGTTTATAATGGTGGTTACTGGAAGCTGCGCCAGCTAAGCCTGGGTTATGACTTTACAAAACATCTTTCCCCTAAATGGCCTATCAAAGGTGTAAAGCTTGATTTTGTAGCCAATAATGTACTGATCATCAAGAAATGGGTAGACAATATCGATCCTGAAACATTTGGTTTTGGATCGGATAACCAGGTGGGGCTGGAATCGCCCGGCCTGCCCAGCACCCGCAGCCTTGGATTGAATTTGAATATTAAATTCTAACAACCTCCGTCATGAAAAAGATCTTAAACTATAGCATTGGGTTCTTATTATTGCTGGTCATGGCTTCCTGCGAAAGTGGATTGTCCGATCTGAATGTGAACAAAACAAATCCCTCTTCGCTTGACCCCGCGCTGTTGTTGAACCAGGGCATTATTAATACTTCCTTTCCTGTAAAATCACTGGTATTCGATGTGGGCATTGTGCAGCAGATGGTATCGCCCAACGGCGGGGTGCTGGCCGGCGCCAATTTCAACCAGGACAGCCGCGATGTAACTACGCAGCCTCTATGGGCAGTCTATTATCAAAGTGTGATCAAGAATACGCATGATGCCCTGATGCGTACAAAAGACGATCCGGCCAGGAGTAATATGTACAATATGGCGCGCATTTACCAGTCGTACGTTTTCATGATACTAACAGATGAATATGGCGACATACCCTATACAGAAGGAGGAGCCGGTCTTTCAGAAGATATCCTGTTCCCTGAATATGACGGCCAGCAGGACATCTACCCCAAGATCATCCAGGAGCTGACAGAGGCGGCAGCCGCCCTGAACCCGGCAGGGACTATTGAAACCGGTGATGTATTATATGCCGGTGATGTGGCCAAATGGAAAAAATTTGCTTATTCCCTGCTGCTGCGCGCCGGTATGCGGTTAATAAAAGTAGATGCAGCAAAAGCACAAAGCACGGTGCAGGCAGCCGTGACCGGCGGCGTGATCACCGGCAACGCAGATAATGCGTATATCCGTCATGATCCCAATTTCACCCAGCCCATAGGCGCAACGCTCAACGGCAGTGAAGCCGCTAACTTTTACCTCGCCAGGCCCTTTGTAGACCAGCTAAAGAATACGAATGATCCCCGTTTACCGGCCATTGCCATCCGGTATGTAGGGGCCGGCAGCGGTACAGGACAAACGGTAGCCGTTGGCACCACCGATCCTGCAAAACAAATAGGTATGCCCATGGGGAAAGATAATGGTACCATCGGAGCTGCCGCCACTGCCGACGGCCTGGCCAGCTTCTATGATTACAGCCAGGTAGATCGCCGCAGGATCGTGAAGATCTCTTCGCCGGTATTCCTGGTAACTGCCGCGCAAACCAATCTGCTGCTGGCTGAGGCGAGCTTCAGGGGCTGGATCACCGGTGGTACTGCAGCCCAATATTTTGCAGACGGCATCCGGGCGCATATGGACCAGATGGCTGCATATGATCCCAATTCCGCTGTTCCTGCTGCTGCCCGTGATAATTATGTTACTGCCAACCCATTAACGGCCGGCACTGAGCTGCAGCAGATCAATACACAATACTGGATCGCTTCTTTTCTGAACGGGCCTGAGGCTTTTGCTAATTTCAGAAGAAGCGGTTTCCCGTCACTGACACCCAATCCATACGGGCAGCCCAGTAATCCGGATGTGCCAAATGGTACTTTTATCAGAAGGCTCACCTATCCAACATCTGAGCTGAGTGTAAATACCGATAAGGTGAATAAGGCAATTGAACGTCAGGGCGCTGATAAGCTGAGCACCCGGGTATGGTGGGATAAACCCTAAAACCACCATGCGTAGTTTGACTTTTCCCTTGAATAGCTTTTAGGCCAATGGCCGCAATACCTGTGCCCTGATGTGGCACAGGTTTACCTCCCTCATAACCCACCCGGCTCACTTCCCCTGGCTTAATAAAAAATAAACTTCTGCGGATTTTTGTAATTTCAGCCGCCTTAAACCGGGTATTCAATGCAGGCCATGGCAGCCTGCAAAGTTACAAAGACATGAATACCATTGTTTATATACAAGGCTTCAGCTTTGAACAGGAACATTTTGCGCTACATTTAGCAAACCGAAAGCAGAGTTATTCAGATTGTCAAACCAGGAGGTACATAACGAACAGGATTTGCTCATGCGCATGGCAGCAGGGGACACCGTTGCTTTTGATACCCTTTTCCGCCTTCATTGGGATCATGTTTATTCTGTTGCCTTCCTGGCTTCAAGATCAGCGGATTTTGCCAAGGATGTAGCACAGGAAGTTTTTCTATGGGTGTGGAAAGAGCGGCAGCAAATGACTACGGTACAGAATATACGTGGTTATTTGTACCAGGCCACCCGGAATTTCATCCTCAGAAAGCTGAAACGCGTTACCATTGAAGAAAGTTATAAAAGATCCCTGTCCCATCCTCTCGGTTATATTACCCAGGCTGAAGCCACCCCGGAAATGAACGCCCGTCTGAAAGAGCTGCAGCAGCTCATAGAAGCAGGTATACGAAAACTTCCCCCGCAGCAGCAGCGTGCTTTCCGGCTTAGCCGGGAACAGGGCCTGTCCCATGAGGCTATTGCCCGGGAAATGGGACTGAGCGGGCATACTGTAAAGGATTATATTGTAAAGGCGCTGGCTTTTCTGCGAAAATATATCACCCAGTATGGAGATATTTTGCTGGTATGCCTGTTTGCCAGTTATGTAAAAAATTTTTTTTAACCCGGACACGTCCTTTTTCTTAAGCTGGGTTCCATTATTATAAGCCGGTAGTAAAATTGTACAATGCAACGAGCAGAACTAGACAAATTATTTGACCAGTACCTGGCAGAAACCATTTCTGCTGCAGACCTGCAGCGGTTATGTGAAACGCTGGAGAAACCGGAGCATGCTGCCGCCTGGGAAGCGTTTATTGAACAGCTATGCAACCGCGAAAACCTGCATGGGCTAACAAATGCAGATGATGTTGAAAGCGCGCTTGCAGCAATTAAGCAGCAAATGGCAGAATTGGATGGCGCTGCAGTGCTGGCGCCCGTTGCGGATTCCGGCCATACTACTCCCCGTATCCTTTTCCTGCGCCGCTGGGGCTGGGCAGCGGCTGCCAGCATCCTGCTGCTGCTGGCAGCCGGCATTTATTACTGGCCGCGCGGGCCGTTTAAACAGCCGGCAGCCATTGTACAAAAGACGGCTGATGTGGCGCCTGGCGCTAACAGGGCCATCCTCACCCTGGCAGATGGGTCCAGGGTTACACTGGACAGCACCAGTAACCAGGTTATCCGGCAGGGCGGCACTGCCGTTCGCCAGCAGGGGGATAGCCTGCAGTATGAGGCAAAAGAAAAAGAAGCGCTTATTGCTTATAACACGCTGGCTACTCCCCGCGGAAGCCAGTTCCGGGTAACATTATCAGATGGTACAAAAGTATGGTTGAATGCAGCTTCATCACTGCAGTTCCCGGTAGCTTTTACCGGTGCGGAAAGGATCGTAAAGCTGTCCGGGGAAGCCTATTTTGAAATAGCCGGCAACCCGCAGCAGCCGTTTAAAGTGGTAGTCAATGGCATGGAAGTACAGGTGCTGGGCACCCGGTTCAACATTTCAGCTTACCAGGATGAAACCCCGGTGAAAACTACGCTGCTGCAGGGCGCTGTGAAGCTGGTATCAGCTGCCAGCCAGGTATTGCTGCAGCCGGGAGAGCAGGGGCTGCTGCCCTCGCCGCTTGCTGCTTTCCGCGTAAGAACAGTAAACCCGGAAGATGCAGTGGCCTGGAAGAACGGTTATTTTGCCTTTGACAATGCCGGCATCCAGGAAGTTATGCAGCAGATTGCACGCTGGTATGATGTAGAGGTGGTATTTACAGACAACAGCATAAAAAGAAATTTTGGGGGAACAGTGTCACGCTATAATGATGTAACAGCCGTATTAAAACGGCTGGAAATGACCGGGGTTATTCATTTTAAGAAAGAAGGCCGTAAGATTATTGTTATGCCGTAAACTATTGTAACTAATTCCGCGTATGAAGTATTAATTCCACAACCACATAAATTAATCAACCAAATGGGTATGTTTTTTAATGCATGTTTATGCAAACGGGATCGCTATGTCCCTGATCGCCGTTGGCATGCAATTCCACGTAAGCTTATACTGATCGTTTTCTGTTTGCTGCTGGTGCCCCTGGCGCGTGCACAACAGGTAAGCCTGCACGTAAACAATGAAGGGCTGAAAGAAGTGTTCCGGCAGCTGCGGCAGCAAACCGGTTTTGACTTCCTGTATGAAAATGAAATGCTGAAAGAAGCAAAGCCGGTAAGCCTTGCTGTAAGCAATCAGCCTTTGAAACAAGTGCTGGAACAGTGTTTCAGGGATCAGCCCCTGACCTGTGAGGTACTGGAACATTCCGTTGTTGTAAAAAGAAAGCCGGCCCCCGCAGCGCCGCAGATAACAACGGTCAGCGGTACGGTAACCGATGCAAAAGGGCAGCCCCTGCCCGGCGTAACCATCACCAGCAAAGTATCAAAAACAGGCACCACCTCTCTTTCCAATGGGCAGTACACCATCCGGCTGCGGGCAAACAATGATACGCTGATGTTCAGCTTTGTAAGTTATATAACGCAGGCCGTGCCGGTAAATAACCGCAGTGAGATCAGCATCGTAATGCAGGAGCAGGTCATGGGCCTGAATGATGTGGTGGTAGTAGGTTATGGCCAGCAGAAAAGGATCACCACCATTGGCGCGCAAAGCACCATTCGCGCAGAGGAGCTGAAGCAGCCGGTGGCCAACCTCACCGATGTAATAGCAGGGCGGGTAGCAGGAGTAATAGGCGTGCAGCGCAGCGGGCAGCCGGGGTATGATAACGCTGAAATTTATATCCGCGGCATCTCTACTTTTACCAACAGCAAACCGCTGGTGCTGGTAGATGGTATTGAACGCGACTTCGCTAACGTGGACCCTGAGGATATTGCCAGCTTCAGCATCCTCAAAGATGCTTCCGCAACAGCGGTTTACGGGGTAAGAGGCGCCAACGGCGTTATACTTATCCAAACCAAAACCGGAAAGGTAGGCCGTCCCCGGATCAATATGCAGTATGACCAGGGTATAACACAGTTCACCAGCATACCAAAATTTGCAGATGGCGTTACCTATATGCAGATGGCGAATGAAGCATACCGGAACTCCAATCCTGATGATCCGCTGCCGAAATATTCAGCAGAAAGAATTGCACTTACCGCCAATGGTAAGGACCCGGATCTGTATCCCAATGTTGACTGGTTTAAAACGCTGTTCAATAAATACGGGCAGAACCGGCGCGCCCGCGTAAATGCCAGCGGCGGCTCAGACAATGCACAGTATTATCTTTCCGTAGGATACTATGATGAAAATGGCATGTACAAAACAGATCAGCTGGCAAATTATAACTCTGCCATCAAATACACCCGTTACAATTTTACCGCTAACCTGAACCTGCAGCTGAGCAAAACAACCAAAGTGGATTTTGGCGCAGCCGGCTGGATCAGCAATGGCAATTTTCCCGGCAGCTCTGTAGATCAGATCTGGGGCTCCGCCTACCTGCTGCCGCCCATTCTCATACCCCCTGTTTATTCCAACGGCCTCCATTCACAGATCCGTACGGGCGATATCAACAATCCCTACAACCTGCTTACCCAAAGCGGTTATGTGAGCGAGTTCAGAAGTCAGCTGTGGAGCAATATCCGCCTGACACAGGACCTGGGCAGCTGGCTCAAAGGATTATCCGTAACAGGCATGTTCTCCTTTGATAACTATAACGCACATACGATAAGCCGCACCAAAACCGTTGACGGCTACCTGGCGCGTGGCAGGGACTCCGCCGGAAAGCTGCTGCTGGACCAGACCTCCATTGGCAGCAACTTCCTGGGTTACAGCCGCAGCAACGGCGGCACCCGGCAGTTTTATACGGAAGCGGCCATCAACTATAACAACAGCTTTGGCAAGCATAATGTAACAGGCATGTTGTTATACAACCAGTCCGACAAGGAAGATGCATTTGCCGGTGACTTCATTAGCTCTATCCCTTACCGTTATATGGGACTGTCTGGCCGTCTCACCTATGCTTATGACAACAGGTATCTTGCCGAAGCCAATTTTGGCTACAACGGCTCAGAAACTTTTGCACCGGATCACCGCTTCGGTTTTTTTCCCTCTGTTGGAGCAGGCTGGGTAGCTTCTGAAGAACCCTTTTTTAAACCGCTCAGCAATGCCATACAGTTCCTCAAGCTCCGCGCTTCGTACGGCCTGGTGGGAAACAGCAATATCGGCGGCCGCCGCTTCGCCTATATTTCTACAGTAGGCGGTGGTAATGGTGGTTATTCCTATGGGCGCAATGGCGCTGACAATAATATAGGTGACGGATTGGATATTGGCGATTACGCAGTGGCTGTTACCTGGGAAAAAGCTAAAAAAACCAATGTTGGCGTAGAGATCAAAACCCTGCGCGACGCGCTTTCCCTGGTAGTGGATGTTTTTAATGAGAACAGGACAGGCATATTCCGGCAGCGCGGTGATGTGCCGCTGTATGAAGGCATCCGCACGCTGCCCTACGCTAACCTGGGCGAGATCCATAACAGGGGAGTGGACGCAACCCTGGAGCTCAATAAAAGAATAGGCAAAGATCTGATCATTGGCCTGCGTGGCAATTTTACCTGGAACAGGGCCTTTGTGATCAACGATGCCAACGCGCCCTGGCCTTATCCCTGGCAGCAGCGTATAGGCCGCAAGCTGGGCCAGCGCTTTGGTTATACGGCACTGGGGCTTTTTCAGAGCGATAAGGAAATTGCCAACAGCCCTTACCAGACCGGCACCAACCGGCCGGGGGATATTAAGTACAAGGACCTGAACGCCGATGGTAAGATAGACACCTACGATCAGGGTCCCATTGGTTATGGAAGCATACCGGAAATAGTATATGGCTTTGGACCTACCATTAACTGGAAAGGCTGGTCGCTGGCGGGCTGGTTCAAAGGTATCAGCAATGTGGATATACAGCTGAACGGCGACGGCCTGCAGCCTTTCAGCCAGGGCGGGGAGCGCGGTAACCTGCTGTCACAGATCACAGACCGCTGGACGCCGGACGGCGCACATCCTCATCCCCTGTACCCGCGCCTTACCTATGGTAACGATAATATGAACTATGCCAACAGCTCCTGGTGGGTGAAGAACGGCGCTTTCCTGCGCCTGCAAACGCTGCAGTTCAGCTATAACCTGGCAGGAAAACAATGGCTGAACAACATGGGCGTTTCCAACCTGAACCTGTATTTCATTGGTTACAACCTCTGGACCATAAGCGGCTTTAAGTTATGGGATGTAGAGCTGGGAGATGGCCGCGGCTCACAGTACCCGCTGGTAAAAACCTATAACCTGGGCGCCAGGCTCACACTGAAATAAAAACAGCTGCTAACAATCAAAGATCTACTGACAATGAACAAAAACCTGATTTACCGGAGCATCCTGTTATTCGTGATGGTAAGCTGCAGCTTTGCCTGCAAAAAATACCTGGACCAGGTGCCGGATGACCGTATTACAATAGAAGAGGTGTTCCATAAAAAAGCCACCTCCGAACAATACCTTGCCAATGTGTACAGTTATGTGGATGATGAATCCAATCAATGGGATGGCTGGCCATGGCTGGGCAACAGCGATGAAGGAGATATTACCTGGTCAAAATATACCATTTACAATCTTAACATCGGCAACATCAGCGCAGGTAATAACCTGTTTGAGAAATGGGGCTACTATTATAACGGTATCCGCTCTGCCGGATATTTCATTGCCCATATTGATGAAAATGAGGAGATACGTTCTTTGAACGGCCAGCAGCTGATTGACCAGTACAAGGCAGAAGCCCGTTTCCTGCGTGCTTATTATTACTTTCTGCTGATGCGGCAGTACGGGCCGGTAGTGCTTGTAAGCGATACGCTTACGCCGCCGGATGCGCCGGCCGCAGACATGCAGCTGCCGCGCAGCCCATTTGATAATTGCGTTGATTTTGTGGTAACAGAGCTGGATAAAGCTGCTGCAGTGCTGCCCCTGACACCACAGAGCAATGGCCTTAACTCCGACCGCGAATACGGCCGCGCCACCAAAGGCATGGCCCTGGCGGTAAAGGCAAGGCTGCTGCTGTATGCCGCCAGTCCGCTTTATAACGGCAATACGGAGATGGCAGGTTTCCGGAATGCAGATGGTACCGCCCTCATTTCCCAAAGTTATAACCAGGAAAAATGGCAGCGTGCAGCCGATGCTGCTAAAGCAGTTATAGACCTTAACCTTTACTCGCTGTATAAAGATCCGGGCGGAGATCCTGTTAAGTCCGTGCAGGGCGCGTTGATGGAGCCCTGGAACAACGAGCAGATCTTTGTGCGTAAAGATAATAGCCTGTGGGACTGGGATGTAAACTCCATGCCCCGCCAGGCAGGGGGCTGGTGCGGTATTGCGACCACGCAGGAGCAGGTTGATGCTTATTTTATGAAAGACGGCCGTTCTATCCGGGAATCTTCCCTGTATTCTGAAACAGGTTTTACGGATGTAAATGGCGTGCAGGTGTTCAATATGTACATAAACCGGGAGCCCCGCTTTTATGCCGCTATTACTTACAACAACAGCATTTTTCAGGGCGGTAATATGAGCGCGCCGGCGCCGGTATCATTTTTTATTTCCGGCCCCAATGGCAAGAACGGGCATCCTACGGATTGGTCTAAAACAGGTTACCTCATCCGCAAAAATGTAGGCCCGCAAACCAACGCCGGCTCCGGCGGTAATGGCCAGCATCAAAACAGGCCGCTGGTGTTGTTCCGCCTGGGAGAAATATACCTGGACTATGCCGAAGCGCTGAACGAGTATGACCCCGGCAATGCCGGTATACTTAAATACCTGAACTTGGTACGGGAGCGCGCCGGTATTCCGCAGTATGGCGCCGGTGATAATCCCCTGCAGGTACCGGCAGGCCAGGCTGAGATGCGTACTAAGATCCGTGCAGAGAGAAGGGTGGAGCTGGCCTTCGAATACCACCGCTGGTTTGATATACGCCGCTGGAAAATAGCGCCGCAGGTAATGGGCGACCTGCATGGCATGAACATTAACCAGGACAACAATAGCTTTTACCAGCGGATAGTGGCCGTAAAACACCTGTGGCTGCCCGGCAGCTACTGGTTCCCCATTAGCCAGTATGAGCTGGACAGGGGCCGCCTGGTAGTGCAGAATCCGGGTTGGTAATGTTGTATCAATAGTTTTGAACGCTCTAAAAAATGAAAAATATGTCTTTCAATAAATTCCGCGCGCTGTATGTTATTATTGCCAGCCTGCTTTTGCTGGCCGCCTGTAAGAACAAATACGACCTGCCTGATCAGCCCCTGGCTAATTACATAAAAGTATATATGCCGGCAGCTGTTAATAACCCGGTAAGCCGTGTTTTAGCGATCACAGACAGCGCCCAGGTGATCATTTACGGCGCGGATTATGGCGGGGCCGGTTATCCGCAGGCAGATATACCCGTAACCTTTAGCGTGAACCCCGCGCTGGTGGACAGCTTTAACCGGGCTAACAATACCGCATATACGCTTTTGCCGGAGCACGGTTACACGCTCAGTGAAACCAGCGCAATAATACCCCGCGGGCAGCTCAGCACACCACCGCTGGAGCTGGCTGTTAAAACCAGCGGTGCTGATGGCATTGCCGCACTTAAAGACTACCTGCTGCCAATAAGCATTGTAAAATCAACCATAACGGTAAATGAGCAGCTGCGTACAGTGTACTTCGTTATCAGGGTGCAGCCTGACCTGGCGGATTATCCCGATTTTGACAGGTCGGCATGGAGCATCACAGGCTTTTCATCACAGGAAGCCAACGGGGAAGGAGCGGATAATGGCCGGGCAATTTTTGCCATTGACAATAATAATGCTACCTACTGGCATACCCAGTGGCAGGGCGGCAGTCCTGGCCCGCCCCATTATATTACGGTTGATATGGGCGCCGTGAAAACCCTGCACGGGTTATCTTTCCTGGACCGCCAAAGTGATAATGACGGTAAGCCGCAGTCAGTGACAGTAGAAACCAGCATAGACAATCTCAACTGGGAGCCGGCCGGCTCCTTTACCCTGCAGAATACCAAAGACCTGCAAAAGCAGTTCCTCTCCGGTTTCAGGGATGCCAGATACTTCCGGGTGAATATCTTATCCGCCTATAACGCCACTTATACACACCTGGCGGAGTTGAATGCCTTTTAAATGTTAATTTTCTCAGCTAAAATAAAACACCTGCAGAATAGCAATGCGAATGAACAAAATTACCTGGTTACTGGCCGCCGGCCTGGCGCTGCAGCTGGCGGCATATGCGAATAGAACTGGCTTTGATACAGACAGCAGTGGCAACGCACCCGTTCCGCATGAAATAGAAGACCCGCAATGCCTGGGCGTTAACAAGCAGCCGGCGCATGCCACCTTAATGCCTTATGGTGATCTGAAGGAAGCATTACGAGCCAACCTGCATGCCTCTTCCTTTAACATGAGCCTTAACGGCATGTGGAAGTTTAACTGGGTAGCGTGGCCGCAACAGCGGCCGGTAGATTTTTATAAACCCGGTTATGATGTTTCAGGCTGGAAAGAGATCAAAGTACCTTCCAACTGGCAGGTAGAAGGATATGGCACACCGGCCTACACCAACTTTACCTTTCTTTTCAAAAAGGACTTTCCGCGTGTAATGAGCACACCGCCTGAAAAATACACCACTTACAAAGAGCGTAACCCCGTAGGCAGCTACCGGCGCAATTTTGTGGTGCCGGCCGGCTGGAAGGGCCGCCGCATCTTTATTACATTTGATGGGGTGGATGCCGGCTTTTTCCTGTGGGTGAACGGCCGCAAGGTAGGCTACAGCGTAAACAGCCGTAACGCAGCGGATTTTGACATTACCTCTTTTGTGCAGTCAGGTAATAACATGATTGCAGTGGAAGTATACCGCTTTACCACCGGCAGTTACCTGGAAGTCCAGGATATGTGGCGCTTGAGTGGCATTTTCCGCAACGTTAGCCTTTGGAGCAGCCCGGTAACGCATATACGGGATTTTGCCGTACATGCAGAGCTGGATGGGCAGTACCGTGATGCAGCCTTACAGGTAACCGCCAAAATAAAGAACTATGGCAGCAGCGCAGTACCGGCCCGGCAGCTTACGGTTGATCTGTACAACGGCCAGCTGCCCGTAAAAGGAAGCAGCGGCCAGGTTCCTGTGCCGGCATTAGAACCCGGCCAGGAAACCATTGTAAACACTACGGTGCCTGTACAGCACCCGCAGCAATGGACAGCAGAAACACCCCGGCTGTATACTACCGTGCTGACCCTGAAAAACGGGAACAGGACAGAAGAGATCCTGTCGGCACGTACCGGCTTCCGCAACCTTGCCATTAAAGGCCGCCAGTTCCTGGTGAACGGTGTTCCGGTAAAGCTCAAAGGCGTTAACAGGCACGAGCACTGGCCTGAGGTGGGCCATGCCGTTACAGAAGCGCAGATGATACGGGATCTGATACTGATCAAACAGGCTAATTGCAACCACGTACGCACCTGCCATTACTCAGATGATCCCCGCTGGTATGAGCTGTGTGATGAATACGGTATTTACGTGCTGGCAGAGGCAAATGTGGAATGCCACGGCGCCATGGGCGATTTTGACGAAGAGCCGCGTATAAAGGCCGCCATCATAGACCGCAATGTGGCCAATGTAGAGAATTTTAAAAATCACCCGTCTGTTATTATCTGGTCTTTAGGTAATGAATGCGGCAGGGGAGGCTCTAACTTCCGCGCAGCATTGCAGGCCATCCGTGACATTGACTCCACACGGTTTACACACTATGAAGGATTTGGCATTGATAAAGATAACCCGGCTGATATTGACAGCCGCATGTACACCTCACCCGGAGAGGTAGAAAAGCTGGCTAACGATAACGGTTATACTAAACCCTTTTACCTGTGTGAATATGCGCATGCCATGTTCAACTCCATGGGCGCGGTAGATGATTATAACAACCTTTTCGACAAATACCCTTCGCTGCTGGGGGGCTGCATCTGGGAATGGCAAGATCAGGGGCTGTGGAACCGGCGTGATCCCAAACACCCCATACTGGCCTTTGGCGGCGGTTTTGGGGAGTACCCGAATGATCATTATTTTATACATAAAGGCGTAGTAGCTTCTAACCGTTCAGAAAAACCACACTATCCGGAATTAAAACATGCTTACCAGTGGATAGGTATACAGGGTACGGATCTGGCAAACGGTATGGTGACCATTAAAAACCGTTACCAGTTTATTAACCTGGATTCCTTTGCCTGCAAGTGGACCTTATCAGAGAACGGGAAGCTAACAGACAGCGGCCGCCTTGCCATAGGCCAATTGGAGCCGGGCGCAGAAAGAACAGTAAAAGTGCCTTATCACCTGGGCCAGCCGGAACCCGGGGCCGAATACTTTTTACGGCTTTCCTTTACCACCCTGCAAAACCAGCTATGGGCACCCAAAGGTTTTGAGGTGGCCGCACAGCAGCTGGCGCTGCCTGTTGCCGGTGTGCAGCCACCAGCGCCGGCTGCGGCTGATCTCCCTTTGCAGCTCACAGATGCTGACAGCAGTATAAAGATCAGCGGCCGGCATTTTTCGCTGGTGTTTAACAGGCATACCGGCACTTTCAGCAGCATGGCAGTGAATGGCCGGCAGCTGCTGCAGGCAAGCGGCGGCCCGCTGCTGCACCTGTGGCGTGCACCGCACCGCAATGATGATATGTGGGCTAATGAGGGATGGGAAAAATATGGCCTGAAACACCTGCAATGGTCGGCAGACAGTATTAGTCTTGTACAGCCTGCGCCAGGCACGGTGCAGATCACTGCGTTTCTCACAGGAACGGGCAGGCAACACTTTACTGTGCATCATACCGTTGTATATACCATCCATGGCGATGGCAGCCTGCTGGCAGATAACAGCGTTGTTTTCAGCAACCCGGATCTGGTGCTGGCCCGCCTGGGTGTACGGCTATTCCTGGCAAAAGATATGGACAAATTCAGCTACTTTGGCCGCGGGCCTATGGAAAACTATGCTGACCGGAAGAGTGGTTTTGATGTAGGTGTTTATCACAGCACGGTGAAAGAACAGCTTACACCTTACGAAAAACCAATGGAGTGTGGTAATCATGAAGACATACGCTGGGCAAAGCTGAACAGCTCCCTGGGTGCTTCCCTTACCGTGCAGCAGGATACAGCCCTGCTGCAGGTATCTGCCTTGCCCTACAGTGATGACGATCTGGAAAAAACAGAATACAGGATAGACCTGCCGGTGTCGCGGGGCACAGTGCTGTGTATTAGCCGGTATACGCTGGGCGTAGGCTCCAATTCATGCGGACCGCGTCCGCTGCCTCCCTATGTGGTGCATGCAGCGCCTGCGCGGTTTAGCTACCGCCTGCGGTTACAGTAGGATCTTCAATAAAAAACGGCTGCACGAACTGCAGCCGTTTTTGTTAGCACGTTTATATGGCAGGCAATAAACCTGAACCGGTAAAAATTTATGACTGTTTTAATATATTTTTACCGGACTGTATAAACATTTTAATTGATGAGAATATTCTTAGTTGTTCACCTGTTCTTGTTAATCTTGCAGAGCTGCACAGCACAAACCGTTGTAAAAAGCAGCGATCCGCATATTCATTATATGGGCCGGATGGCTTTTAAACAGGATGCAGCTGAATTAAGCTGGCCCGGTAATTCCATTAGCATAAATTTCAGCGGCACCGGGGTAAAAGCCCTGCTGAAGGACCAGTTTGGGACTAATTACTTTAAGGTTATTGTAGATGACAGCTTATTGCCTGATCTGCAGCTTGATTCATCAAAGCATATCTATACGCTGGTATCAGGTTTGCCGGCAGGCAAACACCGGTTAACCTTATTTAAACGTACGGAATGGAGCTTTGGTAAAACCTGGTTCTACCAGTTTGAGCTGGCCCCCCATACCACTATCGGCCCGGCGCCTGCGGCTAAAAAGCGAAAGATCGAGTTCTATGGTAATTCCATTACCTGCGGATATGCAGTGCTGGACACCACGGGACAGGACCGGAGCACTGCGCCTTTTGAAGATCATTACCTGAGTTATGCCGCAATAACTGCCCGCCATTTCAACGCAGAGTATAGCTGTATAGCTAAAAGCGGTATTGGTGTGCTGGTTAGCTGGTTTCCGCTCATTATGCCGGAAATGTTTGACCGCCTGGATGCGACTGATGAAAAAAGTAAGTGGAACTTCAGTCAGTTCAAACCGGATGTGGTAGTCATAAATCTTTTTCAGAATGATTCGTGGTTAATAAACCAGCCGCAACACCCTGAATTTATTCACCGTTTTGGCAGCAGCCGGCCAACAGCCGATCAAATTGTTGCAGCGTACCAAAAATTTGTGAAAAGTATCCGGGTCCGGTATCCCCAGGCTCAGATCATATGTGCCTTGGGAAATATGGATGCAACAAAGAAGGGTTCAGCCTGGACCGGGTATATATCCAAAGCAGTGGACAACCTTCACGACCCGGCGATCAGCACACATTATTTTCCTTATAAGGATACGCCGGGGCATCCGGCTAAGCGTGAGCAGGAAGCCATGGCAAAAGACCTGATCAGCTATATAGAGCATAATATCCGGTGGTAAACCCGTGTGAACTCAATATTCTATTTTTATGAAAGTAAAGCTGATCATCTTATTTGCTGTTTTTACCATGCCCTTCCTGGCTTCCGGCCAGGGAAGATCTTGTGATTGTCTCGCAAATCTCAATGAAACAATTAAGAAAACGGAGGAAAACTATGCTGGTTTTCCTACAAAAGTAAATGCCGGCTATCATACGCTTGTCGGAAATCTTCAGGCTAAGGCAGCTTCGGAGACTGATGCGAAGCGTTGTTTTTACCTGATCAGGGACTATGTACGTTTTTTTAAGGACAAGCACTTTTCGTTTGCGTACATGAACGCGGATGATCCTGATCTGGAGATGGTTGAGGATGATGCCATAAGCGGCAATGCTGATGCTGTAGAAGGGATGTGGGTAAATCCTGACAGCACGGTCTGGCTCAGGATCAAAAAGTTTCCGGGAAATGAGTATAAAGCCATCATCGTAAAAGCAAAGGATGAAAAGCTAAAGAAAGGGCTCGTGTATTTTTCTTTGACACCCCATAAGAAAGGTTTTTTGCTCAAACAATATAACGTGTTCAATAGCGTAGATATGTACGCAAAACAAAGAGGCGGATTATTGCAATTATGGAATTTCGCGCTTTATGGAAAGGTTGGCCCAACAGCCATGACCACGGCGGAAAAGGCAGAGCTGAACAAATGGCGGGATAATAATAACGGGTTGGATTTTCAAATGCCCGATAAGGAAACCGCATTGGTTAAGATCCCCACTTTTTTTAATAACGACAGCAAAGTTGAGAAGCTGATCTCTGCTCATGATAAGGAGATCAGAAATAGTAAATACCTGGTGATAGATCTGCGAGGGAACGGCGGTGGTAATTCAGGCTGGAGCTTTCTTTTGCCTTATGTGATGACAGATCCAATAAAACAGGATGTTCCCTTACTGAGGGTTTCACCTGATAATGTGAAGCTGAAAAGGGGAGAGCTGGAGTATTTTGTTAAAAACCCGGTTCCTGCAGAAGCAAAGAAATACTTTCCTGATCCCTTTGTTGCACAGCTTAAAAAAACATATGAGGAATTACCCGTAACAAAAAAAGCTTTTTACGCGGTACCCGGATTAACCATTCCGGTTGACAGCGTATTACAGAACCCTTCAAAAGTAGCGCTCATCACCGATGATCTCTGTGGAAGCTCTGCGGAGTACTTTTTTAAGCTGATGGCGCAAAGCAGGAAAACAGTGAGATATGGTATAAACAGCGTTGGTATGATGGATTATGAAGGGCCCGGGACAACAACTCCGCTTCCACATAAGCAGTTCATATTAATGATCCCCGTTTCAAAATCAAGCTGGACCGATGAAAACCCGATTGATGATACAGGTTTTACGCCTGATGTGAAGCTTAATATGCCTGAAAAGGAATGGGTTGAGTATGTATTAAAAGATCTAAAGAAAAGATCCTGATAAGCGCAGGCGCTTTTGCTAGCCGGCTATTTCGTAGTGTTTCACCGCTTTATCATAACGGATCATTATCTCCTGCACTGTCTGTGGCACCACTGCTACTTCAGGATCAGCGCCTGCAAATTGTTGGATGGCCTCCAGCGATTCCCATTCGGTAATGATCATGAATTCTACACCTTCCGGAACTTTTCTTTTCAGTATGGATGCTTTTATGAAGCCTTTCATAGAGGATAATTTGGGAAAGGTATCGTTTTGAAGATGAGCAATATATACAGGTGCTTTTTCTTCGGGAGTGATACCAGTCCATTGCCGGGAGATCATAATTTATTGGTTTGCTTATTCAGGCAATTTACTGAATAGTAAAGTCAAAATCAACGCATCTCACAGCCGGAATTCAAATGATGAATTTGTAAATCAGTTTGACAAGACAAGACATCTATTTCCCCGAAAATTTCTAAAATCGCTAAATATTTATTGTTTATCAATAAATATTTATTATGTTTGCAGCATGATCTAAAATTCATAAATCATTATGAAAAGAATTTCAATAGTATTTCTTCAGGCAGTCGTCGTGCTTATTGGCATTGTGGCACTTGCTATTTTGATCCGGTTTCCCTTAACCGAAGGAAGAGCCGCAAACTTAGACCTGTTTAGCATTTACTTTAACCCGTTCATCTTATATGGATACGCAGCATCCATCGCTTTTTTTGTTGCGTTATACAAGGCGTTCAGATTACTTGGATATATCGGACAAAATAAAGTATTCTCATCAGACGCTGTTAAGGCTTTAAAGAGCATAAAGTATTGTGCGATCGTAATAAGTGTTTTAATTGTGATAGCAGGACTATACATAAGGATAGCCCATAATAAGGAGGACGATCCTGCGGGTTTTCTTGCCATATGTATCGTGACTACTTTTGTTACTGTTGTAGTTGCAACTGCTGCGGCAATATTTGAAAAAATATTGCAGAATGCCATAGATATGAAATCTGAAAATGACTTAACAATTTAAGCTATGCCAATTATTGTAAACTTAGACGTGATGATGGCAAAGCGAAAAATTTCTCTAAATGAACTTTCTGAAAGAGTTGATTTGTCATTATCTAACCTTTCTATCTTAAAGACAGGGAAGGCAAAAGCAATTCGTTTTAGCACATTAGACGCAATTTGTAAAGCATTAGACTGCCAGCCGGGTGAGATTTTGGAATATGTAAAGGACGAAAAAGACCGGAGGCTATGATCTTATTATAGAAACCCCTGCAGGATCACAGGTAATTTCAACCTTATCATTGATCTGGAGCTTTTTAACAGATACATCTATCCTTATCATACGATCATCGATCAGCACAACAGCATTACCATTGTCTTCAATGGCCACAATAGTGCCTGTCAAAGTTCCGGGGGTAAATGAGTGCAGGAAAAAAGCTGCCGGTGCAGCCAGTTGCTGGAACTTCCCATTTCCAAGATGGAAAACGGTATCTGAAAGCCTGATGATCTCGTCGCTGTTATGGCTTACCAGGATGGTCGTTAATCCAAAGCGTTTGTGCATTTCAGCCAGAGTACCCTGTAATTGAGCGCGCATGCCGCTATCAACAGCAGACAACGGCTCGTCCAGCAGTAATACAGACGGTTTTTTTACAATGGCCCTTGCCAGTGCAACACGTTGCTGCTGCCCGCCGGAAAGTGCCTGGATCTTTCTGGCAGCCAGATTCGATAATCCGCTCAGCTCCAGTAATTCATCAACAATTTCTTTTGATTCATTTTTTTTCAATGCAAATGAAATGTTTTCCCGCACATTCATATTTGGGAACAACGCATAATCCTGGAATACAAAACCAATTTTCCGGTGCTGGGGTTCGGCATTGATCTTTTTTGCACCGTCAAACCATACGGTCTCATTTACTTTTATATATCCGTTCTCCGGTTTCATAAATCCGGCCAGCATCCGCAGGAGGGAGGTTTTGCCGGAACCGGATGCCCCATATAAACTAACGAATTTCCCGCTCTCGATCCGTGCGCTTACGTTTAATTGCATTTCACCTTCGGCGGTATGTAACGTTTTATTTAAAGAGAACTCGATCATAACTTTTCTGTCGTTATCCAATGGTTAATAAAATCCCTGCTGCTGCGTTTTGCGGTTGAATGAATATAGGATCAATAAGGTAGTAAACGACAGGACCAGTAAAATACCCGCATATACGTTGGCGTTATAATAATTGAATGTTTCCACTTCATCGTAGATGGCAATAGAGGCGGTCCGTGTTTTTCCAGGCATGTTGCCTCCTATCATCAGTACCACACCAAATTCACCAACAGTATGGGCAAACGATAATACAATGGCGGTAAGCAACGATGGTTTGATATTCGGCAGCAACACTTTGAGCAATGTTTGCCATTTGGTTTTTCCCAGGGAATAAGCGGCCTCTTTTAAGCTGGGGGGTAATGAGGACAGCCCGGACCTGATAGGGTGTACCATAAAAGGCAGGCTGTAAATAACCGATGCTATTAACAGGCCGCCGAATGAAAATACCAGCCGTACGTTTAGCCATTGTTCCAGCCATTTGCCAAAGCCGTTTGCGGGGCTGAATGCCAGCAACAAATAAAAGCCTATTACTGTAGGGGGCAAAACCAGGGGCATGCTTACAATGGCCTCAATGACTGTTTTAAAAATATTCCTTTTCCCGGAAAGCCAGTTGGCAAGGGGCACAGCTACAATGAACAGGATAAGCGTTGTGCCGAACGCCAGTTTTAAGGTGAGCCATATAGGATCAAACTTTATCATTTTACTAAATATCCTGATTGTTTATAAATAGCTTTTGCTGTTGGTGAACAAAGAAAGTTGTAGAACTTTCTCGCTGCAGCCTCATGGTCGCCCCGGGCATTTTTTAAAAGTACAGCCGCCTGTTCGATCGGTGGATAATCGCCGGCGTTAAGCTCCACCCATTTGCCCTTATCTTTCATCTCTTTTGAAACCACAATTGATTTTGCCGTGAAACCTATGTCTGCACTTTGCGTAGCAATAAACTGGCTCGTTTGGGTAATGCTTTCCCCGGTTACCAGTTTAGACGAAACCCTGTTGTACAGATCATACTTTTTCAGCAGGGACTGTGCTGCGCTGCCATAAGGAGCCGTCTGGGGATTAGCAATAGCAATGCTTTTGATGACGGTATCCTGCAAGAGCCCCAGATCGGCTGCAGGCTGGATCTCAGGCCGGACGCTCCACAGCACAAGCACTCCCTGGGCATATACCCGGGGCGGTTCAAGTGCGAAATGAGCATCAGCCAATGTCTGAGGGAATTTTGTATCGGCAGACACAAAAATATCAAAAGGCGCATCGTGCATGATCTGCTGTGTAAGCTTACCGGATGCACCCAGCACAACATCAATTTTTGTTTGGTCTGTTTTATTGTATTCCGTTACCAGGGCCTCTATAGTATATTGCATATTTGCAGCAACGGCTACCGTTAGTTTTGGCTGTTTGGATGATTGGCACGAAATAAATGCCAGTAAAAGAACAACTGCTATTTTCTTCATGATCTTACTATTTAACCGGCCTGTCCACATCAACAGGGATCTTGCTGGCAGCTGGTGTTGCGTCTCAGAAGAAGTAAATATAGTGCCGTGCTGCAATTTCGCCTAATTTTTTAAACCTTTTGCTTTTTCCGGCTGTTATTAACCTGCTAATTGTCATTGTGAACATATCCTATCACTCAAAAAACCACTCTTCACCCTCAAACCTTCATTATGAAACGTATTGTATTAATTGGTAACAAATCATGGGAAGTTGAACCCATCCTGAATGCCCTGCTGAATAGCACTATCCGTCCGCAGGCGCTGCCCAATCCCAGCAAGTTAAACTATCCCTGGACCCTTAAGCAGGGAGCTGCTGAACCCAGGGCCGTGTGGGATAATTTTTCCCAGGTTACTGTGGAACTATGGTGTATCCAGGACATCATGGACCCGCAGTGGAACCCCTCCAGCTCACAGGGCAAACATGCCAGCCTTCCCAAGGTGCTGGCTTACCGGCAGGAACCGCCTGACCTGGTAGTCGCCATGGGAACGGCTGCGCTGGGACTGGATAATAGTAATAACAATGGCTGCGTAACCGTGGGCAGCAACATCTTTATCCACAATTTTCATCCTAACGGCGAAAACCCGCAAAGTAAATGGGACGATCCTGCCCATTTTGAGAAGGTGCTGCCCTCTGCTATTGCTCCCGACTTCTTTAAACTATTAGATGCAGCTACTGTCAGCGCAATAGAGTCGGGGTTATTAAAGCCCTACCTCAATCCATCCCCAAATATTGAGGTAATGAGCAACAAAGACTATGTTGGCGTAAGTGTGGTGAATATCACAAACTATGCGGATTATGCCACCTCTGATACAGCGGGCCTGCAGGCATTGGCTAACACCGGCAACAAGAACCCGGTAGGCTCCGTAGAAACCACGCATGGCGTAATACGGCTGTTATGTGATGCACCTTTTATTTTCATGTCCGGTATTACGGACAGGGAAGGGCATTTTGCTGATGATGTAGATGGGAAAGATGGAAAGGGAAATGTAAAAACAGCTGCACAGAACTTTACTGCTGCATTTAATATAGGCGTATGCCTGAGCCATATGATCCCTAAAATGGCTGCCTATGTAACTGCCGGCCAGCCCAAAGTTGTAAAGGTGCCCCAGGCGCTTTAATATATTAAAGAACCGGGAGCGCTTATCTCCCGGTTCTACCCCGCCACGCTTATTCCGGTTCGCCGGTATTTTTAGCCGTAGAAAATTTTTTTTCTATTTTTAGCGCGGTCAAAGCTCGCGCTATATTGTCTGACAGTTTCCTACATACAGAGAAAGATATTTTCCAACAGATTGCTAACGGGGATCATGATGCCTTTACCCGCCTGGTGGATAGGTATTGGAATAACCTGTATGGACAGGCTATGGCTTACCTGAAAGACTCTCATAAGGCCCAGGATGTGGTACAGGAAGTATTTCTGACCATTTGGAAGAACCGCAAAACCCTCTCAGACATAGAACGGCCGGAGCATTATTTGTACACGATGGCCAAGAACAGGATCCTAAGTGAATTTAGAAAGAAGCTGCTGATCCCGATCCCGGACAGTATGGAGCAGCTGCAAACGGCAGCTGATTCCCCGGCCGATGAGCAGCTGTCTGCCAAACAGCTCCAGGAGCTGGTGCAAACAGTGGTAGAACAGATGCCGCCACAGCGCCGGGCGGTTTTTGAGCTGAGCCGGCATGAGGGGTTAAAGTATGAGGAGATTGCAGCGCGGCTGGGAATTTCCCGGGAAACAGTGAAAGGCCATATGGTAAAGGCCCTGGCGCAGGTACGGACCTTTATACGGCATGCGCTGCGGCTGCTGTTCCAAATTTTTTTTTAAAGAGAGCAACCCTCTTTTGACGCTTGCGCGTCTTTATACTATATGCACACCGACGAATTCAAGGAGCTATTGGAAAAATACCTGGATGACAGGATTACACCGGACGAACGCCGGCAGCTAACGGCCGCGCTGGAAGACCTGGCCTGTGTGCAGCTGCTGGACGGGACGATCTACGATGAGCTGGTGGCGCGGGCCTATGAAGGAACGCCGGATGAAGGGATCAGGCAACTGATCCGGCAGCGGCTGGATCAGGAAGTGGCGCCTGTTTATACCATCAGGCCCCGGAGAAGGTATCAATGGGCGGTGGCGGCCGCGGTACTTGCGCTGGTGGCCGGAGCATATTTATGGTTGCAGCGGCCGGCCACGCGGCCCCTGACACAACAGCCTGTCACCAATGTGATGCCCGGCACACACAAGGCTATCCTGACCTTATCAGATGGGTCCAAAGTGACTTTGGACAGCACCGGCAGCCAGGTGATCCGGCAGGGCGCAACGGCTATTCATCAACAGGGTGGCCAACTAAAGTATGAAGCTCAGAGCACGGCCGCTGCTGTTCAGTATAATATACTAAGCACTCCAAGAGGCGGCCAGTTCCGGATCACACTCCCGGATGGCACGCAGGTGTGGTTAAACGCGGCATCCACGTTACGTTATCCAACCGCCTTTACGGGCCCGGAAAGGCTCGTGGAGATAACCGGAGAAGCTTATTTTGAAGTAACAGCCAATGCGGCTCAGCCATTCAGGGTAAAGATGAAAGATGCTGAGGTGGAAGTGCTGGGAACAAGCTTTAATGTGAATGCCTATGCAGATGAACCAACCATACAAACTACTTTACTGGAAGGCTCTGTTAAGCTCTCTTCCAATAACAGCCACCTATTACTTAAACCGGGACAGCAGGCAATTTTAGGGGTTAACAAGGAGTTCAACATCAATCAGGTAGATCCTAACGATGCCATTGCCTGGAAAAATGGCTATTTCCTCTTTAAAAATGAGGGCATCGAAAGCGTTATGAGAACCATTGCACGCTGGTATGACGTGGACGTCAGCTATCAGGGCGATGTGCTGAAGCAGCGCCTGGGGGGAACAGTGTCCCGTTATGAAAAACTGGAAGATCTGTTAAAGACAATTGAATTAACCAAAAGCTTAAAATTTAAAATTGAGGGAAGGAGGGTAACCATTATGCCATCAAATTAACTCGCCAGCTAATTAATTAAGCCTAACATTTATTTGTGAATTTCTAATGCACATGTGTGCAGGCGGGTGTCCTGTGCGCGGTTTAAATATTCCTAGTTATGAAACTTACGATAGTTCTATTGCTTGCAACAGTTTTGCAGGCGAGAGCGGCAACATACGCTCAATCCATTAATCTGAATGTTAAGAATGCATCCCTCGAAGAAATATTTACCCAGATAAGACTGCAAACCGGCTTTAACTTTTTATATAATCCCAGTGCGTTGGAAGATGCCAGGAAAGTTTCAATAACTACCACTAATGCATCGTTAAAAGCAGTGCTGGATCAATGTTTCAAAGACCAGCCTGTAGTATACGTGATCACGCAGAATAATGTGGTCATCAGCCGCAGAACTTCAGAACGGGAAACGCCTGCCGCTCCCCGGGCCGCCATCACAATAACCGGTCAGGTAAATGACAGTAAAGGCCAGCCTGTTCCCGGTGCATCGGTAACCGTTAAAGGCGCTGCCACCGGCGCCATTACAGATGCGAATGGTAAGTATAGTATTTCAGTGCCGGATAGATCTGCGGTCCTGGTATTCCGCTCTCTTGGTTTTGTAAGCCAGGAAGTAGCGGTAAATGATCAGACAGTGATCAATGTAACCTTAGCTGAAAAGCGCTCAGCTTTGAGTGAGGTGATTGTGGTGGGTTATGGCTCACAAAAGAAAGCGGATGTAACCGGCTCCATTGCATCTATAAATGAAGAAGCTATAAAAAGCGTACCGGCAAGTAACCTGGTAAGCGCCCTGCAAAGCCAGGCGCCAGGCATTGATATACAAAAAGCCGGCGGCAACAGCCATCCGGGCGCCACGCCATCTATCTCTGTCAGGGGCCAGCGTTCTTTGGGTGCAGCCAACGATGTGCTTTATGTGGTGGATGGTATACCGTACAATGGCAATTACATTAATGACCTTAACCAGGATGATGTAGTGGCTGTACAAATATTAAAAGATGCATCAGCAACCGCTATTTATGGTTCAAGGGGCGCAAACGGCGTAATACTTATTACTACCAAACGGGGTAAAACAGGCGCGCCTGTAGTCACTTACAGCAGTTATGCCGGCGTGGTAAGCCCGCTTGGCCACTATGATGTGATGGACACCAAAGCTTATGAAACCTACAAAAAATGGGGCAACTATAATGCAAACAATCCGAACGTCATTGGCGCACCTAACCCTTATAATGGAATAGATGATCCCAGATTCTATACAGATGGTATCACTTTCCTGCCGGCTGAATTAGCCGGTATAAAGAACGGAACTGCTACCGACTGGCAAAAGCTGATCTTTAAGAACGGCTTTAAAACCAATCATCAGCTGGGCGTGTCCGGTGGTACACAATCAACAAAATATGCGGTTTCCGCTGGTTATTATAATGAAACCGGCGTGTTTCCCGGTCAGTCATTCAGGCGTTATACCGTCAAAGTAAGTATTGACCAGCAGTTGGGCAAGATCTTCAGGATCGGCGTAAGCTCGCTGAATACCGTGAGTAAGATCAATGGGGAAAGCATTAACCCGGTGGCCCAGGCGCTTACATCCAGCCCGCTTACCGTGCCTTATGACGACAAAGGCAATCTTATTCCATTCCCGGGCGGCGGCTCTTTAACATATAATCCCCTGGCCAATCTGGTGAAGGGCGCGGTTGTTCAGAACCGCTCCAGGTATAACACTTTTACAACCGCCTATGCGGAAGCACAGATCACGCCGCACCTTAAATACCGTTTTAACGGGGGCATAGAAATTACGCCGGAAACCTACGGCGAGTTTTATGGCAGCGCCACCTATCAGAACCTGAGCGGCCCTTCCACTGCTAAAAATACCAATTATGACTATCACGATTATACGCTGGAAAATCTGCTGGTGTATGAAAACACGTTTGCTGAAAATCATCACATAACAGCCACCGGCCTGTTTAGCTACCAGGATGACTATAAAGCCTCTACCAGCTTTAGCTACAACAATATCCTTGCAGATTATATCCAGTATTTTAACCCGGCATTAGGCGCCAATCTCAATGGATCAGGCAGTTACTCGAAGTTTAACATCGTATCGTTCATGGGACGTATTAACTATGACTATATGAGCAAATACCTGTTAACCCTCACCATGAGATCTGATGGCTCCTCTACGCTGGCGCCGGGGAATAAGTATCATCTCTTCCCATCCGCAGCTGTTGGCTGGAATATCACCCAGGAAGATTTCATGAAGAACATCCGGGTGATATCAGGCCTGAAATTGCGTGCCGGTTATGGCTCGGTAGGAAATGCCGCTGTAAGCCCCTATCAAACACTTGGCGGGCTGGCATCCATCAATTACAATTATGGCTCAACAAACGTTACCGGCACTTATCCCAATAACGTTCCTAACCCCAAACTGGGCTGGGAGTATACTGCAACCTTGAATTTAGGCCTGGACTTCAGCCTGTTCAACGACCGCATTAGCGGTTCTGTTGACGCTTATCAGCAACGCACCAGCAATCTTATACTTCCGCAAAACCTGCCTATTACAACAGGTTACACCTCACAGTTCCTTGCCAACGTGGGTAAAACAGAAAATAAAGGGCTGGAGATCAATATCGCTTCAACCAATATCAGGGCGGTTGACCGGAAAGATTTTGGCTGGACAACCAATTTTAACATCACCTTTAACCGCAATAAAATTACTGCGCTGCAAAATGGCGTAACGCAGGACATTGGCAATAACCGGTTTGTTGGGGCGCCTATTAATGCGCTGTATAACTATGTAAGATCAGGCATCTGGCAAAATACTGCAGCCGATTCAGCCCTGGCCCGGAAGCTTAATTTAACGATGGTGGGATCAGGTTCTGTGATCGGTACTATAAAGGTAGCTGACCTGAATGGGGATGGTGTCATCAACTCAAACGACCGCACCATTGTCGGCTCACGCCAGCCAAAGTTTTTCGGTGGTTTTACCAACCGCTTTAGTTATCGTGGTATTGACCTGACCATGGTAGCTACTTACCGCGTAGGGGGCACACAGATCGCCTACTGGCTTCAACCCGGCAGCAATGTAAATGCGTTGAACGGGAAAATGAATAACCTGGATATCAATTACTGGACCCCTTTTAATCATGAAAACACGTACCCTAAACCTAATTTTAACGTAGGCACGCCCACCTATGGCGATCTGCTGGGTTATTATGACGCCTCTTACCTTAAAATAAGGACCATCAACCTGGGCTATACGCTGCCGCCTTATCTGATCAGCAAAATGCATTTACAGTCCCTCCGGGTTTATAGCAGCTTCAATGATGCCATCATCCTATTCTCACCCTTGCATAACCGGTTCCATGGTATAGATCCCGAGTCTGCAGGTACCTTAGGCGTAGATACCCCACCGAATAAATCGATACTGTTTGGTTTAAATGTTACATTTTAATTTCTATCACCATGAGAGTTAGCATATATAAATCTATTCCACTGGCAGCGATCACTTTTTTAAGTTTGAGCTGTAACAAGCAATTAACAGAAGAACCACATTCGGGGCTCACCCCTCAGTATTTTAATACAGCGCAGGGCTTTCAGTCCGGGCTGGATGCAGCTTATGCCGGTAACCGGAGCATATGGGGAACTGAGAATTTTATGACCATGACCGTGCCCGGCACCGATGAGTTCAAATCCGGCGGGGGCGGTAACAATGATTTTAATATTTATTCAAGCAGCTTTGATGCCAGCAGCGGCTGGGTATCGGGCATCTGGAATGCCTGTTACACGTACATAAATGATTGTAATGGTATCATTGACAATGGGCCCACCGTTACCGGCCTTGATGCGGCCACGGTGAAGCAAAAAGTGGCCGAAGCTAAATTTTTACGCGCAAATTATTATTTCATACTGGTGCGTTTCTGGGGGCCTGTTACGCTGAATACCCATTTTATTACAGAACCCAGTACCAGCGCCACCAGGGCGCCCATGGGTGATGTTTACAGCTTCATTATCCAGGACTTAAAAGATGCCATTGCCGGATTACCACCAAGCCCGGTGCAAAATGGTGTATTGCCCGGTAAGGCTACCGGCGCTGCCGCATCGCACCTGCTGGCAAAAGTATACCTGACCCGGGCATACTCTTTAGTGAAACAGCCGGATGATTTTCAGAATGCTTATACTACTGCAAAAGGCCTGATTGACAATGGCGCCGGCTTAGGCCTTGGGCTGCTGCCGGATTTTGCATCGGTGTATGCGGAAGGTAATGAGGCAAGCAAAGAGGTGCTCTGGAGTGTACAACATACTCCCAACCTTACTTATAACAATAATAGCAACGAATTAAATTTTCACTATGTAATGGGTTATGAAAATTTCCCGGGCCTGGTTCGCTCTATGGCTTATGGCCGCCCGTTTGCGCGCGTTGAATTAACCCGCTGGATGAGCGATACCTGTTTTGCCGATAAAACAAACGACACCCGGTATTACAAAACATTTCAATCGGTATGGTTATCTAACTCCGCCGACAAAATTCCTAAGGTAAATGGCGTTCCCAAATATGCATTGGGTGATACAGCCATTTATATGCCCGGGGTGGATGTTAGTAATGCTGATATTACCTCCATACGCTACCTGCTGGTACCGCCGCGGAATTATACCCTGCAGTTATATCCCACCATGCTCAAATACCAGGATACCAAAAGGGCGAGTATTAATGATCCATCGGTAAGGCCGGTTATTGCTTACCGCCTGGCCGAAACCTATCTGTTGGCAGCAGAAGCGGCTTTCAACATGAACGATAATGCCAGCGCCGCTAAATATATTAATGTGGTACGGGAGCGGGCAGCCTACCCAACCGGAAACGCTGCCACCATGTCTGTTAAACCAGCTGAGGTTACGCTGGACTATATCCTGGACGAGCGGGCACGTGAGTTAGCCGGCGAACAAACCCGCTGGCTGGACCTGGTAAGAACAAATAAGCTGCTGGAACGTGTAAAATTACATAATCCGGATGCGGGGGTGAATATTAAAGACAAGCATATACTAAGACCCATTCCTCAAAGCCAGATAGACAGGACCATTACCGGTGACAGATATCCGCAAAATGCAGGTTATTGATTAGAAAAGTATATTGCACCAGCCCGCGGATCATTTTACAGATCCGCGGACTGATGTATTTAATTCAAAAGATATTAAACTACATTATGATTAAAACATACTTCCGCGGTTTTCTCCTGCTGTTTTTTTTCATCACTCAAATAACATTCGCTCAGTCTGCCAACTCTTTGCCGGATTGGGCTTTGGGCGGTTTTTTAAGACCGCAGGGGGAGAACCCCATCATTTCGCCGGACACCACTGCCACGTTCACCGATCCAATGAGCAGGTCAAAAATAAAGTGGGAGATCAACGATACCTTTAACCCCGGGGCAGCAGTTAAAGATGGTAAAATAGTGGTCCTCTACCGGTCTGAAGATAACAGCGGCGTAAAGATCGGTACCCGTACCTCACGCCTTGGTTATGCAGAGAGCAAGGATGGCCTGCATTTTAAACGAAAAAAGGAACCTGTTCTTTTTCCGGCAGATGACGAGCAAAAAACATTTGAATGGCCCGGTGGTTGCGAAGATCCGCGAATAGCAATAACTGAAGATGGTACTTATGTAATGCTGTATACACAATGGAACCGTAAGGTGCCGCGCCTGGCAGCAGCTACCTCAAAAGACCTGGTTCACTGGACCAAGCACGGGCCTGTTTTTCAGGACGTTTATAATGGCAGGTTTTTCAACATTGCTACTAAATCGGCATCTATCCTCACCCAGGTTAAGGGCGATAAGCAGGTTATTGCCAAAGTAAACGGCCAGTATTTTATGTATTGGGGCGAACGGCATGTGTATGCTGCCACCTCAGCTAACCTTACGGATTGGCGCCCTTTAGTGGATGATAAAGGTGAATTGCTGATCCTGGCGTCTCCCCGTAAAGACTATTTCGATAGCGACATGACCGAATGCGGCCCACCTGCTTTGTTGACAGATAAAGGCATCATCCTGTTATACAATGGCCGGAACAGTGCTGCCAGAGGCGACAAACGTTTTGCCGCCGGAACATACAGTGCCGGCCAGATGTTATTCGACAAAACCGAACCCACCAAATTGATAACGCGGCTTGATGTGCCATTTTTCAGGCCCCGCGAGGCTTTTGAAAAACGGGGTCAGTATGCAAGCGGAACTGTATTCATTGAAGGCATGGCATGGTTTAAGCATAAATGGTACCTCTATTACGGCTGCGCGGACTCCAGGGTAGGAGTGGCCATTTATGACCCGCAGCACCCGGCAGCACCGGATCCTGTTGAGGACCCTGCCCGGTAACAACCTTTAAAAAATAACTTTTAAAACCTGATCTGTAAACCAGCCGACACATAAGGAGCTGCCTGGAAATGGTATCCTCCATCCTGAAAAATGCTTTTCAGCTTTCTGTCCATCATTTTTGCCGGGCGCGTGGCGCTAATGCCGGCTGTAATAGGTATTGATACCTTTTTGCCGATCTTTATTTCCGGTCGAAAACCTGCCACCAGGTATTGATGCGCGAATATTTTATCTTTTCCGTCCTGCTCCAGCAGCGCCATTTGTCCATTCAATTCGGCTATAAAGCTTAAACTCAGGTTTTCATAAGCATTATATCGGACGGACATTTCTAAGCCTTTCATAGCTGCTACCTTAACCGCATATTTACCTTTTGTTTGCCAGTTTATATAAAAGGCCGGGAATAACATCGGATAACCAAAAGAGTTATTGATGGCAAGGCCTGCTCCCAGCTGCAGGTTGGGCTTTAGATGATAAATGAAAACAGCTCCAACACTTCCAAGTACATTTTTAAAACTTATTTGAGAGAGCCGGGTACCTGGCATATAAATTCCGCCACCGACCGTTGCCATCATAGACCACCTGTTATTCAGAGGTCTTACATGGTTAAGGCTTAAACCAATATTCAGGATCTCATCAATAACCAAAGGCTCAGTAAAGTTTTTATTATCGAGTTTTGCATATTCACCACCCACATTTATTGTCCATAGGGTTGGGCGATTGTTTTCATCCAATTTTTCATATAGCGGAATATTAACACCTCCCTCATAAACCATTGCCGAGCCTTCACTATTTCCCACTCTCTCGTTCCTGCCATCTTTAGTTACACGATAGCCCGATTTTCCAAAATATTCAGTTTTAAACATAACTTTAACCTGCGCGTTTATGTCCGAATTCCCAACAATCATAAATACGAAAAACAATAGCTTCTTCATTCCAGTATTTTTAGTCAAAAGTTTGATGTTTATTGCCAAAGCTCTGTGTTTAGGAGATCTTGTGGAACTCTTTTTGACGAATCATAGCTTTACCTTTGACGAATGGCCGTACATTGTCATGTTAATCCGTTAATTTTAGCAGAAAGGAAACATTGACTGTTCATCACAGCCCAAAGACAGATTATGTTGCTGAAAATAAAGAGCCGTATAAAAGAGAATTATGCAATTCTTGCCTGCTGGACAATGTTGTTTTTTGCCTTGTGGTTACAAATTATACCAGATACAGGGTCTTTGACCGAAGCAACGTTATATCCAGTTTTAACACTCCTGTCTGTTTCCCCCATTACAACCTATCTCAGTGAAACTTTGCTGCCAAAAGCCATCAGGCAAAAAGCTGCGGTAACCTTTATTCTTCAGTTCCTTGGTTTTTCCATCCTGGTTGGAATGGTACGTTTTTTCTATTTGTATCTTTTTGCTTTTTTAGAGGGAAAAGGCGTTTTCCCCCTTTCAGAATATTTTAATATCAAGGTGCCGGCGTATTATTTACTCGTATCCATCCCAACAGGGATTGCGATCAATCTATGCATCTGTGGCGTCCGGTTCTTTCAGGAAAATTTAAAGCTGAAAAAAACAATTATAGAATATCAATTGCGTACGCTTCAACATCAGGTTACCCCGCATTTTATGTTCAACGTATTGAACCATATCCATATTTTGATGCAAACCGATGTGGATCTGGCTTCCGATCTGCTCATAAAATATTCTGAAATATTACGTTACCAGCTTTATAATGGCGACAAACAAAAGGTAACATTGGAGCAGGATATTCAATTCCTGAAAGATTTTATTGCTGTTGAAGAAGTACGCTGGGAAGACAAGCTAACGGTTTCCTGTTCGTGGAAAATAGAGGATCCTAAAAAAGAAATACCCGCGCTTCTTTTTATTACATTCGTTGAAAATACATTTAAACACGTCTCGAAATCTGATTTTGAAAAAGGATATATCCATATAAATTTTGAACAAACAAATAATACCATCTCCTTTTATGTAGAGAACTCAAAATCTACCTTACCTGTAAAGAAGAAAAGTACAGGTGGTGTGGGGCTTAAAAATATACAGGAACGCCTGGAAATATTATACTTCGGAAAATATGATCTATCCGTTGAGGAAACCGATCGAGTTTATCAGACAAAACTTGTTATACAGTTATAAAATGGCAGAACTAATATCAAAACAGATTACACCATCCAGGATCAAATGCCTGGTCGTTGACGATGAATCTATTGCCATAAAGGGGATCATCAATTATATGGACAAGCTGGATTTCCTGGAAGCCACGGCTTGCTGTTCTTCTGCATTGGAAGCAGCAGAGATCCTTAAAAAGAAAGAAATAGAACTGATGTTCCTGGATATTAATATGCCTCACCTTTCGGGATTGGAGTTTTTAGAAGCGCTTGACAAACCTCCTTTAACAATTATAACAACAGCCTATTCCGAATATGCTATTGAAGGATTCAGGCTTCATGTGGTGGATTATTTGCTGAAGCCTATCGCTTTTCAACGTTTCTTCCAGGCGGTATCGAAGGCACAGACTATGTTTCGTTCGCAGCTGATACTGAGAGATGGGCATGAGGGAACAAAATCTGATATGTATATCAGGCAGGGGGGAGATGCTTTCCTGCGAATTGAATGGGAAGATATTCTTTATGCGGAAGGAATGCAGAATTATGTGAAATTATATTTCAAGGATAAGGTGCTGACCATTCATCAAACAATGGCTTCACTAGAGGAAATATTGCCTAAGGATCATTTTTTCAGGATACACAGGTCCTATCTTATAAATATATCCCATATTCATAAAATTTCAGGAGGACAGGTTAGCATCAATGGAAGCAACCTGCCTATCGCAAAGCCCAAACGGCAGGATCTGTTAAATGCCGTAGTGTATAAGAACCTGATAAGTAAGTAAAATTTATTTTATTGAAGACCCTCCACCGTGTAATAAGATACTACTTGGCTATTTGTAGGTATGTATATACATAATGCGAACAAACTATTACTATGAGATAAAATACTATCAAAGTGGTGCCTGATTATAGCCGATCTTTACTATAGCAGCCGGATCAACGTTATAAGAAATCAATCGCCGGATAATTCGCCCATACCAAGACAGTTTTAATTAATTGCTGAAAATTATGTTCCACCGTTATGTCAGACTCGTCATCTGTTCTCTTGCATTTTTGTACGCATGCAATAATAGCAATACACCGGAAAACCAGCCAGAAAAACTACCCGAAATTGTAGACTATAATTTTGATATACGGCCCATTTTATCAGATAAGTGTTATGCCTGTCATGGTCCTGATGCCAATAAACGGGAAGCCGGCCTGCGGCTCGACATTGCCGACAGCGCTTATAAAGCACTCCGCGAAATACCCGGCGCACATGCCTTAGTACCCGGAGATCCTTTAGCTTCTGTAGTATACCAGCGTATCAGTACTACTGACACTTCCATGCGTATGCCGCCTCCATCCACCAATATGGCGCTGAGTAATTATGAAGTAAAGCTGATTGAGAAGTGGATTAAACAGGGTGCAAAATATAAACCGCATTGGGCATTTGTGGCGCCGGTAAAATCTGCATTACCCAAAGTAAACAAGGAGCAATGGGCGCGCAACGAAATAGACTACTTTGTATTGGCCCGCATGGAGGAACACGGGCTGAAACCCAATCCTGCAGCAGATCCCGAAAGACTGCTGAAACGCCTTTGCCTGGATCTTACCGGCTTGCCGCCCTCGCTTGAAAGAATGGAACGTTTTGCCAAAGATACCAGCGAGGCGGGTTATGAACGCATGGTAGATGAGCTGCTGGCCGACAGCGCCTATGGCGAGAAAATGGCGGTACACTGGATGGATGTGGCCCGGTATGCGGATTCACACGGTTACCAGGACGACAACTACCGCTCCATGTGGCCCTGGCGCGATTGGGTGATCCATGCATTCAATGAAAACCTTTCTTACAAGGATTTTATAACCTGGCAGCTGGCAGGAGATATGATCCCCGGCGCCACCCGCGAACAATTGCTTGCAACAGGCTTTAACCGCAACCATAAGATCACTGAAGAAGGCGGGGTAATAGATGAAGAATACCGTATTGAATATGTGACGGACCGTACCAACACATTCGGCAAAAGCATGCTTGGTATCACTATTGAATGCGCGCACTGCCACGATCACAAATATGATCCTTTCTCCCAAAAAGAATATTATGAGCTCTTTGCTTTCTTTAATAATGTGAAGGAAGCAGGGCTGCAATCTACTGTAGGGGGCCCTGAAACCTATGCTAAAACGCCCTATATGGAGATCACCAAAGAAGATCTCAAAGACGTGCTCAGTTTCATTAATAAACAGGACACCAATAAGCTGATCGTATCTGTAATGGGGGAAAAGGATACTACGCGAAAAACGTATATTCTTGGCCGTGGTAACTACGATAACCCTACACTGGAAGTACAGCCGGAAACACCGCATGCCGTGTTGCCCTTTAATGTGAAGCAATACCCGGCTAACCGGCTTGGCCTGGCGGGTTGGTTGTTTGACAAGCGGAACCCGCTCACAGCAAGGGTTTTTGTGAACCAGCAATGGCAGGAAGTATTCGGCAGAGGCATTGTGAAAAGCAGCGGCGACTTCGGGATGCAGGGAGATCTACCCAGCAATCCGCAGCTCCTTGACTGGCTGGCGGTTGATTTTATGCAGCACGGATGGAATATTAAACGGCTCATGAAACAAATAGTGATGACAACCACTTACCGGCAGTCGGCCGCCATTTCCAAACACAAGCTGAAAGCAGATCCTGAAAATATTTATCTCTCCCGCGGACCCAGGTTCCGGCTTACTGCAGAAGGCGTGCGCGACCTGGTGCTGAAAAGTAGTGGATTGCTGGTACCTGAAATTGGCGGTCCCAGTGTAAAACCCTATCAGCCCCAGGGCTTATGGGAAATGGCTACCTCCGGCAGAGGCATCCTGGCCAGCTACCGGCAGGATCATGGGAAAAGCCTTTACCGCAGAGGCTTGTATACCTTCATCAAACGCACGGTGCCGCCACCTTCTATGATGATCTTTGATGCCAGTAACCGCGATCAGTGCGAGGTAAAACGCGCCAGCACCAATACGCCCCTGCAGGCGCTCATTATGCTCAACGATCCCACCGTGCTGGAAGCCAGCCGGGTACTGGCTTCCCGGTTGTTGCAAAAAGACAGGAATGCAACCAGGAATATAATGCAGGCCTTCCGTTTGATTGTTTGCCGCACACCGCAAAAACGGGAAGTAGACCTGCTGCAGAAATATTATGAACAGCAGCAGCAATGGTATAAACAGCAACCCGGAAATGCGGTGAAGCTGCTGCAGCAGGGTGAGTACCCGATGGCAGTAAACCTGGACAATGCTTCATGGGCCGCCATGATGCAGGTGATCACCACTATTTATAACATGGAAGAAACGCTTTCAAAAACATAACGATCGTAAGTCACGCATAATAAAGGCCGATGAAAAACGAATTTATAGAATATCACCTGAACATGAACCGCCGTAAGTTCCTGTCACGCCTGAGCCTTGGCGTGGGCAGCCTGGCGCTGGGTTCATTGCTGGTACCTGGCCTCCTGGGCAAAAGCAGCGGGGAAGAAGCGCCCTTTGTTCCGGGCATGCCGCATTTCGCACCCAGGGCCAAAAGGATCATCTACCTGTTTCAGAACGGAGCGCCGTCCCAATTGGAAAGCTTTGATTATAAGCCAAAGCTGCGGGAAATGATGGGGCAGGAGCTGCCGGCCTCCATCCGTATGGGACAACGCTTAACAGGCATGACCTCCGGGCAGTCGTCTTTTCCGCTGGTAGGTTCGTATTTCGATTTCAAACAGTACGGCGCGGCCCGTGCCTGGATCAGCGACCTGTTTCCGAACACGGCACGGATAGTGGACGACATCTGCATTATGCGTTCAATGTTCACCGAAGCCATTAATCATGATCCCGCGCTCACCTTTTTCCAGACAGGGGCGCAGCAGGGCAACCGCGCCAGCTTTGGCTCCTGGATGAGCTATGGCCTTGGCAGCGAAAATAAGAACCTGCCTGCCTTCTGTGTGCTGCTGTCAAGAGGAAAAGGAAACGGACAGGGCGTATACTCTAAGCTGTGGTCCAATGGATTTTTAGACAGTATTCACCAGGGCGTTCAGTTCAGCAGCGGTGAAAGCCCGGTATTGTACCTGAACAATCCCGAAGGCATTGATATGGCTAACCGCCGCCAGATGCTGGACCAGCTGGCCGCATTGAATGATCAGTCGTATCAAGAATTCGGCGACCCTGAGATCAATACCAAGATACAGCAGTATGAAATGGCTTACCGTATGCAAACGGCAGTGCCGGAACTGACCGATCTCTCCAAAGAATCAGATGATATCATAAAGCTGTATGGGCCTGACTGCCTTGTGCCCGGCACATTTGCAGCCAACTGCCTGTTGTCCAGGAAGCTTTCTGAAAGCGGTGTGCGTTTCATCCAGCTGTACCA
>NZ_JAGXJN010000060.1:0-398 GCF_019091455.1 Chitinophaga sp. GbtcB8
TGTGGGTGTGGATCTGCGTTTCATCTTTAGCGCAGGACACGGATACACGAAATGCCTTCACCGCCCATTCCAGGTAGGTTTCCCAATCGGCTTTGCGTAAGGGTAGTCCTTCACGGATGGCCGGTTCATCTACCTGTATCACTTTAATACCGGCGGTTTCCAGGTCTTTTACTTCATCGCGGATGGCCAGTGCAATCTGCAAGGTTGTTTCAGAACGGGGCTGATCATCCCGTACAAAAGACCACTGCAAAATAGTTACCGGCCCGGTGAGCATGCCTTTCATAGGCTTGCGGGTAAGGGATTGCGCATAACTGCTCCAGGCCACGGTCATGGGCTGGCTGCGTTGCACATCCCCGTAAATAACCGGCGGTTTTACACAGCGGGAACCATAACTCTGC
>NZ_JAGXJN010000060.1:408-25674 GCF_019091455.1 Chitinophaga sp. GbtcB8
ACAAACCCTCCCAGCTGCTCGCCAAAATTTCCCACCATGTCATTCCGCTCAAACTCGCCATGTACCAGCACATCAAGGCGCAGGCCCTCCTGCCACTGTACGGCGTCTGCAATGGCTTTTCGTATAGCCGTATCATATTGCACAGTGGTAATGTTGCCTTTCTTGAGGTCGGCGCGCAGCTTGCGGATCTCCTCCGTTTGCGGGAAAGAGCCGATGGTAGTGGTAGGGAACAGTGGCAGCTGTAATATTTTTTCCTGCACCTTTTGTCTTACCGGGAAAGGCTGTAAGCGGGTGGCATCTGCAACTGTAAGCGCGGCCACCCTGGCTTTTACAGCGGGTTTATGCACAATGGAGGCAATACTTTTTTCGTGCAGGCTTTTACGGTTGGCTTCCAGCAGGGCTTCGTTGCCATCCAGTATGGCCTTCAGCTCCGTAAGCTCCTGCACCTTCTGGCGGGCAAAGGCCATCCAGCCTTTGATCTGCGGAGTCAGGACCTGCTCGTCTTTTTCCAGCTCCAGATCATACGGGGTATGTAGCAGGGAGCAGGAAGTGGCCAGCAGCAATCGCTGCACGCCAATGGCGCCGGCTGCCTTGCTTACCAGCTGCAGGGATTGTGTATAATCATTCTTCCAGATGTTACGGCCATTCACCACACCCAGGGAAAGCTGTTTATCTGCCGGGAAATTTTTCAGCACAGCATCCAGCTGCTCCGGTGCACGCACCAGGTCAATGTGCAGGGCCTGTACCGGCAGCTCCAGCGCCAGTGCAGTATTCTCCTGCAGGCTGCCAAAGTAGGTGGCCAGCAGTATTTGCAGAGAAGGTGCGGCTGCCTTTATTTTCGTATAGGCATATTGGTAAAAGCTCTTTTGTTCCGGGCTAAGGTCCAGCACCAGGCAGGGTTCATCTATCTGTACCCAGGTAGCACCGGCCTGCTGCAGCTGTTGTAACAGCTGTATGTATACCGGCAGCAGCTGTTCCAGCAGCGCTGCGGCGTGCAGGTTCTCATCTTTAATTTTACCTAACAGCAAAAAACTAACAGGCCCTAACAGCACTGGTTTAGTATGAATGCCCAGTGATCTGGCTTCTTTAAATTCATCTACACATTTGGTGGAGAGCACGCGGAACTGCTGGCTGGCATCAAACTCCGGCACCAGGTAATGATAGTTGGTATCAGACCACTTGGTCATTTCCATAGCGGTAATATCCAGGCCGTTCTTCTGGTAACCCCTTGCCATGGCAAAATACAGCTCCGGGCTGCCGGCGCTGGCCAGGCTTGACATCAGCAGCTGAAAACGCGCCGGTATTACGCCGGTCATCAGGCACATATCCAGCACCTGGTCATACAGGGAAAAATCGTTGGAGGGGATCAGGTCAATGCCTGCCTGCTGCAGGGTTTCCCAATTCTGCCGGCGGAGCTGCCGTGCAGTAAGCTGTAATTTCTCTAAAGACATTTTGCCCGCCCAATAGGCTTCGCATGCCTTTTTCAATTCCCGCTGGCTACCAATACGCGGATAGCCAAGTACATTGGTCTGCATACTTTCAATAATTTAAATGGTAAAAGAATAGGGTACTTACAGCGGTATGCGTGCGGGAAGAGAAAGAGAATTTACGATTTTAGATTTACGATTTACGATTGGATAGAAGCAGTACAACTGATCCCGTTGAACCAAATCTAAATCTAAAACCTCAAATCTAAAATTGTACTGCTTTATCCGCGAAAGCATACATCAAATTGTTTACGGCAAGTATCCTGGCTTGTAACAATGAAGACCGTCCTTCTCACACCGGCATAGTGCCGGCGCAATGGACCGCTATGGGTCATCACCTTAAAGGTTACTTACAGTTGCGCGTCAGCCCGTGAATTGCACACGGTTCCTTTTTAATCCCCTGCACCTGCTGGTGAAGAGA
This sequence comes from Chitinophaga sp. GbtcB8, assembly GCF_019091455.1. GTDB lineage: Bacteria > Bacteroidota > Bacteroidia > Chitinophagales > Chitinophagaceae > Chitinophaga. Next base: position 2,317 of record NZ_JAGXJN010000060.1, read on the forward strand.
ACCGCAAACAGTATTGAGTGTTGTAAAGAACCAACGCAAATATAAACACCTTTCATTAATACATGCCAATTTTCTACACAAACCTAGATATATAGTACATCTAAATAGTAAAGTATTTAAAATTTGGTTTTTTGGTATTAGTATAATGATGTTTTAAGGATTATTATTCTATTTTATAACTGGTAAGCGTTGCTAAAAAGAAAATCTTACGTTTGTAGGATGTTTACGAATTACAAGTACACCGTTACAGAACGTTTTTTGCGTTATGTGCAGATAGATACGCAATCCGATCCGTTAAGCACTACCTTTCCCTCCACCGCCAAACAAAAAGACCTGGGCCGCCTGCTGTTGCAGGAGCTTTTGTCCATGGGCGTTACGGATGCGGAGCTGGATGAACATGGTTACATCTACGCTACTATTCCCGCTAATACGGATAAAGAGGTGCCGGTGATCTGCTTTTGCTCACACATGGATACTTCCAGCGATTGCAGTGGTACCAACGTTAAACCTATCATCCACCAAAAATATGACGGCGGTGATATTATACTGCCGGATGATCCGCTGCAGGTGATACGCCCCGCTGAACATCCCTACCTGCAATTAAAAAAGGGAGAGGATATTATTACCGCCAGCGGCGCCACTTTATTAGGTGCAGATGATAAAGCCGGTGTAGCGGCCATTATGGACGCCGCACACTTCTTATTACAGCACCCGGAAATAAAACATGGCGTTATCCGCATCCTGTTCACGCCCGATGAGGAAACCGGCCGTGGCGTGGAAAAGCTGGATATGCAAAAGCTGAATGCACAATACGGTTATACGCTGGATGGGGGAGAGCGGGGCTCCCTGGAAGATGAAACTTTTTCTGCCGATGCCGTGAAGATCACCATACATGGCGTAGGCATACATCCCGGTACAGCTAAGGATAAGCTGGTGAGCGCCATTAAGGTAGCCAGTGAAATAGTGGCCGCCTTACCCCCCAATGGCCTGTCGCCGGAGACTACGGAGAACCGGCAGGGCTTTATTCATCCCGTACGCATACAGGGCGTGGTGGAAAAGGCAGAGATAGACTTCATTATCCGCGATTTTGTAACCGCGGAACTGGCCAGCCATGAAGCTTTTCTGCGCAGTATTATGGATAATGTGTTAATACGTTACCCGCAGGCTACCGCCACCTTCCAGGTAACAGAACAATACCGTAACATGAAGGAGGTGCTGGACCAGCACCCGCAGGTATGCGAATATGCTGCCGATGCTATGCGCCGCGCAGGTGTGGAGCCTTTAAAGATGATCATACGCGGTGGTACGGATGGTTCCCGCCTTTCTTTTATGGGATTGCCCTGCCCCAACATTTTTACCGGCGAAATGGCCCTGCACAGCAAACAAGAATATGTAAGTATACAGGATATGCAAAAGGCCGTGGAAACCATTGTGTACCTTGCGCAGGTTTGGGAAGCTAGCAGTTAGCCATTGGCTATTAGCTGTTAGCTGTTGGTAGCAGACAATCATTACGCACTACTAACGGCTAAGAGCTAAAAGCTAAAAGCTAATAGCTATCCTTCGCCCACGCTCTACATACTATTTTTTGTTCGTTTCCGTTAACTTATTGTATCTTAATTTAATACTTTTGCAAGGTTTAAAAATTAGTACATGCTATTAGGACTTGTTACATTATTGCAGGATTCTTTACTGACCCCCAAGGCTGATACGGTGGCGACAGCTGCCAATGCCGCAGCCACGGCCGATCAGCAGATACGTTTGCTGGACCTGTTGATGAAAGGAGGTGTGTTAATGATCCCGCTGGGCATCTTATCCCTTATAGCGGTATTTGTGTTTGTAGAAAGGTATATCACCATCTCCAAGGCAGGTAAACTGGAAAACAATTTTATGCCCATGATCCGCGACCACATTACCAGCGGCAACATGCAGGCAGCACGTTCTATCTCAAAAAATACGGCCAGCCCTATTGCCCGTATGATAGATAAAGGCATACAACGTATAGGCAAGCCCATTGAGAGCATTGAAAAATCAATGGAGAATGTGGGTAAGCTGGAGATCTATAAAATGGAAAAGAACCTGGTGATACTGGCCATTATATCCGGTATAGCACCCATGTTCGGGTTCCTGGGCACCATTGCCGGTATGATCCAGACCTTCTTCAACATCTCTATTACCTCTGATATTACCCTGGGCACCATTGCCGGCGGTATCTATGTGAAAATGATCACCTCTGCTACCGGGTTAATAATCGGTATCGTAGCATACATCTGTTACAGCTTCCTGAATGCGCAGATAGATAAAGTGATCAATAAGATGGAAGCTTCATCAGCAGAGTTTATTGATATCTTACAGGAACCAACAAGATAATTTACGATTGTAGATCTAAAATTTAGGATCTAAGATCTAAAATCATACTCATGAATTTACGAGATAGAAGAGGAAAACGGCAGGTAGAGCTGCATAATTCGGCCTTGAACGATATTTTGTTCATTCTGCTGCTGTTCTTCCTGATCGTATCTACCCTGGCTAATCCCAATGTTATTAAACTTACCCTGCCCAAAGCCAAGAGTAACACCAAGGCTAAACAAACAGTAGTGGTAAGCATTAACGATAAAAGAGAGTTTTACATTGGCACCAATAAAATACCTTTTGAAAGCCTGAAGCAAATGCTGGTGCCGGCCATTGCCCGCGAAAATGTAGATCCCACTATTGTAATAAATGCGGAAAGATCTGTGCCTGTAGAAGATATTGTAAAAGTAATGGAAGTAGCGCGGGAAATTGGGGCTAAGGTAGTACTGGCTACTGCAAATCCAAACCGGAAAGAATAGGCATAAAAAAAGAGATCGATGATCAGTTTAATGATGGAGGTGAAACTACAATTTTTGCAAACTTCATCGCCTTCATTTTTTTAACTTTCTCATCGACCTCTTAGGGTCGGAACGCTTATTCCTTTTGTTTTTTATCATCTCCCTTTTACAAGGAAAGAAGATAAGGTTAATTAGGATATCACCGTTCCTTTTCAGAGCATTTATTCCTTTCGTTTTTTATCACTGTTTCTTTTTAGGGAAACGGATAATGTGAATTAGGAAATCAATGTCCGTTTGATTGAGTATGCACCATTATCATGCCAATATGAGTAATTAAAGTTTTCCCTCCTAACAGCAAAAACAGCCGTAAAATACTGTGGTAACAAGGCCTCACTGCTTAGGAAAAAGTACTACACATCGCGCAGGTTTTCCCCCTTTACCATGCGGTCTTTTCCGAAAATATCCTGCCGCAGCTGTACATTGGCAAACCCTTCCTTTTCCATTAAGCTTACTACTTCCGGCCCTAATGCTTCATTGATCTCAAAGTATAAAGCGCCTCCTTTGGAAAGATTGCTGCCAGCCAGTTGTACAATACGGCGGTAAAACAATAAGGCATCTTCATCCGGTACAAACAACGCCAGGGAAGGCTCATAATCCAGCACCTGCTGCTGCATGTCCAAACGTTCGCTCTGCTTAATGTATGGGGGGTTGCTGACAATAATATTAAATATGGGTAAAGCGGCCGTAGCTGCTTCATCTAAAACATTTATCTGTGTAAAATGTACATCCAGCTGTTGTTTGGCGGCATTAGCCCTTGCAATGGTTAAAGCGCCGTCGCTCACATCAATGCCCCACACGGTGGCTGCCGGCAGTGCCTGTTTTAAAGCCAGGGGAATACATCCGCTTCCGGTGCCAATATCCAGCATCTGCATATTTGCATATTTGCCCATCTGCACATCCTCCATTATCCATTCTACCAGCTCCTCCGTTTCCGGGCGGGGTATCAGCACATTGCGGTTCACCAGCAGCTCCATGCCATAAAACCAGGCCGTACCGGTTACATATTGTACGGGCTGGTGCTGCAGCAGCGCAGCCACCGCCGCTTCCAGCCGGTTTTGCTGGCCTGGGTCCAGGTTCCGGTCTTTGTACACAATACGGTCCAGCTTATTGAGGCCGGTAATATGTTCCACCACTATATGGGCTATGTTGGCCGCTTCCCTGGGCTCATAAATGGGGGCGATGGTATTGACGATATAGGTAAATGCCGCTTGTATGTTCATGCAAATGGTCTGAAAATAATACTTTTGCAAACATAACCAACGTTCAGCGCATGAACCCTATGCACGACGAACTTTTTATGCAACGCTGCCTGCAGCTGGCCCAGCTGGGCGCCGGCCGGGTAGCGCCTAACCCCATGGTAGGAGCGCTGCTGGTGTTCCAGGGCCGTATTATCAGTGAAGGCTATCACCGGGTATATGGCCAGGCGCATGCAGAGGTGGATTGTATTGAGCGGGTGCCGGAAGCGGATAAATACCTGATCCCCCAATCCACCATGTATGTAACGCTGGAGCCCTGCGCGCATCATGGTAAAACGCCGCCCTGTGCCGACAGGATCGTGAAAGAAGGAATTCCCAGGGTGGTGATCGGCTGTACTGATACCTTTTCACAGGTAAGCGGCAAAGGCATTGAAAAGCTGCAGCAGGCAGGCATACAGGTAACTGTTGGCGTGCTGGAAAGGGCCTGCCGGGAGCTGAACAAACGTTTCTTCACCTATCATGAAAAGAAACGGCCTTATATTGTGCTCAAATGGGCGCAATGCCCGGCTGGTTTTATGGCCACGCTAAGCGGGGAGCCGGTACGCATTTCCAATGAATACAGCGACCGGCTGGTACACCGCTGGCGGAACGAGGAAATGGCCATACTGGTAGGCACCAATACCGCCCTTACGGATGATCCCCGCCTCAACAACCGCCTGTGGACCGGCAAAAGCCCGGTACGCGCAGTAATAGACCGGGAGCTGAAAACACCGCAGCATTATCACCTGTGGGATGGCAGCATAGCTACCTGGATCTTTACAGAAAAAGCATCCGGTACAAATGGCCTTACGGAAACCGTGCAGGTAGATTTCCGGCAACCACTGTTACCGCAGGTGCTGGAACACCTGTACAAAAGGAATATTAACAGTGTGCTGGTAGAAGGCGGCGCCTATTTATTACAGCGTTTTATAGAAGCCGGCCTGTGGGACGAAGCCCGGGTAATTAACGGCAGCACCATGCTGCCCGATGGCGTAAAGGCACCGGTACTGCCCCGTGCATTATTAATGGAACAAACAACCCTGCAAGGGGATAACATAACATATTATAGAAACACAGAATAGTTGGCAGTAAGCAGCCGGCTCCCACTAAAGAAATGGAAGTTTATTTTACGATTGAGAAAACAGCCACCGCAGAATATAAGGACAGAGGCAGTAAATTTATTGCATACGCTTTCCCGGTAAAAAATACAGATGATGTAAAAGAATGCCTGCTGGTTGTTAAAAAAGAACACCCCAAAGCCACCCACCACTGTTTTGCTTACCGCCTGGGTACAGATGGTTTGCAGTTCCGCGCCAGCGATGATGGCGAACCTTCCGGCACAGCCGGCAAACCCATACTGGGACAAATAGACAGCAAACAGCTTACGGATACCATCGTGATCGTAGTGCGTTACTTCGGCGGCACCTTACTGGGCGCACCCGGTTTGATCAATGCCTACAAAATGGCTACTGCACTGGTATTACAGCTGATACCCGCCGTGCAAAAAAATGTGGAGCGAAAGTTCCAGCTTAGCTTCGACTACACCATCTTAAATGAAGTGATCAACACAGTAAAACAAAACAACTGCAGCATCCTTTCACAAGAGCTGCAGCTGTTTTGCGCAATGGAAATAGGCGTGCCCCTGGCCAATAAGGAGCTGTGCCTGCTGCGGCTGAAAGAGATCTACGGTTTGGAGATAAGGGAAAGCAAGGCCGGTAAATGACCGTTACAATATCCCCTTATCCGCCTCTCCTGAAGATCAGCGGATTCTGCTCATCGTTATTTAAAAGATCCCCCGGCTTTAAGTGGCTCACCTGCTCATCTGTTAGTATATTCTGGATGCCGTTAAAAACAGCGCCGTCCGGCATATAGGCGCAGGTCATTGCACGCCGGAAACCGCCGGTCATATTGGCGCCTGCACCATGTATGGTCAGCCCGTTGTGGAACGAGCAGCTGCCGGCTTTCATAGGCGCCGCAACAGACCGGGCCTGCAGGAAAGCCGGGTAAAATTCAAAAACAGCATCCATATTTTTCCCGATGCCCGGGTTCTCAAACCCGGTGCTGTGATAAGAGCCAGGAATAAAATAAAGACAGCCATTCTCAAGCGTTGCATCATCCAGCGCTACCCAGATGGATAACGCGCGGCGGTCGCTGAAAGACCAGAAAGGCGTATCCAGGTGCCAGGAGGTTGGGTTGGCCCAGGGCCTTTTTATCAGGGCCTGGTCATGCCAGATACGGGTAGCCTCCCAGCCGGATAAGGTGGCCACCATCCCGCCCAGCTTTTCATCCAGCATGATCTTTTTAACCTTATCATTGGTTTGCCAGAGATTCAGCAGCTGGTCAAACACTTTGCCGAAATAGTCACTTTCCTTGTTAATCCCATCCTCTTCACCTGTTTTGGTTTCCCTATCCGGCATTTTCCGGCCCTTACGTTCTGCTACTGCTTCGGTTACGGCTGTTCTCCAGTGGTCAAGCTCCTCCGGCGACAGGAAATTTTCTACTACCAGGAAACCATCGCGGCGGTAAGCGTCTATTTGTTCTTTTGAGAGGGCTGTATGCATACATATGTTTTAACGGTTAAGAAATTTGTTCCTGGTTCACTGTTCTTACACCGCTTAACGTTTACCCGGCCAGTTTAGTAACCAGGGTTTTGTGTCAGCTGCGGATTGATCTGTATTTCCCGGAAAGGGATCGGGTATATAAGCCGGTTTTCCGTTATGTTAAAAGAATTGGGTAAAAGCCAGGGATAGATGGTTTTTAACCGGTCGCCTTTTGCTTTAATAACCGGTATTGCCTTGCCCAGCCGTATAAGATCTGTCCAGCGGTGGTTCTCAAAAGCCAGCTCATGCCGCATTTCATCGGCTATATTATCAAGCGTGGCAGTGGCAAGCGCGGGCAGGCCGGCTCTTGTTCTAACGCGGTTCAGATAGGGCAGGGCTTCCTGGGCCTTATTTTCCCTTACCAGGCATTCGGCCAGCAGTAATAATGCGCCGGAATAGCGGTACACGGGCCAGTTTTCAGGCGTATTGAACTCCGCTATATAAGGCGGGTGATAATATTTCTTTATCATGTAAAAGAAGCTTTTTCCCGGCTGCGGCGTGTAGCCTGCCGCGCTTTTAACAGCAGTGGCGGTAAAATCTTCCACGCCGCTGATGGTGCCCTCCACCACTGCTACGGAGGCATCCAGGCGTAGGTCGCCAGCTTCATAGGAGCTTACCATTTCCTGGGTGGGCACATTCCATCCGCTGAAAATGTTCATAGAGCTGCCTTTATATCCCATCAGGAAATCGGGATTGGTGGTTTTGGGCGCAAATGCCCAGGCAAAGCCGCTTTGCTGGCCGCTTACAAGATCTGAGAGATACTGTACTTCAAAAATAGATTCGCTGTTGTTCTTGTTGGCAGGGTCAAATACCGCTGCGTAGCCAGGCAGCAGCGTATAGTTCATGTGTGTTATATCCAGCAGCTCCGTTTCTGCGGCAGCATAGTTTTTATCCGGCGCAGACATATAAACATATGCCAGCAGCATTTTAGCAGCGCCTTTGGTAGCCCTGCCGCTTTGCGGAAAGCTGGCCGCTGCCTGCAGCTTGGGAATAGCTTCCCCCAGATCGCTGATGATCTGTGCATATACTTCGTTAACGGTGTTCCTGGGTTTAAAGGACTGGTCAGGTGCGGTAATTTCTTCCAGGTGAAGCGGTACCCCGCCGTAGTGCTGCACAAGATCAAAATAATAGAATGCGCGCAGGAAAAGCGCTTCTCCGGCAATGGAGTCTTTTGCGCCTGCCGGAAGCGCTATTTTTTCAAGCCGGGAAAGGATGATGTTTATCATGGCAATGCCGGAATAATCATCTCCATAACGGTTGCCTGGTGAGTTCACCACTGCGCTGGAATTAGCGTCGTCAAGGATCTCCGGCAGGGATTCCCTGCTGGGCTCAAAGCCGCGGTTAGCGCTGTACCGCGTAAAGAAAGTATTATCAGACCGCATCTCATCCATATACACACCGGTATTCACAATGCTGCGCAGGGGCGCATAAGCCGCTACCAGCGCTTGCTCAAGCTGTGCCTGGGTCTGGTAAAAGCCGGCGGAGCTTAAAGAGGTTTCCGGATACACGTTCAGGAAATCTTTTCCGCAGGAGGCCAGCAGAACGCCTGCCAGTAAAGCCCAAAGGCCGTAACGCAGGTTATAGCTTAGTTTATTTTTCATAACGTTCCTTTTAAAAATTTACATTTAAGCCAATGGCATACACTTTTGCAATGGGAAAGGCGGTAAAGTCGCGCCCCTGGTTAATCCCATTAAGGCCCTGAAAGCTAACCTCCGGGTTCATGCCGGGATATTTGGTGAACGTAAAGGCATTCTGCGTGGTGAGGTAAGCCCTTGCGCTTTTGATAAGCGATTGTTTTTTGGGCGTAAAAGTGTAGCCCAGTGTAATGTTCTTGGCCATCAGGTAAGTGCCGCTGAATACCTGGCGCGTAGTGAAGTTGCGGAAATCGGCCGTAGTGCCGGAGCGGGTTCTCGGGTAAATGCCATCGCCGGGATCATCTTCCGAACGCCAGCGGCGCGCTACCCCTTTTCTTACGTTGAATACACCGTCCAGGTTTTCGGTTGACTGGAAAGCATCATCCGCAATATCATTACCGACAGAGCCGGCCAGCACCATCGAAAAATCAAAGTTCCCGTAGCTAAGCTGGTTGGTGATGCCGTATATAAAATCAGGATTGGGGTTGCCTATCCATGTGCGGTCGTTAATATCTATTTTTCCGTCCGGCTTTCCTTCGGAGCCGCTTATGTCGGCAAACCTTGCCGTGCCTACCATAGAGGTGGCGCCATGCGGCTGCGTTTCAAACTCCTCCTGCGTCATGTACACGCCGGTATTTACATAACCGTAAAACAAACCTATGGGGTGCCCCACTGCGGTCCTGTTATCATCCCAGTATTCCTGGTAGCCGCCTATAGGTGCATTGCTGGTGCCCAGTTGTTTTACAATATTACGGTCAAAGGAAATGTTCAGGGAGGTGGTCCATTTTAACTTTCCTACGAGGTTCCTGCTTTCAACGGTGATCTCATGGCCCCAGAAATCAAACCTGCCCACATTGGATGTTACGCTGCTAAAACCGGATTGTACCGGTATGTCTATTGCATATAACAGCCCGTCTGTTTTTTTGTGGTAATAATCGTAGGTTAAAGAAAGCCGGTTGTCGAAAAGGCCTATGTCGGCGCCCAGATCATAGCCGGTAGTGGCTTCCCAGGTAAGGTTTGGGTTACCAATGCCATCCGGGCGGCTGCCGGCCGCCAGCTGGTTATTGAATGCGTAATTGTTCTGGTTAATGCCTGCCAGGTAGGTGTAGGTGCCGATATTGTTATTACCTACCTTTCCCCAGCTGCCCCTTATTTTCAGGTAACTGAGCTGCTTAAGCCCTTTCATAAAGCTCTCTTCAGAAAGCACCCAGCCGGCGGAAACGGAAGGGAAGTTGCCGTACTTGGTGTTGGAGCCGAATTTGGAAGAACCGTCCCTTCTGAATGCCAGGGACAGCAGGTACTTTTCAGCATAGTTATAATTTACCCGGCCTATCAGCGATACCAGGGAATAATCGCTGGCGCCCACATTACCTATGCGGCTGGCGGCCACATTCAGCCATTCTATATTATCGTCCGGGAACTGGGTGCCGTTAATGCTGCTGTTCTCAAAATCGGATTTCTGAGCACTGTATCCTACAAAAGCATCCAGGTTGTGTTTGGCATTAAATGTTTTGGTATAGGTAAGCGTATGCTCCAGCAGCCAGGAAAGGAAGCTGTTAGTATTGTAATTGGCGTCAGCTGAAGAAGCAGGCTGCGCACCGCCCCTTACAGTAGAGGGGGCAAAAGAACGGTAAATGGAATTATCTGTATTAATGTTAGCACTTATCTTATACTTTAAGCCATCTGCCAATTCATAGCTTGCATAAGCGTTTGAAAGCAGTGTAAGGTTTTTGGTACGGTTCACGCTCAGGCGTAAAACCTGGTAATAGTTGGGCATAGAGAACATACCGGGCTGTGAAAAGCCGATAGGGTAGGTGCCGTCCGCATTCTGATAATGAACAGTAGGATCCATCAGGTAAGCCCACTGTATAATATTGCGGCCTTCTCCCAGGCCCGGGGTAATATTCTGGTTGCGGTAGGTTACGCCCAGGTTAAATCCGAATGTAAGCCGGTCTGAAACATTATAAATGTTATTGGCCCTGCCGGTGAACCTTTCCGCCCACTGATTGATCATAACACCGTCCTGCCGGTTGTAATCCAGGTTTACGGCAGATTTAAGCTTGCCGGTACCGGTTGTAAGGGACAGGTTATAATCCTGCGTGGGCGCATCCCGCAGCAATACCTGGAACCAGTCGGTACCACCATTGGGATCAATCTGCTCCGGGTGTTGGTAGGCAGCAGGTACACCGCCGGTATAACCTTCATAGCGGGCGGCATCTTCATAATACTCTTTCTTAAACCCGGAAAATTCCCTGGCATTCATAAGATCAGGGCGGCCTCTTTTTGAAACGGTTTGCAGGCCGGTGTACACGCTGAAGGTTACATTTTGCTGCCCGGCTTTGGCCTGTTTGGTGGTTACCAGTATTACGCCGTTGGCGGCCCTTGAACCGTAGAGGGCCGCGGCAGATGCATCTTTTAATACGCTAATGCTTTCTATGTCGTTAGGGCTGACGGTTTCAAGGCCGCTCTCGCTTGGAAACCCGTCAATAACGATCAGCGGGTTATTACCTGCGTTGATAGATGCTGCGCCCCTGATACGAAAGGAGAGGTTGGCTCCCGGCTGCCCGGTGTTTTGATTGATCTGCACCCCTGCAAATTTGCCCTGTAGTTTCTGGCCTGCATTGGCTACGGGCATATCTTTTACCTCTGCCCCTTTTAGCTGGCTGATGGAGCCGGTAATATCGCGCTTTCTTTGCGTGCCATAGCTTACCACTACAACATCATTTAATGTTGCGCGGCCGGGCAGCAGGCGTATGTTGGCCGTTAACCCGTCTTTGCCGGCTACAAAGGTGCTTTTCTCATACCCTATAAATGAAAAAACAAGGGTGGCGCCATCCTGGACCCTGATCGAAAATTTGCCTGCAGCATCTGTAGTAGTGCCGCCGGACAAACCTTGCGCAATAACGGTAACGCCTGCAAGCGGTTCACCTGCATCGGAAACAACAGTGCCTTTGACCGTTACCTGCTGCTGCGCAAAACAGAAGCTGCTTACCGACAATGAAATAAATAAGAGCAGCCATTGTTTTGGCCGCCATAGATTGACCATTTCTTTCATAACGGGTGATTTTGGTTGTGTAATGTTTACAGGTCAAAATTATCAGAAACCGCTGCGGGGATAGCTATCCAAAACATTACTTCTTTTGTGCTTTCTGATATATTTTCTTTTTTGTTCCGCTGCCTGGAACGTTTGCTGGTAAAGGGTATGGTAAGCACGCGCTGAAAGGACAAAAAAGATAAAAATTAGCAGGTTTTGGAAAAAGCCTTTATAAATGCAGTCATTAATTTTGAAGGTATGCTGCGCACATCAACCCGTAAATGGAGTGTTTTACACAAACCATTCTTATACGTTATGAAATGGCCGTTAATACTGTTCTTTCTGCAGGCGATTACCGGCAACGCTGTTCTTGCACAATCCGCAGCGCCTTACAGGCCGCTGCATGGCGGGCAGCTTAATGCCCCGCCTGTACCCGCTTCGCCGGACCCGCTGATCCGCTACCGCTGGGCAAACCCGCATTATACCGATCCACTGCAGGTGTACACGCTTTATCCGCTTAAAGCAAATGCATTTCCTGCCGCCTCTTTTGTACAGCACCACAACACTTTTAATGTGAAAGCGCCCGGAACGCTGATGTTTGATTTTGGCGTGGAAAGCGCGGCCTGGCTGGAATTTGATGCAGACAATATACCTGCCGGCACTGAAATAACCATGAGCATCAGTGAATACAATGAACCTGCTATTGTGAATGCCGGCGCAGCGCACCCGGTAAAAACAGCCGTACCGGTAAAGCATGGAAATACTTACCGGCTGGAGCTGAATGATGCGTTGTATGAAGGCGTAAGGTTTGGCTGGATCCATATCAATAAGGCGCCCGCCCCTTTTACTATAAAAGAAGTACGGCTGGTATGCCAGGTAAAGCCGGTGAACTATGCGGGCAGCTTTTCCTGCAGTGATACAGTATTGAACAGGATATGGTACACCGGCGCCTATACCGTAAAGCTGAACCTGATGCAGGATTATTTTGGCGCTATATTAATGGAGCGCAGCGACCGCCATTCCTGGACCGGCGATGCCTATCCCGCGCAGGCAGCATCGCTGGTGGCTTTTGCCAACTATAATGCCGTTAAGGAAAATATCAGGCGCACTGCCGGTAAGGATAACGGCATACCTGCTTATTCACTGTATTGGGTGCTTAGCCTGGCAGACTATTTTAATTACACCGGCGATACCGCCTTCCTGCAGTCGCTGTTGCCGGTGGCGGCCAGACGGCTAAAGCTTGCTTACCGGGAGTACGACAGCATACCATCTTTAGGTTTTATGGGCTGGGATGAAAGGCTGGGCGCCGGTTTTGAGCACCCGCAGCTGCAGGAGTGCCAGGATGCCTATAAGATGCTTTGCATTCATGCCTGGAAAGATTTCAGCGCCGCTATGCTTGCCGCGGGCGACACCGCAGCTGCTTTATTATTCAGCCGTTATGCCGCTGAAAAAACAGCAGGGTTTAGCCAGGGCAGCGCTTCATTTGAGCGCTACGGCGTGCATGCAATTGCGGAAGCCCTGAATGCAGGGTTAACAAACCCGGGTGTGTTACAGCAGGCCGCAGCATGTTTTAAGGACCGGCTTAACCGGCTATCTTATTCGCCTTTTAACCAGTATTTTATTATCCGGGCAATGGCGCGCAGCAGCTTTATCCCCCAGGCGCTTACCACTATCCGTGATTGCTGGGGCGGACAGCTGCACTATGGCGGCACCTCTTTTTTTGAAGTGTACCGGCCATCCTGGAACGCCATTTTAAAACCGAACGATGCACCGCCAAATAACCAATGCGGCTATACGAGCCTGGCGCATCCCTGGGGCGCCGGTGTAACCTGCTGGCTTTCCGAAAATATACTGGGAATACGGTCTGCAGCGCCGGGTTTTAAACAGTTTGTTGTTAAGCCTTACCTGCAAAACGGACTTACGTATGTAAAAGGCGTGGTGCCTGCGCCTTCCGGGAATATAGCGGCCTCTTTTGATCTGAGATCCGGCCAATGCGAGCTAACGGTTCCACCCGGAACGCAGGCCGTGAAGGTGGGGCTTCCCAAAGGCGGCAGAAAAATTAAGCAGCTGCGTATTAACAACCGTTTGTACAATACAGCCGTTGAGGATAGCAATTATGTGTATATAAGCAACCTGCAGCCGGGCCATTATGTTATACGCATTCAATACCGGGGAATGCTTAACAGCAGCACCTTGCAGGAGCCGCCGCTTAGCTGCAGCCAGCACACCTTTATACAGGACAGCGTTACTTCCGGCAGCTGGAGGGGAAAATACGGAAAGGATGGTTTTACATTTTTTGAAGAGGGAGCCCGGGTAGATGAAAGCCATTTGCCTTCCTATATCGGCAGCATTACAATCAATAAAGCAGGGTTTATCCGCTGGCAAACCGCTGCCACCGATCCGCGGGCGCTGCAAAACCCTGCCGGCAATGGCAGAACAGCCAGCGCTATTATTACCCGCGATCCCCTTCCCACGCAGCAAACCTTTACCATAGACCTGCCGCTTAAAGAAAAACATCCGGTATGTATCTCTCTGTATTTCCTGGACCCGGATGCGCAGCAGCGCAGATCTGCTGTGGAAATATTTGACCTGGATACGTTGGCAATACTGGCGCCGGTACAGCTTATAGACCATTATGAAAAAGGAAAGTACCTGCGCTTTACGGTAGACCGCCCGGTACGTATAAGGATAAACCAGGTAAGGGGTAAAAATGCCGCCCTTGCCGGGCTGTTTTTTGACCGCCCCTGACCGGCGCCTGTACAGCGCGGCAGGGATATTTATGCAGGGTTGTTCTGTTGCTGACCGCCGAAGTATTATTGCGGTGACTGAAGAAATTTTTTCCGGTATTCATTAGGTGACAGGCCGGTTTTTCTTTTAAAGAGCTTGGAGAAATAATAAATGGATTCAAATCCGGTTTGATCTGCAATTTCATTTATATTAAGCACGGTGGACTCCAGTAAATGTTTAGCCCTGTTCAGGCGCAGCTCAAGATGGTATTGATGCGGGGAAACACCTGTGATCAGCTTAAAATTTTTTCTGAATGCAGAGTAGCCCATTGGCAGCTGGCTGGCCAGCTCCTGCAGGTCAACAGACTGCTCATAGGATTCCTGCAGCAGGAATTTTGCCTTGGATATCAGCTTTCCCACCGGGTTAATATCCTGCTGTTTGTTCACGGCAGCTGTATGGGCAATGCCCAGCATTTGCAGGGTAACGCCTGCAATCTGCTGCGCATACCCGATAAAGGATGCTTTTACACTATCCGTGATCTGGTTGAACAATATCAGCAGATCCTTATTCATGCCAATGTGAACGCATGGGTTTGTGGGATTGAAGAAATTCTTGTCCATAAGCTGCTTTACGTAATACCCGTGGAAACCAACCCAATGCTCTTCCCAGCCGGATTTTGCGTCCGGCTTATAGCGGTGCCATACGCCGGGAAATAAAAAGAAGCAGGTGCCGGCTTCCACCTCTACCGGCGGGGTAAGCGCAGAGCAGAAAACGCCCCGGCCCCGGGATATGAATATCATGTAATAGTCGTTAAGGATCCGGCCCCTGTTCCAGGTAAGATGGTGGCTGCTTGGATGCTCCTGGTTGGGATAATGTTCATGCGGGGCTACTTTGGAATAGCCTGTCGTGGTAACATACATTCCCCATCTTTCCTCTGTTGGCCCGATACTGAGATACTTAAAGAAATTATTATTCATTGCGTGGATTCAGGTATTTAAATAATGGAGCGGCTATTATCCCCTGCTTGCTGCCTGCGCTATTTAAATTTAGTAAAATAATATTCACCCGCGCTTAAGATAGTATAGGACAGTTGCCCTGAATTTTTATTCTAATTTAACCTCATCTTCAAATTGTACTCAGCTATTTCAGGAGAGCCTTCTCCTGCCATGCCATATTATTTAAACTAAAACATTTAAAAATTCCTCGGTTATGAAAAGGTATCACCACTATTATCATGCATACAGGTAGCTTTCACAGATAGCTAATACCATACTATAAACCGTCTTTATGTTTTGCCTCCGCCATCAATCCGGAAGGCAGGGATATCTCTTTGCATTTATCCATTCCTAACAGCTAAACCCATTCCCGTTATGTACAACAGCATTACCAACAAACAATCAGCACGGTGGCCTGTTTTCCTGTGTTACCTGGTGCTGATGCTCTGCTGCCTGTCTGCTGCAGCACAGCAAAAGAGCACCGTCAGCGGACAGGTGACCGATTCTTCCGGCAACCCTTTACCAGGTGTTACCGTGCAGATAGCCGGTAAGTCACAAGGCACGCAAACCAATACCAGCGGGCAGTTCAGCATAACCGCTGCTGCCGGCGATGTGCTTTCTTTTCATTATATAGGTTATGATGAAAAACGTGTGCAGGTAGGCAGCCAGCCGGTTATCAATGTACGGCTTATTACCTCTACTGCAGGGCTAAACGAAGTAGTGGTGATCGGTTACGGTACCCAGCAGAAAAAAGATCTTACCGGCGCAGTGGCCAATGTGAGCGGCAAACAGCTGCAGGATCTGCCGGTAGCAGGTATGGATCAGAAACTAACCGGACAGGTGCCCGGCGTGCAGGTGAGCAGTGTAACCGGTACGCCCGGCGGCGGCGCAGCCGTGCGGATCCGGGGCTCCGGCTCTATTGGCGCAGGGAGTGATCCTCTCTATGTAGTGGATGGTTTTCCTTTGTCATCCGGTTTTGGCCAGCAGGCCAGCCCGCTGAATATCATCAACCCCGATGACATTGAATCCATCACTGTACTGAAAGATGCTTCCTCCACCGCCATCTACGGCTCCCGTGGCTCTAACGGCGTGGTAGTGGTTACTACCAAACATGGCAAAAGCGGTGTGCCGCGTGTAAGCCTTAACACCAATACCGGCTTCCAGGAAGTGCCTGAAAAGGGGCGGCCGCAAATGCTGAATGCACGTGAGTTTGCCCAGTTCAGGAAAGATATTATTATAGATGATTTTGCATCCCGCGGACAAACCGCTACCGATGCGGATATACCGGAAGAATATCGTCATCCCGAACAATACGGCACAGGTACCAACTGGTACAATACCGTACTGAAAAAAGCGCTGCAGCATAATACCACCCTTAGCGTTAGCGGTGGCACAGAGAATACGAAATATAATTTTTCAGCAGGTTATTATACGCAGGATGGCGTAGTGCGTTACACCGGTTATGACCGTTACAGCGTACGGGCAAATATCGAAAGCCGTATAGGCCGTAAAGTGAAGATAGGCCTTAACCTGGCGCCTACCTACAGCACGCAGCAGGTGAATAATTTTGAGAACAGCTTTACAGATGTGATCACGCAAAGCCTCTGGCTCAGCCCATTGATCCCGGTGTATGATAATACCGGGCAGCGTACACCTTACATCAGCTCTCCCGGTATGTTCAGTGCTGCCAACCCCCTGAATTCCCTGGAGTTTGGCGTAACCAATGTAAAGAGCTTTAACGGCCTTGGTAATATTTATGGGGAATACGAGATCATTAATGGGCTGAAAGCAAAAGCAAGCTTTAATGTTAACTACGGTAACGGCTCTACTTTTGTATTCAATCCCTCCTTTTTAGGCGGGGTCAATAACCCGCCGCCCAGCATTCCCAATTCTTCCCAGTCAAAAGCCAATGCAATGAACTGGCTCACGGAAATGTTGCTGTCATACGATAAAACCTTTGGCAAAGATCATGCGCTGAACGTGGTATTAGGTTATACTGCGCAGAAGGAGCGCCAGGATTTTCTGCAGATCGACGCTTCCAATTACCCGGATGACAAGATCCAGCCTATTGGCGCTGCCGCTACCATTCCTTCCTATTCGCAGGATGTGCAGGAGTGGGCCGTGCTTTCTTACCTGGGCAGGATCAACTATTCGCTGAAGGATAAGTACCTGTTCACCGTGACCGTACGTTCCGATGGCTCTTCCCGTTTCGGTTACAACAACCGTTATGGTACATTCCCCTCCGGCGCTATTGCCTGGCGCGCTTCAGAAGAAGAATTTCTGAAACGCGTTTCCTGGCTCAGTGATCTGAAGCTGCGCGCCAGTTATGGCCTTTCAGGTAACTACAATATCGGCAACTACACTTACATGTCTAACATTGCCGCTTATAACTATGCTTTCGGCGGTCAGATCGCCAATGGCAGAAGCGCATCTTCCCTGAGCAATTTTGACCTTACCTGGGAAGAATCTTCCCAGCTGGATGTAGGGTTGGATGCAGGCCTGTTCGGCAACCGCATAAACCTCACGGTTGATTATTACCGGCGCATCACCAAAGGCATGTTATACAATTCGGAGATCCCGCTGTCATCCGGTTACACGAACGTGATCATCAACTCCGGTAAAATAAAGAACCAGGGCATTGAAATAGGCATCAACAGCAATAACCTGGATGGTGCTTTGAAATGGACCACTAACGCCAACATCGCATTTAACCGTAACAAGGTACTGGCATTAAATGCCAAGAACGATCCTATTTACAGCGGCCGCAGTGGCGAAGGCTCTTTTCAGCATATTACAGAAGTAGGCAAACCGGTGGGCCTGTTCTACGGTTATGTGGTAGAAGGTGTTTATAAAGATCAGGACGATCTTAACCGCTCGCCTAAGCATGTTACCTCTGTAGTAGGCTCTATCAGGTATAAAGATGTGGATGGTAACGGCATCATAGAACCGGTGAATGACTTTGCCATCATCGGCGATCCTAACCCGAAGTTCATCTGGGGCCTCACAAATAATTTCAGCTATAAAAGCTTTGACCTGGGCATTGTATTGGTTGGCTCACAGGGCGGACAGGTAATGAAAACCGCCAATCAATACCTGCTGAATATAGACGGCATCTTTAACGTAGACCGTAAAGTGCTGAACCGCTGGCGTTCGCCGGAGCAGCCTGGAGACGGTGTTACGCCAACTACCAATGGCGCAAGGGTGATCTATCGCGATGTGAATTCCTCCTGGATAGAAAGCTCCTCTTTCATGCGTATCCAGAACATTACATTGGGCTACAACTTCAGCAGAAGATGGCTGGAACATACAAAGTTCATCAGCGGCGCAAGGCTGTATGCCGGCGTACAGAATCTGCACACCTTTACAGGATATAGTGGCGCCAACCCGGAAGTGAGCCGTAAAACCGTTTCGGGTAATGCCACCAGCACGGCGCTTACACCCGGTGAGGATTTTACCAACTACCCGATAGCACGTACGTTCACACTGGGCCTTAACCTGTCCTTTTAACCGTAAAATCATCCGTTATGCAAGGAAAAAGATCCGTTCAATATATACTCATCCCGCTGATGGCAGTGCTGCTGACCACCAGCTGCGGCAAAAACTTCCTGGACCTGAACCCGGAAGCCACTATCAACAGTAATGTATTTTACAAGAACGAAGACGAGATCAAACAGGCGGTGAATGCAGCCTACAACATACTGCAGGACCTGGGACGCGAAAGCTACTGGATCTTCGGCGAAATGAGATCGGATAACAGCGCATTCCAGTACAACAACGCAGACAGGGGAAGAGAGCAGTGGGAGTTTGTAGATGAATTCCTGGTAGGTGCTACCGCCGAATGTATCCGTAACTTCTGGCAAGATAGCTACATCGGTATCTCCCGCTGTAACGATGTGCTGGCGCATATAGATGAAGTGACCATGTCAGACGCCGCACGCAACCAGTATACCGGCGAGGTGCAGTTCCTGCGGGCCTTTCATTATTTCAACCTGGTGCGCCAGTTCGGTGGTGTGCCTTTACGCCAGAGCGCTGTGCAATCGCCCGATTCGTCGCTTTCCAAAGGACGTGCAAGCGTTGAGCAGGTATATGCCGTTATAATAGCTGACCTTACCGCTGCTGCTGCAAAGCTGCCTGCAAAATATAACGGCGCTGATGTAGGAAGGGCAAGCTCCGGTACAGCAAGCACCCTGCTGGGCAAGGTATACCTGACACAAAAGAAATACGCTGAAGCCTTAGCTGAGCTGCGCAAAGTTACTGCCCTGGGATACCAGCTGGTACCTAACTATGCAGATATATTTGACCCGAATAAAAAGAACGGCCCTGAATCCATTTTCGAGATCCAGTACCTGGGCTCACAAACAGGATTGTTCAGTAGCTTCATGTACACCTTTGCCCCTTATACATCCGGCAGTGCAGTAACCGGCGATACCAAAACGGGTATCAACGGCAGCGGCTCCGGCTGGAACATCCCTACACAGGATCTGATGGCCGCTTATGAAGCAGGAGATAAACGTAAAGCAGCTTCCCTTGCAGAAGGTTATACCAGCAACGGCGTTTTTGTGAACATCCCTTATGTAAAAAAGTATAACCATGGTTTTACCGAAGTAGGACGTACCAACGATAATTTTCCAGTGCTGCGTTATGCAGATGTGTTGCTGATGATCGCAGAATGCCTGAATGAACAGGGCTTTGTGGCCAACGGTGAAGCATTTGACCTCCTGAACCAGGTGAGGACAAGGGCAGGCCTGCCTAACAAAACAGCCGCGGATGTGAATAGCCAGGCTGCTTTCAGAGATGCGTTGTTTCATGAAAGACAGGTAGAGCTGGCGTTTGAGAACCACCGCTGGTACGACCTGGTACGTTCAGGCAATGCCGTTACAGTTATGAACGCACATGGGGTGCGGGAAAAACAGCAGCATACTTACATTCCGTCAAACGCTTACCAGGTAAGCAACAACCGTTTGTTGTTACCTCTACCGCAAACAGATGTGAATCTCGATAACCTTGAACAGAACCCTCAATAGCATTTATTATTTAAATACAACAGCATGATAAAACGGATCTTTCTTTTACTCTTGCCGGTAGTATTGAGCTACTCCTGTAAACAAACCAGCAAGGACCTTACGCTGACGCACCTGCGCTGCGAATTCCGCGAAAACCCGTCAGGCATTGACCTTAGCAATCCCAGGTTAAGCTGGGAGATCGAAAGCAGCGGCAGAGGCATCGAACAGTCGGCCTACCAGCTTATGGTTGCCTCTTCCGAAGATGCACTGAACAAAGATGAAGCAGACCTCTGGAACTCAGAGAAGGTCAGCTCTGATCAATCCATTAATGTAGCCTATGCAGGGAAGCCGCTCAGCAGCGGCGCTCAATGTTACTGGAAAGTGAAAGTGTGGACAAAGGACGGTCAGGAATCCGGCTGGAGCAAGCCTGCCAGCTGGAGTGCAGGACTGTTACAGCCCGCGGACTGGCAGGCAAAATGGATAGGGCTTGATTCCGCTTTCGCGTGGGAAAAGCCTAAAGACCCCATCACCCGGCTTTCTGCACGTTATCTCAGGAAAGAATTTCCTGTTGGCAAAAAGGTAAAGCGCGCCACCGCTTATATCAGCGGACTGGGATTATATGAGCTTTACATCAATGGTAAAAAGATCGGAGACCAGGTGCTGGCGCCCGGCCCCACCGAATATAATAAGCGCGTATTTTACAACACCTTTGATGTAACCGCTGAATTGAAAGAAGGTAATAATGTGATCGGCACCATCCTTGGCAACGGCCGCTTTTTTCATATGCGGGATCCCAACATAACAAACTATGGTTATCCTAAAATGATCTGCCAGCTGAACCTCGTATATGACGATGGCAGCACCGGCAGCGTGATCACAGACGATAGCTGGAAAGTAACCGCCACAGGGCCTATTATCGCTAACAATGAGTATGACGGTGAAGAGTACAATGCCACCAAAGAGCTGACAGGATGGGCCCAGCAGGGATATAACGCCGCTAACTGGCTGCCCGTACAGCTGGTGCAGGAACCTGCAAACCTGCTGGTGGCGCAGCCCAACAATAATATCAAAGTAATGGATACCGTGAAAGCAGTGAGTGTGAAAGAGATCAAACCCGGCATGTTCATTTACGATATGGGACAGAACTTTGTAGGCTGGGTGCATCTTAAAGTAAAGGGAGAAAAAGGCGCCAAAGTGAACATGCGTTTTGCAGAACGCCTGAAAGATGACAGTACCCTGTACATGGATAACCTCCGCTCTGCAAAGGTAACGGACATCTATACACTAAAAGGAGAAGGCACAGAAGAATGGGAGCCCCGTTTCACCTATCATGGTTTCCGTTATGTAGAAGTAACAGGGTATCCCGGCAAGCCAGATCTGTCGGCCATTGAAGGCAGGGTGGTGTATGATGAAATGGAAACTACCGGACAGTTTGAAACCTCCAATGAAGTGATCAACAAAATATACAGGAACGCCTATTGGGGTATACGTGGTAACTACCGCGGCATGCCTACGGATTGCCCCCAGCGTGATGAGCGTATGGGATGGCTGGGCGACCGGGCTGTAGGCGCCAGGGGAGAGAGCTTTATTTTCGATAACCACATGCTGTATGCCAAATGGCTGCAGGATATAGAAGATGCGCAAAAGCCGGAGGGCAGTGTGCCTGATGTGGCGCCCACTTACTGGAAAATATATTCGGATAACATGACCTGGCCGGCGGCCTACCTGATCATCGCCAACCTGCTGTATGAGCAGTATGGGGATGACCAGCCGCTGCGCAAGCACTATCCTTCCATGAAAAAGTGGATGTACTACATGAAGGATAAATACATGAAAGATTATATCCTCACAAAAGATACCTATGGCGACTGGTGTATGCCTCCGGAGTCGCCGGAGCTCATTCACTCCAAAGACCCTGCACGTAAAACTGCCGGCGATTACCTGGGTACTGCTTTCTATTATCACCTGCTGACAGTGATGGAACGCTTTGCAACCATCACCGGTAATACGGCCGATGTAAGCGCATTTAAGGAGCTGGGTGAAAAAGTGAAGCTGGCTTTCAACGAAAAGTTCCTGAATAAAAAAGAAGGTTATTATGCAAACAACACGCCTACTGCCAATATCTTTTCGCTGGCTTACGGGCTTACGCCTTCCGGCAGCCAGGATACGGTATTCCGCCATGTAGTGGATAAAACCCTGAAGGACTACAATGGGCATATAAGCACTGGCCTGGTAGGCGCAGAATGGCTGATGCGGGTGCTTACCAATTACGGGCGTGGCGACCTGGCTTACCAGCTGGCCACTAATACCACCTATCCCAGCTGGGGTTATATGGCCGAACATGGGGCCACCACTATCTGGGAGCTGTGGAACGGCAACACCGCAGACCCGGCCATGAATTCAGGTAACCACGTAATGCTGCTGGGCGACCTGGTAGTATGGTATTACGAAAACCTGGCAGGCATCAAACCTGATCCTTCAGCCCCCGGGTTTAAGAAGATCGTTATGAAGCCGCTGCCGGTAAAAGGCCTGAACAAGGTAAGCGCCAGTTACCACTCTGTACATGGCTGGATCCGCAGCGCCTGGGAAAAGGAAGGCAAAACCTTTAACTGGAAGATCACTGTGCCGGCTAATACCCGGGCAGCTGTATATGTACCGGCAGCATCGGAACAGCAGGTGAAAGAGGGCAATGCCGCTATATCCGGTGATAATGGGGTGAAGTTTGTAAAGATGGATGGAGGATATGCTGTATTTGAGGTAGGCTCAGGAGAGTATAATTTCAGCGCAGGCGAGTGATCCGGCGTTGCCAGCCGTTATTGCGAGGCCTACTTCGTCATTGCGAGGCATAGAGAGGGTTTGCGCGGAGCATGCTGAAGCAATCCCCTGCCATTCATTCGGGGGATTGCTTCGTCGCACCACGCACAATAGCTTTACACTGCGCCTCGCAATGACGAAGCTATGCTTCGCAATGACGGTTATTTAATTATTTAAACCGCCCGCTCACTACCAGGTCTTTACTACCAGCTGTGTACTTATAAAAACCTTCCCCGCTTTTTACACCTAAATAACCGGCGGTAACCATATTCACCAGCAGCGGGCAGGGGGCGTATTTAGGATTGCCGAAACCATCATGCAGCACCTGTAAAATAGACAAACATACATCCAGTCCTATAAAATCCGCCAGCTGTAAAGGCCCCATAGGGTGGGCCATGCCCAGCTACATTACGGTATCAATTTCCTGCACGCCGGCTACGCCTTCATAT
>NZ_JAGXJN010000061.1 GCF_019091455.1 Chitinophaga sp. GbtcB8
TGAAAGATGTAGCCTACCACGCCAATACGCAGGAGTTCTGGAATTCCTGCACAGCCATTGCCGATAAAAGCGACTATCGTTTGGGTGGCGCGTTTAACGATGGCAAGGGACAGCCGGGACAGTCCAACGCAGTATCGCACGGCAGCGCTACCGCCCGTTTTAATGGAGTAAATGTTATTAACACTGCACGTAAAATCTGATCAATCTTTTATGGCTATATTAAAACAAGACGAAGCACAGGCGCTGCTGAAAAAGGTGCTGGCCTTTTCCAAAGCAGATGAATGTGAGGTAAGCCTCAAAGGCCGCGAAGGCGGTAACATCCGCTATGCCCGTAATGCTGTATCCACCGCAGGTGATATAAGCACCATTACGCTTACCATTAATGCTACTTTTGGTAAGAGAACAGGCCGCACCACTATCAATGAATTTGATGATGCATCCCTGGAAAAAGCGGTACGCCGTGCGGAAGAGCTGGCGCAGCTGGCTCCGGAAGACCCGGAGTACATGCCCTTACAGGGACCGCAAACCTTTAAGGACAGTATAACCTATGTACCGGCAACAGCGGCCATTACGCCGGATACGCGTGCAGCAGCCGTAGCTAAAAGCATACAGGTATCCAAAGAAGCAAAGCTGGAAGCAGCAGGTTTTCTGGAAAATACTACCAGCTTTGATGCGCTGATGAACTCCAAAGGATTATTTGCCTATAACACAGATACGGATATTATTTTCAGCATTACTACGCGCAACCAGGCAGGTACCGGATCCGGCTACGCTGCCCGCGGGTACAATGATGTAAGCAAGCTGGATACCTTTACCGCCACGCAGATAGCCGCCTCCAAAGCCAATGGCTCTGCCAATGCCAAAGCCATAGAGCCGGGTAAATATACGGTGATACTGGAGCCGGTAGCTGCTGCGTATATGATGGAAAACATGTTCCGCGGACTGGATGCCCGTAATGCCGATGAAGGTCGCAGCTTTATGAGCAAGCCCGGTGGCGGTAACCGGATAGGCGAACAGCTGATGGATGAAAAAGTAACCATCTACTCCGATCCCTTTCACCCGGAATTGCCTGCTGCAACCTGGAATAGCGACGGGCAGCCGCAGGAAAAGATAAACTGGATTGAAAAAGGTGTAGTAAAGAACCTGGAATACTCCCGTTTCTGGGCGCAAAAGAAAGGGGTAAAACCGGTACCGGGCCCCAGCAATATTATTATGGAAGGCGGCACTGCCTCGCTGGATGAGCTGATCAAAAGCACGGAGCGTGGCATCCTGGTATCCCGCCTGTGGTACATTCGCATGGTAGACCCGCAAACCCTGCTATTAACCGGCCTTACGCGCGATGGTACTTTTTACATAGAGAATGGCGTGATCAAACACCCCATCGAGAATTTCCGTTTTAATGTAAGCCCGGTGATTCTGCTGAATAATGTGGAAGCATTGGGTAAGCCGGAAAGAACCATCAGCGTAGAATCTTACAGAAGCTACCTGATACCGCCTATGAAGCTGCGGGACTTTACGTTTACTTCGCTGTCGGATGCTGTATAAGAATGTAAAATGTAAAATTTTAAATGTAAAATGTAAAAGGTGAATGCTTTATTCGCGGCATTCACCTTTTACATTTGTGATTTTACATTTGTGATTTTACATTTTCACAGCTCCACCCCCAGCAGCTCGTACATACTTCGTTGCCCCGTTCCCGTAATTACAATAGCCCTTGAATGTTGCGTGCTGCGCACCCAGTCAGCTTCCAGCATTTTATTCAGCAAAGCCGCACCCAGGGCGCCTGCCAGGTGATAGCGCCGTTCACTCCAATCCAGGCAGGGACGCGCCAGCACCCGGCGTTTTTTTTGCAAAGTGGTAATATCAATTTGCAGGGCGGCAAACCAGGCCTGGCCTGCGGGGCTTACGGTATAGGTGTTGTCCTTTTCCTGTAAATATTGTTTAGCCAGCAGGCTATCTGTGATCATTACACCAGCCTTGCCTGCCAGGTGATCATAACAGGTGCGGCAGTGTTTAATGGGCAATGCTTTTTCCGGCGCCTTTTGTTTTTTTGTGGTTTGTGGCGGCACCAGGTTGGCCAGGGCTTCTATGGCATAAGCTACTTCATCGCGTGCAAAGCTGTAATAACGGTGGCGGCCCTGGGCGCTTACTTTCAGCAGATCGGCCTGTACCAGCTTGCTCAGGTGCATGCTGGCATTTTGCGGGGAGGTATCTGCAAACAGGGACAGCTCAGTAGCGGTATACGCCCGCCCATCCAGCAGGGACCATAACATACGCGCCCGCACCGGCTCCCCAATGAGGGAAGCCATGTTTTCAAGATCAGTTGTTTCCATAACACATCACTAAATGAACGTTATAAAAGTAACGGATTTTTATTTTGAAATATGATCCAGGATAAAGGCCAGCCGCTGCTGCACCGGCCCAATGGGAACTACCTGTAAGGTATAACCATATGATTGGTAAATAGCGTAGATGACCCTGTAGGTTTGCACGGCATCTGCATAGGTTTGTTTTCTTTCCGTATCTGTACAGTAAATCTCTTCCCAGGGCGGAAATATAAACACCTGTGGATTGTAGCGGTATTGTTGTGCGGCTGTTTGTAAAGCTGCATTTAACGGTAAATGATTCAATTGTATATGGCCCATCACATCCGGTATGCCGCGGTCAAAAAAGCAGGGGCCTGCCTCCTGTGATGGCGCTGCCTGCCATGCGGCTACAGACTGTACCTGCATTAAATGGGTGTACTGCGCATTATCCTGCCAGGGTACTGCGCTGCCGCCCGTAGCCACTTGCTGCCGAATGATTTCCCGGGCCACTTCCGGTATTACCGGGAAACCCTGTTGTGCCAATAGATCCAACACGGTGGTCTTACCGGCGCCGGGACCACCTGTAAATACAAAGCAATGCGCTTTGCACTGTACGTTTGCTGCCATGAATGTTGATGGATTAAAAGTGAATAATGTGAGGGTGGGATTGCGTTTGTAGTGAGGGGATAAAGATATGAAATATAGTGTTATCTGCATGCTTTGGTGGCTGGGGAATTGCCATAATATAAAGGGAGGACAACCCAAACTGAATGATATTCCTAAAAATAACTTTAAACCCGCAGCTCCAGTGAATGTATCATCTTCGTTAGAGGTAACACAATTGGAAATATCTGTGTCATCCTTAAGGCCAGTAAAAGAATCATTTATGCTCTTTCCAGATCCCTTTTATCTTTGAGCTGGTTGTTTTAATCCTATCGCAGATATACTAAGTGCTATTAAGATTATTCTTATTTAAAGGGCGAATACTCGTTTGCTCACATCCTTAATAGTAGATTTTTTTAAAAACTTAATATATATTATATTGTTTAATAAAATCACCCTAAAATATATCATGGAATCCCTCAATATTCTTCATCTCTCTGATTTGCACATTGGCAATTTTAGATATGAAAACCCAGCAACGCTTGCTATTAAAATCTCAGACATTCTATCTGACCAAGCACGGAAGGTAGATATAGTGATTGTGAGTGGGGATATCTTCGATGGCAGGAGCAAAAATATTGAGAAAGACATTGAGATGGCAGTTGTTTTCTTCAATACTCTTATAGCCCAGCTAGTTTCAAAAAACATCAGCGCAGGTGACTTCGATGTAAATTCAATTTTATTTATCCCGGGCAACCATGACCTGAAGCGAAATTTAGGAAAGGAATATGAAAAATATGATGCGTTTATAGATAAATTTTATCATCATAAGAATTCAAGTAAAGTAACAGTAATAGATAAGTACAACTTTATTTGTGATTTTGCCGAGAAGAAAATCGCTGTCCTTGGATTCAATTCATGTAAAGTACAGGCAGACCAAATACGAGAAGAGGATCTAAAGTGGATCGACGATCTAAACCTCTTAGAATTTAATAACAATGCAGTAGAAATAAGAAAAATAATTAAAAAACATAAAGAGGCAGAAAATAAGTGGGATGATTTTGGCTATGTAGATCCCATAGAGATGGACAACCTTTTTATAGCATTGCGAAAAGAAATACCAAATTATCATGAATATAATATGGTAGCTACTTTTCATCATCATTTTTATCCGTTTCCGGAAATTGTCAATCGGTACCCAGATTCCAGCTTTATAAGAAATTACACAGACGTACTAGACAAATTTCAGAGATATAAGATACAATTAGTGCTACATGGTCATAAACATTTATCTATTCAGAGAGCTATAACGGATAATAAATACTTCGAAAACCCGGAATCAATAATCTACGTACTTTCAGCTGGTAGTATCGGTTGCAAGGATGTTTATAATCCCTCCTTTCAATGGATACGCGTTTATGACAGAAGCTCTTCTAAATTAGCGGATGGAGAAAAATATGATTTTAAAGATGAAGAGTTGGATAATATAAAAGAGTTTACACTTCCTCCACAAAAAAAAGAAGAAAAAAGCGTTTCTCTTCAATTAGTAGATGCATTACAAAGTGAAAACTCCGAATTTTATACTGAATACAAGAAAATAACAGATGATTTTGAACAAACTCTACAGGATAATGGAATAGATAAAATAATAGAAGTAGTAAGTAGTTTGATTACTGTTTTTAATGACATAAAAATCGAACTGCGAAAAAACCCCGAAATAATCTTTATTCTATTATTATCACTGCATTACCGTGTCATCTTTTTAAAACAACTCCACTTCCAAAAACAAGAATTCAATGATTTATTGGAAAGATTAAGAGACGCAATGATTAGAATATCAGGTAATAAGCCATATACTTATTATTTAATAGATTTTTTGTCATCAAGCACTAACAGAGATTTAGGTAAACACTATCAGCTCACTATAAAAAATGTTTTGGGTTCCGAAAAGAGAGTTAGCGCATATACCTCCATAGCATTATTTTTCACGGATTTATTCTTGAATATTAGTCAATACGGCGAATTTTATTTCGAAAAAGAAAAACTAAATCATAAGATCAATATTAAACTTGAAAAAGCGCTGTTCTACAAAAATATCCCTAGTGATTCCATTTCTTTAGAAGCAAATATAGATCGAAGAGCCATCATACTTAATTTTAAATGTAAAGATCCTACTGTTCATAAAGTAGCTGTTTTAATTGTTAAAGACTTTGAAATGCGGTTAGACAAAATCGAAGAAAGTCTAAAAGAAATAAAACTTAAGCTATATTATATTCTGCCCAAAGTTCAACCGCAGAAATATGATTTGGAAAACTTTCATTTCGATGCCTATATTCCAACTCTTTTACCGCTATTGACTGGTGATAACTTATATAAGCAAAAGGAGGTTTTTATCCGCGAGTTAGTACAAAATGCTATCGATGCAACATTATTAAGGAAAAAAATTAAACCTGATGAAAAATTTGATACTAGTATCAATATTGAAGTCGGCACTGAATTCAGAGAATCGAAACCTGTTAAATATTTTAAAATCATTGATCATGGAATCGGTATGTCCAAGTTTACAATAGAACGGTATTTTACAAGTATTGGTAGAAGTTTTTATGTTTCCGAGGAGTTCGATGAATTGAGAAGGGAAAACAATATTCAATATGATCCCATAAGCAATTTTGGAATTGGCTTTTTGTCTTCTTTCATGATTTGCAAGGAGGTGTTGGTCAAAACTAAAAGTGTAATAGAAGAGGATGCCGACAGTGGCTTAGAAATCGAAATTCCCAATTATGACGGATGCTTTTTTATTAGAGAGATATATCTTGATAAGTATGGGACTGAAATTACTTTGTATGAAGATGACCGGCTTTTATTCAACTTTGATAGGTTTGGTGAATATATAAATGAAGTATTTTTAGGATTACCTGTTGATATCAATGTGCACTTTAAGGATAAACCAGGAAAAGATTTTAAAATTGAATCTTATAGAATCCAACAGCAAATGCTCTCTTCGCTACAGAAATCAGGCAATCCTATATTTTACGTTCCAATTTCAGAGGAGAAGAAACAGTCAACGTATTTGCCTTGGGATATATTAATAAGCAGTAATATTGAGACACTAAACCAGTTTGGATTTTTCTTTGATTTCGAACATTGGACTGACTCAATAATTAAGCCCGAAGCAACAATTGCCAATCAAGGATTGAAGATATCAGAGGCTTTTGTTCCCGCTGAAATGATGATGAATAGTGATATACCCTTGATTTATATTAATTATCCCAGTTCTCTCATTCAGTTAGATGTTGCAAGAGAAAAAGTAGTTACATTTAAAGGAAGTGTAGATTTTAAAGATATTCCTACTCAATTAACTAAGCAGATCATGGATTTCCTAATTGGTCGATCTGAATTACTATTAAAAACTACCCTAAATAGAATTAATACTATTAATTACTTAGCAAAAGGAATACTTTTATCAAAAATGCGTTCTAAGATAAATTTGGAATCTTATGCACTAAAAATCACCAAAATACATGGGGGAATACAAATCGCTGTGGTAAAAATAAAGGACATTCCTGATCTATATGATGACAAGAAGATTTGCTATTGGAGCTACTCAGAACTGAGTGATATTGAAGCCTGGAGAGTATTTATCTTGAATTTATATTCTTTTTTTATAAAAAATAATAAATCTGTTTATCGAATATACAATAAATTAAGAACCAATTGGTATACGAGTATAAAAGCTAATAGTGGTAGTGAAGATGATAAAGGAGTAAGAGCATTAAGGATAGTAAAAATATTGGAAAGTCTTAAATATATTAAATTGCCGGCTGAGCAATCGGGGCTGGTAGATAAAATCGAAAAGGTGTTAGATGTTATGACCCAATTCACATCGCAAATTTTTTACACCGAATTCTTTGATATAAATTTCATATCTGGATCCATATTGAAAAATCATGAAGAAAACCATAATATTGGAGAAAAAATGGAAAGGTTTGATGTACTAGAAATGCAGTCTATAGTACATTCGTTATCAGAAAATACCCTCATCAATGAAGAATTGTTCTTAGTGTTATTAGTGTGCTCGATGGAGTTTGATTCTAAAAAGCGTTATGAATATAATTCATCACCACGCTCTTTACTTTGTGCGATTTTAGTCTTAAAAAGTATCATCTTTAAACAGTTGAATGTAGCAAATTATTCTTCTTTCGATTTAAAATTACCTTTGAGGCGACTATTAGATAACAGCTTAAGTAGCAGTTAACCAGAATCTAAAAACCATGGTCTTGCTGTTGAACCTATACTCGAATTTTGTTGATGTTCATGTAGCGAGCTAAAATATAAATTACATACAGCATTCATTCAACGAAAAGAATAGTTTCGTTCACTCTGAGGTCCCCCCATTTGTCGGGTCAGTGTGAGATAGAGAAAGCCGGGCTATTGAGGTCCCCCCATTTGTCGGGTCAGTGTGAGATAGAGAAAGCCGGGCTATCTAAAGATACAAAACTGATGGGAAAAAGATATCTTTTCTGATGCCGTTGGTTTATATTCTACTGCCGCAAAAGACGTCTTTTTATCATCAGGATTTATTTTTATTTCTACCATCTCAATATTCGTTCTGTTTGCAATTGGCTACAAACTGAGCAGGTGTTAGCTCGTTTAATGAGCTATGTGGTCTAAAGGTATTATACTCTTGTACCCAGTTGCTAATTTTCTCATAGGCATCATCCAAGGATAAGAACCAGTTTACGTTTAAGCACTCATCCCTGAATGAACCGTTGAAGGATTCTATGAATGGGTTGTCTGTAGGTTTACCTGGTCTAGAATAGTCCAGGACAACCTTGTTTTCATATGCCCATCGATCAAAATCCTTCGAGATAAATTCACTTCCATTATCGACTTGTATCCGTTTTGGGACGGTGCCATTCTCCCGCTTAAGAGTTTCCAGAGCCTCCACTACATCTATCCCCTTGATGGATTTCCCGACCCGGATCGCATGGCAGTAGCGACTAAAATTATCGACTATAGTTAACGACCTGAATTTACGTCCGTCGAAGAGAGCATCGGCTACGAAATCCATGCTCCAACATTGGTGTAAATTAGTGATATTGGGTCTTTCCAGACGGTGTGCCGCTGATTTATTCCTTCGTGGTCTTTTGCTGCGTAGGTTAAGCCCTTCTTCTTTGTAGATCCTATGAATCCTTTTATGATTGTCCTTAAACCCCTCTCTGCGTAACAGTATGTAAATCCGCCACATCCCATATCTGACCCTCGCCTCTGCAATCTCGCGCATTCGTTGGCGAAGGTGCCGATCTTCTCGGCGGCGCGAACGGTAATGCCAATTGGACCAGGGCATGCAAACTACGCGGCAGGCTCTTCGAAGGGATACCTGGTAGTCGGCAGTTAAATGGGTTACCAACTGCCGTAGTTGACGGGTTTTCAAAGATTTTTTTTTAGCACATCCTGCAACATCTGTTTGTCCAGGCTTAAATCTGCGACAATCTGCTTCAGCTTCGCATTTTCGTCCTGAAGTTGCTTCAGTTGCCTTAGCTCACTCATTCCAAGTCCTCCATACTTTTTCTTCCAGTTGTAAAAAGTAGCTTCGCTGACACCCATTTGCCGGCATACTTCTTGGATCTTTACACCACTGTCCGCCTGCTTAAGCGCAAACACAATCTGGCTTTCGGTAAATTTTGTTTTTTTCATGAGCAATCTTTCATGTTTAAATTATGAATTATTGCCCGATTTCTCTACTTTTCAATGGCCCGATTTATTGGGGGGAGGTCAAAAGAAACCGATGCTAAACCTGGTAAGAGATCTCTTTATTTTCTGTTGTTATACTGGAATGGCTCCAGTTGATATGCAACGATTACGGCCGCGTCAAATCTATACTAGCAACGACAATATTGCCTGGATTACTTATACTAGAGCAAAAAGTAGTACGCCAGCACATGTTCCATTAATAAAAGTACCACTGTCTATCCTTGAAAAATATAAGTTAGGGAAAGATGATTTATCAAGAGAAACTGTTTTCCCATTTGTTACAAATAAGGCACTAAATGATAATCTCAAAATAATTGGAGAAATTTGTGGATTCACGCTTCCTTTGAATTTCTATATGGCAAGGCATACTTTTGCCACAACAGTTACCATGTTACAGGGTGTTCCAATTACCTCTATCAAGGTAATGATGGGTCACCAAAAACTTGAAAGTACCATGATTTATACCAGGGTGAGTAATCCGATTGTGGGAATGGATATGATGTTGGCACAGGAAAGAATGATATAAAATTTAATACCTTCAAAAAACCTAGACCTGCTACTGAGATACTATTTACCTTCGTTCGTGGCAATATTACTCTATAAAACGCTTGTATCTGTCAAACTTTATTATATCTTAGTCAAAAGTATTTGAGTAAAATAATTATTATACTGCTGATTCATTAGCAACCAAAGCATTACTGTGTAACGCTCAATGTTTGATGGCCATCTGGCATACCATCCCGCTGATTAATCTTCTCTATCCTGGGAAACCCATTGACAGGCAGCACAATAGAAAGTAGAAATTTAAAATTGAGAATTGAATTCATTAGACATTAAAATTATATACAAAATGTTATAGATAGAATCATTAGCCCTACACGTACAAGTTTTTTAGGTGCTAAATGTTAAATAAAGCAAAAAACCTTATTTTTGATCTAATTGTAAACTTTATCAATCATTAAGTTATGATAGCAAAATTTTATGCTATTTTGGTTTACAGCTCGTTTCCATAGGTGAATGTTTAGAATACCCCAACAATATTCAACAATCCCTGACCGACGTAAATCCCTATAGTTTAGTTATCCACTTTGTTTGCTACAAATGAAAATTCTTCATACAGCAGACTGGCATATTGGCCAGCTGTTCCACGAATATGACCGTACCTACGAGCACCAGCAGTTTTTAAATTGGCTCCTGGGAACTCTCACAAATGAACACATAGATGTTTTGCTGATCAGCGGAGACGTATTTGATTTATCCAACCCTTCAGCAGCATCTATCAAAATGTTTTATTCCTTTCTGAATCAGGTTGTGAAGGCTAATTCTAATCTGCAAATAATTATTACTGCTGGCAATCACGATTCTGCGGCACGGTTGGAATCTCCCAAGCCACTGTTAGAATCTTCCAGTATTCATATTGTAGGCTTTATAGAAAAAGATGAAAATGGGATGATTGATTACAGTAAAATCACCATACCATTAAAAGATAAAGAGGGCCACACAAAAGCTTGGTGCATCGCTGCTCCTTTTCTAAGAATGGGGGACTACCCTCTAATCACAGATGGCGATAACCCTTACTCAGAAGGCGTTGCAGCATTTTACAAAGGTGCGTATGAGTATGCAGCGTCAGAAAAGGAAGTGGGTCAGGTTATAGTCACAATGGGCCATTTACATGCACAACACGCAGAAGTGGGTGATATAGACAAAATGGAGCGGTTGATCATGGGTGGTGTGGAATGCATTTCCGCATCTGCATTTCACGAGGATATTTGCTATGTCGCTTTGGGGCATATCCATAAAGCACAGCGAATTGGGGGTAAGGAACACATACGCTATTGCGGGAGCCCACTGCCCATGTCTTTCTCCGAAGCTAATTATAGGCACCAGGTCATTGTATTTAATGTAGTAGAAGAGAAAATAGAAAATCTGAACGCTATTGAAATTCCTGTTTCGGTACCATTGATGCGCGTGCCGGCCGTTCACAGCTCGTTTGCAGAAGTTATTGCTTCATTGGAACAATTGACTCCATTTGAAGGAAGCCTCCATACAGCGCCGTACCTGGAAGCACGGGTACTATTGGATGGCCCTGAGCCTGGTCTTCGGCATAAGGTAGAAACAGCACTTACTGGTAAGAATGTACGGCTGGCAAAAATTGACGTACGCTATCAAACAGCATCAACGGCGCAATCAGAAAATACAACAGTTAATCAGGCACAGCTTAACGAGCTGCAACCACTGGATGTATTACATAAAGTGTATCAAAGTAAATATAATAACTCCATTCCCAAAGATCTGTTGAAACTGTTTCAGCAGGTGACCCAGGAAGTAAGTGAAACAGAAGAATAGCGATGAAAATATTGGCCATACGAATTAAAAATCTTGCGTCTCTTGAAGGAAATACAGAAATAGATTTCTCTCAGGAGCCCCTTTGCTCTGCCGGCATATTTGCCATAACCGGTCCTACAGGAGCCGGCAAATCCACCCTATTAGATGCGCTGTGCCTGGCACTCTATGCCAAAATTCCAAGATACCGGTTCGCGGAGAATGGTATTGATATTACGGACATAAAAGGCAGCACGATCAAACAGGATGATGTACGCGGCATATTAAGAGATGGCACATCCGATGGCTTTGCGGAAGTAGATTTTGTAGGCATTGACGGACAACATTACCGTGCCTGCTGGAGTGTCAGAAGAGCCCGAAACAAGGCAGACGGGAATTTACAGGCCCATGAAATGACCTTGAAAAATGTTGGTACCAACCAGGATATCCCTGGAAAGAAAACTGAATTACTCCCGGAGATAGAACGATTGGTGGGCCTGAACTTTGAGCAATTCACCCGTTCGGTATTACTGGCGCAGGGAGATTTTACCGCTTTCTTAAAAGCGGGTAAAGATGAGAAATCGGCATTGTTGGAGAAACTTACGGGAACCCGTATTTATTCAGAAATATCTAAACGTATTTTTGAACATCATCGCGAACAGGCACAACTACTGAGAGACCTGAATACGCAACGGCAAGGCATTACAACGCTGACCGCAGAGGAATTGTTGGTGCTGAAGGAAGAAAAAGAAGCTATTACTACGGTGATACAATCAACAGAAAAACAGTTAGAAGATCTGAATAAAGAAGCTGCCTGGCAGGAGCAGTCCAAAAGATTGCAAACAGAGGGTGCTATTGCAAGGCAACAATATGAAGAAGCAAACAAACATAAAGATGAAGCACTGCCGCGGGAGCATCAGTTGCAACAAATGATACGGATACAAACGATAAAGCCCTCCATTGAAAGTCTTCCTGAGGTGAAATCATCGTTTAATGAAAAAACAATTCAGTTACAACAAACAGAAAGCGAATCGCAATGCTTACAGGAACAAAATACCGTTGTTGCACAGGCTATAGAACAAGCCTCCATTGATCTGGCTGATACAATAAACACGGAAGAAAAAGCCCGTCCTTCATTAGAGGAAGCCAAAAAGCTAGACGTTCAGCTGATTGAAAAAGCAGCACAAATACAACAGGCGAAGGTGGAAGCTGATCAGGCAGCCGATAAGTTGGTACGTCAGGAACAACAATTGTCGGAGCTTAAGCAGAAGGCGGTCGGCCTGGAAGAGAAGATACAGCAGCTCCATCGATGGAAAGCAGCACAAATGCCGCGCCAATTCATTGCGGAGCGGGAAGCACTTATTCTATCTAAACTCCTAGATGCCAAAGCCCTGCTGGAAGATGCAGCAACCTCGTCGGCACGCATCCAAACTGCGAAAGCCAATACGCAAGTTTACCGGCATCAGCAACAACAGTTGGAACAGGCGCAGGCGGTCCTTCAAGTTTCCTTACTACAGACGCAACAAGAGTTTGACACCTTAAAAGAAGCGATACCCGGCATCGTCATCGCCGACTTGCAACAGGAAAAATCGGTGGTAGATACGTCCCTCCAAGATATTGTTACAATAGCAGCACATTGGAAACTATTGTACCGTGCTACATGTGACAGAAAAGAGTTACAGGAGTCTGCTGAACGGAATAAAAAAGCATTGGAGAAAGGAAAACAAACATTGGTAGTTGTTACTGAACAGCTCAGAACCCGTAAAGTAGAACGCGATACCTCTTTAAAAATGCTGGAAAAAGCCCGGTTAACGGTGGCTGAAAATGTAGAGCGCTTGCGGGCACAATTAGTGGCCGAAGAAGCCTGCCCAGTATGCGGCAGCACATCGCATCCTTATGCGGTACACCATCCGCGGGAAGATTTCGTACTCAAGGAGCTGGAGAAGGATTACGGGGAAATAGATGCACAATATGACCAATTGCTAGCGCAGCACAGTGGATTAGAGCAAGCTAATGAGCAGGTGCAACTGTTAATCAAAAAACAGGAAACAGATCTGATGGAAAAGACAGCAGAGATTGACAGCTTAGAAAAAACCTGGCAAACCTTTCAGATTTATACGGCCTGCATAGCGCAACCAGAAGTAGAAAGAAGCAATTGGCTGGATCAACAACATCAGGAACAAAAGAGCCGGCAATTTCAACTGCAGCAAAAAATACAAAATTACAACCAGCAACAGGCACAACTCGATGTTTACAAAAGGCAACTTGATGAACAACACAGCCAATGGACCGATGCAGCTAATGAGCTGAAAGACGTAGAACGGAAATTGCAGGTCGTACAAGAGCAACAAGTGAATAGCGAGGCGGAATTACAAAAAGCAACACACAATCTGAACAGCATTCAACAGGAACTGTCTGTTTATTTTCCTACGGAGGAATGGTTCCAAAACTGGCAAGCAGATGCAGACGCCTTTACGGCAAGTATTACCGCATTTGCGACCCAATGGAGAACCATTAGCCTTGAGCTGGAAGAAGGGGCAAAAGAGCAAATAGCTCTCAGGGGAACAGTAACATCCGGTGAAGAACAAGTAAATAGCCTACGGCATCAAGTAGCGCAAAAACAGGAAAGGCAGCGACAATTGCAAACAGAATCAGGTGGTCTTGCCGATCGGCGAAAAGCTATTTTCAATGGCGATAACATTGTTTCCATGGAAGCAAGGCTCAAAAAAGCCATCGGTCAGGCCCGGCAAAAACTCGATGCACACAAGGCAGAAAAAGAAAAGGTTCAGCAGCATATTACGCGAACGGCAACACTGGGCGAACAACTGAAACTGGATATAACCGCTTTACAGCAACAACAAACGGTGCTCCAGGAAAAGATTGCGGGATGGATCAACACCCATAATGAGCAATATCACACTACACTCACACAGGAAATGTTGTACCCTTTACTAGCCTTTACCCCCGAATGGATAGAAGCAGAACAAACTTCCTTACGTACCCTGGCCGATGCGGTAACCAGGGCCAAATCAATATGGGAAGAAAGGTATAAAGCATTGGAGCAGCATAGCACACAACGTCTTTCTGAAAGAACCGCGGATGAAATAACCGCTTTGGTAGCGGACTTAAAACAACAACTGCTGCTGCAGCAAAAAATAGACAATGAAATTGGCTTTAAGCTGCAACAGGACGAAACGAACAAAGCGCAAACAAGAAGCCTATTGGCTGCCATAGAAAACCAAATGTTGGTGGTAGACAACTGGGCAA
The DNA here is from genome assembly GCF_019091455.1 of Chitinophaga sp. GbtcB8. Classification (GTDB taxonomy): domain Bacteria; phylum Bacteroidota; class Bacteroidia; order Chitinophagales; family Chitinophagaceae; genus Chitinophaga. Next base: position 14,253 of record NZ_JAGXJN010000061.1, read on the forward strand.
AGCTCAATGAAATCATAGGCTCTTCCGACGGCAAAAAATTCCGGCAGATAGCTCAGGAATATACCCTGGATGTACTGCTCGGCTATGCCAATGTGCATCTGGAAATACTCAGCAAGCGGTACCTGCTACAACGTATTCCCAACTCCCTAGGGCTACAGGTCGTGGATCAGGACATGGGCGATGAAGTGCGCACTGTCTACTCGCTTTCCGGCGGCGAATCTTTCCTGGTATCGTTGGCATTGGCTTTGGGTCTTGCTTCCCTGTCCTCCAGCCGCATGAAGGTAGAATCCTTATTTATTGATGAAGGCTTCGGCTCCCTTGATCCTGCCACCCTCAACATAGCTATGGATGCCCTCGAACGCCTACACAACCAGGGACGCAAAGTAGGTGTGATCTCCCATGTGCAGGAAATGACGGAGCGGATACCGGTTCAGATTAAGGTGAGTAAGCAGCAAAGTGGGAGGAGTAAGGTGGAGGTCATTGGATCTTAATTTTTAACACAATAGACTTAGATATGGAAATAAAATTTTTACCGGCGTTTAATGGAGATTGCATTTTGATTTCATTTGAACATAAGGGTGGTAAAAAAAACATTTTAATAGATGGGGGAATTCCAAGAACCTACCTACGTCATTTAAAGCCTACATTAGAAGAGCTGGTTCAAAATGAAGAAAATATTGATTTACTCATTGTAACTCATATCGACGATGATCATATTGGCGGTATAAAGGAGTTGTACCAGGATACTAAGCTCAATAAAGATTTTATTAAAGAGGTTTGGTTTAATTCAGGTGATTTGTTATCGGACTATTTTAATACAAAAAGAGATGCAAACAGGGTTGTAGAGATAATTAAAAATGACCAAACTTCTATGAGTGTTGGTCAAGGCGTTACTTTGGAGAAAGCTTTAAAAGAAGAAAAGGGTAACTGGGCTCAATATCTTACTAGCGTTTCTAATAATAAAATAGATTTCTTTGGCCTCTCCATCACTGTTCTGTCTCCTAATGAGGAAGGTTTACAGAAGCTTCATAAACACTGGCAAACTGAGACTGATAAAAAGATTACAATGTCTGAAGAGCACGATGATTTTAATATTCCGATCTCTGAATTAGTAAAACGCAAGTTTAGTGAAGACAAGGCTATTCCTAACGGAAGCTCGATAGCCCTTTTAATAGAAAAAGATAATAAGTCCGTACTGCTACTTGGCGATGCTCATCCAAGTGTAATTTCTGAGTCTCTGAAGAAATTAGAACTTGCTTCGAATGAAAACAAATTGAAACTGGATTTAGTAAAGATTTCTCATCATGCCAGTAAAGGGAACACAAGCCCCAGACTTTTGTCTTTAATTGAATGTAACAAATTTATTGTGTCAACTGATGGAAGTAAACATGGATTGCCAGATAAAGAGGCCATCGCTCGTATCATTGTTTCTCAACCAGAGCCTACTATTTATTTTAACTATGATAAAATCTCAGAAGAAATTTTCACTAAAGAAGACAAAGAGAGCTATGCTTTCAGTTGCGGTCTCCTTTCAGAAACGAATTATTCAATAAAACTGTAGTTATGCCAACAATTGAAGAGCAATTGAGATTTTTCGCTGTAAAAGTAAATGAAGGAAGCGGGTGTTTGTTTCAGCCTGATTCCAATGAATATACTTATGTGCTTACAGTAAAGCATAATCTTGAAGTTACAAATGGAGCGGGTGAAAAAATATTAAAGCCATTAGCTGATATTAAAATATACCGGAATAATGCTGATGGAGAACCCATATCTGATATTATAGCATGCGAACCACATGAAACATTAGATATAGCGTTGATTGTAATACCATACATAGGTGATTCTGAAATGATATTGACACATTCGCTTCCAGCAAAAGATGAATCGCTATTTCTTTATGGGTACCCTTCCAGGTTAAAAGATGATAAAAATGACAAGCGAGAAAATGTTCGTTGTTTTTGCGACATGCAAAGAGAGCATCAATTAAGTACAGAAATTCGAACTGAACAAGGTCAACATACATGGGATATTAACACCCAAAATGCTATGGTAGGTTTTTCAGGATGTGGTGTTTTTACAGATATCAATGGCGTCATAGTATTAAAAGGAATATTTCCGGAATTAAAAGACCCTACTGGGGCTAATAACAAGCTGATTATGTTCTATATATCTAACTTCGACTCTATTGCCGATAAGTTAAATCGAAAGCACCTTATACCGTCTAACCTTTTAAGTTTTAAATCATATTCTAACAAGGCTTTTAAAAGAGTTAATCCTGGATTAAAGCACCTTTTTAGTAACAATATTGAACAAGTTACTAACGGCACAATCTCTCCCATAGCCATTGCAGAGCGGAATAAAAACAGTTTAACACTTCCTGTCTCAATAAACTATTTAGATAACCTTTCTCAATCAAAGCTTTGGGAAGCTTGGCTCGAATTATTAACAGTATTGAATATTGCGGTACCTGAAAATGAAGATTTGGAATTTTGTTGTAGCAAAGTACCACTATATTTTTCCGCAAATGAGAATCACATACAAAGACTGATCAAATTATTCCTTTCTGACAATACGCTAAGAAGTCAAATAAAAAAGGATTCTTTAATAGCATTTTCAAGCACTGAAGCTTCAGGCGGAAGAGAATTTTTAAACAAGGAGGAGATTAGAAAGATTGTAGCTATTCTAAACCAACCTGATTTTTTTAATGATAAGATGATGATTGGAAATGCTACACAAGTTCCTGGATTCTCATGTGTTCATATAGATCATTTCTCTACCAAAATAGATCAGTTAAATGTAGATGAATTGAGATCAGAAGAAATCTTAGAATTGATAAAGCAAGAAATTAAAAACATCTTGAATTATGCTTCATAAAAAAGAATTTCCACAGAATTTTCTTTTGAACGCTAAGAATGAATATGCTGACAGGCAGTTTGAGTATTGGACTTATGAAGTAGATGCCAGAGCTCCTTACTCTTGCCATTTGTTTACTATTGTGTGCAATGGTAATGCAGCACTTAGTGACTGTTGGGAAGATCTCACAGAAAATATTGCGATAAATTTCCAAATAAACCTCGAAAGAGAAATAGAACGATGGAATATTTACCTTCTATTCCTGTTAGAAAATGAAGTTCCAAAAGAGATAAAGTACAAGGTCGAACAAGATAAATATTGTTGTAGAAAGCTTGTAGAAGATAACTTGAAAACTAGTGAATTCTCTGAAGCTTATATCAGCCAATTAATTCAAGATAAAATATTTTCTGTTCGGCAAATCAATAGTGATAAGACTATGGAAGGACTGTCAATTAGCAGAAGTGTTGAAACGATAATTCAAGCAGCTAATGGCAACATATTACCAGCTTTAAAGGACTTCAAAAGCAATAAGCATATAAGCCCATTTTACTTAAAATTTAAAGGACTTAATAATGGAGAGTAATAATATTAAATTAAGCAAAATAGAATTAGAGGCATTTAGAGGTTACAGAGATAAAGTCATTTTTGACTTCAAACTGCCTGAAAACAAAATTGCTGATATTATTGCCATATATGCACCAAACGGTTTTGGTAAAACGTCCTTTTTTGACGGCGTGGAGTGGAACACGAAGGGACGTATTGAACGCTTTGAAGAAAACACCAAAATCAGAAATGCAGCAAAAGAATTTGGAGGCTCCATTTTAAAAAATAGGGAATCATTTTTAGAACAAGGGACTGTGAGTGTATTTGATGTAAATAATTTCTTCTTCACTCGCTGCACTTCAAAAAGTGAAAACGGTGACCTATTAGCTGGAACAATAGAAAGTAAGAGTAATTCCCCTATCAAAAATATTGGAAAATATAAAGATTTTAAAAAAATAGAAATTCTGCCACAGTCAAGGATTGATTCATTCTTGAGTTCCAATACACCAGAAGAAAAATATCAGGCATTACTTGACTTCTGGGATGGAAATGATGAGTCGGATTATTTTGTAGGTGTTTCAAAATTTTATGAAGAAAGCGAAAAAGAAAGGGGAAATATAATTGACAATATTCAGAAACTTACAAATAAAATAGCTGAACTAACGACTTCGGAGAGCAGAATCAGTTTCTTCAATAGTTTAGTAAAAGAGATCAATTCGAAGGTAAGTAATACTCCAACTATTCAGGAATTTAATGAACAAACCTCGGACATAGAATTTGAAAGTATAGTCAGAGCAATAAATAACAATACGGCGTCGATTTCATCCAGATTAGAGCAAACAGAATCAAGACAAGTACATTTAGTTGCTTTGGAAGAAGGTCTTGCTTTGTATATAAAGAATAATGAGCTCATTCTGATTTTATCAAATGACATCAAGGGTTTACAATCGACAATAAACAATTTCCAACAACTGGAAACCAAACAGGTGGAACAGAAAAGATTAGATGCGAAACTTCAGAAAGAGCAAACCGACTTAGATGAAATCAAATTAATCTTCTCATCAAAAGAAGATTTTTCGGCCATAGTTAGTCAAATTGGAGGATTAGTAAATGAGCGAAATAATATAACAGGAGAGAAACCCATCCTTATACAGCAAAAAAACAGTACAGAAAAGGACCTGAAAAGTAAAACGGACAGATTAAAGAGCCTATTGGATAATGAAATTAAATACAATGACAATTTTGAACGTTTGGCAGATGTATTCAAGGCCATAGAAGCAAATAGAAAAAGAATTGAATCATCAAATAATCGCCTCTCGCTTTCTAAAACAATAAAAGAAGCAAGGAGCAATCTAGCATTGGCAATAAGAAACGAATTAAATATTATTCAGAGCTTATTGTTTCTTAAGCTTGAGTCGTTTTATAGTACAGAATATACTTATGGTGGATTCAAAGAGCTGGCTTCAGAAATAAAAAATGAATTTAAAATTATTGTATCATTAAATGATACATTAAAAGAGCTGCGATCAGAGTATAACAAAAAAGGAAGTCTAAATGAAAATCTGCAAAAGATTATTGAGTTGGGCAAAGATTTTATATCTCGAACAGAAACCAATACATGCCCGCTTTGTAACACGCCTCAGGATGATTTCGAAAGGCTATTATCTTGTATTTCCAGCCAAAAGGAGGATGCTTTAAGCCTCAATCAATCTTTTGAAAAGATACAATCACTTGAATTGGATATTAAAAAAGCGACAGATATCCTAGAGGAAAAATATGAATCGCTGTTAACAAAGTTGAGGCAAACTCTCTCCGAATTGACAGATAGGCTCAGCACTATTAACTCAAAAATATTGGGAACTGAAGCTCTGATCAATTATTACTCAGTTATTGACACTTTATTTGAATCTGAGAATAAAAGGCTTAGGGCTCAATACGATGCTATTGAATCAGAAAATGGACTTTTAAAGTTGCAGTTGGAGGATTTAGACAATTTAAAAGAAAGTCTGGCACAATCAATTACTGAAAGTGAGAAGAAATTTGAGGAGTTAAAAGAAAAAATAACTGGTAGCGATCATCATGTTGAAGAAACTGAGGCTAAAATGGAGCTATTACGCCAAAATCCACAATATATCAGGGTTAATTCATTCTTGGAAAAGAAAACGATTCCACAGTCTGATTATTTAGAAGCAGGGCTAGAGAAAATGATACGTGAGACAGAGGGAAATATCCAAAAACTTAGAGAGCAAATTGCTTCGTTGCAGGTGCAAACAGACGACTTAACCAAAAGCATTGAGGGAAAGAATAAGGATGATATAGAAAAAGATTTGACAGAGAAAATAACTAAATTAAATGATATCGAGGCGAAGGTAGCTCAATACAAGAGCCAATATAAATCCATTACTGGAAGGGATGAGCTTACAATTGATATTATTAGGCAAAACTTATCAGACAATAAAAATTTTATTCAGAATTTAAAAGATGTTGATGTTAAAATTCGTGAGCTACAAGCTAACATTCAAGTTATGCAGCAAAACATAGAGCTTAATAAGCTTAAAAACGAATATAAAGAGAAACAAAAACAATTGAAAGCCTTAGAAGAAGCTACCGAGAAATTAAGAACATTAAAAGGGGAGTTGTCTGATTTTCTTATACAAAAGATTAACTCAGTATTAAATCAGGAAATAATCAATGACATCTATAAAAAAATTGACCCACACCCTGATTTCAAAACTATAAAACTTATACCGCAGTTTGATGGAGTAAAACCGAAGCTATTTATTAAAGCTGTGAACGAAGAAAGTAACGATGAAATTGATCCTATTCTTTATCTAAGTTCTGCACAGGTAAATATTCTTTCCCTTAGCATATTCTTGGCAAAAGCGCTTCAAAATAAAGATGTAATGGTCAATACGATATTTATGGACGATCCCATCCAATATTTAGACTCCATTAATGTACTATCCTTTATTGACTTGCTGCGTAGTATTACTGCCGATAAGCAGTTAGATAGACAAGTAGTTATTTCAACACATGACGAGAATTTTTTCAACTTATTGAAAAAGAAATTCGATCCCGAATATTACAAAGCAAAATTTATAGAGTTTGAGTCTTATGGTAAACTTAAAACGAATTAATGAATAAAAGCAATCTCCTCAACGAAAATTATGAGAGTATCTACACTAAAAATAAAGGGCTACAAATCATTTGGACCAGAAGGAGTAGCTGTCACTTTGCAGGATAAACTTGCTGCATTCATAGGCTTAAACAGTGCCGGTAAAACATCCGCACTTGAGGCCCTAAAGAAGTTATTCAGCTCATCGTTGAATGAACGGGAAATTTATCGGCAAGATTTCCATATTGGGAGAGACGAAAATCCGGATGAAATAACAGAAAAAGAACTTTCTATAGAGGTGAGGCTAGATTTTTTCGAAGATGAACAGGAGGCCGTCCCTCATTTTTTTTCTGAGATGGTGGTTGATGAGAAAGGGTCAGATCCTTATCTGCGTGTGCGCTTAGAAGCGATCTGGAAAAGAACGGACCTTACACCCGAAGGAGAAATTGATGTTAAAACCTATTTCATTAAAGTAGCTGAAGGAGAACAGGAACAAGCTGACAGTAAGAAAATTTTCCCTAACCATTACAGGAGTCTTATCCAAGTGTTGTATGTTCCGGCTATTCGAAGACCTGCAGAACAATTGAAATATGCTTCCGGCAGTATCTTATACAGGGTACTCAGAAAGATAAAATGGAGTGATGAGTTCAAAGAAGGCTTTGATGAAAAAATAAGCGAGATAAATGATGCATTTAGGGGACTCCCTGAGTTTAGTACGGTTCAGGATTCTATTGCCGAATTCTGGCAGAAATTTCATAAAGACGAACGTTATAAGGATACTTTACTTGGATTTGGGGGAAGTGATTTTGATGCTATACTCAAAAAATTGGAAATTTCATTTAGTCCAACAGGTATTCATAAAACATTTAGTATTGATGAATTGGGAGAGGGTTACCGTTCCTTGTTTTACCTAACACTGGTATGCTCCCTTTTGGACATAGAAGAAAAACTAGCTGAAGAAGAAGACAACGAAACTATAGGTATTACCAGGCCGCTTCTTACTATCCTTGCTATAGAAGAACCCGAAAACCATATTGCTCCGCAATTGTTAGGCAGAGTCATAAAAATCCTTAAAACAATAGCGGAAAAAGAAAATTCTCAGGTATTGTTATCATCGCATACCCCAGCTATCATAAAAAGATTAGACCCTGAATGTATTCTCCATTTCAGAATTACGGAAGAGTATGAAACCGAAGTGAATCAAATACTGCTTCCTGAAAAAGAAGATGAAGCATACAAGTATATAAAAGAAGCAGTTCACAACTATCCTGAAATATATTTTGCGCGGTTAGTAGTTATCGGGGAAGGCGATAGCGAGGAAGTCATCTTCAATAGATTGATGAGCGTCCTGAAGACAGATTTTGATGACAACATTATCACATTTGCTCCATTGGGCCATCGGTTTGTAAATCATATTTGGAAGCTGCTAAAAGCTCTACACATACCATATATTACCCTGCTTGATCTGGATACAGAAAGAGAAGGCGGCGGTTGGGGGCGGGTGAAGTATGCTTTGCAACAGCTCATTCAAATTGGAGTAAAGAAAAAGAGTCTTTTGAAACTGTCAGATGACAGCATTCTTTCCGATGAAAGATTGGATAAAATGCATACTTGGAGCCTAACTGAAAAAGAATCTATCAAGGATTTAAATAGTTGGGTTAATTATTTGCGGAAGTATAACATATTTTATTCTAATCCACTCGATCTGGATTTTCTAATGCTCACTCATTATCCTGAATTTTATAAAAAATCCGTCCCTAAGGGAGGAGGACCAAGAATACCTGATAAAGATGAAGAATCAGAAAAATTTGAAGAAAAGCTAAAAAGTGCTGTTCAGGCAACATTAAAATCGGAGGACGCAACAGGTGAGACTTATTCTGATGAAGAAAAGGAATTGATGATTTGGTATAACTACCACTTTTTAGGACGTGGAAAGCCTACTACGCATATTCAGGTTTTATCTTCACTGAATAACAGGCAAATCAAGGCAAATCTCCCACCGATATTTACTGAAATTTTTGATTTGATTCCTTCAATCTTAAATCCACCACCAGCAGAAGATGAAGAGAATTAAGCCAGAAATATGGAAACCGGCGGATGATATGATCCTCGAGCCAAATGCACTTGATATTGCAAAAGATTCAGGAGATAATTTAGTTGTTGCAGGTCCAGGTGCTGGCAAAACAGAATTATTAGCTCAGAAAGCCACTTATCTTCTGCAAACTAATACTTGCCCTTTCCCTTTTAAAATTTTAGCCATAAGTTTTAAAAGGGATGCTGCATACAATTTAAAAGAACGAGTGCGGCAGCGTTGCGGAGATGAACTTTCCAGAAGATTTGATTCCTTAACTTTTGATTCATTTGCAAAGCAAATCTTAGATAGGTTTAAACAAGCCTTGCCTAATGAAGTTAAGATCAATAATGAGTATGATGTAGTACTTAGTGACCAGGACATATTGGCTCATTATCGTGCGGGAAATATCGACTATTTCAGTACAACTGCTAAAGATGTAATACTGACATTGCACTCTGCACAATTGCCACATAGCAACAACAATCTTGGAGAAAGCATCAGAAAAAAAGTTTGGAAAAAAATGTTAACAGCTTCTCCATCAAAGATATCCTTCAAAATGATAATGCGGCTGGCGGAGTATATTATCAATACCAATCCTAAAATAAAGCAATATTTACAGCAGACATATCAATATGTATTTCTGGACGAGTTCCAGGACACAACCGGAATTCAATATGATTTATTTAAAAGTTGCTTTTTAGGCAGTGATAGTTTTTTTACCGCTGTAGGAGACGATAAGCAGCGAATAATGACATGGGCGGGTGCACAAACAACAGTATTTCATGATTTTATTTCCGATACCGGAGCAACACGAGTTCCTCTTACAATGAATTTCCGCTGTGCTCCACGATTAGTAACACTATTAAATCACCTCACTGAACATTTGCTTGGCAAAACGGACTTTGCAACACCCTCGCCTAAATGGCATCCTGATCAGGGCGAATGTTCTGTTTGGGTGTTTGATCATCCTAATGCTGAAATGCAGATACTGCTTCAGGAAGTTCATAATTGGGTTACAGTAGAGGGCGTAAATCCAAGGGATATTTGCATTCTAGTGAAACAGCAATTATCAACATATGTTGGTAATCTGATCAATTACTTTAATAAAAATGAAATTAAAGCTCGTGATGAAAACAAATTCCAAGACATACTTACACAAGATGTCTGTGTTTTTATTATTAATGCCCTGCATGCAATATTTGATCCCAAAAACAGCTCTGCCAGGCAAATCGCTTTTAGTTTTCTGAGTAATCTGCACACAGAATTGGAAGATCATCAATTACTGAAACTGGAAGGCATTTTATCACAATTTATCAAAAAAAGCAGAAAAGACTATTCAGCATCGCCATTGACTGACGATCGGATTAAAAAAATTATCTCTGAAACAATCGAATTCGCTGACAGAGATCGTATAAAAGCCAGTTTTCCAACATATAGAAATTCTGCTGTCCTAGACTCGTATATAAAAGAAGTAGAAGACGAATTAATTAAAAATTACAACAGTTCAAAAGACATACTTGTTGCTTTAGATATGCTTATCGGAAAAGAAACTATCCCTGTGATGACGATTCATAAAAGTAAAGGTTTGGAGTATCATACAGTTATATTTATCGGATTGGAAGATGGGGCTTTCTGGACTTTTCAACAGCAGGAAGATGAAGATAAATGCGCATTTTTTGTAGCGCTATCAAGAGCCAAGGAAAGAGTTGTATTTACATTTAGTAAGCAAAGAGAAGATAAATATGGAAGAATGAGAAATCAAAGCATAAATGATATAAAAATTCTCCTTCAAGAGCTTGAAAATTCTGGCATTGTAAATATGATAGAAAGAAAACCCTAACTCAAAGCATTGCATGTAATATGAAAATTGATGGAATCGAAAATATTATTTCACTGCAGGATTTCTATTTTCCTATTGAAAAGAAAGCCCTATTCCTTGAAAAAGATCACGACATAGTAGAGGACTTTCTGAAGTACAAAAGCAAAACAAATTCAGATGAAGAAAGAAATTTCTTCAATGGGAAATAGAGATATTTCTATTTTTATTCCATGGCGGACGGCTTTTTTCTTTCTCAATAAGTAATGGTGTATAATCCGGACTAAACTGAACCACTAATTCCGGATCAAAGTGAACCGTATCCCCAGAGACTATTACAAAAAGTGTGTCAGTAAAAAGTTGATTAACTTTAAACTGACCATATGGAAAAGCAAAACTTTGA
>NZ_JAGXJN010000062.1 GCF_019091455.1 Chitinophaga sp. GbtcB8
GAACTAGCGACCCCTTGCACCCAATGCAAGTGCACTACCGGGCTGCGCTACGTCCCGAACCGGTGTGCCAGTAATTTACTGACGGGGATGCAAAAGTAAACAATTATTTTATTTTTCAAATTTTCCGAACAAAAAATTTGCAGTAATAATATTTAACTCATTAAAAATTATAGCATTTATCTGAGTGACCACCCCTTTAATATCAGCCCCTTTCCTCCAATATACTTACCTTCCCAAGGCGCCGGCGCTGGCCCCGTTCCTCCATCAAACGATCCCCCAACCACAGTTTAAAAAAAGGCTTGGCTCCCTTCCAATCTGGAAACCTGCAACAATTGAAGTGCCTGTTGCCTTTCAGGAGTGAACAGGCAGGTATCTCGCCTTAAATGCTTTTGAAGACATTAACAAAAACCCGGTCATTCATTGTAAGGATTGCCCTTTTCCTCCGACTAAATAGGAACAATACAACAAGGCACACGCTCCGGAGCCGTGTTCCTTATAGATCAAACTAAAATTATTAAACATCATGAATAACACTTTCGCCATAGCCACTAAAAACTACAAGCAGCTGGCGCCTTTATTTTTACGATTGGTAATAGGATTCGGATTTATGGTCCATGGCTGGGCAAAATTGAGCAGGGGGCCGGCGGGCTTTGAAAAATTGTTAGCCCAGCTAAATATCCCTTTTCCCCATATCATGGCCTGGGTTTCTACCCTGGTAGAGCTGGTAGGAGGTTTGGCTATTTTTCTGGGGGCTTTTACCAGTATAACGGCAGTACCGCTTATTTTCACAATGCTCGTTGCTATGTTCACCATTCACATCCACTACGGCTTTAGTGCTATTAAAACAATAGGCTTAACACCACAAGGGCCTTTGTTTGGCCCTCCTGGTTATGAAATAAACCTGCTGTACATAGCAGGCCTCATTTCCCTGGTTATTACCGGTCCGGGCGTTTTATCTGTTGATGCGTGGCTGGTGAAAAGGAGAAAATAACACTGTAAACCCAGCACTTATCACCGGAAGAAGGTGTGCATTCCGCGCACTGTGGCGAAGCTGGTCATTACGTATATACGTTACCGGTACACCTGGCATTACCCTGCACGGATAAAAAGTTACATATAGCATTAGATGGGGTTAACATCGCGGATACCGCAAGCGTATCCATTACCAGTAAGTGTACCGTGAAGAAGGTAATTGTGCATAGACCGGGCTAAGAATGTAAAATCATAAGTGAAAAATTTCAAACCGGCGAAGGAGGTTCATAGAGGCCATTTAAAAGACTTTATGAACGAGATAAATGTAAAAGGGTTAAATGCCGTACCTCTCCACCGCATTTAACCCCTTTGCATCTAATAGCTAATAGCTAAAACCCTACATCCTCTCAAACTCCGCTATCTCATCCAAAAACGCCCTCGCTTTAATCACCCCGTTCCATTCCCAGCCGCTAAACAAGTGTTTGAACCACTTTTTATGCATGTTCTTATAATCAATATTACGGTACAGCCATATACTTATCCCTACCAGTAAACCGGTAATACTAATAATTACCAGCCAGCCAATAACGCCGGTAGAAGCCAGCATGGCAGGGGAGTAAAAAAAGGTGCCGTAAAAAGGTGTTTGCAGGAACAGGATGCGTACTGCCTTTATGCTGGAAGCCTGCAGCGAAGCTAATTTTTTCTGCGCGCCTATTACGGTATCGCTGTTATCCACCTGTTGTATCAGCACTATATGGTAAATGTAAATAATGATGGCAAATACATTAAACAGTATAATAGCGCCGCCGGACAGTGCAAAAAATATTCCCTGGTAAGTGAAAGCATGTGATACAAAAAAGCTGAGGATCGAGATCCAGATAATGCCCAGCCCTATCATCAGCAGGTTGTAGGCCCTCAGCGGCCGTAATGCGGAGCTGGCTTTTTGTTTTTGCAGCTCCTGCATAATGTGCAGGTTCAGTGAAAGCGATTTTTCCAGCTTTTGATCATAAGCCTGCCATAAATTTTTCAGTTCCATATCATCCATAACCATCAGTTGTTTGTGTTAGCAAATTTTTGTTTCAGTTTTTCCTTTACCCGGCCAATCCTGGTAGCCACATTGGTAGTGGTGAGCCCCAGTATGTCCGCTATTTCCTTATGGCTTTTTTCTTCCAGGTAAAGGATCATTAAGGCCCGGTCCAGCTCATGCAGCGTATTAATATATTGCCTTAATAATCGTATCTGCTGCTCTGTACCATCGGGCTCTTTATCCGGTACCAGCTGCAAAAGATCGGGGGTAAGCGGCTGTGCACGGGCATGCCGCTGCCCCTTCCGGTAAAAGGAGATGGCCACGTTCAGCGCTATTTTATACATCCAGGTAGAGAGCTTGTACTGCTCATCATACCGCTGAAAGGAACGCCATAGCTGGTAAATAATTTCCTGGCAAAGGTCTTTACGGTCCTCATCATTGCTGCAATACAAATGCGCCACTTTGTAAATAAGGCCTTTGTTTTCCGTAATGATGCGTAAAAAACCGTCAGCTGTTTGTTGCGGAACCATTAGTTTAAGTTACAGGTTTTCAATCCATTGTTTTATAGCCATCAGGCTTTTACAGGTAGCAACAGTGTACCATACTGTAATGTTCAGCAGCAGCCTTGCAGCAGCTGGTAGTTGTTTCTGTGTTTCCATTCGTTTTCTTTATTATTCGCAGCAAGGCTCCAAAAATCACAGTTCCGGCAAAATATTTTTACTTTTAGCAGGAACCATAAAAGTAAACAGCTATGGCGTTTAATGAAATAATGGCCAACAGGGTGCGGGAGATCATTGCAGCCTCCACCAATAAAGTAGCGGAAAAAAAGATGTTCGGCGGACTTTGTTTTATGGTAGATGATAAGATCTGTGTGGGCGTGCGCAAAGATACCATACTGGTGCGCCTGGATCCTGCCGTTTTTGAGCAGGCGCTGGAACAGGAAGGCTGCCGGCCAATGGTGCATGGGGAAAAAGTAATGAAAGGGTATGTGTTTGTGGATGAAAGCGTGCTGCACACTAAAAAGCAGCTGTTGCACTGGGTGAACCTGGCGCTGGATTTTAACCGTTTTGCCAAACAGGCTAAGAAAAAGTAAAGGCTACCCGCCCGGCTTTTTGCCTCACAGATAACCTTTCTTTTTTGGGGGTATGAATGTTTTTTATGGCAGATTATTGAAAATTAAGATGCAGCTCTCCTTTATTGTCAAACACACTATGCACTTTCCGCGTTGCTTTCAGATCCTCCAGGAAGTTTTGTATAGGCCGCTGCCGGTTCACAATAACAGAATAATGCACGTTCAGCAGTTTAGGATCATCAATATGAATACGGATATTATACATTCTTTCCAGCGCCTTGCAAATGTCGTGCAGCGGGGTGGCTACATAGATCTGTAATCCGTTCAGCCAGGCCAGCACAATATTCTCCTCAAAAGGTGTTACGGATACCTGCCCGCTCTGTTTGTTAATAGTGGCAGCCAGACCGGGTTTCAGCTGGGTCGTTTCCCCTTTTACATTTACCATTACCTCCCCGCGTACCAGTGATACCCGTATATGCTGGTCATAAGTGTTTACATTAAAAGCAGTACCCAATACAATAATATCCGCCTGCCCGGAGTGGATGGTAAATACGCGGTTGGCATTGCCCTGCGCTTCAAAATAGGCTTCTCCCTCCACGTATACTTCGCGTTTGTCCGGTCCAAAAACAGAGGGGAACCGCAGGCTGCTGCCAGCGTTTAGCCGTACCAGGGAGCCGTCTGTTAAAGCTGTGCTATAGGTATAGCCGCGGGGTATGGTCAGGGTGTTCCATTCCGCCTGTCCGCTGTTTTGTTTGGCGGTGAGGGTAAGCCGCGTACTGTCTGCCGTAAAAATGGCATCATGGGTACTGGCAGTGCCCTGCTGCACAATGGGCAGGGTATGGCCATCATAGGTCTGCAGGGTGATCACTTCAGCCTCCGCCAGCGCAGACCGCTGCAGCTGCCGCTGAAAAACAGCAAGGCCTATGCTGAATAATGCCAGGCATGCAACGGTAATGGCACGGTTGGTAGGCGGGTGCTTACGCAGCAGCCGTATAGGCTGGTTAAATGCCCTGAACAATAAACGGACATAATGATCCTCATGAAAGATGCTCATGTTTAAATCAGGTTGAATGAACGATTCCCGGTTTTCAAAGGAATGGATAATGCAGAAAGTACAGAGCCGCCTTTAATGGTATAGAGGGGGATTACACTTTACGGATACAATACGGGTATTAATACGATAATGTACTATTCATATGGAAAGCCGGGCTATTTTTTATGCCCACTTAGAAATACCCCTTGTAAACCTTAACCAGGATTACTACCCGCTGTGGTAAACTTTAAACCGGATTAGGCAGCCGGCTTGTAAACCTATTCCAGGATAACTTATCATTCACCCAATTTTAACCCATATATAATCCATCTCTTATAAGGGGTAGCTTATAGATAGCTTAGATATGGGTTATATATGGCTTATATATGGGTTATCCCTTTTCTGCACCAAATGTCTTGCCACTATCTTTACTATAAACTATAGATAAGCCCTTAATTCTGACGCTGGTTTACAAGCTAACAAACCCGATATTTTTTATAACTTACCGCCCTTCAATTAAAAGCAGTGAATGTGAGCTCACCAGCCGGCAATCGTTATTTATTAGCCATTTTATTCCTATTAGTAATAAACGGCAGCTATGCCCAAACAAAAGACCCAATAGCCTATGTGGATCCCTTTATTGGTACCGCCAAAAGCAGCGTGCTTACCAGATGGGGGAGCGAGGGGGGCACCTATCCCGGCGCCGTAGCACCCTGGGGTAATATGCAGCTAACGCCGGAAACCCGTATTAGCGGGGCAAGAGGATACGATTACAGTGATACTTCCATTTATTACTTCAGCTGCCTGCGCCACCACAGCGGGTTTCCCGGTGGCTCCGCAGGCCAGTTATTCATAATGCCGGTGAATAGCCAGGATACCTTTCAGCTGGGTACCTATCACCGCCGCTTTTCACATGCGGGGGAAAAGGCATCGCCGGGGTATTACCGGGTGCTGTTCCCCGATAATAATACCCTGGTAGAGGCCACGGCTACCACCCGCACAGGTTTGTTCCGTTTTACATTTGCGCCGGGCGTAATACCGCAGCTGTTCATTGGCGATGGCCGGCATTTTAATACCGTCACCCGTTTTGATCTGGCCTATACCCATAAAAAGGCCGTGGAAGGTGGTAGCCTGTTTACGTTTGCAGCGGCAGCAGGCGGGCCAACTACGTTAATACTAAAGCTAAGCACCTCTACCGTAGGGCAGGAGAGTGCCGCCCGTAATATTGCCGTGGAGCTGGATAGCGCCTTTGACCGCATCCACGCGCGTACCCGTGCCGCCTGGGCCAAATCCCTGTCAGTAGTGGAGGTAAAGGACAATGATGAAGCGCATAAAACCGTTTTTTACACAGCCTTATACCATGCCCTGTTAATGCCCTGGATCATTTCCGATACAGATGGCGGCTACCGGGGCGCTGATGGAAATATTTACCCGGTAAGCGGGGCCGCACAATACGGTGGGTTTTCCCCCTGGGATACCTTCCGCTCATTGCATCCCCTGTTATGCCTTTTGTTCCCATCTGTACAAAAGGATATGGTATTATCCATGCTGGATGTATACCAGCAAACTGGTCACCTGCCGGTGGAGTCTATGACAGGCAACCATGCAGTACCCATTATTACAGATACCTATCTGAAAGGCATACCGGGCATTGACAGCAAGCTGGCTTACAGCGCCCTGCAAAAAAGCCATGCAGATACGCCTTTCCTGCAACCCGACCTGGCAGTATACCAGCAGCAGGGCTACATTCCCTATACCTGGCCGGAATCCGTGACCCGCACCGTGGAATATGCCTATGACGACTGGGCGCTGGCGCAGTTTGCAGAAAAGGTGATGCACCGTAGCTGGGATGCCGCCACCTACCTGCAAAGAAGTTATGCCTACCGTAATCTTTTTCATGCCGGGGAAATGTTTATGCTGCCGCGTGACGGGGATGATTATAAGCTGCAGCCCGGCACTACCGGGTATAAGGAAGGGGATGCATGGATCTACTCTTATTTTGTGCCGCAGCACCCGCAGGACTTAATAAACCTGATGGGCGGCCGGCAGCTGTTCACCCGGCGGCTGGATGATGCGCTTACCAACGGGCAGATCATTTTTGATAATGAAACTGTATTCCATGTGCCCTGGCTGTTCAATGAGGCCGGTGCAGCGCCGTCCACGCAAAAATGGATCCACGATATTTTATACCACCGTTTTACAGCCACCCCTGGCGGGCTGCCGGGCAATGATGATCTGGGCAGCACCTCCAGCTGGTATGTGTTCAGCGCCTTAGGCATTTACCCAACCTGCCCGGGCAAGCCGGAGTACAGCATAGGCACACCCTTGTTCCAATCCGTAAAGCTGCACCTGGAAAATGGTAAAACGTTTACCATTAAACGCAGTACTGCGCCGGGCGCTTACATCCGTTCTGTAAGCCTGAATAAACAGCCGTATGGCCACATCCATCTTCCGCATGCACAGGTTATAGCAGGCGGGGAAATGGTGTTTAATGCAGCAGCTTCGCCGGTGAAGCAATGGCCTTTACAGGATAGCTTAACTGCTGAGCAGCCGGATCTGCAGCTGAAGGAATACCACCTGTCTGCCAATAAGGTAATACCGCATGAACTTTTTTACCTGCATTTTACCCTGGACAATAACGGCAGTTCAGGCACCAAACAGGTGCAGGTGCTGGTGAACGGGCAGGCATATGCGTATAAGAATTGTTTGGTGAATAAAGGCGCCAGCGTAACAGACAGTATACCGCTGCGTTTATACAAAACCGGTATGGCCAGTATAACCATAAAAGGTTTGCCCGCACAGGCAGTAACAGTTATAAAGCCACAAACGCCTTACCCGTCCTTGCCGGAGGTACAACAGCTGGCTATACAAGCCCTGGTGCAGAAAGGCGATACGCAGCGCCTTACTTTTACTGTGCAGAATATTGGCGGAGAGGCCCGAACTTTTCAGCTGCCCATCCGCCTGCAGGATAGTGTGATCAATACCCTGAAGCTTACCCTGCAACCGGGCCAGCAAAAAAACATCACGCAGCAGTTTATAACAAGGCAGGCCGGCTGGCAGCAGCTGCAGGTAGGGGATGTTAAAGAAAAGTTCAGGGTATATACCACACCGCTGGAAACCCTGCTGCTGGATCTGCAGTTCCAAAGAACAGACAGCCTGGTTACAGACCGTTCCGGGTTTAATAACCATGGGCATATTATTTCCACGCAAGCCGCCACAGACACTGCCGGGCTTTTATTGAGCAAACAATGTTATGTAGAAGTGCCCAATGCGCGCAGCCTGGATGTAATGGGTAATACCATTACCATGATGGCCTGGGTATATCCTGTAAAACCAGGGAACAATGGGCTTACAGATGTTTTCACAAAAGGAGATGCCCATGTGTTGCAGATAGCCAATAATAAAAACCTTACCTTTTTTGCCGGCGGCTGGGGCCGGGGTGATGTGAGCGCGCCTTTGCCGGAGAACTGGTTCGGGAGCTGGCACCATATAGCAGGGGTATGCGACGGTACCAGCTTACGCATTTACATAGATGGCACATTAAAAGCCACTACCCGGCTGGATGGCCCTGTGAGCCTGTCCATCACCAACAAATGGACGCTGGGCCGTAATGAAGAATTTCCCAACGCCCGCATTTTTAACGGGTATATGGATCATGTAAAAGTATTTGCCGCAGCGCTTACCACACCGGAAATTATCAAGGTAATGGAAGCGGCGCCTCAGCTTAGGGGTATGCGGTAAAATAGCCTAATTTTACATGCCTTAATAAATACCATGCATATGTCAACTGTAGCCGTACGTCCTATACAACCGGAAGATAATTTAAAGCTGGCCACCATTGTACGCAATGCGCTGGCAGAACATAAGCTCAATAAGCCAGGTACGGTGTTTACGGACCCTACTACGGATAACCTGTATAAGCTCTTTGATATTCCGCGTGCAGCCTATAACGTTGCCCTGCTGGATGGGGAAATAGTAGGCGGTGCAGGCATACACCCGCTGGATGGGGGCGGGCCGCAGGTGTGCGAGCTGCAGAAAATGTACCTGGCGCCGGCCGCACGCGGCAAAGGCATTGCCCGTAACCTGATTGAGCAATGCCTGGAGTTTGCCCGCAACAACGGTTATACACATTGTTACCTGGAAACCATGCCGGAGCTGGCGCAGGCCCGCCGCCTGTATGAGCACTTTGGTTTTTATTACCTGGATGGCCCTATGGGCAATACCGGCCATTATGCCTGCGATAACTGGATGTTAAAGGAGCTTTGACGTACATAATACCAGCCCAATACCAAACAAAGTATAATAGCGCTTAAATGCGGGTATATCCTGGCCGTTTCATAGCCCGGGTGGGAGGTTACTACCCAAAGGTCCACGGAAGGGATAATGGCGCCTATAAGCAGCATTAAACCCAATGCGCGGTACTCCTTTATAAGCAGCAGCACAATAAACATCGATCCCGAAACCAGATCACGCCCGCCTTTAATGTAATGGAAGGAAAAGTCGCCGTTGGTTTGGGTGTTAATGCCAAAGGCTGTTTCTGCCACCTGCGGTATGGCAAAAAAACGGAGGCCGATAAAAACAAGCGTCGCACCGCTTAGAAAGGTAAGCCACCACATGGTAGCACTGGTAATTTTTTTCATAGTACTTGTGTTTTTGATCACAGGTACAAAGTTCTATTCCGGCCTTCCCA
Organism: Chitinophaga sp. GbtcB8; assembly: GCF_019091455.1. GTDB lineage: Bacteria > Bacteroidota > Bacteroidia > Chitinophagales > Chitinophagaceae > Chitinophaga. The sequence goes on from NZ_JAGXJN010000062.1 coordinate 8,795, forward strand.
ATTCCGTTCACCTGGGTTAATAAATCAGGATTGTGCCAGCCGTTTGCGGATGCGGCTGAGCGAAGGTGGTTTTACGCCTACATAAGAAGAAATATAATACTGCGGTATGCGCTGCTGAATATCGGGGTACAGCTGTAAGAACTGCCGGTAGCGCACTTCCGGCGGCTCGCTGTACAGGGAGGCCAGCTGTTTTTTTGCGCGTACAAAAATGCTTTCCACTATCAGCCGCCCGAAGCGGTCGCCGGCCGGCACTTGTTTATAAAAGGTTTGCAGATCGTCAAAAGAGATCACCAGCAGGGAAGTATCTTCCAGCACCTGTATGCTTTCATCGGAAACAGATTGATCCAAAAAGCTGGCATAGTTGCAAATAAATTCACCTTCTTTTCCAAATTCATACGTAAGCTCCTGACCGTCTTTGTTCAGGAAATATCTCACTAATCCCTGCTGAATAAAACCTACCTGTTTGCAGGTATAACCTTCCTGTACAAAGTACTGGCCTTTGCTAAGCTGTTTTATTTTGAACAGCTGGCGGATGAGCGCTGCATCCGCTTCTGTGAGCGGAATAAAATGCCGGATAGTATTCAGAAGTGCTTCCATAATGCATCCTAAAATACAGGTAATAAATAATCCGGGCAAATCCGTCAGACTAAAAAGAATGTAAAATCATAAATATAAAATTTCAAATGTAAAAGTGGAATGCGGCGAAGGCTGGCCAGGACCTTATCCGCTGCATTCTACTTTTACATTTAGGATTTAAAATTTTACATTTTACATTCTCTTTAGCCTGCAACCTTCCTGATAAACAGTAATTTTCATAATAAATAAACTTTCACTTTAAGATAACTTTAACGGTTTGTCCTGTTAAACCTCAGCGCCCTGCAATGATCTAAATCACTGAAGCGTTTAAAGAAAAGAAGAACATTCTGATAAACCGCTTCATTAAATCCTTTTACAATGAAACAGAGATCATATATACTGGGAGTGCTGCTGTTACTGGCAGCTACATTAACAGCAGGAGGCGCCTATGCACAGCGTGGGCATGTGCGTGTAGGCGTAGGAGCGCATTTTTATGGTGGTGGTGGCCGCGTGGCATTTGGCGGCGGGAGATATTACGCGCCGCATTATTACAGGCCGGTACGGGTATACCATCCCTACGTGGGTGCTTATTATCCATACTACCGTTATCCGGTAGGTTTTAGATTAGGCATATTGCCTTATGGGTTTATGACCTTTGGAACGCTCTGGGGGCCTTACTTTTACTTTGATGGAACTTTTTACCGGCATCCTGATAACAACGATACGCAGTATGAAGTAGCAGAGCCGCCCGTTGGCGCAGATGTACCCTCATTACCTGCTGGCGCTAAACAGGTAACAATTGACGGGAATACTTATTACGAATATAATGGTACTATTTACCAGGAAGTGATCAAACATAACGAGCGCCGTTACGCAATAGTAGGTAAGAACGGGCAGCTGAATATGGGTGGTGATGATAGTGATAATAATAGTAATGATGTACGCTCACAGCTTCCGGAAGGCAGCCATAAGGTAGAGATAAACGGCCAGCAGTTATACGTTTCACCGGATGGAATGTATTACCAGCAAGTACAGCTGGATAATAATATGACAGGGTATAAAGTAGTCGGGAAACAAACAGCAGATTAACGTATAGGCGTTACTGCAGCTGGAAAGCACTTTCTCATTATGAGGGAGTGCTTTTCGTTTTTTACAGGAAAATTTTTCAAAAAACTTATCCACTTTATGCTCACAATTGCGTTGTAGCATTTGTGCTGTCTTTCAATGCATACAAGTGGGATATACGAAAACTGTCCCCCAGGAATGGGGGACAGGGTTAGATAACTATCCTATGAAAACTTGCTTTCGCAAGCTAATCCTGTTAGTTTTGAGTTATAGAGAGTATGTTTAAATATTATTGATATGCCAGCTTTTGCCGGCATTACATTCGCATAGTACACCAGGGGCTAGCCGGTGGTATTTTTATACTGCATTAATACTACGCTACTTAGCTTTTTTTGGTCGTGTACAAAAATGCAAAAGAGTGGCCAACCATTTTAATGATTTTTAGCGTGTAGCCGAAAAATGAGTGCATACTCCCAATATTGGGAACTAGTACCCAAATTGGTGTAAAGCCGTTCTGTAAGCGTATAGTGGCGCCCGTTATTTGTGAACACGATTGGGTAATCAAGGGTATACAATACACCTCAAAAATTTGTAATCCATTGAATAACAAAAACTTAAAGCTATATTGGCGCTCTTTATCCCGTGCCTGTTAGTAAACTATGGTGATAACAAAATCGAATTGCCAACACAAAATGAAAATGTTGCCCGTGTAGTCAGTTAGCTTTTTAGGCTGCCTGGAATCTTACCAATGCTAACTGCTTCAAACATATTGTCTGATGACTGATAGTTCCCGTAAAATACTGCTTGTGGACGGGAGCCATATATTCATTAAGCAAGTCAGTCAATTGCTGATCCCGCATTACGAGATAATCACCGCGTTATCATCCGAAGAGGGGTTAGGCAGCGCATTGGAACAATTACCCGATTTGATCATTTGTGGCATGGAGCTGCGGGATGGCAGCGGTCACCACTTTTTAATGGCCCTGCGGGATGATCCCCGGCTGGCCCATTTGCCGTTCATACTGGTCAGCAGTAAGGATACCAAAGAGGATATGCGTATGGCTATGAACCTGGGGGCAGATGATTACCTGGTACAGCCGTTTAAACGGCAGGACCTGCTCTCCAGCATCCGCTCCCGTATTTCCCGCTTCTCTATTTTTAATAACATGCGCCGGGCCGTTGAAACCAACCCAGAAACCCCCATGGCCATTCCCCTGGTTCCGGCCGATGTGCAGGATAAGCTCAGTAAAACAGAAGCCAGGGTTATACGCCTCATAGCAGAAGGCAAAAACACCAAGGAAATAGCCCAGGACCTGTATGTAAGCGTAAAAACCGTTGAAAACCACAAGTATAACATTGCCCAGAAGCTGGGGCTTACCGGCCGCAACTCCCTCACAGAATACGTTATCAAGAATATTATACAGCCCTATAAAAGCTCCTGATCCAACTCATTGATCTGCCAACACTTTGGATCTCTATCCACAACAGGTGTTAATAACTTACCACATTAACGACAAATAATATTATTTTATTTAATAAATATTCATAATTTTATATATTATAATACGAATAATTAATATTTGGTCTGAGACAAACAGGGGGTGCTTTTAATGACTACAAAGTGTTACGGCAATTGTTGTGAAGCGCAGCAGTTGCTTTGTCGTAAACGCTTGTTATGCTGTAATTTATGAGTGCGAAACACTATAGAACCTTATGCTGCACATTCGCTGCCTTTGTACTGGCAGCCAGCCAGTTATTGGCTGCTGATAACCCCGTTAAACTTCACAAAAAAGGAAAGCGGATCCAGACCATTAGTACCGGTAACCCGATAGACGCCAACGAAAACGGGGGATATGGAGGGATGGACATATTATTATCTGAAGGCCCGGCCACAGAAGATATCTCTGTAACCTTTACAGTATCCGGTACCGCCACTGCCAATACAGACTATTATACCAGCATATGGACCGGCACCACCACCATGTTTGCCGGGGAAGATTATATACACCTGCCTTTAGAAGCTATTAACGACGATCTGATAGAAGGGGATGAGAACGTAGTGGTAACCATTACCAGCGCCACCGGTTTAAGCAGCGCCACGGCCTATGCCCTGGACCCGCATATTACCGAAACCCTGCAGATCATTGATAACGATAACGTTATTACCGCCTATCCCACCACAGGGCAGGCCGGGGAGCCATCCGCACCCATTACCGCCAAATTTGCCCTGCCCGGATCATTACTGGCGCCGGAGGATATTACTATTAATTATTATGTAGATGGCGGTACGGCCACCAATGGGGTGGACTACCAAACACCTCCCGGGCAGATCATTTTGCCGGCAGGATCCAACTATGTAGTACTTACCATACCGGTAATAGATGATAAGACCATTGAAGGGAACGAAACCGTGAAGATCACCATGTCCAGCGTCACCGCGGCCAGCTTTAACATGCAGCTGTCATCCAGCCGTTCCGTAAGCTCCTCCATCCTGGATGATGACTCCGAACTAAGCATTGGCATTGTAGGCACCATTAACGGTAAGGAAAAGCCCACCACATCGGGCGCCTTTACCATTAGCCTGCCGCCGGGTGTAAAAGCAGGTGAAATTGTTACGGTGGTATACTCCATTGGAGGTACCGCCACTGCTGGCAGCGACTATAAGACCCTTACAGGTAAAGCATTCATATCCGCCGGTAAAAGCAGCATCCTGGTGCCCATCACCATGTATGACGACCAGGTGATAGAAGGCCAGGAAGATATTGTGATCACCGTATTAAGCGGCAGCTCCAACAACCTGGCTACCTATGCCATCAGCACTACCGATAATACCACTACCGTTAATATAGAGGATGATGATAATGTGCCGGCCAACTGCCAGATCAACGCCATTACAGTGGCCGACGGCAGTGAATCCAGCGGCGACGGCAGCTTTAAGCTGGCCCTGCCCGGCACCTATACCTTTAAGCAGGATATGGCCGTAACCTACCAGGTAAGCGGTACTGCTATCCCGGGAATGGATTATACCACCTTATCCGGCACCGCCACCCTGGTAGCTGGCCAGAACAGTGTGCTGATACCCGTACCGGTATTAAATGATGCCCTGATAGAAGGGGATGAATCCGTGATCCTTAAACCCCAGCCGGTAACCAGCGGCGGCATTAACTTTGCCGGCGGCGATACCTGCGTGGTAATGATCCTGGATGATGACGACGATAACCTGAAAGTTTCAGTAAGCGCATATGATCCAAGCGCCACTGAGCCTACTGATACCGCGGCCTTCCGCCTGAGCCTGCCTAATGGCAATGCCGCATCCGTACCCGTAACAGTTACTTACCAGGTAGGCGGCACCGCAGCTAATGGTACTGACTATATCAGCCTTACCGGCACCGCAACCATTGAGGCCGATAGCACCGGCGCTTTTATACCCCTGGAGGTATTGGACGATAACCTGATAGAAGGAGACGAAACAGTAACCATTAAATTACTGACCGTTACCTCTACCTTACCGTTCACTATAGACCATACTAAAGATTCAGCTGCCATCACCATAGACGATGATGATGTGGCCAATATGGATATTATTGCCGGTACCAGTGTAAAAACAGGTGCAGAGCCAGCCACCAATGGCCAGTTCACGGTAAGCATTGCCTCCGGTAAAATTACCAGTGTACCCATTACCGTTACTTATACTACCGCCGGTACCGCTACCAGTGGTACAGATTATACCGCCTTATCAGGTACCGTAACCATTGCCGCCAATAGCAACAGCACCACGGTTGATATGCCTGTGAAAGACGATAACCTGATAGAAGGGGGTGAAACCGTGATCATGAACCTTACAGGCGCCACTGCCGGCTTGCCCTTTGTAATAGGCGCCCACAGCAAAGACACTGTGATCATTGATGATGACGATGATGTGAACATGGGGATCATAATTGAAGCCAGCATACCTGATGCTGAAGAACCGGCTACCAATGGAGAGTTCACCGTTAAGCTGGCCTCCGGCAAAATACCGCTGGTACCCATTACCGTTACCTACACAGTTAGCGGCACCGCCATTAGCGGAACGGACTTTACAGCGCTTACCGGAACAATAACCATCCCGGCCAACAGCACCAGCATTACCTTCCCGGTAAAAGTGCTGAATGATACAATTGCGGAAACAACCGAATCGGTGATCGTTACGCTCAATACCATTACATCTGCCATGCCTTTTGTAAAAGGCGCAGCAGATAAAGATACCGTAACCATTTATGATGATGATACCGAACAGGTGATCATCAGCGCCAGCGACCCGGATGCCGCTGAACCGTCAGACGGCGGCCAGTTCACCATCCGTATAGCTTCCGGCAAACCGGTAACAGCCGATGTGGTGCTGGACCTTACTATTACCGGTACAGCTACCGGTGGTACGGATTATGCCGGCATACCGCTTACCATAACCATCCCTAACGGCAGCAGCAACATAACCATACCGGTAACGGTGATTGATGATAACCGTGTAGAAGGCAAGGAAACCGTGATTGTAACGCTCACCAAGCTCACCTCAGCCGCGAAGTACGACATAGGTAAGCTGAAGACTGATACGGTAACCATTACCGACGAGGATGCCGCTAACCTGGCTATAGAAATGGTAGCCACCAAGGCAGATGCAGCGGAACCGGGCGATGGACCTGCTGATAAGGGTGAATTTACCGTGCGCCTGGCCTCTGGTAAGCTGGCTGATAAGCCTATTACCGTACAGTATGAAGTAAAAGGCAGCGCGCAGAACGCCATTGATTATGATTCCATACCCGCCCAGGTAGTGATACCTGCCGGCAGTAACGGAGTTAAGATCCCTATTACTGTAATTGACGATACCAAGCCCGAAGGTGTGGAAGCCATCACGCTTATTATTAATAAAATTACCGCTTACCTGGCCTTTACCGGGTTAAACAGCTCTGGCACCGTGCAGATAGCCGATAATGATACGGTAACAACCGCCGCCTGGATGAGTACCGATGTAGCCGGCCAGGTAAGCTCCGGCAACTCTATCCGCTACACCATTCACATTAGTAACGGTAGCGATACCAACCAGGTGAATGTGATCATTAAAGACATGGTGCCTGCCTACACGGTATTCGTATCAGCAGAAGATGGTATTAAACCGGATGCCAGCGGCCTGTTAACATGGACCATCCCGGTAATTGCCCCTGGTATAACTATTACCCGTGAGCTGCTGGTAAGAGTGGCGGACGACCTGACCGGCGCAGACAGCATCGTGAATACAGCCACCATTGACCTGAGCGACGGTGTGGGCGACCAGCCCGTGCACCCGGCAGACCCGCTGAATCCCAACTTCCCGAACCTGAACTCCGGGCCTAATGATCCGGCAACAGTGGTGTATGTGAATAAATCCGGCGGTTTCAATACCTGGAAAACCGTGAAGAACGATGATAATACGTCCGTAGCCAAACCAGGTCAGGAGCTGTTGTACAGGATCTACATCCGCAATACAGGCGGGGTGCAGTTAGCCAATGTAACAATTGTAGATACCATCCCGGCACATACCAAATATGTAAGCAATGCCACAGGCGGCGTGTATAATGCAGCCTCCAATACCATCAGCTGGACGCGCGCTACCATAGGCGTAAAAGTAAAAGACTCTGTGAGCTTCCTGGTAAAAACAGATGATGACCTTACCGGCGTAGCGCAGATAGAAAATATAGCAACAGTAGGCACTGCTGATACCGTGCGCCGTACAGGCATCTGTGATCCGTTTACAGACGCCAGCTGCCCCGGCACACCTTCACCAGCTATTATACTGGTGGAAAACAAACCGGTGAACCTGGACCTGGTATTCCCGAACGTATTCACACCTAACGGCGACGGCCTGAACGAATATTTTAAAATAGCCGGCCTGGAAAGTTATACTGCACCGGAGTTATACGTGTATAACCGCTGGGGTGGACAGGTATATGCTTCCCAGGACTATCATAACGACTGGGATGGCAACGGAGGAAAGCTGAATGAAGGAACTTATTACTATGTGCTGAAGGTAAAAACATCATCTGACGAAGAGAAACTTTATAAGGGATGGGTGCAAATACTGAAATAATGAAGCAGGCTGCCGTGCCAAAAAGAGCTGTTATGCGTAAGCTGTATGCATGTATGGTATTGCTGTTGCTGGCTTACACCGGTAACGCGCAGCAGAACCTGCAGTTTAGCCAGTACATTTTTAATGAGCTGAGTGTGAACCCTGCTGTTGCAGGTAATAAGGAAGACTGGTACCTGAATGCCACTTACCGGCAGCAGTGGGCCGGCTTTCCCGGCGCACCCCGTACGGGCGGCGTATCTGTTGACGGCCTGGTGCGTGGCGATGATAATGACCGTCGTGTAGGCATTGGCGTGCAAATGCTGATGGATAATTTAGGGCCGCAGCATGCCTACTCCGTGTACGGCTCTTACGCCTACCGCATACCTATGGATGAGGAGAACCTGAGCCGCCTGTGTTTAGGCCTGGGTATTGGTGTTACACAATATGGTATTGATGGCAGCACCTTCATGTATACAGATGCCAATGACCCGGTAATTCCCGTAGCGCCCGCAGCTTCCATAGCGCCGGATGCCCGCTTTGGCATCTATTATTACAGCCCGCAGTTCTATTTCGGGTTATCTGTAATGGACCTCTTATCTACCTACACCAATACCAGCTATTCCTGGAAAGGGTATAAGTTTGAGACCATCCGCAAAACACAGCACATTTACCTTACCGGCGGTACCCTGATACCTTTTTCAGATAACTTTCAATTAAAGCCTTCCCTGATGGTGAAAACCGACATGAAAGGGCCCCTCAGCATTGACTTTAATTCTTTTTTACTGATAGGGGAGGGCGCTAAATTATGGGTAGGCGGTTCTTACCGTACCACTAGCAACGTAAGTATTATGGGCGTGTTTAACGCGCCGCGTTTCCGCCTGGGGTATTCGTATGATATGAATATGAGTAAGCTTACCGGTACAGGCCCATCGCATGAAATATCTATCGGCATCCTGTTCCCATCCGGTAGGAATGATGATGCGGATCCGCGGTATTTCTAACTTATTTCTTTTCGTATTTCCAGTTACGGTTTTTTCCTTCCGCCAGCCATTCAATGGCAGTAGCTATGCGTTTCTCACGCGTGGTTTCTGTTTTAGCTTCTGTGATCCATTCCACGTAATCTTTCTGATTGGTGTAACTGAAGTCTGCAAAAGTTGCAGCCGCCTTTTTATTCTTTGCCAGCGCTTTTTGAAAGTAGTCCGGTATTTCCAGCTCCTTTTTATCTTTTTTAACAGCAGGTTTTGCGCGTGCTTTAATGCCCTGCTCATTCAGCTCTGCAGCTTCTTTAATATAGGCTATTAATATTTTATCAGCTGGCAGGTCTTTTACACTGGTAAGCTGTCCAAACTGTCCCATGCCTGAGTCCTCTTCCTTTTGCAATATCTTATGCGGATCGTTTAACAGGCTGGCGCCCCAAAGCATAAAAGAGCAATGCTGTTTGAAGGCCGACATAGCGCAGAGTATGCCCTGGTGCTCAAAAAAAGGCCGGCCCCACTTGATGTTCTCTGTAGCGGAAGGGCAGGCCTTGTGTACCAATGCCCGTAAGTGTTGCAGGATGGGCTGTGCAAAGGGGGCCGCTTTTGCAATGTAGGCATCCACCCGGGGATCTGTGTGTTGCATGCTATAAATTTAAAACTTCCCGTCTTATTAACATCTGATTAGGGCCGTGTTTCTTTGGGAGTAGTTAGATTTATATAAATCTTTAGCACACACTCAAAATTTTTATAGTCAGATGTTTCACTTGTATTGGAAAAGTAATAACCGCTCATTCCTGGGCGGTTTTTTTGTGGACATTCTCCACACTATCCGAATAAATAGTTGCTAAAATTGTCAACTATACAATTTATCACACAAACGTGATATGTAATAGTTAGGGGCCTTTATATATTTTCGTTGCCATATAAATATCGTAAAATACAATTTTACATACACGGACTTTATCACCATACCCCTGTACCCTGAATTAACCGGATAGCCTTACACCTCTGAAAAACAACGGAACACTGAATGTTTTATATACAACAGTGAACAATGAAAATGCACGAATGGAACCCCCATGCGAAGGACCATCTTTTTTTATCTCCACAAAAAGTGCTTATATTTAATTGAAGCCAGGAATCTAAATCGTACCAAAAAAGATCTAAATCGTTTTTAAACCTAAGTCAATTCGTACTAGAGCTATCTAAATCAGCACAACCATATGAACAAAGCCCTCATGATTGCAGGCCTGCTATTGGCATGCCTGAACAGCTATGCCCAACACGTAGTAAAAGGAAAAGTAAGCGATAATACCGGCGCCCCCATACCCGGTGTAAGCGTATTTGAAAAAGGCAGCAGCCGCGGTGCCACTACCGACGCTGCAGGCACTTTTCAGCTGGAAGCTGGTAATGCCAACGCTGTAATTGTTTTCCGTGTGCTGGGTTATGCTACGCAGGAAGTATCCCTGAATGGGAAAAACACGCTCAATGTATCACTGGTAAGCGAAAGCACCGCTATACAGGGCGTGGAGGTAGTGGGCAGCCGCAACCTGAACCGCTCTGTAACCCAAACACCGGTGCCCATTGACATTATTCCGGTTGCAAAGATCACCAACTCAGTAGGGCAGCTGGATCTGAACCAGCTGATGCAATTTGTAGCGCCCTCTTTTAACTCTAACCGGCAAACAGGCTCCGACGGTGCAGATCATATAGACCCCGCCACCCTGCGCGGTTTGGGGCCAGATCAAACACTGGTGCTTATTAATGGCAAACGCCGCCACCAGTCATCACTGGTGAACCTGTACGGCACCCGTGGCCGTGGTAATACCGGTACAGACCTGAACACCATACCTGCCGCAGCTATTGAGCGTATTGAAATACTGCGCGATGGCGCTGCTGCGCAATACGGCTCCGATGCTATTGCCGGCGTAATTAACATAGTGCTGAAATCCAGTACAGATGGGCTTACCACCAACATTAACGGGGGCATAACCTCCAAAGGCGATGGGGAGAATGTAGGCCTGAATGCCAATTACGGTTTTAAAATAGGCGAGGGCGGTTTTATAAATGTAACAACAGATTATTTATACCGTGGCCGCACCAACCGGGCAGAGGATCCTGCCAAGGTAGGGGAAGATAATGTGCCGCGGCGCTTTTATGGCGATGCTCAGATGGAGAACTATGCTGCCATGTACAATGCACGCATCCCTATTGCAGAAAAAGCGGAGATCTATTCTTTTGGCGGTTATAACCAGCGTCACGGTAACGCCTATGCGTTTACACGTTATGCCGGCGACGACCGTAACATACCCTCCATTTACCCGAATGGTTTTGACCCGCAGATCATTTCTGATATTGGCGACCGTTCTATATCCGTAGGCGTACGCGGGGTAATGAAAGGCTGGAACGTGGATTTTAATAATACCTACGGCATTAACCGTTTTCATTATTATGTGGATCATACGCTGAATGCTTCTTTACTGGAACAATCGCCCACCCGCTTTGATGCCGGCGGCTTTCAGCTGAGCCAGAATACCGCAGGGCTGCACTTTACCCGCTTTTTTGAAAATGTATTGCCCAAGGGTACCAACATTGCCTTTGGTACAGAGTTCCGCACAGAGAACTACCGCATTTTTGCAGGGGAGGAAGGTTCCTGGAAAGCATATGGCGCATACGACCTGGTGCCCAATGATAACGGCGGCATAGATACCGTGTACAAAGCTGCCGGCTCACAGGGCTTCCCGGGTTTTCAGCCCGCCAATGTGGTGGATGAATCCCGTACTAACCTGGGCGTGTATGCAGATGGGGAGTTTAATTTCTCTTCTAACTTCATGATAGGCGCTGCAGGCCGTTATGAGCGGTATAACGATTTTGGCAGCACCTTGAACGGTAAGTTGTCTATGCGGTATGAGATCTCACCTGCGCTGGCTTTCCGTGGTTCTGTAAGCACCGGTTTCCGCGCGCCTTCCCTGGCACAGATCTATTTTAATACTACCTATACCAACGTGGTAAGGGGAGAGGCCATTGAAAACCTATTGACCCGTAACCAGAGCAATATAACCCGCGTGCTGGGCGTAGAGCCCCTGAAACAGGAAAAGGCCGTGAACGCCAGCTTAGGCCTTACTTCCAGGCCCGCGCCGGGTTTAAGCATTACGGTAGATGGTTATTATGTGAAAATAAAAGACCGCATTGTGCTTACCGGTGATTTTACAGCGGAGAATGCGCCGGAAATAGCCGCAGACCTGGACCAGCTGAACGTAAGCGTGGTGAAGTTCTTTACCAATGCGCTGGACACCAAAACCCTGGGCCTGGATGCCATTGTAACCTGGAACAAACGTTTCAGCGGCGGGCATGATTTTACAGCTACACTGGCCGCTAACTTCAACGACCTGGAAACGGGTGATATTAAAACCTCTGCCAAGCTGGCCAGCCGTAAAGATATTTACTTCAGTGACCGGGAGCGCTCTTTCCTGGTAGCCTCTGCACCACCCAGCAAAATTAATCTTACGCTGGATTACCGTTACGGTAAGTTCAATACCAACCTGCGTTTTGTACGTTTTGACCGCATCCGCCTGCAGAACTATGATCTTGTGTACGACATATATGACGCACGCATAGTAACCGACCTTTCTGTGGGTTACCAGATCATTCCGGCCATTACCTGGGTGGTTGGCGGCAGCAACCTGTTTAACGTATATCCCACCAAACACAATGCAAATCTTACTGATTCCGGTGGCATCTACGAGCCGCTGCAGATGGGCTTTAACGGCACTTATTTCTTTAGCCGGCTCGCTTTCAGATTTTAGATTTATGATTTACGATTTTAGATTTGGGGTAGTCGCCATAAATCTAAAATCGTAAATTACTCCATGTCTTCACTCAAAAAAGTTATTCTCCCCATACACCTTTGGGCTATTGCTGTGGGGTTGGTTATTTCAGGCGAGTATTTTGGCTGGAACTATGGCTGGGGTGTAGCCGGTACCGTAGGTTTTTTAATAGCTACGTTCATCATCACTATCCTGTACCTCACTTTTATTTTCAGCTTTACAGAACTAACTACCTCCATTCCGCATGCAGGCGGGCCGTTTGCTTACTCGCACCGCGCCTTTGGCCCTATTGGCGGGCTCATAGCGGGTTATGCTACTGTAGTAGAGTTCCTGCTGGCCACCCCCGCCATTGCGTTTGCCCTTGGTAGTTATATCCATTTCCTGTACCCATCCCTACCGGTGTTGTGGACCGCCATTGCCTTTTATGTAGCGCTTACCGGTGTAAATATGCTGGGTATTAAGGAATCAGCGCTTTTTTCACTGGTTATTACACTGCTGGCAGTGCTGGAGCTGCTGATCTATATGGGTATTGTAGCCCCGGCATTTAAAGCATCCAATTTTTTACATGATGCTATGCCATTTGGTATAAAAGGCGTGTTTGCTGCGCTTCCTTTTGCCATTTGGTTATACGTGTGTATTGAAGGTATAGCCATGGTGGCCGAAGAGGTGAAAGATCCTGAAAAGAATATACCCAAAGGTTATATTTCCGGCATCTTAACACTGATGCTGCTGGCCATTGGCGTAATGGTGCTTACCGGCGGTATAACGGACTGGAAACGCCTTTCGGGCATCGATTATCCCTTGCCGGAAGCTATTGGCATTGTATTGGGAAAGCAGAATAATATTACCCGCATTTTTGCCGGCATTGGCCTGTTTGGCCTGCTGGCATCTTTTAACGGCATTATCATCAGTTACTCGCGGCAGCTGTTTGCACTCTCACGCAGCCGGTACTTACCGGAAGGTTTGTCCAAACTAAGCCGCAAACACCAAACCCCGGACCGGGCGCTTATTGCAGGCGGTTTACTGGGTATTGTTGCCCTGTGTTTGGGCAGAACAGATCAGCTGGTGTTATTGTCTGTACTGGGCGCTATTGTAATGTATATCCTGAGCATGGTGGCATTATTCATATTGCGTAAAAAAGAGCCTGATCTGCCGCGGCCCTTTAAAGTACCGGGTTATCCCTGGGTGCCTTTAGTAGCATTGTTATTATCCATTCTATCGCTTGTGGCCATCATCTATTATAATGTTTGGTTAAGCCTGCTGTTCTTTGCCGGCATGGGGCTTACGCTGATCGTATTTCTGCTGGCCGGTAAGCACAAACAAACGCAGGAAGATATAACTTTATACCAGCTACCATCATAACATGGCTTACCACTGTACCATAGGAAATACCAGCTACTGCTTTGAGGACCTGAAAACCTTGCTGGCAAAAGCATCGCCCTACCGCTCCGGTGATGCGCTGGCCGGGCTGGCCGCCGGTAGTTACGAGGAAAGAGTGGCCGCTCAAATAACGCTGGCCGATGTGCCTTTGAAAACCTTTTTACAGGAAGCGCTGGTACCTTATGAAACAGATGAAATTACCCGGTTGATCATAGATACCCACAACCTGAATGCCTTTGCCCGCATTAGCCATATGACAGTAGGCGAGTGGCGCGACTGGCTGCTGGGCGATGAGGCAGATACCGCCACCCTGCAGCAATTAGCGCCGGGTATTACACCGGAAATGACGGCCGCCGTATCAAAGCTCATGCGCAACCAGGACCTGATCAGCGTAGCCCGTAAATGTGAAGTGGTTACAAAGTTCCGCAATACCATAGGTTTAAAAGGCCGCTTATCCACCCGCCTGCAACCCACTCATACTACCGATGATCCTAAAGGCATTGCCGCCAGTATTGTAGATGGATTACTGTATGGCAGCGGCGGTGCGGTGATTGGTATCAACCCTGCTACAGACAGCCCTTCCGCGGTAATTACCCTGCTGGAAATGCTGGACCGTTTGCGGCAGCAGTTTGAGATCCCCACCCAGTCATGCGTATTATGCCATGTTACTACCGCATTGGAAATTATGCCGCAGGCGCCGGTGGACCTGGTGTTTCAATCTATTGGCGGTACGGAAAGAACGAACAGCAGTTTTGGTGTGAACATAACATTACTGAAAGAAGCGCATGAAGCCGCATTATCATTACAACGCGGTACCATCGGCAACAACGTAATGTAATTTGAAACAGGCCAGGGCAGCGCTTTATCAGCTAACGCACATGAAGGGCTGGATCAGCAAACCTGTGAAGCCAGGGCCTATGCAGTGGCCCGGCATTTTGATCCGCTGCTGGTCAATACCGAGGTAGGGTTTATTGGCCCGGAGTATTTGTTTGATGGTAAACAGAGCATAC
>NZ_JAGXJN010000063.1 GCF_019091455.1 Chitinophaga sp. GbtcB8
TGACAACGCTACTTAAAGCGCCTTATAGGTGGTTCACTTTGCGCCGGAATGGTGGTTCACTTTGTCCGGAATTTACAGTAGAAGAGCTGATCCGCCTCATTAATACTGACTTGGGAAATAGGTTGAATACTGTAAGAGATGCCTTCCCGTTCAGTTGCTTCACCGGATTTGCCTATGAAGATGCAAAGCAGCTTGTAACTGGCGACCTGTTTATGGGCATTGACGGCAAATTATGGGTTAAAACAGGCAGGATAAAAACAGATGTACGAGAATCCGTACCTCTACTGCCTATTGCATTGCTGATCCTGGAAAAATATAAGGGCCATCCTTGCCGAATTAGGGAGGGTAAATTGGTTCCTATTTATTCCAACCAGTATTATAACCGCTGCTTAAAGGAAATCGCTGAAAAATGCAATATTCGTGCCGACCTCACGACCCATTATGCCCGCCATACTTTTGCAACAACCATCACACTGGAAAATGAAGTGCCGTTAGTTACGGTTGCCAAAATGTTGGGCTTAAAGAGTGTTCGTACCGCTGAGAAATATGCTAAAGCTACACAACGAAAAATCAGTAGAAATATGAGCAGGCTACAGCATGAACTTTTTGACGAAAAAGGCAACCTGAAAGCTGCAAGCTAATGGCTGGATGAGGTAATCTAAAGTGAATAAAAGGCGGGATATAAAACGTTCTGCTTTGTTTTACCCTTAAATGCCAAAATTTGCTTTTTTCAAAGCTCACTAAGTGTCGCTGGGACTCAGTACAGGCGCACTAGCCCAAATCGCATTGTCTTTTCCATCTTTCCATTTATCAAGTCCAATTAGTCACTCAGTATAATTGGCAACTGTTAAAAGTAAATAAAAGAACTTCCTCGCATGCACAGATTACACAAGTTAGCCAAACCATATAAAATTAATCCGCCAATCTTCCATCTGTTGTTCCTTCTATTGGCTGTGAGCCGGCATTTTTTTGTTTTATCTGGGACATTATATCGTAGTAAAGGGCCTTGTAACTCACGCTTCCTTTACCCTTCCAATTTAATTCAAGACTAAATTGTTCATCCCATAATTCAAGACCAACACATGCGAAGGCCCACGCATGGCTATCATCCGAAATGGCTAACCTTTCTAACGCATTAGTTAATCGCTCTTCAGCATTTGGATGTTTCCTGCCAGTTGTCGTTGCGCTGAAAAAAAACATTGATACAACGCCCAATACCACTCCTATATCTATTACAAACCTATTACTTGGAGAAGTGCCTTTCAATAATAGGTCTATTGCTTCATTATCTGCTTCAACCTCCATATCCTTAAAGCAATCATCGCATGAAGATTCGGGCAGGTTGTCAAGATGTTTTTTTGCGTGTATATATTCATGGCAAAGTATAAACTTCATTCCCTCTGTGAAAAACACATTTGTTTGTTCTATGTAATCTCTATTTGAAGCATTATATCTTTCTGGGTTAGGCATTTCGTCCTTATTCCATTCACTATACATTACAATCAAGCTTTTTGCATACGCAAAAAGATCCTTTGCCTGTAGTATTTTATCTTGGGATATTTTATACTTCTCGAAACCAGCAATTTCATTCATTTTGGGATAATCAATTGTCTCCAAAAAGAGAGCATATATAGCATAGGTGATAGACCACTGGTAGGAATAAAATGACTCATGCAGCTGAATACTCCTGGACGCAATTGTTATTTTCGGTGTTCGATAGTCTCCTTTATCAGTTTGCAAAGGAACTTCACCAACCCCATAGTCAATTTCATTATCCAACTTCCCGCTTTCAATTAGATTTACGATTTCTTCGAAAAAATTTACATGCGTGTTCCGAAAAAAATGAAGTACGATCTGTGTTAAGACTCTTGCAGGCTGAGTGCCGATGAACTGAACAATATTACCATGATCAATAATTCCCTCCGTCTGTATTAACCAGCTTGCCATTGAACTAAATAATTAGATGATTTAGAAACGAGCTTTGGGAATATTCGCTTTTTCATACAAGGGACACCCCAATTCTCACACAAACTAATGATCTCAAAACAAACAACCAAATGTATAACGACGCAGTTTTTTTTAGGCCAGAATAGGGAGTAGCATTCCAAGGCCAATATCATATAAAGACCAGGATAATTAATTTCTGGTTTTTTTACGCCCATTGTTCGCTCGTTGCCGAAATATCGTTCATCACAAAGCAAGGTGGCTCGCAGATCCACACTCCCCGAAGAAATCATGTTTGGATATCCAGCTGCCTGGATATGTAATTTCTATCCATTGTGTACCATTTGTGCAATGCCATCGTCATTGCTTCCGCATCTTTTTTATTCAAAGAGCCAGTATGCTTTTTTGTTCCGTTTCAAGAGCAAAGGTATGATCGTGTTCTTAACGCAGCCACAAGGTCATGCAAGTTTGGAAAAAAATCTCCACCCCTTGGGTAGTATTTTTTCCCCAAACCTTGTGGCTGCTAAACACTAATCTTTTGTACTCGTGGAACGAAACAAAGCATACTCCGGCACTTTAAACGAATAAAAAAAAATGTCAGACATGAAGATCAACAGCATTGGAAATGGCAAAAAAATGAAACGAAACAGCACCTCCTCTCATTGCCGAATAAGTCAAAAAAATCAAAGGCTACTGCAAAACCCGGAAACATCGAGGCGGCGCAGCTTCAGAACGTAGCAGAAGCCCTGCCTTTTTAACCTCAACCCCTCAATCATTTTTCAAATATTTAAAATTTAAACAACATGGGACACAATCTCAATTTCAACAAGCAGACAGGACGATATTCATTCTTCAGCGTACAACAAAAAGCATGGCACGGTGTGGGACAAATCGTTGAGCAATTCCCAACAAGTGAAGAAGCAATAAAATACTCAGGACTTAATTACGCAGTCATCAAAACCCCACTGTATACAAAGGGATCAGGAATTATACATACAGCAGAAAATATTGAAATAAGGGATGCCGAAATTGAAGTGCCTGACTACTTTGCTAATACTCGTAGTGACAACAATACTGTATTAGGCATAGTAGGTAAAGACTACCACATTGTCCAAAACCGTGAAGCCTTTGCTTTTTTTGATGCTATTGTAGGTGGTGGCGATGGCATCTTATATGAAACAGCGGGGGCTTTAGGCAACGGTGAACGCATATTCATAACTGCGAAATTGCCGGACTATATACGCGTAGGAAACGGCGATGATGTAACAGAGAAGTATATCTTCCTTACTACATCGCATGACGGCAGCGGAAGCATTACAGCGGCTTTTACGCCCATAAGAATTGTTTGTCAGAACACCCTTAATGCCTCCCTTCGTAATATGTCAAATGTTGTCCGCATCAAACACACAGCTGGAGCAAAACAACGTTTGGAGGATGCCCGTAAGGTTATGGGATTGGCAAACATGCTTAGCAAACAATTGGAAGGGATATTCAACGCATGGTCTAAGGTTAGTGTAACAGATCATGAAGTGAAGAAGCTGATACAACTGGCTTTGTGCCCAAACAAAGAAACATTGGATTTGCTTAAAAAAGGCGCAGATGATGAACTTTCCACAGTTTATAAAAACACGGTAGATGACGCCTTTCTCTATGCGATGATGAGTGACACGCAACAGATGGAAACCACTAAAGGCACATTGTTCGGAGCATACAATGCGGTGACAGGTTACTACCAGAACCTTCGTAGCTATAAAAACGGGGAAGCAAAACTACAATCAATTGTAATGGGTGGAACAGCACAGGCGAAAACGCAGAGAGCATTTGAATTGTGTGCAGATTTTGCCAGGAGTGGGGCCGATGCATTGCTGATGAATTAAACTTTTTCTGCTGCGGGGAAGCCTTCCCCGCAGCAAATCAAACAATAAAAAAGTCAAAGCCATGAAACAGACTGACAACAATATGCTATTCGATACTAACGAAAAGAAGTTAAAGTTCGTAAGAAAGAGAAATAATATCGTAATGTTTAAAGAGCCTTTTTACCCGTGGGGAACAGCCCATGAAAGCAGGCAGCAAGTTTTGGTAGCAGGCATAAGGAAGTGCAAAGACGCTATAAAAATCGTTGGACAATTCTATGATAGTAATTGGTACGACAGCATCGAGGCGCTATTAGATGCTATTGATTGGGATTGGATGGAAGCGGCACAGCGTTAAATACAGCATAGCTAGAAAAAGTAATCACACTACAAAAACAACTATATGGAAACTAATTTTTTTCAGCAGATAGCAGACCTTAACATCACGGGAAACCTAGTCCTAACAGTAGCAAAGGGAGCAGACAACAATTATCTGGTATCCATGATACTTGAAAACGAGCAATGCGGGGATAATGCCAAGCACCTCATCCCCCGCCTTAATCTAAGGGGAACAGCCCAAGAAATTGATGGTGGCTTTTTTGACGAAATATCCAAGCCGTTACAAACCGCTTCAGGCCTAATGGTGAATATGGAAGCCTATTTAAAGCAAGTGGAGGAAGCAAAAAAACACTCGGCAATGGAGAAGGACAAAGCCGACAAAGTAAAAAAGGAGAAGGAAGAAAAAGATAAGAAGTTTAACGAAGCCATGAAAAAGGTAGACGAACTGGAGAAGGAAGGCAAGTACAGGGAGGCGTGGGTGAAAGTACCTGCCCCCGAACAATTCCCTGCACAGGCAGATGAGATACGAAAAAGAAAAACTTCCTTATCATCCAAGTTTGCTCCTGACCTATTTGGCGCACCTGTTACCGCAACAAAAACAACAGAGCCATCGGAAGAAAACAACCTATTTGATGAACGCTCAAATGACCAAGAGGACGGCAGCGAAACAGAATAATTCACCAATATTAAAAAAATAAGATCATGTTATTACCAACAGCACTGGAACGAGTATTCATATTTACTGATAAGGGACAGCAAATAAGACTGACAGACCCTGAACCAAAATGGAGCGTGGAAACGGTACTGAACTTTTATGCGAACACCTATCCTATTCTAACGACCGCAAAAGTATCAGCCCCTGTTATCAGAGATGATACTTTACAGTACAGGTTCGAGAGTGTAATGGGAACAAAAGGATAACCTAAAATCAAAAGCAATGGAATATGCAACAGCAAATCATATGGGGAACAATCACCATCCCCGAAAAACAGCAGCAAAGAAAACTTCACAAAGAATTGGGCTTGTTTTGCCAATGGATGCAACGCCGAAAGGACGCAAACGAAATCAGCAGGGACAAGCCGAAATGCGTACCGATCCCTATGCTGCCAATGATTTTCTAAGAACATCGTTTCTGCCTAAGCTAAAAGAGAACAAGGAAATACAACATCCGAACAAAAATGAAAAAACGGAAAGGGATTTTTACCAGTCCCTTTCCCAACTGGCCGAGCATTTCTGTATTGAACCAATACCCACACGGTCTTATAGCTTCCCCTACAATGTTTGCCTGTCTTTATGGGATACACAGAGAAAGCTGAAAGAAAAATGCAAACATTGGGACGACCTGCGTTTGGTACAGGATGGAAAGAAAACATATTTGACCAGCGAGGAAAGATACCGTACAGGGGCAACACTTTACTACGTCCCGGTTGCCCCGCTCTACAGGATCATTAAAGACCCGCAGCGCAAAGAAACCGGACACCTGCTTTTATCAGTGTGTAGCTACCTGTACCATATTGCTGACATCCCGTACTTCAGACAGGAAGACAGCTACCTGTACTGGCAGTATGTAATGCTTAGGGAATGGGTGGAAATGGATGAAGAATCAGACAGTACGGAAACATATTTAAAGGAGCTGCACCAATCAGAATGGATCGGAGGCCGGATGGAGCAAAAGGTTTCCAACCGCAACAATTTAACCTTCTTCAAGGAGCGTATCAACGGTTTTAAAAGCAGGGATGAATATGACCGCCAGTGTTGCCAGTTGGCCAAAGACACCTTATCCCTGTACATGCATTATCCTAATGAGAAGATATTCCGCAATGCGGCATCTGGTGACACCGGGCAAAATGAGGATGATTACTACTCAGAAATGATCGGGATGGAGAAATACATATCTTTTGTTGGCGAGAGTAAAGGTTGGCTGTATGAAAACCTTACGGAGAATGTCAACAATGATTTTAATGAGCTTGGAGAACTGCAGGAGCCAGTCGTTACCAAGCGTTTTAATGGAAAAGCAGTAACAGGCAACCTTGACTTTGAGAACAGCCTGTTTGAAATCATAGAAGATTTATGCTATTTATTGAATAACTATAAAAGGGCAGCGCAATGAACACAGCAATGGATATAACGCGAAACTTCGGGACACTGTACCATCCAAAATCTGCACTGGTATTTTATGAAACAGGAGGGTCAAATAGCGATATGTACGTGGAGTATTTCGACATGGACAAAAATGGCAATCCTGTTAACGCCCATCCTCTGACCATAAGGGAAGCACAACGCCTGTCTAAAGCATTGCGGCTACAGGAAAAGGAAAGCCAGTCGTTTTTAAGACCGAAAGGCATTTTGCCGAATAATGTATTGCACATCAATTCAGCAGAGAATGGTAATGTTACCTGGTACACCAAACAGCAGGTACGGCAACTATACTTTTCAGAAAAACTGGGATTACCCAATGGCAACGCCTGTGTCCCCCCATTGCTTTGGCATGCCAACAGAAACGCTCTTATGGTATTTGCCCTAGCAAGCGACAGGAAACCAAGTGAAAAGACCGTATTGTATCACGCCCCGTTTTTTAATGTCTATGACAGCGGCAATGTATGTATGGGTAATGTGGATGTACAGATCAAAGCGTCGGCATCATTGGAGGAATTTATGAACGCATGGGAAACTTATTTTTTCAATAGCTATTTCAGCCACCTGATGCAGGATCACAACCCTATTAAGGGTAACTGCGTAAGCCTGTGGGGGAAACTTTTAAGGACAGGGGAACCATTCCCCAAGGATGTCTTGGTTAAGAACAACAGAACAGTTAAAAACATATTACGATGAACACTGAAAAAATAAAAGTGCATTTTACAGATAACGACTTAATTGCGCCCACAAACCCGGTTGAGGTTAACCTGATCGGTGCTGGCGGTACAGGGTCAAAAGTTCTGACAGCCCTTATTGAAATGAACCATAGCCTGATTAGTTTTCGACACGCAGGACTGCAAGTACGCTTATGGGATGATGATATTGTAACCGAACCCAATTTAGGCAGGCAGCGTTTTGCCGATTGCGAAGTAGGACTCCATAAGTCTGTCGCGCTCATAAACAGGGCTAACAGATGGTCAGGGACAAATTGGAAAGCTGAAACGGAAAGATTCCGGAAGGACGCTTTAGGAAGATTGCCAGAACACACCGATGCCAGTATTTATATCTCCTGTGTGGATGATGTGGCGGCAAGGTTCGGCATTGCGGATATCCTGAAGTGCAACCATAACCGAAGTTTTTGCAATCAACCCAAATATTGGATCGAATTTGGCAACAGCCAATACACCGGGCAGGTTATGCTCTCAACTGTTGGAAGGATACGCCAACCTAAGTCAGATAAATATGAAACCGTAGACAACCTGCCATTTGTGACCGATGAATTTGGGGAGCTGCTCAAACAGTCGGAAGCTACAGACGACACACCCAGCTGTTCGCTTGCCGAAGCATTGGAAAAGCAGGATTTATAAATCAATTCTTCACTGGTTCCGATGGGATGCTCCCTTTTGTGGGGCTTGTTCCGTAACGGATTGTCACCATACAGGGGCTTCTTTCATAACCTGAAGGATTTTACCACCCATCCCGTAAAGGTGACTTAATAGCCAGGTACGGCGGCAAAAAGAACCCCCTCCCATTGGTCGGGGATTCTTTTTGCAGGAACCGGTGCAACCCCTTTGTCAAAATGCCCTTGCACATAATCTTCCCTTCACATTTTACCAAACAGGTTGCGGCCATTTTCCGAGGGATATTCATTATCCCATCTTCGTGTCGTTGGACTTCTTTTCTTTCCACATGAGCGGCTAAAGAAAAGAAGCAAAAGAACGCCGCCTGTTAGATTTGCGTCATTACCATTCGAGTGGATACTGGATGTAATAGTCCATTCCGGATGCAACTAAACATCCGTGGTTTAACAATATTATAGGCAACTTATCCGCTTGCAGTTTCTCTACTATTCCGTAAATTTATAACAACCAATAAACATTTGAATATGGCTCCCACTTTAGTTTTAGGTGTAATATCCCTGCTATTAGGAATCGGGCTTCTATATTGGATAGGCCGAAGAAAATTTAATAGAACTACTCCCTACGGAACCCAGGGATTTTCCAGCTATAACCAACGTTTGGCCATACCCTTTATCGAGCGTATTGGTAGAATAGTAGGCAGGCTTCTGGCAATATTGGGAATTCTCTTTCTACTGGTCTACTATTGGCAAGGCAAACAAAAGGCAAAAGCTGCCGAGGGAAAAACAACTACAGAAAAACATGCACGACTTGAACACAAGCTATTCCAGGAAAGTTTTCTAACTAAAGTTTCCTCTTTAGCTTAACCTCGTCGTTGGAAGCTTTGACTTTTAAGTGCTTTTCTGCATCAACATCCCTTATACTATGTTCATTTAGCCATTGGCGGAAACGCTTTGGGTCGTCCGGAACAAACCTTATAATCTCCTGGTTTTTTAACGAGATAACAAAAGTATCCCAGGCAAATCCAAAGGCCGATAATTCCGATGCTTTTTGTTTTAGTCCAGGATAGCTGTCTTCCATTTCCATATTTCCGGTTTTAATAGTTTGTGTTACGATCCGGAAATTACAGATGCACCGGATGCCCCTGCTTGTGATGGAATGGTTTGGCGTTATCAGGCCACTGTTTGGCCTGTCGAGTAAAATAAAAACGGCTTACCTGCAGGTAAGCCGTTCGTTTGTGTTTACTAACCTAAAAAAATATCCCTAAACTTCGGAGTTATTCATAGCTGGATTTGTCTTTGTTTGAATCCATGCCTGTGATTTCTTACATTCCTCCTATTGTGTTTTAGACAGAACATGCTCACGCGACCACTCATTCCAAACTTGTTCACTGGAACTGGTCAACCTCATTTCCTGGTAATCGTGGTGATCAAGCCAATATGATTCGTACCAGAGATTTCGCTTGCCCATAGCATCCAGAAAAAGTTCCAATATGTTCATTGCTAAACCTGGATCCCCGGTATGGACGTAGATATCCGTTCCGGGCTTCAGGGGTTCATCCCATGTTGCCGCTACAGTTAATCCATTAAAATCTATGCCCTTTTCCATTATAACAAAATTATTGAAATTTCAGTAACAAACAACTGATCGAGGCGTAAGCGGTTATAGGATAAACGGCCCATCTACATGACAGGCCGTTTATCTTAAATGGTAACAATGGATCAATCACTGCTATCAAATTGAAAGCTCAGCTGCTTTTCATTTCCGAAATTGTCCGATATCCATACCTCGAAAGATTGCGATACTTCGGATTGTGAGGTATAGTACAGCCGGAATTCGGTTTGTGGCAATGGGTATAGGTCATTGGGATAATAGGCTGGCTGGTTATAATACCTTAGTATCCCTTTCCCCTCAAATTGAAAATACCTGATATAGTAACGGGCATCCTTGAAATTGCCCGACCTTTGGATAGTTAACCGGATCTCCACCGCCTGGCCGTTGGCCACCTCAGACGGGACAGGCATTACCTTTACCTCAAAAGGAAAAGTCTGTTGTATATCAAGGTCGTGCTTTTTACAGGAGCTGAACATGACGGAGCTGAATATCATCACCAAAAGCGCCCATAGTCCCGGATACTTTATTCTGTAATTATTGTTTGTTGGTTTCATCAGATTGTATTTTAAAAGTTAACCCTTAATCCAATTCCTGCAGATGGCCGGAATTGCTCCCTAGAAGTCCCCCATAAGGCTTTGACTCTACCCTGGACGAGAAAAACCAAATGATCACACAAATAAGTTTCCAAAGACAAACGCCCGCCGGCCCGTATATGAAATGCTCCTTGTTCAGGATCTTTGCCCCATCGTAGAGCATGTCTGTCCCACGGTTGATGGTTTCATAGCCAGCAACTGCTGTAACTGCCGCATTGCACGTAATGTTCTTACCATGATCTGCCAACAGCTTCAGGCTGTAACCTCCTTCAGCTGTATAGGTCTCCAGCGGTATATGTAAGTTCTTGTAGCCTGCATATTCGTGGCTATATTCCAACATCCACAACTGGTAATTGCCGTTTTTCCCGCTTACGGTGAGCCCGGCATTGAGGTAATAGTTCCCGCCCGGCTTTTTGGCTGACAAGGCACCTGCATTTATTTCCAGCCCTTTCTGCCTGGGAAGCATTCTTTGTGCCTGGGCTACCGTTATACTGATCACAGCCAGTATAACGGTACAGATATATCTTTTCATTTGTTTACTGTTGTTTTTTTAAAAAAAGTTAATTGGCTTCAGGTGCATATTACTGATCGCTCTCGCCCCTACCAGGTCGGCGTTTTCTACCTGTAAGACCTGTTGCCTGCCACCGTTCTTTTCAAAGATTTCAATCAACAGGACTTTATCATTGGAAACTGTAAACTTGTCCAGCAAGAACACGTTTTGCTTTACTGCATTACCTGCCACCTGTTCCAGCGGTTTATACAGCCGTAGGGGCATCAGCGCCCTTTCCTGTACCACGGTACGTTTAGCAACTTTTTTGTCTACGACCTTGAAATTCACAAAGTCAATATCAAATGGCACGTTGCTTTTATTTCGCAGTTCGGTATGAAAATAGAATTTACCGTCGTGGATGTAAATACCTTTAAGCGAGAACTGGATACCGTAAGATCTGGAGCTGATATGCTTTACAATTCTTTTATCCTTTTTATAAATGGTTTCCATAAGCAACCCTGCAAGCGACGGTGGAGTGTTGCCCAGTTCCTCAAACAGTACATCATTTCCACTTTGCCTGTCAGATGCTTTCTGCATCTTCTGCAGGTCATAACTCAGTATTGCAGGAAATGAGCTGTAATACACGTTAAAATTGTAGAACCTTCCATCCTCAGTGATAACGGAACAATTCGTTTCGTCCTCAAAGTCACGAACGGAAGCCTTTATACGCAGCACGTTCTCGGCATCTGCTGCTTTGCCTGCTACAAGGTATTCACTACCCAGGTCCACATAGCGGATAGCAGCTGGAAATATTACATGGGTAGTTTTGTTGTAAGTCACATCCATCAGGTAGGGATCAACTTTTCCCAAACTTAATTTGGAGGTTTCGGATGTTGCCTGCGCAAGCGAAGGCGTATAAACGCCCGCCATTAAGGTGAGCGCCATTATGATTTTAATGATTGCTTTCATTTTTTGTTTTTGTTAGAATTGAACATTTAATTTTTAGCAACAAGCCACACCTGGTGCCCTCCCTTCAGGGTTACTTTCAGGGTTCTTACTTTTTTGGAGAAATAGCCAGAGATACCTTGCACAAGGCCACGGCTCAGGTCTCCTGCCACTTGTTGGCCTGCAGAGCGGGTCATCATAACACTGCTCCCCGTAGTCTGGCTCATATTGGCGGCGATTTCAGTAAGGGCATTCATTTCAGGCGAATAGGGAACCACCAGGCCTTGCTGACCATCAAGATCGTAAATGGTAATATCCACAGGACTAATATTGCCATCGGCTTCAACAGATGTTATCTTTAGTTGCAGGCGCCCGTTCTGGAATTTGGCATTTGCTGTAAGTACCGTTCCTTCCGGGATGGTACGGCCCTGCATTCTGGCAGGCTCCAGTAAGCGTAGTTTAACACCGCTTTCCCCGGTAATAACCTGCGTTTGCTGAACGCAGGCACGGATACTGTTTTTGGGGACGATCGCTTTTTCCGTAACACCTGCAGTATAAAAGCCACGGTTCCTGGTTTCGTCCAGGCCTGCAACGAACGCACTATCTGTCGGCTCCCTGTATAATGCAGAAACCACGTTTTTACCTGCGGGTGTAAAGGCAACAAAATGCTCCTGTTGATTACCGGGAGCGCCGGCGGCTTCGGTTGTTGCGGCTTTCTGAGGTTCAGTACCATTGTTGCCTACCGGAAGGTACTTGGCAGCCATCTGGTAAGACTTTTCCATCAATGCCAGCTGGCTTTCAACATTATTTGGGGGCGGTGTATCCTTCTCTGCTAATTGTTCCTTCAGCTCATCCAGTTCTTTGCGGAGCGCTTTCGTTTCGGAATCCTCTTCCTGGTAAAAAGAGTTTATCGCCCCCTGTGCGTTGCGGTAACTATTGAGCGCAGAGTTGCCCCTGCTGTAGTTAGGTGTTGAGCCACGAACATATTCAATGTCATCTTCAGGCTCCTGCTCCTGTCCGGCCTCATTGCCCCCGGCTACGGTATCTTCATTCCAGTAATCAGATAAAGAAAGCAGGGCATTGCGTTTTTCCTGATCTTTCTGCTCCAGTGATTCCTGCTCACATGCCTTTTGTTTATCGGATTGCAAACCGGCATTGGTAGCCTGGGGCACTGCGCCATTCAATCCCGCATCTTCAGCTTTCTTTTTATCTGCCGATGGTTTAAAGATCAGGTACATACAGCCTATGAATACAACCGCCATCAATGCGAAAATCATCGGCTTTTTTACTTTTTCAAACTTGCTGCCGCCACCGTTAGAGGATACTTCCTCATCTTTGTTACGGTCGCCATCCTCTACCAGGATGCTTACTCTTTTGCTTTCATTATTTTCCATAGCATTTCTTTTTTTGAATTGTGGATGCTGTCCGGCGCAGCGCCGGATTGTTTGTTTTGAATAACCGGGTTCACTATATGCTGGATGGGCATTTCTTTGCTGGGGGCTGCTGTATCGAAGCCTACTTTCAGGAGTACCCCGATAGTTAGTAGCAGGTATCCCAAAAAGAACAGCAGCGTGTACCTGTGCTGGTTCCTTAACGGGACCGCACGCCAATGTCCATCCAGCTTTTCGGACCAGGCTTTCATGCTTA
Source organism: Chitinophaga sp. GbtcB8 (assembly GCF_019091455.1). Classification (GTDB taxonomy): domain Bacteria; phylum Bacteroidota; class Bacteroidia; order Chitinophagales; family Chitinophagaceae; genus Chitinophaga. Next base: position 12,920 of record NZ_JAGXJN010000063.1, read on the forward strand.
TTCGTAGATTTTTCATGATACCTGTTTTATCGTTCTATTACCTCTATATCCTTGTTCTCCAACACCCGGAACCGCTCGATATTAAAACCCTGCGGGTTGTTATCAGAACGGACGGAGTTTACCAGGTAACAGGAAGTAACCAGGTTACGGCGGGTGACGTTACTGGAACGGATTATGAACTGCTTTGCATAAGTCCTCACCGCATAAGGATGGTGGTCGAAGTTGCAGACCACACTATCTACTTCAATACGCTGTTGTACATTGCCCGATATGATCCTGTTGTAATACCCTTTTTCAGATAAGTCCTTATAATAGTCAAAGGCAGATTTATCCGCGAGGTAAAATGCCCGGTTCATATTGCTCTCTATGGCATTCTTATCCGGTGCCAGCGTAAAAAAGAGTTCGTGGAAACGGCGGACATGTTCGCGGGCCTCTACCGGGCGGTTGATTGATACATCCTGGGATAGGGCCAGCATCAGGGATTTACCGTTATCCATCACATAAATTTTCTGGCGCTGCTGCTCTGCAAAGCGGTAGGAATGCCATAGGGCATATCCTACCACGCTGATGCAGAGGGCAGCAAATACAATGGCGTAAAGCCTGATCTGCCTGAAGCTGTTCTCGATATTTCTTAGCGTTTTGAATTCCATTTTTGTGATGATTAATTGTGTTATTTCAATAGCCGGCCCCCAATATTGCCGGCTGCGGCTCCGACGCCAGCGCCAGCAATATTTCCGGCCCTTCTTGCAGTCTGGCTTACATTCTTGTTGTAGTTTCCGGCACCACCTGCCTGTATGATCCAGCCCGTAACGGTGGGGATAGTCATGTACCCGATAATTCCGATGATCATAAAAATGATGTACACGGCATTGGAAGTGTCCGGGATAAAATTGGGATCGGACAGGCGCTCAATATCACTTTCCAGGATAAGGGATTGTATCTAGGCAAGCATAGAGCTGAACAGGTCTGCTACCGGTAGCCACAGGTAGATGCTGACATAACGGGTAAGCCATTGGGTTAAGGTTGACTGGAAGCCGTCCCAGACGGATATGGCAAACGCGATCGGCCCGAGTATGGACAACACAATAAGAAAGAATGTCCTGATGGTGTCTATGACTAGTGCTGCAGCCTGAAACAGCACTTCGAGCAGTTCCCGGAACCAGTCCCTTATACCCTTCTTCAGTTCATACATGCCTTTTTCCATGTACATCCCGGTCATGGTGACCAGGTCGGAAGGCGACCATCCCAATTCCTCCAGCTTTTTATCGAATTCTTCATCTGATGCCAGGTAAGCTGTTTCCGGGTTACGGAGCATTGCTTCCTTTTCCAATTGATCCTTTTGCTGTTGTAACTTGTTGAGGTCAATTACCTGGCTGTCCAGTATAGCGTGTGTGCCTTTTACTACCGGACTGAGTACCGCGTTGAGCGTGCCCAAAACGATGGTTGGAAAGAACATAATACAAATGCCCAAGGCGAAAGGACGCAGCAGGGGAAACACGTCAATGGGTTCAGCACGGCTGAGCGCCTGCCATACTTTTAAAGCGACATAAAACAACGCACCTAAACCGGCAAGTCCTTTTGCTACTGCTGCCATACTCCCGGCAAGCGGCATCATCTCATCATACAATGTGCGTAGCACTTCATGAAGATTTTCCATGCCTACCAGTATTTTTGTTCAGCAGTGCCATAGAGATCGAGCACCCTTTTGGTGTTGTTCTGCTTCTTTGCCCTGATGATGCTTACAGAAATATTTTTATTGGTGTAATAGCGCACCAGGCTGTGATAGTCCTTTACTTTTTCGTACACACCATTTATTATATCCATGCGCTCTTTGTCGTTTAGGGAGAGATCGGTAGCAGTAACGATCTGCTTTAACTCTTTCAACAGCTCTGTGCTTTCTGTCAGTAGTTTAGAATACCCGTTTGCGATGGCAGTTAATTCCTGCGGGCTGAAATTCGGGTCGGTCATCATTTTTCCGAAGTTCTTTACATACATTTCAGAAACATCGCCAACCAGCAGCACTGTTTGTTGTACCTTCCTGGCATCTTTGACCAGGTTGCTTACCGCTTTGAGTTTGTCGTAATACTCCTTCCCCTGCTCATATACCTTTTTCACCTCGTTGAAGCTTTTGATTACGTTTGATACGGTAGATGATGTCTGTACGATTTCATTGGCGCTGTTCAGTATACCTGATGCCAGGTTTGCAGGATCTGTCACAACCCATTGTGCTTTTGCAGATGGTGCAGTGGCACATACCAGGGCCACAACCATCATGAACATGATCTTTCTCATTGTCCTTTGATTTTTTGTGTGATTAATAATTGTTTTCCTTTTCCCGTCTTTGAAGTGCTATCCGCTTGATAGCCTGCTCCACATTACCGTCCAGGTCATGGGCAAGCTGCATGACCTCTAACTTTTCTGTTTCTTCAGTCGTGTAGGCGAGGTATTCTTCGAGGCTTACTTCTGTGGCGTAAACAGCGGAATGAGTGCCGCCGAGGCCAATCCAGACCTCTTTGTACAGCCGCTTCGGGTCGTTATTCATGTTGATGGAAAGGATCTGGGATTTTTCCTTTTCAGTTAAGCCGAGCATCGCCTGGATGTCGACAAACTTGATCATGTACTTGCGCTGGTCAAGCAGTATATTGCAATCGGAATTGTTAATGATACTTTCCTTAACTATGGGCGAATGGATAATATCATCTACCTCCTGGGTGACAACAATTGCCTCCCCGAAAAATTTTCTCACAGTTTTAAAGAGGTACTTGATATAATCCGCCATGCCTTCCTTTGCGATGGCTTCCCAGGCCTCTACAATGGGTATAAGCTTGCGTACGCCTTTGAGTCGCCTCATTTTGTTGATAAAAACCTCAGCCAGAATAATTGCGACGACGGGAAATAAAGTTTTATGATCTTTAATCGCGTCAATTTCAAACACAATAAACCGTTTGGAAAGAAGGTCTAACTGCTTGTCAGAATTCAGCAGGTAGTCATACTCGCCACCCCTGAAATAAGGCTCCAGTACGTTTAAGAAGTTGGCAATATCGAAGTCCTTTTCACGTACATGCTTTTCTTCCAAAACCTTTCTGTAGTCAGTTTGCACATACTCATAGAACCCGTTGAATGATGGAAGGGAATTATCCTGCTTAATCTGTTCGATATAACCGCTGACCGCGTTGGACAAGGCAACTTCCTCTGAACGGGTTGGAGGTTCATTATCCCTTTTCCAAAGGGTGACAATCAACGTCTTAATACTTTCCTTCTTTTCAATGTCGAAGACACCATCATCGGTGTAGAAAGGATTAAAGGCGATCGGGTTATCTTCCGTGTAGATAAAATACACGCCATCGGTGCCCTTTGTCTTGCCTTTGATGAGTTCACACAGGCCCTGGTAGCTATTGCCCGTATCAACAAGCAAGACATGAGCGCCCTGTTCGTAGTATTGGCGTACCATGTGGTTTGTGAAAAAAGACTTACCGCTTCCGGTCGGGCCAAGTTTGAACTTGTTCCTGTTGGTGATGATCCCGCGCATCATGGGCAGGACTGAGATATCCAGGTGGATAGGCTTTCCCGTCAGCCGGTCAGCCATCTTGATGCCGAACGGCGATGGGGAATTTTTGTAGTTGGTTTCTTCTGTAAAGAAGCACAATGCCGGTTCGATAAACGTGTAAAAGCTTTCCTCGCTAGGGAAATCACCTGCATTCCCAGGCATGCCTGCCCAGTAAACTGTCGCTACATCTGTCGTATTGTGGCGTGGCTTGCATTCCATCAGTGCCAACGCACTTCCGGTATCATTCTTTATCTGTTTTAATTCTGCTGGGTCGTCTGACCAGGCCATGATATTAAAATGGGCGCGTATGGAAGAAAGCCCGAAGGAATGGGCTTCATTCAGGTAACGTTCGATCCACTCCCTGTTGATCTGGTTGGCCCGGCTGTAACGTGCCAATGAATGCATGTTCCTTGCAGACTTTTCAAACTTGCGGAGGTTCTCTTCGCTGTTGTCCAGGAACAGGTATTGATTGTAAATATGATTACAGCTCAATAACAAACCCACCGGGGCAGCAAACGATAAACGGCAATCACTACGGTCAGTTGATAGCTTTTCAAAACGGTTATCAGCAGATACAGTTCCCGGCAGGTCATCTGTATCGGACAGCGTGTGCAGGCATAACCTGTTGTTCCCTATACCGACTTCTTCGGCGCCCAATGCAATATCCTGCATAGCTGCACCCGTGTCCCTGGAAAGAGTCAGGTATTGTTCCAGTATGCCTTGCTTGCTTTCTGTTCCGATGATTTCATCTTCATCCAGGCGCGTGAGTTTAACAAAGCCGCAATCATTGACGATCCGTTCAAACTGCGCAACGGCCTCCATAAAGCGATGAAGGTTCTCCTTGTCCCGCATTTCTTTTGGGATAAGTACACCTTTGCAAAGCGATGAGAAGTTACTCTGCATCCGCATGCGCTCTTTCGTGGGCTTTGTCAGGAACAGGTAGCAGTAGTGGTTCAGGAACGGCCGCTCATTAAAATGCCGCTGATAGGATTTTGCCAGGTAACTCAGTCCTTCCTGCGCAACATCCGGGGAATAGTTCTCCTTGATAAACCAATCCTGCTTGTGTACAACGGTATGGTCGGGCAAGGTCTTAATAGCCTTATGCCACGCGGAATGGATGGCCTCATATTCAGCAGAAGCAACGGTGAACAATTCCGGCAGCTGCACATGGAAGCAAACCGTGATATCGGCATCTTTGGAGATTATACAATTGTTTTCAACCGCCAGCAATGGAAACTTACTTTCCAGTGTAGTGGCCCTGGCTACGTTTCTCATGGGCGGATGGCTTTTGCGGTGAACCTGAGATAGTGGTGGACACGCTTGCGACAGAGGATATACTGTGGATGCCTTTTCTTTGCGCCCACTTTCATAAGCCCGTACTGGCCATATTTTTTGTTCAGCGAGAATGTCTTCCAGACCGTAATCGATGCGCAGCCACCGCCGATCACCAGGCATACATAAGAATTGGAACCAGCCATGTAGAGTACCATTACGAGGACAAGGACGGCAAGTAACCCGCCAGCGAAAATGAACAGGTATTGTGCTTTGAGCCCTTTAAACTCCACGGTTCTTCCGATGCCTTTATTGATGTTATAACTTTTCATAGGGCTTGGGTTAGAGGAAGAATGAACGTAAGATGGTAGCGGCAACAATGAGGAAGATGCAGGCACCGAACCAGCTGGCCGCTGTCTTATTGGTATCGGGGTCGCCACTACTGAATTTGTTATACACCTTAACGCCACCGATCAATCCTACGACGGCGCCGATGGCATAGATCAGCTTTGTCGCGGGATCAAAATAAGAGGTCACCATTTGGGTTGCCTCGTTGATGCCTGCAGAGCCGTTGCCTTGTGCAAAGGCTCCCATAGCGGACAACAATACCACAGCCGTCAGCAGCACTTTTTTTCTTTGTTTCTCCATGTTTTAAACACATTTTATTGTTACGTAATTCCCGACTGGTGCGGGGTTTCGCAGCAAATGTGTCATGGAAAAGGAGGTGTTGTGTTGAAGTGGCTTGCAGGGGAATTACTTGGCTTGGTATGGCCTAGATGAAGTCCACCTCTTTGTTCCCCGGAGGATCTTCGATTTATTCCACATAAATTTATCCTATCACACTTGAGGGTTACGGCTTGCCATGTGCTGGATATTCTCCTATTTTACTTAAATTTGAATGAATTAGACATGTTTAAAATGTAAAAGTGCATCTGATGTATAGACTGAAAATATCAGAAGCGATAGTTCATTCTGGAGAGAGATTGAGTTGCTTCGAATCGGATAGGGCATCAGATTAAAGACGAAGAAGCTAGTTAGCAAGCCAAATTGAAATGCACCTATTTAAAACGATCTTATTCTTTTAAATTGCCATTCGCATGATAAACATCGTCGAACTATTTATCGCGCCATAGCTATTGGCTTTAAATTCTCCATAGCTGTACACTATTGAAGGAATAGGACAAAAGTAAAATTGAGTAGTATTATGACAAGCAATAAAGGTTCTTTTTGGAATAAATGGGATTTGCACGTACATAGCCCCTATACAAATATGAATAATAGATACAACTGCGGTGTCGATTTATTTTGTAAAACAGTTAAGGAAAAAGAATTGAAAGTCATCGGCTTGACCAATTATTTCATAATTCAGGAACATGAATACAATGAAATTACCGCAGGGTTGGGAAGCGATGTATTTGTAATTCCAAATGTTGAATTTAGAACCAACGACACGAACGGCAGTGGAGAATATATAAATATTCATGTATTATTTAACCCGGAAACCATTTCAATTAAGGCGATAAATGAAACACTAGCGAGAATTGAGCTAAACAACATCGCATCCACCACATCAGTGTATTGTAGCTTTGATAGTATAGCTATTATAGGATTTGATAAGGTTACGATTTCTGCTGATGCTTTAATAGCGCAGTTAAAAAAAGATTTTAATAGCACTGACTATTTGATTGTCGGCGTTCCTAATGGTTACGGAGGCTTTCATCCGAGCAGTAAGCCAAGAAGCATTGAATTGGCTAAGAAGTTAGACGAACTTTCAAACATAATGTTTGGTCGAAGAGAGGACACAGAGTTTTTTTTGAGTCTGGATAACGAGAGAGCCAGGTTAGGATTTAAGCCAAAGCCTAATATTGTATGTAGCGACGCCCATTGTATTGGTGATATCGGAAGTAAAACAACCTGGATTAAAAGTCAACCGGTATTTGAAGGTTTAAAGCAGATCATGTTTGAGCCAAAGTATAGGATTGATTGCAATGATAATATAAAAAAACCCCACAGGACTATTGAGAGCATCAAATTTGATTTCCCTGAAAATACGGTGTTGAAGAATTTGCAAACAAATTCGGAGCAACCTTTTTGTTTATCAGAGTTGAAAAATGAAATTGCCTTTAGTCCATATTTTACGTGCATCATTGGTGGTAGAGGTTCAGGAAAGAGCACTATAATAAATCTAATAGCTCAGCAATTGGGTGAACAGTTAGATTTCTTTAAAGAAAATAGAATAATGGTTCAAGGAAAAGATATCCTTAAGACTGACAATGAGGGATACATTACGATTACCGGGACAAATGAAATAGAGTTTATTAGCCAAGGCAAAGTTGAAGAACTTTCTTCCGGCAATAGACTGACCGATTTGATTTTTAATGAGCGAATAAAAGCGGTGGGTAATGAATACAATGAAAAAGAAAGATTACTCAATTCAAAATTGTTAGTAATTGATGAGAAAATCAAGGCTATTGCAGATCTTGAAGTTTTTAAAAACAATTTATCGGAGAAAAAGACTTCTTTAGAAAACGACAGGAAAATAGTTGCTTCAATAGAAAACCAAGAGTATAAAGATCTATCAGACAAGGTCAATGAAGTTACAGCAGAAATTGGAAACATAGACCATAGCATAAATCAATATAAAGAATTTTTTGGAACACTAACTGACCTATGCTTATCCGTTGATATGGAAAACAACTCTGATGAATATGGCCGTCGATTAATTGAAATTGTAAATCATATTAACGCTATAGATGAAATCACAAGGTTCAAGGACGACCGAGGAGTAACTTACATAACACGATATAAGACCTTTCCAGAAACTGATAAACTTTTACAAGATAAGAATATAGAATTAGCATCTCTTAAACAACAGATAGTTGATTATTTTACATCGATAGGTAGTACCCCCGATATTATCGCAGATGTTGATAGGGCGACGTCAAATATTGCAACAGTAAATAAAGAAATTGAAGAGCTGAACAAAAAAATACAGCTTAAAGCGCAGCAAATAAAGATGCTTAGTGAACAGGTATCCGACTTGAAAGGAATTGCGAAAGAATGTGAACAAATTATCACCCTACGTTTAGAAGCAATCAACAAGGGTTTGGATATAAGTAATGACAACGTGGAGAAAACTAGCTTTAAGTACAAATTCTTTTGGGATAGGTATAAAAGCAAATTATATCAAACATTTCGGGACTATTTCCAGCGTTATCATAAATCTGGATTGTCTTGGGACAATATTTTCTCGTGCTTAGACCAAATAAAACCTGATGAAAGTTTTTTGGATTTCACCTATGAGCAGTTTATGGAGCAGGTTGAGCGAAAGTTAAGTGACAAAAACTTGCTTTATGTAAAGGTATTCTACGAGATTTTTGAAAGTAAATTCAACTTCGATATCTATAAATCAATGGTAGAAAAGAATATCTACAATACATCTGAGAATGTTCAAATCTTAGGTTTTTACGGAAGCACTCCGCTTACGTCGTGCTCTTTTGGGCAAAGATGTACAGCTGTCGTAGTTACTTTATTAATGACTGGGGTAAAACCGTTGTTAATTGATGAACCGGAAGCACATTTGGATAATAGATTAATTGCTGAATACCTAGTTGATCTAATTAAGGATAAGAAAATTGAAAGGCAAATTATTTTTGCAACCCATAATGCAAACTTTGTTATTAATGGGGATGCCGAACTCATTCACATATTAGAAATTCCTAAAGAGAAAGTATATACGGAAATTTTGTCGACAACAATAGAGGATCTATCTAACAGGAAAAATCTTTTGAGACTCGAAGGAGGAGAAGAAGCATTCAAGAAGCGTGATAGAAAATTGCTTTCAGGATTTGTTTCGCAAAACGAGACTGTTAATTTAACTGTGTAAGGTTCCGTGTTTAGATAACAGTGCAAAGGTCAAAGTTTAAGATTACAACGCTGTTCACCAAAAAGATTGATAAACTGTAAGAGCATAATGGGCCAGTCTCGCTGAGGCATGGTCCATTTCTTTTGGGCCTGCATCAGGCTCAGATATACCACTTTTTCAACTGCCTGGTCATTGGGAAGCATGGTTCTGGCTTTGGTATATTTACGGATCCCCCGGTTGATATTCTCAATCAGATTGGTGGTATAAATGATCCTTCGGATCTGCAGCGGGAACTCGAAGAAGGTAGATAACTTATCCCAGTTGGCCTTCCAGGATTTGATAATGTAAGGATATTTGGCACCCCATTGTTCGTCAAAATGCTGGAGCTGGGCCAGCGCCAGGTCTGCATCTGGTGCACTGTAAATCTGCCGCAGGGATATGGCTGCTTGTTTTTTATCCTTCCATACCACAAATTTGAGTGAGTTGCGCAGCTGGTGCACGATGCATATCTGGGTTTTAGCTTCAGGATATACTGATTTAATAGCCTCTACAAAGCCTTTTAGATTATCGGTACTGGTAATGAGAATATCCTCCACACCACGGGATTTTAGGTTCGTTAATACTCCCATCCAGAAAGCGGCACTTTCATTCTGGCAAATCCACATACCTAAGACTTCCTTGTAGCCGCTATTGTTAAGCCCTACAGCTATTTGAACTGCCCTATCTACTACCTTACCTTCATGACGAACCTTAAACACAATAGCATCCATCCAGACAACCATGTATACCCGGTCCAGCCGACGGTTCTTCCATTGCTCTATATGGTCTATAATCCGGTCTGTAATATGAGAGATTGTTGCTTCACTCATCTCTACTCCGTAAAGTTCCCGTACATGTATCCCTCCGAGCAAGTGCATGTTTTCCGTTAACTGTCGAACAGATAATTTTGGCATCTAATGAATTTAGCAATGT
>NZ_JAGXJN010000064.1 GCF_019091455.1 Chitinophaga sp. GbtcB8
TATATAACAGGGACCGGTCCAGCTGGGCTCCCGGCAGCGGGTAAGTACCGGCCTGCCCAATCGGGTTTTGGGTGGCGAGTATGAAAAAGGGGCGGTCCAGCACGTAGGTTTGCCCGCCGTAGGTGATCTCAAACTCCTGCATAGCTTCCAGCAGGGCGGATTGAGTTTTAGGCGGAGTACGGTTAATCTCATCTGCCAGGATAATATTGGCAAACAATGGCCCGCGGTTGAACTTAAAGAAACGTTTGCCGGTGGCATGGTCCTCTTCCAGTATTTCCGTACCAATAATGTCCGTGGGCATCAGGTCCGGGGGAAACTGTATACGGCGGAAAGCCAGGTCCAGTGCCTGCGACAACGTTCTTACCATCAGGGTTTTGGCCAGGCCAGGCACCCCTTCCAGCAAGCAGTGACCGCCGACCAGCAATGCCACCAGGATCTCTTCTACAATGGCATCCTGCCCAATAATGATCTTCTGGATCTCCTGTTTCAGTTGTGCCAGCTGCTGTTGTAACTGTTGCACGGTATTAGCTGTAATATCCGACATGGCCCGCTTGTTATCGATGAATGATTGTTTAAATTACGAATTATCAATTACGAAATGCGAATTAGCATGCAGCGATTGAAGACCGGGGAATACTAATTACGAATTGTCAATTACGAATTACGAATGGAGTTTAGCGATCTGGCAGGTAATAATGGTAATTGGCCATCACTAAATTTCTTCCCTGGTTAACGAAATACTTTATTCCTGATCTACTTAATTCGTAATTTTAATTGGCAACTTTCTGATTAACGAAACATTTCATTCCTGAACTACATAATTCGTAATTGACAATTCGCAATTCAAAATTCACCTTCACACGCTTACGTTACCGTTCCGGCGACTGGGACACAGACCAGCGTATGCCTGCCAACCTGTTAAACTCCCTCATAGAATATACCACCATACCCGTACATCCGCAGGAAAAAGTAATTGACCTTAGCAGCAATGAGCTGTTCAACGCACCCTTCTGTTACCTGAGCGGCCATAAGCTGGTGCAGTTTGATGCGCAGGAGAGCGCCTTTTTTAAAAAATATGTACAGAACGGCGGGTTCATTTTTGTAGACGACTGCAATCATGATATTGCCGGGCTGTTTGCCAAATCTTTTGAAACACAGATGAGCAGCCTGTTTGGACCGGACGCCTTACGCAAGATCCCATCTACCCACGATATTTACCACTCATTTTTCCAATTTGAGAAAGGCCCGCCAACCACTTCTTTTGAGCTGAATGGCTGGGGCGCTGGCCTGGTGCATGATTATCTGAAAGCTATTGAGATCAACGGGCGTATGGCCGTACTGTATAGTAACAAGGATTATGGCTGTGAGTGGGTTTATGATTTCCGGAACAAACGTTTCCTGGCGGAGGACAATACCAGGTTTGGGGTGAATATTATTATGTATGCAATGGGCGTGTAATAGTGGTAGGGTCAAGGTATCGCAAATTGCGATACCTTGAAAAAGTTAGCAGTGTATAGTACCAGCGGGGATCTACCCACCAACTATCTTGATCTGAACCCAATTTTTGGACGCGGTTCCTGTGGCGGAGCCAATAACTGTTTCAGGTATTTAAAAATAAGTTGAATATCGTCATCATGGCCGGTAACCTTCCTTTCCAGTTGCTCTAACTTTAAAAGGACATCTTTATGAGAAGAAAGCATTTCCCGCATTTTGACAAAAATTTCAATGATGCGGATGCTTACCTGGATAGCCCTTTCACTACGTAACACATTGGCTAACATAAGCACCCCATGCTCCGTAAAGGCATATGGAAGTGTGCCTCCTAAATGCCTCCTGGAAGGTATCGCACTTTGCGATACCATGTTTTTCACCTCCTCATCCGTTAGTTGAAACATAAAGTTTGCAGGAAACCTTACTATATTACGTTTTACCTGTTCTCTTAACCGGGTCGGCTTTACATCATATAGTTCAGCAAGGTCTTTGTCAAGCATAACCTTATGGTTTCTTATATAATATATCTTACTTATTACTAATTCGTCCGGTAAAATGATATTGCTGTTATCAGGTTTCATGGGTAACAAATAAGGCAGCAATTTAAAATCAGTCCTTCATTTCTTGGATTAATCAGAAGTTAACAAAATTGGCGGTTTTTGAGGTATCGCAAATTGCGATACCTCGTTTTCGATCTCCTATTTGTTAGTTAGATGCAAAAAAATTGGCAGTGTGCCATTAGCAACCGGGAATCTCCCCCTTACTGCTAACTGCATACTGCCAACTAAAATGCTTTCTGGATGGTATCGCAAATTGCGATACCATGTTATTGTACACTCAAATACTGCTCCTTCACATTCCAGCCGTACAGCTCTATCGCTACATTACTATTAGCCGTCGGATAACTGATGGTTACCATCTTCTTTTCGCCCGGCATTACAGAAACATAGTTATCGTTGTAAAACGCCGGTAAAATGCGCTCCTTCGTTTTTGCATCTACCACCGCTACGCGGTTAAAGAAAGCCACCGGTCCGTTAGCAGGGTTGCTAAGGGTTACGGTGATGCTATCCTTAGCGGCCCGTTTAGCCGTTACCTGCACATTGGCATCCGCCATCTGCTGCAGACCAGAGTAGTTTCCCTTTTCATCCGGCAGCCAGTAAAAGTTTTCGCTCACTATTTTCTTATGGGCGTCCAGTAAGCGCAGGCGCAGGAAAGTGCCCTGCCCTTTACGTTTTGCATCTATATCATCTTTCAGCGCTGCAAATTTCTTGGTGGTAGTTGCTTTAATTTCTACCGGTATTTCGCGCAGCATTTCAGATCTGCCGTTCATGTCCACGGTCTGTATTTCCAGCTGCAGGTTGTTATGAGCAGTAAACGTATTATTAGCTACCATTACAATGCCATCAACCGGGTTATACATGGCGTGCAGCGGCTCGCTGCCGTTGTGCAGGCCGTACAGGCAGGCGTTGGGATCCAGGTAATAATCATACATCTGTCCGCGCATGGCCGTCCAGGGGTTTTGCGTTTTCCAGATAATTACACCTGTATACCATTCCCACATATGTGCGCTGAAACCTTCCATCAAACCGCGGTACTGGTCATAGTTCACCAGCTGCGCCTTGTTGGCAAAATCCTTCGCATCTTTTGCTTTACCATATGGATCAATGTATTCATCATACCCAATGTATTTATGGTAATGCCATACGGAATCTTCCGTCATTGGCTTTTTGCTTCCATTGTACACCGGCGGTATCATATTTTCCTTAGGTATAAATCTTTCCAGTGAAGCATAATCGCCCACGCCTACAGAACCAATCTCTGAGTTAAACGGAAAGGTCCTGTGCGCCCAGAAAGTAGCCAGGGACTGTATGCCGTAAGGCCCGTCGCCATTGCCGCCCAGCGTGTTGTGCGACATACTATCCGAATTGGAGTAGTCAAAGAAATAACGTGTGCCGTCCAGGGAAGGTAAAATAGAATCCTTCATGGCTTTCAGAATGTCTGCCGGGGGCACTATTTCGTTACCACCGCAATACAATGCCAGGGAGGCGTAGTTACGGATCATTTTCACCTGGTCTGCTACAGAACGGATGGCCAGGCCATGATCATCCGGGTATTTGCGGCGGGTAGCCTGGTCTTCCTTTTTCATGGGATCTACCCAACGGCCGTTACAGTCGCCGGAAAACCAGAAATCCTGGAACACCAGCATACCGTATTTATCACAGGCCTCATAAAATTCAGGACGCTCTGTTAAGGCCCCGCCCCATATGCGGATGAGGTTCAGATTCATGTCGCGGTGAAAACGCACCTCTGCATCATAACGCTCTTTGGAAAAGCGCAGCATGGCATCAGAAATGATCCAGTTACCGCCTTTAATAAAGATCTTTTGCCCGTTCACTGCTACCTGCCGGCTGCCGGTAACAGCATTCCAGGAAGTTTGTATTTCGCGTACGCCTACTTCCACATCTTCCTTATCGCTAATGGTATTGGCGGCAGTTACAAACTGCAGCTGCAGCTTATACATGGCCTGCGGGCCATAACCGTTAGGCCACCACAGACGCGGCTTTTGCAAGGTATAATCCGGCAGCTTCACGGTGGTGGTGGCATGCGGCGCTAACGTTACTTTCTGGGAAACGGTTGTTTTGCCGTCCAGTGAATATTTAAGCGTACCGCTAACAGCTTCACCGGAAGTATTTTCCAGCTCTGCACCTACCTGTATGGTAGCCGGCGCCTGTACGCCCTGCGGCTTACGCACGCCCGGTACCAGTGTAATAACATGCGGGTTCTTTACATTCACCACACCCGTTCTTTCAATGGTCACTTTATCCCATATACCGGTGTTGCGGTCGCGGATGGGCTGTATCCAGTCCCAGCCTGCGGTGTATTGGTGCGCTACGTTCTTGGCAATGGTGCCATCGCCGCCCTGGCCCCCGTTAGGGTTACCGGCAAAAGGCGCCGGGTAAATGATCACCGCCAGGCGGTTATGCCCGTCCTTGGCCAGCAGGCTGGTAATGTTATATGTTTGGCGCAGGAACATGCCATGATGGGTTTCTGCGTTCACCTTTTTACCATTCAGGAAAATATCACTGCTGTAATTCACGCCGCGGAAGTGCAGCCACACCTGGCCATCAGCCGTTGGTAATGCCTCTTCAAAATCTTTTACAAACCAATAAGTATAGTGGTCGTTGCCGGTATGGAAAATGTCCGGGATCTTTTCATTGTTCATCCCGTAAAAAGGATCCGGCACCTCTTTGTTATTTAATAAGGTAGTAAGTACGGTACCCGGTACAGTGGCCGGCATCCAGCCGGTTAAGGTATGGGTAGGGTCGGAAAGCGCTTCGCCTTTGTCTGTAACTTTGGCAATGTTGGCACATTGCCAGCCAGTATTGAGCTCATACTGATCCTGCGCCTGCAGGCTGCTGTAGCAAAAAAGCAGTGCGCAGATAATGCTAAATTGTCCCCTGTTCTTCTTCATAATAGGTATAAAGATTAAAATAAAATCGGAGAAAGGGAAATGAAAAAAGGAGGAGCGGCGCGTACGCCACATCCCCCTTAAAAATGTAAATCCTAAGTGTAAAATTGGAATGCAGTGAAACTTTAACCGTGGCATTAACTTTTACATTTAGTATTTAAAATTTTACATTTTACATTCCTTTTTACTGGTAATACGGGTTCTGGTACATCTTCACCGGGTCCAGCTTATACTCATCAAACGGAATAGGGTAATACAGGTCCTTTAAACCAAAGTTGGAGATCTTGGCCTTGCCATAATCAGCCTGGTTCTTGGCATGTATATAGGTCACCAGCTCGTCAATGGTAAAAAAGCGCAGCAGGTCAAACCAGCGGTGATGCTCAAATGCCAGCTCCACGCGTCTTTCATGCAAAATGGCCAGTTTCAGCGTAGGGAATTTACTGCTGTAGTCAGGATCAGCCTTTACCACATTGTACAATGGTACACCCGCCCTTTCACGCACCATATCCAGGTAGGTGATGGCGGTGGTATTATCGCCCAGGTACATATTCACCTCTGCCAGCATTAGCGCTACATCCGCATACCGGATGAGTATCCAGTCATTGCCGCCGTAACCATTGGTACCGGCAACTGCACTGGTGTCCCTGAACTTGGTAATGTACCAGTCTTTCACTGTAGCATCATTGGCAAATTTTACGGAAAGATCTTTGCGCGGATCCCCTTCCTCATACTCTTTCACCAGGTCCAGCTTTACGTTGCCGCCAACGCTGGAAGAGGGTTTCAGGGAGTTAACCTTTTCTCCTTTTGCCTGGTTGTTGGCAGCAATGGACGATGAATAGTTAATATCACCCTGTTTGTTCACGATCTGGAAGATCAGCTCCGGGCAGGTTGATTTTTTATTTACATCAAATACATCTGTATAAGGAATATCCTTTAATGCGCTGAAGCTGCGCATATCCCAGGCAGCGCCCAGGTAGGTTTTTGCATTGTTCAGGTTTTGCGTACGGCTGGCGGCATCCAGCGTGGTGGCCATGGTCAGGTATACCTGGCCTAATAATGCATTGGCGGCAGCTTTGCTTACGCGGCCTTTGTTGGCGCCGGTTTGCTGGTTAGGTAAAGGGCTGTTCAGCGCATCTTTCAGGTCAGCCACTATCTGCTCATATACTTTCTCTTTCTTTTCGCGAAAAGTATTGGCTGTTACCTCTTCCAGCGTGGTAAGCTGTTTGGTTACCAAAGGCACATCGCCCCATTGGCGCACCAGGTGAAAATAAATAAGCGCGCGTATGAATTTTGTTTCTGCGGAGTACTGTGTTTTAGTATCCGCGCTGCCGAAAGTAATGTTATCTATGTTAGACAATACCTGGTTACAGCGGGTAATGGTCTGGAACAGCGCCAGCCAGTGCGTTTTAAGGTATGTGTTGCTGGGCAGCAGGGAAAAATCGTTGAACTGGAAAGGCTCTCCCGCGTTCGACTGGTTATCGTTACGGCCCGCATCGTCAGAACGTTCGTCCGTATATAAACCGCTGTTCTCACCAATACCGTCGCCGGTTCTCAGGGATTGGTATACCCCGTTCACTGCCAGCGCAATATCCCCTTCTGTTTGATAGTACACTGCAGTAGGAATGGCATTGGGATTGCTTTGCTCCAAAAATGTTTTGCTGCAGGCGCTCAGTAACGAGGTAGCTGCTATACAACCTATTATGAAATATCTTTTAGTCATTGTTTGCTGATTTTTTAGGTCCTTATCAGAATGTAGCTTTCACACCAAAATTGTAAGCGCGTACCAGGGGGTACATGCCGTAATCCACGCCGGGCGTAAGGTTTACACCGTTGTTATAATCCACTTCCGGGTTGTAACCCAGGTATTTGGTAATGGTAAAAGCATTATCCACGCTGGCATACACGCGTATGTTGCTTAAGCCTTTCACGGGTTTCAGCAAAACCTGCGGAATGTTATAGCCCAGGGTTATGTTGGTACAACGGAAGTAAGAACCATCCTGTAAATAGAAGGTGGAAAGACGGGTGCTGTTACTTTGCGTACCACCGCGGGAGGGGCGGTACACGCTGCCATCACCGGGTTCTGTTGCAGAACGGTAGCGGTTAGCTACCTTGGCATACTGGTTGCCGGAACCCTCCATGTTAAACAGGTAATAATCCTGCCCATCCAGTACCTGGTTGCCATAAGAGCCGTTAAAGGAAGCGCTCAGGTCTACAGACCGGTAGCTGAAGTTTAACCCGAACCCATATATGAATTTAGGATACGGAGATCCGATCACTGTTTTATCTGCATCCGTTACCACACCATCGCCATTGGTATCTTCAAAATAAAGATCACCGGGCTTTAAGCCATTGCTGGATGCAGTGGAGCGGGCAGGCCCTTTCAGCACATACCCTTTCGGGAACGACTGTGTGGCAGAATTATAAAAAACATCGTCTGCCGCAATGTTGGCCATATCACTTTCCTTTACCATGCCTTTTGCTTTAAAGCCGTAGAACATGCCAATCGGCTGCCCTTCTTCTGTGATATGCGTTTTATAAGAACGCTCTGCACCATTGGTAATAATGGTGCTGGCGCCGCCCATATCTAATACCTTGTTACGGTTCACGGATATATTGCCGCTGAAGTTAAAATTGAAATCTTTGGTAGATACGATCCTGCTGTCTATCTGCACATCAAAACCCTTGTTCTGCACTTTGGAATTACGCAGGTTGGTTAATACGGAAGCTGTGCCGGCCACCGCGGACACAGACTGGTTAAACAGCAGGTTGTAAGACCGGCTGATGTAGTAGTTGGCAATCACAAACACACGGTCGTTAAACAGGCCCAGGTCTGCACCAAAGTTGAATTGCGAGGTTGATTCCCATCCCAGTTTCTGATCCCGCAGATCGCCGGACCATATGGCGGTAGCAATAGTGCCATTGCCATATACTACACCGCCCGGTGAGGTCATTACCTGCTGGTAGTTATAGTTACCAATGTTGTTATTACCGCTCAAACCCCAGCTGGCCCGCAGCTTCAGGGAGCTGGATGTGCCTACCAGGTCGGTATAGAACTGCTCTTTTGAAATATTCCAGCCGGCAGATACAGAGGGGAAATTACCCCAGCGGTTGGCCGGTCCAAAACGGGATGAGCCATCTGTACGGAAAGAGCCGGTTAAGAAATATTTATTCTCATAATTGTACACCACGCGCGCCAGGTACGAGAGCATGGTCCAGGTAGCCTTGCCTGTAGCCGGGTTCAATGCAAAGTTGGTAGGGTCTGCACCCTTGCCGGTGATCTCCTGTATACGGTCGTTCTGGTAACCTCTTGCCAGCACGCTCACTGCATCGCTGGTATACTGTTGTGCCGTGTAACCTGCCAGTACATCAATATTATGTTTGCCGGATTGTTTTTTATAATTCAGTGTAAACTCGCCCAGCTGGTCGGTGGTAGATAAGGTTCTGGCCGTATCCCTGGCCGCTGCCAGCGCCTGGGGAGAGTAAGGCGGGTTAGCATCTGAGCTTAAGCTGCCGGGCCGGTAAAACTCGTACTTCTCATTATAGGTTTGTAAACCCAGGTTGGCTTTAAAACTAAGGCCGGGAATAATTTCATACACTGCAAAACCATTGTAAGTAGCACGGCGTCCTTTGCGGGTAATGTTGGTTTCTTCTGCAATGGCTACCGGGTTTTCTATGGTCTGGTAACCATATGCTGCCGACTGTGAGGCCGCTTCATTCTTACGCAGGGTGCCATCATCATTACGTGCACGGAAGTAAGGCATGTATATTAACGCGCCCAGGATAGGGCCATGATCAAAACGGCCTTCTTCTATCTCCCGGTTATCATTGGAAGTGAAGGACAGGTTAGCGCCTACTTTTAATTTTGCACTTACATCTGCATCTATATTGGCGCGCAGGTTCAGCCTCCGTTGATATGTGCTTACTACAATGCCCTGCTGATCCTGGTAACCGCCGCTCAGTGCATAACGCACGCCATTCTTGCCGCCGGAAAATGCCAGGTTATGCCGCTGTACCGGCGCATTGCGGTAAAGCTCATCCTGCCAGTCTGTATTATATTTCGGCTTGATCATTTTCTGGCTGACACGGTCATAAATTTCAGTAGGAATGCTTACGCTGCTGGCATTACCTACTTTGGCAACACGGGTAGCGTTATCGTCAGAGAACATCGCATCATTCCAGGCGCCGCCGCCATTTACAACCAGGTCGCGGTAGGTGTTATTACGGCCGTCTATCACCAGCTGCGCAAATTGATCGGCATCCAGCAGGTCTACTTTTTTACTCAGCTGGTTCACGCCAAACTGGTAATCATATTGCAGCTGGCCCTTCCCACCCTTTCCATGTTTTGTGGTAATAAGCACTTCGCCGCCGGCTGCCCGGGAACCGGAAATTGCAGCAGAAGCAGCAACTTTCAGAATGTCGATGGATTCTATATCATTCGGGTTGATGAATACATCATTACCGGCCGGGTAACCATCTATTACGTACAGCGGGTCAGAGCTGGCATTTACAGAGCCAACCCCACGCACACGGATCTTGGTGCTCATATACGGCGCACCGCTCACCTGCGATACCTGCACACCGGCCACTTTACCCACCAGCGCCTGCCCTACAGAGGGAGTAGTAAGGTTCAGCTCTTTAGCCTTTACACTGGATATAGCACCCGTAACATCGCTCTTGCGCATTTTCTGGTAACCTACAGATACTACTTCGTTCAGCTGTTTTACATCTTCGCGCAGTAGTATATTCAATACAGATTGGTTGGCAGCAACCTCCTGCGGAATATAACCGGTAAAGGAAAACGCCAGCGTGGCGCCCGCGCTTACGCGTAGGGTGTACTGGCCATTGCCATTAGTAACCGTGCCCTTACGGGTACCTTTTTCTACTACATTCACACCAGGTAAGGGTTGGTTCTTTTCATCCGTAATGGTACCGCTTACTTCAACGGTGCCCGGCTGCTGCCATACTATGGCTAACTCCCTGCCTGTTGTGGCAGCACCAGCGGGCATTACAGCCATCAGGCCGTATGCCGCCAATACAAACTTACATCCACGTTTGAGATCTTGTAACGTTCTTTGCATAACTCTACCAGTTGACATTTATAAAATGAGCATTGTTCTTTGCGGAGGAGGTAACAGCGATCCCTGTTTGGCTGCTGTTTAAAAAAGTGAAGCCTTCCAGCTCATCGGGTTTATCAATATCTATTTCCTTAATAATGTCTGCTTTACCAGCAGCAATGGAGGTTTCCAGGTTCACGAAAGTAAAGCGCCACTTACGGCCCTCCACCTGGTTCTGTATTAGTACCAGCACTTTCTTTTCTGGTATCCAATGCAGGTTTTGCACCCAGGGCCCGCAGCTGAATTTTTTAAACAGCACACCATCTTCTTTTGTGTTGGATACATTCTGCAGCCGTCCGGGATGGTATAATCTTACTTCATTGCCATGGTTACCGTAATCGGCAGTGGCTACATACCATTGACCATTGTACTCCACGTACTCCGGACGGGTGCCCTGTATGCAGGCATCATCGTCTATTACTTTTTTAATGTTGCCGTCCAGCGTATGTGTTTGTAAAAACCCTTCCCAGTTAATGCAGTAGATCACTGCTTTCCAGGCCGTACCATCTTTATTTAAGCGGATGCTGTTGCCAATAAAAACAGGCAGTGCGCCATGGCGCGCAATACCGGTAGGATGGTTGATCACATCTTTTCCATTTTCTGTGAACGCGTATTCACGGCCGGTGTATAACAGCGAATCTGTACCCGGTATATACTCCCGCATCATGCCCGTTTCACGGTCGCCGTACAGGTATAGCTTACCCTGCTCATAGTGAGCACCCTGGCAGGCTCCCAGGGAATCTACTGTTAAAGAGTGTTGAATTTTCACACCTACATTCGCACGAAAAAAAGACAATAATCCACCGGAGAGGATCACGACAGCGACAATTAGTTTCATATGCTCACCTTTGATTTATATGCATGGCAGTTGATCCTGTAAGCAACAGGTATCGATGATGTGGTTGTCCGTAATTAAAAGTGTACGATTGGATCCCTCTTTACCCTAAAGCGTTTGCAAAGAGAATCATCCACTATTATGGAATGGTTAAGTGAGCATTATGCAATTGTTATGCTTACGTTATGAAGCGGGCTGCGGTGTGTGGAAAAAGTTGTGTATATCGCTGAAAATTACGTACTTAGCCGATCTCTTATAACCGAATAACCAAAAGAAAACCACTATGAAAACTTTTTTCCCGCGTTCCGGATCCATGATCTGCATGGCTCTTGCTGTTAGTTCTTTATTTGTAGCCTGTAAAAAAGATGATGATGTACCAGCGCCCCAGTACACCGTAGATCAGCTGTACGCTAACTCCATTACGGATGCAACCATAGCTGACAATTCAGAAGTAGTAGACACTTTATGGCCCATTACGGCCGACAATCCCAACCTGCAATGGAAAACCATCCATGGCAAACAATATGTACTGATGGCCACTTTTATGAAGTACCCATCCAGCTACCCGGCCGGCGATTCTATTACCAATACCTGGGGCGATGCCTGGGTGTTTATACCGGCACAAATGAAACGCAGGCTGGCAGCGGCTTTCAAGCCCGGATCTGATACTATTATGCGTATCTGCCAGCTGCTGGGATTACCGCCTGCCAATGACCGCAGTAACACACACATCTCGCAAATGTGGGTGCCGGCCGATAAGCTGGTGCGCCCCGCCGGCAATCCTGCTATTAATACCACTACTACCGGTGCGGTGCTGGTGAATGGTGTTTCACCGGCGTATGCTACCTGGTTCGATGATAATATTATTTATTCTTACTACCGGCCATTAAGCTCCAATACGGATTATTATTATCCCTGGACCCGTTTGGGTTATACCTACGATTGGGCGCCTGATGGAAAGGAAGTGGGTTTAAGCGAATATAAGCTGCAGGCCAGCTCCGGTATTTGGGTAGAGCAAACGGGAACAGCCGGGAGCTTTTTCCGGAATTAAAGCTGATGTATTAATAAGATCTCGTTTTATTTGCAATAGACTGTATCATTAAGGTACAGTCTATTTTTATTCTGGTGATTGGTAGTCTTGTTCTTCCCCGTATCTTTTAATCCAAACGCCTGCCCACGTTATTACATTCAGTTCCCTGTTAGCTAGCGCTTGCCTTTCAGCATATTAGTGCCTTCGTTCGTTGCTAAATGCCACCATTTTATCCCTCTAAACATCCATGCATCGCCCTTTCCTTTAGCCACTGTTTTACCCATTAAACAGCTGTTTTTTGAATTTTCTTAACTCGATGAAAATCAGCAACAACTGCAGATCAAGTCCACGTCAAGTCCACATCAAATCCACGTTATGTCCATCTGATATTTGAGTATCATGGCATTACAACCCGGGTGCGATCCGTGTATTACCCCGGCGCAGCCTATATGTAGCCCAGGTGCATCCCTGGTAAACTCCAGATGCATTCCAGGTACAGTGCAGGTTCATCTCTTATGCATCCCAGCTACTGTCCGGATTCAATCCGGGTGCTCCTCTTATGGCATGTAGCTGTAACTCAGGCACATCTCCGTCGTATCCCACCTGCCACCCAATCGCAGCCCGGATACACCTCCCGCTTTAAAAGAAAGTTCGTGGCCCTAACCATCCGGCCAGCACTATGTTGTTATTACAATTAACCCTATCTTTCTTAATATGTTAGCGCTTTCCGGCGGCCTTTTGGACCGGTACTAACGGTTACGTATAAGTACCTATTTTAATAAAATCCCTGGAAAAATTTGTACAAATAAAAATAACTTCCTTTCTTTGTGTCAAATTAACACAAACAAAAAGAATGAAAGCTTTCTCCGCATATAAGAATCCTGCCCTGGCTGTGGACCTGGTAGTATTTGGTTATCATGAGAAAACATTATCCGTGCTGTTGCTGAACAGGAATGAGGAGCCTTTTAAAGACCGCTGGACCTTACCCGGCGCCTTTTTACAGATGGAGGAAAGTTTTCAGCAACTCTGTTCCCGCATATTACAAACCAAGCTGGGTATGGATAATGTATACCTGGAGCAGCTGTACTCCTTTGATGCGCCGGACCGTGACCCGCGTGGGCGTGTGATCTCAGTAGCACACTATGCGCTCATTAACCCAAAGAAGTTTGCAGTAGCTGCCGGTAAAATGGCGAATGATGTACAATGGTTCCCGGTAAAAAAGATCCCGGCCCTGGGCTTTGACCACAAAGAGATCTTTACTAAAGCCTTACAGCGCCTGCAGGCCAAGATCCAGTATTTCCCTGTAGGTTTTCAGCTGCTGGATGAAATGTTTACCATGTCAGAGCTGCATGAATTATATGAATGCATACTGGGCGTTGAAATAGACCGCAGGAATTTCAGCCGTAAGATCCTGGATGCAGAATATGTGATCAATACCGGCATTAAACGCGAAGGCTCACAGAACCGCCGGCCCGAGTTATTCAAGTTCAATAAGAAACTAAAACAAAATAATTTCCAACTTAATATTAGCTAACTATGCGTATCAATCCCATCCTCTTAAAAGACGGCTACAAAGTAGGCCACAAATTCCAATATCCCGAAGGTACCAGCCTGGTGTACTCTAACCTTACACCGCGCAAATCCAGGAACGGTGATGTACAGGAGATCGTGTTTTTTGGTTTGCAATATTTTATTAAGGAATACCTGATACGTGAGTTCAATGAATCTTTTTTCAGTCAGCCTAAAGAGCAGGTGCTGAAACAATATGCCCGCCGTATGGATAATTACCTGGGCAAGGACAGTATTACCTATGATCACATAGCAGCCCTGCATGACCTGGGTTACCTGCCACTGGAAATTAAAGCCCTGCCGGAAGGTACCCTGGTGCCCATGCGTGTGCCCATCTTTACCATTAAGAATACCATCCCGGAATTTTTCTGGCTCACCAATATGCTGGAAACTATTCTCAGCGCCATTCTATGGAAACCCTGTACCTCTGCCACCACGGCTTTCCAATACCTGAAAACGTTTACCAGGTATGCAAAAGAAACCGTAGGCAATGACCTGAGCTTTATACCCTGGCAGGGGCACGACTTCTCTTTCCGTGGTATGAGCGGAGTGGAAGATGCGCTGATCAGCGGCGCCGGTCACCTGTTATCTTTTGCAGGCACTGATACCATTCCAGCTATTGATTTCCTGGAAACTTATTACAATGCCAATTGTGAGAAAGAGCTGATCGGCGGTTCTGTACCCGCAACAGAACACAGCGTAATGTGTATGGGTACGCAGGATGATGAGATCAAAACCTTTGAACGGCTTATCAGCGAGGTTTATCCCGCAGGCATTGTATCTATTGTAAGCGATACCTGGGATTTCTGGCAGGTGATCACAGAGTTTTTACCCGCGCTCAAAAGCAGGATCCTGGCCCGTAATGGTAAGGTAGTGATCCGCCCCGACAGCGGCGACCCGGTAAAAATTATTGTGGGCGATATGGATGCTCCCGTAGGCAGCCCCGCTTACAAAGGCGCTATTGAATGTATGTGGGAAACCTTTGGCGGTATTATTACAGAGCAGGGTTACAAGCTGCTGGATGGCCACATTGGGCTTATCTATGGCGATAGCATTACCACTGAACGTCAGCTGGACATACTGGAAGGACTGAAACAAAAAGGCTTTGCCAGCTACAACGTAGTATTAGGCATTGGCTCTTACACATATGAATATGTAACCCGCGATACATTTGGCTTTGCCATGAAAGCTACCTATGGTGAGGTAAATGGCGTGGGCAGGGATATATTTAAAGATCCTAAAACTGACGACGGTACCAAGAAATCAGCCAAAGGTTTAATGCAGGTATACCGCAACACCATCACGGGTAAGCTGGAAGTAAAAGACCAGTGCACCTGGGCAGAAGAAGCACAGGGTGAATTAAAAACCGTGTTCAAAGATGGTAAAGTAGTGGTAGACTGGACACTGGCTGAGATCAGGGAACGTTTAAAAGGAAGGCTGGAAGAAAATGAGAACAATAATGCTGTACCGGCCCATAAGACTGAAGGAGCTGGAGTTAATAATTGATAGCGGCTGTAAATTTTACACCCCATGAAATATAACAATGATTGGTTAAGGGATAAATACAACACAGGAGAACAACTAAAATATATTTTCTTCTGGGGGCATCAGCCATCAAAGGATGGCACTATTACAAAGACATGTTTCAGTCAATGGTGGATGGCGCCATTTAAGGTAGATGGTATTACCTATCCCACCGCAGAACATTGGATGATGGCCGGGAAAGCCCGCTTGTTCAACGATACCTCCATCATTGAAAAGATACTGCAGGCTGATACGCCCGGAGCGGTAAAGCAATTGGGGCGTGAGATCAAAACCTTTGAACCTTCCATTTGGGATGAACAGAAATTTAATATAGTCGTTACCGGTAACCAGCATAAGTTTTCACAGCATAAAGATCTAAAAACCTTCCTGCTCAATACTGGCGACCGCGTACTGGTCGAAGCCAGTCCCGTAGATACGATATGGGGTATTGGTATGGCAACAGACCGTGCAGACATAACTAACCCTTTATTATGGAAGGGTGAGAATTTGTTAGGCTACGTCCTGATGGAAGTGCGCGATAAACTCAAATAACATGGACGAGAAACAAATTAAAAACATCAGCAAATTCTTAAGCCTCATACTCCGGCATAGCCCGGAAACCATTGGTTTGCAGCTGGATGAAAACGGCTGGACAGATGTAATGGAACTGATCACGAAAGCAGCCGCACACCGGCAGGTATTTGATAAGGCTACACTGGAAATGGTAGTAGCCGGAAATGATAAGCAGCGTTTTGCCTTTAATGAAGATCATACCAGGATAAGAGCCAACCAGGGGCATTCCATAAATGTGGAATTAAACCTGGTGGCACAGGAACCGCCGGAAGTGTTATACCACGGCACCGTGGCCAAATTTCTGAGCAACATTCAGCAGGAAGGATTATTGAAAATGAGCCGGCAGCATGTACACCTCAGTAAGGAGAGAGCAACAGCAGAGAAAGTAGGCAGCCGCCGCGGTGTGCCGGTGATCCTGACCGTACGCAGCGGCCAAATGTTCCGGGATGGTTTAGTCTTCTACCTTTCAGAAAACGGTGTATGGCTTGCAGACGCTGTACCGGCTAAATACATTGAATTTTAATGTGCATGTATGATCATTCAATCACCACATCCCTTATTACCTGGTACCTACAGTGTATTCCTGGCAGGCAGCATTGAAATGGGTTGCGCTGTCAACTGGCAGCAGCAGGTAGGCAATGCCTTCCGGGACGATGAAAATATTATTTTGTATAACCCCAGGCGGGATGACTGGGACAGCTCGTGGAAACAGGAAATAACCAGCCCTGCATTTAATTCCCTTCCCGGCACCCAATCACCCATTACCTTACTGGAATTGGGTTTGCATGCCCGTTCTGAAAAGCTGATCGTTTGCTGCCCGGAAGGTTTCTGGCGCAAAGGCAATGTAGATATTGTTTGTGAGCGGTTCGGCATACCGCAGGTTACCACTATAGAAGATATTATTTCAATAATAACAGCAAAATATTATGAGCACACTCAATCTCATTTACCCGGAAAGATCTGATATCCGTTTCAAGACAATGGTATTTCCCGATGGGCAGCCCCACATCAAAATAGATATGAATAGCCTGCAGGGCATTAGCCGCCAGGAGCCGGTACAGCTCATTACCCGCATTGACAATGCCAATGACCTGATGCTGACGCTGTTCATTAAAAACACGCTGGACTACCTGGAATTTGAAACGGTGGAGCTCTATGTCTCTTACCTCATGGCGGCCCGCATGGACCGTGTGATGCTGGATGGAGAGCCGTTCTCCTTAAAGATCATTGCTGCTATACTGAACCAGGCGCAGTTTAAAAAGGTCAAAATATTTGATCCGCATTCGGAAGTAGCCACCGCGCTGATTAATCGTTCCTATGCGGTGACTAATCACCAGTTTGTAAAAGATGCACTGGCAGATTATTTCCAGAAATACCCCACTACTGTCTACTGCCTGGTTTCCCCCGATGCCGGCGCACTGAAAAAGATCCACAAGCTGGCGCAGTTCCTGCAAACAGATAACGTAGTAGAATGCATGAAAGAGCGGGATGTAAAAACCGGCGCGCTCACTAACTTCAAAACCACTACCGACAACCTGCAGGGACAAACCTGTTTTATTGTAGACGATATCTGCGACGGTGGTGGCACGTTTGCCGGTACTGCAAAAATGCTGAAAGAGAAAGGCGCGGTGAAAGTGAATTTAATTGTAAGCCACGGGATCTTTAGTAAAGGGACTAAGATTGAGTTTGTAGATGCGGTGTATACAACGGATTCTTTCAGGAAGGTGGAAGGAGTGGAGTGTGTAGAGGTGGAGAAGTATTTGTAAGTTAAATAAAAGACGATGAAAATTCTCTGGTGTTGGCGTTGCAGAATGGAGTTACCAATGCTTGACGAAGCCGAATATAAAAAGGCTTATGAGCTTTATGGTAAAGGCATCAAATCAAAAGAGGGTACATACGAAGAACGCTTTAAAGAATTAATGGATTATTATGAGGAGGTAACGGGATTTACCAAAACAATACCGAATGCCGTCATGCATCATCGGATTGCACAATACGGACCGCCTTGTGAAAAATGCGGTAAGCCCTATAGAACACCACTGGCTTCGTTTTGTGCAGCTTGTGGTAACAAAAGGCCACCTTCTTCGGAATAACTTTAATGTTCCGTTAGTTCTATCTTTCTTCCGTCCAGGTCTTGTACAATGGCCGTATATCCCCATTCAGTTTTTGCAGGTGCAGCTACTATGGTAGTGCCTTGCTCCCGGAGTTCTTTGATCAAAATATCTAATTGTTCAACTGCAAATCCTAATCTGGTAGTGTTGTCCGGTGTTATTACACCTTTAGGCAAGGGATATATTTCCAGTACCGGTTGGCTGCCTGTGCTGGCATAATGATAGGGCCCATTACCATGTTTATGATAGTCAAGTGTGAAGCCCAGCTTCGTATAAAATGCAGCCTGTTCCTGTAGCTGGTTGGTTTTAATTACGATCAGGGAGATGGATGGCATATGTGGGATGAATGTTTTTGTAAAATTATATTATCCAACTCAACCCGGCAATTACTTTCATGGAAGCGAACTTTTATGCACAGGAAGTGCTTATTGGAACAGTAACACTCCGCATTATTGATGCATCAATGGGCGTTATTGGTGGTACGCTCATCCCTACCAATGCTTATTCCCCCTTCCGCAGTATCTTTCAGGAAAGTGAGGGTAAGTACACGGAACAACTGGTTTCTTTACATTTGAATCTGCAGCTTTCAAATGGGTGCTTTGTATATCCCATCGGTGGCTTTTCGATAGTCGATCTACCAGAATTTCCGAATGAAATAACTTCAGATATACTTGGTGTGTACCAGCATATTATGGCCGATTATTTTGAAGGCCAGGGAAACCCTGACTTTTTGGAAGAACCCTGGGAAAGTATCTCCGTGACGCAAAAGATATTATTGGAAAATAACTGGCTGCGGAAATAGGAACCAGCACTGTCCCTTCTACACTATCTCATATACTAACAACCTATAAATACAGTGCGCTAGGCCGGTGCAGTAATAATGACGATGTACTATTTGCCATACATCATCCTGCAACTGATTTTCAGTTTGCGGTAGTACATCTTACCTGGAAAGGCAGCCAGGAAAACGATTCACGATGGCCCATTACCAATTTTTATGCAGACTTTGATGAATTTAGGCAGACAGTAATGCTTAGGGATAAAGCTAATTGGAGGGAGTAATAAACTTAACATATAAACGCAGCGGATGTTAAAGACTACATTTAAAATTATATTCTCCCCTATATATTCCTATGAAATCTGCCATCGGCTTGCATCTTTCTCAGCCGTTCACTAAATTCCGTCAGGCCACGCAAAAAAAAGCCGCATACCATCCCTGCAAGCGGCCCCGTTAGTTCATCTATCCTCACGCATGCGTTTTCTTCAGCTTCACCTCCACCTTTTCCCCAGCTTTACTCACGGTTACCACCTTCTTCACGGTGGCACTGTTACCCACGCTGTAATCCCTGTTCACGGTATTGGCCGTGGTACCCTGGAACATTCCATTAATGTAGTGATCTGACTACTTCCTTCTGGGTATAAGCATGTTCAAATCTGAATTCGGTGTACAGCAGGTACTCTCCCGGCATAAGGCTCACAAATTCAAAGTGTCCGGCATCATCATAAACGCTGATACTTTTGATGCACTGGGCTGCATCATCTGAAATGGCAATGCCTTCCCTGCCTTTTTCCGTTGGGCCTCATTCACCTTAATCCATTCTTTAAAGTAGTCGTTGTACGGGATCAGCACCACCTGTGTACCACGGGCAGCTACCTGTTTGGCCTGGATATTCATCACCTCCATCTTGTTACCCTCGCTGAAGTCGCGGGCAAATACCTGTCCGGAAATAACAGCATTGCCGCCTTTCACCATTTTCATGGTAGGTATAGCTGTCTACGAAATACTGGTCACCGGCTTCTTTGACCTGGTTCTTCTTACCTGTTTTCTTATCAACATAATACCCGGTAACATCTTTTCCAAAGTGCAGCACCATATCTTTCATGCTATTGTGGGATGCGCGGTAGATGGGTTTGAAGGTGCTCAGATCTGATATGCTGGTATCTTTCCATTCCTCCAGCCCGGAAAGGGCCGTGATGGTGGTCAGTGACAGCTTATCATTTGTGGTATTAACACCGATCGTGAAAGTACCGATCGCCGACTCGCTGCCACCATTTACGGTATAGCAGGCCAATGTATATTTTCCGTTCGTCAGCAGTTTGCTGTCAAATTTACTCTGAGCCTGGCTGTTGGCCGCAAGTAACAATGAAATAGCAGCAATTAGGATCGGGTTACAAAATTGAAAAGGCATAGTTCTGATAGTTTATCTGACGATGCAAAATTAGGGTATTCAATAGCTGCATCATATACCGGAAAATAGGTAGATCAATATATCCCTTTTTAGGTAGATAGGATCTGCGGAAAGCAGCGTAACCACCCATCTGCAAAAAGAAAAAGCGCCGATAAAATCAGCGCTTTCGCAATTTAAGTGGTCCCACCAGGGCATGATCCTGGGACCCCCTGATTATGAGTACAGCCTGCTAAGCATTCTGAAATATTCATAACTAATTAATTACAAGCATACAAAATATTCATGAAATTATACAACAAAGTTACTCCAAATAAGATGATACCCAAAATGTGACCCAAATTGATTTATAAAAACTTTTATTCCTGCTTCTTATGAAGTCTGTAGGAGGTTACTGGTACTTATCCAGAGAAACTTTTAGCTGTTCAACTGCAATATTCGCCATTCTTAAAATCCCCTCCTTTTCAGCATTGGAAAGTGCTGGTATAAAACCATCCTTCCTATTTTCATCAGGCTTGTCTACAGCTCTTATTTTTCTGTAATATGTTGGACAGCTCCATTTGCATTCTTCCATAACTAATTCCCTGAAATTTAAAGGAAACTGGGAAAAATTGGTGTGCAGATCATGCAGCATATTTACAGGCTGCGAATTGTTTTTAGTCATATTTCAAATCTATTTTACTTGAACAATAAGGGCATTCTTTCCTTAGCCCTGGTGGTAATGGATATTCAAATTTTTCCAGTATAGGAGGTGCCAGCCAGTGTACTGCCTCAATTAAATTCAAAAGATTTGTGTAAAGGCACATTAAATCACTTCTACCTTCTGTCCCCATGTCATTTACATACTCACTATTCATGGCTGCATAAAGCATATCCAGTAGCTCCTCTTTTGCGCCAGTGAGATCTGTAAAGTCAACAAAATGGCTTATAGATTCCAGGTGTTTTTTGACATGCCTGCTGTCCTTTAATCCAAAAAAGTCTCGATCATTGTTATTATTCATATGTGTCCTTTTATGTTTTAATATTAAGGTAAGGTGGGTAACCAAATTGTATTAAAAGATAAAAGGCTGCTTATTCAGCAACCTTTAACTTATATAAGCATTGAAAAGGCTATAAATGCAAAAAGCCACCTGAAATAAATCAGATGGCTTTAAAACTTTTATTACAACGATATTATCTTGGCAGCTTTACCCCTTTTAATGCTTCATTAACTTCTGCCAGCTTTCTTGGAGCAACCTTTTTTTCATCAATGCTATTCAATCTTTCATCGACAGTCAAGGTTATTTCCTTTTTGGAAATCTCACTGGTGAATTTTATTATTTTCTTTTCCATGATGTTAAATTACAAATTAATCCTTACTAAAAAACCATCCAATTCCATGTTTTTATGAAATGGAATAATTTCATTATCAATCCTAGAATATATCTCAAACTTTAATAAAAGTTGTTCCAGATTAATTCCTATTGCCATTCTATAAAGCCTTGTTCTTTCCTTTGTACTACCTGTAAAATAGACCCATCTTTGTGGATATGCTTTTAAATAAACCTCTACCACATGAGCAACAGTAGATAATATTTTGTTCCTATCACCATTAGCACTAATGGAAACATCATTGATTTCTCCATTCATGTCAATATCTCCAAGCATCAGGTTATAAACATCAGCATATTCAGTAGGGACAAAAACTATTCTTTTAGGTATTATACCCCTTTTGCCAATACTTAGAAATTCAAATACACCATAATCGTATCCCCACGAGCAAGTACATGTTTTTTTCTTGAAGAGGGAGGCTCTACTTTTTATGCAGGTGTCCAGTTGTG
>NZ_JAGXJN010000065.1 GCF_019091455.1 Chitinophaga sp. GbtcB8
GGGTGGTTCACTTTGGTCTGGAATAACTGGTTCACTTTGATCCGGAATTAGTGGTTCAGTTTAGTCCGGATTATACATTAAAGCATCCGCTATTTTTTCAGGATCTTGAAATGAAAGCTGTTTATGACGCTGAATAATCTCTTGCTCAAACCAGTAATGCGATGGTGGCACACTTGAACTTTGAATATTGATTAATGTACTCATTGAAACCGGAAAACTATTAAATTTACTCGTCTTATTTCTGCTACCATTAAATGTCTCTATCATTCCTATTCTAACAAATTCATGTATCAACTTGTCTAATGCGCTTACTGCGTAAACCCATTGTGCACGCAATAAATCTGACAAATCATTGGGAAGTTTTAAATCATTCTTTAGATGAGCATGTAACATGCCTAGCTCTTTTACGTACCGCATGTTTTCATTAAACTGGTTAAGCGAGTTCCGCATAAGGCTGTAATGCTATTATTTTTTCTGATATTGCTTCAAAAACGCCATAGAAAGCATCTCTATTTCGAATCATACCTTCCAAGACAGGCCCTGTTTCCCCTATCTGTTCCTCGGTTAATTGAAATATTGGTACTCCAGCGTTATACGCTTTTGGTAACAATCCTTGAAAATCAGAAATTTCAGCTAGGCAATAATCATCAGATATTTGTGCTAACCTGTAATTTTCAGGAGTGAACATCATCCTGTACTTTGAAATCTCTGGTACAAATCCGTCCCTAATAGTTCTTCTTATTTCCGCAATATTATCTCTATAAGGCCTAGCCGCACGGCCTTTCCTTATATTAAATCTTTGGATAACAGAACCTATAAATTTAGGTTTAGACTCAGACATAGGATATGAGGAATCTGCAAATATTGGTCTCATACGATCAGCCCATTCAACCCATCGTGGCAATATTTTCCTTAATGTATCTAAAGCCATTATTGAAAACGGATCAGGGTTTGTTGGAATGATAAATGCATCACTTAAAACAAAAAAGTTTTGATTTATTGCGCTTAATCCAGGGTTTAAATCGATCAATACGTATTCAACTCCATATTTATCTCCTGTTAATCTAATTAACTCATTAAAAGCACCAGGTAAATTCTGAAGAGTGGTAATTGCATTATTCGAGTTCTGCGCAAAGCTTAATGCTGCATCGTACTCACTAAGATTTGCATGCCCGGGAAGTAAATAAAGATTTCGGTTATGTGGGTTGCGATAACATTCAATTGCTCGTATTGGTTCAGGTTTTCCTTCAAACGCAACTTTCACACCATCCTTAATATTTTGATCTTTCGTCCCATCTTCAATGTAATATTGCTCAAACTCATCCCCTAGTATCAATCCAGATAAATTACATTGGGGATCCGCATCAACAAGAAGAACTCTATGTCCCTTATTTGCAAGCATCCAGCCTATATTATATGTGGTTGTAGTTTTACTTACACCTCCTTTATGATTAAAAAAAATTATCTTGGTTGCCATAAGTCGTTTCTTTCTGTGTTAATATCTTAATACCGTGTCTTATATTGTAAAGTGTGTCACATCACATAATCATTAAATATAATTATAACATCTATTTTACTTGTAAAACGAGGCGACTTTTCCAACCGCTCCTAATATTGACAGTTCGCCTTTCTTTGGAATGATCTGATTAATTGGAATCTATGTCATCAACTACAAATAAGAAGAATTTGCAGCCTAACAACTGTTAAAAGAGGATTCCCTAAGATAAGGAGAATATGGGAATATCTTTTCAATTAACGCTTAATGAAAGCCAACACATTCTTTATAATTTAAGTTTAAGCACGCTCAAACTCCTCCGAAAAAAAACCTTCGGCTTCATCCCCAGCTAATCAATAATCTTCAATAATTGACGAAAAAATCCTCTCTTGATTGATGTACAAACAAATCGTTTGAAGGATGCGCGGGAAATCGGAGCAGATAAAGAATTAGACGCCTCAGATTTTTAGAATATAAAAGGAAGAATGTATAGATAAAAATGAAGTGCCCAGCTAATATATATGCCTGATGAAGGGTTTCTTCTAAAATAAAAACTGGACAAGTAGCGATCTATCGCACTTGTCCAGTTCCTTTGTTGCCCGACCTGGATTCGAACCAAGACAAACAGAGTCAGAGTCTGTCGTACTACCGTTATACTATCGGGCATTACGCGAATTGGGAGGGCAAATGTATAAATTTTTTAAAAAATAGCCAACAAAATATATTTTCTCCTCTAAAAAACCGCCTTTAGCCTATCCGTGGCCTTTAACCCGCCCAGCACCTGGATATTGATCTCGTCCGACAAACCCAGCTGTACATACCTCTTTTCAAAGGTCTGGGGCTGCACTTCTACCTCCACATAAGGTTTTTCCTTCTCAAACCGTACCACGCTTTCCCGCACGGCCAGCACATTATTCAGTTTTTCCAGCACAATGTCTGCCGTGGCGCTGTACCCTGCCCGCAGGAACTGGGTGCTGTCCAGCTTAATGGCAGCCCGCACCTCAAAAGTGGTGGCGCCCTCCTCCTTTACCCCGTTGGGCGAAATAAATTCCAGCTGGGCGTGATAGGTCCTTTCTTCGGTGGCTCGTACGGTAATGGCCAGGTCCATCCCGGTTTTTAAGCGGTTTACGTCGGCTTCTTCCACTTTGCCGGTAAAGATCATGTCGTTCATATCTGCAATGGTGGCAACGGTAGTGCCTTCATTGAAGGTGTTACGTTCTATTACAAAGTTCCCTTCCTTGGCAGGTACATCCAGCAATATGCCATTCACGGTAGAGCGTACTTCATTAGCGGCAATGCCGGATTGTGCAGAGGCGCCTACTTTTACCAGCTGCAGGGTGTTCTGCGCTTCCCGAAGGTCGGCATCGGCCTTATTGAAATTCAGCAGGTACTCATGGTATTCTTTTTCCGCTACTACCTTTTCCTTGAACAGCTGCTCAAAACGTTCTTTTTCTATTTTGGCGTTGGTGTAGGAAATGCGGGCTTTCTGCAGCTCGCTTTCCGCTTTGCTCAGGTTCACCGCGTCCGGTGTAAGGCGGATCTTAGCCAGCAGCTGACCGGCTTTCACGGGCTGGCCGGCTGTTACGTATACCTTTTCTATAATACCGGATACCTGTGCTTTTACCTCGATCTGTTTGCGGGGCGCTACCGTACCGGTGGCCACTGCTTTCTGCACGATGTCGGTCACAAAAGCAGTGTCAGTGTTATACACGGTTTTTACTTTGCCGGAACGCTGCGATAAACAGCCGGGTACTATTACCAGCAAAGCCAAACCAGCGGCTGCTGTGGCATACATGCCCAGGTTCTGCCATATTTTTATAGTTCTGTAACCGGCTATTATTTTTAAGAGCACCAGGGTTACACGCGCTGCTGTTAGCAGTAATACGCTTTTCTTTCTCGTTTTCATGTCTACTCAGTTTTAAGTGCTTCAATCGGGTTTATTCTGGCTGCATTGCCGGCAGGCACCAGCCCGGCCAGGGCGCCGGTTACCACCAGTATTATTACGGCGGTAAGTGCTACCTGCAGATCTATTTGCGGGTCTTTGAAAAATTCGCTTTTGAAACCGGAGCTGTCCAGTAAGTTGCGCACACCGGCAATAATGCCCATACCGGTGATCAGTCCTACATAACCGGCAGCGCTGGTAATAACTACGGATTCCATGATGATCAGGCTTATAATAGACGCCGGCGTAGCGCCTAACGCTTTACGCACGCCTATCTCCCGGGTACGTTCCTTTACAATGATGAGCATAATGTTGCTCACGCCAATGATACCGGCTACGATGGTGCCTGCGCCTACGATCCAGATAAACAGCCGGATGCCGGCAAACAGGCTCACATACTTGTTAAATTCTTTTTCGGAGTTAAAAGAGCCCATGGCTTCTGTATCCTGCGGCTGGATGGTATGCCGGGCAGCCATCAGGCTCCGGATAGCCGCTTCCACTTTTTCTGCCGGTACATTGGGCCTTGGGCAAACAGTGAACAGGGAAATATTATCCTTATAGTCAAATGTGTGCTGTAACGTAAACAGGGGTACGAAAACCGTTTCGGCATCTTCCTTATGGCTGGCCGATTCCTCTGTGGTAAAACAGCCTACCACGCGAAAAGGCACGCCCTGTATGTTAATGAACTGCCCGATGGGATCCTGTTTGGGAAAGAACACTTCCCGGATGCGCTCCCCTATCACCGCTACTTTGCGCTCCTGCTGCAGATCCAGGATATTCAGGAAACGGCCTTTGGGAAAAGCCATGGTCTTAATATGCTGCAGGTCCGGGTGCACACCTTTAAGTGTAAACGCCATGCTTTTTTGCCGGTACACCATGCTTATTTTTCCATTGGGGTTCAGTCCCGGCGCCAGGTATTGAATATCGGGAACCTTATGCAAAATGGCTTGGTAGTCGCCATTATCAAACGTGATCTTACGGCCCTGCGCTAATCCTTTGTAAGGGGTGCGGGTAATTTCCGGCCAAATGTAAATGCTGTTGCGCGCAGCGCTGCTAAACATCTGGTACACGCCGTTCTGCAGGCCTTTACCGGCGCCCAGCAACAATACCAGCATTAAAATGCCCCAGAACACGCCAAAGGCCGTGAGCAAGGTTCTTAGTTTATGTTTTTTGACAGAGCTCCAGATCTCCTGCCAGTTATCCAGGTCAAACATGATATAAAATATTTGTGTCAGCAGTTACCAAACCATCTTTTACACGGATCACGCGTTCTGCCTTATCCGCAACATCCTGTTCATGGGTAACCATAATAATGGTCATACCCTGCTCATGCAGCTCTTTGAACACCTCCATAATTTCATCTGAAGTATTGGAATCCAGTGCGCCGGTAGGTTCATCTGCCAGTATGATCTTGGGGTTACCTGCCAGTGCGCGGGCTATGGCCACTCGTTGTTTTTGTCCACCGGATAAGGCGGTGGGTAGGTGATCTGCGCGGTTCTTCAGTCCCACACGGTCCAGCAGCTCCAGCGCCATTTCATTCCGCTTTTGGCGGTTTACTTTCTGATAGTATAAAGGCAGCGCTACATTTTCCATTGCATTTTTAAACGGCAACAGGTTAAATGACTGGAACACAAAACCAATGTACTGGTTCCGGAACCAGGCAGCCCGCGACTGGGAAAGATGTTTCACCAGTGTGCCGTCCAGGTAATATTTGCCGGTATCATAATCATCCAGTATGCCCAGCACATTCAGCAACGTGGATTTACCGGAGCCCGACTGTCCCATAATGGCTACAAACTCACCCGTGGCCACTTCCAGGTCAATGCCCTTTAAGATGGGCAGCTGGCCGTTGGCTGTTTTATATGCTTTCTTCACCTGTTGTAATACTACCATAACTCATCATTTTTATGCATACACCGCGGTATGCTGTTTTTTCCTTGCACCGGTCAGCAGGCCGGCCATTAGCTGCACGATCTCTCTTTCATGATCGTAAATAAAAAAGTGATCCCCGGTAAATTTGCGTACGGTTATCAGCACTGTGCTTTCCTTTTGCCAGGCCAGCGCATCTTCAAAGCCGATATTTTCCTGCAGGCCTGTTATAACAGTCACGGGTATATCAAAAGGAGCGGTTTCCTCATGTTCGTAAGTATGCAATGCGCCCAGGTCAGAACGGATAATGGGCTCAAAGAAATCCTTGAGGTCTTCGTTCCTCAACAGCTCTTCCGGGCAGCCCCCCAGTTTGGCCAATGCTTCAAAGAAAGCGGCTTTGGGCAAAGTATGAATAACCGCGTCCTGCTTTACAACAGACGGCGCTGCGCGGCCGGTGAGGAATAAGTGCAAAGGCGCGGGCAATCCTTCCTGCAAAATGCGTTTCGTAAGCAGGTAGCAGAGCAGGGCGCCCATGCTATGCCCGTACAAGGCATAAGGCTCATGCAGGCGGTCCTGCAGCTGCTGAAAAACATCGTTGGCCATATCGTATATATCACCCAGCAAAGGATCGGCAAAACGGCTGCCCCTGCCCGGCAGGTCCACCGGTATAATACTAACCTGCGGGCTGGCATACTTTTCATATCCCTGGTAAGAGTAACGGCTACCGCCTGCAAATGGCAAACAAAAAATATTCACTTTCATACTTTTCAGTTATTACATACATCAATGGAAAAATGGGCATTTTCAGGAGTGATCATCGTATCGGATACGATCTTACCATAATCGAATTTGAGCATACGGTCGGCACAATCAAAGTAATGATCATCATGCGTTACGGCGATGATGGTTTTACCCCTGCGTTTTAGCTCCGGGATCAGGCGTTTATAAAAGTAGGCTCTGAAATGCGGGTCCTGCTCTGCTGCCCATTCGTCAAGCACCAGTATGTCACGGTTCTCCATAATAGCGTAGATCATGGCCAGCCTTTTCTGCTGTCCTTTTGACAAATTGTTATCAATGAAGTTGCGGTCGTTGCCGATGCGTATGGCGGCGGTGAGCTCCATCATTTCTATGAGCTTACTCAGCTCTTTATTGTCTGCGCTCAGATCAAACTGATCATAATTCTCATTAAACAGGTAAGCATGGGTGAAGATGGCAGAAATATGATTGCTGTAATGCGGGTAAGCTGCCAGCGGAATTACCTGCCCATTCAGGCTAATAGTGCCGCTGGTGGGCTGGTACAAGCCGGTTAGCAGGTTAATGAAAGTACTTTTCCCGCTGCCATTACCACCAGTAATAAACACCACCTCTCCCCTGTTAAAAGTGAGGTTCACCGGGCCTACACGGAACACCTTGTTCTGCTTTTCATCCTTATACTCAAAGGTTACCTCACGGAAACGGATCTCCGCAAATTCCCCTTTAATGGCAGGCGCATCCCCGAAGGAATCCGTTACGGTCACTTCCGCTTCAATATCTGCACGGATGCCGTCAATGCGTTCCAGCGCAATCTTTACATTGGTATAATAAGGAATGATCTTTACCAGGGATGCCAAAGGACCCATAAGGTACAGGATCACCACTATGAAAGGCACTGTTTGCGCCAGGCTCAGATGCAGCAGGTTTGGCAACAGGAAAATACCTACGCCCAGCGCTATGTACCAGCTATAAGTGCCGGTAAGCTCATTGTCCAGGTATTTTACGGCGCTGCGGGAACCCAGCTCTTTTCCTTTCAGGCGGTTCTCTTTCAGGTAATCATGATAGATGCGGTCATTTCTTTCCGTGCTCATTTTCACTTCCTTAAAACCGTAGATCAGGTCGCGCAGGTACTGGTGATAATCGTTCTGCAGATCCCGCACTATGTTCAGGTCTTTTTCGATGCGCTTATTGCGCCACATATAAAAGGTAAGCAGTGCGCCGGTAAGGGCCAGTACTGCCAGGCCGCCCAGGGGTGATACCCAGAAAAGGTACGCTAACGCACAAACGATGATCACGGCGGAGTTCACAACAGCTACCAGCACCTCCGGTATATAAGCCAGTATGCGTACATCGCCAATGGCTGTGTAAATACGCTGTGCGCCCAGCTTTTCAAATGCCTGCCAGGTGGCAAAACGCAGCTGCTGTAAAATGGACAGCTCGTAATGCAGCAGCAGCTCCTGCGTTAATTTTACCATATAGGTCTGGAATATTTTGGTGCACACCAGCGACAGCAGCACTAAGCCGGCAAAGATCCAGCCGTCATAACCTTTTGCAAAAGACAGGGAAGAGCCGTTCACTGCATTATTGATGAATGCCAGCAAGCCCAGGTACACAATGCTGTTTACGCTGCCCAGCGTTCCTACAAACAGCAGGAAGTATTTTGATTGTTTCCGTAATAGCTGAAGAATTTGCATTTCTTTTGTTTTTATAGGTCAACAATTATGCGGTTACAGGTGCAGCGCAATGTTCAATAATACCGTTTAATGCAGCCTGGTAGTTTTCCAGCAATCCCTGTATAGTATCGGCAGCAAAACGTTTCACACTGTAATCTATGGTGAGCGTGAACAGGCCGCCTTCCGTCATGGCGGTGATGTACAGCTCATACTCCCTTTGCTCACGTGTATCCTGTAAAGGGCCGGTGTCTTCTTTTGCAAAACCAAAGGGCAGGTTCGCAATGTCCTGGTCAAACTGCCCAAAGTAGTTGAAGGCAATTTGTTCCGGTGCGCTGAAATCCAGATCCTGTTTGTGTTCCGCTGCTGTTAAATATTTGAGGATGCCGTAACCAATGCCTTTATTTGGGATGGCATGCAAGCGTTTTTTATTACGCTTAATAAGGGTGCTCAGATCATCGCCTGCAACAGTAAGTATCACCGGGTACACGGTGGTAAAATAACCCACAGTACGGCTCACATTCACCTGGTCTAAAATATCCTCACGGCCATGACCTTCCATCAGCACACGGCATTGCTCCCATCCGAAGGATTGCCGCAGGCCCAGTGCCAGGGCAGTTAACAGCAGGTCATTGATCTCTGTATGAAAGCGGTTATGTACAGCGGTAAGCAATAAATGCGTAACATCCGCTTCCAGCGATATTTGTTTGGTAGCACGGTCTTTTATTAAGTTACTACCCTGCGGAAAATCAGGTTGCAGCAGGGGCGTATTCACGGCCAGTATTTTTTGCCAGTAGGTTCTTTCCGGCAGGAAAGCTGCGCTGTTGGCGTAAACCTGCAATTTTTCTGCCCATACTTTGAACGCATCTGTTTTGCGGGGCAGGCTAAAAGGCTGCGCCTGCAGGTGCTGCCGGTACAAAGTGCCCAGATCTTCAAACAGGATGCGCAGCGATACTACATCTGTTACCAGGTGATGCACGATCATTGCCAGGCGGTCGCCATCCGGCAGGTGGAACAGGGCTATTTTTAGGAGCGGCCCTTCTCCCAGGTTAATCTGCGCCTGCATGGCCCGCAGCTTCTTTTCCAGCTGTTTTACTTCCGTATACTCATATTCTTCTATAGAAAAGGGATGATCCAATCCGTGGTTGTATTGCGCAACGGTGCCATTCTCTAACCGGAACGTGATCCTTAATGCATCGTGATGTTCCTGTAGTTTCTGGAAAATGGTCGCCGCTGTTGTGGCTTCCAGCCGTTCTTTGGAAAAGAACAATAATCCAAAATTGAAATGGTCATACGCTTTACGATTAAAGGCAAAGAACTGTTGCTGGATAGGCGTTAAGGGCAGCTCACCGGTAATTACGCCCTGGTTGGCCAGCTGGCTTAAAGGAGTTACCTGTGCAGCCAGTCTTTTAATAACCGGGTAACGCAGTACCTGCCTTACTTCCAGCCGGTAGCCTGCTTCATACAGGTGAGAGGTGATCTGTATGGCTTTGATAGAATCTCCACCTAATGCAAAAAAATCATCCTGCACACCAATATTGCTAACACCTAATACTTTGCTGAATGCTGCTATTAATATGGCTTCGCAATCATTGCAGGCAGCTTCATAACATTTGTTGTTATTGACTGCTCCGGGTACAGGCAGGGCGCTGCGTTCTACCTTACCGTTATTGGTAACAGGGAATTTATCCAGGTACATGATATGCGCCGGTATCATGTATTCAGGTAAGCGGGTGGCCAAAAATTCTTTTAATGCAGGTATGGATAACTGTGCAGTGGCGGTGCAATAGGCTACCAGGCTTTTCACGGCGTTCTCCTGCTCATGCACCAGCACCACCGCTTCTTTTACTGTTTCATATTGCAGGAGGGCAT
Source organism: Chitinophaga sp. GbtcB8 (assembly GCF_019091455.1). Classification (GTDB taxonomy): domain Bacteria; phylum Bacteroidota; class Bacteroidia; order Chitinophagales; family Chitinophagaceae; genus Chitinophaga. The sequence continues at coordinate 9,602 of NZ_JAGXJN010000065.1, forward strand.
TTTCAATTTCACCTAACTCAATGCGGTATCCTCTTATCTTTACCTGGTTATCCCGGCGGCCCAGGAACTCTACTTCACCGTCCTCATTCCAGCGGCCTAAGTCGCCGGTACGGTATAAGCGGCCATCTTCTGCACCAAAAGGATCTTTCACAAATTTTTCGCTGGTAAGCTCCGGGCGGCCACGGTAGCCTTTAGCTACCCCTGCCCCGCCTATACAAATTTCCCCGGTAATGCCCATGGGCACTAGTTCCAGGTTTTCATCCATAATATACAGCTGGGTGTTGGCAATGGGTTTGCCAATGGTGCTAAGGTCCGTAGCTATGTTTTTTACATGTTTTACCGTACAGCCTACTGTTATTTCCGTAGGACCGTATTCGTTATAGATGTCCATAGCAGGATTCAGCCGCTGCAGGGTGCTTACCTGGAAAGCAGTAAGCGTTTCGCCGCCTACTATCGCATACTGCACCGGCGTGCTGTCCAGCGGCAGGTAACTGAGCATGCTGATATGGGAGGGTGTGAGCTTTACCGTATTTACACCTGCTGCGCCGCTGAACAGTTCCAGCAGAATATCGCTGATATCCTTATTGCCACACACAAACAAAGTATCGCCCCTGAGCAGGGTGGTAAAAATGCAGGTAATGGTCAGATCAAAAGATATGTTGGTAAACAACGCAAAGGTTTTACCCAGTATGTTGTTAAAGTAATAATCATTAGCCCATAACAGGTAATGGGAAAGGTTGTCCAGCCCCAGCATAACGCCTTTGGGCAAACCGGTGGAACCGGAGGTATAAATTACATATGCCAGGTTACAGGGTTTGCTGGATAAACCGGGGTTTTCCGTCTTACCATTCAGCGATGGCAGCAACAGATCCAGCAGCTCCCGTGCACCGGTATAATCCTGCAGATACTGTAGCTGGTTATTTTCCGTGAGTAATACTTTGGCATTGGCATCCTGTAAAATATGTGTGATGCGGTTAGCAGGCGTGCTGGTATCAATAGGCAGGAAAGCTGCTCCTGCTTTGAGTATGCCCAGTATGGCAATGATCAGCCTTTCAGAACGTTCTGCCAGTACGCCAATAATATCATCCGGCTTTACCTGGCATTGCTGTAACAGGTAATGCGCAAGCTGGTTAGCCTTTTCATTCAGCTCCACATACGTAAGCTCCGTTTCTTCAAACACCAGCGCAGTGGCATAAGGCGTTTTCCTTACCTGCGCTTCAAACAGCTCCTGGAAAGTTTTTAACAGAGCATAATCTTTATTGGTGCGGTTCAGGTCGCGCACCAGTTTCATTTTCTCGTCCAGGTCAAGCAGCATCACATCCTGCAGCAGTGTATCCATGGATTCAAAGCCGGCCAGCACATTTGTTATATGTGAGGACAGCCGCTGCATAAAAGCAGCTTCAAAAGCAGTAGTATTATAATGGAGGCTGATATGCAGGGTGGCAGAGCGTTTAATGCTGATCACCAGGTCGTAGTTGTTAAACTGTGTTACCGGCATATGAATGGTATCCCAGTGAATGAGCACATTGCTGTTGCGCATTTCCTTTTGCTCATAGATCAGTTCCAGGGGATAGTTCTGATGCGTATAACTTTCCTTTACGGTTTGTTTCACAGCAGCCAGGTAATCACGTAAGGATAGTTCATTAGCAGGTTCCAGGATCAGCGGTGTTACCGGCGCCTGTACCTTGCCTTTAAACCCGGGAGTATATAGCGGGCTGTCAATGGTTACCCGGTTGCTGCCGCTGTATTTTTTTAATAAGATGCCAAAGGCTGCCAGCAGGTACACAAATGCACCGGTATCGTTATCGCCTACACGCGCTACCAGGTTGTTGTACAATTCACCGCTCAGCTCAAAATGCTGTACGGCCTGCCGGCTGTCGTTTCCCGGTGTGTTGGCATTGGTCTGCCGGAATTTAAACGCGCCATAACCCGCTGCCAGCTGGCGGCTCCAGAACTCCTGGCTGGGCTGGTAAACCGGGTCCAGGAAACGAACTTTATCTATTGCGTTCATTGGTTTAGATTTTAAGGGTCATCAAAAACTGAAATCAAATGCTTCTTCCAGGGCTGTTGGATCTGTGCCGCCATTGTTACTATCTGCTAAGGTGATGGCTGCAATTGGCTGTTCCGGTTGCCGTACCAGGACTGTCAGCAGTTCCAGGAAAGTATCCCGGATCTGTGTTATGGTATGCGCTTCAAAAAGGTCTGTATTATATTCAAGTATGGTGGTGATGGTTTCACCGGCATCATAAAACCTGAAAGAAAGGTCGTATTTGCTGGTAGCGCCGCCGGCTTCCAGCTCCGTGATCTGCAGGGCATCCGGCTGGTTTTGTTGCACATCTACTACGGCAATGTTCAGCAGATCGGCATACACTTCAAACAGCGGGTGCCGGCTTTCATCCCTGCCCAGCTGCAGGTCGCTCACTAAGCGGTCAAAGGGATAGGCCTGGTGCTCATAAGCACCCAGCATGGTTTCCTGTACCTTTTCCAATACCTGCACAAAGGAATCGCTGCCCTGTAATAAAGTACGGAGGGCCAGGGTATTGGCGTACAGGCCTACCTGTTGTTCCAGCGCCGCATCTTCCCTGCCGGCATGTACAGATCCAATGGTGATATCTTCCTGCGCTGTTACCCGGTACAGCAATATTTTCACGGTCGTTAATAAGCCGGTGAACAAGCTGCTGTTAAACTGGCGCATGATGGGTTGCAGGGCTTTTACAAGCGTACTGTCTATTTCAAACGTAAGGTCGTTACCATTATAGGTTTTTACAGCCGGTCGTTGTTTGGTGGGCAAAACCAGCACCGGCGGCAGTTCATTAAACTGTTCCCACCAGTAAGCCTGCAGCTGTGCAGCGCGGCTGCCGCTTAATTCCTGGTTATGCCATACTGCATAATCTTTATACTGTAAGGTAAGCGGCGCCAGGTTATGCGGCGCACCGGTGGTGTAATGATGGTACAATGCCAGCCATTCTTTGGTAAGCACTTCCAGCGACCAGCCATCGGTTATAATATGATGCAGGTTAATGAGCAGTACATGCTGCCGGTCTTCCAAACGGAACAGGGTGCATTGGATCAGCTGTTCATTAGCCAGGTCAAAAGAATGGTTAGCCGCTTCCGCCAGTAACATATTCAACAGTAGTTCCCGGTCGTTTTCTGTACGCAGGTCTTTTACGGGGATAGCAGTGGTTACCGGTTCCTGCACCTGTTGCACCGGCACACCCTGCACCTCTGCAAAACGGGTGCGTAATATTTCATGCCGTTCCAGCAGGTGGTTAAATGCTTTGGTAAGCGCTGCTGTATCCAGCCAGCCACTGATCTTTAATGCACGGGTAATATTAAAGGCAGTAAGCCCTTCTGCGGCCTGTTCCAGCAGCCACAAACGTTTTTGCGCATGGGATACCGGGTAGTACTGCCGTGCGGCAGCGGCTGTAATGGCCTGTGCATAATTGTTTACCGTATTACTTACCAGCGCTGCCAGCGCCTCAATGGTAGGATGTACGAACAGGTCGCGCAGGGCCAGCTTTACGTTTAACTGTTGTGCTACGCGGGATATAACACGGGTTGCATTCAGGGAATGCCCGCCGGTTTCAAAGAAATTATCTTTAACGCCTATACGCGGTTTGCCTAATACCTCCTGCCAGATGGTTACCAGCATTTCTTCTGTAACATTCCGCGGAGCCAGGTACTGCACACCGGTAAAGGCAGCTTCACCCGGCGCCGGTAAGGCTTTCATGTCAATTTTTCCATTGGAGGATAAGGGCAATGCATCCAGGCAAACAAAACAACCCGGTATCATATAATCCGGCAGATGTTTGCCTGCGTGTTCCTTTACTGCAGCCAGGTCCAGCGACCGCTGTGCTACCAGGTAAGCCACCAGGTATTTATTGCCGCCTGCATCTGTTTCTGCAATGAGCACGGTTTCTTTAATATCCGCATGCTGCAGCAATACATTCTTGATCTCTCCCAGCTCTACACGGAAGCCACGGATCTACACCTGGTGGTCCTTACGGCCCATGAACTCCATGTTGTAATCTTCCATCATACGGCCCAGGTCACCGGTACGGTACATACGGCCGCCCAGCTGCGTATTAAAGGGATCTGCTACAAAAGAGTAGGCTGTTTTCTCTGCATCATTGGCATAACCTTCTGCTACGCCTGCACCGCCTATGTACAGCTCCCCTACTACGCCCTGCGGCACGGGGTTTAAATGTTCGTCCAGTATGTAAAAGAAATTATTGTCGATCGGTTTGCCATAAGGCACGCTCAGCTGGGCCGACATATCCTTTTCCACCGGGTAGTAGTTAGACCATACCGTGCCTTCTGTTGCACCACCCAGGCTTATCACCTGCGTTTGCGGGAAGTATTGTTTAATGCGTTGCGGCAGGTTCACCGGTATCCAGTCGCCACTCATGAACACCACCCGCAGGTCATTTTGCTGGTATGGCAAACCTGTTTCCGCTATTTCATTTACCAGGTAATTCATAGTGGTAGGCACAGAATCCCAGAAGGTGATACGCTCTTCCAGCATCAGCTGCCGCAGCTTTTCCACGTCGGTTACTTCCTCCTGCCGTGCAATCACTACGGTGCCACCCACGGCTAGTATGCCGAAAATATCATACACAGACAGGTCAAAACACATGGAGGTAATGAATAACAGGCGGTCCTGCTCATTCACGCTAAAGCGTTTGTTTACCCAGGCTACCAGGTTCACTGCTGCATGGTGTGCAATCATCACACCCTTAGGGCGGCCGGTGGAGCCGGAGGTATAAATAGTATATGCCAGCTCTTTGCTGTTCTTTATTATGCCGGGGTTATGATCCGGGTAAGCAGCATTTAATACGGTTGTTATATCTACTGCATCCGCTGCCACCGCATTTGCCTGGTCTGTTAATACCAGCGACACGCCTGAGTTGCCAATGATATATAACTGCCGGTCTGCCGGGTAAGCGGGGTCAATGGGTACATAAGCAGCACCTGCTTTCAGGATGCCGTACAGGCCAATGATCATATTAAAACCGCGGCCGGTAATAAGGCCTACATTGCCGGAGGTTTGTATTCCTTTTTCTATAAGAAAGGCCGCTACCTGGTTGGCTTTGCTGTTCAATTCCGCATAGGTCATTTCCACGCCATCCAGCCGCAGGGCTATATTGTGCGGCGTTAAAGCAGCCTGTGTTTCCAATAGGCCATGAAGCGTACCGTTGGTTGCATATGGTGCTACTGTATCATTGAAGGTATATAACAATGCCTGCTTTTCATTAGCGGTAAGTATATCCATTTCCGTGAGGGCTATGTTACTATTCCGTACAATGCCTTCCAGCACATTTTTATAATGCGCAAGCATGCGCTGTACCCTGCTTTCGCGGAACAGGTCTGTATTATATTCCAGCAACAGCTGCAGCCCTTCCGTTGTTTCCGTGATATTAAAAATGAGATCAAATTTCGTGGTATTGCTGCTGAAAGGATAAGACGATACACTTAACCCTTCCGGTGCAGTGTAAGCTTGCCCCATGCCTGCATTCTGTAATACCAGCACTACATCAAACAAAGGCGAGCGGTTGGTATCCCTTTCCAGCTGTAGCTCATTCACCAGGCGGTCAAATGGGTATACCTGGTGCTCAAAACCATCCAGCACGGTTTTGCGTACCTGTTGTAAGAGCTCTGTGAAAGTACCTGTACCGGAAAACTGTGTACGAAGTGCAAGCGTATTGATGTAAAACCCTAATTGATCTTCCAGCTCCACGTAATTACGTCCGGCTATGGGCGTGCCTATCACCATATCTTCCTGGTAAGCGTAGCGGTATAATAAAGCGTGTAAGGCGGCCAGTAATACCATGAACAAGCTGGCGTCCTGCTGCCGGCCTAAAGTGGTAAGCGCCTGCTGTAAGGCAGCATCTACCTGTAAGTTAACGGAACTGCCGTTGTAAGTTTTTACAGCGGGCCTTGGCAGATCAGGGTACAGCTCCAGCTTGGGAACACCGGCTGCAAATTGTGTGCGCCAGTAATCACGGTGCTGTTGCAGGTTATTACCACTTAGCTGCTCCTGCTGCCAGTTCACATAATCTTTGTATTGAATAACCAGCGGTGCCAGGGCTTCGCGTGCGCCCTGTGTATAGGATTGGTACAGGTTCACCAGCTCCCCAAAGAAAACAGCAACGGACCAGCCATCAGATATAATATGATGCATTACAATCACCAATACCTGTTCATCTGCGTTCAGTGTGTAAAGCTTTACCTGCAGCAGCGGGCCATTTTCCAGGTCAAATACTACAGCAGTATCATTGGTTACGCGGGTTTGCAGCTCCTGTTCCGGATCAGGCGTATTGCTCAAGTCAATCACTGGCAGGGTAAAGCGGAAAGCGGCAGCTGCCTGCACTTTCTGGCGGGGCGTTTCTGCTATCGTAATAAAAGTAGTACGTAATATTTCATGCCGGCTTATAAGCGCGGCAAAGGCTTTTTCCAGCGCATCCTTATCCAGCTTACCTTTTAAGCGGAAGGCATTGGCCATGTTATAGGCGGTTTTGCCTTCATTGAACTGGTCCAGCACCCAAAGCCGGCGCTGCCCGTCAGACAGCTGGTAATGTTCCTGTACCGGTTGTGGCACAATAGCGGGTTTTGTTTCCGCGGTACTGTTAGCGATCAGTACTGCCAGCTGAGCAATGCAGGGGTGATCAAACACATCACGGATGCGCAGGTTCACGGCAAATGTTTTATAGATACGGGATATAAGCTGTGTTACTTTCAGTGAATTGCCGCCTATACGAAAAAAGGATACTTTCCTCCCGATCTGCTCTACACCCAGGATCTCCTTCCAGATGTTTTCCAGCTGCTGTTCTGTTATATTGGTTACTGCTTCATAGCTGGCAGCATCCACCACAATAGCTTCCGGGCGGGGCAGCTGTTTTTTATCCACCTTGCCATTGGCATTCAGCGGAAATTTTTCCAGCTGTATAAAGTAGCCGGGTATCAGGCTCTCATTCAACAGTCCTTTTAAATGCCGGCGCAGCGTGGTTTCCGGGATGGCGGTACCGGTATAATAACACACCAGCTCATGCTGGTGGTCGTTATTCTGCCAGGTAATTACCTGGGTTTCACAAACACCATTCATTTCCAGCACGGCCTGTTTTATTTCATTCAGCTCTACACGAATGCCGTTTATCTTCACCTGCTCATCCGTGCGGCCCAGTATTTCCACACTACGGTCGTGCAGGTATCTTCCCAGGTCGCCGGTTTTATAAATAATATCTGTGCGGTCTTTTATCAGCGGGTTTTGAACAAACACGGTTCTTGTTAAGGCTTCATTTTTAAAATAGCCTTTGGTCATGAAAGGGGTTTTGATATACACCTCCCCGGTTTCACCAATACGGCATAACTGCCCGTTATTATTGAGAATAATAAGTGCAGCATCTGCAATGGGCTTGCCTACATGTATGGGTTGTGAAGGCGCTTCCGCTACTTCGCGGATGCGGTGAAAGCTTTTAATGAGCGTGGTTTCAGAGGGGCCGTAAAAATTCACCAGCTCCACATGATCACCTGCTACGGCGCGGAAAGTGTGAACATCTTTTGCATATAATAATTCCCCGGCCATTATTACCTGCTGCAGCTTGTTGAAATGCCTGGCCGCAGGTGCTGTTTGCAGCTCTTTGAGTATTAAGCGCAGCAATGAAGGTACGCAGTGCATGAGTGTAATGCCCGCATCATTGATCCAGTCTATCAGTTTAGAAATATTGCTTTTAATATCCTCTCCCGGTATACACAAAGTGCCGCCACTGCATAAGGGTACAAAAATATCGCGGAGAGATGCATCAAAGGTGAACTGTATCAGCTGGCTTACGCGGCAATGCTCATCTATCCCAAATTCTTTTATTTGCCAGCGGATGAAATGTGCAAGGCTTTCATGTTTGCCCAGTATGGCTTTGGCTTCACCGGTAGAGCCGGAGGTATAAAAAATATAGTTGCTGTCGTTAGCTGTAACTGCGACCTCCGGCGCTGCTGTGGGTAAGGGGGATGATAAGCTACCCCAGTGCTGGCTAACGGTAATATTCCCTGCTTCATCCAGCAGCACCAGGTATTGGATCTTAAGATCCAGCTGCTGTAACAGATTTTCCACCTGCTCTTTCATAGCCAGCTGGATAATGAGCACCTGCGTACCGGTTTGGGTGAACATTTGCAGCAGGCGTTTCCAGGCGAAATTGATATCTACCGGCAGGTAAATACCGCCGGATTTAAAAACAGCCAGCAAGGAACGCACCAGGTTAATACCGGAAGGCAGCATTACGCCTACAATAGTATCCTGCTGTACGCCTAATCGGCGCAGTGTGCCGGCCAGCTTATCGGCGCCGGTGTTTAACGCATGGTAGGTGATCTCTTGTGTTCCTTCGGTTATGGCTATACGGGAAGGGAACTGTTGTGCTTTATTTTCAAAATCGATATGTATCATGGCGGACTGATTGAGGATTAAGGCATGCTTATACGGCTATCAGGGCAGGTACCGGTATTACAGGCGTTAGTTTTTCATAACACTCTGTGATCACCGCTTTGGCCAGTATATCCATAGGATCAATGAAAGGCACCGGCACATTATCCTGGTTCAATGCCAGCGGCACTTCTGTGCAACCGGCTATTATAGCATCCGCGCCCATTTCCAGCAGGCGGTTCATTGCCCGCTGCATCAGGCGGATAGCGCGTTTGGAGATATTGGAAGATTTAAGGCCATTCTCCATGTACACAGATAGCATGAATAGCGCTTCCTGCTCTTCTTCATTCAGCGTAAGCACCGGCAATCCATGCTTATGAAATTCACGGTGATAGATCCCTGAGCTGATAGTGCCGCTAGTGGCCAGCAGCCCTACTTTGGAGAAATTGTTCTCCTGTACATGCTGCCTTACCAGCTCAACCGGGTGCAGGATCTTAGCTACTGCGTATTTGGAAAACTCATCATAATAGTAATAGGAAGTATTACAGGTGAGCACCATTAGATCTACATTACTCTGGTCCAGCAGCTGAATGGAGCGTACGATCTCTTTCAGCGGTGATGGCTCATTGTGCAGGATGGCGCGGGTACGGTCAGGGATAGCCGTATTATTGTGTATGATCACTTCTATAAAATCCTGGTCTTTTACTGCGGGACAGTAATCAATGACCTTGTTGAAGAACAGGGAACAGGCCCTGGACCCCATGCCGCCAATAATACCTAGTTTTTTAGACTTTCTCATGTGTTAGATTTTTAAGGAATTACTTATTTCATAATGGCTGCCATGAATTCATCTTCTGTTGTTGTCTCCCGTTCCGATGGTAATAACTGCAGTTCCCCTAAAGGAATATGCTGATTAGCTGTTACCTGTTGCAGGCAAAACAGCAGGTTGTTGCGCATTTCGTGAATAGTAGCTCTTTTGAACAGGTCTGTATTGTAGCGGATGATCACATTTACCTGCTCCCCTGCTTTTATATATTCAAATGCCAGGTCAAACTTGCAGGCTTTGTCTGCCAGCTTCAGGTCCGTGATCTTTAACCCGTTCCAGGTAGTATTTTGTTTTTCCTGCAGGGTGCTGTCCATGTACTGGATCCATACATCCGTTAGTGGAGAACGGCTGCGGTCGTAGCTTACCTGTGTAGCCTTTACCAGCTGCTCAAAAGGATACAGCTGGTGATCATATGCTTCCAGCGTGGTTTGTTTTACTTTTCCCAGGAGGGTGGCAAAACTATCATCACTTTCAAACTGCGTTCTGAGTGCCAGCGTATTCACATATAACCCGATCTGGTTCACCAGGTCTGCATGATCCCTGCCGGCTGCCGGTGTGCCTATCACAAGATCCTGCTGGCCGGTGTAGCGGTATAACATAGCTTTCACTGCTGCGGTTAATACCATGTACAAGCTGGCTTCCTGCTGTAATGCCAATTCAGATAAACCTGCTGTTAAAGCACCATCCAGCACAAAGGGTACGGTATCGCCATTGGAGGTTTTAACAGCCGGGCGCGGATGATCTGTGAGCAGATCCAGCACTGGTACTTCGCCGCTGAACTGCTGCAGCCAGTATTGTTCATGCTGCTGAATAGCTGTACCGGAGAGCTGTTCATTGATCCAGCCTGCATAGTCTTTATACTGTATGGGAAGTGGCTTATTGATGTATGCATTCCCGTTAGCATACCGTTCAAACACTTCTTTTACCAGCACTTCCATTGACCAGCCATCTGCAATAATGTGATGCATGTTTAACAGGAAAATGTGTTGCTCATCCTGCAACTGGTACAAGCGGATGCGTAACAGCGAACCGGCCGCCAGGTTAAAGGGAAGCGCCAGCTCCTGCTTCATCAGGTCATGCACTTTCATTTCATTATCCGGCTGGCTGCGCAAGTCTGTTACCTGCAGATCCGGTTCGCAAGTGGTAAGGTCCTGTACCTGCTGGCGTGGTTCTCCGTCCACCATAATAAAACGGGTACGTAATATTTCATGCTGCTGCACCAGCGCGGTAAAGGCGGCTCTTAATGCAGGGATGTTCAATGCACCTTCCAGCAAAATGGCTTCCGGCATATGATAAGCCAGCGTATCTTCTTCCAGCTGGTCTGCTATCCAAAGGCGTTTCTGCGCTGGCGATAGCGCGTAATGCGTTTGCCGCGGAACCGGTACAATAGACTGGTACGCTGTTTTACCGGTAAGCGCAATAGCAGTGGCCAGGTTCTCAATGGTAGGATGTACAAAGATGGTACGCAGATCTATTTTAGCCTGCAATACTTTATGCACCTGCGATAACACGCGGGTGGCTTTTAAGGAATGCCCGCCTATCTCAAAGAAGTTATCCAATACACCAATGGGCGCCCTGTTCAACACTTCTTCCCAGATAGCCACCAGCTTTGTTTCCAGTGCATTGCGTGGCGCTACATAATTATTAGTGACTGTTGCAGTAAGTGTAGCGGCCTGTAAAGCTTTGTAATCTATTTTTCCGTTCACTGTCAGCGGGAAGCTATCCAGCTGCTCAAAACAGGATGGAATCATGTACACCGGTAAACGGGTTTCCAGGAAAGAGCGTAGAGCGGCGGCCGTGAGTGCTTCGCTGGCAGTGAACCAGGCCACTAACTGCCGGTCTTCTTCCGTATTGTCCTGCAGCAGCACTACTGCCTGTGTAATGGCTGTGTGTGCCTGTAAAGCGCTTTCTATTTCACCCAGCTCTATGCGATAACCCCTCAGTTTTACCTGGTGATCATTACGGCCCAGGAACAATAAGTTCCCATCTGCCTGCCAGCAGGCCATATCACCGGTTTTGTATAAACGGTTATTGTTGATGATAATAAAACGTTCCTGCGTTAGGGTTTCCCGGTTCAGGTAACCGCGGGCCACGCCTGCGCCGCCTATGTACAGCTCCCCGAGTATGCCTACCGGCAACAGTTGCTGCTGTGCATCCAGGATGTAATACTGCGTGTTGCGCATGGGCTTACCAATGGGTACATGACCAGATGCGGGAATGGTTTTCAAAGTAGCTTCGTAGTAAGATGCATCGATCGTAGTTTCCGTAGTGCCGTAACTGTTAAGGATGCGCAGGTGGCTGCCAAACCTTTCCTGCAAACGGCGAAAATCTTCTACCCTGCAGGTATCTGAACCCAGGATCACCAGCTGCATAAAGGAACTATCTAA
>NZ_JAGXJN010000066.1 GCF_019091455.1 Chitinophaga sp. GbtcB8
TCCCTCACATTTGGAAGACAAGGCAAAATTAGATACTTATCCCCGTTTTAAATATATGCAGTTGCCCGTTGGGATACTTTAATCTGAGCAGTTACAGATGAAGAAAGTAATAATAGTATGATTACGTTTTTTTTCATTATAGGTTTATTTAATGTACAACACTTCCTTGATCAGCTATTACTGTCCGGTTATGAGTTTCGTTGTATTTTCTTGGAGCTATTGGGTTTGGTGTAAATACCTCACCTGCATTTTCAGTTTTGCTTATTGCTCTCGTAGCATTATCAAAGTCAACATCTTGCTTTTGCCTTGCATGAATAACATACCCATGCTATGGCATGGGTATGTTATATCACCATTATAAACAAGTTTGCCGGTTGCTGTATAGCTAAGCTTTTTGCATTAGAGCGAAATACGCTCTCAAGGGTTTTAGACTACTATATCTCTTTCAAGGATCTTAGCGAATGCAGTAACGAAATTATTACCTCTAATTTGGTTTCATTTTCATTTTTAAGACTTAGGATATTCTTGTTTACTCCTTGATATTGGAAGATAACTTCTCTGCCTTTTTTTACAATACAAACAGAATAAACGATGTTCATGTTATCTAAATCGCATATACATACATAGCCACCATTTTCCACTTTATCCAATTGGCATTTAAAAAGATCATTTTTCTTATGGTCAATATTTGCCCGCTTAATATCAGGACCAGACTTCCAGTTAAAAACACCAGAATTGTTTTGTGACTTATAGTATAGTACAGAACCAGGAGCATCATCTAATGGCATATTTATGTTAATTACCTGATAATCACTAATACTGTCGTTTGTAAATTCTTCGTAATACGATTTATAATAATTAACCTCTCTAAATAAAGTATCTATTGGTACTTTATGAACTTGGCATGTGTCGTTAGCACCACTTATTGCTGGATTAGAGGATGATAATAACAAATGCAATAAAAAGAAAAATGAATTCATATTTATTCGATTCGTTTTTTTAATGTTTCAAAATAGTCAGGACTAACATTTAAATAATCAAATCCAGGCTTTATCGTTCGCCATCTGTCACTTGCATCCGGTTGTTGAAAGTACTCTCTAAGCTTATTAGGGCCGATCATTTGTGCTCTCATTATATTTTCCAGATGAGTTGCTGATGTTCCTACGTCTTTTCGCCAATCATTTTTTAAATTAATATTTTCAGCTACTGCTTTGAAATCCATTATGTCGCCTTTGAAACCACCTGGATACGGCTTAACTAAACCATTATCAATTTCCCAAGCATGTCCAAATTCGTGTCCAAGAACTAATGCTTGTTGGGTTGAGGCAGGCTGATCTTTCAAGTCCCATTTCCTATCATTCAGATCAAATGTGATATTTGTACCATCACCATTTGCTGTAAGGTTCTCATTGCCTCCTTTTGCTTTTGTCTCACTGTTAGATCTATCTTCACTTATAACTTTCCTTGTAACTGTTATTGTATGTATATTATCTGATTTTTTCAAATCAGTATATATCTTCCTAAATGCACTTGACTCTCTGCTAGCTTGCCTAGTTAGTCTTTTGGCCTGCCGAAATTCCTTTTTAGTAACATTCTCTCCTCTTTTCCACTCTACCTCCATTCCATTGGGGTCAATTGACATAATAGGGTTATTCGCAACATAGTTATAAACTGAAACACTAGAATATTTGAAAGCCATAGGATCTTGTACACCCCATCTACCAATTTGCGCATCATACATCCTCGCCCCATAGTCGTACCACTCCAAACCGCTTCCATCACTAAACTCCTTACTCTGCAGCTCCTTGCCATTATACTTATACCTATTCACCAGCTTCTCCGGCAATGCACCCGAACTTATCCCAGCCATCGTCAACCCAAACGGATAATAATGCGTTTCCTCCAACAAAGGCCCTGTAATATCCTGAACCACTACATTATCAAAGAACACATCCTGTGCTGTTTCATTGCTGGTATATACATACAAGAAACCACTTTTCTCAATCGGCATCTTATCTACGGCCAGCGTTTGAAGCTCATCCGGCGAGCCTTTCACCTGCCGTACACCACTATTCTGATCCACTAAGTTAAACTGATCATCGAATAATGCAAAATTCAGATAGGCTTTGGGTTTATCCTGCTGGTTTTGATCTGCATCCTTTTCCTTTAAACGCTGATAATCATTGCTGTTGAAGTTCCTGAAGGGTGAAAGGCTCTCTACCTGGCGGGCGGCGTGCGAAGCGCTGGAACCTGCAGCTCCGCCAAACACCTGCAGTAGGGAAGCCACCATGTCTTCCGGAGAAACGGTCTTATTGTCTTTCGGACCGGTGGATTTATAAAATGCACGGGCGCCTATCTGGATGGTATCGCCAGCCATTACTCTTAATACCAGTGAAGGGCCGATCTTCTTTTCACCATCTTTAGCATTTAACTTAGCCACATCATGGTTGTCGGGTGTCGTTTCATCCTGCGGGTAACCAACTGGTTTGGCCGTACGGGTTTCATCCAGGTTGCTGAACAAAGCCGTTTCTGTGGCGGCTTGTTGGGTTTCCATGGTGGCAGCGTACATGCTGAAATCCGTTTGTTCAGTTAGTACAGTTCTTACGTTGCCCAGGTGATCTTTCAGGAAGTAGTCATATACATACGATACCGGTGTGGCATCCTTAAATACTGTACGAATGCGCCCTTCTTCATGACTTACAAATTGCAGGGTGTCATTCTGATACACAAAACCGCCTATATAAGTAGTGGTAGTGATCTTTGCTGGTGTACTGGTATTGTCTGTAACGATCTTCTTTAACTTATTACCGGCTGCGTCATACTGGTATTGAATACTTCCCTTACCGGTAACGATTATGTTTTCGGGAAGATTGAGATGATTGTAAGAGATGTTAGTGATGCCTTTATTGGCGTCGCTTATAAGGTTACCATTAACATCGTACTCATAATCATCTCCGGTATTGGTACCGTTTATAAAGTCTCCTAATTTAGCGGTGGCGGTACTACTGGGATCTGCAACGGTAGCCAATTTGTTACTGGCATTTGTGTTTTTGTAGCCGTAAGTCAATTGGTCGATGGTAGTTATACTTGGCCCTACCATTCCCTTTTGTGTCATGGTGCCAATGTTACCATTGGCATCATAGGTGATCCCGCTTACTGAAAAATCCATCTGGTCTTTGGTCCAGGTAGTGCTGCCGCTGTTCTGCTGGGAATAGTCAGCTGCAGTTAAACGGTTCACATTGTCATAGTTATAACCATATGCCCGCTGAATACCATTGCTTTTACTTTTCCATTTGTTACCGGAGATATTACCGTTATATTGATTGGTAACAAAGCCATAATCATAACTTAATTCCTGGCCGAACCAGTTGCTGCTGCTACCTGCAGAGGAAACAAAGCCTTTATTGATACTTTTGAGCCAGCCGCGGAGGTTATATTCATAGGTCAGTGTTTCCAGTTGAGTAGTTGTTACTACCCCCAGGCGTTTGCTTTTTAATTGCCCTAACTCATCATAGGTGTTTTCTACTATTGTTTTAGGCGTACCAATATCGTTGATCTGCTTTTTTATAGTTTTCAGCCGGCCTGCTGCATCATACAGGTTTTGTGTCATCACTTTGGTATCAGGGGTTACACCACTTTTGATATTATTATGACGCAGAAAGGTACTGAGCAGTTTTCCGCTAAAATCATACAAACTGGTAACTACATCCTTCCCTCCACTTACATTGTCCGAGATAGTTTGTAGGGTACGGCCTTTATCTGTGTAATAAATAGTGGTGGTGAGCCATTGATCGGTGCCTAATACTCTTACCTTACTGCCGGTTACCAGGCCTTTGGTCATATTACTGGTGCTGGTAATTACGTCCGCGTATGAGCTTCCATAAGATTGTGGTTTAAGAAAATCATCAACCGGATCTTGCTTTCCTGTAAAAGTATAACTATCATAAAAAGTATAGGTCAGTGGGGTTAATGCACTGGCCGGGATATTGGGCAACGGGTTAGTGACCGTAATACTGGTGATGCCCTGGTTGGCAGATGGATTGATCTCTGCCAGCATTTGGCCTGTACCGGAATCAAAACCGTTATCGAACGTTATACTGTTGGTGGCTTCATATTCCGGCCTTCCATCATGAGATGCCACTACCATATCAGCTACACCTGGAAAGGTATAGCTGATACTCTGCGTATTGCTGGTAGCGGTGTTCATGGTGGTTTGCAGAGCATCGCGGGTGGAGGCAGAATTGTACAAGGCCATCATAGTAGGACGATTCAATGCATCATAAAAAGTAACCAGCCATTTTGCGCCACCTGCCTGGGTGGTATTTTTCAGGTTTCCATCCCGGGCAAATACTAGCCGGTCCCGCACATCGTACACCATTTCGGTGGAATCTGCTCCGGGTACTTTTTTCATGATCATCCGGTTACGGCCATCATAACGGTAAAAGAAACAAAGCTCTTTAGCGGTGGTGGCGTCTATTACCCAACTGCTACCGATTATTCCAACTGCTTTGGGTGGTATTACACAACGCAGGTTACCCAGATCGTCGTACACATAATAAGTGCATAACCAGCCGGTATGACCGTCTGCAGCACCAGCGGTTAGTTCTACTTTCTTGAGCACAACATGGTCTTCCTTATCCTTAAATTCTACTACACGCAGACCACGTTCGTCCTTTGTGATATTTTTATATAGCTGGCCCGCAGTGTATACCCGGTTAGCGGCGCTGGTGGGGATAACGCCGGTGGGAATATCCCATATGCGAACACCGTCAGCGGTTGTATTTACCTGGTATTGCAGTTCTACAGGTTTGCTGCCCCCCTCCTTTGCCCAGCTGTTACCAGGAGCATACGTTTTCAGTACCCGGTTAAGCGGGGATGCTTCATACTCGGTTTGCCCATAGTAAATTGTTTCCCCTACGGCACCAGGCGCTAATGTTGCATCCTGGTAAAAATCCTTTTGTCCGTTAAAGGGATCTGTTTTAAACTTTCCATCGTTGGTGTTGCCTGTTTTGGGTATGTAGGGAAGATACTTATATTGTTCGCGCCCATAGGCATCATACACCACCGGTGCTACCATGTCTTTTGCCCCGGGAGTAAGCGCCCTGGTGACTGTTTGTAACGGCCTTCCCAGGCCGTCAAAGTACTGGGTGCTTTGCCTTACCGCATTTACATCCGTGGATGAGGTTACTGCTGCCGGATCAGATGAGGGCATACTGGGCTCCCAGGTACGGATATAATTGATGGTGGTATTGGTATAGGCGCCTGGCGTTGTAACAGCCGTAGCTGCCGGACGGGCACTGGCATCAGGTTTGTTCTGGGCGGATAGCGAGTGGCTTATTCCCAGCAATGCAAGTCCTGCTCCTGCTTTAAGTATATATGATATAATTGATCGCATATGTGTTGTTTTCAAGGGTTATCAATTACTGGGTTACAGGTTTCTGGTATTGGTAATCATATTGCTTAAGGATCTTTCCATTCTGATCTTTTACCAATTTTAACCTGCCAAAACCATCATATTCAAATGATGTGATTTGGCCCCGATTGTCCGTCATGCTAGTTACTCCAGTCAATGGATCAAACGTATAAGTAGCTATGATTGCCGTCTTAAGGCGGGCATCGTCACGTAACGGAGCCAGAAATGATTGCACTTCAGCTGGGGTTGGATTTTTAATGGCAAAATTAATGATGGCAGAAGTACCCAGTATGGATTGTACCACAGCATAATCAGCATTTTTTATCTCGGCAATAGGAAACATATAGGAGTAGCTCCATAAATACAATGTATTTATAGCATTTTCGGGTTTAATCTCCTGGAGGCTCTTTTTTGTTGGATCATAGAAAAGTGATTCTTTCCTTTCATAGAGCGGAGGATTAGTAGCAACCGCATTATATGCCACTGGCGGCGCAGATGTTGTGGATGCAAACTGATATCTTTCAATTGGATTGCCAAAATCATTATACTTTAAAATACTTCCACTTCTGACCTTTCCATTCACACGGAATTCCTGTTGAATTGGCAAACCAACAATATTCTTGCTGATCAAATTTGAATAGTCAATATCACCGGTATATTTATTAATAGTCTCAACAGTTTCCGATTTACTATTTACGGACCACTCCCGGCTTACGTCATGATATTTATTATATTCATAGTTCCTTTCTGTTATTAAAGAAGCCACTCCATTAATATATTCTTTTACTATCTCTTTTTGTTTTCGCACTTTTCCGCATGACACATAGTAATTATAGTAGTAAAACCTTTCAGGGTTATTGATGAGATATAACCAGCTACCATCAGACTGTTTAAAACCATGGTAAGCATCTGGCTCATAGTCAATCACCTTTAATATTTTAATTTTATTTACCGGCAGTTCATTGTATGCATATTCAATACTTTTTACAGGAATATAATTGGCATTCTCAAATTTATAATGGACCACTTTCAAAAGGTTACCTCTTTTCCAATCAGGATAATAGATAGTATTATAGGGATATTTCCTGCTCGATTTTGGCTCATAATCACCAGATGTTTTGCTGTACAAGTATTCTGTCTTACCACTAGGCGTATCATCATTATACGAAACTACTTTTTCTATAACTTTTTCATAATCAACAGGGCAACCTTTGTTTAATCCCAGCTCCGTTTGGCTTTCTGATGAAAACCACAGAATATTTTTTAAGTCTTTTGTAATATGTGACCACAAAAGAGGATAATTATAAAAATTTTTTGAAGGATCTGTAATAAGTTCGCCTATCCCACCAATAGAGTATTGGTTATCACCATATTCATATATCTTTTTCAGAATCTGATTATTATTTATATCATAGTTCGAAATGGTTTTAATCCTTAACCCGCCAGCCTGCGTTGGTAATACCTGTTCTATGGGTACCATTTCCCAATAATTATAAGTAAGTCCAGATTCAATATAAGGACTGTTACAAATACTTAGATCAGAACCGGTCACCCCATTGGTATTGGCTTCCAGTCTAATCCTGTCGCCTTTCCTTATGGTTATAGTCTGGTTAATTACTTCGCGTTGGGACATCTCACTAGGGGTATGTTCAAAAGAATAAGTGGTACCATTTGTTAAATTAGTTATCTTGTAGGTCATTGCCTTATTATTAGATGTAATCTTATAATCACTAAACATCACGTAGAGATTAGCGCTGCTAATATTGCTGCTCCCAATATCTTCTGTTATATCAAATTCCATAACATTACTTGCGGGCACACCATTTAAAAAATCCGCTAAATCACAAGATGATAAACGATTCACAGCATATAAAGAAACCGTTTTAGATTTTTGAACTTTATTCCCTGATTGTTCTGTTTTTAAATAATAATTCGGAGCATAATCATAAGTTGTATATCCGCCCGTTGGATAGGTTATTTTCTTTAATACACCAGCCTTCATGAAGTTGTAATCTGTTTGCCTGTTATCACCTACATACATCGGTTGATCATTAAAAGAATTCGTGTAAAAAGTTTCAGGAATTAGGGTCTCATTCATTTTTCCATTATAATAACCCCAAAAATCCTGTGACGATACATTTCTAGGTGGCAGCGGTGTCTCGTCATACTGAAATTTAAAATCATTAACAAATACATTATTTTTATCGTAAAACTGCACTGAATTTAGCCTGAGGCTTTTCTTCCTGTGTTCTGCAACAGTCATTCCATCCATAGCAGCACCAACTCCCGTACGGCTGAAATAATCTGCATTTTGAAAAACCACTTTTTTTATGATAATTCTGTTAATATCATAGACCACAAACCCTGTGATCCGGGTTTGCCCTGGTAAACTGCCACCTCCACGCAAATCGAGTCGATCATTTGCTGTGGTAAATTCAACAGATCCATTTTTAAATAGTATTTTGTCAGGTATCTGTAGATTGGGAATGGAGGTTTGTGAAAGGGTCGTAGTTATCCCCGAAAAATGTTGTCCATCATCATCTATAACTGATAAATCTCCTCCGTCATTCGGTATATAACGGACCATGCTTACCACCTTGCCATCAGAATACATTCCCGTTTTATACTTAAATAATATCGTATCTGTATTGTCAGCTGAAATAATCTCTGTCAAGTAGAAACTGGACGTATAACTAGGATTGGTCGTAAAACTACTTCCTCCACCATTGTTGTCAACGGAAGAATAACCTACGGTAGTAGTTTCATAGGCTGCAGTACCATCCAGAGCTTTTCCAAAACGGTAAATGTTTCCTAACTTATCTTTTACAATAACAAGATTGTTGATGTGGTCAACACTTGTAGATACTAATTCAAGTCCTGTACTAACGTATTTACCCGTATTGTCGAGACAAAACTGATCATTAAAACCATTTGCAGATATTGTAAAAAGATCAGGCTCTTTATCATAAGATGTGTATGCTGCCCGCACATAATCGGGATTACCAACGGTTCCTGCTCCCTGCAAATCATCGAGTGAATTATAATCAGGTATTGACTGTCCAGTAGCTTTAAATCCAAAACCACTTTCATCTGCTTTGTCTCTTAATATCCTCGTAACTATTCCTCCTGCATTTAGCACCCATCCCAGGCCAACAAACGAGGCTTCCTGATCCACCTTAATACCGCTTGCATGATAGGATAACGACAATGGTAATTCCAGTTTACTTCCCTTAACAATATACAGGGGAATATCAATAGATGGAACACCAGTTGACGGATCAACGGGATAATCGCCATATTGACCAAGATTTGTAACATTTGGCGAATGAAAAGTAAAATTTGGAATATCTAAACCAGTTTTTTGTGAAAAGGCGGGCCCACATAAGAGGTGAATTCCTGCAAGAAGGGATAATAATTTCAGGTTCATTATAAAGTCATTTAAAAATCTTATTAGTTACTTTTGGGTTTCGAGCAGCAGCACTTCTTTTTGCAGTTGTTCAATGGTTTTTTGTTGCTGTATGAGGAATAAGGTAATTTCCTCTACCTTCTGCAATAGTTTCCTGTTCATCTCCTCTACATCTATTCCCTCTCTCCTGACCTCTTCTGCTTTCGGCATATCAGGCAGATGTTTATTCGTTTTCGCGAATTGCTCAAGTTCCAATAAAGACGGCAACTGGTAATGCTCTTCAAACACATAGTCCGGCCAGGCACTCTGCAATTTTACTTTTATCTTTTCTGCGACTATGCTACCCGCTACTGCCAGTTTAGATCCTTTTGGATCGATAGTGCCAATAGCCACATTGCCATTAGGATCTATTCTCAATCTCTCACTATATGCATTTTCAGCAGTCCGTTGACCAATTACAAAGACTGCATTGGTGGAAGATGCATTGGTACCTATCGCTCCCATATATGCAAGCGGG
Organism: Chitinophaga sp. GbtcB8; assembly: GCF_019091455.1. Lineage (GTDB taxonomy): Bacteria > Bacteroidota > Bacteroidia > Chitinophagales > Chitinophagaceae > Chitinophaga. The sequence goes on from NZ_JAGXJN010000066.1 coordinate 9,337, forward strand.
TGGATTCCGGAGCTGTGCTTTGTGGTAAACCGTATTAATGCAGCTGTTTCATTTACTCCGGATTCATTGTCGATATTCTGAATAATTCCAGCGGGGATAATTTTATTCATAAATAAGCTCTATTTTTTTATTATTGCCTGTAATTCTTGTATCATCTGCCGTTGCACTTCAGTATCTTTTTTTAATTGGATGATGTAAAGCGTCAGCTCTTCTACTTTCTGCAACAACTGCTTATTCATCTCTCCCAGGTCTAACCCATCTTTCTTTACCGCAGCTGCAGTAGGAATACCCGGCAGGTGTTTATGCTCATTAATATATTTCTCTACTACCGCTAAAGAAGGCAAAGCATAATCTTCTCCAAACACATAATCCGGCCATCCGGCAAAGGGCTCAACCTTTACCTTTGTAAAAATGGCGCTGCCATTCACCGCCAGTTTATACCCTTTGGTGTCTGTTGCTCCAATTCCTACGCTGCCATCTGCCTTAAATGCTACCAGGTTCTGACCAAAGCTGTTTATCATTACCACATTGTTATTGGCTAATTTGGATGCATTTTTACTCCTGCCATCCAATATTATCGCACCAGCAAATACATCGGCGCCAGCAGGGGGCACATCATCTGCTTCACCTGCCAGGAACAGGCCGAAAGGTCTCCCCGCTAAAGAACTTCTTCCTCTTATCCATGGGATGTAATTGTCTGTTGAATTGGTAGCGTTTTCAAAAGACAGATAAGCGTCTGCTTCTGGTATGCCTGTAACTGTAAACTTTGCGGATGGGATGCCCTGAGGGCCTTTAATATGCAATCTTGCCAAAGGAGTAGTGGTTCCGATGCCAACATTAGCGTCATGATTAATACGCATTGCTTCTCCGGTAACACCGCTTCCACTGCGCACAAAAAACTTTAGTGCTGAAAGCCTGCCGGCTGCCACCGTTCTTTCTACTTCTATGGCGCCTACTTCTGTACCTGCCATATTGAATTTAAGTGCGCCTACAGCGTCCAGCACATCCCAGTTATTGGTTAACTGTAAATTGGATGCGCCGTTTGTAAGTATTTCCAATCTCTGCGCCGGTGTTGTAGTACCGATACCCGCGTTGCCTGTGGATTCAAAACGGTTGGATGTTTGCCCTAATGCTATATGTCCGCAGACCATGGCAGCAGCGAGGAATGTGTATTTTATCATAGTACTTACTTTACAATTTTATTTAAAGCAGCCATGTGCTGCTCCATCTGTTGAATGCGTTGGTTTTGCTGCCCGTTTTCCTTTTTAAGTTCAATAAGATATAACGTTAATTCCTCTACTTTCTGCAACAGCTGCTTATTCATCTCTCCCAAATCTAGTCCCTCCTTCTCTACTGCAGTAGCAGTGGGAATACCTGGCAGGTGTTTATGCTCATTGATATATTTTTCTACTACTGCTAAAGAGGGCAAAGCATAATCTTCACCGAATACATAATCCGGCCAACCGGTTTGTGTTACTTTTATCTTTTTCGCAAACACATCTCCGTTCACTGCCAGCTTAGCCTGGGGATTAGTGGTGCCAATGCCAACACTTCCATCTGGTTTGAATGCCATCCATGGGGTAGCATTGGCTGCATCTGCTGTGGTGTTTCCGCCTATGTAGGCATAAACAATGGATGATCCGTAGCCCTGCACGCCCCAACCAAACAGTTTCCCTGTACCACTATGCGAAATACTAAATTCCCTTGCCCAACCTTCCGGAAAGTTCACATCAATATTAATCCCATAAGGATAAGGTCCTGGGTTGTTGAGCTTAATGTTGCCGCCGCTGACATTAAGGAGGGCAGTGGGAGTTGTGGTACCAATGCCCAGGCGGCCGGAATTATCGAGCGTCATGCGAACAGGTGCGGTAATGCTGGTTCTTCCTGTTTCAAAAAAAATGTTGCCTGCATTGGCAGCGCCAACATGGAGGTCTGTATAACTTTCCAAAATATTGGCTTTCCGGTGCAACAATACCGGATAATTTGTGGGTGCAGTTCCCAGGAAAACTGTGCCTCCATTAATTCCATTGTGTTCCAGCCGGATGATATTAGCCAAGGTGGAATCCGTAGATTCAATCGTTAGCCTATGGCCGGGAGTAGTAGTGCCAATACCGACATTATTCCCGTTTGTGGGGAATATGCTATTTTGTGAAAAGACTAATAACGGAGAGAAAAGCAATGATAAAAGTGCAATCTTATACATAAGCTGATAATTAGTTGGGGGAATATTATTTTTTACTTGCTTGAAGCTCAAGTCCGGAGAGACGTTGCTCCAATGTTTCGTTCTTTTTATTTAAACTGATAATATAGAGTGTGAGTTCTTCCACTTTCTGTAACAGTTTTTTATTCATTTCCGCTACATCCAGGCCCTCCTTTTCCACATTTGCAGCAGTTGGCATATCCGGCAGGTGTTTGTGCTGTTGTATATAGCCGGCTAACTCTGACAAAGCTGGTAATTGATAATCGTCTGCAAATACATAGTCAGGCCAGGAAGTATAGGTTTTCACTTTTATTTTGGTAAACATGGCATCTCCATTTACGGCAAACTTATACCCCTTGGTGTCATCCGTGCCAATGCCTACGTTGCCGCTGCCGGTAATGGTCACTCTTGAAGTACCCTGGGTAAAGAATTTCATACCTCCATAAGCAGCCGTCCATAAGGTGGGGCCGTTTGAATTCCAGCTATCCATTATCCATTGCATACCATAATGGGGCTGAATTTTGCTGTCATAGGTAAAACGGTCTGTGAGGGCTACTCCAAACTGAGTTCCCTGCGCTACCAGGATATTGCCTTCATCGTTAATGCGCATACGTTCTGCAACAACTGAGCTGCCTTGTCGTACTGTCAGGAACCGGAGGACGGTAGGATGAATAGTGCCATCCGTCCAGGCGCCGGCTGTTATTGCCTCTATCTGGGCGCCTGTCCTGTAGACTCCCACGTCTGGATTAGAGCCAAACAGTACGCCGCCTAAACGCTGATTAGCGGCAGTTGGAGTGCCGCTATTGTACAATCTTACAAAAGCCCCGCTATTGGCGGAATAGGCAACTGTACTTTGGGCTGTAATACCGGATGCTCCGGAAGCGGTTACCACATGCAAGGGGAAAGCAGGATTTGCAGTACCTATCCCCACATTGCCCAAACCTGCGGCATTCAACAGGGTATTGTTGCCTGCCAGGTTGATCTGCAGAGGTTTTGAATTAAAGCTTTGTAAATAGCTGTAAGAGGCATTACCCCCCAATGCCAATGCGCTGCCGCCCTGGCTTATATTCACATTATAGGTGTTAATACTGCCTGAAGTAGCCTCTGTAGCAGAAACAACATGCAGCAGATTAACGGGTGCTGTGCCTATGCCAACCTTGTCAAAGGTTTGAGTAATTTGTGCCTGGCTAAATAAAGGAAACAAACATATTGCCATAAGAACAGAGGTATATTTCTTCATATGTAAGGGATTATAATAACTATTTCGTATAAACGTTAAAATTCTTCTCCTGCTACGCATACTATCTGCATCCTCAAAAATTATATCCTAATCTTAATTTTATAGGATCCGTTCTTGGTACGTGCTGATTATATAAAAAGTCATACAGCAAAATGACATTGCCTTTCAGCTTGCTGTTGATCTTGTACTTTTTGCTGATGCCGATCAGGGCACTCCCCTGCCAGTTGTCTACATCCTTTAACAACTGCGTGTTCTGGAAATTGCTGGTGTAATTTTCTTCAAAGCCACCATTTACATAAATAGTGCCTTTCAGCTTCCAGTCCAGGAAAGACCGTAAGCCCATGCCCTGGCTGGAAAAGCGGATGTTATCAAACCCGGTACCCATGCCCAGCTTATAGGCAGCGCCTACACCGGCAGTACCGTTCTTATGGAATTTGTAAGCTACCTGCCCGGCAATATCACTGGTGGTGGGATAGAATTGTGTAGAGCGTGCAAACTGCATGTTACCTCCAAACTCCAGCTGCTGCAAAAAGCTTTTCGTTTTCATTTCATTGGGCTTGAAGTCCGGCATATCTGCAGCGTTATCTACATCCGGGAATTTCTTCTTCAGCTCATTAAACTGCTCCCTGGCCTGTGACATCTGCTGGCTTACAGCTGCACGTGCATCGGGCCCGCTGCCGCCTAAGCGTTGTTGTATAAGCTGCTCCACCTGGTTGCGGGTTTGCAGGCCTTCCAGGTTTTGTGCGGTGTTACTACCGCCCGAGAGGTTGAATAAACTTGCCAGCTGGGAATGTTTTTGCAGGAAGTCATTATAGGCAGGTACTTTCTTCAAAACCTCCATGGCTTTGGCTTCTGCCTTCTTTTTGTCTTTGAGTACTTCTTTGTACTCCTTTAGCTGTTGCCCGTAGTAGTAAGCTTCCTTATTATATTTCTGAAGATCCTTAGTGAAGCCGGTGTACTGCGCGAGTTGCGCTTTCAATTGTTGCCGGCGTTCGCGGATGTAGGTTTTAATTTGTTCCGCCTGTTGGAACTTCGCTTGCAGGTCCTGCACACTTTTCAGGGAACCACCTACCTTAGCCTGTAAGGCTTTAGACTGGCCGCCAAGATTGAGAAAGGACAAAGAGTTCTGCAATGTATCCAGGTAACCGGAATAATTAGCGCCTAATGCAGATGGATTATACTTCCCTGCTTTTTGCTGCAGCTTTGATTTTAAACTACCGAGTGAATCAATAGAATGACTGAAAATGTTTTTTGCAGCAACGGAATCGATCTTTGCCAGTTTGGATTGCATTCTTTTTTCTTGCTTTTGCAGGCGGTGCAAAGCTTTGGCGGTGCGTTTGTCAACCTGCTGCTGCATTTTTTGGGACTTATTGGCAACCTGTGAAAAATATTTAGCGGGCACTTTTTGTAAAGTGCTGTCCTGGGCACAAACTATATTCACAATGAATAATAGGAATAAGGGTACTCCGTAGAAATATCGCATATAGGGATGGGTTAAAAACCTTCGAGGCTGCAAAATACATCGAATTTTTATCCGGGCAACAGAACTTTTGTGTTAATTTACTGAATAACAGCTTGTTGGGATGCTGAAAAAGGCCGTGGATAAGGAAGAAGGGATGTTTTTGTGAAGGGTAAAATTGCTTTCTTGTTATGTTCTTATAAACAGCCAAAGCATTATTGTTTTTTGTAATAAACATTTAAGAAAGGATTGAGTAAATTGGTCATGCCTTGTCTTTCAAGCAATTTAAACTAATCTTAAACTTGTATAATCAGGACTAACATGTAAATAATCAAATCCAGGCTTTATCGTTGGCCATCTGTCACTTGCATCCGGTTGTTGAAAATACTCTTTACGCTTATTAGGGCCGATCATTTGTGCTCTCATTATATTTTCCAGATGAGTTGCTGATGTTTCTACGTTTTTTCGCCAATCATTTTTTAAATTAATATTTTCAGCTACTGCTTTGAAATCCATATATCGCCTTTGAAACTACCTGGATAGGGCTTAACTAAACCATTATCAATTTCCCAAGCATGTCCAAATTCGTGTCCAAGAACTAATAACCAAATCTAGTTTAATAGGATCTGTTCCGGGTACATGCTTTTCCTGTGAGGAAAGGCATGTACGCAATTATTTTGGAGATTTAACCAGCGGGCATAACACAGATATTAACATTCACATTTAGGGTGACTATGATCGCTTATGAAAACATGCAGCAGAAAGTATGGGTTATTGTTTTTTGGATATCATTTTTTACTTGTCTGAAGCTCTAGTTCAGAAAGGCGTTGTTCCAGCGCTTCGTTTTTTTTATTTAAACTAATGATATATAGTGTGAGCTCTTCTACTTTCTGTAGTAATTTTTTGTTCATGTCTCCTACATCTAACCCATCTTTTTCCACTGCTGATGCAGCAGGAATGTCTGGTAAATGTTTATGCTCATTAATATATTTCTCTACTACTGCTAAAGAAGGCAAAGCATAATCTTCACCAAATATATAATCCGGCCAGCCGGTTTGTGTTACTTTTATCTTCTGTGCGAATATGTCGCCATTTACAGCCAGTTTTGCCTGAGGTGTGGTAGTACCAATACCTATATTTCCATCGGGCCTAACAAAAAAAAGGCTCTTAGCTCCTCCAGTTAATCCGGCAGCGTTTTGATTCACATTAGAGATTACATGGAACGCATAGTACGAGGAAGATGTACCTGGCACCCCGACTGCTGTTCCGTAATATTGACCCCATAAAAATGAGCTGGCAGCACCTGTATTGTTATAAGAGGCACTCTGCAACGAAAAAATAGGATTGGTAGTGCTAATTCCTATTTTCCCAGCAAAATAATTATTACCAGTTCCATTAAAGTAGGCAGTATTGCCATAAGACATACCATAATTGTTAACCGTACTGTCAACGGTTGTTTTATAGGAATGCGCCGGACCGCCAACTTCCTGAAATGGCAGGGGATTTTGTATCCCATCGTATACCACCGGGTTTACAGGATAATTAGATCTGTAAGAATAAGAAGTACGCCCCCTTAACCAAATAATAACCCGATAGGAACCGTTTAAGATGGATGCATCCCGCCAACCAGCAATCAATTTTGGATTGACGGTAGTGGTTTGTTTGATATCAGCATCAATAAAATTTGATCCATTTCCCCATTGAGTGGTGTGGAAACTAAACTTTGCAATAATGGAGCCTCTATAAGTGCTATCATTATGGAGAGAAGACCGGCCGATTTCCAGTTGAGTAGCGATATTATTAAACCATGCTATACTATCGTTAAAAGTTACTGGATAGTACTTAGTTAAATCTCCATTTACCGTAAAGGAGCCACTTACCTGGGCATGTACCGCACCAAAAGCACCAAAAAAGAAAATGCAGAACAATAGAATGTTTTTAACTTGTGTCATATAGGATCTGTTATTTATAAGTTATATACACATTGAGGTTTGATGGGCATACAAAATTGTTAAACAAAAGTCTTTTCATAGTACGCATACTATCTGCATCCTCAAAAATTATATCCTGACCTTAATTTTATAGGATCTGTTCTGGATACAAGCTGGTTATATAAAAAGCCAGTTTGGATTGCATTTTTTTTCCTGCCGCTGCAAGCGTTGCAAAGCTTTATCAGTGCGTTTATCAACCTGCTGCTGCATTCTTTGGGACTTACCGGTAACCTGTGAGAAATATTTAGCGGGCACTTTCTGTAAAGTGCTGTCCTGGGCACAAACCATATTCACAATGAATAATAGTAATAAGGGTACTCCGTAGAAATATCGCATATAGGGATGGGTTAAAAACCTTCGAGGCTGCAAAATACATCGAATTTTTATCCGGGCAACAGAACTTTTGTGTTAATTTGCTGGGTGTCAATGCATTAATATTTTTATTAATGAATGTAGGCTTATATTCCACTGTCAGGCCAATATTGGGATCAATATTATTGCAAGAACAAACAACTGTGGCCTAATTATTATTCATCTTTCCATGGTCATAGCTAGCCCTCCTAAGTCGTGGTAGAATTCAAAATCATTGGTCAAATATTGCCGGTAAGTAATGGTGTCACATCTATTAAAAGCGGTAAAGAAAATGCTGTCTTGCGTAGAAATTTCTTTATAGAGTTCTGTGTGTTTGCATCAACAGCTGAATGCATTTTATCAGTTGTGTTATTTGGGGCAATGGCTGTTGCAAAAAGGGCTAGAATTATTGATAGAACGAATACTATTTTATTTGTCATTACTTAATTTTAATCCTCTGGGGAGACTATATAAAATAATATGGAATTGGTAAAAAATTCCATACCAGCTAGTGTTCAGGTATACGTTTTTTAAAAAACAGCAGGTATATCAGCCAGCCGGCTACAATGAGGTATAAGCCCTGCTACTGGAATCATTTCTCCCAACAGCTAATACATAATACTATCCCCAGCTCACCAATTCTCTTCGTAATATCAGGACTGAACTCCATATTGCATTGTTGTTCATATTCATACATGTACCAAAACGATATTTCACTTGTTGAAACTCCAATTTCTTTCAATTTAAGTAGGTTATTATCTATTAAATCAATAAATAAACTGAGCGCTTGATTGAATTTTGGAGAATCTTCCTCAATTAACATTTCCCATCCTATTCCAGGGGTATCATTTGATTCTCCTAATACGACATCAATCTCCCCTCTTTTTTCTAAATCACATTGAATGGTAGCCGATAAAAACTGCTCATATTACCATTTATTTTTTTTGGAACTTATCATAATTAAAATATTATTGGCAGTTGCACTCTCACAGGAACAGCTTTTCCCTTACAGGTTCCTGGTTCCCATTTAGGCATTGTTGAAAAAAGCTTCAAGGCTTCCTTTTCCGTAACGGTTATTTCCTGGGGAGCCTTATCCATTATTTTCATCCCTTTAAGCTATCCTTTTTGAGTAACTATAAATTCCATCTTTATAGATCCCTGAAAATTATCCGGATCCTTCGGCTCGTGAAAATGAGCTGAAAAATAGCTTAATATATCTGTAGTTCCTTTTCCGTATTGAGGCATTTTATCTACCCATAAATATACTTTCTGTTTCAAGGTTGAATCATATTGAGAAATACACTCTTGTTGTTCTCTCTTTTGAGCAGGGGTGGAGCTAATCCCAACAAAAAAGCTGAAGATCATTATCAGGCATCCTTTCATCTCATTATTTTTTGAAATTTGCTTAGTCCAATTCTTTCTTTAAAATAATACCATTGCAAACTTATTCGCAGGCAAATCAATAGAAAGATCTTCCAAGGGTGACAGGTTTCTAATTCCATTCGTAGTCCAAAGGCTTCAATTAACAATCCTAAACGTTAAATTAATCCGCTCCCGCATAGGCGCCGTTGATTTCGCGATCCTATGCTCCCAATGATGCTGCAGATCTCCCTTCATGATCAGCAAAGAACCATTGGTTAAGGTCAGGGAATATTTTCTTTTATGATCTTCCTTATGTCTGAAATCGAATTTTCGCGCTTGCCCCAGGCTTACAGATGCAATTAAAGGGCGTGGCCCCAGCTCCTTTTCATTGTCGGCATACCATGCAACAGAATCATTACCATCCCGGTAATAGTTGAGCAGCACGCTGTTAAAATGTTCGTGGGCAAATGCCTCCACACGCAGTTTCAGATCAAGCAATTCGTTGGTCCAGGGATGAGGGTCAAAGGACTTATCGGATAATTTGTAAGCGCTGTTCGCATCTCCAAACCAGGCAGTGAGCCGGGGCGTTAAAACTTTTTTACCATACATTTCCACCTCGTATTGTTTCCAGCGCGTGCTGCTGATCAGATGCTCCAATAAGGCAACCGCTTCTTTGCCGGGAATAAACCCGGGCGTAAATTCCAGCAGGTTTTCCGGAAAACGGAGACCTTCATTATCATCAAAAAAGCTGAGCTGTTCCATGTTATCTGTTACCACAATGTTTGTGCCTGGTAACCCGGCCTGACTGCCTTTGTTTGAAGTGCGTTATCAATTACCTTTTTTAGCGGCTTCTTTCATTGCTTTATTGAGATAATCAGCGTATCCCCACGAGCAAATACATATTTTAGCATCACGGCAGTTGGCATACATTAGACATTCAAATCTAAGCGATGCCA
>NZ_JAGXJN010000067.1 GCF_019091455.1 Chitinophaga sp. GbtcB8
GGCATCGCTTAGATTTGAATGTCTAATGTATGCCAACTGCCGTGATGCTAAAATATGTATTTGCTCGTGGGGATACGATGATTCCAAAATACAGTAATGCTTGATGCTCTTATTGCTTGATGAAGCCACAGGGTATATATAAAAATGCAAGAGCCACAGGTACAGTGCACTCCTGTGGCTCTCTAAATAGCTTTTTTAGATTTAGGCAAAGTCATTGACGAAAAAAAACTTAATGTCCTCGATATCCTTTCCAACAACGATATTTGGCAGTATTTCTTGTACGCTACTATCGTTATTATTAATAATAAGAGGTATTGATGGTTTGGCCTTTAATTCGTATTTAAAATCAAAATAATTATTTAATTCTGTCTTATCAAAATAGTAAAATCCTCTGGAGACCATAAAATATAAATCCTTTAAATAAGTCTCCCTTTGTTCTTTAGTATATTTTTCTACCTTATCTAGAATATGCTTCTCGATAATTATGTTATTTGATAATACCGGCAAGGCCCGAAAATAAGCTATCATTTTCTCTAATCTATTCATATCAGCAACAACAGGGTCAGGTAATAAGCCTCCGGCTGAAGCCACAACAGCCATTTTCCCGAACATATCTATAAAGTACCAATCGGTATCAATCCCTGATTCGACTGCAGCTTTTTCAATTAATCTTTTCTCTGTATACATATTATTCAATGTTAAATATTACCTTACAATTATCACAAGTTGGTATTGCTTCCCCAGTGCGAGGTCTAATAGCTGGGGTAAACTTTATATCGCCAGGCTTTAGTGCAGGGTTGTTTAGCATCAATTGGTTACCTGTCTGAAATTCACCGCAACAACCAACGACATTACCAGCATTTTTAGCTCCAACTCCTCCAACTTTTTTAGCAGCGTTAAATAGATTAGGTGCAATAACTGATGGAATTTTGCCGCTTGTTCCTATTATTTGCTGTCCATCAGTCGCGACGGCACCAATTACAGACGCAGGCGCTTGTCCCTTTTGTATCAGCTCCGATGCAGTACTTACGACCTCTTCTGTAAGCGCTGCTGCCTTAGCACTGGCAACCGCACGTTTTATTGATGTTACAGCTCTCCCTGCTCCTTCTGTTGCTGCCACAAGTAATGCATCTGCTCCGGTTTCTCCTACAACCTTACCTGCTCCGTATGTCCCCTCAGTCGCAATAGTCTGAGCTTTATTTGCCAAGCTAATTGCAATTCCTGACGCTCCCATAGTTGCAGTATTCAACGCATTATTTAAAAGCGCTTTAGAGGACACCAAAGCCTTAGCCGTTTCAACAGGATTAGTAACGGCATGGCCAATATTTTTAAAGTAACCAACAAACCCTGCTTTCACTCCTTGAAAAAATCCTCTTTTATTAGGGTCGTCTCCTTCGTCGCCTAAAAAGTCATTATACCGTATCGGGTTGTCATAGTTAGAAGCATATGGCGACCAAGCTTCCATACTTTCTATTTTAGGATCTATCTGGTTCCATCTGCCTATTTGAGGATCAAGATTTCTGTAAAATGCATCGTAAACATCTAAATCAAGTTCTGACGTAAATTCTATACCATTATACTTCTTCCTATTCACCAGCTTCTCCGGCAACGCATTCGCACTTATCCCCGCCATCGTTAACCCAAACGGATAATAGTGCGTCTCCTCCAACAACGGCCCGGTTATATCCTGTACCACTACATTATCAAAGAACACATCCTGTGCTGTTTCATTGCTGGTATATACATACAAGAAACCGCTTTTCTCAATCGGCATCTTGTCTACCGCCAGGGTCTGCAGCTCGTCCGGCTCGCCTTTTACCTGCCGTACGCCACTATTCTGATCTACTAAGTTAAACTGATCATCGAATAATGCAAAATTCAGATAGGCTTTTGGTTTATCCTGTTGGTTCTGATCAGCGTCTTTTTCCTTTAAACGCTGATAATCATTGCTATTAAAGTTCATGAATGGGGAAAGGTTCTCCGCCTGGCGGGCGGCATGCGAAGCGCTGGAAGCGTCCGTTCCACCGAAGACTTGTAACAGGGAAGCCACCATATCTTCCGGGGAAACGGTTTTATTGTCTTTAGGGCCGGTGGACTTATAAAATGCACGGGCGCCTATTTGAATGGTATCGCCGGCCATTACTCTTAACACCAGTGAAGGACCGATCTTCTTCCCACCATCTTTGGCATTTAACTTAGCCACATCATGGTTATCGGGTGTCGTTTCATCCTGCGGATAACCTACCGGTTTGGTCGTACGGGTTTCATCCAGGTTGCTGAACAAGGCTGTTTCTGTGGGAGCTTGTTCTGTTTCCATAGTGGCAGCGTACATGCTGAAGTCCGTTTGCTCGGTTAGTACCGTTCTTACGTTACCCAGGTGATCTTTTAGGAAGTAGTCATATACGTAAGATACCGGTGTGGCATTCTTAAACACCGTACGGATACGTCCTTCTTCATGGCTTACAAATTGCAAGGTGTCATTCTGGTATACAAAGCCGCCTATATAAGTAGTTGTGGTAACCTTGGTGGGCGTGCTTGTATTGTCCGTTACTACCTTCTTCAACTTATTGCCGGCGGCGTCATACTGGTATTGAATGCTTCCCTTACTGGCAATAGTTATATTTTCCGGCAGGTTAAGGTGATTATAGAGGATGGTATCTATATTCTTATTCCGGTCTTTTGTCAGATTGCCATTGACATCATATTCATAATCATCCCCGGTATTGGTGCCGTTTATAAAGTCGCCTAACTTAGCGGTGGCGGTGGTACTGGGATCTGCAACGGTAGCCAGCTTGTTACTGGTATTGGTGTTTTTATAGCCATAGGTCAGCTGGTCTATGGGAGCTATGCCTCCACTTACCATGCCCTTTTGTGTCATGGTACCAAGATTACCATTGGCATCATAGGTTATCCCGCTTACAGAAAAGTTCATCTGATCGGCAGTCCAGTTAGTGCTGCCGCTGTTCTGTTGGGTATAGTCAGCTACGGTTAAACGGTTCGCATTGTCATAGTTGTAACCGTATGCCCGCTGGATGCCGTTGCTTTTACTCTTCCATTTGTTGCCGGATATGTTGCCATTGTATTGATTGGTAACAAAGCCATAATCGTAACTTAATTCCTGGCCGAACCAGTTGCTGGCGTTGCCGGGAGTGGTTACAAAACTTTTATTGATACTTTTCAGCCAGCCGCGCAGGTTATACTCATAGTTCAGTGTTTCCAGCTGAGAGGTATTTACTACACCCAGGCGTTTGCTTTTTAACTGCCCTAACTCATCATAGGCATTCTCTACTATTACTTTAGGAGTGCCGGTATCATTGATCTGTTTTTTTATGGTTTTCAGCCTGCCTGCTGCATCATAGAGGTTTTGTGTCATCACCATGGTATTGGCTGTTACACCGCTTCGTAGGTTATTATGACGAACATAAGTGCTGAGCAGCTTCCCGCTAAAATCATACAAACTGGTAACTACATCTTTGCCACCGCTTACATTGTCCGAGATCGTTTGTAAAGTCCGGCCTTTGTCCGTATAATAAATAGTCGTGGTGAGCCATTGACCGGTGCCTAACACTCTTATCTTACTGCCGGTTACCAGGCCTTTGGTCATGTTACTGGTGCTGGTAATTACTTCTGCATAAGAACTACCTGAGTATTGTGGTTTAAGAAAATCATTAACAGGATCTTGCTTGCCCGTAAAGCCATAGTTATCGTAAAAAGTGTAGGTCAGCGGGGTTAATGAGCTGGTGGGGATATTGGGTAAAGGGTTGGTGACAGTAATATTGGTGATCCCCTGGTTGGAAGATGGATTGATCTCTGCCAGCATTTCGCCGGTACCAGAATCAAAGCCGTTCTCGAAAGTGATGCTGTTGGTGGCTTCATATTCGGGCCGGCCATCATGAGAGGCTACTACCATATCTGCTACACCAGGAAAGGTGTAGCTGATGCTTTGGGTATTGGAGGTGGCGCTGTTCATGTTGGTTTGCAGGGCATCACGGGTGGAGGCGGAATTGTATAAGGCCGTCATAGTTGGGCGGTTTAATCCATCGTAAAAGGTAACCAGCCACTGGTTTTTGCCTTTCAGGTTACCATCGCGGCTGAACACTAACCGGTCCCGCACATCGTATACCATTTCAGTGGAATCTGCTCCGGGTACTTTTTTCATGATCATCCGGTTACGGCCGTCGTAACGGTAAAAGAAACAAAGCTCTTTAGCGGTAGTGGCATCAATTACCCAGTTATTGCCGGCACCGCCACCACTGCTGCCGATTATTATTCCAATTGCTTTGGGGGGTATTACACAACGCAAATTACCCAGGTCGTCATACACGTAATAAGTGCATAACCAGCCGGTATGGCCGTCTGCTGCGCCTGCGGTTAGTTCTACTTTCTTAAGTACAACACGGTCTTCCTTATCCTTAAATTCTACTACGCGCAGACCTCGTTCGTCTTTCGTGATATTTTTATATAGCTGCCCGGCAGCATATACCTGGTTAGCGGCACTAGTAGGGATAACGCCGGTAGGAATGCTCCATATGCGGACAGCATCTGCTGTTGTATTTACCTGGTATTGCAGTTCTATGGGTTTGTCTCCTCTACTATTTCCCTTTGCCCAGCTGTTACCAGGGGCATAAGTTTTTAGTACCCGGTTCAGGGGCGATGCTTCATACTCGGTTTGTCCATAGTAAATGGTCTCTCCAACTGCTCCTGGCGCTAATGCTGCATCCTGGTAAAACCCTTTCTGTCCGTTAAATGGATCTGTTTTAAATTTCCCATCATTGGTATTCCCACTTTTGGGTACATAGGGCAGATACTTATATTGTTCACGCCCGTACGCATCGTATACCACCGGTGCTACCAGGTCTTTTCCGCCGGGAGTAAGCGCCCTGGTGACTGTTTGCAATGGCCTGCCTAATCCATCAAAGTATTGGGTGCTCTGTTTTACTGCATTTACATCCGTGGATGACCTTACTGCTGCCGTATCTGAAGAAGGCATGCTGGGTTCCCAGGCGCGGATATAATTAATTGTTGTATTGGTATAGCTGCCTGGTGTTGTAACAGCCGTGGCTGTTGGCCGGGTGCTGGTGTCGGGTTTATTCTGGGCGAATAACGAATGTCCTGCTCCCAACAATGCCAGCCCTGTGCTTGCTTTAAGTATATATGATATAATTGATCTCATGTGTGTTCTTTTAGGAAAACTAATTACTGGGTAATAGGCTTCTGAAATTGGTAATCATATTGCTTCAGGATCTTTCCATTCTGGTCTTTTACCAGTTTTAACCTGCCAAAACCATCATATTCATAATAAATGGTAGCTCCGCGGGAATCTGTTTCACTGGTAATACCTAATAATGGGGCGTAAGTATAGGTCGTAACCAGGGCATTAGGTAGGTTAATTCGTATGTTGTCAAGCTCGGCCCGCATCTGAGAATCTGTCGTAGACATGTTATCCAAAATGCTTTGAGTAATATATTGGCTGGCATTAGTATAGCTGCTTCCCACAATTTTGGCTACCGGATATTGAGATTTATATCCCCAGATATATGATGTTATTACATCGTTGTCCATTGATACAGAACGTATATTACCCTTGTTACTATACTCATGATAGCGCATCCGGGTTTCAATTGGAAGGCTTCCAATCCTGATCTGATTGGTTTGAGGTACATATACATTTGTGTAAGGGTTATAATAGTTCTTTTTGGTCAGTAATATCTGCACGTTATCTTTTAATTGTATCTCTTCAATGACCGGATTAATAATATGCGAGTTTCCCATCGCCTGGTATATCCCATTAGGATCATTTACGCCACCTAGCATATCTTTAGGATAGTTGTATTGCTTTCTAAGGGTGTTACCTTTACTGTTAACCACTTGTTGAGCCTTTACATAAAAGTTAACCGGATCATATTCGTAATTTACCGTAGTTTGCAGTACACCCCCTGTAGCATCATATTCATAAGTAGTTGTTTTTTCTAAATCAACTCTTCCTGCATCCGGATAAAAGTTAACACCTAAGTTATAAAGCGGCCGCGGGCCTTGATTTGACCAAAAATCCCCATACCCGCTTTGAATTCCCAGGTACAAAAATTTAACCGGTGCTGTTGAAACAGATCTAAAATTATCAAAACGGGTGGGGCTATTATAGAACATATCAGTTGTATATTTATAACTATTCTCTGTTTTCCTAATCAAAAAATTACTGTTATCATAGATAAGTTCTTTCTGTAATAGCCCATACTTCCAATCAGAATAGCGAGGTGGAGCAAACGGATATGGTTTGTCTGTTAAAACAGGATGATCTGAAAAAGTAGTAAAAAACCGTTCAGTCCTGCCTAAGTAGCTCCCATTTCCTGACGTTCTCTCTACTACTCTTTTATAGGTCACAGGGCTTCCGTTTACATTAGCAAGCGCATATATAGAAGAACTGGACCTGGTAATAAATGGAAAGCGCGGGGAATACGGTTCGATATAATCAGGTGGAATAGCTATAGTTGTTCTAAAATCATATTCTACTACATTAGAGTACACCGGATATACTCCTAATGTACCAGAAGATTTTCCGTCCTCCATAGTGTACTCATATTCCGTTACCAAGGCCGGGATGCTTGAGTTATTATCATAATGAGATATTTTCTTTGCGCGTAAACCACCAACACACAATTCCGCATATCCCACGGTAAAGGGCACAGGATTCTGCTTCCTGGTTTCTCTCCAGCTTACACCAATAAAGCCGTTATAATTTTGCAGCCCCATTGTGCCTGCACTAAGCGTATATGTCTGTGTAGGAACAAGATTTGCTACGGTAAATGATTTACTGGGTGGAACACCCGTAGCTGGAACGGGGATCTCGAAGTAATTTATCGTGTTGCCAGAAGCATCCTTGAGATAAACATAAACCATACAGGATCCTGAGCATTGTCCGCTTCCTGTTAATGAGAAGGTAATATCTGTTGTGCCATTTGGGTCACCCTTATAAGGAAACGTTGCCGTAGTTGTGGTGCCACTTTTACAACTGAAGGAAATAGATGAATCCCTGAATTTTGATAATACTTCCAACTTGTGGATTAACCTTTCGTCCTCCGCCTTATTAACCTCCATATCGAAAATAGTGTACCCTTTCGTTGGATAAATGATCTTACTTAAAGAACCATTCAAGCAAAGTACAGAATCAGTTGCTCTTGTACCACCTGGAAGATACACATATCCTACATCCTCACCTATGCTACCTATTGGCCCAGCCAAATATTCCTCGGGAAAAAAGGAAGTAGTTGAGTTGTTATTAAAAAAGCCCCAATGATCCTGCCGGAGACTTAACCTGTCGGGTAATGTGCCCCTGTATTCTAATTCATAAGGGGTGTCTTCCGTTTCACTGGCACCCGAAAAAGGTATAGCTTTTTTCAGGGTGAGCCTGTTCAATGAGTAATCATACAATAGCTTATAACCTCTTTTAGAAATTCCATCACTGATTGAGATCTTTTCCAGCGCATAATCGCCAGGCAGATCACCTCTTGTTGTATTGCTGTATATAAAAGACATTTCTGCATTATTGGGAAACGTAATTTTTTTAAGCCTTTTACCATTTATCTTCTGCCCTATTGAAGTAGCCTGATATGGCTTTGAGGGTAGTGCACTTGTTGCAGAAAAGCTTATAGAAGCACTGCTTGCCACCGCATATTCATAACTGGTATTTTCATAATCAAGCTTTATTGTATCAAGACCTGCAGGCGAAATAACACGAGTTAGATACCAGGAAGAATTATATGTTGAATGATAAGCCAAATTGTAAGCAAGAGTTGATTCAATAGCTTCAAAAGCATATTTATACCCTGCTTCATCTGTTAGTATAAACTTCACAATATTCCCGGACTGGATTTCTTTTTCTACTTTCACTTGCTGCATAGAAAGCATTAAGAAATCATTATTTTTTCCGAGCATGAACTTTCCTGTATGTCCATTAAAGTTAAAATTGAAAATATCGTTTTGTCCGTCCAGTTGATCATTGGAAATTAAGCCATAAGATCGGCCCGAAGGGTCAGCTCCGGCATTTCCATCCGTTGGAGACTGTGGGAGTGTGGAGTACAGAAAGCCGTAATCTTCTACTTCATCTGCTATACCTCTTAATGTTCTTGTAACTACTCCACCGGCATTTAACGCCCAACCTATTCCTACATTAGACGCCATTTCATCTACCCGTACGCCGCCTGCATGGTAATCCAGGGAGACTGACAGTTTTAATTCATTTGTTTTACTTTCATAATTAAATACAGGAATTGTAATTTGTGGAATCCCGGTTGATGGCCCTACTGGTATATCGCCAAATTTTCCTAATGCTGCTGCATTGGGGGAAGGAGGGATTATGTTTTCTATGCCTGGATTTAACTTTACATTAGTCTGGGCTGTTACCCTGATGGTAAGGAATATAAAAAGCCATGACCTTATTATTATTTTCATTCCAAATATGTTTTAAATTTTTATCTAGCTGCTGTCCGCGCTTATTTTTTTGACAAACTGTTTCAATCAAGGTTATTCCTTCTTAAGAAAAAGTAGTCTTGACCGGTAGCCGCATCTTTTGCCTGCGGCTGTGTGCCCGGAACTGCGGGCTATTAACATAACTTCCGGGCATGTTATATATTTCCAGCTACTGGTTTGGGAAGCCGCGGAAAGTGCATGCTGGCATGCGATAAGGCGGTGATTGTGATCCTGGCAGTCTCTGCCAGGTTGATATCATTCTTCATAAAACTTATATAGTTATATGTTTATACTTTCTAATAAGGTTTACATCATACACACCAAATCTTAGCAATGAGCTGATGTTAGGCGCTTTTGGAAGTATTTTAGGTAAATAACGGGTACCTTGTGTACTAACGAATTTGCAGGGTAGCAATAAAAGGGTTAAGATAACTATAACAGTATAGTTGATTATTTTCATCGGAGTTCCACTTTAGGTGCTTACTGAATGATCATTTTTTTTCCAATTTCTCCATTCGTTCCAGCAGCTCGTTGTGCTGCTGTTTCATTTCGCTGTTCTCCTTTTTGAGATCAATGAGATACAAGGTGAGCTCCTCTATCTTTTGCAGCAACTTTTTATTCATATCTCCTAGGTCAAATCCATCTTTAGCTACTTCGTCTGCGGACGGCATGTCAGGCAGATGTTTGTTTTCATTGATATATTTAGCCAGGTCAGAAAGTGACATTAAAGAATAATCACGTTCAAAAACATAATCCGGCCAGTTGGCATATGCTTCTACTTTAGCGCGGGTGAATATTGCGGAGCCATTCACCGCAAGTTTGTAGCCTTTGGTGTCTGTCGTACCTATGCCTACATCGCCATCAGCTTGAACGGTAACAAGGTTCTGCCCTGCATTAGCTATCGCCAAAACATTACTTTTGGTCAATGCAGAGGCAGTTTTAGTTCTGCCATCAAGCACAACCGCCGCGTAGCCAGCGTCAGTGCCAGAAGGTACAATGTCCTCTGCCTGGCCGGTAATATAAAGCCCCAATGGCCTTCCAGGTGTCTTAGCACGTCCAACAATATTGGGTATGAAACTCCCTGTCCCCAGGGTACCGTTAGAGAAATCTAAGAATCCTTCCGCTGGCAGAACATTGGACTGGGTGAATTTGCCAAAGACGGTACCTTGTGTTGCATCAACATGAAGCTTAGCAAGCGCAGTATCAGTTCCGACACCGATCGATCCTCCAAAGTAATTTTGAGTGGTTCCATTAAAGTACGCTGAGTTATTGTATGTCATACCATAACTATTCACATATGGATCGATAGTGGTCTTATATGAGTGGGACGGTCCGTTGGGTTCCTGATAGGGCAACGCATTCTGAACATCGTCGTAGACAAGCGGATTAACTGCATAGTTGGATTGATACGAATAGGTAGTGGTCCCACCTCGTAACCAAACCAAAAACCGCCTGGTAGAATTGGAAACGGCAGCATCACGCCAGCCAGCAATAAAAACATAATATGCTCCAGGAGCCTGACGTAGATCAACGTCCATAAAATTGGACCCATTACCCCAATTTGATGTATGGTACCGGAATCTGGCTATCATCGAACCCTTAGCGGAGCCGTCGCGGTGATACTCGGAGCGGCCGATTTCAAGCTCGGTAGCAAAGTTTTTCGACCATCCCGTACTATCGCTGAAAGAAACCGGGTACCATTTGGTGATATCTCCACCCACGGTTATGGTGCCACTCGTCTGGGCATAAATAAAAGACAATGGAGCAAAAGCTACCAGTAAAAATAGTAGAACACATTTTTTCATATTAATAAGGATTTATTATCTAAAAGGTTTCTATCACATGAGAAGAAGGGGTTAAAAAAACGATTATCCAAAAGTATTCCTGCACTACGCCTTCTATTTGCATTTTAAAAATTATATCCTAACCTTAGTTTTACAGGGTCCGTTCGAGGTATATGTTGATTGTATAAAAAATCATACAGCAAAATGATATTCCCTTTTAGCTTGCTGTTGATCTTATATTTTTTACTGATACCAACTAAGGCACTACCTTGCCAGTTGTCTATATTGTAGAGTTGTGCGCTATTCTGGAAGGAGGCAATATAGTTTTCCTCAAAGCCGCCATTCACAAAGATGGAACCTTTCAGTTTCCAATCCAGAAAGGAACGTAAACCGACACCCTGATGGGAAAACCTGATATTATCAAAGCCGGTACCCATACCTAATTTATAAGCGGCGCCCATGCCGGCAGTACCGTTCTTATGAAATTTATACGCCACCTGACCGGCAATGTCGCTGGTAGTAGGATAAAACTGCGTAGAACGCGCAAACTGCATGTTGCCACCAAATTCCAAACGTTGCAGAAAACTTTTTGTTTTCATTTCATTGGGCTTGAAGTTGGGCATATCGGCGGCATTGTCCAGGTCCGGAAATTTCTTTTTTAACTCGTCAAATTGTTCCCGTGCCTGCGACATTTGCTGGCTTACTGCCGCACGGGCGTCAGGCCCGCTACCACCCAAACGTTGTTGGATAAGCTGCTCTACCTGCGAGCGCGTTTGTAGTCCTGCCAGGCTTTGCGCAACATCATTGCCACCTGCAGAAAGATTAAACAGACCGGCTAATTGTGAGTGTTTACTTAGAAAGTCATTGTACGCAGGCAACCTTTTTAGAAGCTCCAGGGCTTTGGTTTCTGCCTTCTTCTTGTCTTTCAGCAGTTCTTTATATTCGCGCAGTTGTTGTCCATAGTAATAAGTCTCCTTATTATATTTCTTCAAATCATCCGCGAAGCCCGTGTATTGCGCGAGCTGCTCTTTCAGTTGCTGTCTACGCGACCGGATATAAGCTTTAATCTGGTCTGCCTGTTGGAATCTCGCCTGGAGATCCTGTACATTTTTTAGGGAACCGGATAATTTATCCTGCAGGGCTTTTGACTGCCCAGCAATACTTTTGGCATTGTTGAGGAATGATAAGGAGTTCTGTAGCGTGTCGAGATAGCCTGTACCCGATCCAGAAAGTGCTAATCCACTTACTTTCCCTTTGAATTTAGCGTTTAAAGCTCCCAACGAATCAATGGAGTGATTGAATATATTATTCGCTGCAACGGAATCTATCTTCGCAAGCTTCGCTCTCATCCCCGTTTCCTGCTTTTGCAGTCGATTCAAAGTTTTTAAGGAGTATTGATCGACTCGTTGTTGCATCCTGCGAGCCTTACCAGCAGTCTGGTCAAGGTATTTGGTAGGAAGATGTTGTATAACGCTATCCAAACGTTGATTGTCTTTTATCAACGACGAATCCTGGGCACAAACAGGCGATAGGTATAACAATAACATGAGCAGTGCCATGTAGTTGGGATACATAGATATACAGGGTAAAACACGACAATCTCAAATAACCTCCAGTGGGAAATTACTGTTAGACGGTACGGGTTAATGAAAATTTGTACTTCTTGAACCTAATTTTTTCAGGTGGGTCAACCTGTTGTTATAAAATCTGCATAAGGGGCGTTTCGACACGCACAACAATTTTATGATGCAAATCAAATAAAAATCTGATTAAAATAAAATTTTCTTCGCATAAACTTTTGTGTTAGTTATTAGACATTATCTAAATATTACAACTGACTCCATTTTGTTTTGACTTCACCGAAAGGCGTCTTTTATTTTTTCCGAGCCTCCGTCTCCACACTGAAACATCGCTTTCACGCAACCCCATCTTTGCTCAAGAATAACACGAAAAAATCATCAATTAAAATCTGTTTTATGCTGATCCAGAATAGTGTGATGGCAACGACGGCGGTGACCGTGATCGGGATACTGGGATTGTATTATTGGCTGGTATATCGTTTTGGCATCCTAAAATCCAAAGCGGAAAAAACCTCTCCGCTAAATGTAAACTACCCTAATGGCAACGCAGATGTCATTCCTCGTCATATCACAAAAACGGCAGCTGCTCCTATGGTACTGCCGCCGGCTGTTGAATCGACTTCCCTTGCCGAGCCGGAAGAGATTGATGACAGCGGCTTTGAAATCATTGCTGCAGAAGACATGACACTTTTAAAAGAAGCTGAACGTGTGGTGGACAAGATACAGGATTGTATCAATCATATCGCTACTGATCCTCCCAATCCAGAAGAAGTAAGCTCAAAAATAAAAGCCGTTATACAACCCTATTGTTTTTTCCAGGAAACCGAATACTACGATTCTATTAATACCTACATCGCCCTATCGGTGGAAAGAGATTGCGGTATCAAATTGACTCCTCAGGAAGTACAAGCCTGTTGGAATTAACCTAACTGACAGGGTTGGATTTGTGGTGGTGAAGCCCGTCTGCGTGCGCTGGAAATGTGCTGTTGATAAGCAGGCGGGCTCTTTTTGTCTTCAACTTTTCCAATAATAAAACGTGTTTGATTATGTGCAGAGTGGATTTGAAGGGAACAACACGTTTCCCCCGCAAGCTTTTATTGCTTGCGCTAATCAGTGGAGTTGCCCTATGCGCGAACGCCCAAGATGGTGTTAGAGGCATCGAGCAGGCAACTACCTTAATGAATGAGTATTTCAAAGCCGGTACCACATTGTTATATGTGATTGGGGCTGTGGTTGGGCTGGTAGGCGCCATTAAGGTGTATAATAAATGGTCCAGCGGTGACCAGGATACCAGCAAAGCTGCCAGCAGCTGGTTTGGCGCCTGCATCTTCCTGGTCATTGTTGCCACCGCGTTGAAAA
Source organism: Chitinophaga sp. GbtcB8 (assembly GCF_019091455.1). GTDB lineage: Bacteria > Bacteroidota > Bacteroidia > Chitinophagales > Chitinophagaceae > Chitinophaga. Next base: position 13,190 of record NZ_JAGXJN010000067.1, read on the forward strand.
GTTTTTTTGGTATTAGTTAATTCCAGGCAATGGGCGTTACTGTTTATACCATCAATAAAGGCATTAACCGCAGTATTGAGTTCAAGGGAATCAAGGCGCAGTACATTATCTACCTGGCTGCCGGCCTGCTACTACTGCTGATCATCTTTGCCCTCTTGTATGTCGTCGGTGTAAATACTTATGTCAGCCTTGGTATCATTATCCCGTCTGGTGTGGTACTATATAGCGCCGTGCAGCGGTTTAGCAAACGATTTGGTGAACATGGATTATTAAAGCACAACGCCCGCAAGCATCTTCCTGGCTTTGTCAGTGCCCGTTCCAGAAAGCTATTCATCCAATTAAGTGAGAAGGATTATGAGAAGAAAGAAAAAATTGGAAGACGTACTTCCCATCTATAAGATAGAAAACGATTATCTGCTCTCCCGGCAGGGAGATATTACACTGGCTTTTGAACTGCTGTTACCAGAGATCTTTACGCTTTCTACCAACGACTATGAAGCCTTGCACGCAGTTTGGGTAAAGGCTATACGGTTACTGCCGATATACAGCCTATTACACAAACAGGACTGGTTTATCAAAGCGACTTACGAAGCAGATTTCAGTAACCCTGATACCTCTTTTCTATCCAAATGCAGCGAGCTGCATTTTAACGAGCGGCCTTACCTGTCGCACAAGTGTTATCTGTATATTACCCAAAGACCGGCAAGCCGAAAACCTACCAGTGCGCTGGGTTCTACGCTGATTAGTTCCAGACTTGTTCCTTCCCAGACTATTGATACCCGTGAACTCAATGCCTTCATGGATAAAGTAGGGCAATTCGTCAAAATACTGAAGCGCACCAACAAGATTTTCACCATGACCAATTTTTGCTATCATGGCTACCCGTTTCTCTTCAAATGTTTTGTCTCATATTCTTCGGTGAGACGGATGATTTTCTGGCATAATGCAGCCATTTCTGCCGTCTGTTTTTCCAGTTTAAAAAGATATGCTGCTGCTTTCTTCTCTGAAAAGTGGCCATAAAGAAGCTTCACCACCTGGTTATAATTAACGCCAACTGCACGGAACTGGGCATACAAAGTGGTTAGCCGCATGTAATAATCCATCGCAGCCTTGTCGATTTTAACGGTCTTTATTGTCTTCTGAAAGATGCAGGCAGTAATAAAATGTGCCTTAACATCCATTCCCGATTGTTCAAATAAGGAAAGAAAACGGGCGTTTTCTTCCGCATTCAGTGATATAGAATACCTGAATACGGCGGGATCATTTTTAGGATTGCGGCCGCCGTATCTCCTTTTGGGTATGTTCTTCTTTTCGTCCATAAATATCCATTTATAATGTTTACAAATCCCCGACTTCGGAGGGGATTTCCAGCCCCCTGCAAGGGCAAGTTGTATTGTGCTGCGGAGAAGGATTCGAGCAGCTCAAAACACAACCTGCTCTGTTCCGGTGAACAAGAAATCCGCCCTGGGGGGCGGATTAATTGTACCAGGCAGAAAGCAGCCTTCAGCTGCTTCATATCCCGGCATGTGTGTTCATAATTTTCTTTCACTATCTGCGCTTTAAAAATGCTTTTACAAAGTAAAAGCTAAATCAGGGCAGCATTGCCATTGAAGATCGCACCAAATCGTGCCACTGAACGCCAAAGAAGGACAGCTTGGGGAAATCAGGTATATACATGCTTTTATTTGTACAGGAATTTGGTATTAGGTAAGTATATATGGCCATAGCTACATAGCCACCTAATTACAGAAGTAATCAAGCGGGCATATATAGAATTATGAGGCTACATGCAAAACGTGGTGAATAGGTACCCATTCAAATAAGCATCTGAAAATATACTTATGCTGGTCCCTTTTAGCATAAGTATATGATCACAGGTATAAAACAGGATGTATGCTTTTATGTCAATATCAATTTACAGATGCCGATGAAGTAATATATCACTGCTTACGCAGTTCCGTACACAACTCGGTAGGCAAATACATGAGTAATTAAGTGAGCATAAACATAGATACATTATTAATTAAAAACAGACATAAAGATGGACACAAAACACAAACCATTATTTGTTGCTTTTTCTACGCAAAAAGGTGGCGTTGGCAAATCAACATTTACCTCCCTGGTCGCCAGTATCCTGCACTATCGCTTAGGATACAATGTTGCCGTATTTGATTGTGACTTTCCACAGTATAGCCTCCTGCAAATGCGGGAGCGCGACCTGAAAGTTGTTATGCAAAATGAAGTGTATAAGCGGCTCGCTCATCAGCAATTCAGCAAGATCAACAAGAAAGCCTATCCGGTAATCCAATGCAAGGCGGAGAGCGCACTGCAGGAGGCCCAGGATTTTAGACGGAGATCAGCGGTGCCAGTTGATGTAGTATTCTTTGACCTGCCCGGAACGGTTAACACGCCTGGGGGCCTTACCACCTTAGCGGGAGTACATTATATCTTTTCTCCAATTACAGCAGACCGTGTAGTGATAGAAAGTGCACTGAGCTTTACAGACGTGCTTACCAATGTACTGATGAAGAAGGCGCAGACGGAAATTGAATCTATACGGCTTTTCTGGAACCAGGTAGACGGCAGGGAAAAAACAGCTTTATATGAAGTGTATGAGAAATTAATAGCGGATCTGGGCTTATAGTTAATGAAGACTCAAATCACAGACAGCAAGCGCTTTCGTAAAGAAGGTGTAACTACTGCGAAGGCCGTATTTCGCTCTACTTTGCTTCCCCCTGATGAAAAGCTGATGAAAGCCTGCCGATTGGATCTGTTTATGGATGAGTTTTTAAGGGCCGTGAAATTGTAAGCATTATGGAAAATCAGGATAAGAAAAAGCAGCAGCCGGTTATTGACGAAGCACGGCTGATGTCAATAATGGCGGGAGATGAAACGGCAACACCATCGTCTATAGAACCGGAAACCACCAGAGAGCCTACGGCAGAAAAACCGGCTGTAAAAGAAAGGGGCCGGATCAGAAAAAATTCAGAAGTGGACTACGAGAAACAATTTTTCAAAAATTCCGGTACAGCTGCAAGAAATGGGAAGTCGGTTTATATCCGACCGGAGTTTCATGAACGGCTGTCCCGTATTGTTCAGGTTATCGGGGAAGACAAACTGACCATCTATGCCTACCTGGATAATTTGCTGGAATATCACTTCCAGGAGTTCGGTGAAGACATCACGAAAAGTTTCAATAATAAATACAAACCCATTTTATAAATGCCATTATGGAAAGGAACAATAAAATCATCAACAAGCATGTTGCATCTCAACAGGCCGATAGCGGCAAAATCACTATCAGCAATACAGGGAAACGTAGCTATGGAACTTTATTCTTAAAAAATATTCAATGGCCCAAAGGGGCGACAAATGCATTTATGTCCGCCCGGAGTATCACGAACGTATATCGTGCATTGTCCAGGTCATCGGGTCTGGTGAAATTCCTTTGTATGCCTACCTGGATAACATCCTAAAACATCATTTTGATCTTTTTGAAGAAGACATCCTCAAAGATTTCGCCAAGATGAGCAAACCTCTTTTTAGTCATGGAAATAATAATTGTCATTTGCCTGTTGATTGTGATCGCGCTGTTGTTGCACGATAAGATCGTCATTAAAAAGGCTTTGCGTAAAGAAGAAAAGTCAGAACAAAAAAATCCCGAACTGCCAGATATAGTGGGCAGGCCAAAGAATGTAAAACGACTTGCCGTGCCAAAGGTTACCATTGAACGACAGGAAGAAGAGCCGGTTAAATTGGATAGTAACTTAGACTTAGAAATCGACGAAGAAGAATCGTGTTTAGTAATTCCGCAGAAAGAGTTGGATGAAGTATTCGCTGATGGGCCTGACTTTAATGAGGAAGAGGAAGAATGGCGCCGGTATGGAGAACCAAATGGTGAAGACGGGTTTGCCACAGGGGTTACCTTTGAAGAACTAAGCACTGTGGGGTCGCTGCTTCAGCAGGAAGTGCTGGAGCCCGCTTTGTACGAAAGAGCGGTGGATATAGTTCATAAAATACAGGGGACCGAGCTTTTCAGCCTTTTGGAAAGCTCCATGCCGGAAGCATCGCAGAAGATAGCCAGGTTGTTGGACCAGAGTGTGGGAAAGGGTACGGATTCCGGTTCTTCTACTATGCGGATGAAGGGTTTAGAAGATTTCAACATTGGGGAGTTTGTCTGATAGACAGCTTCCCTTTAGTTTGTCAGAATGTTTGTAGAATGGCCTAATCAAATACTTAGTTCAATTAAAAAATGGACATGAATAATTCAAAGAATGACCCTGATTTTTCATTTGAGGAATATAAAGGGTTTACAATCGCCAGCCACAAAAACAACACTGCTGAAGAGAACCTTGAAAACCTGATCATAGTTTATCCTCCGGGAGAATATCCAGAGCACGGGTATATTGTGGGGTTGGATGATTCAAAAGATTCTGATGGCAGAAGGTCAGTGCCCTGCAACCTGGAAGATGCAAGGAACTATATTGATTGGGTAACTAAATGCCGTCAGGAAAAAATGGCAGTAAAGCCTCAAATTTCCAAACAAAAGAACGGCAGAAAGCCAAGAATGTAAACAAAGTGTCCTAAACAACAAGCATAAAGCATCCGTGAGACGTACAACCAACTTGAGACACACTTAGTTTAGTTTTGCGGGTAGTGTTTAGATAACTGTGTAAAGGTTAGGATGGTAGGATTGAGAGCTCAGCAATAAATGTTAGCAGAGCTACCATCCGATAAAATCTTAACTTTAATTAATCAGTTATCTTATGGACAAGCTACAGCAGGCCATTCAAGAGGAACTGGCCAACCGCCTGAAGAGCGGAAAAATCAAATCCAGTAAAGATCTCTCCGATCTTTTCACAGAGATGTACCGGATGGGGATCCAGGAGATGCTCAAAGCGGAAATGGATGAGCATCTGGGTTACGAAAAACACGCTCCGGAAGGCGTGCAATACTCCAATAGTCGTAATGGGCATAGCCGTAAGAAAGTCAAATCTCAGTTAGGAGAAATACCATTAGAGGTTCCCAGGGACCGTGAAGGAACCTTTGAACCTCAGTTGGTACCTAAGCGAAGCCGGATTATGGCCGAGATCGAGGACAATGTGCTGTCTTTGTATACCCATGGAATGACGACTCGTGACATTGAAAGTCATGTACGGGTATCCCAACGGGCAACTGCATATATTTAAAACGGGGATAAGTATCTAATTTTGCCTTGTCTTCCAAATGTGAGGGA
>NZ_JAGXJN010000068.1 GCF_019091455.1 Chitinophaga sp. GbtcB8
TGACCCGCGCACCTTTTGTAATGGCCAAGGCAGACGGGCCCTTTAGCCGTAGCGCCGAAGTACATGACAGCACTATTGGCTGGCGCTTTACCAATAAAAAGCTGGCGGAGATGTATTACCCCTATTCTATGGGGGAAACTGCGGAGAATGTAGCCCGGCAATGGAACATTAGCCGGGAGGAGCAGGACCTGTTTGCCTTTAACAGCCAGCAAAAATATAAAGAGGCCTTTACTGCCGGCAGGTGGGAGGCGGAGATCATTCCCGTAGAGATCACGCCCAATAAGGAGGAGCGCGTAGTATTCTCCAAAGACGAACCGCCCCGGGAAACCTTCCTGGAAAAGCTGGCCGCCCTGAAACCTGCGTTTGCAAAAGATGGTACGGTAACAGCAGGTAACTCGTCCGGTATTAACGACGGCGCTTCTATGGTGATGATCGTTTCGGAAAGCGCCTTAAAGCGTTTCGGGCTCACACCCATCGCGCAAATAAAGGCCATGGCCATTGCAGGGGTAGACCCTTCCATTATGGGCATTGGCCCGGTACCGGCTACTACCAAAGCTTTGCAGCGTGCCGGTTTAACAGCAGGCCAGCTGGACCTGGCAGAATTGAATGAAGCATTTGCCTCCCAGTCCCTGGCCTGTATCCGCGATCTGGGCCTGGACCCTGCAAAGGTGAATGTGAACGGTGGCTCTATCGCCATCGGGCATCCGCTGGGCTGCAGTGGCGCACGTATTACCACTACCTTGTTACATGAGCTGAAACGCAGGCCGGCAGCACGTTATGGCCTGGCCACTATGTGTGTAGGGGTAGGGCAGGGAGCAGCAGTGGTGTATGAGAGATGTTAATCAGAGATGTTAGCTGTTAGCAGTTAACACTATGAGGACGTAGGGCAGGAAAGATCAGGACTGCGATGGTGGAGATAAGAGGTAGCCGCTGACGCAAGTAATTAAAGTTGCAATGGTGGTTGATGAAAAGAGATGTGATGATTGTATTGATAACGATACAAATAATTGAGTTGTAATGCAATTGATGAAGTGCGGTTGCCAGAATTGCGTAAAGCAGGCAGCAGGTGCAAGTAATGAAAGTTGCAATAGTGATTGGCGAAAGTATATATCAGATAAATGTGCACGACAGGCGCAGGTGCAATGAATTAAGTTGCAATTGTAATTGAAGTGTACCTGATATGATTAGGTAGAATAAAGGCATGCAAAATGTAATTGCTGACAGGCGACATAACTAAAAAAACAAAACTCCTGAAAAGCCCATAGGGGCCACATAAACCAGGCCGCAACCGCTAAAGGCAGCTAACAGCTAATAGCCAATTGCTAACAGCCAACTAAAAAGCTGCCCCTCCTAAAAATGAACGAGCGGTCGGACTTTCGCCGGCCGCCCGTTGATGGCAAGCAAAAAAGGGATTATTACAAACAAATCTGCTTCTCCGTCATCATCTTCCGGAGATTGATCAGACCGTAACGCATACGGCCTAATGCGGTATTGATGCTCACTTGCGTGAGGTCTGCAATTTCTTTGAAACTTAATTCAGCGTAGTGCCGCAGGATAATTACCTCCCGTTGTTCTTCCGGCAGCATATCCAGCATTTTACGTACCCGGTCATGGCTCTGGCGTGTGATCATCTTGTCCTCTGCACAGCTGTCGCTGAAGCCCAGCACATTAAAGATGTCTTTATCATCGCCGGTCTTAATAACAGGGGTACGTTTAATCTTCCGGAAATGGTCTACACACAGGTTGTGTGCAATACGCATAGCCCAGGGAAGGAACTTACCTTTCTCCGTATAACGTTCCGCGCGGATCGTGTCAATAATCTTAATAAAGGTATCCTGGAAAATGTCTTCAGCTAGGAAGGGATCTTTTACGAGTAATACGATTGAAGTAAACAGCTTATCCTTATGCCGTTGCACTAATTCCTCCAATGCAGAGGTGTGCCCCTTTTTGAAAAGGGTAATCAATTGTTCATCGCTTAATTTATACATTACTTGCATAAACTTTCTACTAATAGACGGGTGAGTAAATAATACGGACCTAACAGTCTGTAGGTGTTTGTTTGAGTAGAGTTTATGCTATAATTTGGATGTTTTTTTTGGTTAAAATTCGCTGTTCTGTTCTAAGGGTATAGGTGATCGTCTGGATGCAAATATAATTGAATAGTTTATAAAAACAACTTCTCCAAAATAAATTTCGCCGGGAATTCATCGACACATTTAACCCGCTGTATTTGCCTGCCAGCAACGGTTAGCCCTGCCCCGCCCCGGCTAAAAAGCGTAACTCCAACATTATCAGCTTTATTCGTTCCTGCTACCCCGCTGTCCGCGCTCATTTGCGGCTATACGAATAATATCTAATATGGGGAATTGTACCCCATATTCGTAAAGCCGGCAACCGCAATTCAGAAGGTATGTTAGTATATACGTCAGGAGGGCAGTAAAAGTTTAGAAAATCCAAAAACGGATGCTAGGCAGGGCAAGGCTGTGGTATCTGTTTCCTTAACTTTCACCAGAAAATCTTACTTTCGGAGATACATTTGGCGGGACCCTTTTTCACAGAACCGTTTCCCCATCTGTAACGGATACATTGCTTAATAAAAATCGACAGTGAGCCTGGTCCCTGAACCGTGGACCTATTCAGATTGTCAACTTTTTCGTGGAAATTTGCCCAATAATCATGGCTACAAAAGTTAAGAAACAGGAAGCAGTAATTGATGATCAGTCAGTTAGCACACAAGATCATATTTTCATAAAAGGCGCCCGGGTACATAATCTCAAAAATGTAAGCGTAGCTATTCCCCGCAGTAAGCTGGTAGTAGTAACCGGGGTATCAGGGTCCGGTAAGTCGTCCCTGACTATGGACACCCTGTATGCAGAAGGGCAGCGCCGTTATGCGGAAAGCCTCAGCTCCTACGCCCGGCAGTTCCTGATGCGTATGAACAAACCGGATGTGGACTATATCAAAGGGATCTGTCCGGCCATTGCTATTGAACAAAAGGTGATCACCCGCACGCCCCGCAGTACCGTGGGATCTATGACGGAGATCTATGATTACCTGCGTTTGTTGTTTGCACGTATTGGTAAAACATATTCGCCCGTATCCGGCCAGCTGGTTAAAAAGCATGAGGTGAGCGATGTGGTGGACTTCATTACCAAGCTGCCTGCGGGGGCTAAAGTACAGATCCTGGTACCTTTCCGGCGGCATGCCAAACGTGATGTAAAGGAGGAGCTGAACATCCTGATGCAGAAAGGTTTTTCCCGCCTGTATATGAGTGGTAACGACGGCGGGCAAATGCAGCGTATTGAAGAGCTGCTGGAAGAAAAGAAACCCGCTATCAACGAAAATACCTATGTGCTGATAGACCGCGTGGTGGCAAAGGATTTTGATGAAGATGATAAACACCGCCTTGCAGACAGTGTGCAAACAGCATTCTATGAAAGTGAAGGCGATTGCCTGATAGAGATCGATGGCAGCCGGCAGCAGCATTTCTCCAGCCGTTTTGAGCTGGATGGTGTGCAGTTTGAAGAGCCGGTGCCCAACCTGTTCTCCTTTAACAACCCTTACGGCGCCTGCCCGGTATGTGAAGGTTTTGGCCAGGTGCTGGGAATAGACCCCGACCTGGTAATACCGGATAAACGCTTAAGCGTGTATGAAGGCGGCATTGCGCCCTGGCGCGGAGAGAAGATGGGTGAGTATAAAGAAACGCTCATTAAAGCATCCCGTAAATTCAACTTCCCCGTACATAAGCCTATTGCAGAACTGTCTGATGAGCAGCAAAAGTTGCTGTGGAGCGGTAACGAACATTTTTACGGCATCAACGAGTTCTTTAAAATGGTGGAGCAAAACCTGTACAAGGTGCAATACCGTGTGCTGCAGGCACGCTACCGGGGCCGTACCGTATGCCATGAATGTGGCGGCGGCAGGCTGCGTAAAGAAGCGCTGTATGTGAAAATAGGCGGTAAAAATATTGCGGACCTGGTAGATATGCCGGTAACGGATCTGAAACAGTGGTTTGATGAGCTGGCCCTCAGCGAGTACGATCAGCAGGTGGCCAAACGTATCCTGATAGAAGTGCACCACCGCATTAAAACCTTGCTGGATGTAGGTTTGGGCTACCTTACCATGAACCGCGTAGCCAATACGCTCAGTGGCGGGGAAAGCCAGCGTATACAGCTTACCCGCTCCCTGGGCAGTAACCTTACCAACTCATTATACATACTGGATGAACCCAGTATTGGCCTGCATGCCCGCGATACGCACCGCCTGATAGGCGTGCTGAAAGAGCTGCGTAACCTGGGTAATACCGTGGTGGTAGTGGAGCATGATGAGCAGATGATGGAGGAAGCGGATTACATTATAGATATGGGACCGCTGGCCAGCCACCTGGGTGGGGAAGTGATCTTTGCCGGCGATTATCCCACTATGCTGAAAGATCCCAACAGCCTTACCGGTAAATACCTGAGCGGCGCCCTTACCATAGATCCGCCCACGCATGTGCGTAAATGGAAAAAAGCCATTACCCTGGAAGGCTGCCGGCAGCATAACCTCAAGAATATTTCCGTAGACTTTCCCTTGCAGGTGTTATGTGTGGTGAGCGGCGTAAGCGGCTCCGGTAAAACCACCCTGGTAAAGCAGATCCTGTACCCGGCCCTTATGAAGCTGAAAGGCGAGTTTGCAGAAAGGGTAGGGCAGCACCGGGCCTTAAAAGGCGCGGTAGATGATGTTACGCAGATAGAGATGATAGATCAGAACCCGATCGGTAAATCATCCCGCTCTAACCCGGTTACCTATATAAAAGCGTATGATGAGATCCGCGACCTGTTCTCCAAACAGCCGCTGAGCAAAATGCGCGGTTTCCAGGCCAAACATTTTTCCTTTAATGTAGATGGCGGCCGTTGTGACGCCTGTAAGGGAGAAGGAGAGGTGATTGTAGAAATGCAGTTCCTGGCAGATGTGCACCTGACCTGTGAAAGCTGCGGTGGTAAACGTTTTAAAGATGAAGTGCTGGAAGTGAACTATAAAGGCAAAAGCATTTATGATGTGCTGGAAATGGGAGTAGATGAAGCGCTGGACTTTTTTAAAGAGGAAAAAGATGTGTGCAACAAAATACGCCCCTTAAGCGATGTGGGTTTGGGATATGTGAAGCTGGGCCAAAGCAGCGATACCCTGAGCGGCGGCGAAGCGCAGCGTGTAAAGCTGGCATCCTTCCTGGGTAAAGGCCGTGCACAGGGGCATATCCTTTTCATTTTTGATGAACCCACTACAGGCCTGCATTTCCACGACATTAAAAAACTGCTGAATTCATTTAATGCCCTCATTGACCAGGGCCATACTGTATTGGTGATAGAACATAACCTGGATGTGATACGCAGTGCCGACTGGTTAATAGACCTGGGGCCGGAAGGTGGCGCGGGCGGCGGTAACCTGCTGTATACCGGGGTACCTACGGGATTAAAGAAAGTAAAGGAAAGTTATACGGGTAAATACCTGTAATAACTAATATAAGTATTACTTAAATGAGCACACCAAATGGTGTGCTTTTTTATTGCAACGGCGCACCAGTAGCGCTTATTGTGTTATTAAAAATGAGCCCGCTGATGTATATTTGATATAGTTCGTGAGAAGAAAAACCATAGTATAATATTACACCTGCCATATACTTTATAATCGAACTGTATGTTATTTAACTCTATTGATTTTGCCATCTTTTTACCGATAGTATTAGGGCTCTATTGGCTGGCTAACAACAAACTGAAACTGCAAAACATCCTGCTGCTGGTTGCCAGCTATTTCTTTTATGCCTGCTGGGATTGGCGGTTTATGTTCCTGCTCATTTTCTCTACGCTGCTGGATTATTATACAGGATTAAAAATGTCGGATACCAACAGCGCCGGCGTGAAAAAATTCTGGTTCTGGTTAAGTATTTCTGTGAACCTGGGTTTCCTGGGCGTATTCAAGTACTATAACTTTTTTGTAACCTCTTTTGCAGATGGGCTCTCACAATTAGGGCTACACGTAAATCCATGGACTATAAAGATCATACTGCCCATTGGCATTTCGTTCTACACCTTCCATGGCCTCTCTTACGTGATAGATATTTATAAGAACCGCATAAAGGCAGAGAAGAATTTTATTGACTATGCCTTGTTCGTGAGCTTCTTTCCCTTGCTGGTGGCGGGTCCTATTGAAAGAGCTACACACCTGCTGCCACAGATCCAGCGGGAGCGGCATTTCAATTACGCCAAAGCAGTAGATGGTTTGCGGCAGATCTTGTGGGGGCTTTTTAAGAAAATTGTAATTGCAGATAACTGTGCGGAATACGCTAACCAGATCTTCAACCATTCAGCCACCTACTCCGGCAGCACGCTGGTGCTGGGGGCGTTGTTCTTCACCTTCCAGATCTATGCTGACTTTTCCGGTTATTCGGATATAGCCCTGGGTACAGCCAGGCTGTTTGGCATAGAGCTGTTAAGGAACTTTGCTTACCCGTATTTCTCCCGCGATATTGCGGAGTTCTGGCGGCGCTGGCATATTTCCCTTTCCAGCTGGTTCAGGGATTACCTGTACATACCGCTGGGCGGCAGCCGTGGCGGCACCTGGATGAAGGTGCGTAATACCTTTATTATTTTTATTGTAAGTGGTTTCTGGCACGGCGCAGCATGGACGTTTATTGTATGGGGCGCATTAAATGCCGTGTACTTTTTACCGCTGCTGCTTACCAACAATAACCGTAATAATCTTGAAACCGTAGCACAGGGTAAAACCTTCCCTACGTTCCGGGAATTTTTCAGCATCCTGCTCACATTCGGGTTAACGGTGCTGGCCTGGATCTTTTTCCGCGCGGCAGATATACACCATGCCATCAGCTACATTGCAGGCATCTTTAAACCATCATTGTTTAGCATACCGGAGGTAAAACCGCTCACCGTTATACTGCTGGTAATACTGTTCATATTAATTGAATGGAGGGGCCGGGAGCAGCCGTATGCAATTGCCGATTTTGGCCTGCAGTGGAAAAAACCATTGCGGTATGCCTTATACTATACCATCATTTTTGCTATCATCTGGTTTGGTGGTAAGGAACAAGAATTTATTTATTTTCAGTTTTAGGTTATGCGCAAGTTCATTGTAAGAATATTTTCCTTCAGCATTATTCCTTTTATCCTGGTACTGGTGCCAACGCTGCTGTATATGAAAAGGGATGTGTATGCTGATTTTAAACAGTATAATAATTACTCCTGGAAATACTCTTTTCAGCAGCTGGGGGACTTGTCTACCAAAAAGCTGCTGAAGGCGCCTAACACCAAGTATAACTCTTTCATTTTTGGCAGCAGCCGTACCACCGGTATATATGCCTGTTACCTGCAGCAAAAAATTCCCAATGCACATTTTTTCCATTACGCCAACTGGAATGAAAGTATTGGCGGTATAGATGAAAAGCTAAAGCTGCTGGATACGTTGGGATATAACATCAGCAACGTGGTTATATACCTGGATACGGATGACACTTTTGAAAATGACGGCGCCTGCCACCCCTCAGACCATTACCTGCTAACCCGGAAGAGTGAAAAGGATTATATGCTCAGCCATTATAAGAGCTTTTTTTCCTCTCTGAATGCAGATAAGATAAAGATCCTTTGCGGTATGCCGGTAAGCGGCGGTATATACCCCAACTGGGAATCAGACCCGGTGACCAATGATTGCAAGCACTTTTGTACAGACAGTATTATTGCTACTTATGGCGATGTGCTGCACGATGAAAAGTTCATGCATAAAATGGATTCGCTGAAAGCAAACGGGTTCTTATATAAAAGAAGCACTACGCAGCAGTACAGGCCGCAGCAGATCTCAGCAGGGGAAGAGCGGATGCTGTTAAACATGAAAAACATCTTTGAAAAACATAATACCAGCTACTATATTGTAATAACGCCTTTGTATGACCAGGAGAAATTTGCCCCGGCGGATATGGCCATTCTGCAGCGCTGTTTTGGCAGCCGCCTGTATGATTTTTCAGGTATCAACGCTATTACGAATAATGTATACAACTACCCGGACCGCAAACATTTTCAGCCGTATATTTCAAAAATGATCCTGGATTCTGTTATCACGGATAACAGCAGCGCGCGGGTGCAAATGACCAAAAGATAACAAACAGTTAAAGTGTTATAAAATGTAAAATCATAAATGTAAAATTTCAAACGTAAAAGTAAAATGCCGCGATACCGGGTACAGACCCATGCTCGCGGCATTTTACTTTTACATTTATGATTTAAGATTTTACATTTTACATTCTTTTGGCTTGCTGGTGGCTTATCGCAGCCGGTCCAGGGATTTGATCAGCTTTTCATCCTTATAAATACCCCGGGCGGCCAGGAACAGGAATATTAATATCAGCACCGGTAAAAAGGCGCCGGGTAAATAGGTAGCGGAAATAATGCTTACGCCGGAGCTTACCAGCGTATTGGCATGGTCCTGTACTTTAAAATATTGCAGGATAATAGCAGCAATAGCAAAAAGTATATTGATCACCGTTAGGCGGAACTGCAGTTTACGGTTCTTGTACAGGAAAATACAGATCAGGGCCAGCAGTACAATAAGCATATAAAGAACAAATACCAGGAAGCTGGATTGGGCGTTAAAATAACTTTCAGTGTTATTGCTGAGCTTAGCCTTCCATAAGTTCAAAAACCAGGTAGCAGTGCCGGCGCCGGCGGCCAGCAACAGGTATAGACTTTGAATGCGTTGTATCATGATATTTGCCAGTGTTTTAACTGCGTAAATGTAATAATTTATGCTTAAACAGCAGTGCCTTCCTGTGTCATACAACCATTGGGTCATTTAGCCATAGGCCAATACTTTGTATATTGCAGCCCCGAACGGTCTTTTATAATTTATTTATGGCGAGAAAAAAACTGAATAAGCAGGATGCGCTGGACTACCATGCATTAGGCAGGCCAGGCAAAATTGAGGTAATACCTACAAAAAACACCAAAACACAATGGGACCTTTCACTGGCTTACTCTCCCGGGGTAGCAGAGCCCTGCAAGGAAATTCATAACGACGTGGAAAATGTATACAAATACACGGCTAAAAGTAACCTGGTAGCGGTTATAAGCAATGGTACAGCTGTGCTGGGCCTGGGCGATATTGGCCCGGAAGCCAGCAAACCCGTTATGGAAGGCAAGGGGGTGTTATTCAAAATATTTGCGGATATAGATGTATTTGATATTGAGCTGAATGCCCGCGGGGTAGATGAGTTTGTGCAGGTGGTAAAAGCGCTGGAGCCTACATTTGGCGGCATTAACCTGGAGGATATTAAAAGCCCCGAATGTTTTGCCATTGAGGAGCGCCTGAAAAAAGAGCTGAAGATCCCCATTATGCACGATGATCAGCATGGCACCGCCATTATATCCAGCGCGGCCCTGCTGAATGCGCTGGAGCTGGTGAAAAAGAAAATAGAAAAGGTAAAGTTTGTAATAAACGGCGCCGGCGCAGCCGCCATGGCCTGCGTAAAGCTGTACGTAGCCCTGGGCGCCAAACCGGAGAACTTTATCATGTTCGATAAGAACGGCGTTATAACCAAACAGCGTACAGACCTTACTGAGATGCACCTGCAGTTTGCCACCACCTCCAAAGTAACTGAGCTGGCAGCCGCTATGAAAGGCGCCGATGTATTTGTGGGCCTGTCTGTAGGTAATGTAGTAACCCCGGAAATGGTAAAAAGCATGGCCAAGCAGCCCATTGTATTTGCCATGGCCAACCCGGACCCTGAAATAGCCTACGAGCTGGCTATACAGGCCCGGCCGGACATTATTTTTGCAACCGGCCGCTTCGATTATCCCAACCAGGTAAATATCGTGCTGGGTTTCCCCTACATTTCCCGGGGTGCGCTGGATGTAAGGGCCACACAGATCAACGAGGCCATGAAGCTGGCAGCAGTACATGCCCTGGCAGAGCTGGCCAAGGAGCCTGTACCGGATATGGTGAACCTGGCTTATAATGAACGCAGCATATTTTTTGGTCCTACCTATATTATTCCCAAACCGCTTGACCCGCGCCTGCTCAGCATGGTAGCGCCTGCGGTGGCCCGCGCCGCCATGGAAAGCGGGGTGGCCCAGAAAGCCATTACCAACTGGGAAGCTTACCGGGATGAGCTGAACCACCGCCTGGGGCTGGATAATCACCTGTTCCGCGTAATTGGTACCAAAGCCCGCCAGGATCCGCGCAAGGTGGTATTTGCGGAAGCAGATAACCTGAAAGTGCTGAAAGCCGCACAGGTAGTGCGGGATGAGGGAATAGCCTACCCCATGTTGCTGGGTAATGAAGCCCGCATCCGCCGCCTGGCAGAGGAAAATGGTATTGAAATAGATGATACGGTGATCATTGACCCTAAGAGCGATGAAATGCAGGAAAAGCGCCACCGCTTTGGGGAGCTGTTCTTTGCAAAGCGGCAGCGTAAAGGATTTAATAAGTATGAGGCCAATAAGATCATGCGGGAACGTAACTATTTTGGCTGTATGCTGGTGGAAACCGGCGAGGCCGATGCCCTTATTTCCGGCCTTACCCGCAAGTACCCGGATACTATACGCCCGGCGTTACATGTAATAGGTATGGAAGAAGGCGCCAAACGCGTGGCCGGTATGTACATCATTAATACCAAACGCGGCCCGCTGTTCCTGGCCGATACCACGGTGAACTTTAACCCCACCTCCGAAGAGCTGGCAGAGATCACCATAATGGTGGCCAAGGAAGTGCGCCTGTTCAATATTGAACCGCGTATAGCCATGGTCTCTTATTCCAACTTTGGATCCAGCCCCACGCCGGAAGCGCAAATGGTAAGCAAGGCCCGGGAGCTGGTAAAGAAAATGGACCCTACCCTGATAGTAGATGGGGAAATACAGGCCGCTATGGCCTTTAACCAGGAAATTTTAAAAGATAGTTATCCTTTTTCCGAGCTGATAGGGGAGGACGTGAACACCCTCATTTTCCCGAACCTGAGCGCCGGTAATATTGCCTATAACCTGCTGCAGGAAGTAGCCGGCTTTGATGCCATAGGCCCCGTGCTGCTGGGTATGAAAAAGCCCGTGCATATATTACAGTTAGGCAGCACCGTACGGCAAATTGTGAACATGGTGAATATTGCCGTGGTAGATGCCCAGCATAAATGCTGCAAGGAAGTGGAGGACCCGAAGAAAAAGAAGAAATAATTTGCTAATATGCTGATGTGCTAATGTGCTGGTGTATTTGTATTAATTTACACACCAGCACATTAGCATATTAGCACATCAGCACATGCAACATATTTCCCGCAAAAAAATATTCTTTCCGCTCAACCAGGCATTCAGAAGATACCTGAAGCTGTATGAAAGGGAATTGCAGCTGCCGGTATCCTATGAGGAGCTGCGGTATTATGAAAGCAGTATACCGGTATATGATAAAAGCGGGAAAGATACTTTATGGGAAACTGTACTGTACCCGCAAAGCATGGTAGGGCAGCTGCACGCAGGGCTGAAACGCATTTACTCCTATCTGAAAGCCGGCGGCGACCAGGCTGCTGAAGAGCACCTGCACATAGAGCGTATTGACTACTGCACCTTTGGTAACTCGCACCCTTTCCGTATTAAGATCGTCAATAATTATAACGAGGTGTACGACTATTTCTATATTAAAATAGCCGATGCCTCCCGTATTTACGGCCTGGAGCTGGAACACATTCTTTCCCCGTACTGGATGAACTTTCTGGTAGATGGGAATACCCTGGTGGAAGAGCATATTGCCGGCGTGCCGGGCGACCAGTTTATTCTGCATTACCTGCAGCGGCCTGAATTTAACCCCAAACGTATAGCCAAGGAGTTTGTAAAGTTCAATGAGCGCTGTTTTGTGCGCCTGCTGGGCGATATGCGCTCTTACAACTTTGTATTTGATATTACACCGGATTTTGATGATGTGCAGTTCCGCATACGCGCTATTGATTTTGACCAGCAGTTCTATGAAGGCAAGCGCACCCTGTACATGCCCCAGTTCTTTAAGGAAAATCGTGTGTTTGTGGACCTGGCTATAAAACACCTGAATGCAGAAGTGGTGAAACAATACCAGCAGGAGGAGCGGGCGCTGATTGCCCGCCGTATTAAGGTACAGCGCCACCGTATTAAAGACCTGCGTGATGTTATTATGACGGACCATGTATCTTTCCCCGAGAAAATTCAGCAGCTGGGCGATGAGCTGGCCCAGTATTATGAAGATCCCGTATTTGCCAAAAGCAAAACCATGGGCGAGATCATTGAACGGAGCCTGAAGCGGCTGCTGGTACAAAGCCTGAGGTAGCAGCCATTAGCTTTTGGCTATTAGCTATTAGCTAACAGTCATTCTCATTACTATTTTACTATCTTTGAAAATCTATGGAATTTAGATTCTTTTACCATTTTGGAGCTTATTTGCTGATGCTGAAGGGAATGTTCTCCAAACCGGAGAATCCGAAAATGTACTGGAAGCAGCTGATGCAGCAGAGCGTGGATATAGGCATTGGCTCATTAGGTATTGTATTCATCATTTCCCTGTTCATGGGAGGGGTTACCACCCTGCAAACCGCTTACCAGCTGGTAAGTCCCATTATTCCCAAAGCCACCATAGCCCAGATTGTAAGAGATACCATTATCCTGGAATTTGCGCCTACCCTCACCAGCATAGTGCTGGCCGGTGTGGTAGGGTCTAAAATAGCATCAGAGCTGGGTAACATGCGTATTTCCGAACAGATAGATGCGCTGGAGATCATGGGTATTAATACCAGGGGATACCTGGTGATGCCTAAGATCCTGGGCGCCCTGTTAACCATTCCCTGTTTGGTGGTCATTGCCGGTTTCCTGGGTATCTGGGGTGGCAAAATGGCCGGTGAGATGGCCGGTATTATTTCCAATGATGAATTTATACAGGGCCTGCGCCAGGAGCTGAAGATCTATAACATCTTTTTTGCCCTCAGCAAATCGTACACCTTTGCGTTTATCATATCCAGCGTATCCGCCTACTACGGCTACAATGTACAGGGGGGCGCGCTGGAAATAGGTAAGGCCAGCACTACGGCCGTAGTGGTAAGCTGTGTGCTGATATTATTTTCGGATTATGCGTTATCGGCAATATTGCTGTAAATAGTCCATGGACCGACGAATGAAACTATGATCGAACTAAGAGATATTAAAAAAGGATTTGGTGATAAGGAGATACTGAAAGGCGTGTCCGCTACCATGGAATCCGGTAAGGTGAACCTGATCATTGGCTCCAGCGGCAGCGGTAAAACGGTGATGATGAAGTGCATAGTAGGCCTGATGACGGTGAACAGCGGTACTATCCTGTACAATGACCAGGATTTTACTGCAATGGACGAGCACGAAAAAAAAGCCATCCGCCAGGAAATAGGAATGCTGTTCCAGGGATCGGCCCTGTTTGACAGTATGACGGTGGAGCAGAATGTGATGTTCCCCCTGGATATGTTTGGTAAAGGCAGCTACAAGGAAAAAAAGAAGCGGGTAATGGAATGCCTGGACCGGGTGAACCTGAAAGACGCCGCCAAACGTTTTCCCGCTGAAATAAGCGGGGGTATGAAAAAAAGGGTGGGCATTGCCCGGGCTATTGTGCTGAACCCCAAATACCTGTTCTGTGATGAACCCAACTCCGGCCTGGACCCGCAGACTTCCCTGCTCATAGATAAGCTGATCAAAGAGCTGACCCTTGAATATACCATCACTACCGTGATCAATACCCATGATATGAACACCGTAATGGAAAGCGGGGACCATATCATTTACATGTACCAGGGCGTAAAACAGTGGGAAGGCAGCAATGAGGAGATCATTTTCTCAAAAGACGAGAAGCTGAACGACTTTATTTTTGCCTCCGAATTTCTCCGGGATGCCAAGGAAATGCGGCAAATGGAAATGTTCCGGGATAAGAACTGGCGCGAGCGCCTCCCGGGCGACAAACCGGGGAAATAGCGGCAGCCAGACAGCCCTGCTACAGCCAAATTAAGCTGCGCCGGAACAGCCTACCGGGAACTACCTACTGCCAACTTGCTATCTGAAAGGTTTGGTATTTGGCTTTGGTAGTTTTATTTTTGCCCCCTGAAAAGGATTTAACTAATAATAGTATAACTAATAAACCAAGCGTAATGAGTGTTTTACTTAATAAGCAGAGCAAGGTAATAGTGCAGGGATTTACCGGTACAGAAGGTACTTTCCATGCTACGCAGATGATAGAATATGGAACCCAGGTAGTAGGTGGCGTAACACCCGGTAAAGGAGGCTCCACCCACCTGGAGCGCCCGGTATTTAATACGGTGAAAGATGCGGTAAAAGCCACCGGGGCTGATGTATCTATCATATTTGTACCCCCTGCTTTTGCTGCAGATGCTATTAAGGAAGCTGGTGAAGCGGGCAATGCGCAGGTAGTATGTATAA
>NZ_JAGXJN010000069.1 GCF_019091455.1 Chitinophaga sp. GbtcB8
GGCAATGTCCTGCACATCCAGGTAAGCGTCTGACTTTACTTCACCGGCCAGCACTACCTGACCGGTAGTTACCAGTGTTTCGCAGGCTACCTTTGATTTTGCATCGTATGCAAGAAAATGATCGATCAGCGCATCGGAGATTTGATCGGCAACTTTGTCCGGTGGTCCTTCAGATCCAGATTCTGACGTAAATAAATAAGGCATAAAATATCCGTGTTTCGTTTTAAAGTTTCGTATAAATGATCCTCAGTTTCAGATTAAACTGGGAGTGGTTGCCTCCGCCTGCTCTTACACGATGCACATCAATATTCCTGGGTGAAAGCGCCTCCAGCTTAAAGCTTGTATTGGTTTCCTGTTTACGCAACAAACGCTGCATATACCGGGAAATGTTAAACTTGTATTGTGTATACTTCATCCCGCCAAACAGGGTTACCACTGTTTTGTCGCCACCAAAATATGGCTGATTAGGACTACTGGGGTTTCCGTAATCAATGAGGGGCCTGGTGGTGTCCCCGCTTACGTACTGCTGTAAAAATAGGAAATCCGGCGCAGAATAAATATCATTTAGGTCTGAAGGAGCGGGTGTAATTTCCGATACTACCAGCTCCGCCTTATTAATAACTGCATTGGGGAAATTTTCCAGGTTGGGTATGGTCACTTTTGTGAACAGGCCCGGTGCGTCTTCCAGGAATATTATACTGTCTCCCGCAGGGGTGTTGGTATTAATATACTGTGCGGCCTGTGAACCGGCATGGTTACGCACAAAGTAATTGGCATGTGCGGTAAAACCGGCTGCAAAGGGAAAGCTGGCGCTCAGTGAATCGTTTTCCGTGTTCTTATAGAACAGGCGGATGCGGGTCACAGGATCGTTCAGGTTCAGGTACAACATGGTACGGTTGGTAGCCAGCGTGGTATCCGGAACAATAGCCAGCCCTTTCAGGAAAGCATAAAAGGAAGAATCGTTGGTGAAACCGGTGGTAGCTGTTTGCTGCAGGAACTGGTTGCCCAGCGCAGTGCTTAACCGGATGCGCAGCTGCGGCGCCTCTTTGGTACCGTAAACAGATACGGAATCCTTTAAAGTACGCGGCACCACGGTAGCGGTACCCAGCAGCTCACCGGCATTATATTTTAAAGCCTGGTAATAACGGTAGTTGGAGTCTATCTTAAAATCCGGCTCCGCCATGCGGTACACCCGGAAGGTTTGGGCGGCCATGGAATCGCCATAGAAGCCCCTGTAGGCAATGCTTAGTACAATTGAATCCAGCGTTTGGCCTGTGCCGGCAAAGCTGTAGGCATTACTGGGCAGGCTCATTTGCGTATATACGAAACCGTGGGCACGGCCAAATAAAGGATCGCCCATAATAGAACCCAGCACCTTGGAATAGTTACCCTGGCCGGTATATACAGCGGAATCTGTTTTCCAGATATTCTGTGTAATAATACCTGTTAAGGTGGTATCAATCCCGTTTACATAATCCTGACCGGGTATAAGCTCATTTCCTAAAATGGTGGCTTCATTACATCCCGATCCGGCATACATGGTAATAAAAAAAGCTGCTATCAGTCCAAGGTTCCTTATAATAACTCTCACGCGCGATATTTTGTGGGTTTTAACTAGTCCATGGTCCACGGTCAATGGTCCATAGCTTGCTATTAAAAGCATGTATAACGCAAAAGGCCATGGACTATTGACTATAGACCATGGACATTTTTACTTCCCCATCAGCTGGTTATACAGCTGCAGGTAGTCGGCCAGGTCTTCGTTGTCTTTCTTATACGGGAGAATGATCTTACCCTTTTCTCCCTTTATTTCTTCAACCAGTTTTTTATCGGCCTTGTCGCCGGCTACCACTACGGCATCGGCATATTTGGCGGCGCCGCGGTTTAGTGCTGCGTTGGTACCTTCTTTATACAGCTCAATATCCTTTTCCTTGATCAGGTTACTGATGGTAGCCTTCTTTACAAAAGTGGGCCCCAGTTTTTCCTTAAAACCATTGGGTTCCAGCGAGTACACCACTTTGGAGTGTGCAAACACTGCTTCTTTTTTGTAGGCAGTTTTTAGGTACATCGGTATCAGTGACGTCATCCAGCCACTGCAATGAATGATGTCCGGCGGCCAGCCAAATTTCTTCACGGTTTCCAATGCTCCCTTGCAGAAAAATACGGCGCGGGCCGCATTATCGTCATAAAACTGTTCGTTTTCATCGGCGAAAACGGCTTTGCGCTTGAAATAATCTTCATTGTCCAGGAAATACACCTGCAAACGGGCGCTTGGCAAAGAGGCCACTTTAATGATCAGCGGATAATCATCGTTATCTATCACAATATTGATCCCTGACAGCCTTACCACTTCATGCAAACGATGCCGGCGTTCATTAATGATACCAAATCTTGGCATAATTACCCGTACTTCCAGACCCGCCTCATTGGACTTAATTGCCATTTTATTGACCATATTCGCATACTCGGTTAATTCCAGGTATGGCGACATCTCATGGGCAATAAAAAGAATTCTTTTCTTTGTGGACATTTAATGCTGATTATTAATGCAGTAATTTTTAATTTGGCTTGCAAAATTACGGATTTTTTAAAGAAAAAAGGACAAATTGGCACTTTTAACACCGTTTTAAGTATTGTTTTGTGGCAGAAACAGGGGTTTTACCGTAGTTTTCGCGCACGCGCAAACCAGTGTCAGACACATGACAACCAACATTATACTGCATTATTAACACACCACGGAATACTGATATATATCCATAGCACTGATCCGGCATAATACACAACAAAATGTACCTGTTTAAACAAAAAGACGAGCTCCGGCAATATCTTCATACGGCAAAACAACAAGGCGCAACGATTGGTTTTGTACCCACTATGGGAGCCCTGCATGAGGGACACCTGTCATTAATACACACGGCAAAGGCGCAAAGCAGCCTTACGGTTTGCAGTATTTTTGTGAATCCTACCCAGTTTAATGACCCGGCCGACTTTGAAAAGTACCCTATTACCATAGAAAAAGATATTCAGATGCTGATAGCGGGCGGTACAGATGTGCTGTTCCTGCCGGCAGTAGCTGAAATGTACCCGGAAGGGCTCAGCGCCCCGGCCCCCCACTACGATTTTGGCGCGCTGGAAACCGTGCTGGAAGGCGCCCACCGCCCCGGCCACTTCCAGGGGGTAGGCCGCATTGTGCACAAACTGCTGGATATTGTGCAGCCGCACAAGCTGTTTATGGGGCAAAAAGACCTGCAGCAATGCCTGGTGGTAACCCGCTTATTACAACTCATTGATTCCCCGGCGGAAATGGTCATCTGCCCTACCCTACGCGAGCCGGACGGGCTGGCCATGAGCAGCCGTAATATGCGCCTGGGCCCTGACGAACGGAAAAATGCAGTGGCTTTGTACCAGGCCCTCTCCTATATTAAAAACGGCCTGGCTAAAGGCGGCTCCCTGCCTGACATACTTGCTGCCGCCCGTTTGCAGTTGCAATCCAGTAAATTTGAAATGGATTACCTGGATGTAATTGCCGTTAAAGACGACGGCATTATCCAGTTCCCGGAACAGGCGGTCACTAACCTGCCCATGTATGCAATAGTAGCAGCACGGATGGAAGGCAGCCCGGTAAGGCTTATAGATAATTTGCAGATGTGATGATGTGCTGTTTTTGACCGTTTGCTACGGCTCATATTATAAACATCACATTATATAATGCATGTAACATCTGCACATTTGCATATCCGCACAGTCTCACATTTTTCCGTAGCTTTGCGGTCGCTGAATTAAAACTATGCAGATCGAAGTACTTAAAAGTAAGATACACCGCGCAGTGATAACGGAGGCTAACTTAAACTACGTTGGCAGCATTACCATTGACGAAGACTTAATGGAGGCCGCCAATATGATTGAGTATGAAAAGGTGCAGGTGGTGAACGTGAATAATGGCGAACGCCTGGAAACCTATATTATCAAAGGCAAACGCAACTCCGGGGTGATCTGTATGAACGGACCTGCTGCCCGTTTGTGCGCCGTAGGCGATGTGGTGATCATTATCTCCTATGCTACCATGGATTTTGAAGAAGCTAAAAAATATAACCCCCTCGCTGTTTTCCCTAAAGAAGGTAACAAATTGTAAGACAGGAACTAACTTAATATCAACGTATGCCCAAGAGATTGAAAAGTTTACTCCAGATCGTTGTTTTCCTGGGCATAGGCTTGTTATTGATATGGCTGGTTACCAAAAACCTCTCCGACAAAGAAGTAGAAGATATTAAAGAAGCTTTCCGCAATGCACACTATTGGCTGGTATTACCGGCCATGATCATAGGTATTGCCAGCCACTGGGCCCGTGCCGTTCGCTGGAAGCTGCTTATAAAACCACTGGGTTACTCCCCCTCCGTACTCAATACTTTTTTTGCCGTAATGGTAGGTTACCTGGCTAACCTGGCCCTGCCCCGCCTGGGGGAGGTAAGCCGCTGCGGTATACTGGCCCGGTATGAGAAGATACCGGCCGATAAGCTGGTAGGCACCATGATAGCCGAAAGGGCCATAGACCTGATCTGCCTTATTATTTTAATGATCATTACCGTAGCCGTGCAGATAGATGTGGTAGGCCAGTTCTTTGCCACCCGCATCTGGGTGCCGCTGCAGCAGAAATTTGCCAATGCCGGCGCCACGCAATGGCTTATACTGGCTGTGATAATAATAGTAGTGATAGCCGCCATTTACATCTTCCTGAAACGTTTTGCCCGTTCCAAAGCCGCTGTTACCTTCCGCGCATTAGCCCGCGGCGTAATGGAAGGCATTTTATCTGTGGGTAAAATGGAGCGCAAAGGCTGGTTCCTGTTCTATACCCTGCTTATATGGACGCTGTACTTCTCCATGTTGTACTGCGGTTTTTATACCCTGGATGAAACTTCACACTTAGGTTTTAAAGCTGCCATGGCCGTACTGGGTTTTGGTAGTATAGGCATGATCGTTACCCAGGGCGGTATTGGCGCTTACCAGGTGCTGGTGCAGCAAACCCTGTTGTTATACGGCATACATGCCACTACCGGTTATGCTTTTGGCTGGATCTTATGGCTGGCCCAAACCTTGCTGGTAATGGTGGTAGGCCTGCTCTCCCTGATCTTATTACCGGTACTGAATAACAGCCGCAGCCAGCAACCGGCGCCTGCAGAGATCAAAAAATAAACTTACCGCAATAGCTATTTACAGCAAACAAAATACTGGCAATGCACTTACATTTGGGCATTGCTATTAACCCGATGCTCTCTTAATACCCCGTAACCCGATACGTTCTCCTGAATACGTTATTAATTATTAATTCCTATACAATTCTTTCCTGTGCCTGTTTATGAAACATCATTACATGGCGTGGCTGGTAAGTATTACCCTCACAAGCCGCCTGGTCTTTAAGCACGTATTCCATCTTGAGTTTGACAGCAGCCACCTCTGGATAGGCTGGCAGGTTATAGACCCGCAGCTGTTGCAGCATCACCTGCTGCAAGCCTCTGGTACCTGCATAGCCAGCCGCCCTTGTACAATCTTTTCCTGGGCATTACCCTTAAATTGTTCCCTGTAAATTATGCGCTGGTGCTGGAATGGCTATACCTGTTGTTATGAAAGCAAGAGATATCGTGATCGCCTATGCGTTATTTAACATCCTGTTTGTATTGTGTACGGGTAACCTGCTGGAAATAGGCGAGAATATGCGTTTCCGTTTTATGACCATCCCTTTATTCCTGGTGTTATGCACCATGTTGTACGGCCGCTGGCTGTATAACTTTTGGGGGAAGTTTTACAAAATGCTGTAACTTAGATTTAACATGAAATTGTTTCCAAAAACCGTATTGTTGTGGTTATTGTGAAACACCTGAATGCAAAATTAATTTATGCGTTTGACGAAAAGTGAGCCAGGCGACATGACACCCGCTACAGATATTTTACCAGATCTAAAATTGAACAAGAAAAAAGATCACCTTCCTAAAAAAAAGATGATAGCCAGGGATGTAAGCTGGTTATCATTTAACGCCCGTGTATTGCAGGAAGCGGCCGACCCCACAGTACCGCTGCGCGAACGTATCCGTTTCCTGGGCATTTTTTCCAATAACCTGGATGAGTTTTTCCGTGTAAGGGTAGCCACGCTTAAACGCATGTTATCCTTTGGCAAATCGGCCAAAGTGCACCTGGAAGAAAACCCCGATGAGATCCTGGATGAGATCCAGCAGATAGGCATCCAGCAGCAGCGTGAGTTTGACCGCATCTGGAAAGGGATTGAGGAAGAGCTGCGGGCCGAAAAAATATTCATCCGCACAGAAAAACAGCTGAACAAAGAGCAGCAGAAATTTGTGCTCAGCTATTTTGATGAGGAAGTACGTACCAACATCATCCCGCTGATGATAGAAAGTATCCAGCACTTCCCTTTCCTGCGTGATAAATCTATTTACCTCGCCGTGGTGCTGGCCCGGCAGGATAATTCCGTACGGCAGAAGTTTGCGCTGATAGAAATACCCACCGCCATCCTGCCCCGCTTTATCTTACTGCCCTCCAAGGAAGGCGAGCATGATATTATACTGCTGGAAGATGTGGTGCGTTTTTCCCTGCCCAACATCTTCTCTTATTTTGGATACGATAAATTTGAATCACATATTATAAAGGTTACCCGCGACGCAGAGCTGGATATTGATAACGATATAGCCAACAGCCTGATACACCAGCTGGAAAAGGGTATTAAAGACCGGCGTAAGGGTAAGCCTGTGCGGTTTGTATATGATAAGGATATAGATCCCCTGCTGCTGGAATACCTGATGCGCCGTTTGGGCCTCTCTAAAAAAGATAACCTGATACCTGGCGCCCGCATCCATAACTTTAAAGATTTTATAGATTTCCCGGATGCAGTGTTCACCAACAAACAGCTGCATCACCGCAAAACATTCGTACACCCGCTGTTCCTGAATGCGCCCAGCGTAATGCACGTAATACAGCAGCAGGATGTAATGCTGCACTTCCCCTATCATTCCTTTGATATTATTATAGATCTGCTGCGTGAAGCCGCCATTGATCCCAATGTTACCAGCATTAAGATCACGGCCTACCGGCTGGCCCGCAATTCCAAGATCATGAACGCATTGGTGAATGCCGTGCGTAATGGTAAGCAGGTAACCGTGGCCCTGGAGCTGCGCGCCCGCTTTAATGAAGAAGATAACCTGCGCTGGAAAACCCGGCTGGAAGATGAAGGGGTAAAAGTGCTGATAGGCATACCCGGCATGAAAGTGCACAGCAAATTATGCGTGATCAAGAAACGGATCGGGAATAAAGTAGTGCAATGTGGTTTTGTGAGCACCGGTAACCTGAATGAAAAAACGGCCCGTGTGTATGGCGACCATTGCCTGCTGACCGCCAACCGTAATGTAATGGCAGATGTGAACCGCATTTTTGCCTACCTGGAACATCCGCGCCATGATATAAAGTTCCTGGAAACCTGTACTATCCTGCCGGTAAGCCCCTACAGCATGCGGCAGTTCTTTTTACGGTTAATAGACCGCGAGATCAAGAATGCCAGGCATAAAAAGCCGGCCCGCATGATCCTTAAAATGAACTCCCTCTCCGACCCGGAAATGATAGCCAAATTATATGAGGCGGCTAAGGAAGGGGTAGATATTAAGATGGTGATACGGGGTATCTGTTGCGCCTATACGGAAAATAAAAAGTGGAAGAAAGATATACAGGCCGTAAGTATTATTGATGAATACCTGGAACATGCCCGGGTATTTATTTTCCATAACAGCGGCCAGGAAAAGGTGTTCATTGCCTCCTGCGACTGGATGCTGCGCAACCTGGACCACCGCGTGGAAGCTGCCGTGCCCATCCTGGACCCGGTAAGCAAGCAGGAGCTGATAGACATTATGAACATACAGCTCAGCGGCAATGTAAAAGCCCGCATACTGGATAATGATCAGAACAATGAATACAAGCGCGACCAATCCGGTAAAAAAATACGCTCCCAGATAGAGGTTTATAAGTATTTGCACGAGAAACAGTATAGCTGATGTGCTGGTTTATGTTAAATTGGACGTAAATCCGCCGATGCACTGATCCTGCAATTCATTTGCACATCTGCACATAATCTTTATCTTGCATCCATGAAACTTGCTGCTATCGACATTGGTTCCAACGCTGCACGGTTACTGATATCAGAGGCCTCGCCTAAAAGCAATGGCGAAATGGATTTCATAAAGGTGAACCTGGTACGTGTACCGTTGCGTTTAGGCTTTGACGTTTTCAGCACCGGCGCCATTTCCGAACAAAAAGCAGCCGAACTGTTAAATACCGTAAAGGCCTACAAGCTGTTACTGGAAGTATATGGCGTTAAATACCTGAAGGCCTGCGCTACCTCTGCCATGCGCGATGCCGGCAATGGCCCGGAGCTGATGAAGCAGGTGAAACAGGAAACCGGCATAGATATACAGATCATTACCGGCGAGGAAGAAGCTTCTTTTATTTACGAGAACCATGTGGCGGAACATATGGCCAGCACCCAGTCTTACCTGTACATTGATGTAGGCGGCGGCAGCACAGAACTCACCTTTTTCAGCAACAACAAGCTGATATTTAAAACCTCTGTTAATATAGGCACCATCCGCCTGTTACAGCGCCAGGTAACCGAAGCGCACTGGCAGCTGATGAAGGATACGCTGAAACAGCAGCTGAAAGGTTATGGCCCGGTAACGGCCATTGGTTCCGGCGGTAACATCAACAAGATCTTCTCTCTTTCCAAACGCAAGGAAGGCAAACCGCTTTCCCTGGAAACCCTTAAAGATTATTACAAAGAGTTCAGCAGCTTTTCCGTGGAAGAGCGTATTCACCTGTACAACCTGCGGGAAGACCGTGCGGATGTGATCGTACCGGCGCTGCAGATCTATGTGAATGTAATGCGCTGGGCCGATGCCACTGAAATATACGTACCTAAGATAGGCCTGGCCGACGGCCTGATACAGGCTTTATATGCCGAAATAAGCGGTAACCTCCCGTAAAAAAAATGCTGTAGTGATCAATATATTCCCCAAATTTGTGCCTCTGAATCTGCGCTGAACATTAATTATTGATTATTAACAGCTATCAAATGTCTGTAAACAAGGAAGTTAAACGCGTTACCACCCATATACTGCAAAAGATGAAAGCAGATGGGGAGAAGATATCTATGCTCACAGCTTATGATTATTCCATGGCCGGAATTTTTGACGATGCAGGCATAGATGTGGTACTGGTGGGCGATTCCGCCTCCAATGTAATGGCCGGGCACGAGACAACCCTGCCCATTACGCTTGATCAGATGATCTACCACGCCTCCTCCGTGGTAAGGGCTATTAAACGCGCCTTTATAGTAGTAGACCTTCCCTTTGGCTCTTACCAGGGTAACTCCAAAGAAGCATTAAGCTCTGCCATCCGTATTATGAAAGAAACCGGGGCGCATGGTATTAAAATAGAAGGTGGTGAAGAGATCATTGAATCCGTAAAACGTATTATATCTTCCGGGGTGCCGGTAATGGGCCACCTGGGCCTTACCCCCCAGTCTATTTACAAATTTGGCACTTACGCCGTGCGCGCTACCGAAGAAGCAGAAGCGCAAAAGCTGCTGCAGGATGCTGTGCTGCTGCAAAACGCGGGCTGTTTTGCCATAGTGCTGGAAAAGATCCCCGCCCTGCTGGCCAAAAAAGTAGCGGAAACCGTACAAATTCCCATTATTGGTATTGGCGCCGGCAAGTATGTGGATGGGCAGGTACTGGTAATGCACGATATGCTGGGTATTAACAAAGAGTTTAAACCTCGTTTTCTGCGTCGTTACCTGAATTTGTATGAAGATATACTGAACGCTACCCAGCAGTATATAACAGATGTAAAGAGCCGGGATTTTCCGAGTGAGAATGAACAATACTGAGGCAAATTGCCGTCATTGCGAGGCGTAGTGTAAAGCTATTGTGTGTGGGGCGGCGATTCAGGGCTTCGCAATACGGGTATAAACAAGCGGATAATCATTTTGTTTATTTAATACACCAAAACAAGAATTATCAATTACAAGCCACGAATGAAAAAACTGTTCTTCAACAAAACGCAGGCAATTCGTAATTGACAATTCGTAATTGAACACGCTATGCTAGAGCAAGTACTCAGCGGCCTCATGCAACGCTACATGGAGCGGGTGCCGGATGTAAAGGCCATTATACAAGCCATGGTACAGGAAGGTATTATTGCAAAGCCGGAAGATGTGGAGAACGACCACATTGCATTCCGGACCATGGGCGTGCCACACCTGGGCATACAATCCCTGGAAAAGATCTTCCTCCATTACGGCTACACGAAAAAAAGCGCCTACCATTTCCCCGAGAAAAAGCTGGATGCTTTCTGGTATGCACCGCCCGCCCCTCATTTTCCCCGCATTTTTATCAGTGAGCTGCGTGTGCAGGACCTGAGCCTACAAGCCCAACAGCTTATTCTCAGCTATACCGGCGAAGTAAAGTCCGATCCCGTAGATGCCCTGAATCTGGACGATGCCACCGCAGTAGATAACTTCCTGCACAGCGGTTTATGGCGCCTGCCTACTCTGGAAGATTATAAGCTGCTGGCAGCTGAAAGCGAGTATGCCGCCTGGGTCATCTACAACCGTTATTACCTGAACCACTTTACCATCAGCGTACATAACCTGCCCCCGGGTTATAATACCATTCCTGAGTTTAATGCTTTCCTGGAGCGTAAAGGTTTTACCCTGAACAATGCCGGCGGCAAAATGAAGGTAAGCCCTGATGGCGGCCTGCTGCAAAGCGCTACGGTAGCCAATATGATCACTGCTGCATTTGCCAATAATGAAACACACCCCATTGCCGGCTCTTATGTGGAGTTTGCAGAAAGAAAGGTACTGCCCCAATTTGCACACCTGCCCGCAGACCAGGTAAAACGGGAACACCGCCGGGATGGTTTTGAAGCCGGTAACGCGGATAAGATCTTTGAGAGTACGTATAGTTCGCAGACGGGGAGATAGTTGAGTCCATGGTCCATAGTCGATGGTCCATGGCCTTGAACGTAAGGTAGCTTTACAAGTTATATCACTGGAGCGCAGGCAACTGCGCAATATGCTATGGACCATCGACTATGGACCATGGACTAAATAATCATTAAATTGCAACCCATGATAGCAGATATCCTGAAAGAATTTAATATACCAGCCCGGCATAGCGGGGTAAGCACCGGTAAACACTGGCTGAAAGGTGAAGGTGAAGTGCTCAGCTCCTTTTCCCCGGTTGATGGAAAGGAAATAGCCCAGGTGCAAGGCGGCAGCAAAGCGGAGTTTGATACGGTGGTAGCCGCCGCAGAAGAGGCTTTTAAAGAATGGCGCCAATGGCCCGCGCCCAAACGTGGCGAGGTGGTGCGGCAGATAGGCGAAGCGCTGCGCACGCATAAAACATCGCTGGGTAAGCTGGTGTCTTATGAAATGGGGAAAAGCCTGCAGGAAGGTTATGGCGAGGTGCAGGAAATGATAGACATCTGTGATTTTGCCGTGGGCCTTTCCCGCCAGTTATATGGTCTTGCTATGCACTCTGAAAGA
>NZ_JAGXJN010000007.1 GCF_019091455.1 Chitinophaga sp. GbtcB8
GTATGCATCTGGAAGCCATCTGAAAAAACACCGGTTACCGCACTGGTATGCCAGCATATTGTACAAAGCGTATTTGCCGCCAACCAGGTACCGGAAGGGGTTTGTAACCTGGTAACCGGTGGCCGCGAGGTGGGCGAATGGTTAACGCATGATACCCGTATACCGCTGGTATCCGCCACAGGATCTACCCGCATGGGTAAGGCCGTGGGCAGCGCAGTAGGCGCCCGTTTAGGCAGGGCTTTGCTGGAGCTGGGTGGTAACAATGCCATTATTATCTCTGAAGCAGCCGACCTGGATATGTCGCTCATAGGATGTGTATTTGGCGCCGTGGGTACTGCAGGACAACGCTGTACCTCCACCCGCCGCCTCATTATCCATGAAAGCGTATATGATGCTTTTACACAAAAGCTGGTGAATGCCTACAAACAGCTTCGTATAGGCGACCCCTTAAATGAAAATAACCACGTAGGCCCGCTGATAGATAAACAGGCCGTGCAGGCCTACCAGCAGGCCCTGGAACAGGTAACAAAACAGGGCGGCCGTTTCCTGGTAGAAGGCCGCGTGCTGGAAGGCAAAGGTTTTGAATCCGGCTGTTATGTACAGCCTTGCATTGCTGAAGTACAGAACTATTTTGACATTGTGCAGCATGAAACGTTTGCGCCTATATTATACGTGATCAAATATCAAACCCTGGCAGAAGCTATTGATATACAGAATGGTGTACCACAGGGGCTTTCCTCTGCTATTATGACGCTGAACCTGCGGGAGGCGGAGCAGTTCCTTTCCAGCGCAGGTTCTGACTGTGGTATTGCCAATGTAAATATTGGTACTTCTGGTGCGGAAATAGGCGGCGCTTTTGGCGGTGAAAAGGAAACCGGCGGCGGGCGCGAAAGCGGCTCCGATGCCTGGAAGAACTATATGCGCCGGCAAACCAATACGATCAATTATTCCAACAGTTTGCCACTGGCACAGGGTATTTCCTTTGACCTGTAATGATATGTTTTTTAATGGCCTGGCGCCGGGTTATGTGTTGCAAAAGCACCTGACTCCGGCGCCGGGCTTTTATGGAAGCTGTTGTCACAGACTACCGGTAAGCCCTATACGGGAATAAAATGCCCTTCTCTTATCAATATGCTGCTTTGCAACAAAACTGCAATTGCATTAAACTAAATAATATATATAATATTTTTGATTTTGTAAGCTATTTAGCAACAATAGCACAAGCTCAACAATAAAGTAGTGATCCTGGGCGTTTTAGATGTTTGATTTTTTCCCTTTGTATATAAAAAAGAAGCGAGGTTAGAGAACCTCGCTTTTTCGTTAAACGGAAACCATGCTTATGAGAAAAACGTCTGTCAGCCTGAGATGGCTTTCAAACATTCTTCTAGCAATAAATATTATACTTTTTTCCGACAATTCATATTCTACTTTTGTGCTATAATCCTTCCTTGTGGGTTCTATTAATCCTATTTTTTCACCCCGCATTTAATATTAAGTTAGCTGGTAAATCTATCCATCTTTTTAATGCATTGATTATTAACTTTTTGTTTATATCTACCTGAGGTATTGCATGAATTTAACAGCTGCTGATGTGGGAAAAAAAAGCAAGAATTTTTGCAATCAAAAAGCGCTGTTGCAATTCGCTGCTCAGTGATCAGCTTTTTTGAACGCTCGTCAGAATGTTGTCTTGTAGTAATTCCATTTTACATATCTTTAACCAAATATGGTATTTAAATTGTTTATGATAAGACGTTTATTTACCTGTATTATATTACAAGTGTTTTTCATTGAGAACCTGTTTATAATGCAAGGTTCCATCTGACTTAAAATAAATTTAAATGATTGTACGCAGAGCAGTGGCCGTACTGGCGGGAAGTGTTGTGCTAATGACAGCCTCGATCAGCACATTTGCACAAGGCACATCAATTCCCAGGAACTGGCACTTATTAAGCTATGACAAGGACAGTGTGTTGGGGATTAGCGCAGAAAAAGCTTACAAAGAGCTATTAAAAGGCAAAAAGAGCACACCGGTAGTAGTGGCCGTAATAGATTCAGGCATTGATACTACCCATGAGGACCTCAAATCCATACTTTGGACCAATCCAAAGGAAATTCCCGGTAACAACATAGATGATGATGGTAATGGTTATGTGGATGATATTCACGGCTGGAATTTCCTGGGCGGCAAAGATGGCCGCAGCATAAAGGAAGCCTCTGATGAAGCTACCCGCGAATACCTGCGTTACCGCCGCATTTATGGCAACCCGGATTCTACCATGGACCGTACCTCCCGGGAATACGCCTACTGGCAAAAGCTGGTGGAGAAGGTTGTAAAACCTACCAGCCAGTATAAAGCCTCTTACCGCACTATGACCAAGCTGCATGATAACATGCTGAAGTGCGCCAACATCCTGACCACTTACCTGAAACAGGATGACTTTAACGGTCCGCGCCTGGATAGTATAGAAACTACCGACCAGGATGTAATGGTGGCTAAGAACTTCATGACCCGCCTGCTGCAAAGTACCGGCGAGCAGAACGTAGCCTACCTGGACTTTAAATCAGAGTTTGAAGAGTACATTGATGATCTGAAAAAGAAAGCTGAAAGAGCAGACGAAGGCGAAGTAGATAAACGCAAGGAAATTGTAGGCGATAATACAGACGATATTAACGACAAATACTACGGCAATAATGACGTAATGGGCGAATTTGCCTTTCACGGCACCCACGTATCCGGCATTATTGCAGCTGCCCGCAATAACGGCCTGGGTATTGATGGTGTAGCGGATAACGTACGTATTATGGCGGTAAAAGTAGTACCGGACGGTGATGAGCGTGATAAAGATGTAGCCCTGGGTATCCGTTATGCGGTGGACAATGGCGCCAAGGTTATTAACATGAGCTTTGGTAAAGGATTTTCCCCGAATAAGGACTGGGTGGATGATGCTATCAGGTATGCTGAATCAAAAGGCGTATTGCTGATCCATGCAGCAGGTAACGATGCCAGTGATAATGATGTGGTGGACAACTTCCCCAGCGCACATTATAACGATCATAGCCGGGCTACCAACGTGATCACGGTAGGCGCTTCCGGCGCCGGACGCAAGACTTCCAAAGTGGCCAATTTTTCCAACTACGGCAAAACAGAGGTGGACCTGTTTGCACCCGGCGTGCAGATCTACTCTACCGTACCAGGTGGTAATAAATACGGCAGCGCCAGCGGTACCAGCATGGCCGCCCCGGTTGTAACCGGTGTAGCAGCCCTGGTACTCTCCTACTACCCCAGCCTGACTGCACAGCAGCTGAAAATGGTATTGGAAAAAAGCGTATCGCCTTTAACGGACAGCATGGTAACCAAACCCGGTACAGAAGAAAAAGTACCATTCAGCAGCCTGTCTGTAACCGGTGGTATTGTAAATGCTTACAATGCCCTGCAGCTGGCAGACAGCATGGTGAATGGCGATAAAAAGAAGGGCAAGCCAAAGCTGCAGCCCGTGAAGAAAGGATAAACAATTAATAATTAATAAGAGAAGCGCTAAATGCGGTGAGTTGATCACTACATTTAGCGCTTCTCGTTTTATAAAACATTATTTAACGATACGCAGGCAAAGCGGGTACCGGTACCGGATACCTTTATTGGCGCGTACGGCTGCAATAATAGAGAAAATGATATTCAGAAGTGATACAATGCCGTACAAGCTGATGGCGGAACCAAAGCTATGCCAGCCATCAAAATCATGATCGCGCCAGATGGAGCGGAAGGCCCAGATGCCGTGCCGCAGGCTGATCAGCAGGCCAATAGCTACATTTACCAGGCTTAAAGTGATCTGGAAGTTAAGGGCTTCTTTACCCTGATCATCAATGAAGGCGGATTCATTACGTTTAATGAGCCACATTACCAGGGCCCCTATAATATTTCCCACAAACGATAAGATGAACATCCCTATTAGTCCGCCCAGGTGTACCAGGGCGCCCCAGGTTCTTTCTTGATTCTGATCCATAAAAGTATATGCGTTTTAGTTTGGTTGCTGCGGTATAGGTACAAACAAATAACATAAAACTACAAACCTGTAAGCCGGATTCTGTTTCCCGGTTTGCACCGGAACTGCTATCATTTATCTGCGGTAACGCTCACACGTTACCTGTATCTGCCTACCCTCGGTCATCGGGCGGGCAGCCCTCAAACGACCGTATACATGGCATTTCAGCACGCAAGGTTTACCCTTCCAACATGTTGCCATATCAGAACGTGGGCCCTTACCCCACATTTTCACCCTTACCCCGGCAAGCCGTGGCGGTTATTTTCTGTGGCACTGTCTGTATCCCGGCCTGCGCCGGGATCCCACCCGTTAGGTGGTGCGTTGCCCTATGCTGTCCGGACTTTCCTTCCTTCCGTTTAACGGGAAAGACGATAGCACGGTTTGTAGTTTACGTTATTTGCGTTAAAGTTACTAATATTTAAAGGATATCTCCGTGGCCCCATATCCGTACCGGGGATGGTACTCGTTCACAAAATTACCTGCTTCCGGGGTTTGCCGCAGCAGCTGATGAATTTCATCGCGCAGCTTTCCTTTGCCCAGGCCGTGTATCACGATCATGCTTGGTTGTTTGTGCGCAATGGCCAGGTCCAGATAACGCTGAAATTCATTTAACTGAATGGCCAGGATAGCTATATTGCTTAAACCCCTCCACTCGTCAATGAGCTTTTCTATATGCAGATCTACTTCATACTTTGGCTCCAGGGGCGCATCGGGCGCCAGCTGTATCTTACTGTATAAAGGCGATAGTTTGCTGATATCCTCTGCTTCAAAACCGTAACGGGTATCGGGTTGTTTGTCCGGGTACTTCTCAAACAGCGGGAAGCTCAGCATGGCATCCCGGCGTATATGCAGCTCATTGAGCTGCTGGAATAACTGTTTAGGCTTTATTTTCCAGACCTTATTAAATGAAGGCGCCAGCCTGGGATCTTTATCCCTTGGGTAAAAAGTAAATTCAAAACGCGGGCTGTCGTTCAGAGATTCAAATAACAGGTCCGACAGGTAAAAGTGGCTGAAGGGCTGCAGATCATTCTTAATTTCCAGGTCCAGCTGTTGTTTAAGCCACACG
This sequence comes from Chitinophaga sp. GbtcB8, assembly GCF_019091455.1. Classification (GTDB taxonomy): domain Bacteria; phylum Bacteroidota; class Bacteroidia; order Chitinophagales; family Chitinophagaceae; genus Chitinophaga. Next base: position 5,107 of record NZ_JAGXJN010000007.1, read on the forward strand.
CGGAAGTGTAAGGTGTAGCTGCGCTGGGTTTCATTGAGCAAATGGAATTTCAGCAGCTGTATATTTTCCTCATAACCATCTGCCTGGTATACCGGCAGTATGGAAAGGAACATGCCTTTATCTGTTTTGAAAGTTTCGTGCTTTTTCTTCTCTACGGGCAGCTCGTCGCCAGGTATTTTACGGGGTGCTGCTGCAGGCAGCTTCTTTTCCGTAAACCGGTAAAAATAAGGGAAGTCTATCTGGTCAAGGTATACAGGGAAAGTGGTCTTACCAACTTCCACCATTACCATTTCCCGGTTCACAATATCCACTACGGTCCCCTCCTCCTTTGAATGGAGTAAGATGATCTTATCGCCTATTTCATATTTCATGATTGCATTCTCTCCCCTGACAATTTAGATTACGATGTTTTTGGAATGTAAAATGTAAAATTTTAATCTTAAATGTAAAAGTTAAATACACTGATGTGCTGCATATTGACTTTTACATTTGAAATTTTACATTTATGATTTTACATTCTCTTAATCCGAACCTCAAATCTAAATGGTAAAATCGTAAATCTAAAATCGGATTTCCCGTATGTCAGGCAGGATGCCGCCGCATGTATTCATCCACAGAAAGAGGGCCGCTGCCTTCTATCAGGAAAAACACCAGTAATAGCAGCACTGCAATGGAAAGGCCGGGAATGCTGTGTACTGCAAACAGCCCTGTGCGGGAGTGCTCAAAAAACAGGGCTCCTACTAACACCGGTATGTTCACTAATACTGCCAGCCGGGTTAACGAACCTAACATAATGAGCAAGCCCCCGGCCAGGTGGGCAAATACAATGTAATGTGCCAGCGCGAAGGATATTACTGTTAGTGTTGGTTTTTCGTTGATCATTGCTGTTAGCGCATCCCGGTTCTGTACGAACAAAACGCCCATCCAGAATAGAAAAATGCCTAAGCAAATGCGCACAGCATCCAGCCACTTGGGATGATGCCTGTCGCCCCAGATCTCAATTTTCTGTAGCAAAGTCATAACATTCAGTTTTAGGATCAAAGAACTACTATACTGAAGTTACGAAAAAAGGAGCGCATTCAGGGCAGGCTTGGCGGTTGGGGGATAATCTTTGTTTTGCTTGGTTCATTGGATTGTGTTTCCTCCTTGCAGCTCCAACTCCGGACTGCGCCCGCCTGTTTGGATAATGATGAGGCATGAGGAAGCGTGGCAGCGTTGGTGTGTTATGGTGCTTTGTCAAGCGTGTGGCGCCGGGCAAAGGTCCGTCATTTGGACCTGCAAGGAAGAAGCGGATGAAGGCCCACTTAGGGGAACTACGAATTGTCAATTACGGATTACGAGTTGAATGCACCGGATGAACGCCGAAGCCATTGTCCTGCCTTATGCTTTCTGCTTTGCGCTTTATGCTTTAGCCGTGCTGAGTTTACTATTACGGTAGCTGTAGCTGAAATAGATCACCAGGCCGGTGAGGAGCCATATGGCGAAAACGATCCAGTTCTTGAGGCCCATCTCCGTCATGAGATAAAAACAGCTTAAAAGGCCTAAAACCGGTATCAGTGACAGTTTACGGAGGAATGAGAATATAGTGATGAGGATTGCTACGATGGTAAATAAATAGAAAGGTATGTTATGCTTCCAAACATCCCAGCCGCCGGCAAAGGACCACTTATCCCCGATCTGGGTATGGAACAGGATAATGAAAAGCACAATAAGCCCTGGTACTATCCATTGCCCGTTAATATAAGGCAGCTGAAAACGCTGGGTATTACTCTCCTCACGGGGCAGCAGCAATACGCCGCCGCATACCAGTATGAAGGCGAACAAAGTACCAATGCTGGTAAGGTCTGTTACAATAGTAAGGTTCAGGAACAGGGCCGGTACGCCTACCAGTATGCCGGTGATGATGGTGGCAAAAGAAGGCGTTTTAAAGCGCGGGTGTATTTTGCTGAAACGCTTTGGCAGCAGGGCGACGCGGCTCATGCTCATCCAGATGCGGGGCTGCCCGATCTGGAATACCAGCAATACAGTGGTGGTGGCAATTACAGCGCTGACAGAAATAATATAGCTGACCCATTTCAGGTTCACCGCATCAAACACAAAAGCCAGCGGATCCGATACCTTCAGCTGGGTAAAAGGCACCATGCCGGTAAGCACCAGTGAAATAAGAATGTATAGTATGGTACAAATGATCAGAGAGTAGAACATACCCCGGGGCAGATCGCGCTGCGGATTCGTACATTCCTCGGCGGTAGTGCTTACCGCATCAAACCCAATATAGGCAAAGAACACCGCGGACACGCCTTTTAACACACCGGAAAAACCGTTGGGCATAAAGGGATGCCAGTTATCTGTATTCACATAAAAAGCGCCCAGCACTATCACAAAAAGGATAACCAGGATCTTAAACGCCACCATGAAGTTGGCGCTGCGCTTACTTTCCTGTATGCCCACATAGGCCAGCCAGGTAATGAACACCACTATCAGGAAAGCCGGCAGGTTCAATATAATGGGAATGCTACCGATATGCGGGGCTGCCGCCAGGATCTCCGGGGTAGCATTGTCGTAATTGCTGATCAGCCAACCGGGCAGCGGCAAACCTATACCGCTCAATAAATTATTAAAATAGCCGCTCCAGGAAATGGCAACGGCTATGTTTCCAATAGCATATTCCAGTATCAGCGACCACCCGATAACCCAGGCAGCCAGCTCACCAAACGTTACATATGAATAAGTGTATGCGCTGCCGGATACCGGCACACGCGATGCAAATTCCGCATAACAAAGTGCAGAGAAACCACAGGTTATAGCCGTGATAATGAACAGGACAGATACGCCAGGTCCGCCATGGAAGGAGGCCTCCCCAATGGTGGAGAAGATGCCTGCGCCAATTACGGCGGCAATACCCATAGCGGTGAGGTCTTTTACTTTTAGTACCCTGTGCAGAGATCCTGTTCCATGCGCGTCTGTTAACCCTTCCCTTGCATCCTTCAGTATAGTGGATAATGACTTCCTGCGGAATAACGACTTAGACAAAGCAAGTTCAATTTTGGTGATCTGCGAATATAATGAGATTTACGATGTTAATGCTGGCGGCTTAAAAGGAAATCAGCCAGCTCCATCAGGGGCTTTTTACGGGAGGATAATACGGCGATGCTTTCCAGGTTATCAAATGCCTTTTGCTGAAAACGTTCTTTTTCCTTTTCAGCCCAGCTATCAATACTACAGTCGTGGAAGAGCTCCAGCACCTGCGCTACCTTATCGTCCGGGGCGGTATCCAGCAGCTGCTGCAGGCGGGTACGCTGTGCAGGGTTGCACAGCTCCAGTGCTTTCAGCAGCAGGAAGGTTTTTTTATTGGCCAGGATATCGCCGCCCTGCTGTTTGCCAAACTTTTCCGGATCGCCAAAAGCATCCAGGTAATCGTCCTGGATCTGGAAGGCAATACCTATGTTCTTACCAAACTCATATAAATAACCCTGGTTGCCTTCGCTGCCACCGCCAATAATGGCGCCCATTTGCAGGGAAGCAGCCAGCAGCACGGAAGTTTTCAGGGCTATCATGCTTACATAATCATCATACTTCACCTGCGAAGGATCCATGCCTTCCATATCCATATCCAGCTGCTGCCCTTCGCATACCTGTATGGCTGCACGGTTAAATACGGATACGATCTTTTGTTTGTAGCGCGACTGCACCCGGTTCAGGCATTCATACACATATATAAGCATGGCATCGCCCGCCAGGATAGCGGCCGGTTCGCCATAAAGAGTGTGCACGGTAGGGTTGTTCCTGCGCAGCGGGGCCTTGTCCATAATATCATCGTGAATGAGGGTGAAATTATGGAACAGCTCTACGGCATTGCCTACCTGCCAGGCATCTGCATGAATGGTATCAAACAGCTCATTGCCCATAAGGGCCAGTACCGGGCGTATGCGCTTACCTCCTATTTTCAGTATGTGGGAGGCTGCGTTGTACAGCGTAGAAGGCTGGTCCGGGAAATGTTGCTGATCAAATTGCTGGATAAATTGTGCTATAAGTTCCTGAAAAGAGTGCATGGTATAAAATGAAGTCTGAAGTCGGATATACTTTGATCAAAGCAAAATTATAATTCCTTTTTACGGGAACGTGGTTTGGCTTTAGCAGGTTTGTTGGCGTTATTATTATCGGCAGCTGCTTTAGGTTTAGGTTTGGACCCGGGCTTATTAGGCTTAGGTTTTTTACCTGGTCCCTGCTGCACCCGCTCCCCTCTTTCCTTTTCTTTCTCTTTGCGTTTGGGCTTGCCGATGTTTCCGGGCCTGGAGGTTGGCTGTTCTTCCAGATCTTCTACCAGGTCATAATCCAGCTGGCGTTTGGTGAGGTTGGCCGACATTACGCGGATCTTCACCTTATCGCCTATACGGAACCGGCGGCCGGTGTGCAGGCCTACCAGGGCATATTCGCTTTCATCATGCTTAAACTCATCACGGGCGGTCATGTTGTGAATGCTTACCAGACCTTCGCACTTGGTATCAATGGTCTCTACCCAGAAACCAAAGTGCGCAACACCGCTGATAACGCCGTCAAAAGTATCGCCAATAAATTGCTGCATATACTCCACCTGCTTGTATTTGTTGGCAGCGCGCTCTGCTTCCATGGCCTTACGTTCCATTTCTGAGCAGTGGCGGCACTTCTTTTCCATATACTTATCAGGGTGTATATCTTCAGCCAGGCATTGCGCCAGCACACGGTGTACCAGCACATCCGGGTAGCGGCGTATGGGGGAGGTAAAGTGGCAGTAATGCGCAAATCCTAACCCATAGTGGCCAATGTTATCCGGTGTGTAAATGGCTTTGGCCATGGTACGGATGCCGATGGTTTCCAGCACATGCTGCTCCGGTTTACCCCTGGCCAGCTGCAGCATCTCGTTAAAAGAGCGGGCAATATGGTCCGGGTTATCCAGGTCAAACTTATGTCCGAACTTGCGGGCAAAGATGGAGAACACCTGCAGCTTTTCCTCGTCCGGCGTGTCGTGCACGCGGTAAGGGAAAGGCACGGATTGTTTGTTAACCTTTATCTTAGATACATACTCCGCCACCGTACGGTTGGCCAGCAGCATGAATTCTTCTATCAGCTGGTGCGCTTCCTTGCTTTCTTTAATAACAATGCCAATGGGCTTGCCATCAGGATCCAGCTGGAAGCGTACTTCCTGTGAGGAGAAATTAATAGCACCTTCATCAAACCGGCCTTTACGCAGAATGCGGGCTATTTTATTCAGCAGCATCACTTCTTCTTTATGCGGCCCTTCGCTGTTACCTTCAATGATCTCCTGCACCTCTTCATACGTAAAGCGGTGATCGGAATGGATCACTGTGCGGCCCAGCCAGTGCTGTTTGATCTCGCCTTTTTCATTCATATGGAAAACGGCGGAGAAAGTGAGCTTATCCTCATTCGGGCGCAGGGAGCACAGCTCATTGGAGATCTTTTCCGGCAGCATAGGCAATACACGGTCCGGCAGGTATACGGAGGTAGCGCGTTTATCGGCTTCCTTATCCAGCGCGGTATCCGGCAGCACATAATGGCTTACGTCGGCAATGTGCACGCCTATCTCATAACTACCGCCTTTTATTTTGCGGATGGAAATGGCATCGTCAAAGTCCTTGGCATCTACGGGGTCAATAGTAAAGGTGAGCTGTTTGCGGAAATCTTTTCTTTTTCGTACTTCCGCGGCCGTTATCTTCTCCTTGATCTCTGCCAGCTCCGCTATCACCTCATCCGGGAACGACAACGGGAAACCGCTTTCCACCAGTATTTCCTTCATGGCCAGATCGTTGGTATCGCTGGCGTCCAGTATTTCTATGATCTCACCTACCGGCTTGCGGGTCTTTTCGCCCCAGGCTACTACGCGTACCACGGCTTTATCGCCGGTTTTGGCTTCGCCCAGTGAATTGGCAGGAATATAAATATCCGGTAAAAAAGCGCCTTTTTCAGGTACCAGGAAGGCAAAGCCTTTATTAACCTGCAGGGTGCCTGTAAATTCTGTTTTCTTTCGTTTAAGGATGTCCGTTACCACGCCTTCCATACGGCCGTTATTCTTATTGGAGTGGTCTTTAAGCACATCCAGCAGCACTTCATCGCCATCCAGCGCGGTATTCAGGTTCTTCTGTTTTACCAGTATATCTTTTGTTAATCCTTCTACTATTACAAAGGCCATTCCCGAACGTGTCACTTCAATCATCCCGCGAAAAGTCTTCTTCGGGCCACTATGACTGCCTTTTTTTTGTTTTTTCTTTTTATTCATCTCATGTCCCATTAAGTTCTAATATATGATGTTCCAGTCCCCACGATATAGTCAAAAATATAATTATTAAATGAATTCCCTTCCCCGAAGAGCAAAGATATTTCCACGGGTATCACCGCTATGCGCAGGTTCAGCTCCTGCAAACGCTCCTGTAACAGGTGCAGGCGCACGGCATCCTTTTCTGTGGTGATCACCACCTTTTCCGCACCGGGTAAGTCTTTCAGCTCTTTGTTTATCTTTTCCAGGTCGTTATTGCTATAGTAATAATGATCCGGGAAAGGCAGCAGGAACACCTCTTTAAAACCCTCTTTTAAATGTTGCACCAGGGGGGCCGGGCGGGCAATACCGCATACCAGCAGCAAAGTAGCATCCGGGCTTATGAGCATGGGCGCCTGGGTAAACAGGTCATAGGGCTGCCCGTATTGCAGGCTGGTAAAGAAAAGGCGCTGGTGTGGCAGAGGGTTTATTTCCTGCTGCAGGGCCTGTTTTTCCGTTTCTGACATATCAGGCGGGCATTTGGATACAATAATGCAGCTGGCCCGCTCATAACCTTTACGCCCCTCACGCAGGCGGCCAAAAGGCACCACATGGTCGCGGGTAAAGGGGCGGTTGTATTCAGTAACCAGGACGTTAAAGCCGGGTTTAATGGAGCGGTGCTGAAAGGCATCGTCCAGCAAAATGACCTGGGTTTCCGGTTTTTCGCCTAACAGCTGGGGAATGGCCAGCATACGCTCTTCGCCCACGCATACGCTGATATCCGGGAACTTCTGGTGGAATTGCATGGGCTCATCGCCCAGCTGCGCGGCTGTGCTGTTCTCATTGGCCAGCTGGTAGCCCCTGGAACGGCGGTTATACCCGCGGCTAAGGGTGGCTATAGTAAAATGTTCTTTCAGCAGGCGTATGAGGTATTCCACATGCGGGGTTTTACCGGTACCGCCTACAGACAGGTTGCCCACAGCAATAATAGGCAGGTCAAAACTTACAGCGGTAAGGGTGCCGGCATCGTATAGGCGGTTCCGTATCCACATTACCAGGCCGTATAACAGGGAAAAGGGATATAGCAGGAATTTCAGGTATCGAAGTACTTTCATCGTTTTTCAATAAATTGATAGATAGTAACGGGTGTAATAACGGTTTGCAGCGGTACATCGTGGATATCGGCATCCATGATCACATCTACCGGCTCAAACAGGGAAAGGCCGATGGTGCGCACATCCGGCCGGCATTGTTTCAGAAAGCGGTCATACATGCCTTTGCCGTAACCTACGCGGTGGCCGGTAAGGTCAAAGGCCAGCAGCGGCACAAATACCAGGTCCAGCGTATGGGGTTCCACAGGTATGCCGCCGGCGGGTTCCGGTATGCCATAGCTGCTTTTAACCAGGGGGGTATGCGTTTCCCACAGAAAATGCTCCATGTTGGCGGTAGCCAGGGAAGCCTTGCCCAGCACCCATTGCAGGGCCGGATAGGTTTGGCGCATCCATTCTACTATGGGCCAGGTATTCACCTCCTTTTTCTCTGTAATGGGAAGAAAGATGTGCGCCCAGTGAACGCGGCTATAATTCACCTTTTGACAGTTTTCCAGCAGGTGCTGGTTAAGCGCTGCGGCTTCCTGTGCCGGCATGTTAAGACGGCGTTCCAGGAACTGTTTTCGTATATCCGTTTTAGTGAACAATCAGTTTACTTTGTGTGTGTCCGTTCAGAACATGAGCTGTTTGGCCTGTAAAGCAATAAAGTTAGCATCTACTACAGTGGCGTGCGGTATGCGGCCCAGCTTAGGATAACCGCTCCAGCGCACAATATCCTCTTCGTTGGTATGATGATCACCATTGAAGATCCAGCCCAGCACCGGTATATCACTTGCCTGTAATACCCGGGCGGTAAGCAGGGAGTGGTTAATGCTGCCCAGGTAGTTCTGCGCCACAATAATCACTTTAGCCTGCAGCTGGCGGATGAGCTCCAGCGTAAATACTTCCTCATTCAGCGGCACCATTAACCCGCCGGCGCCTTCTATTACCAGCGTGCGGTGAGGCGGTTGTATAATGGACACCTGCTGCAGGATACGGGCCGGATCAATGGTCACCTTTTCCAGCCGCGCAGCCAGGTGCGGTGATGCAGGCTCCTGCAGGCAATATACCTCTTTATGGCATACAGAGGTGGTATTGGACAGCAGCGCACGCACAGTTTGCGTATCTGTGCCTTCCAGCAATCCTGTTTGTACAGGTTTCCAGTAATCAGCCCGCAGGGCTTGTGTAACACAGGCCGCGGTAATGGTTTTTCCCACACCGGTGCCTATGCCTGTAATGAATATCCGGTTACTCATAACGCGCAAAGATAACGGATGATTGTTGTTTAATGCGCCACGCCCTGCATTCCTGCCCCGATTTTTTCCCTTATTTTCGCTGCAATATTAATATCACGCTATGCAATTCTGTAACAACATACTGGAAACGATAGGCCATACCCCCTTAGTTAAACTGAACCGTGTAACGGCAGCGCTGCCCTGCCCCGTAATGGCAAAGGTTGAATTTTTTAACCCCGGCAACTCCATTAAGGACCGTATGGCGGTAAAAATGGTAGAGGTAGCAGAACAGCAGGGCCGGTTAAAACCCGGCGGCACCATTATTGTAGGCACCTCCGGCAATACCGGTATGGGCCTGGCGCTGGCTGCGGTTATAAAAGGCTATAAATGTATTTTTACTACTACGGATAAACAGTCCAAAGAAAAAATGGACATCCTGAAGGCTGTGGGCGCTGAAGTGATCGTATGCCCCACAAATGTAGAGCCGGAAGATCCCCGCTCCTACTACTCCGTGGCCCGGCGCTTATCCAAAGAAATACCGAACTCTTTTTACGTAAACCAATATGATAACCTGGCTAACCGGGATGCGCATTATGAGCAAACCGGCCCGGAAATATGGGAGCAAACCGATGGTAAGGTTACCCACCTGGTGGTAGCTACAGGTACCGGCGGCACTGTTACCGGCGCAGGGCAGTTCCTGAAAGAAAAGAACCCGGCCATTAAAGTATGGGCTATTGACAGCTATGGCTCCCTGCTGAAAAAATACCATGAAACCGGTGAAATTGATATGAGCGAAGTATACCCGTACATTACCGAAGGTATTGGCGAGGATTTTGTGCCGCAGAACTACGACATGCAGTACATTGATCACTTTGAAAAAGTAACGGATAAAGACGGCGCTATTATGGCCCGCCGCATTGCCAAGGAAGAAGGCATTTTTGTGGGTTACTCCGCCGGTTCTGCCGTGGCAGGCCTGCTGCAGCTGAAAGCGCAGCTTAAACCAACGGACCTGGTAGTAGTGGTGTTCCACGATCATGGCAGCCGTTATGTAGGCAAGATCTATAATGATCAGTGGATGATGGTGCGTGGTTTCCTGGATGTAAAAACCGTGAAAGATGTGGTGAACGGCCGCCGCAACCTCCCACTGGTTACCATTGGCGGCGAAGAGAAAGTTAGCGATGCCATAGCTAAAATGAAGAAGTTTGAAATTGAGCATATTCCCGTACTGCATAACAGTGATATCATAGGCGCTATTTCCGAAGGCGGTTTATTTAATAAGCTGATGGATGATGTGAACCTGAAAGATGCACCGGTGAAACAGGTAATGCATGCGGCTTTCCCGGAAGTGAGCATGGATACGCCTATTGAAAAACTGGCCGTGTATATTAATAAAGAGAATGGCGCAGTGCTAACAAAGGATGATAGCGGCAGCTGGCATATTGTTACGAAGTATGATATTATTCAGGCACTGGGGAGTTAATTAATAATGATGGAGAAGGTAGTTAGCAGGATTGTGGGTTGACTTCTTTATTAGTTATAGAGTGGAAAAACGAACTTTCATAGATCAATTGCACAACCATGTGAGTGTTCCTGCGCGGCCGCGGCGGATCATATCGGTTGTGCCATCCCAAACGGAGCTGTTGTATCATTTGGGATTGGAGGAAGAAGTGGTGGGGATCACTAAGTTTTGTGTACACCCGGAAGAGTGGTTCCGCAACAAAACACGCATTGGCGGCACCAAAACGCTGGACCTGGATAAGATACGCGCATTACAGCCCGATCTGATCATCGCCAATAAAGAAGAAAACCAGCAGGAGCAGATCACTGCCCTGCAGATGGAGTTTCCCGTGTGGGTAAGTGATATTCATACCCTGGATGAGGCCCTGCAAATGATACAGCGGGTAGGCGAAATAACCGGCTGTGCAAAACAGGGGCAGGCATTGAGCACACAGATACAGGAACAGTTTAAGGGATTGCATGAAGCCTTACCTGCTACGGAATTGCATACTGCTTATTTCATTTGGCGTAATCCCTGGATGGTGGCAGGCGGAGACACCTTCATTCATCACATGCTGGCTGCCTGTGGTTTGCGTAATGTGCTGGCAGATTCCCCACGATACCCGGCAATTACACTGGAAGAGCTAACGGCCCTTTTTAAAAATGTGCCCCTGGCACAGCAGCTAATATTACTTTCTTCAGAGCCCTACCCTTTTAAGGAGCAGCATATAGCGGAAATACAAGCCGTGCTGCCCGGCGCACAAATACGGCTGGTAGATGGAGAAATGTTCTCCTGGTATGGCAGCCGCTTACTGGAAGCACCGGGGTATTTCCGGAAGCTGCTGCACTCCTCCTCATATCCTGGCTCAACAGGCAACCTTTTATGATCACTCCACGTAACTATATATAAACACATTTATTCCTATTCATTCACGCTTTATTCTTTCACTAAACGTACGACCAAAATGGAAAGAAGGGACTTCGTAAGCAATCTTAGTATGGCTGTGGCACTCGCATGTGCCGGAGGGTTAGCCGCCTGTACCAAACACATGGCCGATGCGCCGGATAATAATAACGGTGGCGGAGACGCCAAGCTCACCGCAGACCTGGGCACAGAACTGTTAAACACTGGTAATTTTAAGATAGGCGGCGGGGTGATCCTGATCCGTATTGCAGCCGGCAATACACCATCGGCCTTCTCTGCCCTGTCCAGCACCTGCACCCACGAGGGCTGCACCGTTTCTACCTTTAACACCGGCAGCGACCTGATAGAATGTAATGCGCCCTGCGGCCATGGCAGCCGGTATACCGCTACCGGCGCTGTGCAGACAGGCCCTGCTACTGCTGCACTTGCAAAAATGACGGTATCTATTAACGGGAACACGTTAAGCGTTAGCTGATAAATTCTTTGCACGACAAACCAGCCACATATAAAAAGCCCGGCAGGCTTCTGCCTGCGGCTTTTTTTTATCGGAAAGCTGAAGGCAGAAAGCTAAAAGCTGATCACGTTTTGCTTTAACACGCTGAATGCTGAATGCGGAACGCTTTTGGCGTTTTATTACAGGCTTGTCTTTTGATATGCCTGTTTTGCCTCCCACTACCCGGTCTTCAGCGTTAAGCGTTCGGCTTTTAGCTTTCAGCCTAATTTCGGGCTTTCTGCTTTATGCATTGCGCTTTCTGCTTTTTCCCACTATATTTGCCCTCCGTAAACAGTAAACAATCATAAAATATGGGAAAATACAGAGCCGGCGTGTTATTCGGCGAAGAGCTGGAAGCGCTGTACAAAGATGCTAAGGACAACGCATTTGCTATGCCTGCCGTGAACGTGGTAGGTACCAACTCCGTGAACGCAGTACTGGAAACCGCTGCCAAGGTGAACTCTCCGGTAATTATCCAGTTCTCCAACGGTGGTGCGCAGTTCTTTGCTGGTAAAGGCATGCCGAATGACAAATTGCAGGCTAACATTGCCGGTGGTATATCCGGCGCCAAACACGTACATGAAGTAGCTAAATACTACGGCGTACCGGTGGTTTTACATACCGATCACGCTGCAAAAAAATGGCTGCCCTGGATAGACGGCCTGCTGGATGCTGGTGAAGTTTTCATGAAACAAACCGGCCAGCCCCTGTACAGCTCCCATATGCTGGACCTGTCTGAAGAGCCCATCCACGAGAACATCGAGATCTCCAAGAAATACTTTGAGCGCATGAATAAGCTGGGTATGTCCATCGAAATTGAGCTGGGCGTAACCGGTGGTGAAGAAGACGGTGTGGACAACTCCGGCATCGACAATTCCAAATTATATACCCAGCCGGAAGATGTGGCTTTTGCCTACGAAACCCTGCTGCAGGTAGGCCCCCGCTTTACCGTGGCAGCTGCCTTTGGTAACGTGCATGGCGTTTACACCCCCGGTAACGTGGAGCTGCGCCCTGAGATCCTGAAGAACAGCCAGGACTTTATCCAGCGGAAATATAAAACGCCTGCCAAGCCCGTGTACTACGTGTTCCATGGCGGTTCCGGCTCTCCCAAACACCAGATTGCCGAAGCCCTGGGTTACGGCGTGATCAAAATGAACCTTGATACGGATATGCAATGGGCGTTCTGGGAAGGCATCCACGACTACTACGAAGCTAAAAAAGGCTACCTGCAGGCTCAGCTGGGCAATCCCGAAGGCGCAGATAAGCCGAACAAAAAATACTACGATCCCCGCGTATGGCTGCGCAAAGGTGAAGAAACCTTTGTAAAACGCCTGGAAGAAGCATTTGCTGATCTGAACTGTATCAACAAGAACGCTTAATTCACGTCCATCAGGGATTAAATTATCGTAGGGTGAAGGGTTTCAGGCCTTTCACCCTTTTTTTATACCAGCGGTGGAGCCGGGAAAATGTCTCCATCCCCTGGTATTGTAGAACCTTGCCACCGGGCCGCAACGGCCTGTCCGGGCCGTTTTTCCCTCTCTCAGACACCCTTTTAACCCCGGCGCACCACCCCTTGTTTTATTAAATAAAGAAAATATATAATTTTATAGGGTAAGCTATTGGGAACCAGTTTCTTTTCCTGTAATATTGCGAACTGAAAAAGTGCGTGTGATTTTAATTCGTATCTTGCACCACTATTTTTTAACCTAACAGAAAAATATGTCAAGCTGGTTTAAACGCATTAAACAGGGTATCAATACCACTACCAGTGAAAAGAAGGAAGCACCGGACGGATTATGGCATAAATGTCCTAATTGTAAAAAAACCACTACTGTAAAGGACCTGCGGGAACATTACTACGTTTGCGATAAGTGTAATTACCACAACCGTATCAACTCTGCAGAATATTTCGAAATTATTTTTGACAATAATCAATACGAAGAGCTGTTTCCCAACATCTATCCCAAGGATATGCTGGGCTTCCAGGACCTGAAACCTTATGGCGAGCGTTTAAAGGATGCGCAAAAGCGCTCCGGGCTCAAAGATGCCATGCGCGTAGGCGTAGGCAAGGTATTGGGTAACAACCTGGTAATAGCCTGTATGGATTTTGCTTTTATAGGTGGTTCTATGGGTTCCGTTGTTGGTGAAAAGATTGCCCGTGCCATTGATTACTGTATTGCGCACAAGATGCCGCTGATGGTGATCTCCAAATCCGGCGGCGCGCGTATGATGGAAAGCGCATTTTCACTGATGCAGATGGCTAAAACATCGGCCAAGCTTACCCAGCTGGCCAGTGCAAGGCAGCCCTATATTTCCATGATGACAGACCCCACTACCGGCGGTGTAACAGCCTCCTATGCTATGCTGGGTGACCTGAACATTGCGGAGCCTAATGCCCTGATCGGGTTTGCCGGTCCGCGCGTAATTAAAGAAACAATTAAAAAAGACCTGCCGGAAGGTTTTCAGAGCGCAGAGTTCCTATTGGAGCACGGTTTCCTGGACCTTATTATAGACCGGAAGGAATTAAAACAACAGCTGGCGACATTGCTGCAGCTGTTTAAAAACTAAATTCATTTACGATCTTAGATCTACGATTTTATGATCCGCTCTAAAGTCGTAAATCTAAGATTGTAGATCTAAAATAGAGATGGCGGAATTAAAGAACAGATCGGCCTATTTTGAATATGCAATAGAGGATAAATTTATTGCAGGAATGGTATTGACAGGAACGGAGATAAAATCCATCAGGGCCAGTAAAGTGAGCTTTAATGATGCTTTCTGTTATTTTTCCAAGGGGGAGCTGTATGTAAAAAGTTTGCACATAGCTGTTTACTCCCATGGGACCTATGCCAACCATGATCCGCTGCGGGAACGCAAGCTGCTGCTTACAAAACGCGAGCTGCGGAAAATGGAGAACAAGCTAAAAGAAAGGGGTTATACCATTGTACCCCTGCGTATCTTTCTCTCAGAAAAGGGACTGGCCAAAATGGAAATTGGCCTTGGGAAAGGGAAAAAACTGCATGATAAACGGGAAAGCATTAAAGAACGTGAAACAGACCGCGAGCTCCGGCGCTTTGTAAAATAATAAGCCGGAACCGCATACTATAAACACCACCGCATGCGCAACTATTTAAGGCTGTTAACAGCCGCTATCCTGTTATTCCTTATATCTTCCTGTAAATCGGGCGAAAAACTCTATAACAAAGGCCGCTATGATGAAGCAGTAGCCGCATTTGTAAAGAAGCTGCAAAAAAAGCCGAATGATCCCATTGCCCTGCAGCTGCTCCCTAAAGCATACCAGCAGTCACAGTTAAGACATGAGGATAAAGTGAATGGTTACCTGGCTTCCGATAATCCCCTGAAATGGGAATATGTACGGAAAGAGTACCGCTCACTGCAAAGCCTATACGATATTATTTATGCCTCACCGGCAGCGCAAAAAGTAGTACAGCCTAAAGACTACCGCAACGCTATTACCGGTGCGCAGGAAAATGCTGCACAGGTGCGTTACGACCGTGGCATGGAGCTGCTGAACCGTGGCGACAAACCCAGCGCCCGCGAGGCTTACAGCGAGTTTGCTGCATCACTGAAGCTGGTGAATAACTACCGGGATGCCAAACAAAAAATGGATGAATCTTATCAACAGGGATTGGTGAATGTGATGATCAGCCAGATCGCTATCCGCAGCCCGTATTTCCAGTTCAGCGCTGACCAGTTCCGCGACGCCCTGGTGCGTAACCTGCAGAACCGTAACATCAACTTCTTTGTAAAATTCACCGATGAAAAATTAGCCCGTAATGATCAGGAGCAGCCGGACCAATACCTGGAAATGCAGTTCTATGATTTTGAAGTAGGGCAAACCTATATAGACCGTACCTCCCGTGATGTATCTCGTGAGATAGAGGACCGCCCGCTGAAAGATACCAGCGGTAAGGAAATTAAACGGTACATGACGGTGAAGGCCACCATTTATACTATCCGCAAAACAGTGGTATCCCGCGGTGTGCTGGATTACCGTATCATAGATGTAGCCAACAACCAGGTGCTGCGCCAGGACCGTATTCCCGGCAGTTATACCTGGGTGAACCAGGTAGGTACTTTTAAAGGCGATGAACGGGCGCTGAGTGACGAAGATAAACGCCTGATAGGCGGTGTGGATGCGCCTCCGCCCCCGCCGCAGGATCTGTTTATGTTATTTACAAGGCCTATTTATGATCAGCTGGCGAGTAATTTGCATGATTTTTATAATTAGGGGGTAAGCCGCAATAACCAGGATTATCATTGCTCAAATCAGGAATACTACATGGGCAGCGTAAGCATATTGCCTCATCCTTTGTACCTCATATCATAACACAGATTTTTTATTTTTTTAATATTTAAAATTTTAACTTTGTGCCCTTAACCCAAGGGGACAATTATGATACCTATACCTAAGCATTTACTGGTGCTAGTATTCCTATGCCTGGCAGGGAGCAGCACGCTGAAAAGTCAGCAAAAAGAACTTTCCACTTACCAGGACCTATCAGCCTTCTATTACAAAAAACAAATGGACTCCCTAAAAAAAACATGGGTCTGCCCTTCTGTTTACAAGGAAAGGCTTACACAAAAGCAGTTTAAGGAGATCTGGGATGGCCGCACTACTTTCTTTACGGCTGCCATTAACGACAACAATTATGTTTATGACAAGGAAATTTGTGCCTACCTGGATGATGTAGTATCCGAGATCCAGGAGGCAAACAGGGAATACCTGCCTGTGAAACCACTAGTAGTACTGGACAGAAGTTCTTCCGTAAATGCCTATGCTTTAGGAAGCAATATACTGGCCATTAACCTGGGGTTATTATCTTTTGCGAAAACCCGGGAGGAGATTGCCCTGACCATTGCACATGAGTTATCCCATAATATTTTACAACACCCGGAGCATGGCATGAAAGAAAGAGCGGAATGGCTTACGTCCACTGAATATAAGGAATCCATGGGCCAGGTGCTGCAATCAGATTACGGACGTCTCACGCGTCTGAAAAAAGTTTATGAAAGCTATTCATTCAGCCGTGGCAGACACCAGCGCTATCATGAAGGAGATGCAGATTCAATGGCTATTGTTTTGCTAAAAAATAGTCATATCAGCTTTATCCCTGAATTTTTCCTACGGATGGACAGTGCTGATGTGCAGTATAGCCAGCCTCTCCGGCAGCCACTGAATACTTATTTTGCTGCTTATAACATCACACTGGAAGATAGCTGGATAAAAAAACGATCCAGGGGATTATCTACCCGCGACTATGATTTTCAAAAGAATCACAGCATGGCTGATTCACTTAAAACACATCCGGATTGCGTAGTCAGGTACAACAATACCACCGGGCGCCGTTCGGCCAATGCCGTTTCAACACCGGTTCCTGCATATATCAGTACCAGGGTGAACAGGATGCTGATATGGAATATGTATTGTAACAGTGATCTTACCCCTTGTTTATATCGCATACTACAGGAGAAGGATAAAGGTAATACTGATGCCTGGTACGACTTTATGTTTAATAATGTAATGTTGAGTCTTTACAAGGCCGATAAAGACCTGCACCGTTCCAGTACAATTGATATACAACGCAAGGAATATATCTCCAAACAGTACTACGAACTACAAACTATGCTGGAACAGATACCCCGCGATAAACTGGCTGAAGACTGCAAATTATTACAAGGTGCGGCATTCTGGAACAATGTGTCTGCCTCTGAGAAGGCCATGCAACGTTTTCAAAAAGCCCTGATACTATCTGATAATATGGAGGTGTATGCTAGTCAGCAAATGGCTAAACATTTTATGGAGTCAAACCAAACCAGTCTTTATTGCGAATATGTTCACTCCTTTGAAAAAAAATAACACATGAAAAAACTCAACTTAATAATATTACTGGGATGCCTTTGTGCTACCGCATTTTCACAAACAAAGATATTCCGGGAGGTGGGACAGGATATATCTACTTCCGTAAAACCCATTATGGAGAATGATGTATTGGTTGGTTACCTGGCCTTTACGCAGCTGGAAAAGCTGGATAAAGACTCATTCAGTTACAGGATCACCATAATGGATGAAAATCTGAACGATATTGGGGTTGTTAATTTTCATGAGCAAAAGCTGCGTCTTGAGGATGTGATGATTGAAGATAATATACTTTGCCTTGCCTATGTGAAAAGTAATGTGCTGGGATATACTTATGAACACCGCGCTACTAGGAAAAAAGCATTCCGGAGTGGAAAAGCCTGGATGTTGACCCAGTTTATTAACCTGAAAGGTGAAATTATAAAAACAGCGCAGTTATCATTAGACGTTAATATCGCGGGAAACTGGAATCCGGACTTCATACCGGGATCAGTACTAAAAGAACCGGTGAGGGTACAAAATATCAGTGGTAAGGGGTTTGTTTGTTTTTATGGTGATGATTCCAGGAAGAATATGGTATTCTATGATATGAATGGTGAAAACACCTGGGAAAAGAAAGTTTCAGAAGCTGGTGATATCGTGCAGTTCATGACCTCTGACCATGACGTTTATCTCATAACGAAGAAAGAAGAAAGCGCCGGAAAGAATCAATACACTGTTCATTCTTATAATGCCGATGATAAAAGCACGTATCCAAAATATATACTGAAAGATAAGAAGGGGAACAACCTGCTGGCGCTTGGCTTTGAGAACGATCCTGTTTCCGGGAAACCTGATATTTCCGGGTTAATATACAATCCGAAATTCAGGAAACCCATGAACAAGGATGAAGGGTTAAAAATACGGAGGGGAATGTATGGCGGCGTGTTTAATATTCAATTGAATGGTCATAAAAAAGGAGAGATAAAAGAGCAGTTCACTTACTGGTATGATGAATCAAAATCCAATGTAACTGCTAAGGGATATTTTGAATCCGGGGATGGCTATATTACGCCAAATAAGTCTTTCAGGGATTTCTACGGTAATACTTATTATACAGGGAGTGTTATCAATTCAAAGGTAAGAGGTAGTTCTATTGCATGGAATGTAATAGGCTGGGGACTGATCGGTGCGCGTTTGGCATTATTTGCCTCAAATCCTTTAGTGGGCGCCGCTGTTGCGCCGGGACTGGCACTTTCAAAATACAGAAGCTTTCCGGCAGGAAGCGCACTGGTAATGAAAATGGATTCGATCGGAAAACTGAAGTACGAAAACACCTTACCTGTGAAGGGCCGCATCCAGAGAGGCAGCTATAGTTATTATCTTGGCGCTTATTGTTTTACAGTTGTGTCACCGGTAGACCGGCGGACTTACCTTATAATGGCAGATGAAAAGGCATATGTTATTTATAGCATGGAACAAAAGAAAGTGATCCGTACCATAAAACGCGATGACAATGGAAAATCGGTAACGGTATTACCTGCTAAAGAAGGTTCCATTATTGTTTCCACTGTGAATGCAAAAGAGAAATATACAATGATGTCTGTTGAATCGATATAAGATACGGCTCTAAACTACCACTAACCAGTTACGCAAGTATGAGACGGCGATACGACCACCGTACCTGTTTCTTTTGCGTAACTGGCTGCGGTGGGCCTAATGACCCCAAAAAAGTACTTCCTCCCTCTGTTAAAGCAGCTAGTGATACCTGGCTAATCTCTATTATGCTTTTTGCGCAAATACTTTTTTACGATGCGAATATTTTTCCCGGAAACGGTAACTTTTTCTGAATACGAGCAGGTATAAACATAAAACTTATTATCTTTTTTAAATGCAAATAACAGGTAGGTCTCATCCGGATCAAAGGAGAACGTACAGTTACTATCATCTATTGCGTCAAACTCTAACTCTTACCCTGGAAGCACCTGCCCCTTAAGCATTTCAACCACTTCAACAGTAGCTCTATGTCCTTTATAGTAGCTGATCTCTTCCTTATGTACATTTCTCACTTTTACAGTAAAAATAAACGCTGAGGTAGGAATATATGAAGTAACGGGATGCATAATACAATCACATGCCATCGTCTTCTGGCAGAATAGATTTAAAGTTATTACCAGACAAAGAGCTAATATCTGCGCTTTAAATGTTCGATTGCGGATCATTGATGTTCTATTTTTTTAATTGTGGTAAGGGACAATGAAAATGCGCTATTCATTTACCAATCTGTATTTATTTGTATTGGATATTCTTTCTAATTGACTGCCAACAGGCAGCTCTAAACACTGAATGATTGCGGGGTCATAATTCGCAATGGTATTAACATCATAAAAATCAGTGTTGTTATTATCAGCAGTTTTCAAATCCATTTCCGTCTCTCTCTGTTTTATCTAATTTGATATATTGTAAAGAAAGATATATAATCCTTATTATAGTCCCACAGATTTCCGCATCCACCCTCCCATTTTTTCTTCCTTAACCTAAAAAAAACATCCCCCCATTAACAACCCATTTACATTTGATTAACAACCCATTAACCATCCTCTCACCTCCCCCGGGTACGTATCTCAATGGTTATAAGCCCCTTCGCTCCCCCGCACAAGACAAATAAATTTTTTCTTTAATTAATATAAAATTGTAATATTGCGTAAACTTACAATAGAAAACCGGTAATGTCCGGGGGAGACAAGTAGCATAAGTACATTTGTTAACTAAGAGATGAAACCCCTCCCCTTATCATAACCTACACCCTATTTGGCCTATGGTAAAACTTTACCTGCGTAACTTTTATTGCCGATCCCTAAGCCTTGCCTTTCTATTACTAGGCAGCGCCTCTATTGCAATGGCCGGTGATACGGATTCCCTTAAAACGCCAGCACCCGCGGTGCCAACGGTAGCTATTATGAATACCGTTGCAGAAACCCGCAGTTTCCCGGAAATAGACCGGCAGCTCTTAGCCAATAACATTCCTGTACCAGCCGAAGGCTTGTTCACCGATGCTTATTTGCAGGCTGCCTACGGCAACGATACTACGAATCCTTACCGGGAACAGGCCAAAGCGGAGTTCCTGAAAATGGATAAGGATAACCGTTATACTTCCTCTCTTTCACCGGATGACCTGAACGAGCTGCCCATAGGGCTTTTCCGCAAGGTGAACAACACTTCCGTGAAGATCGCTATCAGCAATGCTATCTTTTACCCTACCTATGCGGAGCTAACGGTATTTGCCAAGCTGGAAATACCACAGGAGCCGCATGAGATCTTTTTTGGTATTAAAGGCATTAAGCTCTCCTATAACGGCGGCATCCTGGGCGATGCCAAGCTGGTATTACTGGGCGACCTACCCATACGCATAAACGGAGGTACCGCCGCATTGATCCTGAAAGGCGGCATGAACATGGAAACCGGGCAGGGCCTGGATCTTACCTATGTAACCATGGACTGTAACGGGTTTAAAGAGCTGGGCATCTCTGCCGAAGTAGCTTTTCCGCGCAGCATGCTGGTACCTTTAAAAGCCGATGGAGAACGTAATGAAGACCCTAAAGCGCAGGTAACTGCCGCGTTTAAAACCGTAGTAGCTGACTGGAATGATATATTGGTGAGCCTGAGCCTTCCAGCCTTTGAAATAGCGCCTTTAAAAGGCGTTGGTTTTCATATAGGCAAGGCCGTATTTGACGGCAGTGACATCCGCAATACGCCGGATATTATTTATCCCACAGGGTATGAGCAGCGTTACATGCCGGCCGATAATCCCAATACCTGGCGGGGCGTGTACGTGGAGGACCTGGAAGTCATACTACCCAAACAATTTGCCAAGCGGGAACAGTCAGGTAAGCGCGTAAGCTTTGGCGCTACGCATATGATCATTGATAACAATGGTTTAACCGGCTCTTTCTTTGCCAATAACATATTACCGGATGGCACCGCCTCCGGCTGGAAATTCACAGTAGATCATTTTAATATAGACCTGGAAGCCAACCACTTGGTAGGCGCGGGTTTCAGCGGTATGGTGGGCCTGCCGGTAGCCAAAGATCCATTAGGTTATACAGCGGTTATTACAGCAGATAATGAATACATCCTTAAGCTCAGTACTATTAATGAGCTGAGCTTTAATGTATGGCAGGCCAAGTGTGTGCTGGAACCTAACTCCTGGGTGCAGCTGAAGCTGGCGGACGGGCGTTTTCAGCCGGAAGCCATGCTGCACGGCAGTTTGGGCATCTCGGCCACTACCAAGGGGGATGATGGTAAACCTCTTGCCACTTTCAAAGGCATTATATTCAAAGACCTTCATCTTGAAACCAACCCGCCTTATTTAACTACTTCTTATTTCGGCTATCAGAATACCAACACGGTTTCCAACTTCCCGGTATCTATTAATGAAATATCGCTACGCGCCCAGGATGGGGAAGCCACGCTTACCTTCGGCATCCGCCTGAACCTGATGGAAGGGAACTTTGGCGGTGACACCAAGATAGGGCTGGTAGGCAAGTTCAATGAACAGGAAGGCATACAAACCTGGAAGTTTCAAAAGCTGAAGCTGGAAGAAATTGGCATTAACGCCAAAATTGGCGGTTCGCTGAAAATTAACGGCCGCATTAAGTTCTATGATGATGATCCCATATATGGCAATGCCGTAAGCGGCATGGTGGCAGCGGATTTCATGGATGATAAGGTGAAGATAGAAGCGCGCGCCATGTTTGGCTGTAAGGATTTCCGCTACTGGTATGTGGATGCCAAAGCCGATCTGGGCCTGGGTATTCCGCTGGTGCCTCCTATTAACATACAGGGTTTTGGCGGCGGCGCTTACTACCGCATGAAAAAACAGGGCTCGGATATGCTGGCCTCTCCTACCGGTGTAAATTATGTGCCGGATGAGAATACAGGCCTGGGTATTAAAGCCGCCGTGTTATTCAGCATTGTGAAAAAGCAGGTGGTGAACGGGGAAGTATCTTTTGAAGTAGCCTTCAACAAAAGCGGTGGCATTAACTTCATTGGTTTCTATGGTTATGCCAAAATATTAGGCGTACTGCCCAATGTAGCGGGCAACATGGGCGATCAGATGAGTAAGGCATTCAGCAAGATGGAAGCCGCGGAACAAAAAGCGGTGAGCAAGCTGGGAGGCTTAGGTGAAAAACTGCAGGGCCTCAAAGTATCCAACCCCTCTGCCGCAGCAGAAAGCCTGAGCGGCGATGATTTCAAGACCGGTGAAAGCGGCCTCTCTGCCTATGTAGGCATTCAATATGATTTTACACAATCTACTTTCCACGCCAACTTTGATGTGTACCTGAATGTAGCCGGTGGTTTACTTACCGGTACAGCCAGCGGCAACCGTGCCGGCTGGGCGGTGATACATATTGCGCCGGGTGAGTGGTACTTCCATATGGGTACGCCCACCAATCGTTTAGGCGTTAAGTTTGCCCTGGGCAGCATAGCTATTAAAACAGGCGCCTACATCATGGTAGGCGATAAAATACCCGGCTCTCCCCCGCCCCCGCAGGAAGTTGCGGACATATTGGGTGTGGACATGGAGGAGCTGGATTACATGCGCGACCTGAATGCATTGGGCGATGGACGAGGGTTTGCCTTTGGCGCCAATCTCTCCGTAGAAACCGGCGACCTTACTTTCCTGATCCTGTACGCCAACTTCAAATGCGGTGTAGGGTTTGACATTATGCTGAAAGATTACGGCGATGCACACTGCGCCGGTAAAACAGAAAAAATTGGTATTGACGGATGGTAT
This sequence comes from Chitinophaga sp. GbtcB8, assembly GCF_019091455.1. Taxonomy (GTDB): domain Bacteria; phylum Bacteroidota; class Bacteroidia; order Chitinophagales; family Chitinophagaceae; genus Chitinophaga. The sequence continues at coordinate 28,252 of NZ_JAGXJN010000007.1, forward strand.
GCTAACGGGCAGGCCTATGTGTATTTGCAGGGCGAGGTAGGCGTAAAAGTGAACCTGGCATTTATTAAAGGACGCTTCCCCATTATATCGGGCGCAGCCGCTGTGCTTATGCAGGCCAAGCTGCCCAATCCCACGTGGTTAAAGGGTTACATGGCCGTGAAGTTTGAGATCCTGGGCGGTTTGGTAAGCGGTAACATGCGAATGAAAGTAACCATAGGCGATGAATGTGAGATTGTAACCGGCAGCAGCAGCCCGGTAGATGTGAAGATGATTGCAGACGTTACGCCTGCAGACAATACAGCGGATGTAGATGTATTTGCCGCACCCCAGGCAGCGTTTAACATGCGTGTTGGACAGCCCTTTGATGTGGAGGATGACAAAGGCACCAAAACCTATCGTACCAAGCTGGAAGCCTTTACCGTAATGGATAACGGGCAACCGGTACCCGGCAGAGTAGAGTGGAACGCCAATAATGACGTAGCTACCTATTACTCCAAAGAAGTACTACCTACCAAACATACCTTAAAGGCCACAGTGAAAGTGATCTTTGAAGAATTGCAGAACGGCAGCTGGCAAACGCTGTATATGAACGGGCAGCAAAGTACAGAAGAAAAGGTAGTGACCTTTACCACCGGCACTGCACCTGATTTTATACCGCTTACCAACATTGCACACTGTTACCCGGTAATAGACCAGCGTAATATGTTCCGCGATGAGCTGAACCGCGGTTACATAGTACTGCAGCGCGGCCAGAGCTATCTGTTTGATGCGCGCTGGAAATACCAGCTGCAGTTTGCTACTAACGGTGCTGTATTTGCCACACAGGCTATGCAGTACGATAGCGTGAACCAGCGTATAGACTTCCCCATGCCGGCTATACAACCAAATACGGATTACACCTATGATGTGGTGGCCATTCCGCCGGGCGGCGACGCTTCCAAAGATGCGATCGTAAGTTATGCCAAGCAGGATAACGGGGAAGACGGCGACTATACCGTAAAAGCAAATAAATCCAATGCAGTAAGCCGGGGCGATGTAACCAAATCACTGCTGGGTTATGGCTTCCATACCAGCCGTTATAAGACCTTTGCAGCCAAGCTGAATGCCATGCCGCTGAAACGGGGTATTGCCAGCATTGTAACCTTTGAGGTATTAAGCCTGCAGGCAGAAGTAGGCAACTATGAGCTGTTTGATGTACCGGAGCTGCAGGGTACTGCCTTTACAGGTTACACACCGCTGATCAGTGTAAGCGCCATTACAGATGATGCTTACTTCCAGGAAGATGTGAACCCGTTGTTATACCGTAACTACCCGATAGAACAGGAAATTTTCATTACCCACCGTAATCCGGACGACCTGGGACTGGTGCCCACCAAGGCTATGACCCTGATGAGCGATTACCTGGCCAGCATTACCAGCAAACAGCCATTACCATCAGAGCTGGCCGTGCGCCTGCCCTACGTGTATGACTTGCCGTTAGTGTACCGCGAGGACCTGGATGATATACAATACCAGGTGGTGAACAAATACCTGGACACACCGCTGCAAAGCAAGTACCTGTATATGATCAATGGTTATTACCCGCTGATACGTAATGGCAAGTACAAAGTAGCCTACCAGTATATGCTACCGGGTGGTATTAAAGGCACATCAGTTACCTATGAATACTCGAAAACCTATTAAAAACCTGTGATAAAGATATATGCGCGCTAAGATCATTCTTCGTCTTGTACTGTTCTTCCTGTTGCTCTCAGGCAGCCTCTCCGCACAGCGGAAAGATACCGCCCGCATACAGGTAATGGCAAGGGCACAGCAGCACAGCGTATTACTGCGCTGGGCAGTTACCAAAGCCAGCGCCTGGAAGCTGTGCAACCAGTACGGTTTTGAGCTGTGGCGTTTTACCGTGCTGCGTGATGGCAAGGTGCTGGCCAAACCGGAATCACAGCTGCTAAACACACAGCCCATCAAACCACAGCCCCTGCTGGCCTGGCAGGAGATCTGTAAAAAAGATAATTATGCCGTAATCATTGCACAGGCCATTTATGGAAAAGACTTTGAAGTAAGTGGTGGTGGTAACAATGGCATTGCACAGCTGATCAATCAGTCGCAGGAGCTGGAACAACGTTTTGCATTATCATTATACGCAGCAGATAATAGTTTTGAAGCCGCTAAAATGGCCGGCTGGGCTTATGAGGATAATACAGTAAGGCCCAATGAAAAATACCTGTACCGCGTACGTTCACTGGCGCCTGCCGGCCGTATGCGCATTGATTCTTCCGGCGCTTTCATTGGCCTGGCCGACCGGAAGGAGCTGCCTAAACCGGCTAACATAGGCGCTGTGTTTGGCGATAAGAATGTGATCCTGAGCTGGGATTACAGCCTGCTGAAACATTATTACAACTCCTGGTTTATAGAGCGCTCAAAAGACGGTGTGAACTACGAACGCGCCTCTTCCCTCCCGGTGACCAATTTCAACGGCAAAGAGAAAAAGCCTTCGCCGCGTATGTATTTCATTGACTCGCTGCAGGATAATAATACCGTGTACCGCTACCGTGTGCGGGGCGTATCGCCCTTTGGAGAGCCTGGCCCGCCGTCTGATCCGGTAACGGGCAAGGGTAAACATTTGCTGGTGTACACGCCCAACATCCGCAGCAATGCTATCAATGAGAAAGGCGTGCTGGAGCTGGGCTGGGAATTTGAAACCGCGGGTAATAAGCTCATTAAAGGATTTACACTGAACCAGGCAGAAAAAGCAGACGGGCCTTATAAAGCTGTGATGAGCAATATTACGCCGGACCAACGTACACTCCTATACGATCACCTGGAGCCCAGCAATTATTTTACCATTACAGCCGTAGCGCTGGAAGGCGAATCCTCCACCTCTTTCCCGGTGCTGGTGCAGCCTGTAGATTCCATACCACCGGCAGCGCCAACAGGCCTCACCGGTATCATAGACAGCACCGGCGTGGTAAAGCTCTCCTGGGCGGCCAATAGTGAAAAAGACATTTTAGGTTATAAAGTATTCCGCGCCAACATGGCCGGTGAGGAAGCCGCATCGCTGGTGGATTCTGTGTGGAAGCATAATACCTTCCGCGATTCCGTGGGCATACAATCACTTAACAGTAAGGTGTATTACCAGGTAAGGGCGCTGGATAAACGATATAACCAGTCGGACTACTCTGCGGTGTTTGAGCTTAAAAAACCGGATGTGATACCGCCTACCTCTCCTGTGCTTACCGGTTATAAGGTAGCCAAGGATATTGTGTACCTGTCGTGGATACCCAGTACCGATGCGGATGTGGCGCAGCAGCTCTTATACCGCAAAACCGTAACAGCCACCAATACCAGCTGGGAAGCCATACAGAAGCTAACGCCGCCCGTTAACAATTTTGCAGATAATACCGTAACACCCGGTGTTACCTATGCCTACCTCTTGCTGGCCAAAGACAGCAGCGGGCTGGAATCCAAGCCTATGCAGCCGCTAACGGTAAGTATTCCATACAATCCTTCCAAAGGTATGGTACGCTCATTCAATGCACAGGTGAACCGCCAGGAGCGTTACATAGAGCTGTTCTGGAAAGATGACCTGGCCGATGTGGTGGAATACCAGCTATATAAAGGAGAAAAAGGCAAGCCTGTTACGTTGTGGAAAGTGCTGAAACCAGGCACCAACCGTTTTGTGGACGATCAGCCCCGGGTGAATACCGAATATCAGTACAGCATACGGGCCGTGTTAAACAGTGGGGCTACCGGCAGCTCAAAAATGATCAATGTACAATATTAAGCCCCCATGCGAACGGGGTGTTTGCTATAAATATTACCGGCTGCAACCAGGCGTAATTGCCGGCTGCTACTGGTCCCTCATAAAATTAAATTGTAACGGATGAAAAAAATTATACCCCTGTTTTTTTTCATTTTAGTGTATACGGTAGCCCGTGGCCAGCAATACGAAGTGGCCATGGACCTTTCCGTTTATTATAACGGAAATGCGGATAAAGCAGATTGTAGCAGCCGGTTTGAGATCACTGCGTATTACAGTGATGGTACCAATGTAAGAGTATGGACAGAATCGCTGGATGGCTTACATGAAAATGATGTAAGAACTTTCCCTACCCACTATTTTACATTTACCAATACCAAACGGCTGGTGCGCTTTCACATTTTCGGGAGAAGAAGCTGGGACCGCGGTTTTCCGGCCGGTTGTAAAAAGAATGATGTAGAGGCTTCGCAGGATGTATATTTAACGCCATCGCAGCCTTGTTTTAGTTATAATCACGGTAACTTCATTCCCAGGTACACCGGTAACCTGAACATGCGTATCTATCCTAAAACGGTCAGTATAACACCTACAACTGCTACGCTGCCGGATGAAACAAGCGTTACCCTGAATGCCACGGCAAATTTCCCGGCCAGCACTTACCAATGGCAGTACCGTACTACTTCTACAGGCTGGAACAATTTCCCCTCCAACTTTCCCATGCAGCGGACCATCACGTTCACGGGTAATGACCTGCCTAATAACTTTTTCCTGGATGCTATTGAACGCAGGGAAAACATATTGGTGCGCGTTGCCTATCCATGCGGCGCGGGTGAAAGCAATACCGTGATCCTTACCCCCAGGTTTGTTGCGCCTAAGATATTATCTGTAACACCTGTACCGCCTACCTGTTATGGCGATCAGAATGGCAGCTTTATTGTAAAATTCAGCCGCCCGTTAAGACCGCGTGAAGGGCTGGTGATGCAGCTGGACAAACAGGAAATAGCTGCTGGTAACCCGGCCGCCTTTATTGACGACCGCCAGATAACCATGGATGGTAATAACAGCTATACATGGTCCAGTGACCGTGGTGCGCGTAAATACCGTATTCTGCTGCGCGGCAGCTACCCTACTGATATTGCCAACCCGGTACCTATTTATACGGGTACTGCGCAGCACAGGGCTAATTTTGAGATCGTACAGCCCGGGCCTATTACCTTCAGCAGCAGCAAACAGAATGATGTAAGGTGCCACAACGGCGCTGATGGCGCTATTAACATTACCACCAGCGGCGGTAACGGCGGTAATATACTTTACTATAAAAATGCAGCAGATGGTATTACCCGGCAGGTATCCATTGGTAACGTTACGGCATATACGCTGGGTGGCCTGAATGCAGGTACTTACAGCCTGTGGCTGCGCGATAGCAAAGGCTGTATGCCAAAAGATGCCAGCAACAATGAGATCATACGCCCGGAAACCATTACGGAACCGGCAGCCAGCCTGGTGATAGATGCAGCTACGCCTACTGATCCCAAGGCCTTTGGCTATTCAGACGGTAGGGTTGTGGTACGTGTTAAAGGCGGCACACCTAATGCAGACGGGTCCTATAATATCACCTGGACCAACGCAGGCGGCACCACGCTGCCGCAGACCGGTATGGTAGGCAGCGGCGTATATACCACTACGTTAGATAATGTACCGGATGGTGCCTATACCCTGAGGGTAACGGATGCCAACCACTCATCTGCCGGCAGCGGCAGTGAGCAGGGCTGTATTGTTACAGCTACCTATCCCCTTACACAACCGCCTTTGCTGGAAGTTACACCCACTATTACAGACAGTATCAATTGCCATGGAGATGGCAATGGCATCCTGAGCGCACTGGCTACAGGCGGTAAGCGAATGAGTACAGCGCCTTATTATACTTATGAATGGTACCAGCTGGTGGGCGGCACACTCACGCCACTCGGCCAAACCGGTACGCAAGCTAATGGTTTAACCGCCGGCCAGTACCAGGTAAAAGTGACAGATGCAAACAATATAGAGAAACTGTCCGATGTGATAAACCTGATTGATCCTGATCCGCTGAACATACAATTCACCACTACCCCTGTAAGCTGTTACAGTGGCAGCAATGGCGTTTTAACCACTGTGGTAACAGGCGGCACACCGGCTTATGCGTATAGCTGGAGTAACAGCGCCCAGTCCGCAGATATTTATGCACTCCCAACAGGAACGTATACGCTTCACATAAAAGATTATCATGGCTGTGAGCTTACGGATGTGGCTTATGTACCACAACCTGCAGAGCCATTACAGATCGTAACGCCCACGCTCATTTACCCAAGAGCTTTCGGGTATACGGACGGCAGCATTAAAGTGCTGCTGAAAGGCGGTACTGCCTTAGCCGGCGGCGCATATAATGTAACCTGGCAAAAACCCGATGGCACCGTATTAACCAGCCATACCGGCCAGGTAGTGAATGGTGTTTATGAAGACTCGCTGGCCAACCTAGGCGCGGGCGATTATAATATTACCGTAACAGATGCTAACTACACCGGCCCTGACCCTAATATGCAAAGCTGTATTGTAACGGGCAGCTTTACCCTCACAGAGCCCCCGGCACTGGTGGTGAACATTGCTGAAAAACATTACGTATCCTGTAAAGGCGATATGGACGGTGTGCTGTTTGCAACTGCCAGCGGTGGCGTACCTATCTCCGCCCCGCTGCCTTACCAGTTTGAATGGTATAAGGCTGATAACAGCGGCGTGTATCACGCCATAGGGGAAACGAATGATACTGCACACTGGCTGAACACCGGCTTTTATAAGGTGATCATTACAGACTGGAACGGTATCACCAAAGAATCGGATTCCTTTCACCTGGTAGAGCCGGACCTGTTACAGGTAGCGCTCACTACCCGCAATGTAAGCTGTAATGGCGGTAACGATGGTTTTATAAGATCAACGGTTACCGGCGGCACCCTGCCCTACGCCTGGGCATGGAGCAATAGCGAAACCACGCAGGATATCCTGGATCAGCCCTCCGGCCATTACACCCTGTTACTGACAGATGCTCATGGTTGTGAGCAGCAACCGGATACTGTTATCACACAACCGGCTGCGCCGCTGGCAGTGGTAAATGTTACTACCATTGACCCTAAGGCCTATACGTATACAGATGGCAGCATCAGCATTACGCTGAATGGCGGCACACCTGCTGCAGACGGCTCTTACAGCGTACAATGGCTGAACAGCAATAACCAGGTATTAAGCACCCATACAGAGCAGATACAGCCCGGCCAGTACACCACTACCTTACAAAATATTGGCGACGGCACTTATACCTTACAGGTAAAAGATGCGCAGTTCAGCATTTGTACCAATAACAGCACCAGCGGCTGTTATGTATCTGTAGCCAATACATTGCATGAGCCGCCCTTATTAAAAGCCAGCATTGCAGAGCACCGCTATGTAGCCTGTAAAGACGATAGCGACGGGGAGATGGTAGCACATGCTGACGGCGGCATCCCCTTCAGCAGCGGGCTGCCCTATACCTACCATTGGTTTAAGGTGGTGAATGGCAGCTTGCAGCCTGTTCCGCAAACAGACAGCATTATAACGGGCATGCCTAGTGGAAAATACCTGGTGCAGGTAACAGATTACAATAACATTACCCGCAGCTCAGATACTTTTCATTTAGTGGAGCCGGATAAATTAACCGTAGCGCTGAATGCAACTGCAGTAACCTGCGCTTCCGGGCAGGATGGCAGCATTACAGCCCTGGTAAGCGGTGGTACGGCCCCCTTCCATTATGAATGGACCACCGGCGATACTACCAGCACCCTTCACAGCTTAACAGAAGGCGCTTACCTGCTGTTTGTGAAAGATGGGCATAACTGCGAAACACAGAACAACGTAGACATTTTTATACCCGGCGGCATTACCATAGATGCAGATATTAAAGCGCCTACCTGCCATAGCGACTGTGACGGTTATATCAAAACCACCATCAGCGGCGGGGTAGCCCCTTACCGCTACCAGTGGAGCACCGGGCAAACCGGCACTGCGCTGGATAAGCTGTGCGCCGGCAAATACACCCTTACCGTTACAGATGCCAACAATTGCAAACGCATTCAAACCTTTAATCTGGCCGATCCTGCACCGCTGCAGGTACAGCTGGGACCTGATAAAACTTTGTGTAATGATCAAACCTGGCTGGTAGATGCCGCTATTGCAGACCCGCAAGCTAAGTATGTATGGGGCGGTAACCCTGCGCTGCAGGCCCTTACGCCGCAGGTAACGCTTAGCCAAACCGGCCAGTACTGGGTGAATGTTACAGACAGCAAAGGTTGTAAAGGTTCGGATACCATTAACATACAGCAGAATAAGGTAGCCATCTCCGCAGAGTTTGTGGCAGCTACGCAGATCTTCCAGAATGAGGATGTTTCTTTTGTGAACATCAGCAACCCGCTGCCGGAAAAAATTGAATGGGTAATACCTGCTAACCGCAACATTACCGTAGTACAAAACTCGCCGCTGCTGGCAGAGCTGCGCTTTGCGGATACCGGTGTGTACCGGATACAGCTGCGTACCCGTGTGGGAGATTGTGAGAAATTGTTCAGCAAGGATATTGCCGTGCTTGAAAAACAAACCTTCACGCAACCCGGCGGCGCAGCAGAACCTTTCATTAAAACCTTTGAAATATTGCCAAATCCCAATACGGGACAGTTCAATGTGCGCATAGCGCTGGACAAGGCATCCGACATACGTTTACGCCTGTTTAACATTATCAGCAACCAGCTGGTGAACGACCGGAAAGAAAGTCCGGCCGTACAGTTCAACGTGGGTTACCAGCTGAACATCACCGCAGGTACTTACCTGCTGCTGCTGGAAACGCCTATGGGTAATGCTATCAGGAAGATCATCATCAGTCAATAATCATTAAATAAGATACGGTGACAGCTACACGTTTTATTCAAATAGCAGTCAGCATACTACTACTGTTCGTTCTGTGCCGGCCGCTGGCAGCGCAGCAGTACCCCGTGCGGGTACAGGTGCAAACGCTGCAGCCGGTATCAGCACAGCTCAGTAACCTGTATAGCGGTACGCAGGCGCGCATGATTGTTACCCTGCTGAACACCGACCTGCAAAAGCCGGTGCTGCAGGTACGACTGCGGCTGAATATCAAAGGCACCACGGTGGCGCTGCGCAACCGCGACTATGGCTCTTACCCGCTTATAGCGCTGGAAGCTGGCATACCGGTGCAGCTATCGCTGAACGACCTGGCGCCGTATTTTAACATTGATAACATGGAGGTTTCCGGTGTACCGCGGCAGCAATTGCAGCAAAGCGGCAAGCTACCGGATGGCTTTTATAACTTTTGTATAGAAGTAGTGGAATTGAACAGCGGACAGCTGGTAAGCAATGATAAGCTGGGCTGTGCCCCGCCGGTATGGATCAGCACCAGCGAACCGCCCCTGCTAAACCTGCCCCGCAAAGGAGAAGCCGTATCGTTCCGTGATCCGCTGAACATTGTTTTTAACTGGACGCCCCGGCATATGGGCAGTCCTAATGCCGCTTTCCAGACAGAATATGAATTTACGCTGGTAGAGATCTGGGACACCGGCATTTTACCGGAAGCTGCTTTTAGCACCACCCCTCCCCTGTACCAGACCACTACGGCCAGCACTACGCTGTTATATGGTCCTGCAGAACCTCCCTTGCTGCCCGGCAAACGTTATGCCTGGCGCATACGTGCCAAAGCCAAACAGGGCATGGATGAATTTGACGTATTTACCAATAACGGCTATACGGAGATCTTCTATTTCACCCTGCAGGAAGATTGTGCGCCCCCGCAGCAGCCCGTGGCCACGGTACAGGATGGCCGCATTACCATTACCTGGCTGCCGCAGCCTAAAATGTTTGAATACCTGGTAGAATACCGGGAGCAGGGCAAGGATAACGCAGAATGGTTCAACGTAAAAACCACCAGCAGCGAAGTAACTATTTATGATGCAGTACCCGGCCGCAAATATGATTACCGCGTAGGCGGCTATTGCACCCTGGGCAACAAAACCCTGGGCGACGTGCATGGCTTCACCGTACCCTCCCGCGACACAATCTCCAACAGGAACTGCGGCCTGCTGCCGGATATTAAGCTGGCCAACCAAACGGCGCTACAGGAGCTGCAGCCCGATGACCAGATCATGGCCGGCGACTTCCCGGTGCGCTTATTACAGGTACGCGGCGCAGGTTCATTTACCGGTTACGGTTATATCACCATCCCCTTCCTGGGCTACAACCGCTTAAAGGTGAAGTTTGACAATATAAAAGTGAACACAGACCGGCAGCTGATGAGCGGGGTGATCATGAGCACCTTTGATTCTTTGGGCACACAGATCGTGGATGTAGATAAGGCAGTGCAGGCCATTAAAGATTTTGCAAGCGTGATCAACGACCTGGCGCATTTGGCCATAGATGAGGATTACCTGGCCATTAAAGAGCTGACGGAACAGATCAAAGAAATGGCTGAAGCAGAACTGCCGGAAGAGCTGAAGGACCGTATGAATACTGCTGCCGATAACATGGAGCAATCCAAGAAAGAATACGACGAGGCGAAGAAAGAGTACGATGCAGCGCAAACACCGGAAGAAAAAACCGCCGCCAAGAAGAAGATGGATACCGCAGAGAAGAAGTTTGAAGATGCCAAGAAGGAAGTAGCTGCAGTGAATAAGGAGAAGGAAGAGCTGGTGAAAGATGTGGCAGATGTGCTGGTAAAAGCCATTAAAGCGCTGAAAGCAGAAGCAGACAAATCATCCAGTGGCACCAGCACCGGCTTTGCAACGCAGCAGCGCCTGATCAAAGAAGCGGTGTTTGATAAGCAGGGTATTACCACGGACACTACCGCCAATACCCAGATAGAAGCGTTGGGCGGCTTTGATGAAACACTGACAGAAAGCGATATACCGGCCAGCTCCAAAGAATTTGCCGCACTGGTAAAAGATTATAACCAAAAACGTAAGCTGTTGATCACAATGAAGTTAATATTTGCCGCTTCCGATTTCTACAAAGATGAAGCAGCCGTGAATAATGACTTTAAAGATGATGTTGCGCTGGATGGCAAAACCCTTATTAAGGAGATCATGAGCATGCAAATGAAAGATGCCAGCAAACAGGATATGATCAAATACGCAACAGAACAGCTGAAACTTAAAATTGACAACTTACTTAAATAACAGGAAAATGATCCGGTTACTGAAAAGGATACTGATTTGTATAAGTGTACTGTTAGGATACATACCGTTGTACGCGTCGTCTTCATCGGCCGACAGCCTGGTAGACCGGTATGTGAACCGTTTAACCAAAGCCGTTAATAGTAAGATAAGGGCCGACAGGAACAAGGCTGAGAAAGATTACCTGCTGATGTACGACGATCCTGCCCAGACCTTTTATGCGGATTATGTAAATAACGGGCAGTACTTCTGGTTCAACGGCAATACCACATTGGAATCACAGGTACGTTCCCTGGTGAATACCGTGCAGGCGCAAACCGGAACAGAGCACCTGTACGTAGTGCTGGCATCTATTTACAACTATGCGGCCCCTGAAGATGTATCTGATATTAAATGGTCCAGTGTAAAGGCGCAGAATAAATATGAAGTAGCCGACATTAACGCCAGCGAATCCATATGGAAAAGTGTTATTCCGAAAATAAGGCAGAACACAAAGTTGTTATCTACCAACTCCGTATTATACATCATTTCTTATTTCACTAACATAAACGGCACCTATAAAGTAAGCCACCGTTGCTTTTACCATGGATCATCCTCTCTGATGGTAAACGGATTCCAGATCAGCGCCACCGATTATGTAAGCAAAACCAACAACGCCAAAAGCGATCAGAACAGCCTGCGCATAGGCTTTTTAAAACAAACTATACAAGCGGCCGCCAACAGCATTGCCAAGTTCAATGCCGACTTCAAGCAGGTGAACGAAGACTTTGCCAAGCTGGCGTCGGATAGCCGGGGCATGAAGTTCTACAATGATTATAAAGACCTGTGCGAGGATCAGCTGATCCTGAAAAAACTGGCGCTGCTGATCAACAGTATGGACTATGATGCCTATGTGGCTTATCTGAGCGACAAAAAAACCGGGGATGGTTATTACCCGGCTGTGTTCCGTGGTTTTTATGATAACCTGTATAAGTTCAATGAGAATTTTAAAGAGATCACTAAACTATTGCCCGAGATCACCTCACCATCCCAGCTTGTAAAAGCGCTGGATGTGTTTAGCGAGGGTGAATTAGCTGTGCTGAAATACCCGGGGCGCATTCGCGCTATAACGATCCTGAATAAACTGGAAGAGCTGAATGATAATTCCTGGTGGCAGGTGCTCAATACCAGCCGCTGGGTGAACATTCTGAAGAGCGAAAGCGGCCAAACCATTGTAAGCTCTGAAGATTTAATGATAGCGCTGATATCCACTACCCCGGACGACCAGCAGCCATCGCTGATGGAAGACCTGAAGGGTACGGACAAGAAGTACAAGCTGCTGAAAGACATTTTCAAGAAAATGGATGATGAGCCGGTAGGCGAAGGTAACTATTCAAAACTCATGGGCGTGTTAGCGCCGATGGTAGTGAAGAACGCCACTGATAAAGCGCTGGATGACCTGTATACCAGGAACAGGATCTTCTCCTGGGAAAATGGTAAAATGCAGAACATCATCCAGGATGAAACCAAAGCAACATCTGCTACTGTTACTATCAATGGGCAAAGCATCACCCTAAATCCCCAGTTCGCATTTTATCAGTACACTCCAAAGTATGATGAGGAACTGGGCACCACCTTACAAAAATACGGTGTTGGTAAGCCAAAGTGGGACATGAAAGAGAATGGCATCTTCCAGCCGCCGCCGGCCCCCGCCGGGTGTACCACCTGTGCCGATATCCCCACCCGCATTATCGGGGAAGACGATGCATTGGAGCCTTTTGACCTGATAGCCATTATACCTACCAGTGAAATAAATTTCGGCACCGGCTTTAGCGTAGAGCCGGACCAGATCACCTTGTTGCCAAGCTTTTTTATTCAATGGTACCTGAAAAAAGTTGATAATAAAGAGATCAAGCATAATGTGAACATGACGCTGGCCGCTGTGTCGCTGGCTACAGGTGTAGGCGGTTTTGTTTCTGCTGCCACCCTGGGGGCCAGGATCCTGATCGTTGCGGAAACCTTCTTTGCCCTTACTGCTATAGCGGGTGAGGAATATCCCGGCTTTAACAACTTCATGAAAGAAAATCTGGGAACTACCGGTTACCAGATCTTTAAGGCAGTAGAATTTGGTGTGAACCTGTTTGCGGCCGGGAGGGGTGCGGCCGCCCTGGGTAAAGGTGTAATTAACACAGCTAAAAAGCTAAGTACCAGCTTTCTTAATCTTATAAAGAACAACCCAGCCTTTCTTGCCAAACTACGCGCAGCCTATCCGCTACGTTTTCAACAGCTGGCGGCATGGATGAAGAACCCGGACCTCGGCGCAGTTGATCTTGCGGCCATTGCCAATACCGCCACCAATGTGGCTAAGAGCGCATCTAAAACGTTCAGTGAAGTAATGGCAAAGTATAAGATCAAATTCCAGGTTGTTAATGAGACCACGGTTGCCCGGGCATCCCGCCTGACAAAAGAAGGAGAAGCATTCAGTGATCCTGAAGCCCTTTTCCTGGACGATCTTGATGACCTGGATGGTATTGGAAGCGGCGGCAATAATGGCGGCGGCACCTCACCCGGAGGTAACGGCGGTAACGGCAGCAGCGGCGGTGGAGGAACCAGCGGTAGTAGTGGCGGCGGCGTGCAAACAGCTACAGCGCCTAAGCTGGTGGTAGCAGGACGTTCTGGAAAATTTATTTTGAACAGCGCGGAAAGTAAGAACCTGATGAAGGAGCTGGCCCTGCGGCAGCTCGTGGAAGCCACTGTAGAAGGACAAATGAGCTTTCAGCAAATACCTGAGTTTGCGCCGGACCTGCTGGAAGCCCTGAAAGCGCCGACCTTGCCGGCGAAAGCTGCTTCTGTGAAAGTATTCCAGAGCCCTACCGCCCAGGCAGTAGTAGTAACAGCTGGTGAAGAAGTGCATTTGGTGTATGCGGAAGGTGAAGCCCAGCCAATAGTAAGCGCTCTTATAAGAGCCAGGCAGTCACCAGGCCAAACAGACACCAAAAAAGATGAGGACGAATGCGAGCTGTGTAAACAACAACCACTTATATGCAGACTGGATGCAAAAGCCAGCTATGGCAGGAAGAATGAGGCATTTGCAAAATTATGTAACCTGCCCGAGCCAACACGCTTACAGGTTTGCGCAAGGCTTGACATGTTACCGCCTACTGACCTGGATGTGTTCCTGCAGGACCTTGTAGTACCAAAACCGCCCGAAGCAATAACCTGCAACGGCGTTAATACATACCTGGCCGATAATACAGGCGTGCTGACAGCCGCCATCGTGGAAGCCTGGACCATTTATAAAGAAGCAGGGCGCACCTGCCTGCGCGTGAGCCCTGAGCACCTGAGAAGTTTGGCAAGCGCATGGACAAACGCACGGTTGAAAGAAGCACCTTACGTATTTACCCGTGCCGAATTTGTTGGCATTGCACGGGCGGGCGCCTCCGCAAGAAGTTTTGCTGAAAAGTATGACAGAACCGTGTTTGATAATCTGCAGCGGGTATGTAACAACCTTACAGCAACTTTTGTGAACATGAATAAGCTGAAAGCCAAGCTGCAGCAGGTGAACAGCGGTGCTACGCTGGAAGGCTTCAACTTTAACATGAAGTTCCTGGGTGAGTATGCAACAGCCATGAACGGCGGCACGCTGCAGTTTGAAGATACCCAGCCCAGCCCCGGCAGGTCCATAGACATGACAGACGCAAGGAACCAACAGCGCAAAACATTCTACGAATTCAAAAGCGTACAGGATATAGGCAGCGATTTCGCAGAACAGTTTACAAAAGACCTGATCGCAGCAGCAGTGATAGAACAGATAAAATGGGTGTTTGACCGGACAAAATTGGATTCGGCAACAATCAGAACACAGGTATTAAACAAATTGCTGGCCACCGACGGCCTGGCGCAGCTGAATACATTAACAGCGGCAAAGAAAACATTGTATTTTAGCGGCTACGATCCTTTGGTAGGTATTACGGACGACGATGTACGTGCGTTCATTAATGCCAATTTTGAAACCATATTTTTAGTCAGATAATATGATGCAATTAATCCGCCGGTTAAACCAGGTAACAGAACCGCTTATTACAGCAACAGGCATTGTTTATAAGAACAGCGATAATGCCATTGTGCGCATAGACAACAACCTTTCAGTAACTGAAAGTGCGCCAGATGCAGCACCTTTTGTGCTGGCAGCAATGGTGAACGGGGAAGTGATCACCCGCACAAAGGATAAGATCATTGCCTGGGATACTAACAGCAACGTCCGGAATGAATACCCGTTCAATTATACCGGCAGCCTGCAGATCAAGCTGCTGTATGATGATCACATGATCATCCGCAATAAAACAGCGGCCGGCTGGAAACTGAGCAAATATAATTTCCGGAGCTCCAACATAATCTGGGAAGCAGATGGTACCTATGCCCACCTTTTCAGCAGGAACGGCGATCAGCTGGTAACCACGCATACTGAGAAAAAGGATGTGCTTACCTGTTTCAGCGAAACAAACGGCAGCCTTCTGTGGGAAGTGAATATCAATGAGCTGGGCTTGCCTGCAGGCAGCTATGAGATCATTGCCCGCCCGCAGTTTGCAGGAGGCCGTATATACGTTGGTGTTACCGGCGGCCAATCGGACTATTTGCTTTGCCTGCATGCCGCCAACGGTCAGTTACACTGGCAGCTGAAAGGTGCAGGTATGAGATTCCAGGTAATGGAGC
This sequence comes from Chitinophaga sp. GbtcB8, assembly GCF_019091455.1. GTDB lineage: Bacteria > Bacteroidota > Bacteroidia > Chitinophagales > Chitinophagaceae > Chitinophaga. The sequence goes on from NZ_JAGXJN010000007.1 coordinate 43,939, forward strand.
AGGCCATACTATGTTTTGTAAATACGGAAATATGGCAGATCAATGCCGGGGATGGCACACGCCTTCATAGTGCAGACCTGTCAGCCCATATTAAGTCAGCAGGTATTGATCCTTATGCCAACGTAATATTCAGGGATAACAAAATGTACCTGGCAGGGATCCTGGATACTATTATCAGCGAATGGAATATACAAACCGGCGAGCTGTTATGGCATTACCGGATCCACGATACCGATAAAACAGGCCGCAGGGGTGTTATGATCCCCGCAGCCGAAGATGTATTTTATGTATTTGATAACCGCATGTATGTGCTGGATTCAGAACAGACCTTACATGTATTTGAAAAGGGATAAACGTTTGTAAGTCCCTTCCTATACACCTATGATCCGAACTATACCCTATACCCTATTCCTCCTGGCCCTTCTTTTCAGCGCCTGCTATAAAGAAGTGGACCGGCCGTTGACCGCCGACTTTACTTTTGTGCTGGCAGACAGCTCGCACACCGTGCCTGCCACTGTGAACTTTTCTAACCGCAGCGTGGGCGCTACCGGTTTTAAATGGACCTTCGAAGGCGGGGAGCCCGGCACCTCTGACTATGAGAATCCAGGTAGCGTTACCTTTAAACAGGCCGGTAATTATAAGATCACGCTGGAAGCCTGGAATGATGATACCCGCCAGAGCAAAACCATTGATATACACCTGGACAGCGCCGTGCAGGTAGCTTTTGATGCAGAGATACAGGTGAATGATTTTTCGCCGGTGCAGGTAAAATTCACCAACCGCACAATAGGCGCCAGCACTTACCACTGGACCTTTGAAGATGGTACGCCCGCTACTGCGGATGCAGCAGCCCCTCCCCTGGTTACATTCACCACACCGGGCCCGCATAACATTACCCTGCAGGTAGGCAATGGCGGACAACAATTTTCCATCAGCAAGACCATTACTGTAAAACCAGCCCTGCATGCGGCTTTTGAGATAACGCCCTCTTTCCAGGACGATGACCTGGAAGCACCGCTAACGGCTATACTAAAAGGCGGCAGCAGCAGCTACCTGGTTCAAAAATGGCAGTCGTCCGGTGGCGGAGTGCTGGCCAGCGATACATCTTCCAATACCACCGTATATTTTAAAGACCCCGGTACCTATACCATTACTTTAACCAACGGCAACAATAAAGACAATCAAACCGTTACCAAAAATATTACCGTAAAACCCAATACTAAGCTGCGTACACTTACAGATGTGCAGCTGGGCATCAGCACCGCCCACACGGATGTTGGCTGCTTTTATTCCACACGGTTAAGAAAAGTGTTTAAAAAAGGGGACGATCTTTCTGCGGCAGGTAAAGAAATTGACATTGTTTTCTTTGGGCTGAACAGGAGCTTCACCTTTAACAAATTCATTACGCCGGATTCGGCCAGCAGTTATACATTCCCGGCCATACCCGGCGCCACGGCCACCCGGTTCATTAACAAACAGGAGCTGTGTAACTGTACTACGCCATTTACCGTTGCAGATTTTGACAATATGCTGAACGACGCGCCCCTGCAACCCCTGCAGGTACCGGCCAATGCTACAGGCACCATACAGTTCAACAGCGACCTGCTGCCCCGCATAATATTGTTCCAAACAGCAGACGGACGTAAAGGCGCCATTAAAATAAAGGATTACGTACTGGAAGGCAGCACCGCCTACATATTAGCGGACATTAAAATACAGAAGTATGAATAAGGGCCGCATCCTGTCCCTCTGTGTGGGATTGTTATTACCCATGTGCACATTTGCCCAGAGCTTTGACCTGGAACACATTGGTGATATGTTTGGTAAAGGCAAACCCATTAAAGTGAACGGCGGCCTGAATGCCAGCACAGTATTGAACAGCGGCGGCGGATACAGCCGGCAGCCCTTTACCTGGTTCCTGAACGGCAACCTGAATGCGAACCTGTTTGGCCAGCTTAACCTGCCCTTTTCCTTTAACCTTACCAATGCCGGCGCAGGTTATGCCTACCCCAACATGCCTAACCGTTTAAGCCTGCACCCTACCTATAAAGGAGTAACCGCGCATATAGGCGATGTATCTATGTCGTTCTCGCCCTATACTTTGAACGGGCACCAGTTTACCGGGGTAGGCATTGACGTTATGCCGGAAAGCGAGTGGAGCGTAAGTCTAATGTATGGCCGTTTATTACGCGCCGTGGATTATGACAGCACCAACCGCAGCGTGCTGCCCAGCTACAAACGTATGGGTTATGGCGCCAAGCTGGGGCTTATGAAGGAGAAATATGCGCTGGGCCTCAGCTTTATACGTGCAGAGGATAAGGTAGACCCGATGCAGTACCTGCCGGATACCTTACACATTTTTCCCAAAGCCAACCTGGCGGTAAGCTTAACGGCTATGATCCGCCCGCGGAAAGGTTTGGAGTTCACTGCGGAATATGCCAACAGCGCTATGAAGCTGGACAAACGTGATAATGCCGGCGTATCCAAAGCATCCGGCGGCAATATACTGGGAAGCATTTTTATGTATGACCAGCGCCGTACCTATTTCTTTAAAGCCATTAAGGCCGGTATGAACTACTCGTTCTACAAAAGCACCATTGGCATTGGTTATGAGCGTGTGGATCCCGGTTACCAGACCCTGGGCGCTTATTATATGAACAACGACCTGGAAAATATTACCGTTAACTTTTCACAGCCTTTCCTGAAAGATAAGGCCAATATATCCGCCAGCGTTGGCTACCAGCGGGATGATCTGAACCATACCAAGTCAGGCGCCACTTCGCGCATGGTAAGCTCCCTGAACGCCAATTATATGCCGAATGAAAAGTTCACCGCCAATTTCACCTACTCTAACTTCCAAACCTATACGCACATAAAACCGCAGTTTGAATATATTAACCAAACCGGCCCCTATGTGGATATGGATACCCTGAATTTTAAACAGATCTCCCAGAACGCAGGCCTGAACCTTAATTACAGCCTGCGGGTGAATAAAACGAAAAGCCATAACATTAACATGAACCTCAGTGTGCAGGATGCAGCCGACATTCAGAACGGGGTGTTATGGAAAGGTAATGGCTCCCGCTTTTATAATAGCAGCACCGCCTATACGCTGTTGCTGATACCTCAGCAGATCAGCTTTACCAGCGCATTTAACCTAAGTTATAATACTATTGGCCGCAGCGACTTCCTGACGCTGGGCCCTACCCTGGGCCTTAATGCCAAGCTATTTCATAAGAAGGTAACGGGCGGTTTCAGCACCTCCTATAATACCAGCACAAACGACGGGCAGCAACAGGGACAGGTGCTGAACCTGCGCATGAATGCGGCTTACCTGTTCATGAAAAAGCACAACTTTAACATGAATGCGGTACACCAAACCCGCTGGACGCCCAAAGGCAATAACAGCAATCTGACCGCTACACTGGGATATAATTATAATTTTTAAGGAAAAAACCCTTACTTTATATTATTAAAATTTTAACTATCAGAAAAACCTGCACCTATGAAAAAATTCCTCCCGGGCATAGCTGCCATAGCTATGCTGTTAATGGCATGTGGTAAGGATAGTAAAATGCCTACCTCCAATTACTTTAGCATTAATGGTCAAAGCTTTAGCATTACCTATGGGCTGTTACAGAATTACAGGACCGATATGGGCGAGCTGTGGCTGTCCAGCATTCCGCTCAATGATTCTGCTTCAGGGAAAGTAGACCTGATCTATTTTGAAATAGACACCCTTATCTCCGGCCGTACCTATACTTTTTACCCGGAAGATTCTACCGGTTTTGACCGTACGAAATACTTCTCGGAAGCCGGGTATGTGTACAACGGGGAGATCAAAAGAGGCGAGATAGATAAAAGCATCGGCACTGTGAACCTGGATATCAGGTCCGGCAAGCTAACAGTGAGCAAACAAGGCGATGAGTACCTGTTTGATTATAGCCTTCAGTTTGGGAATGAGCAGATGGTGAATGGGAATTACAGGGGGAAGATTACGGCAACGGAGTAATGATGCGGAACGCTGAATGCTAAAATGCAGCGTAAATATAGAAAAGGCCTGTACGTGTTAGCATGTACAGGCCTTTTTATTTAGCGTAACTTATTTTATGCGCCTTGTTCAAAACCTTCATCTATCAGCCAGGGGCCATTATCCGCGGCATAAGTGGCTAATTCATCGCAACGGTTATTATAAGGGTTGCTGGCATGGCCTTTTACCCATACCATTTTTACCTTCTGTTTTTTGAAGGCAGGGATGAAGCGCATCCACAGATCTTTGTTCTTTTTATCCTTGAAACCGGTCTTCACCCAGTTCCACAACCAGCCTTTTTCTATGCTGTTCACCAGGTATTGGCTATCTGTATATATAGTGATATCCTGTCCCTCTTTTTTCATCGCTTCCAGGGCCACAATAACGCCCATCAGCTCCATACGGTTATTGGTAGTATGTTTGTATCCTTGTGAAAGCTCCTTGCGTATTGTGCCCCACATCAATATGGCGCCATAACCGCCTTTTCCGGGATTGCCCCGGGCTGCGCCGTCTGTGTAGATGGTAATTTCCGACATAAGGCGCAATATTAATTAATAATTGAGAATGAATAATTAATAATTTAGGTAAGTACTCCGCTGAATCATTATCATAACGCTATGAGCTTCATAATTCCACGAACAATTTCCCTACGATTATTAATTCTTAATCATTCATTATTAATTACACCTGGAACACGCCTAACTTAAAAGCATCTTCGAGGGGCGCCTGGTTGGCTGCCGTGATGCCTTCAGAAATTACGCGGCGGGTATCTGCGGGATCAATGATCTCATCTACCCATAAACGGGCAGCAGCATAATAGGGTGTGGTTTGGCTGTTATATTTTTCTGTGATGGCGGACAGCAGCTTGTTCTCTTCTTCCGGCGTTATTTCCTGCCCTTTAGCTTTCAGGGAAGCCACCTGGATCTGCAGCAGGGTTTTGGCTGCCTGCTCCCCTCCCATTACAGCTATTTTTGCGCTGGGCCATGCATAAATAAAACGTGGGCCATAGGCCTTGCCGCACATGGCATAGTTACCGGCGCCGTAAGAGTTACCTACTATAATGGTGATCTTGGGTACAACGGAATTGGCTACTGCATTCACCAGCTTAGCGCCATCCTTAATAATACCGGCATGCTCACTACGGCTGCCTACCATAAAACCGGTTACATCCTGCAGGAACACCAAAGGAATTTTCTTCTGGTTACAGTTCATGATAAAACGGGCTGCCTTGTCGGCGCTATCATTATAGATCACGCCACCCATCTGCATTTCACCGCGTTTGTTTTTAATGATCTTACGCTGATTGGCAACAATACCCACGGCCCATCCATCAATGCGGGCATAACCGCATAAAATGCTTTTACCGTAATCCTGTTTATACTGTTCAAATTCAGAATTATCGGTGAGGTGGGCAATGAGGTCCAGCATTTCGTATGGCTTGGTGCTATCGGAAGGCAGCACGCTATATAAGGTGCTGATGTCCCTGGCCGGGGCTACGGGGGTAATACGGTCAAAGCCTGCATTGGCCGGAGCGCCCAGCTTACTCATGATCTTGCGGATATGATCCAGGCATTCTTGATCTGTTTTGAACTTATAGTCTGCAATACCGGAGATCTCCGTATGGGTTACTGCGCCGCCTAACGTTTCCGCATCAACGGTTTCGCCAATAGCGGCTTTTACCAGGTATGGGCCTGCCAGGAAAATAGAGCCGTTGCCTTCTACCATCAGCACTTCATCGCTCATAATAGGCAGGTATGCACCACCAGCTACACAGCTGCCCATTACAGCAGCTATCTGCGTAATGCCCATGGCGCTCATGCGGGCGTTGTTATAAAAAATGCGGCCAAAATGTTCTTTATCCGGGAAGATCTCGTCCTGCATGGGCAGGTATACACCGGCGCTATCCACTAAATAAATAATGGGCAGGCGGTTTTCCATAGCTATTTCCTGCAGGCGCAGGTTCTTTTTGCCGGTAAGCGGAAACCAGGCCCCTGCTTTTACCGTCATATCATTGGCTACGATCATGCACTGGCGGCCGCTTACATAACCTATACCTGCTACAGTGCCTGCGGCGGGGCAGCCTCCATGTTCCGTGTACATTCCATATGCTGCAAAAGCGCCGATCTCTGTAAATGGCGTGTCTTTATCTGCCAGGTAAGCAATACGCTCCCGTGGGGTTAGCTTACCTCTTTGTTTTACTTTTTCCAGGTTCTTTTTACCACCTCCCTGCTCAATCACTGCCAGGCGCTGCTTTAATGTGCTAACGGCCATGCGCATGGCATCTTCATTCCGGTTGATCTCCAACTGTTGTTGATCCATAGCTCTGTTTATTTTGCTAAATGTAACGAAGAATACAGACATGATGAAAAAAGGAAGGATGCCGGAATGATATTTGATGGATCAGCTGAAATAATTTAAATTTAAAAAGACGGTCACCTATAAACTGCATGTAACATGTCGCACCTGCAATTCCTGGCGCAATCGCTGCAAAACCTGTATGACGGTACTCCCTGGATAGATGTTATTTATGCGGAACACCTGAAGCGGGTAAATGCCCACCAGTCCGTACAGAGCTTTAACGGGTCCAATAACATCTGGCAGCTGGTAAATCACATTATTTACTGGAATCAGCGGGTACTCCGCTATATCCAGAATGAACAACCCGAACAGGACGGCGACCTGCCTGATTTTTACCTGCCGGAAAACCATGGGGAAGAAAACTGGCAAGCCACCCGGCACCGCCTGCAACATTCTGTAGAACAGCTGGTAGCGGCTATCCGCGCATTCCCGGAAGATAAGCTATATGAGAACTTCCCCGGCACCAACCAGCCTGCCGCTTATTATTTTCATGGCGTGATTGAGCATTCGGCTTATCATTTAGGGCAGATAGTTTTGTTGGAGAAGTATGCCGCTCCGCTTAATTAATAATTAACTGCCTAAAGGGGCACGGGCAGGTATTTATTGAGTATTTTACCATTCTTGTAAGTGGTTGAACTTTCTAATTCCAGAATTTTTCTCTCCTTAAAAATTGAAAGTCCGTCCCCGATTGCAACCGGGTTACTGAAAATATAATATTCATCAATAAGGTTCAGGCTGATCAGCGAGCTTGCAAAATTGGCGCCGCCATAAACCATAATATCCTTGCCCGGTTCTTTTTTCAGCGCCTGTATTGCAGTAGCCAGGACTCCGTTTTCCACTGCTAAGTTCCTGCCGGCGATGGCTGTTTGTGTGCGGCTGAAAGCAATCTTACGCATATTTACCATCCGTTGCGCCAAAGATTGGTCCGGGCTGTCAGGCTGGTTGTCAACTACATTTTCCCAGTGATCGATGAATTCCCGGGTCATCTTGCGTCCCAGCAAAATGATATCGCAACTGTCAGCCAGATCAATTACGTACTGCATAAGGGATTCATCCCTTTTGCCGGATATCCACATCCAGTCCAGCTGGCCATCCGGCCCGGCTACAAACCCGTCAAGGGTCATTTGTACCTGTAATTTTAATTTTCGCATGGAAATCGTTTTTAAAAGTAATAGTGTTTATTTCTATCACAAAGATCAGCAGACGGGCAATGATATTGCGGGTGTAATCGCGCCAAAACAGGAGGGTGATTCGTCATTGTAAAATCACCGCTGAGGAATTATATTGTGTTATACATTTTATATAACTTATTAAATAAAAGGCCATGATTTCAGTGAACCCTTATTTAGTTTACAGAGGAAATTGTGAAGAAGCGTTCAATTATTACAAAACAGTGTTTGGCGGGGAGAGCCTATACATAGGCCGCTACAAGGATGTACCGGAGGAAGCAAGGAAGTTTTTTTCCAAACGCACCCGACGAAAATGTGATGCATGCTACGCTGCAAATTGATGAAAGAACGGTTGTAGATACCTCCAAAGAGGCTATCCGGATATACAATGAACTATCGGCCGGCGGGAACAAAATAGTGCCTATTGCCCAAACCTTCTGGAGCCCTTGTTATGGGGTAGTTACTGATAAATTTGGGATCCATTGGAAAATTACATCTCATGGCTGAGAAATAGATTACCTTTTCATAAACCTGCATAACTTACTTTAATTGAAATAACTTCACTCCGATTATTATTATTCATTCTTCATTATTAATTCGTAGCGTACTTCGCTTAAACGGTGGCCCCACATCTCCTGCGGCACTTCTTCTGTTTTAATAAAGCCGTGTTGTGTATATAATTTGGCCGCTGTGGTTTGCTGATCAGTAGTGAGCAGGTATACCTTTTTGTACTGCTGCTCACGGCAAAAGGCCATGGCATCATCCACCAGCTTTTTACCCAAACCGATACCCCGCATATCCGGATGCACCAGCAGCCAGCGCAGCTGACCCAGCTCTTTGGAATGTCCTAAAATGGCCGCTGCGCCTACAATGCGGTTCTTATAAGTAGCCAGGAATACACGGTCTTTGGAAGGATGATAGTTTTGCAGGAAGTCGTAAAACGTTTTGCATACATAACCTTCAAACTCCAGGTTGTAGCCGGTTTCTTTGGCATATATTTCACCATGCAAATAAATAAGATATCCCACATCACCGGGTAATAATTCATGCCGGAAAACAAGATCCGATAAGCGGAGCGGCTGCGGTTCAGACAAAACCTGCTGAATAGTTTCCATGCTTTCTATTACGGCTTGTTGCTGACCGGCTGCAAGCGGCTGCAGCACATCGGCTATTTGCTGGTTAGAGCGTGCCTCCAGGGTTTGCAGCAGCTTTTTACCTTTAGCCGTGAGCTGTAAATACCAGGTACGCCCGTCTGTAGCAGACTGACGGCGGCTCATGATCTTATCTCTTTCAAAAACTTTTAAAATGCGGCTCAGGTAACCACCGTCTATTACCAGGCTTTCTGTCAGATGGCCGGCCGTACAGTTGTCTGTATTGCCTATTTCATATAATACCCGTACTTCTGATAAAGAGAAATTGCTGTCCAGGATGTGCTGGTCCAGCAGGCCGATCTGCCGGGTATAAAAACGGTTGAACTGCCGGATGGTTTTAACCTTTTCCATAATGGCTGACATAGATCACTTGAATTGGAAAGCTAATTTCCGGATAATATTTGACTTTGTCAAATAAATTATTTGACTGAGGCAAATATCTACAAGAGATCTTTATTCATTGCCAATGGCACGAATGATCCGCGCAGGATTTCCGCCAACAAGGGTATTTGAAGGAACATCCCGGGTAACTACAGCACCCGCAGCCACTATTGAGTTTTCGCCAACAGTTACGCCGCCAATGATCGTTGCGCCGGCTGCGATCCAGACATTTCTCTCAATCACGATGGGCTTTCCGATTGTAACAGCGCGCCGTTGTGCAGGATCAAGGGGATGGCCTGTTGTGATGATGTTTACATTCGGCCCGATCATCACATCGTCCCCGATATCGAGGCCGCCAAGGTCATAAAAAGTGCAGTTCTGGTTTATGAATACATTATGCCCGACGCGGATCTCGGCTCCGCCGGCAGTATAGAATGGTGGGATCAATGAAAAGTTGTCGTCTACCTTTCTGCCAATAAGTTCGCTGAACAAAGCCCGTATTTCATCAGCATCATCGTACGTTAAACGGTTAAGTTTGGCGGTGATTGCCATTGCCCGTTTAACGCTTGCTACCATGGCCGCCGATTCCGGCGTTCTTCTGTGAATTATCCTGGTGTGATCGTTATTCATCATTTGTTAAGATAGCAATTCTACCCTTTATTTGTAAAACCGGTTCACAACCTTTAACTTTAAAAGTAACTTATGCAAACACCGGAACTACCATACCAGCCCATTGATTGCAACTACTACGACCGCCTGGAAGCCTGGGCTACCCTGCGTACCGTTTGCTGCATCCTGTACCGGGATGAAAATGAGCAGCAAAAGGAAGTTTCAGCTATTATTGAAGATGTGTATACCGCGCTTAAGGTGGAGTATATGCGGCTGGATAACGGACTGGTAATAAGGCTGGATAAGCTGGTGGCAGTGAATGACATACCAGTGCCGGACCACTGTTAAGAGCATGCAATAAATGTGTGCCACACCTTTGAGGCGTGGCACACGCATAATTATATAATTAATCCGCACACGTAGGGCAGCACACAAACGGCACCTCCGTTAACGGCGATGTACGCAAGATCCTGTACTTACCCAGCGCATTTGTTAGCGCATACTGGCTTTGCAGCTGCCGGGATTCAATAGCGGCATATACCTGCGGGTTATTGGCCGTTAGCTTCTTGATCTCCGGCAGAGATAACCCAATATGCTCATACAGGCTGGTGATGTTGCCAAACACTTCTACCGTAAGCACACTTAATGGCGAATCTTCCGGCAGGCCCAGGCCTATGAGCAGCGCAGCTATTTCCTTATTTTCCCAGGTGATGGTGGCTGTTTTTACCTGGTCTTTAAAAATAGCGACCAGCGCGCCAGCAACCAGTGAAGCTGTGGTAAAGCTTTGTGCGGCCAGCGGCGTTACTTTCAACGGCGCATCCTGCAGCGCATCATAAGCCTTTAATAGCTTGCGGGAGGTATCCCGGTCGAGGTCAACTACTTTACCTGCTGCACGTTCCTGGATCACCTGGTCCAGCTTACGCTGAGTTACGGGATCTAAGCGCAGGGTATTCACTTCATTCAGCATGGTGAGGTTAGTAAGCAGCACACCTGCACGCGCAGGTTCATCGGTTTGCTCTACTGTCCAGCGGTTCAGCTCCTGGCGGCCGACGTTGTACAACAGGCCAAAATCGCGGTCAGGTATTTTCACTACCGGCGGCAGTGATAGCTGCATCAGCTTTTCATCCAGCAGAATATTGCGGTATGCCAGTCCATCGGCTTGTTTTACCTGTGCATATAATACAGCGTGCATTTGCGTACGGGGCGGGTCCGGGGTTACGTCTTTACCTTTCCACACTGCTTTTGCATAAGGCGCATTTACATACACACGATCCTTATCACGGTCTACATTGCACAGCAAAGTAGGCGCAGGGTGTTGTATACCCGTTACACGCAATGGGCGGCCAAAGCGGCCCTGGGCAGTGCTCCACAGGTTTTCCTTATCATCTTCCGCATTACTCCAATGCCCGTGTCCCATACGAAACTCGTATGTAAAGAAGCCGAACAGCTCAGCGCTTTCTGCATGCAGGCCCGGGGGCAGTGGCAACAGGTAGTGTACCTGGTCATTATCGCTGGCTTTTTCCATTGCCTGCATGGCGCTCAGGCCGGCCATATCATCTGTTTGGTTAGGCGTAATGCTGCGGGTATATTCCGGGTCAACGGGCAGCGGCGGATCTTCCGTTACGTCATTGGCAATACCTATGTTGTTGCTCAGCATCTGGTCCGGCGTATATTGCAGCAGGCGGCAGAATACCGTATCATGGGGGTCTGCAACCGGTTCTTCCAGCTCTACCCACAAATAACGCTGCCGCGGTTCTGTGGCGCTGTATTTTTCATTTTTACGGTAAGGTGAAAATGCTATACCCACACTGGCGATCTTTGGCACCTGTGCCGGTATCACGGTTGCCGGCAGGTCCAGCTGTTCCTGCACAAAGGTGGCAGGTGCGCCGTGGTTAGGTTTAAAGTTGGGCGTAATGGTATACGTTACCTGCAGCTCATCCGGGAAGCGCAGCTGCCCGTTGGATTGTTTAAGCGCGGTTTTAGGTTCAATAGCATCAATAAACACCAGCGTGGTGCTGTTGCGGTTCACAATCCCAAACTCATCCGGGATCAGGGATTCAAAGGAGGCGTAGTGTTTCATCTCTATATCGCCCAGCACATCCAGCACTTCAGCTTCTGCATCCGTATCATGCTTGAACTTCTTTTTACGGCTAATGGTAAACCCTGCATCCTGCATGGCATCCCAGCTCCAGTCGCGGTTAAGGCGGTACACCACGCAGCCTATCCAGTGGTTAGACAGATCCCCTTTAGATGAGAACGTAATGCTGCTATGATCCGGCGCCAGGTGGTGGCGGATCTTGTTATTACAGCCAAATACAACCCGCTCTCCTTTTTTGCCTACCAGCGTAAGATTGCGGGATACCACGCCCAGCTGCTGCGCCAGGCGCTGCACCATATCCGGCATACGGTCCACACTTTCACGGATAAAGAACAGGGAAGCAATGGTGCCATCATTCACATAAGGCGGATCAGGCTGCAGGTACACACCCTGTACCGGTGTTACATTGGCTTTGGGCAGCAGCAGATTTGCTTCTGTGCCGGATTCCTTGTAAAAACGGAACTGCGTGGTTTTGCCGTAACGGCTGTCCAGGTCGGGATTAGCATCATTAATAAAGCCATAATAAGTGCTGTCCCCTTCGCATACGCCACGTACGGTTACGCGTATACGCCTTGCTGTGGGTAAGGGAATATCCGTCATGGCATCAATGGCCGGCTTATTCAGCGTAGCGTCATTAAACGGATCATCCAGGTTACCCAGGTTCAGGGAAGTTATATCATGGAAAACAACAGGCAGTGTTAATTCATCGTCAAAGCCGGCGGGAAAAGCGCGCGTGGTGCGGTACAAGGTTACATAGTTCTCTTCACCGCTGTCGCTTAAAAGATTGTCCAGGCGAAGGGTTTCCACTTCTACCTTTATCTCTGCCTTTACTACATCCGGATCGGCAATGGCAGGGGTTTTACTTTCGCCCTGCGCTGCATTGGATTGTATAAGCAGCTGCACGGGGTCCTGCCCGGCGGCCTGGTATTTACCGGTAAATACTACTGCGGGATAGTTCAGCAGCGGGCGGCGTATGTGCAATACCGGGCTGGCATCAAAAGTATGTACCTTAGCTTCATCAACAGATTCATTGAAATAATCAACCTGTGTGCTGATCAGCTGCGCGGGTTTATCCATACGGCAAAGGCCGGGCGCTATGTATCTTTTAAAAAGGCGTTTAGCCGTTGGCGATGCTGCGTTGTTAAACAGCTCCTCTCCTATGGCCGGGCCGCCGCCGCTAATGTCCTGCATACGCACGCGGAACTCGTAGGTATTGCCGTATAAGAGTTTGGCGGCGGTAGCTACTTCATCAAACAAATTATCCGGCGGCACATTTTGCTGCGCTATTATCTCACCACCATCATCTTTTATTACGCCTTGCTCATTCTGGTAAATGAGCACTGCGTCATGATCTTTCAGCACCAGGCTTTTGCCTATCCAGTTAGTGAAATACATAGGCAGCCAGTAAGCACCGGCAGTATTGTTATCAGGCTGAGTAGGAAATACCTGGAAGGGCAGCTCCACTTCTTCATTGGCTGCATTGCCTACACCGGCGCCGCCTATACTATAGGATTGTTTGCTTCTCACCAGGTTCAGACTGTTCCAGGCATCCACGCCTTCCTGTTTCACATCTATCCGGTAACCGAAAACGCCTAAAGGCGCATCTACCCTTTTGCCCGGCTCCAGCGGGTTCTGGGCCAGCTGGCGGATGTACCAGATCAGGATCTGCTCATCGTCCCAGGCCAGGCGTATGCCTGCATCCTTTACCGGGTGTGCACCGTCCTGCTGTTCGCTTAGCAGGTTGCTGCTCACCGGTTGTGTTACATGCACGATCTTGGCAAAACCATCATTGTATTCATTCAGCTCTGCAAAAATTTTGTCCCACTCTCCTTTGGGCTCAGGGTCTACTGCATCAATAGTTTTGCGGTACAGCACCGGGAATAATAACGGCGCAAATACGGGCCGGGGCGTATCTACCTTCAGCTTGGGAATGCGGGCGGCATAGCGTTTTACAAAAGGACCGTCTGCATCTTCCAGCAATGCATTCTGAATGGGTACATAGTCGGCATTTACCAGGTCGGCATACAGGTAACAACCTTTTTCAAACAGCGCGGCATTATCTTCCACAGATACCTCTGTTTGATAGATCATGCCACAGGCTCTTGCCAGCAGGGGCTGGCGCAGGATGTGGGCAAACACCTGTCCCCAGCTCAGATCATCTTTAGTAGCCCAGCCAGGTTTCTTCTTGGTGTCTTTACGGATGGCGCAGTGGTAGCTGTCGTCCGTACGGGCATTGGGATGGCGGGGACTGGTGAAGTTGAATGATTCCCGGTAGCTTAGCGGCAGGTACTTACGCACGCTGGTTGATTCGGGGATCACTGCTTCTGCTTTATCGGTGGTATTGTCTACATTTATTTTTGCGCCCAGGTCAGCTGCAATAGCCTGCAGCAATGCTTTTTTATTGGCCGCTGCGGCGATGGCTACCGGTATTTTCACCGGCACACGGCCTGCTGCGGTGGCATTGCTCAAAGGCCACTCATCCAGCCCTTTCACCACGCCTATTTCGAACTGCGGTACCAGGTCGGCAAAGGGTGTGGCGTTATCATCCGGGGCTGGTAAGCCGGTGGCATATGGGGTGAACGGGTCCTGGTTGCGGGGGATCAATACAATGTTCAGGGTTAATTTTTTCCCGTCAAATCCCTGGGGAAACACCATTACTGTATATCTTCTCTTAGCTTCCATGTGTGCTGTTTTTGTAATGAATGATTAGGAGGTGATATGGCGGCGCTTATGCGATCTGCCGGTCTTCACCCCAGGTTTTTGAAAAGCTGATATCGATGATGAGGAAAATGCTGATGTCAAGCGCAAAGGTTACCTGTGCGGAGGTTTCTGTTTTATTGCCGGTCTTTTCTACAATGCCTTTGGCTTCTATGCTGATGGTTACACATACCAGGCCGCCCAGCAGATCTGCGTTTCCGCGGAACAGCATCATGGCGGTGATCACTACCTTATCCTTATCTGCATACATTTCAACACCTACCATAAAGGTTACGCTGGCATGGCCTACCACCGGCAGGCTTACTACTATTTGCACGCCAAAAGCAAAAGCCAGCGTAAGGTTGGGGCCTACTTTGGTATCGCAGGCTATCTTTACATCCACAGAGCCCTGGGCAAAAATAGAACCCACGCCTACGGACATACACATTACACTGAGGCCGCCATGGAATTTCAGGAAAGCGCCTGCTGTGGGCAACAGCTGCCCGGGATCAGTAGTAACCTTTAATGCGGCGTTGAAATACACACCCACACCTAAAGAGGCTTCCAGCTTCAAAGGTGTTTGCGCACTGTTATACAGGTCGTCTGTTGACGGAAAGCGCACCAGCGGAATATCTTTGGTGGCTTCAAATTTATATTCCCATATTTCACCGCTGTTGCTCATGGCAATCTTAAGCCCGCGTTTCATGGCTTCTGCATAATTGCCCTGGCTCAGCTGCGCAAGCACTTCCAGTATGTCTACTACCGGCTGCAGCGCATCACTGAACTCTATTTCCGGCACCGGCAGGCCTATGCCGCTATCCCCGCCTTCATAACCGCTTTCCTTGTTTTTGCTGGCATCAAAGTTTCCTTTGATGGTCATCAGCTTTTTCATATCGCCCAGGTCCACGATCATGGAGAGGTTGTTTAAACGGCTCTTCCATTGATTGCCCATATCGCTGGCAAAGGAATCTACATCAAAATTCAGCTTGCCATCGCCATAAGCGCTATCGGGCTGGGGATGTGTTTTTTTCTTGGTGGTGGCGTAATGAATGTAAATACGCAGGGCCTCCGTATCTACCAGCGGTATATCAAACGGTGGTACGTCAAAGTTCATGGCTTTATCCACCAGGCCGTCAATGCCTTTCTGCAACATGTTCATGCCCTGGTTCACTACGGATTCGCCTACTTTTTCCGCTTCTACCTTTAACAGCTCCAGCACCTGTGTACCCCCGTCTGATAACGCATTGGTAACAAAAGCTACGGCTGCATTACCGGCGCTGTCTATACCATTCAGCATAGGCATGGCCTTGCCGAAATTATCTATGGCATTGCCGATGTTGGGGAAAATGCCGTTGCCGGTCATCAGGCGGTAAGCATCTGCAAAAATGGGCGGTGTTTTACTTAACAGCATTTTTTGCAGCTTGCCATAAGATGGTGTAAGGAACAATGCTTTTTGCGTGGCCGTGCTTTGCAGGTAACCAAAGTTAATAGTGCTGCTGCCGGGTGCACGCAGTATTTCCAGCGGATGCGCTATGCGTAATAGCTGGCTGGTTACTACTGCAGGATCCACCACTACATCTTTTTTCCATTTACCGGTACGTATAAGCGGTACCGTGGTGCCGGTAGGCAGCGGCGTAACATCGCCTGTGCCGGCATTATGCGTTATCATGGCCCAGCTGCCATCTTTTGGCAGGAACACATTACCACGCGCGGCTACTACAAATACCTTGTTACCGCCGGCATCTACAGACGGGTTCACATCAAAGCGGTTCAGCCGCATCTGCTGATCGCTGTTGTTAATATCTACCACGCAATCCAGGTCGCCGCCAATGCTGTCGTTCTGCAAAGCCAGCAGGGCCCGCAGCTGGTCTACGGTCAGGGGTTTGCCGGCAGGCGCTACCTGCACATAACCCAATATTTTTTTAGATACCACGCGGTGCTCAATATGTCCCTGCACTACATTTTCTATTTCCACATCCGCATCAAAATATACGCCGCCGCATTTCACGGGTTCATGCAGGGCATTGCCGGTGGTATTGGTATAGATCTGGCCTTTGATACCGTTGAGGTAATCGGCGCCAATGGCTATATCATTGGTATCTGTGTATTCTGCTACAGAAGGCGCATCCTTGATGTTGCGCACATTGAACAGGCCTTTAATAATGCCGGGATGAAACTCATAAGGCTCATGCTCTGTTACAAAATCATTGGGGTTGGTGGTGTATGGGTCCACCCCTTTCTTTTTATAACGGTAAGAGAAATCAAACTTACCGTCGCTCTCTGCTTTCCAGCCGCTGTCTGTGCGGTACACATAACCGGTACCGGTGCGGAACAGCGTAATGGTGCGCACTACGCGGATGCCCCAGGGGTACAAAATGCTTCTTACCTGTATCACCTCATGCGCAGTACGGCCCAGCATCACATCAAAGCGCGCCTGGCTGGTTTGGGCCATGGCGGCGGAAGGGCTTAACCAGTTGCTGAACATGCTGGCGCCGTAACCGGTAATATCTATACGGCTTACAGGCACGCCCCTGGAATCTTTTACCAGGTTGGATAAGCTGAGCACACCCGTCAGAAATTCATTGTTGAATATTTCCGTTACACGGTGCCCCAGGTTACTGCCAATAGTAGGCTGGCCGACAACGTTTAACAGGTTATTCAGCTGCACTACATAACCGGGGAACATCGGCGAATCATTGCCCAGCTCCGGATCGGTTTTACCAAAGGTGCCTGCTGTCATGCGCAGCTGTATGCCGCCCTGCAGCTTGTAGGTGCCATCTGCCTGCTTGCGGAATACGGGCCGTATATTGGCCATATCCGGCTTTTTCGGCTCTATAAAGTGTTTGGATACATAGTTGATCGCTTTTAAACCAAATGGCAGCGTAAAGGCGGATACCGTGAAATTCTGCGGGTTATTCTTAAACTCATCCAGCAAAGAATTTACTACCGGTATAGGCGCCAGGGCCACGGGTTTGGGATTGTTGTTCCAGATGCGGGTAGGACCGCCATCATCCGGGAAGTACATAAACCCTGCTTCGGGATCCATGGGCAGCTTGGGCGAGGTATTGTCCAGCGGGTTATCCCGGTCCGGCGGTGTAAGGTTAATAACCGGCTCCCAGGCAAATTGCGGCAGTGTAAAGGAACGCACCAGCACACCGGGTGTTTTTACCTGCATACCTTCCACAATGAATGGGAAACCGGTATTGGTGGCCACTACCGCGGCTTCATTCACAGCAGCGCCACCGGCAATGCCTGGTGTGCCCGGCACCACGGTACCTGTTCTTACAATGATCATTTGCCCGCTAACGCTGATGCCTAACTGATTGGCGTTGCTGCTCACATCCAGCAGGGCAAAGGGCTCTGCATTCAGGCGGTTGCCTACAATGGCATTGTCCCACAGGTTGCCGTAGGTATATCCCTTGTTGGCTTCTGCGATCTGCCCCTGTAAGGCTTGTCCGTCCAGTGTGGTATCTAATGCAGGTTGCTGCTGGTCTGGTATGGTAGCTGTAAAGTCCGGGCGCAGGGTTAGCTTTTCCAGGAAAGCATTATTTTCTGCGCTTGTTTTTTCTAAAGAGGCGGCATTAATTTTTACGGCAGTGCTTACGGCGCCAAAGGACTTCAATGCCCGCGGCGTAACAGTTAGTTTGGCATTACGCGTTAGCGCGGCGCTGCGTGTAAGTATATTGTTGCTCACAGCCGGCGCGGGCGTTGGTGTGGGCACTGTTGCCGGGGTACCGGGCAGGTTGGCAATATCGCCAGGGGGCAATGCGCCAAAGTGGAAACCGGTATTCACATCATCTGTTTCCTGGTCAATGGGACTGTATCTCACGGCGCATAACAGCATGCTGATGGGCGTGGCTGCCAGGTTGCTGCGGGTGCCTCCCTCCCGGCCAAATAAACGCTCCCAGGTGCGCAGGTTGCCCACGTAAGGATCGGGTAAGGTAGGTAGGTAACGGTATAGCACAAACGCCAAAAAAAAGTTGGCACGGGTTACCTGCTGCCAGGTTTCATTACATTCACCGAATAACAAACATGCATTCACCGGGGATACAGTGAACACAGCATTTTCCAGCGCAATGGCCACCGGTTTTATAACCGGCGCTGCGGTTGCGGTGGTAATGGTATTATCGGCAATAATGTTATCATCATACAAATAAATTAAACGGCGGGTATCGCTGGCGCCCAGCATCAGCAGCGATGAGCGGGAACGGATATCAAACACTTCCCCGTTCACCTTTACCGGCCGGTCTGTTTTAAAATCACTGTTACATACCGTGCTCACAAACTCCTGCGCCTGCGGGCTGTTACTGCTGTAAAAGAAAGGGGAATTAGCGGTGAATGTGAGGTCTACGGAAGAACGGCGCGGGTGCTGTGCATCTTTCCAGAGATCCAGGTGCTGCGATGCCCCGGTAATATCGGATAAGAGGTCAATGATCACAATTGCGCCCGGCGTGCCTGCTATAACGGGCTGGGTCAAACGAACATCTTCTTCCTGCAGGTTGGTCCATACGGCACGCAGGCCTGCATCACATTGTAATAACAGGCCGCCGTTGCCTTCTGCTTCCAGCGGGTTATTTACATCCAGTACTGCTGCCGCCAGGCTCCAGTAACTATTTAAGACAGGCGCTGTACCGGAAAAAGTAACAAAGGGGCTTTTGCTTGATTTAATGGAAAGCTCTGCTACACTGGATTTCCAGGGTACCAGTATTTGATGAAAGGTATCATTATAAATGAGGGCCGGGTTAGGTACGGGCTGGTAATCAAATTTAAGGGAGCTGCCATACAGCTCGCATACGGCGCTGCCGATGGTCATGGTGGAAATACGTTTTGTATTGCCGTTCCAGGTAAAGTTCCAGGTATCCGGCAGCTGGTATTTAGCTGCACGCGCATCACTGCCGTAAGCGGATGTACCTGCTGCACCATCATCTGCATCCTGTACCAGCTGCAGGGCAAAGTCCATGCTGGTGCTGGGGTTCAGGGTGATCTTACCATTCTGCATGGTGGGCGCCAGGCTTAGTTTCAGCGTACCGCCTTTTACTTTTACCCCCACAAACCTATCCACCGGTGCGGTGGCGGAAAGCAGCCGTGCATTGATCCACATGCTGCCGGCTACAATGGTATAGTTGCTGGCAGCAGTACCAATAGGCACTACACGGCCTACGGATGCGGAGAACAATAATACCGGCTGTGTGCCCATGTATAATGTAATAAGCTTTACTACGCGGTACACATCGATCCATATTTCCCTGCCTTCATTATTGAGGAAAGGGCCCATGGTATCAACTGCTTTTGCGCCTGCGGCCCATTCCGGCACACTGCCCGACAGTTGGGCGCTGCGTACCGGTACGGTGCGCACATACACACGTAAACCATCATCTGTTTGTTGTTGGGATGCCTGTTTTGCAATAGCTGCAATGTTATCAAGACTGGCAGCGCTGATCTTTTCCCGGGCATAAAGATCTGAGTTGGCAAAGAGCTGCTCACTACCGGTATCGTCGCTATGCGCCAGGGATGCGGCTATGCGCTGGCGGGCCTGTTGCAATGCTTTTTCCTGCTCCGGTGTTGCAGCCTGCAAATGGCCGGTAATGCCTTCCAGCAACGACGTTAATTGGGGTTCCGTCATGGTGTCCTTGATTAAATAAAATGAGAATTTGGGGTATTCAGTGTTGGCCTGTCTATTGGGGTAGCAATTCCGAACGTGATTTAAAACTACAAATATTCTATAGAAAACAAAAAAAATAAATGCAAATTGAGAAATACTTTTACTGGCATTATAAAATTGCTGAAGACTCTTATACAATAGGATGCATACACATAACGGGATCCGGCATGCCGGAGATCTGTTACACCCAAGACGGATCCTCAGTGGCAAATAGTCAAATCCACGAACTTTCCCGGAAAAATGTTATATTCAGCAACATTCAAATCTAAATTCCATGTGTAAATTTATTATCAGAACTGGTAAGCATCATCAGTTCTTCTTTGATCTTAAAGCAGAAACCGGAGACGTTATCCTTTCCAGCGAAGCATTCCATACCAAGGCTGCCTGCAATACAGGCATAGAAGCGTTAAAGGCAGTAGCAAGTGATGACAACAAATTTGAGCGAATGAAGTCCGCAGACGACCATTTCTATTTCGTTATAAAAGCCGCGAATGGGAAAGCAATTGCGAAGAGTGTATTATTCGCTAATCCGGCAGACAGGAATGCTGCGATTAAGAGTATTGAGACTGAGGCGCATGATGCGGTTACGGTAGAACAGTAAAGCAAATCACTTACATTATGATGACCGCAAAAAAAAGCCCCCGCACTCTTGTGAAGAACGGGGACGAATGTGTACAACTAAAATAAAATGAAAAAAAATGCAATAAAATTAAAAATGCTTGTCTTGTTTGTTTGTCAAAAGCTGAGGACTTCAGGGATTTGAACCCTTTGAAATAAGAACCTTTGGGGGGTATTTATCACAGCAACCATGCTGTCCTTTTGTAGTAATTCAAAGATACTGCATTTATTATTACTCACAACTTTTTTTCGTACAAAACTTTTCCTGATCTTAAAATAACTGCAATGAATGAATGCGGTGTGCGCAGCTCATTTGCAACCTCTTCCGGTGTATAGAATAAACAGTCCACTCTTGTTACAGAAGAATAGAACGTGCGCCGGATATCCAGTCCCCGCAAGTGTTTTGGCAGGTCGCTATGTTTTATTACAAGTATGTCTATATCACTCTTACTGGTTTGCACGCCTTTGGCGTATGATCCGAATAAGTAGATCTTATCCGGATCATAACGCTGTATCAGGCGGTTGGTTATGGTGTCTATAAAGCTATCGATCATACGTTAACTATTCACCTGGTATTTGATCACGATCAACATTTCCCTGATCTCATCTTCCGTTAATAATTTGTAGCCGGCAGCAGCTGTTTTTTTGATCTTAATTTGCAGCGGGGCCAATACGGCGGGTGCGGGCAGCGCTTTATCCGCAATATGCCACTGCTCCCCTGCTACCCTGGCGGCGGTGAGCAGATCGGTATCTGCATCGCCAAACAAAGGTTTCACCTGGATCTTGTATTCATCCATATTATCCATATAACCGTAACAGGTAATGTTGCTGATCTTCACATTCAGGCTGCGGGTAAAGAACGGAAAGCGGTCTTTGGTAAGCGCAATATCCAGCTGCTGATCTGCATTATTTTCAGGATGCAGGAACTTATACCATGCGCTGGCATATTCATGTTTGGCATCCAGCAGCAGGTAACCTTCTTTCGGCAGTTTGGTCACCACCTGCTGCATCACGGTTTGTTTGAAAGCGCTGCCGCCTTCGCGTGACTGGTATTTCAGGTGAATGATCACATCTGCAATGGTATTAAAGTCAAACTGGTTACATTCCTTTGGCATATCCAAACGCCAGGTGCTGATAGCGCCTGCACCTTCAAACGGCAGAAAACGTTCGTCGCGGAAGTTCAGATCAAACAAACCGCTATCATTCTGCGCGCCGCTGGTAGCGATGGACTGAATAGCTGCAAAGTCCTGCACCAGGCTGGCCGGCTGCAGATCTGTTTTAGTACGGAAGCTATTGGTGAGCAATGTAAGCGTTGCATTAATGCTGGTGTACGGCCCTGTTACACATGGAATGGAAATGCTTACGGATCTAATGCGCCGCATATAATGACCGGGATAATCCAGGTCAAAGAGCATTTCAGCCAGGGGTATTTCGCAGGTGCCTTTGTTCTTCAGGTCTGCCAGCTTTTGCGGGGCCAGGTTAGCCAGTGAAATATGTTTGGTGATCTCATACTGGCGTTTGTTCTGATCCAGGTAAGCAATATCTAAACGTTTCAGATCATAGTGCAGCTTTTCACCTGACAGCAATCCTTTCTTCAAACTATCCCAGTAACCAAAGCTGATGAAATCAGAATCCTGCAGGCCTAATTCAAAGCGGTAAGCCTTCTCCGCTTTCTTGGCCACTTCATAGGCCATTTTATAGCTTTGGAAATAAGTGGCAGAGATCTGCGTGATCATCCAATCATACAACTGCTGATTGGTATACTTACCCCGCATGTATTCATCCGTTGCATGTGCATTGCTGATCTGCAGCCCCAGGTTATCCAATTCGCGGGTGGCAATATTCAGGCGTATTTCAGCAGCGGTGATCTGGCTTTCTATCTGATCCAGCTCTTTGTTAGCCATATCTATCTGGTGCTGCCATTCTTCCCAGCGCCGTTCATGCCCGGCCTTGATACCAGCCATGTTAGAGGAATGCTGGCTCATAAGCGACAGGAATGACAACACATCACTGGAAGCTTTTGCAGCCTGTGCCAGGTTTAAGCCGCCAAACTTGAACTTGGCCAGCGGGCTGCCGCCAAAGCCGGATACACCCAGGTCAATATCCGGGATAAGGGCTATGAGCGATGCGGCCAATTGTACGCCCTGTGCAGCTTCCTGGAAGGTTTGCGCTTCGTTCAGCTTATCAATATTCAATTGCTCCTGTGGTAGTACTTTACTTCGGCTGGCAAAATAATCACGGCGGGCTTCTGTGGTTATTTTGCTGCGGTTTAATCCTTCTATCTGCTCTTTCACTTCACTGATCTGCTGCTTGCGGATGTACTGGTTAGCTTCCAGCACTTTTATTTCCTGGGTAGCACGCAACAGCGACAAGCCTTCTGCATCTTTCTTTTCCAGCACGGATAACAGCGCGCCGCCTAATGCTTTTACATCATTACACAGCTCCTGCGCTTTGGATAAGATGATGTTGAAACGGTAGATGGGTGCATTCACACCGGCATCTTCCATTACACTGCCCAGGTCAATACCTGCGGCTGCGGCCTTTACCAGCAGAGCCGGATCAATAGGCGGCTGGAACAATGCCAGCTGACGGAACACACCTTCTATGTTCAGGCAATGCCTGATCTTATACAAACGGTCTGCTACCTTATCCCAGTAATCCAGCAGCTTATCATTATGCGGTATACAGAAATACAAGGTATCCACATCCGGCAGGTTCACCCGCTGCGCATCTACCACTGCGCCGGTTTTATTTACGGGTACAAAGTTCTCTGTTTCTACCAGCGCGTTGGAAAACTCGTCCAGGTTAGGTTCCAGCGATTCGTATGTTTCCTCGAACAAAGGCGCTTTGGATGGGATGATCTTTGGCCTTGGGCCTAACAGCACGGCTGCCATTACATACAGCTGCGTAGCCTCATTCACAGATTCCATTGAATCCTGGCTGAATAGATTATCCGCCCAGCTCAGTAAGTTGTCAATGAACTTCATTACAATGTTCTTCTGGTAAGCTACGGTGCGGTATTGCGCCAGCAGGTGCGGGTTAAAAGGATTATCGCGCCATTCATCTATCTGCTTTTCCAGCTCGGAGTTGGTTTTAGAGATCTGCAGCATCAGGTTCTCTATCTGTTGCTGGTAATACTGTGCGGAAGTAGTTTCATAGAACGGCCGCGTGATCCAGTACCGCTGGGGAGTTGGTATTTCCGCATGCGTAACCGGATCGGTATGATAAGTGCCTGCGGGGTTAAAGATATAATTGTACCAGCGGTATGCTTCATCAAAACGCTGGTTCTGGCTTAGCTTATTGGCAATGAAATACGGGATATGGAAAAACAATTCCCAGTTATAAATGGCATAAGGGCCGCTCATGTTAAAGTCAACGGTCTCCCTGGGGTACAAGCCTGTAATAAGGGAAGAGGCGCCGTATTCTGTTTTAAAATCAAAACCTGTGTTTGCCAGCTGGGTAGCGCGGTTTAAGATCCCATCTACCCCCAAACCGGCCAGCTTTTGCATGAAAAGCTCCACCATGGGATGGTAAAAAGCAAAACACTCATACCCTACCCTGTATTGCACAGCAGTGCTGCTTGCGGGCCTGGTTACGGTGAACTGTGAACCATTCTTATAATACACGGTGGGCCTGATGAAGAAGCTGCGCTTGCGGTCTTTGAACACAAAAGGATGCAGGGAATCAAACTGGCTGTCCTGGTGGCGGATGACCAGTGAGAAGGGTGTGCGGGAGGTTTTAAATACCACCCCATCATCCAGGCGGTTGCCATCTGCAATTTTTGCTACTACGGGTTGTGTGCCATAGGCATCATTCACCAGGTCATTGTACTTATGATGCACGCCTGTAGGCAAAATAAAATCAGGCTGTTTAAAGCCACTGGGCAGGGTTTGCACCTGGCGACCCAGCTCACCGTAAATATCTGTATTAGCGGTATCTGTTTTAAACAGCTCAAACGTAAGGCCGTTAAAAACAAATTCGGAAATATGCCGCAGCTGTTTACCTGCGGGCGACTGGCTATCAAACTCCGGCGATACGCTGTAGTATAAATGAAAACGCAGCTCACCGGCATTGTCGTAATTGGTGGTTTTCAGGTGATAGCTGTAATCCGGGCGGTAGTGGATGGTGGGCAGTATTTCCTTGGATATTTTCTTGGGCTGCCATTTACCATTTTTGAATACCGTCCATGCGATCTGGATCTTCCAGAACTTGTCCGGCTGCGCATTGGGTAATGAACCTGCGGCGGCGGGCGGTATGGTCATGTTGGGTTTGGGCTCGCCCATGAACACGGGCCAGAATACATGCAGCTTATTGTTGAACATTACAGGCATAATATGTTCGCCCGTGATGTCTGCATCAATCTTTTCCCAGGCGGTCCAGCGGTCGCCGTTCAGGAACTTGCGCATGTAGTAGTTGTGCGGTATACCTTTGGTCCTGCCTACAACATACATAATACTTTGCGGGCCTTTCTGCTGCTCAAACATACCGCAAATATCCAGGCGTGATACTGCTTCCAGCTTTTCAAGGTAGTTCATGAAAGCTGTTTCCACGGATTCATTGGTGATCTCGTTCTGCTGCAGGTCATTTTCCAGCTCCTGGAAAAAAGGCGTTTTGTTATCGCGCAGCTCCGGCTCTATCCAGTTCTCCGGGTACAGGAACACTTTGCGGTTAGCTTCCCAGATGCGGTAATTCTTCATCCACTTCCACTGGTTCCATTGCGGATCTTTTTCACTGTCGATGATCACTTTGTTATTGGCTTCCAGGTTCATGAAACCGCGCTGCACAAACAGCTGGATAGAGCCATTGGCCTGCACCATACGTGATGTGAGCTGGCAGGAGCTCATCTCCACATCCACCAGGTACCAGGCATACAGATCATCTTTTGTTTTCCAGTTATTGGCTGCAGTAGCCAGATTGGCCAGCATATAGGCACATAGCGCATCGCGCTTTTGTTCCCGCAGCACATCCTGTATGGGCTGGGTAATGCTTATCCATTGTGTATTGCTGTATTTGGCTTTTACAGCCAGCTTAATGGCCTGTGCATCTTCCTTACGCAGGTCCTGCGCTTTAGACCATTCTGCCAGCTTATCAGGGCCTACGCCGGTTATTCTTATCCAGCTGAATACTTTGTATAAGGTTTGATAGTAAGCGGGTTTTATGAAATCAGCATTCACAAATTTCAGTAAGGTGTTCAGCTTTGTGATGGCGGCCTTATCCCAACCGGTAAGCAATGCTAAACCATCCAGCCAGGTGGGTACATCCAGCGGGTTTGCGGTGGCGCCGGAAAGCACCTGTAAAAAGTCCAGCTGATCCTGTTGGGCAAACAGCTTGTTATAACCTATGATGGTGCTGATGTTAAACAGCTTGTCGATGCCTGTTGTTTGACCGTCTGCTACCGGCAGATCGTTCAGCGGCATCAGGTTAAAGGTGGCAGCATTGGCCAGCAGCCATTCCATTTCCCGTACGTTCAAACGCAGCTTGCTGATCAGGAAACCGATCTTGTACAAGAGGTACAGCGTTTTGTATACGTCTGCAAAGTTGGTCTTATTGGTTTCAAACTGGAACTTCTTAGGGTCGGCCGGCAATGGTGCGGTAAGGCGGTCATCGTTCAGAATATCCAGCAGCAGCTTGTTTACGCCGCTTAGCTTTAAGCCGGACAATACCTTCTTCAGCACGGGTACTTCAATGGTAAACCAGTCGGAGATGGATTGCGTGATCTGGTTTTCTACTTTCAGCTTCACATCTGCCGGTGCAGTGCCTGCCAGCTGTGCTTCTGTTTTAATAATGCGTATACTGGTACGATAGCCGTTAATGAGGTCAGTGATCACACTATCTGCAGGCGCTAATGGCGATGCGGGATAATATTTCAGCAGGGTTTGCGCTTCCGGTATGGTAATGCCAGTGGCCTGCAGCGTTTCAAACTGCTGAATGAACTGCAGGGTGTTATCCGGGCTGTCAAATGGTTTTACTACGCCCTGCAGGCTCGTGAAAACCAGCAACTCTTTTACGCTGATGTTCAGTGCAGCTGCTAAGGTGCTGTAGCGGAATAAATGGCTCAGGTTAGCCAGCGACAGCTCGTAGATGGGAGTAGCTGCCGGCGGAATATTCAGCAGCTGCAGTATGCTGAACATATCCGCTTCCGTAATGTTCAGCCCTGCCAGCACCACGGAGCGGTTATCTACTGCCGGATCATCTATTTTGGCAACTACCGGCGCAGCGGTTACTTTCACTACTTCAAAGTTTGCGTTCACCGGGTTTAATACGGCTTTGTTCAGGAACAGCCTTTGATACAACGCATCCCCTGAGCTGAAGTCAATATTTTCATAAAAAGCCAGCAGCTGATCTACCGGTAAAACCAGGCGTTTCTTCAGCGTATCAAACAGGCGCAGGTTATGCAGGAAAGCAATGTTCAGCGTACCGGCGCCTACCTTACCGCACTGGATCACCTTATCCACTTCCCACATGGCCCAGCCCAGCTTTTTCACCAGGCGCAGCACTTTATTAATAATGCTTAAAGTAGCAACGTCAGTGGCATTTTTCGCGATGGTTTTTATAGTATGTACCTGCGTATTACAGGTATCTCCATCATCAATGGTGATGAGCTGCCCGGCATTTACAGTACGCATGTTCAGCAGCGCTAACATTTCCTCATAGGAAAGGCCGGTGCGGTCCAGGAAAGCGCGTACATTATTCATGTCTGTAAGCGTTGCTGTGCCCCATATCTTCTTCTGCAGGGCCAAGGCATCTACCACCGGTGTAATGGCGGCATCATTCACCACCAGGTCTGCCGACATACCCGGCCAGCCGAACCAGGCTGCTGCCATTTGTCTTTTCCAGGCATCCTCATTCAGCGGGTTATTCACCGGCTTAAAGGTTTCTATGAGCGCTGAACGGGAGATCTGTAAGTGATCCAGGTAAGCCCGGCCCTCCTCTTCCCACAGGTGGAAAGGCAGCTCAAAGGGTATGCCCGTTGCCGTTAGTGGATTGGCCAGCTTATCATATGCAGCAGGTATTACGTTAGCAGGGTTGGCACGTAGCTCTTCCTGGGTGCCAACGGTTTGGAAACCGCCTGCTACACCGGCTACTGCGCTTTCCAGTATTTCATTCACTACATCAATGTAAGGTAATGGGGTGTTGGTATTATCGCAGTTCAGCTTGAGCTTGGCTATATCCGGGCGGCGTAACAGCAGCACATCCCGTACGGGCTTGTTATCTGTTGTATTACGTTCTTTCAGGAATTGCAGCAGGTCTACCATATAAGCTGCGGGGCTGTATACGGAGCGGCAATGTGCGCACTCGCAAAAATCATTGGAGCCGAACAGCTTTTCCAGGTTCGGGAAGTTTACCAGCTTATCTTTTAGCTGGTCTTTGGCTGCATCCAGGAAATTGCCTACTGCGGCGGGGTTCACCACGTTAAAGGCATAGTTCAGCTGGGAGAACAGGGCTACGGAGCCGGCATAACTTTTTTCAGATATTTCAAATACGCGGGCTGCTTCTGCGCCTGTGAGCTTGCCGGTGGTATCTTCCCCTTCCGTGCCCTTGATCACATAACGGTCCATGAACACGGTGCGGCCCATGCGGTAGATCTGTTTGGCGCTGTGAATATTATCATGCAGCAGTGTTTTCAGCGTGTCTTTATTATCCGTAAGGCGCAGCACACGTTGCAGCTGTTTCAGCGGAATGCGCAGCACAGCGGGGTCCAGGCCATTTAGTTTTTCTTTATTGGCCGGGTCAGTGAGGTAGTTATCTATGTTTGTTTTTTTCAGGTCAAAGTCCGGGCTAGCTGCCAGGAACCTGGCGGTTTCTTCCCGGTTAGGGATGTTAAAGTCTGCTTCATCTGCCAGTTTTTTGGCGATGCCTGCGGTGAGGTAAGCGGTGTCAAAATTGCTATCTATGATGGTGGCGTAAATGTTGATGGCTTCTGCATCTGTCATTTGCCCATCCTTGATATTATCCGGAAAACCGGGGCTGCCGGGCGGCTGGTGCACTTTGGTAATAAGGGCTACCCAATCTTTCAGCAGGAACTTTGCAAAATCTGCGATCTCCATTTTAGGATCTGCATCCAGCTGGGCTTTAAGGGCTGTTAATACCGGCGGATGGTTCTTTACCAGGGAACCTATTTCCAGCGTGGTGCGCACACTTTTTATTTCCTCGGGGGTAAGCATTTTCTTCACTTCTTCCTTATCCCAGAAAAGGGATAATGCTGCATCATGTTTGGTGAGCAAACCGGCCAGGGGCTGCTGTTTGTCTACCGGCAGCTTGGCTATATCCAGTAAGGTTTTTAAAGGTGTTTTGCCTACAATGAAGGGTATGTTCAGCGCTTCGGCTGTTTCCAGGTCCTGCAGCTGTTTTACAAAACCGGCAATTTGCGCATCTATCACCTGATCTACTGTTTGCGTGGTGCCGGGCGGTATTACGCGGGATACGGGGAAGCTGTTAATGTCTACTGCAGCGCGTAATGTTTTTTGCTGCATTTCCGGTGAAATAGACAGTATGCGGAAATAAATGAAATCCGTTACAGCCTGCAGCCCCGCTACCTTGCTTTCTGCCAGCAGGTCGGCCGGCATATCACCCGGCTGTTTTTGCCGCAGGAAACCAAAGATCACTCTAGCGGGTACTTTTTTAGCGACTTCTATTTTAAAGGCAATGATCAGGAACAGGAGCTTTTGCGTGGTGATGGAGGATGCGCCTGAAAGGAACAGGATATCCTTTTCAAACGCGGCAGGGTCCTGCCCTGTGCCCAGGGAAGCAATGGCTTTATCTTTACCGATCTTGTTCTGCAAAATATCTACCCAGGATTCAAATTCAGAACGGCCCAGGTATTTACCGCCGCCATATACCACGTTCTGCTCCAGCTCCAGGCTTACTGCAAAAATGGTAGGCGTTTCATAGGGCAGACCTGCGGGGTTGGTTATTACTATCACGATATCCACTCTTTCACCGGCGGGTTTGTAGGAAACCTGGTAAGCGCCATCAGCCGCGGTGGTGGCTACTCCCAGGCTGGTGCGCGCGGTAAAGGTCACTTTAAATACTTCTACCTTATAACCTGCTGCAGGTTTGCTGTTCTCATCACTTATCTTTCCCTTGATCACGGCATCCTGCACCACATCTCCGGCAGCTACGGCATTGCGGATAGCCGTGGCCGTTGCATCATCCAGCTTACCGGTTGGTTTAAGACCATACTTCTTTTGTATGGCGGTGATCTTGGCTGAAGTATCGGGGCCAAAGGTACCGGACTTATATTCTTTGGGGTGGATGACCAGCCCCAGCTTATTCATTTGCTTGTGCAGTGATGTAACCGGTTGCCCACGGAAGCCTTTTTGAAGGTTAACGGGAATAGCCATAATAATCTTTTTTGGGGTTTATGGAATTGTGGTTTTTTACATGCTTTAAAAATGTCCTACGGCTGATAGTCCTACCTGGCTCTTACTGAAATCAGAGAAATTAGGCACAAAGCCAACAGCAAAGTGGCTCAGCTGTCCCTGGCGGAAACTAAAGAAAGAGTATCCTACCATTGGGCCGCTGGGCGCTTCTATATCAGATGGTAATTTCAGCTGCTGGCTCATAATTGGCGGTATGGGCGATGGATCCTTGATCTTATCCACTCCTGGCATATATGATAATCCAAACACATGCCCGCGCGCGGAGAAACCGCCCGTTGAGCTGGCGCTGAAACCGCCCCATGCATACGTTAAGGGGGGTACGTAACCCCATACGGTGCCGCCTATATCATAACCGGAGGTTGATGCTGTACCCGTGGCGCTTACCTTCAGGGAAGGGATGCCAAATAAGCGCAGCTGCCCCTGCCCGGTGAAGTAGCCGGTACCATCCAGCAGCGTACCTTTTACGCCTGCGCCAAACTGCACCATCCACATTGCGTTCAGGTCCAGGTTAGCGCTGAAAGTACCATTACCACCGGGTTGCAGCTTTGCATCTGCATTCAGCTTCAGCTTGGCCAGGTTGCCAACGGAGGCAAAGCTGGAATCCAGCTGCAGGTGGCCGCCCCATAATTTAAGATCGGTGGTGCCGGTGGCCAGTGTAAAACTGCCGGCAGAGATATTGGTAAGGAAGCGCAGATTACCACGGCCGGTATACAATACCTGGCTAGCAATAGCCTCCGGATCGCCGGAAGCCAGCTGCCCCTGGTCTTTTACGTATAAGGAGCCTTTTCCGTAGGTGCCTACCCATAACCCGCTGCCCACTGTACCAAAGGTTAAGAATCCCCTGCCCTCAATGTTTGCCACACCTTCCCCGAAATTGCTTACCTGCGCATCTCCCAGCACTGAGCCGGTAGTGCTTAGCTTCAGGGGTGGTAAGGTTAGCAGGAAACCTGTTCTGCCATGAACGTTAGTTACGCCCGGCTCCGGGCTGTCTGAAGAAGAGGTAGATAATAAGCGGGTGCCCCGTAAAGGTCCCAGCTTAAAAGTGTTATCCTCCTTTTTGGGTGGCGTGGCGGTTGTAGCAGGATCTGTTCCCTGCGGATCATGCAGCATAATGGGATTATTGCGGCAGTAGCGGTACAGGTTACCGCCATCTACCATCCCTGCGGGATCGGTGGCTGTCCAGCGGGCCAGCCAGGGCGCATAATACCGTGCGCCATGGTAATACAAGCCGCTTTCCTCATCGCGCTCCTTACCGCTGTAACGGTACCGTTTAGGCGTCCCCGTATTATTGCGGGCTGCATGGTATGCTGTGCTGCCAAAAGGATAATATTCCTCGTAAGTGATAATGGCAGGACTGGCGGCGCCATCCAGCTCCAGGGAGGCGGTTTCCAAATGGTTGGCATACTGGTAACGCAGCAGGTCCTTCAGGCCCGCATCATTTCCCTGGGTGCGGGTTTCTGCAATGGCTATACGTTTTTTATCGTCCATGATGTGCAGGGTTTCCCTTTCCAGGGAGATAACATTGTTCTGCTTTTCGCGGTACACTTCGTAGCTGCCAATGTAGATGCGCTCTTTTACCTGCCCGTTGTTCTCTATTACTTTGCGCACCCGCTGCCCGGAAGCATCGTATACGTAATAGGCAATACCGCCACCGCCCAGGTTTACGGTTTGCAGCTGATCCGCAAAGTTCCAGGTAAGGTTAAAGCTTCCGCTCTGCAGGTTGCGCATATTGCCATGCTCATCATACAGGTAATCCGTGGGCGGTGTATTGTTCACTGTACTATGGAGCAATTGGTTATTGGTGATGTTGTATTCAAAGCTACGGGTCCAGCGCAGCTGGAACTGGCCGTTACCGGATTGATGTTTCATGCTGAGCATATTGCCTGCATCATCAAACGTATAACTTTGAATATAGCGTTGGGTTGCATTGCCATTCCCATTGGGCAAGGGCTGTATGTTATTATCAAACTGACCGGAGAATGGCTGTGCAGCCTGCTCCCGGCCCATAGCTTTTATGAGGCGGTAAGTAGCATCGTACACGTATTGCAGATGCGGTTCCACCACGGCATTGTTAAAATAAAAAGTAGGCTGGGCATTGTCCAGCAAAGCGGTTACGTTGCCTGTGGGGTCGTAGGTATAACGCAGGTCCTGCAAAATATCAGCGCCTGCATTGCGGGTGGTGATCATCCGCATCAGGCGGTAGGTTTGGGGATCGTACTCATAACGGGTAGCGGTGTTGTTGTCATACACAATCGTTTCCCGCTGCCCTTTTGCATTATAGGTGATGTTCTTTACAAACTCAATGGTTTCATTACGGCGTACCAGCAGCACCTTCATTTTTTGTAACAGGCCACCTGCATCATAAGCGGGCGTGCTTTTGCTGCCATCTGCATGCGTGATCTGTGTGGGCCTGCCTAAAGCATCATAGCTGAATGCCTGTGCAAATCCCTGGCTTTCCAGCAAGGTTTCCGGCTGGGGTGTATTCCAGCTCAGCACCTGTTTATACTCTTTGGCCAGCAGCTGTAAAGTGGCCAGCGGGGCGCCTTTAAAATCATAACTATCTGTTTGTACGGAGCCGGATTGATCAAGGTGCCGGAAGGTTTTCCCGCGCAGGTTGCGCTGCTTATCATCCGGCTGGCCTTCGCCATAAACCGTAAGGCTTACCTGTTTTTCCGGGGCGTTTTGCGTTACATCTTCCTTCAGCCATTGTTTCAGCGGGCGCTGCAAGCCATCATATTCAACCCGCATGCGGTGTTTACGATCGTCCCAGCCATATGCTTCTTTTGCTGCGGCGTTGCTGAATGTCCAGCGGCGGCCGGCTTCCATATTCTTCTGATAGAGCTTTTTGCCCAGCATATCGTAAGCATAAACTACTACGGTATTGCCACGGGCATCTATGTGCTGCAGCTCCTGCCCTTCTATATCCAGTATTACGCGGGTGGCCTGGAAGCTTTGCTGCTCCTGGTTATTATCGTCCAGGAACTTATTGTGCCCAATGGTGTAAAAGGGGTGGCCCAGGTTATCAATGTACACCTGCAGGGGGGTATGATCATGTACGGCTGCCTGCTGTGCTGCAGCCTGCTCCTGTGCGCCCATGGCGCCTCCCAGGCGTTGGGTGTACCAGGTGCTGGCTTTTACATTATCATTTACATCAAAGGTTTGCTGCTGCCAGGTATCAAATACTACGGTTGAAAAAGTACCGTCCGGCATGTCTGTTTGTATAACACGCCCTAAAGGATCATAGTGCAGCACGGGCGAGAACCCGATCTCTACCAGCGCCTGCGCGCTTTCATAGGCATGCGTTACTGCAAAATATGGTTCATATTGTTTAACGGCTTTGCCTTTGTTATTAAAAAGAGTTCTGCCATTGCCTACCCAGCGTGGATTCACATTTTGTACTAATTCCTTTTGCGCGGTGGCCAGGTTCAGCTGCCAGGCATCGCCGGCTGCGGCCTGTACTTTTTTCATTACCTCCTGCCCCATGCCGCCGGAGTAGGTAAAGCTGTATTGTAAGGGGCTATTGGCATTCTGCTTATGATGCACTTCCCGCACAATAGTGGCTACGGCACAGGGTTGTGCGCCCGCGGTATTACGGTAACGCTCTGTATCATATACAAAACGGCTGCTGGCATGTTGTAACAGTGCTGCGCCATGCGCTAAGGGATCCGTAAAAAAGTCAGCCACATCGGGGGCCGGCAGGTCTGTTACAAAAGCATCCAGGTCATCTGCTTCATTTCCTTTTCCCTTTACTGCCAAACCGGCTACCCAGCCGTGGATATTGAAGCAGGCTTCCGTAATATTATCGTTGCTGTCTTTGAGGATACGGGGTTGCAGCACCCGGAAATCGAACGCGGTAACAGCCGTAACATTGGTGACCGCATCGGTCATACTGCTTACCAAGAAATGGTAATTGCTGTAGTACTGCACCGTTGTTTTATTGCCGAAAACATCCACATACTTTTCCGGCAGGTAAAAATGCTGGGGTGCATTGGCTGCATATTCTACAGTGCCTGAAGGGGCCCACCATTCATTATCTGCATCCGTATCTGGGAAAAGGTTGCTGATCTTCAGCTCATTGCTGCGTATGTACTTAGCCGTTAGCAGCATGCTATCATCTACTTTGTTATCCGGTGTGTTATACACTCTAGTAACCAGTGCGCCTGTTAAGGCCAGCTGGTAGCCGGTATGCGGCAACCCCAGGCTTTCCTGCGTACCGTTGGATAAAGGTCCGCTGAGATCATCTTTATTGTACAGCACACGTGCATGTTTGAGCAATCTTTTTGCGGGCGCATCACCCGGTGTTTGCTCATAAGCCAGCAAGGCTGCTGTGGTAAAGGCCTGGCGGATGGCTGTTACCTGGAAATAAGTTTGTGCTGCAGTAATACCTGTTAACTCATACAAACGGGTGCCGGCTGTTGCACGCAGGCGGTAAGCGGTATCGGTGATCACATCATTAGTAAAAGTATTTTGTGCATAGGAGATGCGTACTTTGCTTTGTGCATTCCAAACTTCATCCGGAAGCCCATCCGGCCGTGTTTTACGGCCATAGCTCACGGTGGCTGCTTCCAGCACATTACCCAGTTCATCTATCACGGTGTTCAGCACATGCTGCACACGTACCTCAGCGGGGTTACGCTCATAATGAAAAGTAATGGCTTCACTTTCATGTACCAGGAAGGCAGCAAACGGTTGCTGCCCGCGTGGCTGCAGCAGCTTAATATGGCAGTTATGCGTGGCTGCCTGGTAAGGCACTTTCTCCTGTGGCGTGCCATCCAGCGCAAATGTTTCCTGCCGCAATACCATGCCTTTGCAGGCACGTAAGGCTTCCCGCAGCTCTTCGGCCGAGAGGTTATCCGGCAGCAAGGCATCCGGCAAAGCGTATTCCAGGGCTGCTGCGCCGGGCCAGTATTCATTTGCATAAGCAGTTAATAAGCGCTGCCTGTCAAGGAAAGCGCCGGTATGGAACCAGGTGCGGGTAAGCACCGGCGGCTGGTGCAGGTCCTGCTCTACAATATTGGAGGCGTCTTTTCTTACCCAGTGCTCAAACTGTTCCGTATCCTGCTGATCTACCCGGCCAAAACCACGGAACTCACGTTCCGCATGATCGTAATAACCATGGTGATAGCTGTAGGTATTGGCAAATACTACCTTGGTGATCTTATCCTGCACGGTTACCCTGCTCACGCACTGCACCGGGAAGGGTAAACGCGTGATCCAGGGCTGGCCGGCAGCTTTGTCCTGCAGGTAAAAGGCTGCAGCGCTTTTATACTCAATGAGGGTTTCCTTACCTAAATTATTTTTGATGCCGTACAGGATATGCGGTTTCTTTCCACCCATCAGGTCAATATAACGCATAGGGCTATCCGCAAATCCGGGTAAAGGCGATGACCATACAATACAGGAAGTGCCATTGCCTAGCAGGTCTGCTACTGAGAGCTGGCTGGGCTGCGCTGTAACCGGGAAAGGATCTATATTACAGACGTTGCTCCATGCATTGCCACCCAGGTTTAACCAGGCGCGGAAACGGTTTTGCCCCAGGTATAAAATATCTGTAGCGCCGGTGCCACTGATATCTGCCAGCTGTAAATAGGCGGGATTAAACAGCGCGGTGCTGTCAAACAGCGGCGCATTGGGCATATTCACCTTGGCGCCAAAACGGCCATAACCCAGGTTGGGCCAGTAGCAGATCTCCCCATTGCGGATACGTACAATATCCGTTAACCCATCACCACACATATCTGCCAGGAAAATACTTTGTGTTTCATCTGCAAAAAGAATGGCTGGCCCCTGCTCTTCATCAAAAGGTTTGGACGCCAGCTCCGGCGCATCATAACCCTGCGTACCCAGTGACGGATACCAGGTAAAAACATTCTCCTCTGACATGAGCAGCTCCGCACGCCCGTCGCCATTAAGGTCCAGCATTTTCAGGTTGGGATCAGCCAGGTCTATGTTGGGGATGTGCTCAAAACTTTTGAAAGGCCGCCAGTCATTATCATCATCCAGCTCAAAATATCCCTGCAGGCCAGGCGACTGCACCACTACCTGTTTGTTGCCATTGGCATCCAGGTCCTGCAGCTGTAAGGCACCGCTGGAAAAGCCCATCACTGAAGGTTTGGGCGCTACGGCACGGGCGTTGGTGAAGGCGCCGTTGCCCAGATTGTATTTGTAATACCAGGCTCCTGCCTGCTCTGTTAAGATACCGGCAATGCCTTCCCCGTAAAGATCTACCCAGCGGTAATCGCGGCTGAGGCCAACGGGGTCGTTAATGATATTTTCTTTGGTAATACTTTTTACTTCCTTGTTCCAGCTCAAAGGCTGGTACGCAAATTCCAGCGGCGGTAATGAAGCGGCGCGGTACGTATTGCCTTCCTTTACATAGCTGGTTTGCGTAATGGCGGCCAGGTATGCTACTTCCAGGGGCTGCGGCATATCATCAGCCGTTTGATACAGCAGGTCTAAGGATTTAACCAGGTAAGGCACGCGCGTGTCATTATCCGCCAAGCCAAATTCACGGTTCGTAAAATGATGGAATAACATTACGCGTTTGCACAGGCGGTATGTGCGGATCTCAAAACCGGCACGGTAATCGGAAAACGCATCTGCACGCGCGGTCCAGGGCTGGCTTTCCGTAAGCTCATTGGTGCTATGCTCACCGTAATCAAATAACAATTGAAATAAGAATGTTTCTTCTGGCAGGGGAATTACCGGCGCGTAAGGCTGCTCCGCATCTGCATAATACGGCGTAAGATTCCCGTAGCGCACGCTTTTCAGGTAGGTGTTGGTGGCGGCAGCACGGCCATTCAGGCGGTTCTTTTCAAAGAGCGTAGGGGCTACATTATCACTGTTCTCTGTTTTATAGGTGAACAGGATACAGTTACCTTTATCATCAAAGCTGATCTCCGGCAGCCATTTGAAAATGCGGGCCGCATCTTCCGGGTCTGTGAGGCGGTGCGATGGGCTGAGGCCGAAGAACGTAACCACATTATCTTTGGTGGTAACCTTCCAGTAGCAGCTGCCGGTGGCCAGGTGTATGATCTTTTCTATGCGGGCGTTATCGCCCTCAATGCGGGGACGGTAGCGTTTTACACGGAAGCCGCCTGCTGTTTTCTCCTCCGGCGTCCAGGTGTTGCCTGTGGCCTTCAGGTAAGGCACCAGGTCTTCCTGGCCGCTGAACATGAACACGTCACTTTCCTTTGCATCATTATAGCGGGGCAATTGCTTATCTGTTCTGCGTTGTATAGCCGGATACTGCAGCGCCCAGCCTATGCCAAAAATGCTGTTGCCGGTACCACTGTTATAACCTAATGACAAAGTGGGCTGAAACCCTCCCCTGCCAGGCGTTACAGGCAATGGCACAGAAAATGCCAGCGTACCGTTGGCGGTATTAACGGAAAACTTTTCATCAATACTTTTGATGGCACCTCCGCCTTTAGGCAAAGAAATTTGCGGCGCTGTTAATTTATCAAGCGTGGGAATTCCGCCCGAAGCGGATCTGTTCTCTGATGCGGCCGTTGCTTTTGTTGGGGGTTCAGTTCCTGCAAAAGCTGACGTGGCAAAGGTTTTTCCTTCTTTCATTTTGGGGTTACAGCATTTGGGGTTCGTCAAAATATTTTCACTGAACAATTACGAAGGTAAAAAATTGTGGAAAAACCGAGTATTTATTTTTCCTAACGGCGGGGATCAGGGAGAAAACGGGTGGGTTTGGGGAGTGAACGGTTCATTTAGTCCATGGCCGATGGTCTATGGTCCATGGCATAGTGCGGAGAGAAATTTATTACGGGGAATGGCTCGTAGGATAAAAAAATGAGCCGGATGTTTTATTATCCGGCTCATGATGTATAAGACCTAAAAGAAGATTTTAAATCTTTATGATTTTTTGTAGATGATGCGGTAGATGGTCCCTTTTGTATCATCAGAAATGTACAGTGAACCATCCGGGCCTTGCGCCAGGCCGCAGGGACGGTGTTTGGCATCGCCCGGGGAAACTACTTTATCTGTTCCTGCAAAACCGTCTGCAAACACTTCAAAATTACCGGTAGGTTTGCCGCCTTCAAAAGGAACAAATACTACATAGTAACCCTGCTGGTTTTCAGGAGAGCGGTTCCAGGAGCCATGGAAAGCAATGAATGCGCCGTTCTTATATTTTGCAGGGAACATATCGCCGGTATAGAACAGCAGCCCGTTGGGCGCCATGTGTGCAGGGAACGCGATCTGCGGATCTTCTGCTTTTTCACCGGCTGTTTTTTTACCATCACCGCCAAACTCAGGCGCCAGTATTTTCTTCTTTTGCTCCTGGTCGTAGTAAATATAAGGCCAGCCACAGTCTACCCCTTCTTTTAAGCGGTACATACATTCTGCAGGCAGGTTAGCTGATTGTGTTTCTGTGAACAGCTTGGGCCACATATCATGCAGCTGGTCGCGGCCGTGCTGCATTACGAAAAGCGCGTTCTGATCCTGGTTCCAATCCAGCCCTACTACGTTGCGCAAGCCGGTGGCATAACGCTTACCGGTGCCATAGGTCTGGTTCTGCTGATCGGCTTTGAACTGCCAGATGCCGCCTGCGGAATCCAGGATAGGGCAAGGTTTCATGCCTTTGGAACCAGCGGTGCGGTCTTTTTCCTGGCAGGCATTGGAATACGCGCCAATATTCACATAAATATTGCCGTTGTTATCCAGCACAATGGATTTGCTTTCATGCTGGTGACGGTCAATTAAACCGCCAATGATCTTTTCCGGCTGATCCGGGTTGGTTACATGGCTGCTGTCATCCAGCTTGTAACGGAACACGGCTGTATCAGAAGAGGCGTATAAATAGCCGTTCTTAAGCGTGATGCCGGTGCCGCCGTAATCGCCAAAAGCGGTTTGCTCATCGGCCTTGCCGTCGCCATTAGCGTCGTGCAGGCGAACGATGCCTTTACCGTCTTTTAAGCTGTTCAGCTTTACATAAATATCGCCCTGGGGTGTTACCACCAGGTGGCGTGCTTTACCCAGGCTGTCAGCTACCTTAATAGCGCCGAAACCAGCGGGTAGCTTTAAACCTACATTGTCTGCATCAGGTGTTAACTCAACCTGGGCAGTGGTATCCTTACCGGAACCTTCCCCACCCTGATGCCCACACGAAGTAAGCAAAACGGTACCGGCCAATGATACCAGTACCAGTCCTAAGCATGTTTTCTTCATAAGATATTTGATTGAGCCTTCAAATTAAGCTGATTTTTCCGTTTTTAAAAGTCCATCCGCTGCCCATGGTCCATAGTCCATGGTGCATTGCCTGCTGCGCAGCCTACTGTAGTACAAGAATAGGCTATAAAGGCGGCTTTATAGGCGGTAGCTACTAATTATTTAAATAGTAATGTCCTGCGGGGGGAGCAGGACATTACAGAGTATCACAACTGATGGATGGGAAATAAAGTCATGGTCCGTGATCAACGGTCCACTGCGCAGTACGCCATGGACCATCGACTGCAGACCATAAACTATTTAGTAGCCTGGATTTTGCACCAGCTTACTATTCCTGTTTATTTCATCGCGCTGGATGGGCATAAAATACATTTTATCCAGCCACAGGCGTTTTTCCGCTTCCATAGTAACAGGGGTGTACACGTAATTATAATTTGTTGGATCATAACGGTACACCGTGATCTTACTGCCGGGTTTTAAGGTGGCGGTAATATTAATGCCCTTCAAAGGCCGGCCCACGGTGTTCTGTGGGATCATCCAGCGGCGCACGTCGTAAAAACGCTGCTCTTCAAAAGCCATTTCAATTTCGCGCTCATGGCGGTAACGGGTGCGCAGCTCATCGCCGGAGGCAGTGATATCCGGCATAGCGGCACGCTTACGGATCATGTTCAGGTACGTGCGTGCTTCTGCGTCTTCGTGCAGCTCAATACAAGCTTCCACATAGTTCAGGATCACTTCTGAATAACGGAAGAACGGGTAAGGTACTTCCTGGTTATAGAACTGTGCATCTACCGTGGTATCAATAAATTTTTTGAAGTAGTAACCTGTAAAGGAGCCGTTCCAGTCTTCCACTGGTCCGGAGCGGGTATCCAGTCCGGGGTTGGGTACAGCCTGGGTGCCGTTCCATACTTCGTACCGGCCGGTCTGTGCCTGGTTAAACGGATCTTTGGCCTGCACATCTGCAGGACGTTTGCGCCAGTGTGAGCCATCGTAAATGATGGTGGCATAAAAACGCGGATCGCGGTTCTGGTAAGGGTTGGCCTTGTGGGCAGCATTGCTCCAGTCGAACGCGGTGCCATCATTCATTTCATAATCATCTACCAGCAATTGCGTGGGCGTGTTGCCTGCCCAGTTATGATAGCCATTCAAACCATTATACAGTCCAACGTTGCCGCCTGGTTCATCTTTATCATTTTTAAAGTAACGGGAAAAAATGCTTTCACTGTTATCTTTCAGGAACATGCCCTGTATGTTGGCGGTAGCCTCTTCCCTGGTGGCTGGGTCCGGGCTTTGAATAGCGTACATGTTGCGGTCAATGAGCGCTTTGGCGGCGTCTTTGGCCTTTTGCCAGCGCGCTGTGCGGTCGCCGCTTACATAACCCAGCAGCTCCGGTTGGGCAAAACCTGCAATAGTAGTGGCTTTGCTTTTGGCGGTGGGTATATCATGCAGGTCACTGGCGGCATAGATCAGTATGCGGGATTTAAGCGCCAGGGCTGCGCCTTCTGTGGCACGGCCTTTTACAGTGATGCCTTCCTTGGCTTTCAGAAAATAGGCGGCGGAATCACAATCCTTTACTATAAAGTTCACGCACTCTTCAAAGGTGCTGCGGGCAATAGTGTAATCTGTTTGGCCCAGCTTGTATACTTCCGTTACCAGCGGCACTGCGCCATAACCGCGCACCAGCTGGTGATAGAAATAGGCGCGCAGAAAATACGTTTCCCCCTTTAGCCTGTCTTTTACGCTGGCATCGTCAAATGGTACTTCGGCTATTTTACTAAAGAATTTATTACAGGCCCTGATCCTTTTATACATTTCGTCCCACTTCATGGTGCTGCGGTTGGTTACATATTCCGCATCGGTGGGGTTAATGGTGGCTTCTACCATGTTCTTCATACCATAACCATGGGTGAACATAGTTTCATCTGTAGCAGATGCCAGCATGGTTTCCAGGAAACCGCCGCTGCTTAAGCCGTTATAGATATCGTTCACAAATGCTTCTGTTAAACCGGGATCGCTGAACACCAGGTCTTCTGCGGCTTCGTCCCGGGGCTGGGTGTTCAGGAAATCCTTGTTACACGCGGTTATCATCAACCCTGCCACTAAGGCCACCCCCATGTATATACGTTTTATTGTGTGCTGCATACTGTTAATCTTTAAAATGTTAATGAAAACCCTGCATTGATCACTCTTGACTGCGGATAGTACTGCCCGTTACCATTAATGGATTCCGGATCCAGTATCTTCAGCTTGTCTACCGTAAACAGGTTCAGACAGTTTACATATACCCGCAGTGAGCTGATGCCCACACGTCTTTTCACCAGGTCAGACAGGTTGTAACCCAGCTCCACATTTTTCAGGCGTATGTAATTGGTGCTGCGGAACCAGTAGGTATTACCGGTGGCCCAATAGGTATCATTACGGTCGTTCACACGCGGATCTACACTGCTGGGATTATCAGGGCTCCAGCGGTGATCAAAGTAATCTTTGGTGAAGTTGCCGATCTCGCCGGATTCTGTGTTGATGTGTATAGCCCCGCCGGTAGCGCCTTGTATCAGCATAGAGAAATCGAAGTTCTTAAACTGCAGGTTGGCATTTAAACCACCGGTAAAGGTAGGCTGGCTGCTTTTTGTCATGCGCTCCTTATCATCGCCGTTTATTTTACCATCGCCGTTAATGTCTTTAAACTTCATATCACCGGGGCGCAGGTCGTTTGTAAGCGCGCTGTAATCAATGGTGTTGTTCTTAATATCATTAAAGTCTTTGAACACGCCATCGTATTCATAATAGATCTGTGTGTTCATGGTACGGCCGGTGGATTTCTGCCAGTCCGGTGCGCCGGGCGGCTCATCCCAGAACTTAATGGTGTTCTTGGCATAACCGCCGTTCACACTTACATTATAGCTTAGCTCACCTGCTTTGTTGGTATAACCTACGTTAAACTCCCAGCCTTTGTTATCTACCTTACCCAGGTTTTCTGCAGGCAGCGTCATACCGGTGCTTTGAGGAATAGAGGCATTCCTGCGCACCAATATGCCGGAGCGTTTGTTCATGAACATGTCCAGCTCAAAGTAGATCTTACCATCCAGCAGCTGGCCATCCAGGCCTACGTTGTAGTTATTGGCTACTTCCCAGGTAATGTTGGGGTTTGCCAAACGTGCTTCCAGTATGGATTTGGTGAGCGTGTTGTTCAGGATATAGCTGTTAAAGCCATAAGTGCCGTAGTACTGGTATTCCTGTAAGGTGAGGGTACCATCGTTATCATCATCAAAATAGATCTGATCGTTACCCAGCTTGCCCCAGGATGCGCGCAGCTTCAGGTAGTTCATGAAGCGTACATTGTCTTTCCAGAAATTTTCTTCGGAGATGCGCCAGCCTGCCAGCACACCGGGGAAAAAGCCGAAGCGTTTGTTAGACGGGAACATATAGGAACCATCTACCCGCCAAACAAATTCCGCCAGGTATTTTTCCTTATAGTTATAGGCTGCACGGCCAAAGTAGTTAAGACGTGCACGGTCCCAGGCGCCGCCGTCATTGGTTTTCTCTGCATCGCCGCCGGCAACCAGCTGATCGATGGCAGTGGAGATAAAGTATTTGCGGAAAGCGGAGAAGTTATCGTTATTCACGGTTTCCTTTTCCATACCAAATACCAGGTTCACCGTATGACCGCCTTTAAAGGTGCGGTCGTAGGTGGCTAAACCACGTAACAGCTTGTTGGCCTGGTCTTCATCCGCCTGCTCCAGCGTAGGCTGGTCGGTACCGCGTTTGCTGCGGTTCAGCTTCGGTGTTTTACCATCTGACTCATAGCTGGTACCATCCCAGGTATACAGGTACCAGGGTGTTTGCCAGTCTTTGGTGCGTTTAATGTATTTATCAAATGCAATGTTGCCGCTCAACTTCAGGCCTTCTACCCAGGGAATCGTGATGTCCAGGCGGGCATTGGTTTGCACGTAATAACGG
Source organism: Chitinophaga sp. GbtcB8 (assembly GCF_019091455.1). Classification (GTDB taxonomy): domain Bacteria; phylum Bacteroidota; class Bacteroidia; order Chitinophagales; family Chitinophagaceae; genus Chitinophaga. The sequence goes on from NZ_JAGXJN010000007.1 coordinate 87,232, forward strand.
CGGTCATGGCTATAGCCGGTTTGGGCAGTGGTGATCACTACCGGGTTGTTACCATACTCAATATCCGGACCGGGCATACCATTAGGCCAGAAAGCGGGCTCCGTGGGCTTTCCACGCATCAGCATACGGAAAATATCTCCGGCGCTGCGGGTGGGGAAGTTGCGGTTTTCCTGGCGGCCTAACATGTCCACGCTTACGCTCATGTATTTATTGATCTTACCATCCAGGTTAATGCGCAGGCTGTACTGGTCAAAACCTGTGGCGGATTGTTTATAGTAACCGTCCTGTTTCTGATAACCAAAAGAGGTGAGGTAACGGATAGCATCCGTACCGCCGGAGAGCTGCAAGGTATGATTGGATACCGGCGACCAGGTTTTCAATGTAGACTTGTACCAGTCTGTATTCGGATGGCCCCAGGGATCGGAACCATCTGCATACTTCGTCAGATCGTCTTTACTGAAAGGTGGTGTCCAGCTATTACCGGATGTGGGCGAGGTGTAGGTACCGCTTTGTTTGTAGGCGCTCCAGGCGTTGCTCCATTCTGCGGGGGCTACATTCTTGTACATGCTTAATTCATTCCTGATCTGCGCATACTCTTCTGCATTGGCCATTTCAGGGATATGCGTAGGTTGTGACCAGCCCTGATTAAAGTTATAGGTAAGCACCGGTTTACCGCTTTTACCGCGTTTGGTAGTTACCAGTATAACGCCATTGGCTGCACACGCACCGTAAATGGCGGCAGAGGCATCTTTCAGCACAGACATACTCTCAATATCTGCCGGGTTTAAACGTTCCAGGCCGCCGGTACGGGCTGCCACACCGTCTATTACCACCAGCGGATCATTATTACCTAGGGTATTGGAACCGCGGATGCGGATGGTAGAACCATCGTACCCTGGCTCACCGGTGTTTTGCATAGCGGTTACGCCGGGCATACGGCCGGCAATGGAGTTACTGAGGTTAGTGGCAGGCGATTTCACCAGGTCGGCGCCTCTAATAGTAGCTACAGCGCCGGTTACGGATTCCCGTTTTTGCGAGCCGTACCCTACCACTACCACTTCGCTCAGGCCTTTTGTATCTTCCTGTAACACGATGCTGAGCGGCCCCTGGCCTGTTACGGTGATGGTCTGGGACAAAAACCCTATAGCCGTTACCGTAATCTTTGAGGATGCCGGTACGGACAAGGTGAATGCGCCGGTAGCATCTGTAGTGGTACCTTTATTAGTACCATCTAACTTAATGGTGGCGCCGGGCACGGGCTGCTTGTTCTTATCCACGATATGGCCTTTCAGCACAATATCCTGCATCTCGCTGCCCCTGGGCGATATTACAATGAGATTTTCATTTACCATGCGGAAGCCGAAGCCGGTATTGTTCAGCGCCATGTCCAGCACTTCGGATACAGGTTTCTGCTGCACGTCTACAGATACCAGCTTATCCAGGGAAGCAGCATCTTCCTGGTAAATAAAACGGTAGCTGGTTTGCTGCGCTATCCTCCGGAACAGCAGCTTAATGCTTTTATTTTCCTGCTTCAGCGTTACTTTGGCTTCCTGCGAATAAACAGTGCTGGCAGTTGCCTGTAAAACGGTGGCGAGTAGAAAGAGAACAGTTAACTTCATACACAGTATTGACTTCCAGGCATAAGGATGCCTGTCCTCAAACAAGTCAAATTTTTTCATACATTTGGTTTGAAAGATTAATAAAATGGCATGCCTGGTAAGGATTCAGCTTACCAGCATGAGATTTTGGCTTTTACGGGAAATGCGGCCACATTTCCCGTTTTTTATTTATTGTATCTGGCTGATGGTAACATAACGTGGCTTTTAAGTTTAATAAACGGTTTATGTTTGTTTACTGCTTTAGTTTTCCTCATAAAGTAAGGCAACGTGATCCTTAAATTTATATTTACACCCGGTGATCAGGCTGATGGCTTTCAATGCTTGTTCCGGCGATTCATCCTTAAAGGAGCCGCTCATCCTGAAATGCGGTAAGCGTGTGCCCGTAATGGTTATCTTCATATCAAACCAGCGCTCCATCCTGCCTGCCAGCTCTGCCAGCGGTTCCCCGGTAAATATCAGCTCATTTTCTATCCAGGCGGTTTCCGCGATGGTACTGTCTTTCCCGATAACATCCACATTCGTGATGGAAAGCTCTTTCCTTGGATGTACGTTGGGCGCGGCCGCGGCTACGCTCAGCTTTTCCAGGGAGCTTAACAGGTAACGTTCCTGCGGGCGGCGTTTTACCTGTACCTCTATCTTACCTCTGATAAGCACGGCTTCCGCTTTTTTATCGCCGGCATAAGCGCGTACGTTGAGGGAAGTACCCAGCACCCGTACATTCATAACGGCTGTATTGATTATAAACGGTTTCCCTTCATTTTTTACCACGTCAAAGAATGCTTCCCCATCCAGCTGCACACGGCGTTCTTTTTCCATAAAATCATCGCCATAGGTAAGCTTACTGCTGGCATTGAGCCAAACCGTAGTGCCGTCCGGCAATATCAGCTTGGTGCGGGAGCCGGGGCGGGTCATCACCATATTGGGATGCCGCTTTTCCGCGATCTGTTTTACAGGTGGCTGTGGTAGCTTAAACAGGACGAGCCCTATTAATAATACCACGGCTGCGGCAGTGCTTAACCGGTACCAGCGGCGCCGTTGAGGCGCTTCGTGTCCATCTGACACTTTTAGTGGTAAAAGTTCTGTTTCCGGCAACAGGCCGTTTGCCTGCAACCGTTGCATATGCTGATCCAGCAGGCGTTTCGACTTTTCTTTTGGCCGGGGTGCGGAGCTGATCTCCGCATCGTTCCAGAGCCATTGCACGGTTTCATACGCTTCTGAGAATTCCGGGTATGCCTTTAGCAGATCCGCCAGCAACAACTTTTCTTTGGCTGTTAGCTCTCCGCTGATCTTTCTCAACAACAGTTTGTAAAAGATAGACTCCGGTCCGTTCATTTAAACAACATATGCTTGTAAGTATATAGACGGCGGAAAAATGGAGTTACCATTAAGCGGGGGGAAAGTTTTTTTTTGAGGGGAGGGATTTATCAGCGGGGGGGAATGCGGTTGAAGGCGTGGTACGGCTGATTGGCAGGTCCAACTCCGGACTGCGCCCGCCTGTTTGGATGGCTATTGGGCGTTGGGGGGCATGTGGGCTTTATAGGACTGTTGGGCTGCATCAAGCCGGGCACGCCGGGCAAGGTCCGTCATTTGGACCTGCGCAATCAGCCGGGCGGTAGTTCTTTCCCGGGCATTGTGGCCTTACTGGGATCTCTGTAAATCTATTCCAGGGCGGGATAGGATGATGGCCGCGGCATCACGCCAGGCAAGGTCCGTCATTTGGACCCGCGCAATCAGCCGGGCGGCGGTTCTTTCCCGGGCATTGTGGCCTTACTGGGATCTCTGTAAATCTATCTGCTTGCAGGATGGTGGGCCGGTAGGCCGGTGGACTGCCCGCCACCCCCCTATTATTCTGTCCAAATAGCCCTGCTACAAATTCTATTTACCCCCCTTATCAGGAACTATTCAGACACTACTTTTGCCATATAAAACCTCACATTATGAAAGCAATACAGTTAACCCAGTTTGGTATTGAACATTTACAGCTCACAGATATCCCGATGCCTGCCATTGGCGAAAATGAAGTGCTGGTAAAAACCACTGCCGTAGCACTTGAATTTCATGACCTGATCGTGGTGGAGAACCGGATCCCTTTTGGTATACCGCTGCCGCATATCCCGGTTTCTGAAGGAGTAGGCATCGTGGAAAGTGTGGGGAGTAAAGTAAGCCGCTGGAAAAAGGGCGACCGTGTTATGATCCCGTTTATTTCCCGTTGGGAAGCAGGAAAAAATACGCCTTATAACGATCAGCTGAGGACCGGTTTTTCGCTGCCCGGGCTTTTGGCTGAATACACTGTGCAGCCGGAGAATACTTTGGTGAGAACCCCCAACAACCTTACCGATGAAGAAGCAGCCCCCTTACCGGTGGCCGGGCTAACGGTTTGGACCTGCCTTGTTGAACAGGCCAATATCCGGGCAGGACAAACGATCCTGGTACAAGGCAGTGGCGGCGTGTCGCTGTTTGTTATACAAATAGCCAAAATGTTTGGGCTGAAGGTGATTGCCACCACCGGCAGCCAGGAAAAAGAGCAGCGGCTGAAAGACCTGGGTGCAGATGAAGTGATCAATTATAAAACGTTCCCGGAATGGAGCAATGAAGTAAAACGCCTGAATGGCGGCATGGGCGTAGATGTAACGCTGGATGTAGCCGGCACAGATACCATTGAGCAAAGCATCCTCTCTGTAAAACAGCACGGTTTTGTTGGATTGATTGGCCTGATGACAGGCACCAAACTAACCATAGACCTGGTTCCGCTTATTACGAACTATGTGCGGCTGCAGGCGTATTCGGTTGGTAATGCGCAGGAATTAAATGACTTTGTAAACGCTATTGAAAAAAATAACATCAAGCCGGTTGTGGATAGTGTTTTCCCCATCGAAAAAGTGCAGGATGCTTTTCAGCGGTTTAAATCAGGTAAGGCATTTGGAAAGGTGATCATTACATTATAACAGGTTTATGGCCGCGGCACGGCGGCGCCTCTATAGCGCTGTTCCACTGATTCGCCGTTGTAGGTAGTTATTACTGTGAGGTGCCGTTCCTCATCTCCTTCTTTGGATTTGTCTACCACGGTTACGGTGATGGCAATATTGGCCAGGAATTTCCAGTCGTTGGCATCTTCTTCAGCATATTTCCACTCTAACCTTTGAGGGGTTTCATACACGGCGGGGAAATTTGTAATGCGGGGAACCGATCTGTGAATACGTGCTGCATCGGTGCCGATGTAGTCATTGAGCATCCCATTTTCATCAATAACGGTTTGCTGCGTTTCAATTGCTGACGGGGCTTCCAGGTCGTTACGCCCTACCTCTATCACTTCCCGGATCTGGATGCCCTCCAGGTCTTCCTCCTCACCGCTGGAACTGATAAAACCGGTAACAAACCTGGCTCCGTATTTACCACTCTCCTCTTTAAATTCAATTACCCACTCAGACTTTTCAATGCCTGCAGGGTATGCGGGCTCCCCACTTACCTCTTCCCCACTTACCTCTCCCTGATCTTCTTCTTCTTCTTCTTCTGAGTCTTCCATTACATCTTCTGTATCAATGGGCGTTTCATGCTGCGGTGGTGGCTGCTGTTGTTGACGCAGTACTGCGTTATAACGGTTTGCCACCTCCTGGCAAAAGTTCCGGTAACCTGTACCTGACCAGTTTTGCGCATCCATGGCTCCTAATACATTAAGCAGCAGCTGCTGATCTATGACGTCAGTCCTGTACACTGCCGGTAAGCGGGCATATGCCTGCTGCGCGTTCCATACCTGAGCGCCGCCCTGCGAATGCGGGCTGGCCGGCTCCGCATTTGCACGGAAAGCAGACGTGCCTGGCAAGGCAGGTGCCCCCGGCAAAATATTAATAGTCCTTTGCACCACAGGGGCGCCAGCCTTTAACTGGAAGGGGTGCAGTACATTATTTTCAACAGATAGTGTTTTTTGCAGAATGAATTTTGGTGGTAAATGCGCTTTCATTTGTATGGGAGCCGGTTCCCCTAAAGGTTCTTCCATTGCGGCATCCATCTTTTGCAGGGGCGATACTGCAGGCAGGCTTATGCCTTTGGAGGTATTGTTTTCCGCTACAGCCGGAGTAGATGTATGCGTTATTGCAGCAGGATAGTTTTGCTTCAACATGACAATAGTGACTGGTTATCTGAAGGGGCTTACCTTACCGAATATAACGATAATCCCCGTAACCTAAGCCAGTGTCTTAAACTTCACAGACGCCGCTACTTTTTTCAGCGCAATGGACATCTGTACCTCCACCGTATGTACGGAAATACCCAGCAGGGCTGCTACTTCCTTGTACTTAAACCCATCTTCCTTTACCATTTTAAAAATAAGGCGGCAGCGGGCCGGCAGTATATTGATGGCGCTTTCTATTTTGCGGATCATTTCCTTGGAAATAACCTGCTCCTCCGGTGTGGGGGATTGATCCTTCACCAGCAGGGGATCAATATCATTAAACTCTATGCTGTGCAGATGGCGTTCTTTTTTCAGGAAATCCAGGGCCAGGTTGCGGGCCATTGTATAAATATAATTACGTGGCTGCACGGCAGCAGGCAGCGTATGGCGGCGCGCCCATATTTTTACAAACAGGTCGGAATAGAGCTCCTCTGCAACTTCCTCCGCTCCTACCAAAGCCTTAATAAAAGCAATAAGCGGGGCTTCCATGATCCCGAATAACTGCTGGTAGGCGGCCATATCATCCTGCTGGCAGATGCTATCAAACAAGTCTTTTATAGCTTGCTGGTTATGCATAGATAGTGCCTGGTTAAGAGTTCTTCAATGATTGATACAGTATTATATATACGGGGAATGAATACGACGACGATCGTTTTCCATAACGTTCTCCCTATCCTAAAATGCTACATAGTGTGCTATCAATCACCAAAATAACAGGAAAAAAAACAAAATCCAAATCCGGTTTTAAATAGAATTAATTATTCCTTAATAAACACTATCTTCAGTTTTTGCAAACTTTGCCTACGAAAATCTAAAGGTACGTGGAAGAGATACTTGCATTAAAAGAGGGACATACGGAAACATTTGAGCAGGTATATCATACCTATCACGAAAAATTATATTTCTATTTCCTGAAGCATACCCGCTCCCAGCTATGGTCCGAAGAACTTTTGCAAACTACGTTTGTTAAGCTGTGGCATTACCGGCAGCAGCTCTCTACCACCCATACCCTTTCCGAACAGATCTTCCGCATTGCCAAAACCTCTCTTATTGATATGGTGCGCCATAATAAGCACCATCAGAACTTTCTGCAATCCTATACGGCAGACCTGCTGCAAAAAGGGCTGAGCGCAGAGCCGGCCAGCCGCGATACCATTCACCAGCTGCACCGGGAAATGGATAAGCTGCCGCCTGTGCGCAAAAAAGTTTTTATGCTAAGCCGCATAGACGGCCTTTCCCACAAAGAAATTTCCAGCCTGCTGGCCATCTCCCCTAAAACAGTAGAAGTGCACATTACCAAGGCTTTGAAGCAATTGCGCCGTGCGCTGCTAACCTTTCTTTGCTGATCCCTGCCCTTCCCTGTTTAAATAAGTTGTTAAGCAGTAAGGGATATTTCCCGCCTGAACGTAGTGTATATATAAATGTGCAAGTTGTTATGGCGTTATCACGGGAGTTATACCAGCGGTTCCTGAACGGGCAGTGTACGGAAGCAGAGGAAATAATGGTGCTGCAATACTTCAGCGAACATCCGGACGAGATGGAGGAACACCTGCAAACAGCAGACTGGGAAACTTTTGAGCCGGAGCAAAGATTGCACCCGGTGGTAACGGAAAAAGTGCTGGACCGCATCCGCCATCGTATCACCCAGGGAAAACGCTGGCAGATAGCGCTGCGCGCGGTGGCTGCCGCTGCGTTCATAGCCGGGCTTATAACACTGGGCTGGCTGCTGGTAAGCCGTTATCCCAACAACAATGCCCCTGCGCAATTAGCGCAGGCACAACCCGCAGCCGTGATATACCGGCAGTATAATAATACCGGCAAAACCGCTTTACGGCTGGTGCTGGACGATAGCTCCACCGTGCAGCTGTTACCCGGCAGCCGGCTGCAGTACCGGCAGGGATTTGACAGCAGCCAACGCGCGCTGTGGCTGCGGGGTACGGCCCGTTTTAATGTAACAAAAGATCAGCACCGGCCCTTTACCGTGTATGCAGCTAATACTGCTACCACTGCCCTGGGAACCAGTTTCAGGATTGCGGCAGATAGCATTACACAACGGGTAACCGTAAAACTATACAGCGGTAAAGTAATGGTGCAGCCTTACGGGAAAACAATCCCGGCATTCAGCACCCAATACCTGCAGCCCGGCGATGAGCTGGTATATGCAGGCAGCAGCGGGAAAATGCTGGTACGCAAAACAACCTTGTCAACCGATAAAACCATTAATAATACAACAGACCGGGAGCAGGCGCTGGTTTATAACAAACGGCCGTTACCGGAAGTACTGGAAGCATTGGAGCAGCATTTCGGCATACAGATCACCTATAACGCTAAAGCCTTATCCGGTATACGTGTAACCGCGGAGTTCAGCGATACCGATACGCCGGAGCAGGTATTACAGACCATTGCCTTACTGAATGAGCTTACATTAACACGTGATACGGCGGGCGGGTACATTTTAAAGAAATAAACTGTCACAGCACTACATTAAAAAAGACCGCAACAGCGGTCATGGAAAAGTATTGTCTTAAAAATCGATCATATGAGATTCATCTACCAACATCTTTCACTCTTACGGTTATACGTAGCGGCATTGCTGCTGGCGCCGGCAATGGTACTGGCGCAGGACAAACCCTATGTGACCGGTGTGGTGCAGAATGAGCTGGGCGAAAAAATGCCCGGCGTTTCTGTAAAAGCCACGCCGGCGGGCAGCAACAGCCCGGCTTTCCAGGTAACGGACGAAAAGGGCTGGTTCCGTTTTATGAACCTCACGCCCGGCGAACGTTACAGCTTCAGCTTTTCATTTGTCGGGTATAAAACCCAGCAGCTGGATGGCTACACCATTAAAAGGAATGAACCCATTAACCTGATCATACGCATGAAGCTGCGCGATGATTCCCTGGCGCAGGTAGTAGTGGTGGGTTATGGCACACAAAAGAGATCCAATGTTACCGGCGCTATTTCGCAGGTGGGACCGGAGGTATTTGAAGACCGGCCCGTGACCAACGTGGCGCAGGCTTTGCAGGGCGCAATTCCCAACCTGAACATTACTTTCAGCGATGGGCAGCCCGGACGTGGCGGCATCTTTAACGTACGCGGTTTTACCTCTATTAATAAAGGCGGGCCATTGATCTTAATTGACGGTACACCAGGTGATATTAATCTCCTGAACCCCGAAGATGTAGCCAGCGTAACAGTATTAAAAGACGCTGCCTCTGCTGCCATTTACGGCGCCCGTGCAGCTTTTGGCGTAATACTGGTTACTACCCGCAAGGCAAAAAGCGGGCAGGTGCAGGTACGCTATTCCGCCAACTTTGGCTGGAGCAACCCTACCCGCTTACCGCATTTATTGAACGATCCGCTGGCAGCAGCTACCCTGCAAAACGAAGCCTATAAAGGTTATGCGGGCTCTGACCAGCCGGGTATGCCGGCCGTGATAGCCTACCTGCAGCAACGGCAGCTGGACCCTACCCTGCCGGAGCTGGGTGTGGATGCTACAGGTAATTTTATACGCGGCGCTAATACCGACTGGTACCATGAATTTTATAACGAACGCCAGCCCTTTGCCAAACATTTCCTGAGTGTGGCGGGCGGCAAAGGCAATACGAATTATTATTTGTCGGCCGGGTACCTGAAACAAAGCGGCGCTTTCCGCGTAGCTACGGATGATTATAAACAATACAGCTTCCGCTTAAAGCTGGAGAACCAGCTGGCCAGCTGGATAAAGCTGTATGATAACGTAGAGATGGTGCAGGGCATTTATGATGCGCCTAACAAGATCGTTTCCGGCGGCTTTAATGTGTACCGCTACCTGTCGTTATTTGCCAATCCTTATGAGGCTATTAAAACGCCCAGCGGCAACTATACACAGGCAGGTATGCTCACCTTTGGACAGTTAGAGAACGGCGGCCGCTCCAATCTGAAAAACCAGCTCCTGAAAAATACAGCCGGCTTTCAGACCAACTTCTTAAACAACAGCCTGCACATTAATGGCGACTATACCCTGCTGGTTACACAGAACCGCAATGATGTGCAAAGCCTGCGTTTAAAGTATGAAAGCAAACCCGGTGTGATCAGCAATTACTCTAACCCGGATTATTACCAATCCTCGCTGGGCGAAGTGAATGACCATATTGTGAACCTGTATGCAGACTATTCGCACAGCTTTGGCGACCATCACCTGAAAGGGCTGGTAGGTTATAACCAGGAGCTGTATAAGTACAGCTATTTTTCTTCCCGCAGGGATGATAATATTACACCTTCGCAAGGTTCCATTGACCTTACTTCCGGTGTGGCCACTGTGGGGGATGATAAAAGGGAATGGGCTACCCAGGGTGTGTTTTACCGTTTGAACTATGATTATAAGGACCGTTACCTGCTGGAATTTAACGGGCGTTATGATGGCACCTCCCGTTTCCCGGACAGCAGCCGCTTTGGTTTCTTCCCTTCTGTTTCAGCAGGGTGGCTGGTTTCAAGGGAACCGTTCTTTGAACCGGTGAAGAAGGTGCTGAACAATTTTAAGCTGCGTGCATCATACGGCTCCCTGGGTAACCAGCTGGTAGGTGAATATGATTATATACAACCCATGAGCGTGTACAAGGTTACAGATGTGCTGGACGGCGCGCAACCCTTAGGCATTAAAGCGCCCGGCCTGGTGCCATTGGGCTTTACCTGGGAAACAGCTACCACGCTTGATTTTGGCGCTGACCTGACCACGCTGAATAACCGGCTGGACATAGGTTTTGACTGGTATAACCGCCGTACCATTAACATGCTTACCAAAGGCAAAACATTGCCGGCAGTGCTGGGCGCCAGTGAGCCCCGGCAAAATGCAGCCGATCTCTCCACCAAAGGCTGGGAATTTTCTATGAAATGGAGCGACCAGTTCCAGCTGGGCAGCAAGCCTTTCTCCTACCATGTATCTGTAGTACTGGCCGACAGCCGCTCTGTGATCACCCGGTTTGACAACCCCAATAAATCACTGGTTGATTATTATGTAGGCCAGGAGCTGGGCGAAATATGGGGTTATAACACCCTGGGCTTTTTTGCTACAGACGATGAATATGCCAAGTACGGCGTAAACCAGCAAAAAGTGCAAAGCACCTCTTACAGTCTGAACGGGCACCCGCTGGCAGGCGACATTAAATTTGAAGACCGCAACGGCGACAAGAAAATTGACAATGGAAAGAACACTGTAGATGATCCGGGGGATATGATGAAGATAGGCAACAGCCTGCCGCGTTATACCTACGGCATAGGCGCAGGCGCCAGCTGGAACGGCATTTCGCTGGATGTGTTCCTGCAGGGCATTGGCAAGCAGGACTTCTGGCCAGGTTCGGAATCCGGCATTTTCTGGGGATTTTACAACCGCTGGAACCAGCCGGTGTATGACCATATTTACAACAACTACTGGACGCCGGAGCACCCTGATGCCTATTTCCCACGGCCACGGGCATACGATGCGCTGAACGACACCCGGCAGCTGGGCGTAAAACAAACCCGCTACCTGCAGAACGCAGCTTACCTGCGGGTGAAGAATGTTAGCGTAGGTTATACGCTGCCTGCCCGGTGGATGCACAGCATAGGTTTGAGCAGCACCCGCCTGTTCTTTTCCGGGCAAAACCTGTTTGAGTTCACCAAACTGTCCAAAGCCTTTGACCCGGAAAGCATTGGCGACGAAGCGGACAGCGGCCAGGTTAACGGTAACGGGTATGTGTACCCGGTGCAACGTACCTACACCTTTGGGCTGGATGTGAATTTTTAAATGATCTCAAAAATCAGCAGCAATGAAAAAGTTTTTAATAATACTGGGTCTAGCGGCATTATGTGCCTGTAAAAAGAACTTCCTGGGCCGCAGCCCATTAAGCGATATTACCGCCCCTGCATTCTTTAATACAGAGAAAGACCTGGACCTGTATGTGAACAGCTTTTATGCTGACCTGCCAGGCACCGGCATTTACTCCGACGACATATCCAGCGACAACGTGGAACCCGGCGTGATCAGCGACCTGATAGCCGGCCGTTTGGTAGTGCCTACAGATGCCGCTGCTGCGGACTGGACCTGGACCTCCCTGCGGAATGTGAACTACTTCCTGGCGCATTACAACAAAGCAGATGTAGCAGATTCCGTTAAAGCGCACTATGCCGGTATTGCACGTTTTTTCCGGGCATTCTTTTACTTCAGGAAAATGCAGCGCTTTGGCGATGTGCCCTGGTACAGCCAGCCCCTGGAAGCCAACAGCCAGGAGTTATACAAAGGCCGTGATCCCCGCAAGCTGGTAACAGACAGCATACTGGCGGACCTGGATTATGCAGCCGCACATGTGAAGGCTGCCAAAAACGTATCACGCATTACCAAATGGGCGGCGCTGGCGCTGAAAGCAAGGGTATGCGTATTTGAAGGCAGCTACCGCATTTATCATACAGAGCTGGGATTAAGCGATGGCAGCCAGCTGCTGCAGCAGGGTATTGCAGCTGCACAGCAGATCATGCAAAGCGGTACCTATAAATTATACAGCACCGGCAAACCGGAAAGCGACTACATTAACCTGTTCTCCGCCGACGCAGCTAATACAGATGAATACATACTGGCACGGGTATACGACCGTACGCTTACCAAAACACACCAGGCGAACGGCCAGTTCCTGGTACCTACATTAAGCGCACCGGGGCTTACCAAAAGCCTGATCAACTCTTACCTGATGAAGGATGGCACGCCTTTTTCCAGTCAGCCGGGTTATGCCACCATGCCTTACTGGGAAGAGGTGAAGAACCGCGACCCGCGCCTATCGCAAACCATTCGTACACCAGGTTACAAACGTATTGGCACTACCGCTACCCTGGTACCGGATTACTCCAATGCCATGACAGGTTACCAGTGCGTAAAATTTGTAACGGGTACAGACCAGGATGGCAACAATACCAATTCCAACGACCTGCCGGTATTCCGCTATGCAGAAGTGCTGCTGAATTACGCAGAGGCCAAAGCTGAGCTGAAACAGTTTACCCAGGCCGATGCAGACCTTTCCATAAACCAGCTGCGTACCCGTGTGGGCATGCCGGCCATGCAGGTAGCTACCCTTACCGCAGACCCGCTGCTGCAGGCGCAGTACAATATAACGGATGCGGTTATACTGGAAGTACGACGGGAGCGCCGGGTAGAGCTGGCCATGGAAGGTTTCCGCTACCAGGATGTGCTACGCTGGAAAAGAGGCCCGCTTTTAGCGGAGAATTTTAAAGGTGCATACTTTCCCGGTGTGGGCATCTACGACCTGGATGGCGATGGCAAGAACGACCTGGCCATTGTAAACACCATGCCGGCCAACCCGGATAAAACATTGCAGTACCTTTCCCTGCAGCCGGATCATGCGCTGAGTGAAGGTACCAGCGGTAATATTATTGCACATCCGTCCGCAAACAAGAAATTTGTAGATCCTAAGCAGTATTTGTACCCGCTGCCAAGGACGGAGCTGCTGCTGAATACGAATTTGACACAGAATCCCGGCTGGGAGAATTAATAATTAATAGTAGCGTGCGTGCGGAAATAAACTAATGCATATGAAATATTTTGTTGTTTGCTTTTTGGGGATGATGATGTTGTTGTGCGGGCCTGTATTTGGACAGGATACGTTGTTCAGGTTTGCGATGGTGTCTGATACACATATTGGGAGTGAAACGGCGAAGGAGGATCTTGAAAGGACCATACGGGATATTAATGCGCAGCCGGATGTCGCCTTTGTAATGTTCTCCGGCGATATTACGGAGTTTGGGTCTGATGAGGAGCTGCAGCTGGCTAAAAGCATCATCAGCGAGCTGAATAAGCCCTGGTATATTGTGCCGGGCAACCATGACGCCAAATGGTCGGAGAGCGGATGTAATACCTTCCGTACCGTGTTTGGCGCGGAAACCTTCAGCTTTCAGTACAAAGGGTACTGGTTCCTGGGTACCAGCTGCGGGCCTAATATGCGCATGGGGCCGGGGCAAATACCGCGTGAGAATATTGTGTGGCTGGAACAGCAGCTGCAGCAACAGCCGGATAAAAAAATGCCCATCATTTTTGTGAACCACTACCCGCAGGACAGCAGCCTGAATAACTGGTACGAAGTGCTGGACCGCATGAAGGACCGCAACCTGAAAGCTATCATCTGCGGGCATGGCCATGCTAATCACAAATACAATTTTGAAGGCATACCCGGTATCATGTGCCGCTCCAACCTGCGCGCAAAGGCTGCCATTGGTGGTTACAACCTGGTATCCATGGTGCATGATTCACTGGTGTTTAATGAGCGCAGGCCGGAACAGGCCACACTGCCCGCCTGGCATGCTGTGGCATTACATACTGATGAAGCGCCGCAGTGGATGCCTAATCCGCCCCGCCCCCGCTTTGATATGAACAAAACCTTTCCGCAGGTACATGAAAAATGGAGCCTGCAGGAGCAGGGAGATATTGGCAGCGGCGTAGCCATCGTCAAAGACAAAGTAATTTATACGAACACCAATGGCGATATAAAAGCCGTAACGCTGAAAGCCGGCAAACCCGTATGGCAGTTCACCGCCAAAGGGAAAATATATGCTACCCCGTTAGTGCAGGGCAGTAATGTAATTGTACCCTGTACAGATGGAAATGTATATTGCCTGGATGCACGCAACGGGCAGCTGCGCTGGCAGCAGGCCACACAAAAAGCCATCGTAAGCTCCGCAGCACTATTCCGCAATACGGCCATAATAGCCGGTTCCGACGGGCATTGCCGTGCATGGGATATTAACAGCGGGCAGCAGTTATGGGACTTTGACAGCGTGCGCAATTTTGTGGAAACCAAACCGCTGATCTATAACAACAAAGTATACTTTGGCTCCTGGGGAAATGATCTGTATGCATTGGATGCTGCTACCGGCCACCGCAGCTGGACCTGGAACAATGGGGCCAGCAACCGCATGTTCTCCCCTGCTGCCTGCTGGCCGGCAGCCTGCAGCAATAAGCTGTTTATTGTAGCGCCGGATCAGTACATGACCGCGCTGGATGCCAATACCGGGCAGCAGTTATACCGGCACCGGGATACCGCTAACCGCGTGCGGGAATCCATGGGCCTTTCGCCGGACAGTAACCGCTTATACGCCAAAACCATGCAGGGCGCAGTGATTGCCTTTAACACGCATTCCGCAGACCAGGAAGTAATATGGAAATCGCCGGTGGCGCTGGGTTATGAGATCTGCCCGTCTCCTATTAATGAATACCGGGATGTAGTGTATGTGCCTACGCAGTCAGGTGTGGTGTATGCCTTGTCTGCAAAGGATGGCAGCTTAAAATGGATGCATAAATTTTCCAATTGCCTGGTAAATACGGTGCAGCCGGTGAATGAGAAAACACTGATAGCAACAGCAGCAGATGGAAAGGTGGTTTGTTTGGAGCTGTAAAGGGTTATTTCTCCTTATTTCTCCGGTAACCCATTGGCAGAAAATATAACCAGAAGAAGCCTATCAGGAACAAGACCAGCGAGGCAATGAATGCAGGCAATGCAATATCCTTGTTCTGCCCAAGCGCATTATTAAGGCCGGTATACAACAGCCAGATCTGCATGCTGACGTTTAAAATAAGTATAACGATCAGCGCAGACATGAGCGTGTTGGTCTTGTTCGGGTGTGCTTTATTCTGCGCGTCTTTAAAATTGCTCATCTTTTAATTTTTGATGATTACACTTTATTATGTCCGGAGCCGGCGGCTTTCACATATACATCATCGCCATTCAGCAGCACTTCCAGGGCCGGCAACGGCCTTGGAGGCGGCCCGGCCAGCACTTCACCCGTCATCGCATCAAAGAAACCTTCATGACAGGGGCATACGATCTGCCCGCTGCCAGGTTTATAATACACAGCGCAGGAAAGGTGTGTGCATTTCTGCTCATACGCCCTCCAGTTACCATCTTCCAAACGGATAAGGATATACGGGATATTGCTGCCTTCCACAACAAAAGACCGTGTGCCTCCCAGGGGAACATCCATTGCCTTGCAAACAAAGTGTTCGCCCTTTACTTCTTCCGGCGGAAAAAAGTTGGCTTTTACGGCTACATAAGCGCTGCCTGCTGCCAGTCCGCCGGATACCAGGCACAGGAACCGGGCAAAATCCCGCCGGCTTACTTTAGTGGATTGCGTTCTTTCTATTGGAAAATCCTGTTTCCAGTTCGGTTCTTTTTCAGTTTGGTCAGACATACCATTCAGTTTAATGTATTTTCAGGTGCGTGCTTCCTTTGGGCATCATGATATTTACCTTGGTGGTAACTTCCTGCTGCCCAAAAATGAATGTATTTACCGGCGTACTGTTAGGGCGCATGCGGCTGATCTCTTCCCGGGTGCCATAGAACAGGGCCTGGCTGGGGCACACAGTGGCGCACATGGGCTTTTTACCGGCACTGGTACGGTCGTAGCACATGTTGCACTTCATCATCATATCGTACTTCTCCTCTTTTATAGGCACGCCAAAGGGGCAGGCCATCACGCAATTGGAGCAGCCGATGCAACGGGCGGTGTTGGCAGTATGCACCACGCCAAAATCATCTTTCGAGATAGCATCTGCAGGACAAACTTTAGCGCATACCGGATCATCGCAATGCATACATACCTGTACCGTGGTTTGTATGGTAACGGCCCGTTCCACATAATTAACATGGATCATGCTTTCATGGCCATTGGTCTCACATTCAGCGCAGGCCATTTCACAGGCTTTGCAGCCAATGCAGCGCTGCATGTCTACAAAGAATTCCATGTCTGTTTTATAGGAGGTAACTTCCATTGTGAGCGTATTTAATGTGGTCAGATACTATCAAATGCATTTGTTTCACCGGGTTGGGTAAACACGCCCAGCGGCTCCAGCCGGCAGGCGCATACTTTAAATTCCGGGATCTTGGATACCGGGTCAAGCGTGCCGATGGTAAGCTGGTTAGCAGATTTCCTGCCGGGCCAGTGATACGGGATGAACACGGTATCTTTACGGATGGTTTCTACAATATTCGCGGCAAAATCCCCGGTGCCCCGGCGGGTGCTTACCCGCACGGTTTCACGCTGCCGTATGTTGTAACGCTGCGCCAGCTCAGGATGTATTTCCAGTAAAGGTTCCGGCATAAGGCCCACCAATTTTCCAATACGCCTGGTTTGTGTGCCGCTGAGATATTGGGATACTACCCGGCCGGTGGTGAGCACTATGGGATATTCACTATCTGTTACCTCAGAAGGCTCCCGGAATTTTACCGGGTTAAAATGCGCTTTGCCATCCGGTGTGGCAAACTTTTTATCTTCCCATAACCTGGGCGTACCAGGATGATCTTCTGAAGGACAGGGCCAGAACACGCCCATATTATCTTCTACCTTTTTATAGGTGATGCCGTAATAGTCTGCCGAGCCTCCTTTGGAGGCGATGCGCAATTCATTGAAGATGGCTTCCGAATTTTCATAGCTGAATTTATTGGCCTCGCCAAGCCTTGCGGCGAGATCTAAAATGATGGAAGTATCTGTACGGGCATTCCCGGGAGGGCTAACGGCCTTGCGTATACGTACTACTCTGCCTTCCGCAGTGGTAACAGTACCGTCTTCTTCTTCATGTAATGAGCCTGCCAGTACAAGATCCGCATGGCGGGCAGTTTCGCTTAAAAAGAAATCTATGCACACATAAAATTCCAGCTTCTCCAGCGCTTCCCTTACATAATTATTGTTGGGTAATGATACCAGCGGATTAAAGCAAATAGATAACAGGCCCTTTACTTCTCCCCGGTGTATAGCTTCTATCAGCTCCCATGCTGTGAGCCCTTTTTGCGGCAGCTCCGGCTCAGGGATGCCCCATACATCCGCAATATATTTTCTGTGCTCCGGGTTACTGATATCGCGGTTGCCCGGCAGCTGATCACATTTATGCCCGTGTTCCCGGCCGCCCTGCCCGTTGCCCCGCCCTGTAATGGTGCCATAACCGCAGTAGGGGCGGCCAATGCGGCCGGTGGCCAGCACCAGGTTAATGCATCCCAGCACATTTTCCACGCCTTTGGAATGGTGTTCTATGCCGCGGGCATGCAGCAGGAAGCTGGTCTTTGCCCTGCCCCACAATTCCGCTGCCTGGCGGATCTTTTCTTTCTCGATGCCCGTAACGGTTTCGGCCCATTCCAGGGTATAGTCCTGCACAGCGGCAAGCGTATCTTCAAAACCGGTAGTATGGTTATTGATAAAATCGTGGTCCAGCATATCATGATCCGCCAGGTATTTCAGCATGGCGCCATACAGGGCGGAATCCGTTCCCGGTTTTACCGGTAAGTGTAGATCTGCGGTTCGGGCAAGTGGAATAACCCGTGGATCTATTACAATCAGCTTGGCGCCGTTATCTCTTGCCCGCCAGAGCCAGTGTGTGAGGGTGGGAAATGTTTCGCTTACATTGGCCCCGGTTACAATGATCACTTCTGCATGTTCAAGATCTGCGTAGTTATTGGAGGAGCGGTCCATTCCAAATGCCTTTTTATTACCGGCGCCGGCGCTTACCATACATAACCTTCCATTGTAATCCAGGTTAGCTGTTTTTATTGCTACGCGGGCGAATTTGCCCATCAGGTAGCTTTTTTCGTTGGTGAGTGAAACGCCGGATAACACAGCAAATGCATTTTTGCCATAAGCGGCCTGGATGCGTTTAATTTCTGTAGTTGTCCTGCCGAGCGCATGATCCCAGGAAACAGGTTTAAAGCCTTCACCTTCCACTCTTTCTATTGGATGCAGCAAACGGTCGGGATGATTATCCTGCAGGTAACGCTGCACGCCTTTGGGGCATAAGCGTCCCTGGTTAAAGGGAAACTCCATCCATGGCTCAAAACCTACTACCTTATTATTTTTAACCAGCAGCTGTATACCGCATTGCATACCGCAAAAGCAGCAATGCGTTTTCACCGTGGCATCCGGCTCATCCCTTCCGGGATAACCTTCCTGCGGGGCAAAGTTGAGGTGAGGACCAAAACGGGTAATAAGCTTTTCGGGGGATACGGGTAGTTTTGCCATGCTGGTCGTATTTATTTTTCCGGTGGTACCGGGATGATTATCCAAAAAATGTTCCTCCCTCCTGCCGTGCTTTCAGGTGCGCTTTGGCCAGGAGTGAGCGTTTGCCTTCAGGGCTGTAGTCGAGATGCGAGGTGCCATCTTCCAGCGTAAAATCAAACCCCAGCTGTTTAGTGACTATCTTCAGATCATCCACATGCAGCTGCGTGGTAAATTCTTTGCCGGTATGCGGACACACGGCCATACCTTTTTTCTTCCCTTCCTGTTTATAAATATGCGCGCCTATTTGTGCAGGCCGCTGTATAATATGAAAGAACTTGCCGAAGGGGATCCATACCAGGAAAAGGATTACGGAAATGGCATGGGTCACCGACATAAAATCGTACGCAATGCCTTTCATAAATGCGTAGCTGAAATTCAGCCCCAATCCTGTAACGGCTATAAAGATGAGCAGGATGAGCGGCAGCAGATCGCCTTCAAAAGTTTGGGAAGCGATGAGGCCTGCATTGGTGAGCCTTCTTACAAGAAATATAACTGCGCCGGCAATTACCAGCCAGGAGCACCAGGTGAGGGCATGGAAAATTAAAAATGCCAGTACAGATCCCAGCTCAAAGCTCATCACTTTAAAACCGAAAAAATTAGCGTTATATAATTTGATGGCGCCAGGGTCCAGTGCGGTAACGGGGTCCAGCGTAAAGTTGATCCATCCCAGCGTAAGCGGAATGGTGATGGCAAAAGCTGCCAGGCAACCTATAGCCAGCATAAAATGGGCCAGCCACCGTTTTTTGCCCCTGGGGTAAATGAAGCGCTGGAACAGGAGATTTTTTATGGAATCTATCAGCAGCGTATATACGTGTACGAAAAATCTGCCGGTAAAGATCAGCTGCCAGGTACGCCTGAAATACATGCGGGTGGGCGGTCTTTGCAGCCATACACAATAACGGTAAATGACGCCGAACACGGCAAAGAGGGTACCAAATAAATAAGCAATTAATGCGGGGTCAAAATTCTGCAGCTTCCTGGACCCATAAAATGAGATCACCACACAAACAAGCGTAACAACAATTGCAATAAAGGCTGCTTTTTTATTGAGAGAAAAACGCATGGGCACCTTTTTATGGTTATCCGGAAGAAAACAATGACACTATCTTTTCTTCGCTGATGCAAGGTCAATAAACAAACCGATCAAAACAATGACCCAGGTCAGTAAAGCTAATATAACAAATAATGCCGAAATGGGTTTAAGGAAAGTAAACCCTGTTATGCCTGCATAGGTGTAAGTACATACGCCGTACATGCCAAGGGGAAACACCATGGACCAGTACTGGGGATCATACTTTAACGGTACCCGGGCTATAAAATGGCGGTAGGCAAACATCAGGAACAGTAAAGGGATCCACCAGCTGGCAAAAGCCCAGAAGAACATCGTGAACGACTGTATGAAACCTGCCCACTCTTTTAATGCTTCATGTACACGGGCATACGCTACCAGGCGGGAACCTGCAAGCGTGATGATGGCTACGGCTCCCATGTTGATCCAGTATGGAGGTGTAAGCGTTTCTGCTTTCATGCTGAAAAAAAGCCAACGGTAAAGGATCAGGCCGATGAGCACAAAATAAAACATGCCGCCTGTCATATATGAACACAGCGAGATAAATGCGATCAGCCAATGATAGGAGCTGCTGTTGGCAATAATAGCGCCCAAAACAGCCACCGATTCTGTAGCAACCACTATCAGCAGCCAGGCGCCGCTAATGCTTTGCTGCAGCGCAGGTTTGGGCTCTTTGAGGATATTGACCAGGAAAAAAGTGTAAAGGATCAGCGCCCAGAGTATAAACCCGGCTATCCATAATACCAGCGCTATATCCATACGGCCGGTAATAATGGCTACCTGGCTTCCCAGCACATTATTACCGGCTACCAGTGTCAGGAAGGTTACTCCCCTGGCGGAATGATGAAGATCATTCCATACGATCAGGGGGTATTTTATAATGCGCAGGATAAGAATGATCCAGAGCAGCCCGTAAAAAAATACATTCAGGCCCAGGAAAAGATGGGCCAACCAGGTATACTGCCACAGGAACATACCAATGGATACAATACCTGTGGCCATTACCAGGGCAAAATAACCGGGAAAGAAATTTTCCAGGGAAGTGGCCATAACCGGCTGACCAGGATGTGCGAGTGAGGCTTGCGGCATGATGAGGGTTTTATATAACTAAGACCGTTCAATGGGGCTGAACGGCGTTGCTACGGTAACATCCACCTCTTTGGATTCACTAAGCTTATGCAGCTCCAGGATAGTGCTGTTGCCGGTTTCCCGGTACATGGGCACAAAGCGGCGGTTAAAGTGGATCTCTTCGTACGTATAAGAAGTGCGCTTTAATACAAAGTTGGAGAACACATCATCAAAGGCGCGGATGAGCACATAAATTTCTACGTCAGCGGCTTTCAGATCATCCTGGTTTAATCCCTGCAAAGGACTGTTCTCATCTATAGGATGCACTACCGTCCAGTTCATGGGCAGGTTCTGGATCTTGCTGCGTTCCAGGGGCAGATCATAGAACTGGTATGCGGTTTTACCATTTTCCGTTACCAGCAAAGCAGTGGTCACCTTTACCTCTACATCCGTAAGCGTATGATTATTTTTATAGGATGCAAAACGGAACATGAGCCCCGTCTTATCCTGGTAGGGCGCTATCACTGCATAATCACTAAACATGAGGAAAGCTTTGGGCTTGGAAAAACGACCGTAGATCAAACCTGTAAATACCGCCAGGTACAGGAAACCGTTCAATGCTTCCAGGGAGGCTACCAGGTTGGCGCCGTCTCCAACAGGGTTTACACGGCCATAACCTACTGTGGTAAAGGTTTCTGTGCTGAAGAAATAGATCTCTTTGAATACCTGCCACCTGCTATGCCCCATCATCCCTACAAATTCATGTGCGCCCAATGCCAGGTAAATGAGCGTGTAGATGAGGTTAATGGAAAAAAAGAACAGCAGGATGGCGCAAAAGAATTTCAGCGGGGACAGGTTGAGCATGAAGTGGTAAAGGCTCATGCGCTCCCAGTAAGGACGGCCTTCTTTGCGCAGGTTAAAGGTGCCATCCTTGTTCACAAAACGTCCTACAGAACCGCTGGAGCTGCTGCCAAAACCAGTATCGTTGTTTATTTTGGAAAATGGGTTGATGCGGAGTGCCATACAGGAAATTTGTATAGCAAAACTAAGGGTTAGTTTCTATATTTTCTACGCAGCCGTTCATCCATACTCACACTGCCTGGTCCCATAATAAACAAGGTAAACAGCATCAGGAAATAATACAGCGGGATCTCAAAACCATTATCACCCGCGCTGAAACCATTGGGCCAGTGTACTGCAAAAATTGCTACCAGCACTACGATCATTAGCGGAATGGTAATAAGGCGGGTGGCAAGGCCCAGGGTAAGCAATACTACCCCTGCGGCTTCTGTAGTAGCGGCCAGGTAGGCGCTTAACGTGGGCATGGGAAAGTGCATGCTGCCAAACCATTCTGCAATGGCATTAATATCGGACCATTTCATTTTGGCAGGTGTATAAAAACCGTAGGCCAGTATGAGCCGTAATAACAATAAGGGTACTGACCTGGCTTTTTCCAGGGATGCCGCCGTGCCGGCGTAGGATGATAAGATGCTCATTAGTGTTTGCTTTTAAATCCGATGATCAGCCGGTTATCCAGCGATTGTGTGATGAAAGCATGCGCCGCAGCCTGTATCTCCGGGCTAAGCTGCAGCTGCCAGGCGGCGCAGCATTGGCGGATCAGGGCATCCATGGTTTGCGGGCCTTCCTGTAATATTTCCAGCATGGCTACCAGCGCCGGCGAAAGATTTATGAAATTCACCTCCCCGCTGTCCGGCTTTCGGAATAATACCAGGAAATAACCGCCTTTATCAGCCGGCGTGAGCTGTTTAGCCGTTTTCAGGTGAACGGGGTATTGGAATTGCTGTAAATGATGTTCGGGATTCAGGACTAATTCATCTGTTGAAATATCGCCTATGGTGGTGTAAGCGGCCGGCCGGTCTTCCATCATAAACAGCTCCACTTCCAGCCATTCCAGCCAAAGCAGCTCTAACAGGAACGGGTATTTGTTTTTAAGCTTATGTTCTTTGGGCGATAAATATTCGAATAACTCCTTGGGCATGTACCATACCTGCGGCGACTGGCAGGGATGATTGGAAAAAAATTCCTGCACCAGCGCATTCCACTCTCTTGTTGTAAGCAAATGATGTGTGAGCGGGTAGGCTGATTGCAACATATCATCTACCACGTTGTACACCAGGCGGCGGTACTGCGTTACATGCTGCTCCCGCACACCGGGAATAGCGCTGTACTTACCGGTGCGGCAATAATCTGCCAGGGCCGACTGGTGCTGGTGGGTAGTTTCAGGCAGTTGCATAACGCGGGTTTTTCAGGTGCACATTTTTGATCTGCTGCAGGCGGTTGATCTCCTGCTGCAGCTCATCCAGCTCAGGGATATTAAAATCCCTTTCCAGCAGCACGGGAACGTCACGGTCCAGGCGCTGGATGGTATAGGCAAACAGGTCGTATACCGGGTCTATGATAGCTTCTCCGTGGGTATCAATGATCAGATCGTCCGATACTTTTTCATGGCCGGCCATATGAATGTAAGCTACTTTATCCATGGGCAGCTGGTCTATGAATGCTTTGGCATCGTACTGATGGTTAAAGCCGTTTACATATACATTGTTCACATCCAGCAGCAGGTTACAGCCTGCTTCTTCCAGTATGGCATTAATGAAAGCGATCTCTGTAAGCTCCGGTGCTACCGGTGTGTAATAGCTTACGATCTCAATGGCGATCTTCCTTTCCAGGAAATCCTGCACCTGCCGGATACGGCGGCTTACATGACGCACGGCTTCCGCTGTGAACGGAATAGGCAGCAGGTCATATAAATGCGCGTTATCACATTTAGAGTAGCTGAGGTGTTCGGAATAGATCTGCGCATTGGTATCCCGCAGGAAGGTTTTTACCTTTTGCAGGAAGTTCAGGTCCAGCTCGTCGGGGCTGCCTACAGAAAGTGAAAGGCCGTGTGTGTACAGCGGATATTTTTCCAGCGCCTGGTTAAACAGTTTTTTCCAGTAACCGCCCACCCCTATCCAGTTTTCCGGCGCTACTTCAATGAAGGCCGGGTTGAATGAAGGGCTTTGCAACAGCGTGGTTGCAAAATCTTTTCTGAAACCAATTCCAACCATGGTACGATAAGTATTACGTGTAAAAAAAGTTGGCAGTAAGGTGTGTTACTGCGTAGTGCTTTTTACGGACTACCTTTTAATAGTGGCAATCGTTAGTTGGCGGTGGGCAGTAGTGGCGACTACTGCCCACTGCAACTAACTTTAACAACTGGCAGTTAACAACTTTAAGGACTGCACACTGCCAACTAACAACTGCCTGTTATTACCTGGCTGCCGGTTTTACTTTGGTGGAGTCGGCCTTCATCTTTTTCTTACCACCTTTTTTATCACCGCATTTGCCTTCGCCGCACTTACCATCTTTTCCGCATTTTCCATCTTTACCTTTTTTCATGGAAGCGGAATCTTTCTTTTCGCCACAGGCCAGCTCCAGGGTACGGGCATGGCTGGCACCGTCCATCAGGCGGGTTCTTACGGCTTCGCCGGTACCCAGGTTGTTGAAGCTAAACAGGTCTGCAGCATTTGCCTGCAGGTTTGCAGTAGCCAATAAGGCGCCGGCCAGCAGAGAGCCGGTTAACAGAACTTTCTTTTTGTTCTCCATTGTTGTCAGTTTTTATATGTGATTAGAATTTTTGCACGTATAGCCGGTATATTTACACCAACCTGACACTGTAACCAACAAATTCTTAATTCTTTTCCAGGCGGTTTGTGATCTTTTCTTTCAGTGCGGCCTGCTCCTCTTCTTTGGGTGCTTGAGGATGTTCATGCTCGTGATGCAGCTCCGTCAGGATCCGATGCAACAGCCGGCTGTGTTTTTGATACCGGTGACACATGCCACAGAGACCGGTATGCAGGAACAGCCGTAATTTCTCTAACGCGGACAATTTAAAGTAAATGTCCTTTTCAATCATTTCCGTAGCAATCGTACAGGGAAGAAATATTTTTTTTAACACTCTTTTCATGCCCCATCTACTTTTTAAACCAGTTATTCTCCAGACAATTTCTCAGGTGCAGCTTAGCGCGGTGCATGATCTGCCAGAAATTAGACGGTGTTATCTGAAGATCCTGACAAATATCCTTCCCTTCTTTTTCTTCCAGGTATTTTAATTTTACCGCTGCCAGCCAGTTGCCGGGCAGCAGATGCATACAGTGCTGCAGAATTTTCCGGAAATCCGGGTTGTCCAGGATATGCGTATCCGTAGTATTCCAGGTTTGCGGACGGCGTTCTTTGCGCCACTCATCCTCCTCATCAAAGAAGAAAGATAAGCCGCCCTCTGTTTCGTTAACAACCGGATGGCGGAATTGTTGACGGAAATGATCGCTGATCTTATTATTCAGGATAGAAAAGAGCCAGGTTTTAGGCTGACTTTCCTGTTTAAACTTATCGAATGACTGTAACGCGGCCAGGAACGTATCCTGTACCAGATCTTCTGCCAGCGCCTTGTCGGTAGTTTTATGATAGGCCCAGGCGTACATTCCGTTTGTGTACAACTGTACCCATTCGCGGATGATAGCATGATGACCGGTTACTGCTCCTTTAGCTGCGCTCATAAACAAAGTGTAGGTAAACAAAAATAGGGATATTCATAACATTCTAATGAGCCGGTCATCCAATTTATGCTGATTTTTACAAATATTTAAGAACTGCCCCTTTACTCCCCACATTTAGCTTATCCAGTGGCATAATTACTGCTCTTAAGCTGTTATGAGATACTATGTTCTGGCATCCGATTATGATGGTACGCTGGCTCACCACGGCGGCGTTACCGATGAAGTAGTAGAAGCATTGAAAGCGCTGAAGGCCAGTGGCCGCAGCCTGCTGCTGGTAACCGGCCGCGAGCTGGATGAGCTGAAGGCCTTATTCCCCGCACATGCGGTATTTGACCGTATTGTAGCAGAAAATGGCGCCTTAATATATAATCCCGCTACATTGGAAGAAACCACCCTGGGCGACGCACCGCCCGAAGCTTTTGTTGCCGAACTGCGTAAACGCGGTGTGCAGCCCCTTTCCGCAGGCCGCATAATAGTTGCTACCTGGGAACCGCACCAGGATACTGTGCTGGAAGTGATCAAACAATTTGGCATAGAACGGCAGATCATCTTTAACAAAGGCGCCGTAATGGTATTACCCCCAGGCATCAACAAATCCAAAGGCCTCAATGCAGCCTTAGATGCCATGGGATTTTCCATGCATAACGTAGTGGCCGTAGGTGATGCCGAAAATGACAGCGCTATGCTGCAGGTAGCTGAATGCGCGGTAAGTGTGGCCAATGCGCTGCCTACCCTGCAAAAGATCAGCGACTGGATAACACCGGCCGACCATGGTGAAGGGGTTATGCAGCTGGCTGCCCGCATGCGGGAAGACGACCTGCTGACGCTGGACCTTATGCTGAAAAGGCACTACCTGCCGCTTGGCGACCGCTATGATAATGCGCCCTTCCTGGTGAGCCCCTATGGCAGCAACATTATTCTTGCCGGTAGCAGCGGGGGTGGAAAAACCACATTCACCGCCGCGTTTATGGAGATATTGCTACAACGCGGCTACCAGTTCATTATGATAGACCCGGAAGGCGATTACCTGGAGCTGCAGGGAACGGTAACCATTGGCGATGTGGCGCAGCCACCTGCCCTGGAGCCGCTGATGCAGCTGCTGGAAAGGCCGCATCAAAGCGTGATAGTTTGCACACTGGCTTTATCTATGGAAGAGAAGCCCGCTTTCCTGCAACAGCTGCTGGCGGCTGTTTTAGACCTGCGCCAGCACAAGGGCCGCCCGCACTGGATACTGCTGGATGAAGCGCATCACCTGGCGCCTGCTGAAGCTAACCCGCACTTCTTTACCCCGCTGCATGCCTTTACTAACTATATTGCCATTACTACACGGCCGGAGCTGTTACATCAGTCACTGCTGGACCAGGCTACCACCATTATGGCGGTGGGGCAAGCGCCGCATGAAACCATTCATCATTACGCCAGCTGCATTAAAGCAGCCCTTCCGGAAATACCCATTGCGGACCTGCAAAAGGGCGAAGCCCTGGTATGGCACCGCCCCTCCGGGGAAGC
Source organism: Chitinophaga sp. GbtcB8 (assembly GCF_019091455.1). Lineage (GTDB taxonomy): Bacteria > Bacteroidota > Bacteroidia > Chitinophagales > Chitinophagaceae > Chitinophaga. The sequence goes on from NZ_JAGXJN010000007.1 coordinate 114,280, forward strand.
ACCTTTCCTGATACGCACCTTAGTTCCTCAAAAAATACTACAGCGGCATAAACGTAAATATGCTATCGGCGATATGGGACCGGACAGCTTCATCTTCACCGGGCCGGAAGCAAAACTGCAGCTCAAAGCCAGCAACCTGCTGCGCTTTGTAGAAATTGCGGAAGGTGTGGATGATGATACCTGGCTCTTTCACCTGCAACGGCATGATTACTCTGCCTGGATGCGTAACAGTGTAAATGATGAAACGCTTGCAGAGCAGGTGGAGAAAATAGAAGATAAAGAGCCGGATGCGGGAGCATCGCGGAACGCGATTGCGCAGCTGGTGAAGCTGCATTATACAGGGCCGGCGTAGATTATTGGCGATTGTGTTAAGGCGGTTGTTTACACGCCTTTTTTAATAAAACATTACATGAGAATATTTCTTGCAGGTCCGGCTACGGCCTGGTGCCCGCCTGTTTAGTTCTCTATTAAACCGGAAATTATCGTATCAGTGTATTTGTGCTATTAGGCTTCATCAAGCGTATCACACCGGCCAAGGGCCTCCGCCCGGACCTGCCCGCGAAATACCATCATCACAATACTACTACGAGCGGGGGTGCCTCAATTCAAGTGATGGTTGGATAACAAATAAACTAACGATAGCATAACGGCAGCTTTAAAAGCCCTCTTTTTGAGCATAAACGTTTAACTGCGCACACCACAACTACACCCCTGAAACATTACACTACCACGCAGTAATACCAAGGTCCATAGTTCCAAACTATGGACCTTGGCCGGCGTGACACGCACGGTGAAGCCCTGATAAAGCACCCAGGTATGTACGCTTGATAAAGCCCCATAGACTTCATCACAGGCGGGCACAGACCGGAGTTGGAACTATGGACCTAACAGCCTGATGAATCTACGCAACACCTACCTTTCGCCCTTTCCGCGTTCTCAGCTTCCACACTACGTATAACGTTAAACCTACAACCACCATGATCACCTGCATCAGCACCCAGAACATAGTGCTGAAATCGCGCATGGCCTTGCCGCCCCAATCCATGAAGTGGTGTTTGTGAAAGAGCGCAAAGGAATAACCCTGCGGCAGCTCCAGGTCATCAACACGTACGGAGAGCCTGCCGGTGGAGGTTTCTATATAATACCGCTCATGATGACGGCTGTTATAACCTACTTTCCATACGGGCAGGCGTTTGTCGGCAAAGTTGTATTCGTCGTTGAATTGGGTAACGTAGGATGTATCAGTGATAGCTGCTGCAGGGTTGTTGCTGAACTGCGTAGCCAGGTATTGTGCATACTGCGCATCGCCGTGTGGCAATACCACACCCGTGCCTGCTGCTACATATTGAATACCGTTTTTCGTATATACCTGCCAGTAATTACCATTCTGCAGGTGTACCATGCTTACATTATTAACAGGAGCTTTTACAGCCTGCGCTAATATACCAAAGGGAATGGTTACATCCGTGGCTGCAAAATGGCCGGTTACAAAATAGCGGTCGCGGGTATCTGTTTGCAGCTTGCTGAAAGCGTAATAGCTGCCGCTGAAGGTCCACATAAGGGTAAAGAGGGATGCTATTACGGCGGTGTAGCGGTGATAACGCCGGGCTTTTACCAGGCTGTTGCCGTTTGAGCTTTTACTTTTTGTGGTAAAGAAAATGTAGAGGCCCAGGATGGAGGTAATGAATGCCATTGCTGCAATACAGGCCAGCACAAAGTGTTTGGCTTTGCCTAAGAGGTTCAGCCAGTCCCAGGTATGCAGGTAGCGGAAAATGCGGTCAAATACGGCGCGGCGGTTATCCATGGCAAAGGCAAAGCGGTCGCGGGTAGTTTCCACGTAGATGCGGATACCATCCATCCGTTCAAAGGATACTTTGTACACCGGCAGTAAACGGTTGATCTCCTTGTATTCAGGATCGAAGGCGGTGAGCATGGAAGCGTCATGCACTTTAGCGCCTTTTACGTTGTTTAATACGCAGGAGGTAGCGGCATCGCAACAGTCGTGGGCGGTGCTGCCTGCTGCCGTTGGGGGTGGCGGGGCAGCAGCGCTGTCTGTTTTATCCGGGCCTTCCAGGAACTGGCGGGCCAGGTACTGTGCATAGAGCCAGTCGCCCGCAGTGAGGATCTTGCCGTTGATGGTGCTGAAATATAAGGGCTCTGTTTTGCCAGGCGCCTGCACCTGGTAAAACCAGGTAGTATCAATATGCACCAGGCGAAAGCTGCTGATGCTGTCAATATGGTGTTTTTGCAAGGCAGCCGTGAGCGTGGTTTGTATATGTGCGCTATCAATGGTGTGTGCCGGCAATACCTGCGTAGCTATCTGCGGGCGGATATTGGTCATTAACGGGTGCATGAAACCACTAATGGCCCATAACAGCACCGGCAGCGCTATGATAAGCGATAGTGTACGATGCAGCTTGTATATATTCTTCTTCATGACATCTTATTTTTTACCCATCCTGAAAGCCATACCTACATTCCACTCCCGTGGATCGCCCAGGTTGTAGCTGTAACCGTAAGCCGACTTACTGGCAAAGGTGGAGTAATACTTATTAAACAGGTTCAGGGCATTCACCCATACTTCGCAGCGGCCTACCGTATAACCGGTGCGCAGGTTCACCAGGTCGAAACCGCTGTAGGATTGCGTATTGGCATTATCCATCCAGTACTTACCCAGGTGCTGCCATTCCATGCCTATACGAAAACCTTTAATGAAAGCAGGATGGTACATCACTTCTGCATTGCTGATAAAATGCGGGGCGGCGCTCATTTCATTGCCGCTCACATCTGCGCCTTTTTCCACGTAATCTGTAAAGGTATGTTTGGCATTAGTGGCGCTTACCCGGAACATCCATTGCCGGGAGGGGCGGTACGTAATGCCATACTCCACGCCCCGGTGGCGGGTTTTGCCGGCATTCCGGTTCTGGAAAGTACCATCATCTTCACGTACGGAAATAATCTCGTTGGTGCCATTCATGAGGTACAGACTCCAGTCTGCATACAGCTTGTGCTCCAATAAAGAGAACCACCCTCCTGCTTCATAGTTGAAAAAAGTTTGCGGCTGCAGGTAAGGCACCTTTACACTGTTAAACAGCTCAGATACCTGTGGCGGCACATATCCCTGGCTGTAGTTGGCATATATGCCAATGCCTTTGTAGTTGTAGGTAAAACCTGCTTTGGGTGTAAAACGGGTAAAGTCCTGTTTGGTAGATGGCGCGCCGGTGGAGGCGGATGCGGGCAAATGATTATCAAAATCAAAGTGGTAAAAGTCATAGCGCAAAGCAGCTACCAGCTTTAATCCACGCAGCGGACTCATTTCATAATGTATATAAGATGCCAGGTTGCTGATGCCGGTGTTGTAGTTGCTGAGCGTAGAATCTGTTTGCTGGTAATTGGTGTAATTACCCTTACCATCCCGGTTAATTTGTATGTAACGGGCTATGTAGGTGCTGGGGCTCAGGTCTGCGCTGATGCCGCCGATCACTTTACTGCCCAGCCATTTGAATTGCTGCTGGTGCTGCGCTACCAGTAGGTAGCTGTTAAAGGAGCTGTTGTTCAGCTGCCCGTTGGCCAGCAAAACATTTGTGCGGTTATTAGTAATGTAATAGGATGGGTTCTGCTTTACGGAATTATCCCGGAACATAGCGGTTACCTGCGTTTGGCTGTTATCGTTCCATTGCTGGGTAATACCGCTGCGGATGCGTAAGGCCGTGGTTTTACGGTAGGTAAAGGAGTATGGCGTGGTATAATTCTTTTGCGCAAAATGGGCGCTGTCCAGGGAGCCGGTCATATCGCTGTAGTAGTCAATAAAGGTAATGCTGTTGCTCCAGGTGGTTTTATCGCTGGCTTTATAATCGGCCCGGAAGGTAAGGGCTGTTTTGTGAAAGTCGCTGTAGTCCACCGGCCCGTCGTGGCGGTTGGCGTAGTAACCGCTTACTACCAGGCCCCATTTACCATAGGTGCCGCCGGCCTGCAGATCTACCCGTTTGTAACCGTTGTTATTAGCCTGCAAACTCACCATTCCCGTGTTTACGGGTGGCGGCGTAAGCGTAATAATATTTACGGCACCGCCTACAGCTTCTGCACCGTATAAGGATGATGCCGGCCCGCGGATAATCTCAATCTGTTTGGCGGCGGCCATATTCATTTCCAGCAGTGCATTATGGTTGTATAAGCCGGTAGTGCGGATGGGAATCCCATCTTCCAGGTACAGGAACAGGCTTTTAGTGGTCATGGGCTGGCGGATGCTCATTTCATGCTGCTCATTGGAAAGACTTACCATAAATACTCCGCTTACTTTATTCAGCAGCTGGTCTAAGCGGTTGGCCTTTGTATCCTGTATGGTTTTAGTACTAATGGTGCTGATGGCAATAGGCGCATCGCTCCTTTTTTGCTGCGTGCGGCTGGCAGTTACAATCACCTGCTGCAGCTCTTTTATGTTAGTAGTATCCTGTGCAATAGCCATCACTACTATGCACATTAGTATAATAGACAATAATCCCTTTTTCATTACAATAAGTTCGGGTGAGGAAAAGCTTAAAGCTCAAAGCAGAAGGCATAAAGCATAAAGCATAAAGCTTAATGCCGCGGATGTGGAAAGCGGAAAGCAGAAGACGAAAAGCTAAGTGCATAGCACTAAAGACTAAAGTTAACGGCACGCACTAACAGCCGGTAAAAGCCGGATGCAGGGCATATCATCAAATGCAGCAATAATCAACAGTTAACGGTGCATGGCCAAACAATATCAGGCATTAAGCCTTCATCGTTAAGTATGCAGTGCGTAGTATTAAGCTTTGTGCCTTCTGCTTTCAGCTTTATGCTTTAAGCCTGTGGTGGATGGAAAGGGGCGGCAACAAACACAGTACAGGTATTTACCTGCAAATTGGGATATTGTATAGTACTAACAATCAAAGAGTGGTTCAGATGTGCGGGACTAAAAGCAGCGCAAATGATCTCCAGCTTATTCTCTGCACGGCGCTCGGGGTTTTCCTGCTCGCTTTTTTCTTCCTGCTTCATCTTACGCATCATATGGCATTTACCATTACAATGCATTTTAGGCTTGTTGCGGTTCACGCAAAGGTTTTTGGCAATGTAGTCCCTGTTCAGCTCATACTCCGCCACTATCAGCATTTTGCTGAAGGTTTGGCTTAGTACGCCTATCAGTAACAATATTGCGGCAACTTGTTTCAAGCTGCCGCAAAGATAGTAGTGAAAGCTGAATTTCCCAGTTAGTTCAGCAATTTTATTTCGTGTTCCAGCGGAACCATTTAATACCCAGTAAGGAGAACACAAAGGCGTATCCGATGGTTGCCAGCAGGGCCTGCGTACTTTGTATGGTCCAGTGCGCCGGCTGCAGGCTATCAGACACTATTCGTTTTACACTGCCAAAAGGGGACCATCTTACAATAGCTTGTACTTCTGTACCCAGCATGCCCAGCTCGCCAAACATACCGATCATAATAAAGGCAAAGTATACCAAACGGGTGGTAGCGCTTACAGTTTCCGGGTTCTTAATAAGGCCGGCTATCATCTGCCCCAAACCCAGGTACACGGCGCTGCCTACTAATCCCATGGTAAATCCGAACACATAACCTGCCGGGGTCAGAGATATTTTATCTACATAAAAACCTACAATAAATACGGCAATGATAAGCGCCAGGATCATTACTATCTGCACGGTTAAGCGGCTTACCATAATGGTCCAGGTGGAAAGGGGCGCTACACGCAGGCGCTGGAAAATACCTTTATCGCGGTCGCGGGCAATGGAATTGGTGTAGCCCATTAAGCCAATGGCGGTAAGGCCAATGGTGATACAGATGGATAATACAAAGGCGCCGCCTAATTTATCTACCAATCCTTTCCAGGACATCAGTATGATCAATGGCACCAGGAACACCAGCACAACGGAGCGGCGGTTGCGCCATTGCGTGGTAAAATCGGCGCGGAGCAATGCATTTAAAACAGTAGATGTTGCAGGAATGTTATTTCTCATAGCTCGTAATAGTTAAAGATTATGAACGGATGGCGCGGCCGGTAAGACCAATAAAAACATCTTCCAGTGTGATCTTTCCTTTGCGGGAAACGCTGATCACTTCCGGGTCGTGGCGGTAATGGTCTACCAATGCCTCCGGTGTATCAATGGCTACTACCCTGCCATGGTCAATGATGGCTATACGGTCGCACACAGCTTCTGCCTCTTCCATGGAGTGTGTAGTGAGTAATACGCCATGTCCTTTTTCACGGATGGCTTCCATACGTTCCCATAACTGCCGGCGCGATTGCGGATCCAGGCCCGTGGTTGGCTCATCCAGCAATACCAGGTGCGGATCGTGAATGGTGGCTATTACCAGTGATACGCGCTGCTGCTGGCCACCGGAGAGCTGCCCGAAACGCTTGCCCGCAGCATCTTCCAGCTTAATATCCCGCAGAATGGAAAGGATCTGCTCATGATTGATGGCAGCGCCGTAAATACCGGCATACAGGCCAATGATCTCTGAAATGGTAAGCTCCGGCTGAAAGCTGGTGGCCTGCAGCTGTACGCCCATGTTAGCGCGGGCATGTAAAGGCTGTTTGTGAATATCAAACCCTGCTACGGAAATATTGCCGGAGCGGGGTTTCAGCAGGCCTTCCACAGCGCTGAGCGTACTGGTTTTACCGGCGCCGTTAGGGCCCAGGAAACCAAAGATCTCACCGGCATTCACCGTAAAGGATACATCATTTACAGCGTGAAAGTTACCGTAGTACACATGCAGGCCGCTTACCTCAAGGATGGGCGTATGTGATTGATGGTTCATTAAAAAAGGATTTTGGTGTGGCAGATAACGCTGCAAACATACATTACCTGCAATGCCGCCATATGATAAAAAGGCGAAAACCTGCGTTCTGCCGGTAAAAAGCCCTGGAATGGCGGTGAAGTTTCCGTGTTTTACGGTTTAACCGTTTCCTGCACCGGTCATCCAGATAGGCATTGGGCCGATGCAAATTATTTATATCTTCATTGCTGTTAATTACTCAAAGCAAATCGTTCATGTTCCGTTACACGCTATTGTTGATGCTGGCCGTTGCCGGCTCTTTTTATGTGAATGCCCAAAGCCTTTATATGCCCCGGGATATTACACAGGCTTTTAAAAAAGGCACCCGCACTATGGATGGGCAGCCTGGTAAGAACTATTGGCAAAACCATGCCCGTTATAATATCAACGTTACAGCCCTTCCGCCCGACCGTACCATACGGGGCAAGGAAGAGATCACGTATGTGAACAACAGCCCTGACACGCTGGAGCATATGGTGATAAAGCTGCTGCTGAACATTCATAAACCCGGCGCGCCCCGCCTGGGCGGCGTTCCTGCTGATTACCTTACAGAGGGCGTGAAGATAGATGGCTTTAGTGTGAACGGGCAGGCCCGCAGGTGGAGGGAAAGCAATGCCTTCTTTACCTGGCAGCCCATACGGCTGCAGGAGCCCCTGCTGCCGCATGATTCCGTAAAACTTACATTCGACTGGCATTACCAGGTATCCAAGGTAAGCAACCGGGAAGGTATGATAGATTCCACCACTTATTTCCTGGCTTACTTTTATCCGCGTGTAGCCGTGTACGATGATTATAACGGCTGGGACCAGATGACCTTTAACGATGCTCTTGAATTTTACAACGACTTTAATGATTATACCGTTACCATCAATGTGCCCAAAAACTATATTGTAGGCGGCACCGGCACCTTACAGCAGCCGGAAAAGCTGCTGCAGCCTGCCTTTGCACAAAAGCTGCAGGCGTCCCAAACATCTGATGAGGTGATACATATTGCTACCCTGCAGGACCTGCAGGCGAAGAACGTAACTACTCAGAACGAGATGAACAGCTGGCAGTTCAAGGCCACCAACATACCGGATATGGCCTTTGGCATCAGCGATCATTTTGTGTGGGATGCTGCCAGCGTGGTGGTGGACGAAACTACCAAACGCCGCGCCAGCGTGCAGGCCATGTATAATGATACAGCGGCTGATTTTCATCACATGGTATCTTTTGAACAGCATGCGCTCAGCTGGTTATCACGCAAATGGCCGGGCATACCTTACCCATATGAAAAGATGACCGTGTTCCAGGGTTATGCGGATATGGAATACCCCATGATGGCCAACGACGGCGCTACCAACGACACTGCTTTTACCAAGTTTGTAGCAGAGCATGAGATTGCACATACCTATATGCCTTTTTATATGGGCATTAATGAAACCCGCTATGGTTTTATGGATGAAGGCTGGGCCACTACCTTTGAGCTGCTGATAGGGCGTGAGGACCAGGGCGTGGAAAAAGCAGAAGCACTGTACAAACAGTTCCGCGTTGATAACTGGATCCATGATGCCAGCTCAGAACAGGACCTGCCCATCATTACGCCCGGTGATATATTGGGTGGTGCAGGCTTAGGCAATAATGAATACGGCAAGCCCTCTCTTGGTTACCTTGCCATGAAGGATATGCTGGGCGATGACCTGTTTAAAAAATGCCTGCATGCCTTTATGGAGCGCTGGCATGGCAAACATCCCCTGCCATGGGACCTTTTTAACACGTTCAACAATGTATCCGGCAAAAACCTGAACTGGTTCTGGGCTAACTGGTTCTTCTCCAATTATTATATAGATCTGGCTGTAAAACAGCTGGCGGCTAACGCACAGGGTTACACGCTGCACATTAAGAATATTGGCGGTATGGCCACACCTTTTGATGTGAACATTACCTATACCGATGGCAGCACGGAAACCCTGCACCAAACGCCGCTGGTATGGGAGGCCAGCCAAAAGGAAACGCAGGTACGCATATCCACTAAAAAGAAGATCCAATCCCTGGTGCTGGACGGTGGCATTTTTATGGATGCCGATACGGACAACAATGTATGGCCCCTGCCTAAAGATTAGTGATAGTATACTGTTTATACAGGATGGTGGATTCATCTTCCGCCAGCCCTTCCTCATACACCTTTTTACCCAGCGTATGCGGGTCCAGCTGGTGAGAGGGGCGATTGGTGAACTGGAATTCATCCATCACGAACAGCTTGCCCTGGCAGCGTTTAATAAGCTCCTGCAGCAGCAGCTTGTTTGGCATAGTGGTTTTCCACTTTTCTGCAATGCGGTGGCGGTCCAGCGTGGCCATGGCAGCCAGCTCCTCGCTTTCCATCATGAGGATGCCTTTTTCCAGTGCAGTGCCGTTGTAGCTGAGGTGATGCCCTACCTTGTAGAACACAGTACGGTTCAGCAAACATTCCGTAAGATGTTTGCCATCTTTCCCCTTCTTGTCCCATTTCCTGATCTGGTGCCAGCTTTCCCAGCTGCCATACTCCGCATCACCGGGGAATAGTAATACCTTGCCGGTTTTTTCAAACTCAATGGCCATAGCCAGGCTGGTATTATTGATATGGCTATTGAGCCGCAGGGCCAGTGAGCCTGCGCTGGAAAGCCAGTCGTCGTTGATCTTGCGCCACTGGTTCCCGGAAGCATTATAAATGGCTTCCGGCGCTTCATCTGAGGCAATGTAATCGCTGATGAAAGGCACATCATTGCGCTCTGTATTATTAAGGGAAAGAAACGCGTTAACAGACAGGGCGCTGTCATTTAATGTAAGGTTCTTCTGGAAAACATCTTTCCCGCCTTTACCATCTTTAAAAATAAAGTCGCGGTTAGTGGGGGGCCCCAGTATATTGAACTTTATACCAGGGGCATTGGGCAGGCTCACAATATCGCCGGGGTTCAGGTAACGGATCTTTACCTTTTTTTCCGCCAGTATTTCTTTGATGATGCGCATACCGGGCAGGGGTTTGCCGCCGGTATCCTCTTCTCCGTCCAGGTTAATGGTGGCCAGGGTATCCAGCCCATTAATAAAGGCTGTGCTGTTATCCAGCATAATGCGGTTAAACTCGCTGTTATCCTCATCTCCCCCGGCGCCTATCTTCATATTCTCATGGCGGTCTTTAAAGGCCGTGATGGCGTTTTGCAAGGCAGCGCGCATTTTGGTGCGTTTGGTTAACAGCTCCTGTGCGTGGCCGTTGGGGTCTTTAGGATTCTCTGTCCAGGCAAACCAGGCTTCTTTAATTTCCAGCTCCCGGAAAATGGCAGGGTCTTTTGCAAAACCAGCTACATGGTCATTGTGCTCATGCGTTATCACCAGCAGGTCTACAGAATGGTTTACATACTCCAGCAGCTCCTGCAGGTAAGGTTTAAATTCTGCGGGAGTGCCTCTGCAGCTGCCGCAATCTATCATCATGGTAAAGCGGGTGGTTTTGCGGCTAAAGAACTTGATCACAAAACAATCACCGGTACCCAGGCAGTACATGCGGATGGAGACGCGGTCCAGCTTACCGGTAAGCGTTGCGCCGGGGCTGCGTTTGGTGCGGGCGGTTACTTTTTTAGGGACTTTTTTTATTTGGGTGGTCATGGGGTTTCAGTTAATGCTGGTGAAGAAATGCAAAAGGCTCTGTCATATGGTGGAAACCGTTGCCGAAGAACTGGAAATAATCATTAATGCAAAAATCTGCTTCGCCGTTCTGGTACATGTACTGCGCCCGGATCCTTTTCAGGTTCAGCGCAGGTATCTGTCCTGCATCCAGGCTGTGAAGGTCAACGATCGGTTTGGAGATGGCATACTTCAGCTCCTGGGTATCCAGGTCAAAGATGAGGGTGCAGCCGCCGCGGAACTCAAAACCACCTTCAGGAATAGGATCCCCGCTTTCCGTGGTGTTGGCCAGTGCGCTGGCATTGGGCCTGAAGTACCCGGTTATTTCTCCATCTTTATATATTACGCCGCTGCGCTGGGTAAGGGAAAAGATCACATTATTGACCTGCGTGCCATTGGGGCCTACGCGTGTTACCAGCCTTAGTTTTAAGATCTGGAAAGAGGCGCCCGGGTACTGGCTGGACTGGCGCAGGCCCAGGTCGGCAAAGTTATCCACGAAGGCCAGGCCGGTGAGCCGTGCAAAGTCGGCCGATTCTGCAAACTTTTCATTCAGCCGCCGGTGCAGGCCGGGTATATGCGGGCGGCCTTCCTCATACAAACCGGTAATGTACTCGCGTGTTTTATAATAGATCTTCCTGCGGTCGTTCACATACTTGATCTCATCCCCATAATCCCGTAAAAAGCCGTTCACTATGGCCAGCAGCTCTTTGGTGGTATCGTTCAGGCTATGATCATTTTTCTCATCATGCTTCTTCATCATAGTGCCATGCTTATCGGCCATGTAACCAATGTTCTGCAGGGGAAAACGCAGGCTTTCCACGCTCAGTGTTTTAATACCATCGGGGTAAATGCCCCGGCGGCGGAAGGCATCAATAAAAGCCAGGCGGTAGTCGCGGTTATCATCGGCCACAATATCCATATCTGCTGTGATGATGGCGCGCAGGTAATCGCCAAACGTGATATCAATGGGCGGGCAATAGTCAATAGCGCGTATGCACATGGTGAGCACATGGCCGGCTGCTTTGGCGGCTTCATTGGCCAGTCGGTCCACCAGGTCCGGTGGAATATCGCCCTGGCGCAGGATGCCGGTACCATTGGAGGCAATGCGCAGCAGGTCGGCAATACGGCTTTTGTAAATGCTCAGGAAAGCTTCAAACACGGCGGCTACCAGTATGCTGCCGCGTGCGTGGGGCTCCATTTCTGTGCGGTAGTCTTCCGGGTTAGGCTCTTTAGGCCTCCATTGTTTGGTTTCCTCATCTACCTCGCCAATGGCATCGCGCAGGCTGCCATAATCGCCTACGGCAGTACCAAATTCCTGGGCCAGCTGGCCTAAGAGGTTCTGTGCGCCCAGGTCGCCCCGGGTTTTACAGATCTGATGTTTCAGCACATCCGGGAAGCTAAAGTGCTGGAACAGGGCTACAATATCTGCAAAGGCTTCATGAAAGGCCAGCACATCGGGGTTGGTAGCCTCGTTATAAAAATTATGCACCCCATCCAGGATGGCGTGGGTAATTTCGTGCGCAATAATATCATGGCTCAGGGCTGTAAATACAACAGAGTTGGGCATGTGCAGCGTTTCATCTGCCGGGGTGGATGCAAAGTAACCGAACAGCAGCGATTTTTTTACCGGGCTGTAATAGGCATTGGCCTCGCGCATGGCATGGGGGTAAATGCGCAGGCGCTGTACATATTCATCCTCTACGGCTACATTCAGGCCGCGGCGCGATTCCCAGAGGACCTTGCGGCCCAGCGCCCTTTCAAAGTTTTTGATGGTGGTCATGGCTACTGCATATACCATTTGCTGGTGGAACTGCGGATCGCTTTCGCTGGGATCCAGGCCGTCCTGCGCCAGTATGTAATCATCATCCAGGTCTACGGCGCGGTAGAACTTACCTACGGTGGGGTCAAAGTCTATCACTTCCACGTATTCACCTACAGGACCGGGTTCCAGGGTTTCCCAGGCCACTTTGTATACGATATTATTAATGGCTACGGTATCTAATTTTAATGATAAGCTGGGATCAAAAGCATAACCGCGTAGTTTGCGGAACGGTGGTTTTTTCCCGATGTAGCTCTTGGGATTAATGGGGGACATATGTTCACTGTTTTAGTGAAAGTTATTTGGGGTACCTTAAATATTTCCGTGCTGATGTTTGGGGTAGTGGTGTCTTATCCGCTCAAAGGAACAGTTATCTGTTGCAAGGTGAGGTTTTTTTTTGAAATAATAAAGCGTAAAAATACCTGATTAGCAGGAGGCTGTGTCCGTTTATTCATCGGTGCTTTTGCCCTGCTCAACGGTACATCCCCTATTTCGTACATTTACTATTCGTTCCTTTATATATGTTCCGTAGCAATGTGTCCATCATTATTACCCATATAACAGGCTGGCTCATTTTCCTGAGCCTGCCTTTACTTTTTATAAACGGGCAGCCCCATTCGGATGCCAACTGGTGGGAGCTGCTGCTTTCCCGCCCCTACTGGCTGTTTGTGCTGGTGTACATGATGCTGTTCTACTGTAACACTACCTACCTGATACCGCAGCTGTTCTTTCAGAAAAAGTGGCTGGCCTATTTTGGTATTTTGCTGGCGGCGCTGGTGCTGGTGTATTACCTGCAGCCTTTTGACCGGCTGCTGGGGCATGGGGCGCAGCATGGTTTTAACCAGGGAGCTTTGAAGCCGCCGCCGGGAGGGCCATATGGTATGCCGCCGCCGGGTGGCAATGGGTTTCCACCACCAGGGGACGGCGGGGGGCCAGGCGGCAGAGGGCCGGGAGGCAATGGCGGGCATACGGATATGGTAAGCATATTCCTGTTCCTGGTAGTGGTAACGCTGGCCATTGCCGTGGAGCTTACCAAACGCTGGCGGCTTACAGAGCAACGCGCCATGCGCGCGGAGGCCGACCGTGCGCATGCAGAACTCTCTTTCCTGAAAGCGCAGATCATCCCGCACTTTTTGTTCAATACCCTTAACAACATTTATACGCTGGCCCTTACCGGCAATGAACATACGGCCAACAGCATCATGAAGCTGTCTAACATTATGCGGTATGTGACGGATGATGCTGCGGAGAATTTTGTATCACTGGAAAGCGAGGTGGATTGCATACGTGATTATATTGACCTGCAACGCCTGCGCCTGGGTAAAAAAACAAAGCTGGATTTTTCTGTGAGCGGCGACCTTTCCCGCAAAGAAATTGCACCGTTAATACTAATGACGTTCATTGAGAACGTGTTCAAATACGGGTTAAGCAATCATGCGGAATCTACGCTGATTATAAGGATATTTGCAGAAGTACGTACCATTACTTTTTTTAGCCAGAATCCTTTATTCAGCGACCGGCCGGCACAGGAGCGCACCGGCATCGGAATTATAAACACCAGGCAACGTTTAGACCATTTATACCGTAATAAGTATTTACTGAATATTACAGACAGTGACGGCCTATATACAGTTGAGCTAACATTACAGGTTTAATGGGGGACTATCTATACTTAATAAGTATAACTGAATATTACAGACAGTGACCGCCTGTATACCGTGAGCTAACATTACAGGTTTTATGAAAAAACAAGCTTTATGCAAATGAGATGTATTGCTATAGATGATGAACCGCTTTCCCTGGCGCTGATACAACAATATGTCTCTAAATTCCCCGCTCTGCGGCTGGTACAAACGTTTGACGACGCAATCTCCGCTGCGGAATTTCTCCGTAACAATCCTGTGGACCTGCTTTTTGTGGATATTAACATGCCGGACATTAACGGTATAGACCTGGTGCGTTCCCTGGCAGAAAAACCGGTGGTGATCTTTATTACCGCGCACCGCAAATTTGCCGTGGAAGGGTTTGAGCTGGAGGCGCTGGATTACCTGTTAAAGCCTATTGACTTTGACCGTTTCTCCCGCGCAGTGCAAAGGGCGCTGGACTATCACCAATACCGTAAACAGGGCCTGCCTGCACAGGAGGAAAGCATTTTTGTAAGGGCAGAGTACAAGCTGATCAAAATAACCTTACTTGAGATCCTGTACATTGAAGGGTTGCAGGATTATATTAAGATACACCTTACCCAGGGCAAACCAATAATGACGCTGATGACGCTGAAAGCCATGCAGGAAAAGCTGCCTGCCGACCGGTTCCGGCGTATACACCGCAGCTATATAGTGCCGGTAAATAAGATCACTGCTATTGTGAATAAAAAAGTGCGTATAGGTACCGGCCCGGAGCTGCCGATCGGGGATAGTTATGCCAGCTTTATAGAAGAATGGACCAGACAATGATAATTAATGGGGACAGTGAACAATGAGAGGAAAGAATGTAAAATGACAAATGTAAAATCTTAAATGTAAAAGGGCAATGCAGGGGATGTTGAGTGCTGCCGCCAACTTTTACATTTTACATTTAGCATTTTAGATTTTACATTCTTTCATCCTTGCCTAATAAACATGTATAAATGAGAAGGAGGAGATGATGAACTCCCCGCTCCCTTTGGCCACCAGGTACAGGTCGTGCGTACCATAGTGTTTTCCTACACTGGCCGGTACCTTCAGGGCATACGTCGTATCTCCTGTATACGGTATTTTAAGTGTGCCTATCACTTTTCCCTTAGGTTTATCTATACGGAACTCCAGCGTGGGTTCGCTTTTCTTGTCATTGGTCACTTCTACGCGGAAACCTATCTCGCCCATGCCCAGGTATACCTGTCCAAAGCCCAGGTAACTGCCGCGCTGCATCTTAAATTCTGTTTCATGTTTGGTCTTGGTAACGGGAGGTGCGGAGGGGGCGGTTGCCGGCTGAGTTGGAGGTGTAGCAGTCTGACCCTGTACCAGCATTGGTATCAGGAAGACAATTATACATTGCAACAACATCAGCATCAACCTCATAGGCATAGGATAGGCTTCACATCGCTCACTATTTGGCTGCCAGGCAGGTACATCCTACAAGCATCCGACAGGCAAAATAATAATATTTTTTATAATATTTAACACGGAGCGAAAAATAAAGCCTATCCTAACACTTTTTTCATCAGGGTCTAAGGAGGTTTACGGTGCCTTTCCGAACGGTTTCTTTGCCATCGGCCAGCTTTAACCGTATCGCATATACGTACACACCCATGGGCTGGCGCTTACCGTTGGAGGTACCGTCCCAGCCCCTGGAAAGCTCACTGGTGGCGAAGATCAGCTCTCCCCACTGGTTAAAGATCTTCATTTCCTGCCCGGTAATAATGTTGCCCTGCGCCCGGAAAACATCATTATGTCCATCGTTATTAGGTGTGAATGCATTGGGGATAAAAATATCCTGGTTCAGCAGCTTGGCGGTGGTATTTCCCGGTGCGCTGTTCTGGCAAATTTCCCCTCCCAAGGCAATAACGTTAATGGTAACCCCTTCTGCCAAGGATACGCCCGTTACCTGGTGCGTGGTGCCCGCAAGGCCGGAAGCAGGTGCTACATAAGCGGTTCCATTTACCGATACCTGGTAACCGGTGGCGCCGGCAACAGGCTGCCATACAAAAATTACGCTGTTTGGCGTGATCTGCGTTGCGGTTACCACGGGAACAGCCACCTGTGTAAGCCGGCTTACGGCTACGGATATACGCGGGCTGATGCAGCTGCCGTTTGCTGCCTCCACATAATATGTGGCATCCGTAGCAGCGCCGGGGGCCGTAAAAGTGTTGCCCGTGCCGGCCACAGTGCCGCCGGTAGCGGTGGTATACCAGTGGTAGGTATAGGGGACGGTAGCGTTTTGTACCGCTAAAATGGCGGTGCTGTCTGCACAGGCGGTAACAGCCCCTGCTTGCGGGGCTGCCGGAACAGGCGTTACCGTTACCTTAACGGTATCGGCTATAGTACAACCCAGGGTATCTACCGCGCTTACAATGTAGCTGGTAGTAACAC
Source organism: Chitinophaga sp. GbtcB8 (assembly GCF_019091455.1). Lineage (GTDB taxonomy): Bacteria > Bacteroidota > Bacteroidia > Chitinophagales > Chitinophagaceae > Chitinophaga. The sequence continues at coordinate 130,614 of NZ_JAGXJN010000007.1, forward strand.
CGGGCGATACGGTTACCGTATTGGCATTGCCACTACCCGGCTGCCAGCTGTAATTGCTTACCGGGCCGGTGGCGCTGGCGGTAAGTGTGGCGCTGCCGCCTGCGCACAGGGAATCCTTACTGGCCGTGGCGGTAAGCACTGCGGCTGTTTTCTTAGGCACCGTGCCCCGGTAGGTAGTAGCGCAGCCATAAACATCCAGGATGGTGCAGGAATAATTACCCGGTGCCAGGCCGGTGGCGGTATCTTTTACCTGTACCGGTGAGGAGGTCCATGCGTAGGATAAAGGCGGTGTGCCGCCCGTTACGCTCAGGGCAATGCTGCCGTTGGCATTGTTGCAGATGGCGGGCGTAATATCTGCGGTTATGCTTACCGGTACATAACTTACGCCGGCAACAGCCAGTATCACTGCGCGGGAGCTGGTATCGCCCCCGGATATATAATTCAGGCGGATGGAGTCCAGCAGCTTGGGCTGGTTCTTGCAGGCCATGGGTACATCAAACCGGTAAAAGCGGGGATTGTTGCCGCTCATACCATCTACCAGGTAAGGCGGGGCAGCTTTACGGGCTATACGCCCTACCCCGCTGACGATGGCATTAGCGCCATTAAACCAGTCGTCTACATGCACATTTCCGGCATCTGACCAGGTGCCGTCTGTAAAGTGCAGGGTAGCCCCAACCACGCTGCTGCCTTCTGTAGAGAACAGCAGCAGGCTTAATTTGCTGAAAGCCGCCGGGGTGGTTAATGCCAACGTGCCGGATGCCGTGGTATTGGGCACATGCCCTGCATCGGAAAGGTAAAGCCCATTCGGCGCATCATAAGGCGCCAGCTGGTAACTGCGGTTCCCGTTGGTAAGGAGGCCGTTATCCGGTATACCGCCGGAAATGCTGTTGGCGGTGGCAAAATTCACGGAATATAAAAGGTAAAAGCTGAGGTCCAGCGGGGTGGTGGTTACTGCCAGGCTGCTGGTGCCCGATTCCGCTACTATATCATTATTAAAGCCGGTAACGGCAACCGGGGTATAGGTTTGCGCTGCCAGCTGCTGTACGCCCGTGCATAACAGCAACAGGAGCAGAAGTTTGAGTACGTGTTGTTTCATCTGTTCGTTTTTAATTTTCAAGGGTCAGATGGAACCTCGCCTGTACATGTCCCGTGTGAGAAATGTTTACCGTGCTCGGTTTCATTTTTATTCTGGTTGATGTGATATGACGTGAATCAGCGGAGTAAAACTACCCACCCCGCATAGGGCTTGTCTTTCGGCTTTGCTTTGATCACATAGTAATACGTGGCCACGGGCATTTGCTGCCCATGCCAGGTGCCATCCCAGGGTTGCCGGTACCCGGTGCTCTCGAAAATGCGTTGCCCCCAGCGGTTGAAGATCTCCACATGGCAACCGGGAATACCGGCCAGGCCGGGTATTTCCCAAAAGTCATTTACACCGTCGCGGTTAGGACTAAAGGCATTGGGTATACGTAATACGGCATCCGGGATAACTTTCAGCCAGGCCTGGCTGGTACTGTCCATACAGCCAATGCTGTTGCTTACCAGCAGCGTTACCCGGTACTCGCCCGGAAGGGCGTACTGGTGGCTGGCTGTGGCTGTGGCAGCAGTAGTGCCGTCGCCAAAGTCCCAGGCGTAGGAGGTAGCATCTGTGGATTGATTGGTGAAGCTGAAAAGCGCTTCACTAAATTCCAGCGGCACATTTACACCGGGCAGCGTGGTGAACTTAGCTACCGGCGACGGTACTACGTTAATGAGCGCGGTTTGCACCAGCGTATCAAAACACTGCTGCTGCGCGCCGGCAATTAAGGTGACGGTATAAGTACCGGGTGTAGTAAAATTATGTACCGGGCTGGCTGCTGATGATACACCGCCATCCCCAAAGCGCCATAACCAGGTATCTGCATTTTGCGATTGTTCGGTAAAGGTAACCGGCAGGTCCGGGCAGCCGGTAATAACATCCTGGCTAAAAGCCGCTACAGGCAGCGGTACTACCGTTATCTGCCGCGGGCTGGCATTTACCGTACAGGCGCCGTTAGTAACGGTAAGGGATATACTGCCGCTGGAGCTGTACTTAACCTTGTATGGCCCAAACCCGCTGCCGCTTTGCACTGCGCCCCCACCCCAGCCCCAGGCAGGTACCGCGCCTGCACCTGCACTGCCGGTAAATGTAATGGTGGCAACATCACCTGCGCAGGGTGTAAGATCACTCACATCAAAGCTCACTACCGGCGCAGCGGTTACAGTAACCGGCTGTGTGGCGGGGGCCGATGTGCAGCCATTATCTGTTACCCGCAGCTGCAGCGTATAATTACCGGCTGTATTAAAAGCAATAGTATAAGGCCCTGCCCCGCTCCCACTCTGTATGCTGGCGCCGGAAAAATTGTTCCAGTTATAGGCAGCCGTAGCTGCTGCTGTGCCGGTGAACTGAATAGTTTGCGAAGTACCCAAACATACGGTAGCCGGCGTTACGGTAAAAGCGGCGGCAGGCATGGGTTTTATGGCTACCTCCACAGAGTCCGTCAGGCTGCAGCCAAATGCATCCTGTGCGGTTACCACGTACATGGTAGTAGCTGCCGGTGTTACGGTTATACTTTGTCCTGCAGCATTATTGGGCTGCCACTGGTAATTGCTTACTGTGCCGCCGCTGGCGCTGGCATTTAACGTTACTGCCGTACCGTTGCAAACCGTATCTGCGCTGGCCGTAACACTAAGTGTGGAAGCAGATTGCTGCGGAATGGTATCCTGGAAAAGAGTGGTGCAGCCATTGGCATCCAGGATGGTGCAGGTATAAGGGCCGCCCGGCTGGTTGGTGATACTGGCCTGCGACTGCGCCGGCACCGTGTTCCAGCTGTAGGATAAAGGCTGTGCGCCGCCTGTTACGGCCAGCTCAATACCACCGTTAGCAGTACCGCAAATAGCCGGTGTAATGGTGGGTGTTATGCTGAGCGGTGTGATGGACATGCCCGAAAGTGCCAGTATTACGGCCCTTGAAGGGAATGTGGTACCGCCGCCTAAAAAGTTAATGGTTATGGATTGCAGCTGTTTTACCTGGTTGGCGCAGGCCAGCGGAACATCGTACTTATAAAAGCGTGGGTTATTGGTGGCAATGCCATCTGCAACATACGGCGGCGCTGCAATGCGTGTAGTACGGCCAAAACCGGAGTACACAGCATTACCACCATCAAACCAGTCCAGCACCGTGGCGGTGCCGGCTACTGCGGTAGTGCCGTCTGCAAAATTCAGTGTAACGCGCAGCGTGCTGGAGCCTTCTGTTGAAAACAGCAGCAGGCTTATTTTACTAAAGGCCGCAGGTGTTACCAATGTAAGCGTACCGGCAGCAGCGCTGTTGGCCACTGCTCCGTTAAGCGACAGGAACAAACCATTACTGGTATCATAAGGCGCCAGCTGGTAAGTACGCACGCCGCTTACAATAGTGCCGGTATTAGGCAGGCCGCCGGGAAAAACGTTCTTTACGCCAAAGGCCGCGCTGTAAAGCACATTAAAGCTCAGGTCCAGCGGCGTAGTGGTAACAGCAACAGCGCTGGTGCCTGTATCTGCAACAACATCATTATTAAACCCCGTAATAGCTACGGGCGTGTATGTTTGTGCATATAACTTTCCCATGCCGGGGCATACCGCCAGCGTTAGCACAATAATAAATATGGTCTTCATGTTGTTAGCTCATCATTTTGGTTGGCGCCAAGGCAACTCGACGGAACGGCTATAGGGTTACCGTAGTTGTGTTACTGTTAATGGTTTAATGAATAAAGGGCTTTCAGGTTCATTCTAAATACAATCACTCCCGTTAAGCGGGGGGGTGGATGGAGAAAGTTTTTTTTAGCTGTTAGCTTTTAGCTGCCTGGTATTGCAGACATCATATAACATTATAAACTTGCAATACAGATGATTGTATATAGGAAGGCAGTTTTATACAAGTATTACACTAAGCGTAATAGTATTGTTCACCAATACATTGTGGGCATAATGTGGACTTGATGTGGACTTGATATGGACTTCAGGCAGGGAAAACCTGGAAAAGAGGTGAAATGGATCCCTTTCTATGCAATCGACTATCCAGCTTTTCCTTGCACTCCCCGTCACCGCGCTCCATGCAATGGACCATGGACTATGGACTATGGACCCCTAGCGTATATACCTCTCCGTTACCCGGCAGGCGTGCGCGGCACATGATCTTATCTTTATCATTTTCCGGACGATTTGCTAAAAAACACGGATGCATTTATCTTTGCCGCAAAGAGCTACACGGAAATATGCGCCTGCCAAAAACAGTGATCATCATATTAATATGCATTATTGCAGCCTTCCTGTTCATTCCTTTCCTGGGCCGTGTACATTTATTTGACTGGGATGAGATCAATTTTGCGGAATGCTCCCGGGAAATGATCAAACTGGATGATTACTCCCGCATTTACGTGAATTTTAAACCTTTCTGGGAAAAGCCGCCCATGTTCTTCTGGATGCAAACGGTGGCTATGAAATGTTTTGGCTACACAGAATTTGCAGCGCGCCTGCCCAATGCCATTTGCGGTATAGTTACGCTGGTGGTATTGTTCCTGTGCGGGCAGCAGGTGTACGACCGCAAATTTGGTACCTACTGGGCGCTGGCCTATGCGGGCTCCCTGTTCCCGAATATGTACTTTAAATCCGGGTTAATAGATCCCTGGTTTAACCTGTTTATTTTTCTTTCCCTATACTATTTCATTTTATACCATTGGAAAAGAAATGGCTTTGATCATGTACGCCTGGCCAAAGACCCGGTAACCTATGCTGCATGGGCAGGCATTTTCATGGGCCTGGCTGTTTTAACCAAAGGACAGGTAGCGCTGATGATCTTTTTACTGGTACTGGGAGTGTACTTTATTTACAACCGGTTTAAGCAATACTTTAACTGGTGGCATGCGCTGCTGTTCCTGGTGGTGGCTGCGCTCATCACCTGCTCCTGGTACGGGTATGAGACTATGAAGAACGGGCCCTGGTTTATTACAGAGTTCCTGAAATACCAGTACCGCCTGTTTTCCACGCACGATGCGGGGCAGAAAGGCTTTTTCGGTTATCACTACATCGTGATACTGATCGGCTGTTTTCCGGCTTCGGTATTTGCCATCCCGGCATTTTTCCGGATGCGTTACAGCAGCCGGTATGATAAGGACTTTAAGATGTGGATGGTAATGCTGTTCTGGGTAGTGACCGTGCTCTTTACCATTGTGCAATCGCGCATTATCCACTACTCTTCCATGGCTTGGTTCCCGGTAACTTTCCTGGCTGCCTATACTTTTTATAAATGGGAAAATAAAGAGGCTGCGTATAAAAAGTATGCCGGGGTAATAGCCGCCATACTGGGCATTTTAATTTCTATAGTGCTGATCTCCGTAACGGTGATTGCGCTGAACATTAAAAAGCTGATCCCCTATGTGCACGACCGGTTTGCGCAGGGCAATATGGAAGCAGATGTGCACTGGAACGGCTGGGAAGGTACTGCCGGCGTGCTTATGCTGGTAACCGTAATACTGGGGCTGTGGTGGCTGAAAAAGCGCGCTTTCAGCCGCGCTGCTTGGACCTTTTTTGGCGGCACTGCGCTGGTGATATTTTTTGCAGCAGCGCTTATTGTGCCTAAGGTAGAACGTTACTCCCAGGGCGCGGCCATTGACTTTTTAATACAACGGCGGGGCGAAGATTGTTATGTAACTACGTTGGGGTATTGGAGTTATGCGCCCTTCTTTTATGCACAGAAAGTAAAACCCACTAATCCCAACTCATATAATGAATGGTGGCTGCAAAGAGGCGATATTGATAAACCCGTTTATTTCATCAGTAAGGTAGACCGGGTGGAGGAATACACCAAAGATAATCCCAGCCTGAAAGAGTTATACCGGAAGAACGGGTTTGTGTTCCTGAAGCGGATGCCTGCCAAATAATCCTGTACTATTTCCTCGATGAGGATCCCCTGATAATAAGGGTTGTTTCCAGCGACTGCAGCACCGGCGAATAAGCACCGCCTTCTGTGATGGCATCCAGCAGTATATGCATGGCTGAACGGCCTATATCTGCCACCGGCTGCTGTACGGTTGTAAGGGCAGGCTCAATTACTTCCGAAATAGGATCATTGCTGAAACCCACAATGCCCATTTCTGAAGGGATCTTTATTTTCATTTTTTTGGCAGCCAGCATCAGCTGAATGGCTACGGGATCGTTCACACAAAAAACAGCATCGGGCCGGTGCTTTAGGTTCAGCAGCTTTTCAGCGCAATGAACGGCGTCTTTTTTTGAGAGGTTGCAATGCACCACCAGCTCTTTTTTAAAAGGCAGGCCGTGTTTTTCCAATGCATCCCGGTAGCCCTTTAAGCGGTTATGCGTGATGCGTAATGCCGGCGGGCCGCCGATATGCGCAATATTGCGGTAGCCGTTCTCAATCAAATGCTCCACCGCCTTAAGCGCGCCTTCATAATCATTTACCAGCACCTTTGAGGTATCCATTTCATCGCAGATGCGGTTAAAGAACACCACGGGAATGCCATGCCGTTCAAATGCCTTAAAGTGCTCAAACTTTTTAGTTTCCCTGGTCATGGAGATCAGAACACCATCCACCCGGTTGGCCAGTAATACACTGGCATTGGCCACTTCTGTTTTAAAGGATTCCTGCGACTGGCAGATGATCACATTATAGCCAGCCTGCTCTGCTACCTGCTGCGCGCCCATAATAATGGTAGGAAAAAAATAGGTCAGGAACTCCGGTACAATAATGCCAATGGTGTTGCTTTTACTTTTTACCAGGCTTTTGGCCAGCAGGTTAGGCTGATAGTCCAGCTGCCGGGCCATTTCCAGCACCGCGGCTCTTGTCTGCGGGTTAATATCACTATGTTCATGTAATGCCCTGGATACGGTAGACTTGGAGATGTTCAGCGCTTTTGCAATATCCACAATGGTGGCCATATGCTTTTTTTGCTGCCGCACCTCCACTGCTGCCTCCCCCGGCCGGGTGAAATGAATGTTACAATCCTTACAATAATAGCGTTGTTTCCCCCTTACAATACCTGATTTTGTGATCGCGTGCACATGACTGCACCGGATACATTTTATCATCTAAAACAAAAAGATTTTGATTGCTAATGCTAAAATAAAGCACGTTTTGTTAACGTGCGGCAATAAGATTTTTTCCTCCTGCTGCTATCGGTATCGTTTGCGGTTACGTTCCCGGTAGATTCTGTTTTCCAAAAGGCCGTGAATTTTTCCATTGTTTAACATTCTTCTATAACATTGCGGAACCACTTTATGACTAACTTTTTTAAAAGCTAAAGATGCTTTCGTTATGAAAAAAACAAGTCCCTTGTTTCAATTACCGGGCTGTGTCAGTATCCTGCTGCTTATGCTTTTTTCCTTCTTTGCGCTGCCGGCAAATGCACAATCCCTTTTACCATCTGTTACCGGGAAGGTGCTGGATGAGAACGGGCTGGCCTTGCCGGGCGCCACTGTTGCGGTAAAAGGTACATCAAAAGGAACTGTTACCAGCAGCACCGGCGTGTTTACATTGAAGGATGTAGCCTCCAATGCTACCATCACCATTACCTTCCAGGGTTATGAAAGCAGCGCGGTGGAAGTCCGTGGCCAATCGTCCCTCACCGTGTCCCTAAAGCCTGATATCAGTAAGCTGAACGATGTAGTGGTTGTTGGTTATGGTACGCAACGCAAAGCGGCATCTACCGGCTCCATAGCATCCGTTAAATCGGCGGATATTACGCAAACGCCTGTTACGAACGTGGCCCAGGGCCTTGCTGCCAGGGTGCCGGGCGTACAAATTACGCAAAATAATGCTGCCCCGGGAGGTAACATCAGCGTACGGATCCGCGGTACCAACTCCATCAACGGCTCTTCTGAACCGCTTTACATTATTGACGGGATCCAGATCTCCAACAGCGGCGGTGTGAGTGATGTAAGCCCTTTATCCACCATCAATCCAAATGATATTGAATCCGTGGAAATATTAAAGGATGCATCTTCTACTGCCATTTATGGTGCAAGAGGCGCCAACGGTGTTGTACTGATCAGCACCAAACGCGGAAAGAGCGGCGCTACACGGGTACAGCTGGACATGTACCGGGGCATACAAAACATTACCAAAGAACTATCCATGATGAACGCTGCGGACTTTGGAAAGCTGGAAAATGATATCTATAATTCGCAGATCTATCCTGATCCGGCATCCCTTGGACAGGGAACCAACTGGCAGGATATTGTGTACCGCCAGGCCAGTATACAAAACTACCAGGCCTCTGTAAGCGGTGGTTCTGATAAAACCCAGTTCTCCTTATCCGGCAACTTCTTCAATCAGGAAGGTATTATTATTTCTTCGGATTTCAAGCGCTATTCTTTAAGGGCCACACTGGATCACAACATCAGCAGCCGCTTTAAAGTGGGCACCAGTATTGTTAGCAGCTACACCATCAATAACAATATACCTACGGGCGTTAGCTCCATTGACGGCCCGCTGGTAACTCAAAGCATTGTGGGCGCCACGCTGGGCGCACCTCCTACCCTGGTGCCTTATAAGGATGATGGCAGTGTTTATCCTTTTGCGGACCAGTTTAACGGCCGTTACCGGGAAATTTCCAACCCGGTTGGGCTGGCCGATATTACTAACCGCAACACCATCAGACGTACGCTGGCCAATGTATATGCTGAAGCAAAGATCATTACCGGCTTAAGCTACCGCGCTTCTTTTAATGCGGATGTAAGCAACACGCTGAATGATTATTATTCGCCCATTTACATTCTTGGCAAGGCGGAAGTGAACGCCAACTCCGGCTCTGCATCCAAAGGGAATGTGAACACTACTTCCTGGCTGCATGAAAGCATTCTTACCTACGATCATGCTTTTGGCGACCATACCATTAAGTTCACAGGGGTGTATGCCATTCAAAGCAATTTGTATAATGATAATACCATCAATGCAAACGGTTTTCCGAATGATGCTACTACCAATGAAGCCGTGCAGCTGGCGGTGAACAGGACCGTGAGCAGCAATCGCAACAAAGACGCGCTTAACTCCTACATGGGCCGTATTAACTATGGTTATGCCAATAAATATTTCCTGGATATTACTGCCCGTTATGACGGCGCTTCCAAGTTCGGAGAAAATCACAAATGGGGTTTCTTCCCGGCTATAGCCGGCGCCTGGCGCATTATTGAAGAACCTTTTCTTCAAAACAGCAAAGTGTTCAGCGATCTGAAATTAAGGGCCAGCTACGGCCAAACCGGGAATGCAGGCGCTATTGCGCCGTACCAGTCACTGGCGCTGGAAGGTTCCGGCAGTAATTACCAGTTCAACCATATTTATACAGTGGGCATCAGCCCTACGGGTATTCCCAATGCAGACCTGCGCTGGGAGAAATCGACCCAGGCCAACGTTGGCCTTGATATAGGGCTGCTGCAGGACCGCCTGAACATTGTGGTGGATTATTATAATAAGAAAACAAAGGACCTGCTGTTTGTGAAGAACCTGCCGCTTTCTTCCGGTTATGCTTCTGTAACGGGCAACTTTGCCAGCATCCGGAACAAAGGCATAGAGGTGGCTGCAGATGCCAGGCTGCTTACCGGTAAATTCAAATGGAACGTGAACGCAAATATTTCCGTGAACCGCAACCAGCTTTTAAGCCTGGAGGGCGGCACCAATGAATATGTACTGAACCCCTACAGTGTGCTTAGGGTTGGGCAGCCGCTGGGCATTTTCAAAACTTATGTATTTAACGGTATTTACCAAACCGGCGAAACCGTGCTGGCAGGCAGCGGCAGCAGAACAGGCGGTGTAAAGGTGGCAGACCTGAATAAGGACAACCAGATCACCGGGGATGATCAAACGATCAGCGGCAATGCAAACCCCTCTTATATTTTTGGGTTCTCCTCCAACTTCAGCTATGGCCGTTTTGATCTTTCCTTCTTTCTTTCCGGTGTGCAGGGCAATAAGATCTTTAACCTGAGCCGCTACACTTTTGAAAATGGTTTAGGAGGCAGGAATGTGGTTTCCGGCGTGGTTAACCGCTGGTCGGCAACGAACCCTAATAATGAGTATGCCAGCGGGTTCCAGGGAGGCAGGATCCCGGTATCAGATCGTTTTGTAGAAGATGGCTCCTATATCAGGATGAAGAATATTACCCTTGGTTATAAGCTGCCTTCTATAAAATATATCACCAATGCAAGGCTTTATATCAGCAGCAACAATCTTTTCACCATCACCAAATACAGCGGCTACGATCCGGAAGTAAATTCCTTTGGCGGCTCAAACACACTGATCGGGGTTGATAACCTCGTATATCCCATGGCAAGGTCTTTCCTCGTTGGCTTACAGGTTGGACTCTAAAAAATGATGTATATGCAAACAAAGAAGAACATACAATACCTGCTGGGTGGTTTACTACTGCTGCTGCTTGTGCATACATCCTGCAACAAGCTCACAGAAAGCCCCTACTCTTCCATTTTCACGGACAATTTCTATAAAACTGCATCAGATGCAGAAGCGGCGCTAACAGCTGTTTACGGGCCTATGGTTAATGTATACTTTACCGCCGGCACCTTTGCATCTGACTTCAGCGCAGACCAGATCTATCCCCGCCCCGTAGTTGGCAGGGATACCTACACCTTATTCAGCTATGACCCTAACTACACTACGCAAAAAAGTTTTAGCAGGCAGAATGAATCACCGCAGCAAATATGGCAAGCCTGCTATCAGGGTATTGAAAAAGCAAACTGGGTTTTGCTGCGCGTACCGGCAACCAATATGGATACTGTCAGAAGAAGTGTTATTCTTGGAGAAGCGTATTATATGCGGGCCTTTTATTTTTGGATCCTTACCAAGAACTTCCGGGATATAGTGGTTAAAACTACTCCCAGCACCAGCATTGATACCGCCATCATTGGCAAAACCCTGCAGCCGGATGTTTTTAAACAGATCTTCCAGGACCTGGACCAGGCCATTGGCAAACTGCCTTCTTATTCGGCTAATATCCAGAAAGGCCGGCCTTCAAAAGAAGTAGCCATGGCGCTGTATGCAAAAACAGCATTGTATGCACAGGACTGGGCAACGGCGCTGGACAAAGCAAAACAGGTGCTAAGCTCCGGCAAATACAGCCTGATGCCGGATGTGCTGGATGTGTTTAATGTGGCTAAAGAAGATGCAGCAAGGCAGGAAAACATGTGGGCTTTTGAATGTGAAAGCACTTCGCCGGGCTTTTCTACACAGATCATTAGCTTATATGGCCCTAAGAACAGCGACGGGCCGAAATATGCAGCCACCTCTTTTGGCTCTGCATTTGCCTACCAGTCGTTCTTTAATTCATTTAACCCGGCAGACCGCAGGCGGATGCTGCTGGACACATTTTACATCAACAAGCTGGGGCAGATAGTGGCCCAGAAAGATATTACGCCTATTACGAAGCAGGGCGTGCTGGTAAAAAAATATATGGACCCTAATTCTGTTGGCGGAAGCGGAGCCATTAACATCCCCATCCTTCGCCTGGCAGATGTTTACCTGATTGCCGCAGAAGCTTCTGCACAGCAAAACGGCCCTTCAGCTGAAGCATATGACTATATTAATACAGTAAGGAACAGGGCAGGCCTTTCCGGCTTAACCGCCGGACTTGCAAAAGGCCCATTTGTTGATTCCGTATTACAGGAACGCAGCTGGGAATTTTTTGCAGAAGGCGGCCGCTGGTATGACCTTACCAGGACCAATACCTTTTTACAGGTAATTCCGAAAGCGGTGAATGATGTATTTCCTACCCGTGCGCCACAGCCAAAGAACCGCTACTTCCCTATTCCGCTGGATGAGATCAATGCTAACACGAAGCTGGAACAAAACCCTGAATGGAAATGAGGTGGATGTTATTGCTTACTTGCCTGCTTACTTTACAAAATACAATGGCGCAACATAAAACGCTGTTCCTGGCAGCCGGCCAAAGTAATGCCGTTGGCATGGGCGACAGTACTGCCGCTGTACATTGTATTGTGGGAACCGCCCTTGAATACAGATATTCAGGGGATACGCTGGTTCCTTTAAAAGACCCTGTTGGCTATTCTGAGCTGCAGTTTCAAAAGGCAAACAGCGGCAGCGCATGGCCGGCTTTTGCAAAAGCGTACCATGACCTTACGGGGAGCCAGGTAGTGATTGCAGCAGCAGCAAGAGGCGGCAGCTCCTGCCACTATAAAGCGGAATTAAGCAACTACGGCACCTGGGATAACAGGGGCAGGCTGCCTTTGTTTGACAGCGCTGTGATAAAGGCCAGGGCTGCTGCCCGCAAAACGGGCTTACGGGTTGCCGGCATTTTATGGAGCCAGGGAGAACGGGATGCCAATGCAGTGAATGCGCAACAGCTCACTGCAGAAGAATATGAACAGCAGCTAACATTGCTGATCGATCAATTCAGGGCAGCGCTGGGCAGCGAGGTGAATTTTTATATTATACAAACCGGCTATTACCTGAACCATGCCACCCAGGGTTTTGATGCCATCCGCAAAGCACAGGAAAATGTTGCCGGGAAAATGAAACATGTTTTCATTGTGTACCGGGAAACAGGCAGCTTTAAGGAAAAGGGATGGATGAAAGATGAGATACACTATAACCAAACTGCATTGAACGATATTGGATCAGCCGTTGCAAAACAGGTTGTACTTAAAGAAAAAAAGTAAACATGAAGAGAACATTATTCTGTTTGTTATTCAACATTCCACTCTTAGTCTTTGGACAGCGCCACACTGATAACAGCTTAAACAGTGAATGGACGTTTGCCACAGACCCGGTAAAGGTAGGAGAACAAGAACACTGGAACGACACATCATTTGCAAGCGGCAATTTTGATAAAGTAAAAGTGCCGCATTGTTTTTCCACAGATGCCCGGTACTTTTTTTATACCGGCACAGCATGGTACTTCAAACAATTTGAGGCTGCTACGCCCGGCGATGATCATGTGTTCCTGAAATTTGATGCTGTTTTCTATAAATCAAAAATTTGGCTGAACGGCGTATTAGTAGGCACCCACGAAGGCGGCTACACGCCGTTTGAATTTGACGTTACCGCCTTGCTTAAAAGCAAAAATACGTTGGCGCTGGAAGTGGATAATTCCTGGGATACCACTACCATACCCGGCGCTAAAACCAAGGTTCCTTATTCAGGCGCCAATCAGCGCCAGGTATACCCATGGATCAATTATGGAGGTATTACCCGGCAGGTACATCTTATTACCCGGCCCGCAGCATATATCAGCAACAGTAAGATCATTGCCATGCCTGATCTGAAAAAGGGAGATGCAAGTATCAGCATAAAAGCATTTATCCGGAACAGTGGCACAACAGCTATTACATCCACTGTTAACACAGGTATTTACCGCAATGGCGTAAAGAGCAGCATCCGTTTTAAGCCCCAACCCGTGAAGGTAGAACCGGGCGGTGTTGTGCCTGTGGAGCTGACCGCTACCATGCCTGCATCTGAAGTAAGCTTATGGCACCCGGATGCGCCTGCATTGTATAGCGCAGCCATTACCTGCGGCAGGGATACTATTGAAACCACCTTTGGCATCCGGAAAGTTGAAGTAAGCGGCACCCGGCTTTTGCTGAACGGGGAACCCATAAAAATGGGCGGCTGCAACCGGCCGCTGGACTATCCCGGTTATGGTTCCATGGACCCGGAGGAAGTATTGGAAAAAGACCTTACGCTGATCAAAAGCGGTGGCATGGAGCTTTCCCGCATTAACCATTACCCGGTAGCGGAAGGCCTGCTTGACTGGGCGGATAAACACGGCCTGCTGATCATTGAGGAAGCGGGCAACTGGCAAATGACCGGCAAACAAATGAGTGATAGCGGGATGCGTGATAAATTCCGCTCACAGATGCGGGAAATGATGGAGCGCGACTGGAACCACCCCTGCGTGATCGCTTACAGTGTGGGCAACGAATTTCAGTCGCAAACAGAAGAAGGCAAAGCCTGGGTACGTGATATGAGCAGCTATGTAAGATCGCTGGACAACTCACGCCTGATCACCTTTGCCAGCATGATCCTATCGCATAACAGCATCAAAAAACCGGAAGATGAAGCTTCCCGGTACGTTGACTTTGTAAGCGCCAATATTTACGGGAATCACCTAAAGACCCTGCAGCATATTCATGAGCTGTATCCTTCAAAACCTGTTTATGTAAGTGAATTTGGCATCAGAACAGATGCAGTTAAGTCTGAAGAAGAGCGGATAGCCTATCTTAAAAAAGCTATGCAGGATTTCAGGCAATGCGATTTCGTGGTAGGCGCTTCTGTGTGGACCTTCAATGATTATTTCAGCCGCTTCCCCGGCACCAATGCAAACGGCTACCGGCCCTGGGGCCTGGTAGAACCTGACCGGAGCCCAAGGGGCATGTACATCGCATGGCAGGAGGAATTTGCACCTGCCACCATTGAGCTGGTGAATAAAACTGCGGGCCATGCAAGCATCCGCATTACTGCAAGAAAAGATTTTCCGTCGTATACCCTGAAGGGTTACCAGTTAAAATACAACGGCGCCTATATGCCTGTAAAAACATTACACCCCGGTGAAAGCGTGCTGCTGGATATTGCCCTGGCCGGGGGCGCAGCGGATATTGCGCTGATAAAACCAGGCGGTTTTACCATCATCCAAAAAACCCTTAAATAGCCATGATAAGATCAGAAAGCATAGAAAAACGTTCGTTCCCGCTGGTAAAACTGGAGGCTGACCTGGTTGTAACAGGCGGCGGGCTCTCAGGCATCTGCTGTGCGGTCACTGCTGCCAGGCATGGCCTGAAAGTAGTGCTGGTGCAGGACCGGAGCGTGCTGGGAGGCAATGCAAGCAGCGAGATACGTTTATGGATACTGGGCGCTACTTCCCACATGGGCAATAACAACCGCTGGGCAAGAGAAGGCGGCCTTGTAGATGAGATACTGGTAGAGAACATGTACCGGAACCCGGAAGGCAACCCGGTGATACTGGATACGATATTGCTTGACAAGGTAGTAGGCGAGCCTAATATCACCTTATTGCTGAACACCACTGTTTACCATGCAGAGAAGCAGGACAGCACCACCATTGCATCTTTAAAAGCATACTGCAGCCAGAACCAGACCGAATACGAATTAAAGGCGCCGCTGTTCTGTGACGCCTCCGGCGATGGTGTGGTAGGCTTTCTTTCTGGTGCAGCATTCAGGATGGGCGCAGAAAGCATGGAAGAATTCAACGAGCTGTTTGCGCCCACAGAAACCTATGGCGAGCTGCTGGGCCATTCCCTTTACTTTTACTCAAAAGATACGGGCAGGCCTGTACGTTTTACGCCTCCCTCCTTTGCGCTCACGGATATTACACAGATACCGAAGTTCCGCAGCTTTAACTCCCAGGAATACGGCTGTAAGCTTTGGTGGATAGAATACGGCGGCCGTATGGATACCGTACATGATACAGAGAAAATAAAATGGGAGCTGTGGAAAATAGTATATGGCGTATGGAACTATATTAAGAACTCCGGTAATTTTCCTGAAGCAGAAACCCTGACCCTTGAATGGGTAGGCATGATACCCGGCAAAAGGGAAAGCCGCCGGTTTGAAGGCGACTATATGTTAAAGCAGCAGGATGTTGTTGAACAACGCCTGCATGATGATGCCGTAGCCTTTGGCGGCTGGAGCCTTGACCTGCACCCTTCAGATGGTATTTATGCCTCCGGGCCGGGCTGCACCCAGTGGCACAGCAAGGGCATTTATCAAATACCTTTCCGCAGCCTGTATTCCAGGAACGTCAATAATCTTTTACTGGCAGGGCGTATTATCAGCGCATCGCATGTGGCATTTGGATCATGCCGCGTAATGGCTACCAGCGCCTATGTTTCGCAGGCATCGGCCATGGCTGCGGTACTTTGTAAAACATTGGGCTGTAACCCCGCAGCGCTTAATAATAACGGCAATATAGCTACGCTGCAGCAATTGCTGCTGCGCAGCGGGCAACATATTCCCGGTGTAGCGGCAAAAGATAACGATGATCTTGTACAGCAGGCAGCTATTACTGCCAGCAGTGAGCTGCTGCTTTCCGGGCTGGAAGAAGACAGCGTACCACAGCCGCTTGATATTGCAGTGGCGCAAATGGTACCCCTAAATGCAGGAAAGCTACCCGCCATTCAGCTGCATGCGTACAGCGAAACGCCCACTACGCTGCGTGCTGAAATAAGAACCAGCTCACGTACCGGCAGCTATACGCCGGATACTACTATTGCCACCTTTGAGTTTGCCATTGAACCCGGCAAAAATTGCGTGCAGCTGGCATCCGATGCTGCTATTGAGCAAATGCAATATGTATTTATTGTGCTGCATAAGAACCCACTGGTAAAGATCAGCCGCTCAGATAAAAGGATCACGGGTATCCTGTCTGTTTTCAGCACTACTAACCCGGCTGTATCCAACTATGGCAAACAGGAGGCCCCTGAAGGCATTGGCATAGACAGCTTTGAGTTCTGGTGCCCCCAGCGCAGGCCGGCAGGACAAAACATTGCCCTGCAGTTTGACACGCCTTTAAAGGCATTTGCAGCCGCTAATATCAGCAACGGCTTTGCAAGGCCTACCACGCAGCCCAATGCATGGGTAGCTGATCTGAACGATGCTGCCCCTACCCTTACGCTGCAGTGGACCGCGCCAAAGCGCATTAAAAAGCTTATTTTATCCTTTGATACTGATCTTGACCACCCGATGGAATCCGTGCTGATGTCGCACCCGGAAAATGTGATGCCGTTCTGCGTGCGTAATTATACCATCTTTGATGAGAATGGGAACAAGGTGTATGAAAAAAAGGAGAATTACCAGACCAGGAACGAGATTGAGCTTCCCAACGCGGTGGTTACTTCCCGCCTTATCATCCAAACGGAACATCCATCTGCCGGCACACCGGCTGCTATTTTTGAAATACGCTGCTTTGACCAGGGCGTTAATTAATAAAGAGCTTATGCGAAAGATCTGCCTGCTTATTGTAAGTATCCAAATACTTTTATCTGTAACCATACAAGCACAGAACCTGTCACTTGCCAATAAACAGCTGCGCATTCAGTGGCAGCAAACAAAAGAGGGATGGAAAATAAACGGCCTGCGTTTTTTTATTAACGGCCAATGGCAGCAGGTAGCGCACCCCTCCGGTGAATATACCTTGCTGTACACGGCTGAAAAACCTGCAGACAGCGATGGCGCCATCTTTAAGACCGTTAACGGAAAAGCCTGGCCTGATACGGCTTACAAATACCAGATCAATGCCTGGAAACAGGCTTCCTCGCCAGTGGCTTTAAATACTGCCGGGCAGGCTTTTCATTTTTATCCTTCCGGCGCCAAACAGGTATCAGCCACCGAAATTGTTTTTACCTATACATCCGCCCTGGCAACTATTACAGCCACATGGCAGCTGGACCCGCAATTTGCCGGCGACATTACTGTAAAGATGGAAATGCAATGTAAAAAGGATGGTTATTATTCCCTTTCAAGCCCTTCTGCAATAACAGTTGACCGGCAGGATATGGCATGGGCGGTAATGCCCGGTTATTTCCAGGGTAAAGAGATGCAGCAAAATATGGTGCTCAGCTATGCATATGGCCAGGGCGTACCGGAGCTGCCGGTGCTTTACCGTGAGCGCTGCGCCAGCACTTTCTGCCCTATCATCACCACAAAAGAAAATATATCCTTTGCCGTGATACCTAACCCGGGGCTTGGCAGGGATCCCTGGGAAAGCGACAAGAATACGCATCAGAAATGGCAGCTTGCGCTTTCACATAAGAATAGAAGATCACAGCTTTCACCCACTGTTTATTATCCCGTGCTGGGCGAGCCTGCATCACTGAAAAAACAGGGTGATAATATCAGCTATGGATTCCGTTACAGCTTTAACAAAGGTGAATGGTATCATTTGCTGACCCATGCTGTGAATGATGTGTATGATTTTAAGCAGGCGCTTGCCTTACGGAAAAATACCCAATCGCTTACCAGCAGGGTTGAACATATGCAGCATTACCTGCGCGACCGGCATACTTCCCTCTGGAATACAGAACAATATAAGGGGCTTACTATTGGCGGGCAATCTTACCTGGGCGGTGTGGTAGGCTCAAACCGTGATGCTATAAAAAATGCAGATTACGGGGCTATGTGGATGCTTGCCAACACCAGCGATGATAAATATCTTAAAGACAGTGTGCTGCCTTTTGCCTTAAACTTTAAACTTGCACAACAGCAAACAGGCCCCGGCTTTTTCCAGGGCGCAGCTACTGGGCAGTATTATCTTGCCAAAAGCAAAACATTTACGGAAGAATGGGGCGACTTTGTAGAACCGGTAAGCCTTACCTATTATGTAATGCTGGACATCGGCAATATACTGTTATTTGAACCGGGCAATGATACGCTGAAGCAAAGGCTGGCACTGGGCGCCGCGCTGTTAATGAACTGGCAAAAGCCCGATGGCAGCTGGGAAGTAGCGTATGACCGCCACACGCAGCAACCGCTTTTCACGGATATTAAAGACCTGCGGCCAACGTTCTACGGGCTTTTGGTTGCTTACCGGGTGCTGAAAGATGAAAAATATTTAAGCGCAGCTAAAAAAGGCGCTGACTGGTTTATTCAAAATGCGGTGAACAAAGGCCACTTCATAGGCGTGTGCGGGGATGCCCGTTATGCGCCGGATTTTGCAACCGCCCAATCTGCACAGGCATTACTGGACCTGTACGATCTTACAAAGGATAAAAAATACCAGGACGCCGCTATCAGCACCGCCCGCATGTACCTGACCTCTATTTACACGCAGCCGGTACCATCTGAAAAGATGAAGCAGGTGAATGGCATAACACGCCAGGACTGGCAAATATCGCAGGCAGGCCTGAGCTTTGAGCACGGCGGCATTATTGGCTCTGCCAACGGTGCAGGCCCCATTATGCTTTGCAGTCATGCAGGTATGTTTGTACGTATGTTCCAGCTGACCGGCGACAGCCTTTTTATTGAGATGGCAAGAGCCGCCGCCATTGGAAGGGATGCATTTGTAGATGCTAAAACAAGCGTTGCATCCTATTACTGGAACGCTATGAATAAAGGTGCAGGCCCTTACCCGCACCATGCATGGTGGCAAATAGGATGGATCACGGATTACCTGCTGTCTGAAGCGCAGCTGCGCTCCGGCAACCAGGTTATTTTTCCCAGGGGTTTTGTTACACCCAAGGTTGGGCCGCATGAGTCGTATGGTTTTGCACCGGGCAGGATCTATGGAAATGAGGCCAGCCTGATTAACCACCAGGGCATTGTTGAATGCAGCAATCCAAATACAGAGTATATTCTTGCCCGTAGCAGCGATAAAAAAAATATGTTTGTAATACTGATGAACGACATTGGTGAACCTTTGAACAGTCATGTGAAACTGAACATTGATAAGATCAACGCAATAACGGACCTGACAGCCAACAAACAGCTGCAGGCAGCTGGTGAGCTGGATGTAGCGCTGGAAGGCTACGGTATAAAAGTATTGATGATAAACTAACAACCTAAATCATTAGAATGGGGCAACTGGATTTTATAGTAATGGCAGTTTTTGCTTTGTTGATCCTGGGCATTGGCATGATGTTCACCCGCATAGGCAGCAAGAACTCATCGGCTTTTTTTGAGGCAGGCGGCGCTACGCCGTGGTGGATCAATAGTATTTCTTTATTCATCAGCTATTTTTCTGCCGGCACCTTTGTGGTGTGGGGCTCTATTGCCTATAAAAGCGGCTTTGTAGCCAACGGCATACAGCTTACCATGGTATTTGGGGGCATGCTGGTAGCGCTGTTCATTGCCGCTAAATGGAAGCGCACCGGCGCTGTAACAGCAGCGGAATATATTGGCAAAAGGCTGGGAACAGGCACGCAAAAATTCTACACCTTTCTTATTATGCTGCATGGCCTTTTTACTACGGCCTCTGTGTTATATCCTGTTGGTAAAATGGTGAGTGTAGCTACTCCCCTTTCCTTAAACACCTGTATCCTCATTATCGGCGGCATTATTGTGCTGTATACTTCTGCAGGCGGCTTATGGGCGGTGCTGGTAACAGACGTTGTGCAGTTTGTGATCCTTACCGCAGCAGTAATGATCGTGATTCCGATGGCCTTCAAGGAAGCAGGCGGCGTACATTCTTTTGTAAATAAAGCGCCGGACGGTTTTTTCAACTTCTTTAATTCAGAATATTCCTTTGGTTTCTTCCTCGCCTTTCTTGCCTATCAGACCGTGTACATTGGCGGCAACTGGGCATATGTGCAACGCTACACCAGCGTTTCCACTGAAAGAAATTCAAAAAAAGTGGCCTGGTTGTTCACCATCCTTTACCTGGTAAGCCCTTTTATATGGATGCTGCCGCCCATGTTATACCGGGTTATTAACCCCAGCCTCAGCGGCCTGCAGCCGGAAGGCGCTTATATGATGCTTTGCCAGCAGGTATTGCCCGCCGGGCTTATAGGCCTGGTTTTATCCGGCATGATCTCTGCCAGCGCAAGCAAGGCCAATACCACTATTAATATAATGGCTGTAGTGTTTGCACATGATGTATATAAGAAAGCATTTAACCAGCAGGCCACGGAAAAAACACTGGTACGGGCTGCAAGGTTCTTTACCGTATTGTTTGGGTTTATTACTATTGCCATTGCCATGATGGTGCCTATGATAGGCGGTATTGTTGAAATGGTATTAAGCACCGCCTCCATAGCAGGCGGCGCCTTGTTTGCCCCTATTATCTGGACCCTATATTCCAGGCGGCAAACAGGTACTTCGGTGATCAGCGCATCATTATGCGGCCTGGTGATAAGCCTTGCCTTAAAACTTTTTGGCACTGAGCTGATAGGCCACAAGCTGGACCGCATGTGGGAAACAATTTTGGGTGTAGGCATCCCCGTGTTTGTGCTGTTATGCTGGGAAATTTATTACCTGCTTGCCCAAAAAGAAGCTGCGCCTTATTTGCTGCAAACTTTGGAGGTAAAGGCCAACCATTCACCGGCACAGGATATGGATGCCAGGAGCCAGAATATTTTTGGAATGAAAGTGATTGCCTCCGCTATTGCTGTAGTGGGCGCAGGTATAGCCATCCTGGGCCTTGTGGCTACCGGCGGCAGCGTGGCTTTTTTTACAGGGCTTATTATAGCGCTTTGCTCACTGCCCTTGTTCCGTTCCGCAAGAGCTAATTAAAAGAATGTAAAATGTAAAATTTTAAATCATAAATGTAAAAGTAGAATGCCTGGAATCATAACATTCTACTTTTACATTTTAAATTTTACATTTATGATTTTACATTCTTTACTGATTATTTTTCAGATAGCCGAAGAGGCCATGCTCTTCCCCATCGGGTCCTGCAGTAAAGAACAGCTGCGCAGGATCTGCCGTAGGCACGTTATTTTCCAATGCCCATAATCCGTTAATAACAAGGGGCTGCCATCCTTTTTTCAAAGGCCCCAGGAAGATGCCGGTAGTAGTGTACATATTGATCCTTCCATCACCGAAGTTCCCGATCAGGATCACATCTTTTGTGGCGCAGAAACCTGGCGCTGCTACTGCCATACCCCAGGGCGAATTTAAAGGCCCTCTTGTTGCAAAACGTTTCACCAGCATTCCATTGGGCCAGAAAATATCTATATATCCATTGCCGGATCCTGCCTGGTCATCTTCCTTTTCAGGCAGCTGCTGTTTAGCATAGGTTACATACAAATACCCGCCAATGCTCCTGATGTTGAATGGCGCATAACCCTGCGGAATGCCGCTGCTATGAAATGGTTTGCCGGTTACAATCTTGTAATCTTTATCAAAAACATCAACCTTGCCATTACGGAAATCCGTAGCGTACAGATAGTTATTGCCTCCGTCTTTTGCCAGGGCCAATCCTTTATACACTGAATGCCATGCCGACCGGTCTACGACAATAGTGGCGGTATTTCCGCCACCCCAGGCAGCCAGTGTACCATCTTCCGTGGCAAAGATGAAGCGGCTTGCGGTAGCCTGCTTATCTTTCCAAAAAGCAAAATCTGTGGTATTGTTAAATACAATACCGGTAGGAGCTCCGCCAACTGAATCAGTAGGTGTGGGAATAGCAACCGCAGGCCTTAAGGTGGCGCCGGTTTTGTCATAGATAGGGCTGAGGCCTGTTTCAGCAGCAGAGATCCAGATAGGGCCACTGGGCGCTACTGCAATGCCCCAGGCATTTACCAGGCCGGAATCGATGTGCGCTGCGCCAAAGCCCGGCACATCCGCTACCAGATTAACCTGATCGTAATCATTGGGGATAAAATGCTGCGCAATTTTCTTACAACCTGTGCCAAGCAGCAGGCATAAACAGAGCGCACCCATTTTTAAATGGGAAAGGTTTTTGAATAACATTGGTTTCATTTTACAGGTTTAAATGATGAACAAATAAAACTCCATAAACCATCGGGGAAGGCCAGCTATCCATTCATATGGTACAATCTAAAGGATTAAGAATTTTTCATTGATGCAACTCATTCACTGGAACAGCATAGGATGCACTATGCAAGGCGATAGGTACTTTGGGGTAAAAGGGACTTATAAAGCCGTGATTGGGGCGGCACGGGATAATACGAGGTTTTTCCAAAAAAGGTTGCCTGCCTGGTATATTTTAAGCGGCATTAAAAACCCTTTGCATCAGCCGGGTATTATGCTGCTGCAAAGGGTTATGTTATTAACGAAGCCGGGGATATTATGCCGGCAACAAAGTTGCTGCTGGCTGGATCTGTAAACGCTCGCACCATCCTTTAAAATCATTGTGGATCTGCTGCAGGATCTGTTTTTGTTCCGGCGTTAGCTCCAGCGCGTGTGCGCGGCTAATGGTGCGCACGGGAATACCCCGCTGCTGCAGGAAATATTTTGCGCTCAGCGGGTAAGCTACATGGATCAGCGGATCTACCCTTTGCAGCTCAGACTGGATCCAGCGCACATCATCCTGCCGGCTTTCATCATTCACATGATTGCACAGCCATACCAGAATTTCGGGATAAAAGTTCCCGGAGATAGAAGACATGCCCGCGGCTCCCATTTGCATA
Source organism: Chitinophaga sp. GbtcB8 (assembly GCF_019091455.1). GTDB lineage: Bacteria > Bacteroidota > Bacteroidia > Chitinophagales > Chitinophagaceae > Chitinophaga. Next base: position 153,693 of record NZ_JAGXJN010000007.1, read on the forward strand.
GAAGCAACTGCATTGGGCGTATGCGCATCATAGAACTCCAGCCGGCTGCCGGCAGTAACGGCCAGCTTAGCCCGCACCTGCTCCACGCTGCAGGAGGTATCCTTGTGGTAAATAAGCCGGTTGGTGGCCAGCAGGGTTTTCAGTATTTCCGGTGTAATGATGCGTTTATACGGCGCGGGGCATTCATATAATCCCAGCGGAATATTGCCGGTGAGGGAGAACAGCTCCTCAAAATGCTGCAGCAGCGTGCTGTCCGGCTCATCTATATTGGCAAAATGCCCTGTGATCATGATCACGGAATCCACTCCTGTATCATAGATCTTTTGTGTGAACAGCGCTTTATCTTTTATGGTAAGGCCAAAGGAACCGGTAGCCACCACAGGTACCCGGCCATTTACATAACGTACCACATGGCTGGTGAGCGCCAGGCGCTCGTCTTCGCTGATGCTGTACATTTCGGACGACAAACAATTGGCAAAAAAACCTTTCACACCGGCAGCCAGGTAGAAATCTATTAAGTGTTCCACCATCTCAAGATCGATCTGCGCTTTCAGGTTAAAGGGGGTGATCATCACCGGGACAAATTTCTTTTGCATAAGAAACGGTTTTATACTCAGGAAGTTTTAATACGTTGCAGGCGCGTGAGCACCATACCTGCCAGGAATATAGACAGGGTACCCACCACTATAACCATGTTTGCATGTAAATGGCTGCGCATATGCACCCAATCTGCAGGCAGGTATTTGGACAAAGACATCCAGATAATGACCAGGATGCCGATGATAGTGGCTGTTGCTGCCGCTGCATTTTTGATCCCGGATACCATACCCAGGAGAAATAATCCCAGCATGCCCCCGGCAAAGATGCCGGACAGCTCCCACCACATATCCAGGATGCTGCCTACGCCTATCATTGAAATACCGGCTGCTATGGACAGCACGCCGGCCAGTGTAGAGGCGGCATACAGCACGTTCATTTCCTTTTTGGGCGTAACGCCCGGATTAATATAACGCTGGTAAATATCTTTCAGGAAAACAGTAGCGGTGCTGTTCATACCACTGCTAACGGTGCTCATGGCTGCAGATAAAATAGCTGCAATGATCAGCCCCATCAGCCCTGACGGCACTTTATTAACCATAAACCAGGGTAATACCTTATCGCCATAATCCGCCGGCTGCAGCGAAGCTACCGGCACATGCCGCTCTGCCGCTGCCTGCTGCTTTACGGCCAGCAATACTTCCGGGTGCTGCTGTGCATAGGCATACAATGCAGTGCCAATAAAAAAGAACACCATGCTCACCGGCACATACCAGTACACGCATAACCAGATACTGCGGGAAGCTTCTTTCTCTGACCGGGCAGTATGGTAACGCTGCACATAGTTCTGATCCATTCCGAAATTATTCAGGTTAATAAAGAACCCGTAAAGCAATACCACCCAGAAAGTGGAATGGCTGAAATCACTGAGGTTGAAACTGCCTGGCGAAAATTTTCCATCAGCTATGCCGATCCGGAAAATATCCCCGGCCCCGTTATTCATGCCGCTAATCACCAGGCACAGGATCACAATTGCGCCGGTTGTTTTAACGATGCCCTGCAGCACCTCTGTCCAGATCACTGCTTCCATGCCGCCCAATACCGTGTATATAATAATACAAATGCCTGCCACACAAATGATGGTACGCATATCCAGCCCGGTGAGCGCCTGCAGGGCCAGCGCTGCTCCAAAAAAAATGGAGCCCATCCGCGCCAGCTGCATCAGGATAAAACACGCAGTAGCATAGGTTCTGGCCCAGGGGCCAAAGCGGTGCTCCAGGTGTGTGTATGCGCTTACTACCCCGCTTCTGCGGTAGAACGGTACAAAATATTTTGCTGCAATAAAGGCTGCCAGCGGCATGGACAAGCTGAAAACAAACGCATTCCAGTTGCTGCCAAAGGCCTTACCCGGCACTCCCAGGAAAGTATTGCTGCTTAAAAAAGTAGCATATAAAGAAAGCCCCAGCGCCCAGCCGGGAATAGTTCCCGATGCAGTGGTGAACTGTGCCGCGCTCCTATTCTTCCGCGAAAACCGCACTCCAATAAGGATCATTCCCAACAGGTAAATAGCAATTACGGCCAGGTCAATTAATGGCAATTGGTGCATATCAGTTCTCAGGTTTCATTACGTGGACAGGTTAATCAACAAGAATGTAAAATTTCAAATCATAAATGTAAAAGTTAACTGCACTTTGACCGTGGTGTATTTAACCTTTACATTAAACATTTTACATTAATGATTTTACATTCTTTTTGGTTCCCTCTGCGAAGGTTGCCAATTTTTACGGGCCAAACAATGTTTTCAATTATGAAAAGGATGGCTTAAATTACTCCCACATGAATCAACTGGCTATCAGCGCTCCCATTACGCGGATCTTACCGGATCACCTGAAACGTAAGCTGGAAAAGCATCCGCTTGGGAAGAACCTTTTTATAACAGCGATGGGGTTCTATCCGGAGCATGTTGCAAAAGAGATCAGCGAGCTCAAAGGCGCTCCGGCATACACCCTGGTATATGCTGCGCAGGGAAAGGGCTGGCTGGAAGCGGGCAAAAAAAAGAGCAGGGTGCATTCCAGTCAGTACCTGGTGATCCCGAAAAATACGCACTTCCGCTGCTGGCCTGATCTACAGACACCCTGGCGCATTTATACCGTACAATTTTCCGGCAAGCTGGCAGATGATATTTTCAGCTATCTGGGCAATGGCATGAAACCGCGTACCATTCCGCCGCTGGTGGGCCGTAATGCGCAATTTGATGATATACTGCATCACCTTGACCTGATGAACAATATTGAAAACCTGCTGTACGCCAACTTCCGTTTCTACAGCTTCCTGGGCACTTTCCGGCTTACGGTATTCAATTACATGAAAAAAGGGGCTGATAATATTATAGAGCAATGCATACAGCTGATGAAACAGCGGTTGGATCAGCCGCTGACACTGGCGGACCTGTCGAAGGAAATGCACCTCTCCCCTTCCTACCTGTCGGCCCTGTTCAAGGAGAAAACGCGGTATTCCCCCATACAGCTGTTCACCTCCCTGCGTATGCAGCAAGCCAGCCAGCTGTTGAAGGAAACGCAGCTTACTGTAAAAGAGATTGCCGGGGAAATGGGTTACGCTGACGCCTATACTTTTTCAAGGGCATTTAAGCTGGTGATGGGTGTTGCTCCGAAGAATTTCAGGGATAAGTTATAAAATCGCGTCATTGCGAGGAGCCGCGAGGCTGCAGTGGGAAGGGCGACGAAGCAATGACGCGATTGATCATTAATTATTTTTTCCTCGAAAGGAACCGCAGTATGCTGCTCACTATCTTATCATTCGATCCCAGCCAGCCTTTGATCTCCGTGTACGTGGCTACCATGGCGTTATCCAGCTTTACCATGAATTTCTTTTTGCCTTCGCCGGGGCGGGCCATATAATGTGTAGCCCTGCGGAAAGGTTTGTCTTCCACAGAATAATAGTATAAGGCTATGGAACGGCGGAACTGATCTTCCGGGCAGGTCATAGGTTCCGGGTGGCCGTGGTAGGAATCTGCATCTGTATTAAAGATCACGCAGCGGTTAAAAACGGGCAGTACCTTTTTTTCGCAGGCCTTCATTTCCGTATCCCACAGCTCCAGCTTACCGCCCCACTCCTCCTGCCAGTCTTTATTCAGGTATACCAGCACATTTACCCGGCGCTGCCAGTTGCGGTGGTGCGGGTGCACAGTAAAATCCGCATGAATATTCAGGTAACCGCCCCGGCCGGACTGGTGAATGCCGCCGCCTTCCAGGTGATCATCCTTTTGCAGGTTATCAATGCCGGTAAGGGTGCTTAAGAACTGCAGGAACGCCGGTGAGTTCAGCTCATTAATAGTATGTTTGATGTTGGCCGGCAGCATATCCAGCTTATTCAGCCCTTTCTTTTTCTCGTTGTAATGTACATAGTTGATCCAGCCATCTGCTTTATTCAGCTCATTAAATTCCCTGATGCAGGCATCCAGCACAACCGGGTTCAGAAAATTTTCCAGCACTATATGCGGGTAAGGGCTGGCTTCCTGGTATTGTTTACCCAGGATGGGTAATTCACTGTTCCATTTTTGCAGATCTATTACTTCCTTAGAATCAATGTAAGTCGTTTGCAAGGTTCGAACATTTTAATTATATAACAAATATAGCCGCTGCGGCTATGCGGGCAAAAAAAGTTTAACCCCAAGATATAGAAAGAAATTATTAGGTGTAAGTTGTCTTTATGTTAAGAAAAACGCTGGTGCAAGCAATTGTGGTATAATAATTTCTGTTTTATTTTAAACCCCCGTTATGCGTAAAATATCTCTACTACTGCTGGGCTGGATGTTAGCATCATTTCCTGTTTTTGCCCAACATGAACATCATATGACGGATAGTGATACGAGTATGCAGGATATGCCTGGTATGCATGACGGCCCGCCTATGAGCCATGCCTTTTCCCTGCAGCTGCCCATGAACCGCAATGGGTCCGGTACAGGCTGGCTGCCGGATGCGTCGCCCATGTATGGTTATATGGTGCATAACGATAAGTGGATGTATATGATCCACGGCAATATTTTTCTCCGTTATACCAAACAAGACCTCACTAATAAAGGCAGCCGGGGCGGTGACCAGTTTGATGCGCCTAACTGGCTGATGTTAATGGCGCAAAGAAAAGTGGGTAAGAACGGCTTATTCCATTACGAGGTAATGCTGTCGCTGGACCGGATCACGGAAAACGGTAACGGCTACCCGCTGTTATTTCAGTCAGGTGAAAGCTGGCAGGGTAAAGCATTGGTAGACCGGCAGCACCCGCACGACCTGTTCTCCGGTTTATCCGTAGGGTATACGCAGGCATTATCCAAAAGGTCTGATGTGTTTATTTATGTGGGATACCCCGGCGAGCCTTCCATAGGTTCCGTAGCTTTTATGCACCGCCCTTCTTCCCTGAATGGGCCGGATGCGCCTATTACCCACCATTGGAATGATGGTACGCATATTACTTTTGGCGTAGTAACGATAGGTTACCGCTATGATAATTTTAAGCTGGAAGCCTCTTCCTTTAACGGCCGGGAGCCTAATGAAAACCGTTACAGCTTTGATAAACCGCGGTTTGATTCCTGGAGCGGGCGTTTCTCTTATAACCCTACTGCCAACTGGGCCTTACAAGTATCACATGCTTATGTAAAAAGCCCGGAAGCGCTGCACCCGGGTGAAAATGTGCACCGTACTACTGCATCGGCCATAACCAGCTATCCTTTAAATAAGCACAGCACTTTTAATGCTACTGCCTTATGGGGTTTAAACAAAAGTGAAGGGCATGGCGGTGAAAATGCTGTGCTGGCAGAAGCATCCATTAACTGCAAGCGGGCCGCCTTTTATATGCGTTATGAATGGGTACAGAAATCTGTTGAGGAATTAGATCTTGACAAAGGCATATACGGGGAGCATACTTTGTTCCCGGTGAATGAAATAGTTGCCGGAGTAAGCTACGACCTGCTGCATGTAAAACCGGTAAATGTGGCTGTTGGCGGTCAGTTCAGCATGTACCATGCAGATGAGCGCCTGAATAGCTTGTATGGTAAAAGCCCTTTGGCACTGGAAGTGTTCTTACGCATTTATCCGGCGAGGATGGTGATGGGGGGAATGTAAGCGGTTCTTTATTACTTCAATGAATCTACGAAGCTTTCAGGAGGAAAATGCCCCTGGCTGATAAGGTCTGTAAAGTTCTTTCTCCGGGTGTCGGCAAGACTAGCGCTCTTATCATCGCTTACAATGCTTTCAAAAATAATATCTTCCAGGCCGCCGAGCTTTTTCATGGGATGTTGTGGATCGCTTAGTGCTGTTTTCGCATTCTGGGTAGATACGATCTTATAGGCCAGCCTGCCGGGATATTTCTCCATTAAGGCTTTCAGCTTTATAGCCTCTTCTTTCATAAGTGCCGGGTTGTTGGCCTTATAAAGATTTTCGAGGTATAACTGTATTTCAAGTCCGGGATACTTGGATAACAACGTATCAAATATACCCTGACACTGTTTTGAGCAGGGCGATTTTGAAATATGCAGATACAGGACCACCTTTTTATTCGTTGCGAATGCATCTCCTAATCCGTGTGCATTCTGAGCTACCTGGTCTTCAAAAGCGGCAATCTGCTGCTCCTCTGCATGCATTTTCACTACGGGACCACCACCAAACTTTTCGCCGCTCTTTGAGCCTGCAAGTAAATGAGCGTTGCCTCCCTCAACAGCATAAGCGCCTATACTGTAGGTACCATTCCCCTCCACATGTGTATACTTGGTAACATTGTCGCCGCCATGAGAGAAGACCGGTGCATGTAACATCCCTTCTGCTACCGAAAACTCACGCGTTAACCTCATTTTTACCCGTCTGGGTACACCGGTAGCTTCTCCGGCAACCGGCTTGGGGTTATACTGTTTACGCTTTTTGCCGGTTATAGACCCCACCCGGGGTTTATATTCATAATTTTTACGAATAGCCTTAATATTTGTTCTTAACCAGTTTATAAGCGGGTCCACCAGGTTAGCTCCTTTGTTGCCCAGGGAAATAGCTTTGGTGCCGTTAAATGCATCTGTAAATATGCGCTGTAAATCAGCTTCACGGATATTCTCCAGGTCCAGCAGCTTTTCGTTAGCATAGGTCAGGAATTTTTTCTGAAATCCCTTTTTGGTAAGCGCCCTCATGCCATCGGCATTTTCGTTATCATTATCATCCACAACTTCGTGGGGATGATCAGCCCAATAAAAAACGCCTTGCACGGGCGCTATCCCGGGTTTAATATTATACAGCAGCTGACGGGGCATCACCGCTGGCTTTGATACTCCGCCCGGGGAAACATGATGTGCTGCAGCACGGTGCTGTTGGGGACTGGCAGTCACATGACGATATTGGGACATGGTGTCAGGATTATGGTTACTCAAGGTGCATTCTCATACTGAATATACAAAAAATTAGTGATGAAAACATTTTACAATCCCGGCGTATGGGCAGCATGTAGTTATTCTGTTTTCAGGCTTTGCACAGGATCCATGAGCGCGGCCTTAATGCTTTGATAGCTTACGGTTAAGATGGTAATAAGCAAAGCCCCGGCAGCTGCTGCAAAAAAGATCCACCATGAAAGATCTGCACGGTACTGGTAACGCTGCAGCCAGCTATGCATAAAATAATAAGCAAGCGGCGTTGCAATAAGCAGGGCTGCCAGCACAAGCATTACAAACTCCCTGGATAACAATCCCCATACATTCAATACAGAGGCGCCCAGTACTTTGCGTATGCCGATCTCTTTTGTGCATTGCTCCGCCATAAAAGATGCCATACCAAACAAACCCAGGCAGGAAATGAAAATGGCCAGGATGGAAAAGAAGGTTGTCAGCTTTCCCACACGCTCCTCCACATCAAATTTCCGGGCATATTCATCACTGGCAAACTTGTATTCAAAAGGCTGGCCGGGATTATATTGTTTGTATACCTGCTCAATTTTTTTCAGCGCATCAGCAGCATTGGCTGCGGGGTTTATTCTTATATTCAATACATTCACCTTCCAGGGGGCCATATAAAAAATAGTAGGTAACGCAGGATCAAACGGCGACTGCATGACCATATCTTTTGCTACGCCGATAATATGAAAAGTATAACCCATCCAGCGTACCGTTTCACCAACAGGGTTTTTAAATCCCATGAGCTTTGCGGCTGATTCGTTCACTACAAAAGCCAGCGCATCTGCCCCCTCGGGGCCTGTCTGGTAATCCCTGCCATCCACAAAATGCCAGCCAATTGTTTTCCCATATTCTTTGGATACGCCTACGGTTGCAAAACCCTGGTTATTACTGTTTACATCCCTGCCCTGCCAGTCGAAATTTGATTGTTCATTATTTGATTCCGTTACCGGTGCGGAAGATTCTGCGGCTTCGGTTACAGCGCCGGTCCTGATAAGGTCTTCCCGGAATGCGGCAAAATGCTGGTATATATCCGGGGTCAGGTTCTTTATGTTGATCAATCCATCCCGGCTATAACCAACCGGCCGGCTCCTGGCATACTGGATCTGGCGGAAAACAACAATGGTACCAATGATCAGTATAACAGATACTGCAAACTGCAGCACTACCAGCACCCTGCGCGGAACAGCGGCCAGGCGGCCGGCTTTGAAAGTACCCTTTAATACTTTAACCGGCTGAAAACCGGAAAGATAAAGGGCCGGGTAACTGCCTGCAATGATGCCTGAAATAAGGCTAAAACCGATCCCTGTTATCCAGAAAACCGGGTTGGCCCACAGGATGAACAATTTTTTTCCTGCTACCTCATTAAAGAAGGGTAGTAATAAAAATACCAGCAACAAAGAGAAAATAAATGAGATGAAAGCAACCAGCAATGATTCACTGAAGAATTGATAGATCAGCTGCGTGCGCAGTGATCCGATCGCTTTCCGTATGCCTACCTCCTTTGCGCGTTTTTCGCTGCGGGCAGTGCTCAGGATCATAAAATTAATGCAAGCCAGCAGCAATACAAAAAGGCCAATAATACCAAACAGCCAAACATACTGGATCCTTCCGCCTGTGTTCACACCATTCTTAAATTCTGAATATAAATGCCAGCGGCTCATGGGATGCAGGAAAATGGCGGGTTTAAACCTTTCTTCACTGTTATCCTTATTAAGTTTGGCATCCCTGATCTTTAGAGAGGCCTTATCCACGTCAACATTATCCGCCATCTGCACATAGATCTGCCACCCGTTATTGCCCCAGTTCTGAAGATTCTTTTCTAATTTTGGCATCAGCTTCCAGGGTACAATAAATAAAAGATTATTCAGGGTGGTATTACGCGGCAGGTCTTCGTAAATGCCGGTAACGGTGAGGCTTTGCTCATCATCAAATTTCAGCGTTTTGTTTATGGGGTCTGTATTGCCAAACAGCAGCGCTGCGGTGGATTGGGAAAGTAATATGGATGCAGGATCATTCAGGCTCTTCCCGGTGCCCTTCAGCATCTTTAATGCAAAAAGGTCCGGCGCGCCGGCCTCCATATAATTCCCGGTTTTTACGAATTTATTCTCCCCTGCTGCCAGGATATGGCTTTCCGTAACAGATGACATTACCACCCTTTTAAATTCACTTCCATAGGTCATCCGCAGCTCCTCCCCTAATGGTATGGGCACCTGCACCTGCGATCTTACTTCGTCATTGATCGTTTGGCTCTGCATTACCTGCGCAATGGTGTTATAGTGCTGATGGTATTTATCAAATGAGAGCTCATCCCAGATCCACAGGCCTATAAGCATTGTAATGGCCATACCGGCAGACAGCCCTGTGATGTTGATGAATGAATGCGCCTTGTTCCTGATCAGGTTACGCAGTGCGATCTTAAGATGATTTCTGAGCATTGTTTGGTATTAAATGGGGGGAATACCGGCGTGAGCACCAAAAAAATGCCAGAAAAGAATACCATTGTTTGTCAATGATTTATATGAAGGATAAGCGCTTGAAATGTCCGGTTATAGTACATGGCTGTCCGGTTTCAAAAAATTTCACCGGCACATGGAAAGCTGCCTTAAAATTTTACTTTTAAGACAGCTTTTGTATAGAACAGCGGAAGGAGAAAATTAAAATTTGAGCATAAAATGGTGGGCCGATAATTTATAACCTTTATTCAGGTACAAACGGTGCGCATCATTTAACTGGAACCCGCTATCCAGCACCACGCCTGTTTTATTGGTTTCCTTAGCCAATGCCTTTATATAATCCAGCAGCGCGCCTGCATGACCTTTACCACGGTATTCCGGCAGCGTGCACAGGTCATCCACATAAATAAAGCGGCCAAAAATCAGGTTATACAGGTTGCGGTAACCGGCAAAGGCAGCTACCTTATCTTTCTCTGTTATGTATAACATATGGTACCCTTCCTGCTGCATTTCCTTTACCTGCTGCAGGTAATGATCCTGGTTAAGATGAGGGCGCAGGGTTTGCACTACTTCCCAGCAGGCAATGATCTCTTTTTCGCTTTGTGCAAATTTTACCTGGTGCATATCCGGTGGTTTAAATTTGAGGGTGCATATTCAGGGATACGCCGATGCGGTTCCATGCATTGATGGTAATAACCGCCATGATGATCTCCGCGGTTTTTGCTTCGCCAAACGCAGCCATTGACTTATTGTACAGCTCATCGCTTAAGCCATGATTGTGAATGAGGGTTATTTCTTCAGTGATTTCCAGCACCAGCTGCTCCTGTTCGTCAAACACGTTGGTAGCTTCGCGCCAAACACCTACCAGGTATAGCTTTTGCGGATTCTCGCCCAGCTTCAGCGCTTCTTTGGTATGGGCGTTTACGCAATAGGCGCAGCCATTGATCTGGGAGGCCCTTATTTTAATGAGCTCGTAGTGATTTTTATTAATGCTGCTCTGCTCCATGAATTTGTCCAGTGCATGCATAGCAGTGTATGCAGCGGGTTGCACTTTTCCCATTAAGAATCTTGACATCGTCTTACTGTTTTAATTTTATCAGATATTGTTGGTTTGATACGTTGTTTTTTCCCGGCTGCGCATTGCATCCAGGCTCCACTTATACGCCGGTAAGCAGGCCAGCAGCAAGCTGGCAGCGCTGGCGGTGAACACGGAATAGTTAAGCGGCGACTGTATGCCAAAGGCCTGGGTCATACCCAGCGCAAAGGTGAAGAGTAATACCCCGCTGCCAATGGCGGCCCAGCGGGTCCATAAGCCCATGATGAGCAAGGCGCCAAAAATAATTTCTGCAGCGGAAGCTATAGCGGCAAATACTTCAGCCAGCTTAGAGGGTAAAAAGGACAGCAGCTGGCCGGCGTATTGCATGAAATGGCTCCAGTCGCCCCAGCTGATGCGGGCGCCGCCCGGCGGGCCCCATACGCCAAAGCGATCCAGCCCGGCTACCAGGTAACTGGCGCCTATGGCTAAACGAAGATAGAGCTGTACGTATGTGTAATTGCTTTTCATATACTGCTTTTTGAAATCGACCTTACAAAAGTATCACCTCGTTGGGCTATCTTTATAGTCCAGGTATAATAAACCAGGTAGTCCAGATGCTCCCATTCTCCACCCTGCTTCCTATTAATAAAGAATCGGCTATGCCGGTGTATCAGCAAATTGCCAATGGCCTGGTAGGCCTGATCCGCGAGGGGGTTATTAAACCCGGCGCAGCGCTGCCCGGCAGCCGGGAAATGGCCCTGCTGCTGCAGGTGCACCGTAAAACTATTATTGCCGCCTACCAGGAGCTGTTTACGCAGGACTGGATAGAGACCATTCCCCGCAAGGGCGTGATCGTATCCCAGCGCCTGCCGGAAATAAAACCGCGCACCTTTAAAGCAACGGCTAAAATACCTGCCTATGCGGGTAATACCGGTTTCACCTTTAACAAGATAGGCGCCTACCCAGCAACTGCCGGGCGCTCCGGCGAGCACCGCCTGGTTATCAATGATGGTTTCCCGGACCACCGTATAGGGCCTATAGACCTGCTGATGCGGGAATACCGGAGCCTGTTCCACAGCCCGGGAATAAAACGTTATGCCACCTATGGCAACATGGCCGGCCCGGTAAGCCTGCGTAATGAGCTGACCCAGTTCTTAACAGAAACACGGGGACTGAACATTGGCCCTAATAATGTTTTGCTTACCCATGGCGCACAAATGGCTATTTATGTTGCTGCCAGGCTGATACTGAAACCCGGGTCCACGGTGCTGGTGGGACAGCCTAATTATTTTATGGCGGATATGATCTTCCAGCAATTCGGGGCTAAGCTGGTACGTATACCGCTGGATGAGAACGGGATGGATATTGATGTTATTGCCCGTATCTGCAAACAGAAAAAACCGGACCTGCTGTATATTATACCACACCACCACCACCCTACTACGGTAACCTTAAGCGCAGAGCGGCGTATGAAGCTGCTGGAGCTGATACGCCAGTACCAGCTGCCGGTGATTGAAGATGATTACGATTATGATTACCATTACAGCGGCAGCCCTATACTGCCCCTGGCCAGCGCTGACCATGACGGTAACGTGATATACATAGGCTCCCTTACCAAAACGCTGGCTACGTTCATACGTGCGGGTTATATGGTAGCGCCGGAGAATTTTATCACCGAAGCTGCACTGATGAGAAGGATGATCGATATACGCGGCGATAACCTGCTGGACGAGGCCCTGGCCCTGCTGTTCAAAAACGGGGATATGCAGCGGCACCTGAAAAAATCCGTAAAGCTTTACCATGAGCGGCGCGACTACCTGTGCAAGCTGCTGCAGCAGGAGCTGCCGGATGTAGTTACCTTTCAGCAGCCGGCCGGTGGCATGGCCGTATGGGCGCAGTTCCAGAAAAAATATCCTTTACCGGCCATTGCGGCCCGCGCATCGGCCCAAGGGCTGTTTATGAGCGACGGCAGCGCGTACAGCTATGGTACGGTGAACCACAATGCGCTGCGCATGGGCTTTGCATCGCTGAATGAAAAGGAATTGAGCGAGGTGGTGGAGATATTGAAGAAGGTGGTGTAAAAATAAAAAGATTAAATTAGTAGCAGCAAACGCTATGAAAACATTCATCCCTCAAATACAGCCTAAGCCCAGCCGCGTTATTGACCCATCAGTAAATGGCGCAAGCAGGCCCGCAGTACCGGTTTCCTTTACGGCTCCTGTTGTGCAAACGGTAACATCCCCCTTACGCCAGGTAAAACCCTTTCATGCAAACCCACCCGCAAATGCGCCGGTACAACGTACTATATCGGAGGCCAGGGATTGGGTTAAGGTTAACAGTGATAAATCAGGTTACCCTACCGGTTGGAATGTTATGCCCCGCGCCGCCGAAATAAAAGCTTATATAAAAGATAAAAAAGATGGCTGGCAGGATCTGGAAGCAGAGCTGGATGGTCCTAAACGGAAGAAGACCGCGCCTAAAAAAACTACCGGCGCTACCACCACAACCGGCGGCCCTAGCGCTGCTGCTATAAACTGGCAGATCCGGAAACAAAAGCTGGATGATAGTGTAGATATTGCCAATGATAAAATACAAAAGGCCAGCGGCGCCCTGCAGGCTTTCTTTGAAAAGCTGACCTCTTTACCGGCCAACATCCGGGTAAAGATCAGCGGGCTGGCAAATTCAGTAGGCGTAAAGCTGAACGAGGAACATTCCAGGCTGGCATTTTTCAGCACCTCCCTGCTTGAATACACAAAACAAGAGCTCAGTACCAATAAACGCACACCGGAAATACAAACCGCTATTGTAGAAGACCAGAACACCAAGGGATTAAGCGTGCATATTTCCGGGAATAACAGCAGTGCCAATCAATTGCTGCAGCAACAATTAGGTAAAAAAACACTGGAAAAGGGTTATAAAGACACCATAAGGCCTTTTCATATTAAACGGAAAGCCGCCACGCTGGAACAAACTGTTAAGAAAAAGAGAACAGACGATGTAAAACGGCTGAAGTTAGACACCAAACATACGATAAGGGACTATAAAAAAGTCAAGAAGAAAGACGAGTTTGTTTTAAGGGACGGAAGCGGCATCCCCATTTCGGAGCAGGAATTAAGAGAAAACCTGGCAAAAGCCCTGGCCGTTTCCGTACATAAGGAAACCAAGACCGGTTCGCAAAACCGCCAGCGAAAAGGCGCCCGGCACTTTGTAAAAAAACAGCGTAACCAAAAGCTAAAAAATGTACAAGTGAAGGTGCCTGCAAATAACAAGGATATACATGCAGAATCAGCCATCCTGGAAAGCTTAAAGAACCAGGCAGACCAGATAATAGTGGCGGTTGGCGGCACCAAAGTGGCCTGTACTGCCTGCCAGGCCTATTATACAAAATTAAAGCAGGAAGCATTATTGGGCGATAATACCAGCTTTGCCTGGTTATCTGAATCTTCCATTACCCAGCTGGGTTTTGATGCAGATAAAGTAACAGAATACCTGCTGGAAATTAAAACCATACTGGATAGCCGTATCAATGATCTGCGGTTCTATGAAGGCAAGTCCGGTACCTTTAATGATGACGACATGACGCTGGAAACTGACCTCGATACTGATTCTGAAGATGAAGCAGCCATGGAGGAAGTAAGCACCACTACCAGTTTGATTGAGGTGGTTGATGAAGTAATGAAGGAGCTGTTCTAACGATCTTTGCACATTACTTCATCAGGATTGAAATATGCCGGATATAATTAAAAGAACAGGCAATGGAAATAACAAGAATAGTTACAGATGAGCAGTATAAGGGCAAAACCTCCTGACATGGCAAGGATCTTTATCACCGGCTCAGCAGACGGGCTGGGGCATTTGGCAGCAAAATCATTGATCGATCTGGGGCACCAGGTAGTGCTGCATGCACGCAATGCAGAGCGGGGAAAACAGGCATTAGAAAAAGTACCGGGTGCAGAAGATGTGTTAATTGCAGACCTTTCCAGTATAGCGGAAACCAGGGCACTGGCTGCAAACGCCAATGCTTCAGGCGCCTTTGATGTAGTGATCCACAATGCCGGCGTGTACCGGGTATCCGGGAAAAGCGCTGATGGCTGGCCGTTAATATTTGCGGTGAACAGTCTTGCGCCTTATATACTCACCTGTTTGATGCATAAACCGGAACGGCTTATTTACCTGAGCTCCGGCATGCATTTACATGGTAATCCAAACGTAGATGATCTTTCAGCGGACACACCTATTACTTACTCCGATACCAAGCTGCATGACTTAATGTTGTCTATGGCGGTAACCCGTAAATGGGCCGGCGTATACTCAAATGCAGTTGATCCCGGCTGGGTACCAACAAAGATGGGCGGTGCAGGCGCACCGGACAATCTTAAAGAAGGTTTTGCCACACAGGTTTGGCTGGCCGTGAGTAATGATGCGGAAGCCACTGTAAGCGGTGAGTATTTCCATCATAAAAAACAGGCGCATTACCTGGCAGCTGCTAAGGATGCGGCTTTGCAGGAGAAGTTCCTTTCCGTTTGTGAAGGAATTACCGGGGTAAGGTTTGGTGATTGACATTACGCCTGAGGCCCGGCCAATTCATACTGCTGCACTTGTCCTGGATTATATCCAAAATGCTTTTTAAAGGCAAAGGAGAAATGCGACAGGTTTTCAAAGCCGGCATCGATAAATATTTCGGTAGGTTTCCGTTTGTTAACAGCAATCTGGTAATGAGCGTGCTCCAGGCGCTTACGGGTAAGCCAGCGGCGGGGCGTGGTTTTGAACACCTTTTCAAAATCTTTTTTAAAAGTGCTAAGACTGCGCCCACTGAGGTAGGCAAGCTTTTCGAGCGGGAGATTGTACAGGAAATGCTGTTCCATAAAATCGGCCAGGTTTACCTTACCCGGTTCATGAAAAGCGCTGAGCAGCCTTTGTACATGCGGGTTACAGGTATCCAGCACAGTAAGGCATTCAGCGATCTTAATTTCCGCCAGCTCAGGCGGCAATTCATCCCGCATCCCAAAATAAGGCAGCAGTGAGCTAAACAGGCTTTCCAGCAATGGGTGTTTTTCTAAGGCCAGATGCCCCTTCCATTTGCCTTCGGCAGGATTTTCCGTTCGTGCAGCATAAAACTTTTTGAGTAAGGCTTCCGGGAACAGGATGGACAGCGAACGGAAAGGAATATCATCTGCAGGCAGCTTGACCAGCCGGCCCAGCTGGTTGCGCGGGATGAGCAAAGTGGTTCCCCGGGTAAAACGATGTACCTGGTCGGCATACGACAACTCCAGCGTTCCGGCAAAAACATAAACCAATGCATGCTGATCAAGGATCAGCTCCCGGCTGTAATGCTTTTCCCTTTTACAGGATACAAAGATCCGCCCCTTTACATTTGCGCCTGTTTGTTCCATAACATAAAGCTAACAAATTCACTTCAGCAAGCCCAGTCTGATCAAACTTTCAGCAGTTGCGGTCACTGCTTCCCGATTGCTTCGCGGATGCCAGTTCAGCAAAAGGGTAGCTTTCTTGTGGCTGGCCTCTTTTACCATACCCAGCAGCGGAACAACGAGCTTTACCTTTGGGTTAAAAAGCGCGGTGAGCCGCATAAGCCAGCTGGGAATTTCCTTGCGGGGAACTTTTATTGCCTTATCGCCAAATGCGCTATGCAATATATTTGCGATGTCCAGCATAGAGATCGCTTCACCGGCTACGGCAAGAAAACGCTCACCGCCAGCCGCTGGATCAACCATTGCTTTTACGTGCAGATCCGCCACATCCCGTACATCAACATAACCAAAACGTATCCTGGGCAAACCTTTTAAGCGCCCTCTGAGCATCTGACAGATCATTTGTATTGAATGAGAATAATCCGCGCCCAACACCGGCCCTAATACGCCCACGGGGTTCACTACAGCCAGTTCCAGGCCTTTGCCTTCACCGTTCACATAATCCCATGCCGCTTTTTCCGACAGGGTTTTGGATTTCTGGTATGCCGGTACATCCTGGCTAAGGTCAGACCAATCTTCTTCAGTATAAGGTGTTTTTTTATTGGTTCCCATACCAACAGCGCCAAACGCAGAAGTTAGCACCACCCGTTGTACACCGGCGGCTTTTGCGGCACGCAGCACAAACAGTACGCCATTAACCGCAGGCAAAATAAATTCGTCCTCATGCTTTGCGTTAAAGTTGGGTGTAGGCGAAGCGGGATGGATAACATAAGTACAGCCTTGTGCTGCTTCTTTCCATCTGTTTTCCTGCGACAGATCTGCTTCAACAAAAGACAGGTTATCAAAATTGGATATGCCGCCAGTACTCAGCATTTGCTTTACATCAGGTATACGGTTAAGCGACCGCAGGCTGGCCTTCACTTTATAACCCTTATTCAACAAAGCTATTATACAATAGCTGGCAATGAACCCCGAACCACCGGTTACCAGCACCCTTTTGCCATTACTTGTAATCTCCATTTTTTTTATGCAAAAGTAAATACCCGGAAGTTCCGGGGTTTTGTTCAAACGTTGTATTTACTTTGTTGAAAAGGTTATTATTGCCGTCCGCTATTCACTGCGTAAACTTTTCATAGGATCCATTAACGCAGCTTTGATACTTTGAAAACTTACTGTCAGCAAAGCAATCCCAATTGCCAGCAATCCTGCCAGCGCAAAGATCCACCAGTCAATGGTAACCCTATAGGCAAATCCCTTCAGCCATTGATCCATGCCCCACCAGGCAATAGGCGTAGCCAGCACCAGCGCTATCAGAATAAGTTTGAGAAAGTCTTTGGAGAGTAAGGCCACCACACTGCTACCGGAGG
Organism: Chitinophaga sp. GbtcB8; assembly: GCF_019091455.1. GTDB lineage: Bacteria > Bacteroidota > Bacteroidia > Chitinophagales > Chitinophagaceae > Chitinophaga. Next base: position 170,957 of record NZ_JAGXJN010000007.1, read on the forward strand.
CACCCAGCACTTTGTGCACGCCACTCTCTTTGGTGCGTGGTGCGGCAGTGTAGGTAGCCAATCCGAATAATCCTAAACAGGCAATGAAGATGGTAAGGCTTGAGAACAGGGTTAATACCTGTTCTATTTTTTGCTCGCTGAGATAAACCTGCGCAAAGCGGTCATCTAAGAACGAATAGGAAAAAGGAGCTGCGGGCGAAAATGATTCCCACTGCTGCTTCAATGAAGCGAGGAGCTGCGGCAGCTTATCCGTATGGGTTTTAACCAGGATATTGCCGGAGTTCCTGCCCAGGAACATGACTAATGGCCCGATCTTCTGCCGCAGGGATTCAAAATGAAAGTCGCTTACAACACCAATAACCCGGTAATATGTTTTTACCCCATTATCATCAATATTGCCGACCAGCTCTCTTCCTATAGGATCCTTTTGCCAGCCTAAGGCCCGTACAGCCGTTTCGTTCAGAATAACAGCAAAGGAATCGGTAGAAAAACTTTTTGAAAAATTACGCCCCTGTACCACATGCATTCCCAATGTAGGAACATACGCATCATCCACATAATAGAACCGGCTCATGACACCTTTATCAGGGTTTTCTTTCGCCATTACAGTGGTGTTGTCATTATTTGTTTTTCCAACAGGTACCTGCCCTGAAATACTTCCCGTGATAACTTGCGGAGATTGAATGATCCGGTCGCGGAATACAGATTCGTTATTGCGCAGCATATGCGTATCATGAATAACCAGCACCTGTTCACGGTTAAAACCAAGACTCTGCGTCCGCATGTAACGCAATTGCCGGTCGGCCGTAACAGTGGCAATAATCATTGAAATGGTGATAAAAAATTGAAACACTACCAAACCGCTTCGCAGGTTAAAGCTTCCGCGTCCGGTTGTAACCCGCCCTTTCAATACTGCAACCGGCTTAAAGGAAGCCAGGTAAAAAGCAGGGTAACTACCTGCCAGCAGCCCCACCAGCACAGCTCCCGCTACCAGGCCAACCGCTACAAATGGATTGATCAATAAGCTCATTGTAAGGGCCTTGCCTGTGAGCTGATTAAAGAAGGGCAAACCCAGGCCTACCATCAGCAATCCAACTACCAGCGCCGCTATTGCCAGCAGCACCGATTCCATCAGGAACTGCAGCTGCAATTGCCCTTTTACAGAGCCCAGCACCTTACGCACACCTACCTCACGGGAACGCCGTACAGCCGTGGCCGTAGACAGGTTCATAAAGTTCACACAGGCTATTATCAACATAAAAAAAGCAATGGCCGTAAGCACGTATACGTATAGAATGTTACCTCCCGGGCTTAGCTCTGTTCCTCCGAAGGGGGAATACAAATGAATACTGGTCAGCGGCTGTAGAAATATCCCGAAATCATCCCCCTTCTCACGAAACTGTTTCAGGCTGATTGACAGGAACTGCTGCAATTCAACACCCACCTCTTTTTCAGCGAGCCGGGAGATCTTAGCTTCCAATTGTTTGTAATCGTATTTCTCCGGCAGCAGCAGGTAGGTATAATAGTTCATGTTATAAAGCCATCCCATATGCCGCTCTTTATAAGTGGCTAACGAAGCCAGCATGTTGAAGTGGAAATGGGAGTTCACCGGTAGATCCCTGACCACGCCCGTAATCCTGTAGGGCGTTTTATCACTTCCAAATAACAAGACTTTCCCGGTTGCCTCCTGGTTGCCGAAGTATTTCCGGGCGGTTTCCTCCGTCACTACCAGGGTGTTTGGCTCGGTCAGCGCCCGCTTTGGATCTCCTTCCAGGAACGGAATGGTGAATACATCAAAAAAGGCTGAGTCGGCATACAGCAGATGATCTTCTTTAAATGAGGTTGTTCCATAACTAACAAACTCACCGCTCTGATTCTGTATATGCGTTACTTTTAATACTTCCGGAAATTCCTGCTGCAAGTCCCCGGCAGCACTCGAACCTAAGACTGGTCCGCTGGCATCCTCACCGTTTAACCGCAACTTGAGTGCAACCCGGAAGATCCGGTCAGCTTTCTCGTTATAGCGGTCGTAGGATAATTCATCCTGCACATACAGCAGGATCAGTATGCAGGTAGCCAGCCCGATGGCTAAACCAACTATATTAATGCTGGTTGAAATTTTTTGCCGCTTCAGCGTCCGAAACGCGATCTTTAAATAATTCCGTATCATGATGGAGTTTAAGCTAGAGGTATAGTGTTGTTGTTTATTTGTTTTTCTTCTGCGCACAAAGGGCGGCAGCACGGATACTACGCTCAGCAGGTAACGCAGTGTGGCCCTGGTTTTGCCCGAACTATTATACCAGTGCGTATAGAGCTCATGCAGATCACCTTCTACTTCCTCCAATGTATTGTCAGGATGCAGCTTGGTTAGCAGCCAGTGGGCCCAGCGGGGTGGTTGAACAGGTGATCTCATATGCCACCAAGCCGGAAAGTGTGAGGCGGCAATAACTGCCAGAGGTTTTGACGAAGCTGCTGAATTTCCTGAAGCGCCCCGCTTCCCAGCGCCGTAATGCGGAACAGCCGTTTACGCCGCCCGCCGCGTTCGGCCGTGGCTCCGCCCAGTTCTGATTGCACAAACCCTTTCTCTTCCAAACGGATCAGGGTGTTATGAACTGTGCCGAATGTAACAATACGTCCCGTATGCTCTTCCAGCGCCTGGCTTACTGTAACGCCGTAGCCCTCTCCGTCCAGGATGGCCACCATCAGTAAAACCACTTCTTCAAATTCACCCAAATAGGTTCTGCGCATAAGTTCAGGTTATTAGTTTCTATTTTGTCGAACAAATGAGGTGCCAACTAATGAAACAGGCCGTTCCTGGCTGGGAACGGCCTTTATGATAAATCAAGCAGTTAATAATTGTCCGCAAATGGACATTATTTGTTCAGCAGCGGACAATATTGACTGAACAATTTATGCAGTGAATAACAATACAAAACTAAAAAACTAATTATTTCACAATGAAAGCGCAGTATCTATTACTTTTTTCGCTACAGCTTTGGTAGTAAGATGATCCAGCGTATGCTGGTACAGCTGGTCCATCACTTCCTGATAACGGTCTGCATTAAACTGTTTGGAATGCAGCAGCAGCATTCCCTGCTTTATCAGCTCCTTTGGAAAATTGTGCATCGTATTGGCCGGACAGGCTTCCAGCCCGGGGAAATAAGGTAAACAATAATTCCCTAGTATCTCGTAATGGCGCATACAATCCCAACCTGCTTTTTTGGTGGTCAGCCCGTAATAGGCTTTGTAATAATCGTCATAATAAAGCTGCTCGTCGTTGAAGATATAGGTATCTTTCACACCCGGTATAATGGTGCCGAATAGCTGCTCTTTAGCCATAGCTGGCGCGGCATGCATCTTCTGCTCCGGGATGCTGAAAGAGATGGGAAAAACATTTTTCACACTGTCCGTCAGCTCTCTTTTAAAATAAGGATACTTTTTATAAAGTGGTAAAATGCTGGTTTCATCTATGCCATCTACCAGTAATATTTTATTGGCAGGATATTTTTTCGATACCAGCCTGAAATAATTGTCACACCTGTTAATAGCACCATAGATAACCAGGTCGTAGTACCTGTTCTTTATTTTCTGTTCAATATCCGTCCGGTCAATTTTATTCTCCCCTATCAACCAGAATGCAGAGAACCCTCCCCATATTGTTTTAGGGTCTACCTTATCCTGCTGGTCTTTATATAAAGAGATGATCTGTGTGCTGTCTGTTACATCATCGCCCAATAATTCATATAGCCCGTAAAAAAGAAGGTCGTTCAGATAATCGCTGATAAATCCGTAACTGGCTTTGAATATTTTCCGGTGATCTGTAACATATAGTATCTTCATTGCATTAAAAACGTTTATCCTTCCGATGTTTAAATTTCATGCGGGTACCTTTCCACCAGGCATCCAGGCGCAGCAGAACGGGCTGCAGGTGAGTAGTTTTTCTGTTATAAAAGCAGGTATCCAAAGTGTCGCCCAGCGGCCCTTTATATCTATTCCTGGTAAAATAGTATTGCCGGTGTTGCTTTTTAAAAGCTTTCCAGTATACGCTCCGGGGAATTAATTTTTGATCATAGCTGCGGGTAAGTATCCTGGCTGCTTCCAGGTAATTCTGGCCGGTTTTAACAGCGCGGGTGGTTACATCGCCACTATGGTTCCTGAAATAATTCAATGTACGGCCGCTGATAAAAACATCCCCCATTTTACACAGTTCAATCCAAAAGTACCAGTCCCCGCTGAATTTAAACTCCAGGAACGCTTCGTCCACGGCAAAAAACAGCGCTCTTCTGAAAAGCGCCATGCTGGCATTAAAAATGGAACATTGGGTAGAAAGGTATTTGATTATAAATTCCCGGCCGCTGATGGTATCCTCCAACTGTTTATAAAACGACTGCCACATGATATTATCATGCATATCAATCACAATGGACTGGCAGTATGCAATAGTACAATGGTCGTGCTTTTCAAGGCCGGCTACCAGGTGCTGTAAAAGGGAGGCTTCACAGTAATCGTCACTTTCCGCCATCCAGATATACTTTCCGGCGGCGGCTTCCACCCCTTTTTTCCACTGACGGAACACACTGCCGCCATTCACTTCGTTATAAATGATCTTTTTAACTTTAGGATGATCCCTGTACCGTTCAATAATTTCACGGCTGTTATCTGTAGAACAGTCATCCAGGATAATTACTTCAAAGTCGCTGAAACTTTGGTTCAATACGGATGTTATCCTCTCCTCCAGATAAGCAGCATGGTTATAGTTAGGAATAATCACAGAAACAAGCGGAGCATTGGCATCCGGCTTTATACTCTTCATCAAAGCAGTAGTTTAAAACAGTAAAATTAACGTACTTAATACCTCCTTCGCCCTATCCCGCTTACCCCTCGCTGCGCCTTACAATGCGGGAGCAGGGCCTTGCAATGACGCGAAAGAGGCAATTGCACAACGCGTTAAAATTAATCATTTACCCAGAATGTATATACTAATTTCTTCATGCAATCATTCTTTTTTTTTAGTATCTTTAGCCCTTAAATTCTGCTTTACCAGCTAATTCATGAACGTAAGCATTGATGTGATCATACCTTCATTCCGCCTGAATGAAAAATATATACTTCCCATTCTTCGTCTGCCAAAACCAGCCAACGCAAATATAAAGTTTTACCTTATTGCAGATCATCCTTCCATTGTACCCTCTGAAAACATTCAGGCATTGGTGGATCATGAAAATATTTTCCTGTCCATTAACCCGCAGAACCTGGGCGCCAGCGTTACGCGCAATAAGGGTATTGAAATGGGCCAGGGCGACTGGATCCTGTTCTTAGACGATGATATATCCGTACCGGACAACCTGCTGGAAACCTATGCCGACGCAGCTTTGCAGTACCCGGATGAAATTGGTTTTATTGGGCTGGTACGCTTACCTGAACCGCATACTGCTTTTACCAAAGCGCTGAAAGTAAGCGGCTCTTTAGATATATTTTCTATTGCGGAAAAAAAACCTGCTTTTTGCTGGGGCGCTACAGCCAACATTATGATCAAACGCAGCGCGGTGAAAGATACCCGCTTCTCTACCGTATATCCTAAATCAGGCGGCGGGGAAGATGTTGATTTCTTTTTAAAAGTGCGGGAGCAAAATAATTTTAAGGATTATAAAAGCTTACCGCAGGCAGCGGTTACACATCCCTGGTGGAACAATGAAGCGGTGAACCTGCAGCGCCCTTTCCGTTATGGCACCGGCAACAGCTGGCTGGGTGATCTGAACCCGCAATATGCCTATTATGATCTTCCCAACACGCCGGAAACACTTTTGCTTTCACTACTGGCGCTGGTAATAACAGGCCTGCTGAAACCCTTGTGGGTGGGCCCTTTGCTGGTTTTTATGGCGGGCGTTATACTCATTGAGATCATTGCCAGTCTTATACAAACCATAAAAAGGTCCGGTACCGGCAATGTGCAGATATTAATGTATGTAATTACCCTCAGGATAGTGTATGAGACGGGGCTTTTGTGGGGAAAGCTTTCCCGTTTAAGGTTTGGAAAGATCGGGGAGCGGTTTCACGATAATGGCATCATTAACAAAGTGTATTTCTACCGCTCTAATACTTATAAAATGGTAAAGTGGGTGTTGTACCCGCTGCTGGTTATTTATATTTTAAGATACTTCGTTTAAACTTCCGCGTAACCATTTAAGCAGCACACCAGCCTGGTGGTAAGCGTTTCGCTGTAGCGGCGCTCATTCACGGTGATCTGTGATTTATTATGGTATTCATGATGCAGGTGAAAGCATACGGCGGCCAGCTTTAAACGTTTTTTATGTACGCCGGCATGTATAAGGCGCGCGGCAAACTCACAGTCTTCTGATCCCCAGCCAAAGAACAGGTTATTATACCCGTTGATAGCTATAAAATCCTCCCGCCAGAAAGCCAGGTTACAGGCTTTGGTATTATCCGAGCTGTAGGGATTTGCCTTTACTATAAAGGATAAAGCGGGTAAGCGTAATGCGTTAAAACGGTTGTGAAGGCCTTTGGTAAAGAAACCCAGCTTAGTGCTTTTACTTTGCAGAATGTGTTGGGTGGTGGCCTCTCCTATCATGGCGCGGGCGCCCTGTACAAAATGCCCTCTTTCTGCCTCCTTCACATGGTCTTCAATAAAACGCGGATGCATTACAATGTCGCCATCAATTTCAATGATATAATCTGCTTCCGATTGTTTTACCGCTTTGTTCAGGATAATCCCTTTGCGGAAACCGCGGTCTTCATGCCAGGCATGTTTTAAGGGAATATTCAGGATCTTGCGGTATTTATTGATCAGCCGTTCTGTTTCCTCCCTTGATCCGTCGTCTGCGATCAGGATTTCATCCGGTAGATACGTTTGCTGTAACAGGCTCAGGAAAATTATTTCCAGCGCCTCCGGCCAGTTATATGTAGCAATTAAGATCCCAACTGAAAAGTTCTGTTTCACCATCCTGCTTGCGGTTTGCGTTCAATAAAGAAATTTTTAACGGTCATAAGGTTTCTATAGAATAGCATTGGAATTCAAGTTTATGCTTACAATACGGCGGATGTTTTATCATCCGTCCTGATATATACAACGTACTACATTTTAATTTGTTACAGCTGTGGTTCAGTTAGCGCTGAAAGTTTGCATTTCTATCAGCTTACGGTATAATCCGTCTTTTTCCAAAAGCTGTAAATGGGTTCCCTGTTCAACAATGTTGCCATTATCCAGCACAATGATCAGGTCTGCATTTTGTATGGTACTTAAGCGGTGTGCAATTACCAGCGAGGTACGGTTCTCCATCAGATTGTTCAATGCATCCTGCACCATTTTTTCAGATTCTGTATCCAGCGCAGAGGTAGCTTCAACCAGCAACATAATGGGCGGATTCGTCAACACTGCCCGGGCTATACAGATGCACTGGCGCTGGCCGCCTGATAATTTAACGCCTTTATCACCAATATTCGTCTGGTAACCATGCTCTGTTGCAGAAATAAATTCGTGGGCGTTGGCGATCCTTGCGGCAGCCTCAACCTCCTGCAATGTGGCCCCTGGCTTTCCAAAGGCTATATTGTTATAAATGGTGTCGTTAAATAAAATTGATTCCTGGTTTACAATTCCCATCAGCGAGCGCAGGGAGTCTGAAGTAACGGCCTGTATGTTATGCCCGTCTATCAGGATGCTGCCGGACTGTGGCTGTATAAACCGGGGGATCAGGTCCATGAGGGTGGTTTTGCCGGCGCCGGAAGGCCCTACCAGCGCTACAGATTTCCCTTTAGGTATAGTAAGGCTTACGCTGTTCAGCACCGGACGTTCATTATAGGCAAACGCTACTTTCTCAAACCGGATAGCTTCCCGGAACTGGTCTACCGCTTTTGCATCTGGCGCATCCTGGATCTGCGACTGCTGGTCAATTAAGGCCAGCACCCGCTCCCCTGCCGCCAGGCCGGAGTGGATGTTGCTGAAGGAGGCTGAAATGGCTTTGGCCGGGCGCATGATCTGGGAAAACAGGGCAATATAGGCTATAAAGGCCGCTGCATCCAGCTCACCGGTTTTGGATAATACCAGGGAACCGCCGTACAGCACAATACCTGATACCATTATAATACCCAGCGTTTCAGACACCGGCGAGGCCATTTGCTGCCGCCTGGCCATAGCCCTGATAATATTGGAATAGTGCACGTTTTCCTTGTGAAAACGCTCCTTAATAAAAGGCGTTGCGTTAAATGATTTAATGATCTTGATGCCTCCCAGCGCTTCTTCCAAGTAACTGATCATGGTGCCATAGGATACGTGGGATGCGGTGGCCTGCTCCTTTAACCGGGATACGATCCTGGAGATGATAAACCCGGCTACCGGTATAATGACCATAGAGGCCAGCGTAAGCTTGTAGGAAATAACGAACAGCATTACCAGGTACGTGATCAGCGTTAATGGCTCCTTAAAGATCACCTGCAGGGTACCGGTTACGGAATACTGCACCACCTGCACATCCGATGAAATCTTGGACATAATATCCCCCTTACGCTCATTGCTGAAATACCCCAGATGCATGTCCATAATGTTATTGAACACAGCCTTTCGCAGGTTCAGCAGGGTATGGATCCGCAGGTTTTCCATGGTACGTTCCGAAAAATACCGGAACAGGTTACCGATAAAAACAGAGACTACAATGGTCAGACACACATATTTCAACGTATTGGGCAGGCCTATTTTACTATTCAGCTGAACGGAATAGTAGTTCAGCATTTTGAATACGTCATAAAAATGTTCCGGTTTGGCTACTACCTGGTGGTTGTTCTGGTTAAACAACGTGGTTAGCAGTGGCGCCAGCAGTGCCAGGTTTAATGCCCCAAACAACACGGCCAACAGCGTAAAAAGAACATACGGGATAGCATATTTTTCAATCGGTTTGGCAAAAGACAACAGCCGGAAATACGTTTTCATTATTATTATTATAAATATATATATAAAACTCCAAAATTAATAATTATTTAAAGACCCTTTTTTAAAAAAGGAGCAGGGATCGTTCCCGGGAAGCACAGGTGAAAATATTTGGCTACAGTACGGCACCGGCATCTCTGATCATAAAAGATGCAGGGCTATGTAATGGGAAGTATATCAACATTGCTCTCTTAATGGATAAGATCAATAGCGCCCGGTAAAGGTTATATGATATCTCTTTTTACTTCTTTGTACCACCCGCTGCTTCCTCTTCTTCACTAAAAATATAAACTTTCTTTATATTTCAACATACTTTATTACTTATAATTCACACATTTATAGATATATAACCTTATTAATTCAGCTGTATGATCATGCTTACCAGCCCCCCGGCATGGGCTTTTGCAGCCGGTAGCCTGCACCTATCTCCTATTTCACCTGCCCGCCGGCATTGCTTTAACGTATGAGCCCCCATTAATAATCTTAAAAATTTCTTAAAACTTTGGCGGGCTGAACTTAGCGGGCGGTTTTAGCGCCCCTCATTATCTGCTGCCGGTACTCCGGGAAAACCTGCGCCACACAGGTGGCGTAAGGCTGGTGGAATATGCTAAGCCCTGCTGTGTAAGGTTCAGCAGCTGCATGCCGGGCGCCTGCTGGTCGGGGTTATAGGTGCAGATCAGTACAGAATAATCTATAGCATAGTTATCGAACGACATACAAAACCACTTTTTTCACTATATCTTTGTTTTAGCGCGTAAAAGTAATGAATCTACCTATAGTATCCATTATCATTCCTAATTATGGCCATGCTGCTTTCCCGGAACAGCGCATCACTTCTGTGCTGCAGCAAACCTTCCAGGATTTGAAGTAATTATCCTGGATGGCTGCTCAACCGATAACAGCCGGATATTATAGAACATTACCGGCAGCATCCGAAAGTTTCACAGATCATTTATAATACCACCATCAGCGGCAGTGTATTTAAACAGAGGAGAAAAGGCATAGAAGCTGCAGCAGGCCATACATATGGCTGGCGGAAAGAGATGACTGCAGACCATAAAGCCATGTGAACGCCAGCATGGCTGTATGGAAAAAGGAGCTTGTTTGCCGGAGAGATGAAAGGTGGGGGAATATAGAATATGGAAATGAAATGTAAAGAGTAACGTCATAAAATTAAAAAGTAAAAGCTGATGCAGCGCCATCATCATTACCATCGCCTGCATCAGCTTTTATTTTTTTTTCTACTTTTTAATTTTTTTTATTGCCGCCTACTAACAACACAACACCTATTACAGCTACCAGGCCGCCGGCATAAGTAGGCCAGCCTATCCATTTATTTTCTTTTTTGTTTACTTCTACGGGCCCAAGATCCACTACCTTCTTTTCTGTTTGTACAGAAAAACCACGGATCAGGATCATGGCAATACCGGCAATGATGAGGATAATACCTAATGTTTTCATAACAGCTATTGTTGTTTCATAGCGTATATCAATCGTCATGCCATAAGGGCTTCCTATGCTTATTTATGCGCGGCAACAGCTGTTTCAGCCGGCTGCTTCCCATTCAATAAACGTACTACCAATGGCAGGGTAAGCCCCTGCCCCAGCAACGTAAACAATACTACGGCTACGGAAATAAAGATAATGGCATCCCGTTGCGGGAAAATGCTGCCATCCTGCAGGGTAGCCGGCAAACCAATGGCAATAGCCAGGGATACAATGCCCCGCATGCCTGACCAGCTGATGATCAAGCTGGTTTTTGCATCCAGCAGCGCATGTTCGGTGATACGCCCCTTCTTTTTCCTGAAGGCCTGCTCCAGGTTGATCTGCTGCAGGAACACCCTGATCATGCGCAGCAGCAAAGCAACAACGGTGATCAGGAAAGCGTAACCCAGGTAAGGCAGGATCTGTGTTTTATCCATATGCTTTACCACGTATGGATACTGTAATCCAATGATGATAAAGATGAGGCCATTGAGCAGGAAAATAATAACATCCCAAAAGTTGCGGGACTGCTTTTTTAAGTATTCCGGGAATACTTTATGACTGAAACGGGAAATGGCCAGCCCTAATATTACTACGGCTATTACGCCGGATACATGAAACTCCTCTGCCACCAGGTAGGTTATAAAAGGCATGAGCAACATAAAGCTAATAGTTACCAGCTGGTTTTGATGCACCCTTTTAAGAATGAAGGCCAGGATCATTCCCATAATCACGCCCACCAGGGCGCCACCCGCCATCATGAATATAAACGCTAAAGAGGCCCTCCAGAATACAAAGGCTGTACCGGTTACTGCAGCTACTGCAAAGCGGTAAGCTACCAGGGCTGAAGCATCATTGACCAGGCTTTCCCCTTCCAGGATGGTATTGGTTTTATGTGACAAACCCAAACCTTTGGTGATGCTGATAGCCGCCACGGCATCCGTAGCAGATAAAATAGCGCCCAGCACAAAAGATAAAGGCCAGCTCATGCCCGGTATTACGTAATGAGCTACCACCGCAATGCCGGAGGCCGTAATAAATACCAGCGATATGGCCAGCGTACCAATGGTATTGATATTGGTTCTAAACTCCTGGAAAGAGATGTTAAAAGCAGCATCATACAACATAGGCGGCAGGAAGATGAGGAAGATCACATCCGGGTTCAGCTCTATATTAGGCAGGGTTGGTATGAACCCAATGGCAATACCGGCGGTGATCAGTAAAATAGGATATGGCACCCGGACCTTATCTGCCAAGGCAGACAGTACGATCATAATTGCCAGGATAAATAAAACGATGCTATAGTTTTCCATAAGGCCCTGTAAACATTTCAATGACGCTTAAAAGTAACACAGCTTGCCCAAAACAGGAATTATAAATTGTGAAATGTAGCTTAATTTTAGTGGGATGAAAGGCGCGTTTATGTTTGAACCGGTTTTTACTTACCTGGAAAAATTCCAACCTATCCCTGCCGGTGACCGGGAGATCATTGGCCGGCATATTCACACCCGCCATGTGCAGGAAGCTGAATTATTATTACAGGAGGGTAAGCTGGCCAGGGAAATGTTCTTTGTTTGCAAGGGTATCCTGAAAATTGTATCTGTTAATGGTAAGGGAAATGAGGTAACGCAGTTCTTTGTAAAGGAAGATCATTTCTGTACGATCCTCAACAGCTTTAATAACCAGGTACCGGCGCATGAAAGCATTAAAGCTGCCTGTGATACGGACCTTATTGTATTTCCCAGGGAGCAGCTATGGGCGCTTTATAAACAGCTCCCTTATTTTCAGCCCCTCATCAATCATATTACCCAGCAAACGCTGCTTGCCAAGATCCAGGTACGCAATTCCTATATGGGCGAAGATGCAGCTACCCGCTATCAGCAGTTCCTGCAGCAGCAGCCGGATATAGCGCTGCGCGTGCCTTTGAGCGATGTAGCTTCTTACCTGGGTATTACGCCGCAGTCGCTGAGCCGGATCCGGAAACAAATCCGTTAGTTTTAATAAAATAAAAAAGGGCTGTACCAAAAGATACAGCCCCGTGAATTATAATGGGTTAGTAAGAAGACTAGATGTTACGATACTGCCGCGGCAATAAACCGGTTAATGATTTAAAGGTACGGGTAAAATGGCTTTGATCCGCAAACTGGCAGGTATAAGCAATTTCTGTCAGGGAATTTTCTCCGGCGCGGATCATGGGCATTGACTTTGCAACGCGCAGCTTCCGCATATACGCCCCAAAGGTGCAGCCAAAGTATTGAGAAAAATGTTTTGAAATGGTGATAGGGTGTACACCTGTGGCTTCAGCAAGGTCTGTTAAGGTCAGCGGCTCATCCCAGCAATCCTGCATCAGCTCCCGGATAATGCTTACCCATTTAGGGGCAGCGCTTTTTTCTGTTACTCCCTCCTGCAATAATTCCAGCAACAGCATTACCATTGTTGGGGCGGCCACGGTATCATCTGCAAGCAGCTCTTTATAGATCCTCAGCATAGTGAAGGGTGCATGCTGCCGGCTGATAGCCTTATGCAGTAAGGCTTCTGTAAGCTGGTATTGTTTTATAAAAGTGCCGGCTATTTCAAGGTTCAGATTTTTGGAGGGATGCTGGGTGTGGGTATTGCGGTGTTTTTCCCCTGCATGATAGTATACGATATTCCCCATTGTGTACTCCTCTTCCCTGCCCTGCCGCTGCTCACGGTTACCGCCTTTTAATAAGAAACTGATGTGGGCATGTTCGTGGGAATGCCAGCCTTCAAACACTTTGGTATGGTAAGTGATCTCGCTCACTACCAGGCCGCTGCTTTGCAAGCTGCGGTTGTTATGTCCCAGGTAATGTCCGTACCCCAATGTTAATGTGGATGTTCCCATCTTCATTTGCAACACCAAAGTAATATATTTTTTGCATTTACAATGCCACACGATCATGGTATATCTTATTGCAGCGGCATAAGCGGCCGGGCTTTTCATGGTTTTATAATTCCTAATAATCCTTTGAACTGGCAGGTTATAATAACGGTACGACAACAAAAAAACCACGTACAGTTTCCCGTACGTGGTTCATCTATTCTACCTGATGCGTTGCTGCTCCGCATCCGCGCCGCCAACCAAGCGGTCACGCTTTTCATATGTCTTACCAAAGTTGTAAGAGAACGTTATTTGTGCTACCCGGCTATCACCTTTATTGCGGTAATGGCCGCTGGCATTGGTTAAGTTATTGATGTCGCCATAATTAAGGCGGGTGTAGAACAGGTCGTTGATGGAAAATTTTAACGAGCCTTTCTTTTGCAGGATCTTCTTTTCCACGGCAGCGCCCATTGCCCAGAAATCGCCCAGCACAAATTGCAGGTTGGTGAACTTGCCGCGGTACAATCCCGTTAGCTCTGCATTCCAGGTGGGGGCTATCTTAAACTGTGCGGTGGCATTGGTAATGTAGTTCATACCATCTACATTCAGCACATTGTTATACAGGTTGCCCTTAAAGTGGCAGTATATCCCTACGCCAAACCAGTGCAGCGTTAACCATTTAAAAGGCTGCAGGTCGGCATTTACAGACAGGGATACATAATTACTGGCGCCCACATTAGCCGGACGGCTAAAAAAGCGGTCGCCGTGGGCTTCTATGGTTTCTCCGATTTCGCCTGCATAGTGTTCATAGTTAACTTTAGTAGTGATCATATTCCGGTACACCCAGGAAAGGTCCAGCGAGTGGCTTATAACCGGCTGCAGGAAAGGATTGCCCACGTAGTACATAAATTTATCCAGGGGTGATATAAACGGGTTCAGATCATTGAACCCCGGGCGCTCAATACGTTTGCTATACGAAAGTATGAACTGTTGCGTGGAGGCGGAATCTGTTTTGTATGCCAGGTAAAAGGTGGGGAACAGGTTGGTGTAGTTCCGTTTAAAAGCGGAATCTGTTTTTACGGCATTGCCCAGCTGCCGCCCCTGCATAATGGTATTTTCCAGGCGCAGGCCGGCCTGCAGCGAGAGTTTTGCCCACTCTTTTGAAAAGTTGCCATAGGCGGCATTGATATGTTCCTTATACAGGAAATGATTGGTTTTATCGTAATCCGGTGTGGTGATACCTTCAATGGTAACCTCGTAATCGGCCTTGTTATCCGTAGAGATATAACTTGTTTTTAGCCCGCCTTCTATTTTGGCGCTCTTTGACAGCGGGTGCGTATAGTCTGCTTTGGCGCTGTAAATGTTGATGCCGGAGGGTATGAGGCCCTGCAGCTCATCCCGGCCTTTCAGCGTACTGTCTGCATAATAGCTGGTATTTCTAAACAGCTGGTTTGTTTCAGATTCATTACGGATGTAATCCAGGTCAATGCCCAGGGTACGGCCGGTACTGTCATACTGATGCCGGTAATTCAGGTTTACCCCCCCACGTTTAAACATACGCTCGTCCCGGTTGCCGGCTGTTACAAATGAATCCAGCTGGTGCGCAGGATTGTACAGGAGGCTGTTATTGCCTACCAGGCCGGTTGCCTTGTGAGTATTGCCATTCAGCACAATGCCGATGGTGGTATTCTTATCCTTATAATAATCCACGCCCATTTTCAGAGAAGGCGAGCGGTTGTTGCGGTTGATGGCGGAGAACTGGGAAAAATCCGACTGCAGGCTGCCATCTTCATTAAAATAGCTGCGGGTAATAAGCAGATCACTAAAATTACGGTGATAGCTATACCCTGCGCTTACAAAATAGTTAAAGGCATTATTGCGGAAATTCAGGTTCAGGTTATTGAAGCTTTTGGGGTATACCCCTTGTGCATATGACGTAGATACGTTGCCGTTAAAACCTTTCTGTTTCAGCTTTTTGGTGCGGATGTTAATGATGCCTGCATTACCGGCAGCATCGTAGCGGGCGGGCGGCACGGGCATCAGCTCTATAGCTTCCAGCGAACCGGAAGGCAGGGAGCGCAGGTAGGCGGCCAGATCGCTGCCGGAGAGATAGGTTGGTTTATCGTCAATGTAAATAGTTACCCCGGATTTACCCAGCAGACTGATATTGCCATCCTGGTCCACCAATACGCCGGGCGATTTTTCCAGCACATCCAATGCGCTGGTGCCGGCATTGGAGATCAGTGCATCTACATTTACAATGGTACGGTCAATGCGGGTTTCCACAAATGGTTTGCGGGCCGTTACATTCACATCTTTTAACTGCGTGGCGGTAGCTGGTTGCAAAATAATGTCCGGCAATACCTGGGTTGTATTTAGCTGCATGGTATCACTGTTATAGCTGGCATACCCTATATAGGTAACGGTTATACGATAAACGGCAGGTTTCAGCCGGGTGAACTGGAATTGCCCCTGTACATTAGCGATAGCGGCTTTTACCAGCGTTGAATCTTTCATCAGACTAACTGTGGCGCCTGCAACTGCCTGCCCGGTTTTATCTTTTAGGCGGCCGCTTAATACCATGTTTTGCTGCGCGTACAGGCAATAGGATAACAGTACCATGCTGATGGCCAGCAGGCAGGGAATCAATTTCATAAAGGACGGATTTAGATTTAGATGCGGGCAAAACAATCCTGTTCACCCGTAGATGAATGAAATGGGTAAGCAGTAAGTAAGAAAGTGGTTTAGTTACCTATATGCACATGGGAGCTGGTACTGCCTCCGGATTTGGAATAGGTGTAAGTATCTGTTGGATATTTAACGTATTTCTTTTTATAGCGCCTGAGTATTTCCGCTGACTGCGGTTTGTCATTCACCACAAACTCACCCTGGTTCAGGCGGAAGGAGATATTGTCTTTATCTTCCTGCGTCATCAGCCCGTCCTTTATCATGTCCGCTAAAATGTTCTCAGCAAGGTCGTTATCAACTTTTACCGGGGGGATGGGCGGCAAGGAAGTATGGCTTGGAGACAGCGGTGCTGTTGGTGACAAAGGGCTATGCGCGGTAAGCGGCTCGCGGGCGTTTATCGGCTCACGTACCTGCACCCGCCTGCTTTCTGCGTCATAACGCTGTGCTTCACGGTCAAGCTCCATTTTCCTTCTCTCCAGCTCCTCTGCTTTCCGCTTCAGTTCTGCCTCCTGAATAGTGCGGTCTGTTTCTATTTTTCTGCGGATCTGCTCTGCTTTTTCCCGCTCCCGCTCCGCTTCCTGGATATTCCGGTCTATTTCCATTTTCTTACGGGCCAGATCTGCTTCTGAAGCATCTCCTTCCATTTGCCGGAAAATGGCATTCACCTCTGCATACCTGGAGGGCAGCTGATCCTGCGGTACCTGCACACCATCCACCATTAAGCCGGTCATGCGGTTCTCGAATATCGATATTTTGTAAGCCTTGCCATCTTTAGTAACGGTAATGGTGCCGGTATTGCTAGCATTGCCCCTGCGCAATACCGGTACAGTATCCTGCTGCGGGTGGTAAGGCTGGTAGCTTGATTTATAGGGCTGATAGTCCTCTTTATAAGGCTGCCCGTTACGTTTTTCTTCAAAGTGTAAGGTAGTACCGTTGGTTACGCCGGCGGGGTCCAGGTCTTTGAATTTATCTTTGTGTTTATCTTCCGCTGCGAACTTTATTTCCGGCGGTGGCTTGCTGCCTGCTGCTGTGGTTATTTGCTCCATTGCCTGTGCTGATACAGGCAACGGCGCTTCCTGGCGTCCGGGATGGGAGAACACCATACCTAACATGCCTATAAGGCTGAAGCAAACAAGCAGGAAAGATTTTTCCGCTACATTCAGCGTGTTGTTATGCTGGCCCAGGATACGTTTTACCCGGTGCAGCAGCTGTTGTTTTTTACCGGGAAATGCCATGCCATACCTGGTGCCGGTGGTCAGGTACAATTCCTGGAAACCAACCAGCGCCTCTATATATCCCTTTTTGCTTTGGGTGGCGGCAATGGCCATATCATCACAGCAATGTTCCCTTTCTTCACGGATGCGGGCAGAAAGCCACAACAACGCCGGGTTAAAGAAGAAAATGGTTTCGGCAAAATGCTGTATGAGGTTCACCAGGAAATCGCGGCGGCGGATGTGCGCCTGCTCATGCAGCAGCACAGCCTCTACCTGGTCCGGCGGCAGCTGCGCCATTAAACCAATGGGCATCAGGATCACCGGCTTTAACATACCTATGGCTGTAGGCACTTTTACCATAGCGGATTCCAGCAGCTGTACCCGCCTTTTCATTTGCAATTTAACAGCCAGCATTTGCAGCCAGCTTGTTAAAGCAGCATTCGGTGTAGTGGTTTTATAATAACGGATACGCTGTATGGATACCAGGCCGCTGAACAGCCATAACAGCTTACCTGCAAAAATGATGAACCAGAACATGACCAGCAAGGGCGCATGCTCATTGAAATAACTGATAAAAAGTTCCGTAAACCCTGGTGCTGCCAGTGCATTCACTTCCTGTATTGCTACTGGTGTTACATGGGTTTGCAGGGCCGTTACTGCAGCTAATGGCGCGGTTGCGGCGGAGGCAGCCTTTAGCTGCTGCAGCTCATAAAAGAAGGTGCCTGTTGCGCTGCCCACCAGCATAAAGAACAAAACGGTAAATATATTATAACGCAATGCCGGTTTGGCCTTACGGGTAAATAAGATCAGAATGCCCGCCACCACAGCCAATATAAGGCCTTGCCACAAAGAGTGTATCAGGGTCCAGCCAATAGCGCGGACCATATCATTTGATAAGGTGTGCATAATAAAGCGGTTTACAGATTATAGCTTATCGGGATCTATTTTATTTAACAGGGCTTTTATTTCATCCAGCTCATTTTTGGATGTTTTTTTATTACCCAGTAATTGCAATAACAACGTAGTGGCGGAACCGTTAAAGGTAGTTTCCAGGAAACGGTCCAGCAGCAGGCCTTTGGTAGATTTTTCCTCCAGCACCGGGCTATACACATGTTTCATACTGCTCTCATCCCGGGCCAGCATTCCCTTGTCCGTCATGATTTGCATGATCTTTAAGGTGGAGGTATATTGCACGGCACGTTTCTCACCGTTCAGGTGATCATTCACAAAACGTACGGTAGAAGGACCGTTCTGCCATAATACCTGCAGGATCTCCAGCTCAGAGCGCGTAGGCTCTGCAGGCGCATTATTCTTAGCATCTTCTTTCATGATGCTAAAGGTACGAATCAATTCGTACGAAACAAGTATAAGGTTATATTTTTTTGAAAAAAGTGGATGAGCGGTTACTGTTAACAATTAGATAATACCTTCTTTACCTTATGTTCATATGGCTTTATTACTCTTGCGGCTGCTAAAAACCTATATCAGCTAAACGTATGAGAACTAAACAATTATTGCCGCTTGCCATGTTGGTTATACTGGCCGCATGTTCCAAAGACGAACCGCATGATCCCGTGCTGAACGAAGACCCGTCAACCTTTGCTGAAATTGGCTCCCTGGATATTGGCGAAACCGGCGCTGCGGAGATCAGCGCTTATGACCCGGCTACCAAACGCCTGTTTGTGGTGCACAATGACGAGGCGGATAAAATAAATAAAATAGATGTAATAGACTTTGCTGATCCTTCCAAAATGACGGTGATCAAGTCCATTACCCCTAACAGCGGCGCAGTGAACAGCCTGTCAGTAAGCAATGGTAAGCTGGCTGCCGCTATAGAAGCCCTGGATAAACAGCAACCCGGCAAGGTAACGGTATACAACACCAGCGACTATACGGAAATTAAAACGATCCCTACCGGCGCTTTACCGGATATGATCACCTTTAGCCCGGATGGTAAATATATTCTTACCGCCAATGAAGGTGAGCCCAGTGCAGATTATATGAATGATCCTGTAGGTTCTGTATCCCTGATCAGCGTAAACGATAATTACAGCGTGGTAAATATTGACTTCAGCGGTTTTGCCTCCCAGCAGCCGGCCCTGGCATTGAAAGGACTGCGCGTGTTTGGCCCGCATGCTTCTTTTGCACAGGATATGGAGCCGGAGTACATCACCATTTCACCGGATTCCAAAACAGCCTGGGTAACCTTGCAGGAAAATAATGCTATTGCCAAAATTGATATAACCACTAAAACAGCTACTGATATTTTCCCGCTGGGTTTTAAAGACTACAATGTGGATGCCAATGCCGTAGACCTGTCTGACAAAGACGGTGGTGTTAGCTTTAAAAAATGGCCTGTAAAAAGTATGTACCAGCCGGATGCGATTGCCGTATTACAGAATGGCGCTGTGCCCTACCTGTTTACGGTGAACGAAGGCGATGTACGCGAGTATGACGGTTTTGAAGAAGCTAAACGTATTAAAAGCATTTCCCTGGATCCCACTGCTTTTCCCAATGCAGCTGATCTGCAGAAAGATGAGCAGCTGGGCCGTCTGAATATTACCACTACCCTGGGCGATGCTAATGGCGATGGCTTATATGAAACGCTGTATTCCTTTGGCGCCCGCTCTTTCAGCGTATGGAACGGCAATACCGGCGCTATGGTGTTTGACAGTAAAAATGAGCTGGAAGTAAAAACCAATGCAGCGGGTTATTATGATGATGGCCGCAGCGATGATAAGGGTGTAGAGCCGGAAGGCGTTGCCCTGGGACTGGTGGGTAACAAGAACATTGCGTTCATTGGTATGGAAAGAGCCGATGCGGTGGCCGTGTATGATGTAAGCAACCCTACGGCTCCGGTGTACCTGCAGCTGCTGAAATCCGGCGATGCGCCGGAAGGCGTGCTGTTTGTGGCTGCTAAGGACAGCCCTACCAAAAAGAGCCTGTTAATTGTAAGCAGCGAAGATGATGGCGTGATCAAAGTATACTCGCCTAAGACGTTATAATTTTTCCATCTATTGTATAATACGCCGGCCCCGTACTTTGTGTGCGGGGCTTTTGCTTATCAAAACATTTTCTTCCAGAAACGGCCGGTGTCTTTAACAGCCGGCGGCTCCACGATTGCCGCTTTATTCAATGCCGTATCATTCGTCATTTTCCTGATGGCATTTGCCAGTGGCGCTGCCTGCGGGAGAAGCGGGGTTGTTGGCTGCATCGGAAAAAATTCATTTTTAACATCCAGTCCAATGGGAAATTCCGTACGGTGCACCCACTCTGCTTCTTCCAGCGCAGGCGCGGGCGGCATCTGCATTTTCTGATCTAAGCTGGCCCTTGCTTTCCCAATGAACTGCTCTTCCAGGTTATCATCGCCTAAACGTAATACGGTGCTCTTAAAAAAGTCAGTTGCTTTTGCCGGAATGTGCAATAAGAACAGCTGGGTTTTACCCTCTTTCTGATAAATATCCAGTACTTTAAAATAACTATCGGCATTGATGGTGTGCTGCTGCCACTTTTCAATGTCAGGATTGACCTTATAAAGCGGTGCGGCTTTGCTGCTTGCAAAAATGAAACGGCAGCTTTTTGTAAGCTGACCGGCAAAACCGGATACATCTACAAAAGTTTGTGAGCGGAAGATGTGTCCCACCTGGTATTTGGCGATAACATCTGCCGGCAGCTCGCTGTCGCGGTAGTACATAGTAAGGCCGGATAGGGTCCAGTTCAGGATCTCCTCTATTTGATCATTGGTATAGGCAAAGTCCATTTTTGCGGTTTGTTTTAATAACCAGCGGGTTAGCAACTGGTAAGGTGATTGATGTGGTGATACCTAAGTTGCAAGATAATTAAATTAATAAAAACTGATATATATTAATTGTCGTTGTAGCTGCGAATGTGCTCTGTGATGAGATGTACATCTGCCTGGGTAAGATCAGGATGCCTGGAAGCATATACCCCCTTTCGCATTTAAGCCGTATTTTTAACCTCTAACCCGGCGCATAATGAAAGTACAACATACATGGCTCTACGCACTCCTGCTCCTGTTCACCACCACGGCTACCGCCCAGGCAAGGATTGATTCCTTTGACATTCATATGCTGCAAAATATAGCGGATACCCGCACTGCCGGGCAAACAAAGTTCCTCCTGCTCGTATCTAACACAAACGACTATATGAATGTGGCCATACCGGCCGGGCTGCTGATAGGCGGTATAATAGATCATAACCGGGATATGCGGCAAAATGCATTATATATAGCTACCAGCATGGCTACTACTACCCTGCTCAACACTGCGCTGAAGCTCATTTTCAAAAGGCCCCGCCCCTTTAAGCTGCATGTGAATTTTACACCGGTGTATACGCCGGGCGGCTATTCTTTTCCTTCCGGCCATACTTCTTCTGCTTTCAGCAGCGCAACGGCGCTGGCAAGGGCTTATCCCAAATGGTATGTAATTGCGCCGGCTATGTTATGGGCCGGCACCGTAGGCTATTCCAGACTGTACCTGGGTGTGCACAACCCATCGGATGTTACGGCGGGCGCATTGCTGGGCGCGGGCACTGCCTTTGGATTGGGATTTATGCGTCCATAATTTATTCAGGCTTCTTCATTTTAGCCGATTGCTTTCTGTCAAAGCGGTTCTTCGCAACAAGGTGGGCTTCTTCAATAAACTTAATCGTTTCTGATAACTGATCCCCTTCCGGATTCAGTACACAAATAAAATATTGTGCAGCGTAATCCGGGTGAGGCATGAAGCGGTTTAGCTCCGTATAATCCCATCCGGTTTTAATATCTGCAAATAGCTTATTGTATGTATCTTTTGATACCCCAATATTTACACGGAATACGCCATCACGATCCAGGTTTGATATTTTGTCATACTCATTATCGGATGCCGCAATGGTTACAAACGGGAGTACCTGGTCTGTCTCATAGAAGAAGAACCGGTATCCCAAATGATCCAGTGTTGTAACATTGGGTAGCTGTTCAGCTATATATAGTTCGATGGCTTGTAATGACATAACAGATGCGCCTTTTGTTCATTGCAAATTAAGCCATGTTACAGTACATTTACAAGTAGTTACTCCTTTGGCAGGTAGTAACACAAAGTAAAGTAATACGGACATTATGGCCTTAAAGGATGAAAAAAAGATGAAAGATCCTCAAATTTGCCCCTTTCAGGAAGCGATGGATCTCATCTCAGGAAAGTGGACAATGTCAATCATTAATACCCTGATGGGAGGGAAAATGCGGTTTAAGGAACTTGAAAGAAGTGTTACTGGTATTAATACAAGGATGCTGGTAAAGGAACTTAAACAACTGGAAAGTAGAAAGATCATCACCCGGAAGGCCTTTGCAACCATGCCTCCAACGGTTGAATATTCTTTAACTGAAAAAGGCAAAACGCTTAAACCGGTATTGATAGAAATACAATTGTGGGCAATGAAAAATATGAACTAATCAGCCCGGCTTTCCACGGCAACATTCCCCCACAAATATTATCTTTTCATGTCCTGATACAAAAGCTCGGTTTATTTTTATATTCTTGTGTATCATACCAATCGTATGACCAGGTACCAGCAACAAACGGATGCAGACTTGATAATGTCCCTGCGTGAGGGCAACGGGGATGCTTTTGCTGAAATTTATACCCGCTACTGGAAACCATTACTGGCCATCGCATATAATCATTCCAGAGATAAGATCATTGCGGAGGAAATTGTGCAGGAGGTCTTTATCGGCCTTTGGAACAGGCGGAACGAGCTTTATATCGATAATATAAATGCCTATCTCGCTACTGCGGTGAGATTATCTGTTTTTAAACAATACGTACGGCAGAAACGGAGGGATCAGATAAAAGAGCAGGCCGCCGGTCCTGCCCTAAGCACCTGGGATGAAGAAAAGATCTACACCCGGTTCCTGCAGCAGCATATTAATGGCATAGTGGAAGTTTTACCGGAGAAATGCCGCCTGGTGTTTAAGCTAAGCAGAGACGAAGGATTAAGCATTCCGGAGGTAGCCCAAAGAATGGGTATTGCCGAAAAAACAGCAGAAGCCCATCTTACCAAAGCATTGAAAGTACTAAAGCTCAGATTGAACCGCCCTTATTTATGGGTGATCATACTCCTCAAAATCCTCATGCCCTAAAATTTTCTGAAAAAAATCTCCTGCACACTAAGGGTAAAGACAGCCCTTATGGTACATATCCCTGTAACTGTAATGATCCATGTTATGAAGAGCAATGTATCCGATCTGCTCAAAGGGGGGCTGTATACGGCTATGAACAAGGCAGGCAGTGGAAACTTACCTGTTATATGAACTTGTACCGGCAACAAACAGATGCTGACTTAATGATGTCCCTGCGTGAGGGCAATGGCCATGCTTTTGCTGAAATTTATGACCGCTACTGGAAAAAATTACTGGCCGTTGCATATAATCATTGCAGGGATAAGATCATTTCGGAAGAAATTGTACAGGAGGTTTTTATCAGTCTTTGGAACCGGCGGCAAGCGCTTTGTATCGATAACCTTAATGCCTACCTGGCTACCGCTGTAAGACTATCTGTTTTTAAACAGTGCCTGCGGCAGAAGCGGCGGGTGCAGATCATTGAACAAACAGCCGGTCCTGTAATAGCTGCCTGGGATGAAGAAATGATCTATACCCGGTTCCTGCAGCAGCAAATTAATGGCATAGTGGAAACATTACCTGTACAATGCCGCCTGGTATTCAAATTAAGCAGAGTAGAAGGTTTAACTATACCACAGGTGGCCCGGAAAATAGGTGTTGCGGAAAAAACGGCGCAGGCGCATCTTACCAAAGCATTGAAAGTACTGCGGCTTAAACTGAACCGCTCTTTCTTATGGGCCATCTTACTCGCCAGCATCTTTATGCCGTAAAATTTTCCAAAAAAATATTCAACCCGGCTAAGGGTTATTAATATACTTATGGTACATATCTGTATAACCATAAAACCTGTACGTTGAAAGACGATATATATCACCTGATCGAAAAATACCTGGATGGCACCATTACACCTGCAGAAGAAGAGCAGCTAATGGCCTGGTACCAGCATCATAACCAAACCGATGTTGAATGGCCGTCAGAAAATGCCGGTGAGGAAGAGCAGGTACATTTGCGCATGCTCACGCGCCTGCAGCAGCAGATCAATATCCCTGCAGCTAAGCCCAATACTAACAGGCGGCTATGGTATTACCTGTCAGCAGCTGCATCTGTACTGATCATCCTGGGTGTTGCAACCTATTTTTACGTCCCGCAGCTACAGCATCAGCCAGGCCCGCAAACCAGTACCGCCCAGGTTCTTAAAGACATTGCCCCCGGAGGGAACAAAGCAATATTAACGTTGGCTAACGGTGACAAAGTAATGCTGGAAGATGCTAAGAACGGGATCATATCCCAACAGGGTAATGCCGCTGTAAATAAAACAGACAGTGGAAGCCTGTTTTATAATGAGGTGGCCGGTAACGCAGCAGCCAATATCGTTTATAATGTCCTGAACACACCCTATGGCGGCCAGTACCAGATCACTTTGCAGGATGGCACCAAAGTATGGCTCAACGCGGGTTCAACACTGCGTTTCCCCACATCATTTCCCGGAAATGAAAGAAATGTAACCCTTACAGGCGAAGCATATTTTGAGGTGGCTAAAGATAAGGCCAGGCCGTTCTTTGTTACGGTAAATGCAGGATCAGCAGCGCCCATGACCGTTAGGGTATTAGGCACACATTTTAATATTAACGCTTACCCGGATGAGCAGCACAATATTGTTACGCTTCTTGAAGGTTCCGTAAAAGTAGATTGCGGCCAGGCCAATGCCTTGCTGGTTCCCGGCAATGCAGCCATATTAAATAAAACCTCCGGCAAGCTCAATATAAAAGATGGAGACACAGAAGCTGCTACGGCATGGAAAAACGGGTACTTCTTATTTGATAATGAAAAGATAGAAAGCATCATGCGGCAGATCAGCCGCTGGTATAATGTAGAGATCAGCTATCAGGGCGATGTTTCAGGAAAAGCCATTGGCGGTAGCTTATCGCGGTCAAAAAATGTTTCGGAAGTATTAAATATGCTGGAATTAACAGGTACCGTACACTTTAAAACAGAAGGAAGGAGGATCACAGTTATGCCATAAAAAAACATCCACAAAAAACAGGAGGGCATAAAAAACCGGGAGCGTTCCAGCGCCCCCGGGCAGTTTGAGCTTATCCTGCGAAAAACAAATTTCTAACGCTATTGTAGTCACAGTTATCTGATTATTAAACTCAAACATTCAAATGTAATGAAAATTTACATACCTGGCGTGCGCCCTGAAAAAACCGGCCCCACGCTCAAAAAAATCCTGTTGGTTATGAAACTGACTGTTGTTTTAATGATTGCAGCGTTAATGGAAGTAAGCGCCTCCGGTTATGCTCAAAAGGTAACATTATCAGCCAAACAGATCACGCTCAAAGAGGTATTCCGCCAGATCCGTAAACAAACCGGTTATAATGTGCTGTGGGATGTTGAAATTTTAAAGGATGCCAGACCCGTAGCCCTGCAGCTAACCAATGCAACGGTGGAAGAAGTATTGCAGAAAAGCTTCGACAGTCAGCCTTTTACGTACACGATCCATGCAAATACGATTATAGTAACACGTAAACCCGAACCAACGATGGTGAGCGTTACTATTAAAGGACGCGTTACTGATATCAATGATCACCCATTACCCGGGGTGGCTGTAAGGCTTAAAGATTCCCAGACAGGGACCGCTACATTGGGCGACGGTACTTATACCCTTAATGTGCCGGATACAGACGGCGTGTTAATATTCAAATTCCTGGGTTACACGCCCAAAGAAGTACCCATTAATGGCAGAACTATTATTAATGTGGAGCTGGAACAAGCCACCTCGCAGCTAAATGAGGTGGTAGTGGCTTACGGTAAACAAAATACGCGTGAAATTGTAGGTTCGGTAGCAACGCTCTCTGCTACTGGTATTAAAGATCAGCCCACCGGCACCTTTGCAGAAAGGTTACAGGGCAAGCTGCCAGGCGCACAGGTAGCGCAAACCACTGGCCGGCCCGGGCAGGGAATGGACCTGCGCATACGCGGCGCCGCATCACTCTCATCCAGCGTACGCCCGTTGGTGGTAGTTGACGGGCAGCCTATGGTGGGCGACCCTGACAACATCAACAACCTTAACCCCGACGAAATAGAATCCTTTACCATTCTGAAAGATGCCTCATCAACCGCTTTATACGGTTCACGCGCAGCCAACGGTGTTATCCTCATTACTACCAAAAGAGGAAAATCCGGCGCTCCGCAAATAAATTTCAATTCCTATTACGGAAGCGCCTCCCTGATGCGTGAGCTGATACCGCCTGTTATGAATGCCACTCAGCTGGCTACTTACATGAAAGGGTTTTATGAAGATAAGATCAAATACGAAGGTTATACCGGCGGCATACCAGTCGTATATCAGAACCCGGAACAATATGGGGAAGGCACGGATTGGTTCAGTGTGCTGACCAGGAATGCGCCTGTACAGAACTACAGCCTGTCCATTAATACCGGTAATGATAAAGCCGCCTACAGTGTTATAGGTGGTTATTTTAATCAGCAGGGCATCCTTGTGAACACCGGCTACAAGCGTTTTTCATTACGCATGAACGGTGATTTCAACGTTAGTAAACGTGTAAAGGTGGGCGTGGGTATTGCACCCTCTTTGCAGCTGGAACATAACAACAGGCAGGGGGCCGGGTTTAATGTGGATGGACAGCGTGCCATTTTTGCCGCAGCCTCTATGATGCCTACAATGGGCTCACCTTACAATCCTGATGGATCACTGGCCCTGGGCATTTCAGGTTTTACCAACCAGTTTGTGTGGGCAAACCCGCTGCGGCAGCTGCTTGAAGTAAAGGATGATGCTAACCGCTTCCGTGTGCTGGCAAATGTGTTCACAGAAATAAAGCTCACGGATAACCTGACCTTCCGCACATCAGGTAATGCCGACATTGGGAACATGACCCGCAACCGGTTTATTCCATCTACTTCCATGGGTGGCTTTAACGCATTGCCGATGGAAAATCCGCCGCCTGGTAATAATACAGCTTTGGGTGAATCAGCCATTAACAATGATTATTCCTGGCTGAATGAAAACACCCTTAACTACCAGCGGCAATTTGGCGAGCATTCATTGGGATTATTAGGCGGCTTTACCATACAGCGCTCTACAGGCTTTTCAAGCGATGTGGTTGGCCGCGATTACCCGGACAACAGCATTTCCACTTTAAGAGCAGCTACACGTTTTACTACCAATATCTCCGACTTTAACGCCTGGTCAATGGCTTCATTCCTCGGCCGTTTGAATTACAGCTACAAGGACCGTTACTATTTGCAGGCAACCATAAGAAGAGACGGGTCCTCACGTTTCGGAGACAGAAATAAATGGGGCACTTTCCCTTCCGTAGGTGCAAGCTGGATCGTTAGCGATGAATCCTTCCTAAAGAATGTATCAAACCTGAGTTTACTGAAACTAAGGGCCAGCTATGGTTTGACTGGCATGGCCGAAATAGGTAACTATACTACCGTAGCCGCTATCAGTAACAGCAATTATACTTTTTCCAACGGCCTGGCGCCGGGAAAAGCGCAAAGCAGCCTGGGTAACCAGCGACTGGCCTGGGAGCGTAACCGGCAATTTGATGCCGGCTTTGACCTGGGATTGTTTAACAACCGGGTTACTTTCTCTTACGATTATTACAATAAGCTAACAGCGGGATTATTATTTGTAGTACCAGTTCCGCAATCTTCGGGTTTTACAACCGTGCAGGATAACCTGGGCGATATCAGCCAATGGGGACATGAGTTTACAGTAAGCACCAAGAACCTGACCGGAAAACTCAAATGGAACACCGACTTTAATATTTCGTTTAACAGGAACCTTGTTAAACGCATCGGGTTAAATAATATTTCCTTTGCTGATAAACCCACCACCACGCTATCAGAGTTCACTGACTACCGTACCCTTGTTGGCAAGCCTATCGGGCAGTTTTATGGTTATGTATTTGATGGCATTTTCAAAAACCAGGCGGAAGCCAATGCCGGACCTAAATATTATGGAACCGGCTCCACTACCCTTTCACAGGCAGGCACCGTGAGGTTTAAGGATCTGAATGGTGATGGCAAGATCACTTACCCCGATGATCAAACCGTGATCGGTGATCCCAATCCCAAATTTATATTTGGCATCAGCAATACCTTTCAATACCAAAACTTTGATCTGAACATTGCTATGTCAGGCACTTACGGCAATAAGCTGAAAAATGGCATGCAGGAAAGTACTTACAACCTGGATGGTGTATTCAATGGCCCGCCGGAACTGCTGGGCCGCTGGCGCTCTGAAGATAATCCCGGTAATGGACGGGTGGCGCGTACCTTAGCTAATACCACTGCAGCCTACCGTACGGATAATACGCT
Source organism: Chitinophaga sp. GbtcB8 (assembly GCF_019091455.1). Classification (GTDB taxonomy): domain Bacteria; phylum Bacteroidota; class Bacteroidia; order Chitinophagales; family Chitinophagaceae; genus Chitinophaga. The sequence goes on from NZ_JAGXJN010000007.1 coordinate 199,585, forward strand.
GTTTATCCATGACGCCTCTCACCTTACCATTAACAATATTACGCTGGGGTATATGCTGAGAAAATTCAGGACACCCTATATCAGGAGCCTGAGAGTGTATGCGTCTGCACAAAACGTTTACATCTTCACCAGCTACCCGGGCAACCCGGAGGTAAGCGCGGGCGGCCTGGCATTTGTAACTCAGCAGGGACAGGACCTGGGCGCATATCCCCTGCAAAGAACCTATACGCTTGGTTTGAACCTTGGCCTTTAAAAATCAGCAAAAATGAAAAAGATCTCCTTTTTAATAATAGCGGTATTAAGTTTGGCATCGTGTAAAAAGTTCCTTACTGAAACCAATCCAAACAATGGAACCTTAGACAGCTACTTCAAAAACCAGAATGATTTTGACCTGGCGGTGAATGGCGCCTATGCTCAATTGCGCGGGCTTTATAATAACAAAAGCGCCTGGATCATGGGCGAAATGCGTTCTGATAACACGCACTATGACTATAAATCATCTGACCAGGCGGTAGCCACCGTAAACCGCTACGCAGTAGCTGATTTCCTGGATGATAAATATAATAACCAGACGCCGCCTAAATGGAATGCAGGCTTTAACGCAATATCGGCTGTGAACCTGGTCATAGATCATATTGATGACATTCAGCTCTCTGAGGCCAGCCGCAATGTTATTCTGGGCCAGGTAAAGTTTATCCGCGCACTGGTATACTTTGACCTGGTGCGCTTTTATGGCGGGCTGCCCATTTATAAACATGCACCGCTTACCCGTGAAGAAACGTATATCCCGCGCTCTACCGTACAGGAAGTATATGACCTGATCATTGCCGATGCTACTGATGCTGCAGCTAAGCTGGATGCGCCGGCTTTCCCGCAAACCGGGCGTGCTACAAAAGGTGCGGCGCTTACCCTGCTGGGCGACGTATATCTTATCCTGAAAAAATATGACCTTGCTGAAAGCGCCTTAAAGCAGGTAACGGCTATGGGCTACACGCTGTTCCCAAATTATGGCGATGCTTTTCAGCCGGGCAACAAAAACGGTAAGGAATCTGTATTTGAGATCCAGTTCAACACCGGCCTGGCCATACCACAAGCTAATACCGATGCTTCTATTTACAATTTCCTGCCGCGTATGACCAACACCACGGTGGTAACAGGCGTAAACTTCAACAGCGTTACAACTGTAGGTGGTTTTAACACGCCTACACAGGACCTGATCAACACTTATGAAACAGGCGATCAGCGGCTGGATGCATCTATCGCTATAGCAGAGGGCACCTTTAACGCCACAGATGATTTTACGGCCACTGCGGTAGTATCAGCTGTAAATTATACCGCGCCTGCAGGCAAAGCAGGCCGGCCCTTTCCTAAGAAATTCCTCCATACACATACGATCGGTGGCCAAACGAATGATAACTGGCCGGTTTACCGCTATTCAGAAGTTTTACTGCTGTTGGCAGAAAGCCTCAATCAGCAAGGCAGATCCGGTGAAGCATTACCTTATCTGAATGCTGTAAGAGCACGCGCCTTTGGTGATGCTACACACAATATCACCACCACAGACCAGGCAACTTTGCAGGCTATTCTTTTAAAGGAAAGACGGGTAGAGCTGGCCTTTGAAAATAAGCGCTGGCTGGACCTGGTACGCACCGGCAATGCCATTACAGTCATGAACGCATTTGGCGTTAAACAAAAGGCGCAGTATAGTTACCTGCAGCCGGGCAGCTATAATGTTACCCAGGACCGGCTGCTGTTTCCCATACCCAATGCCGAAATATTACTGAACGATAAACTCACTCCCAACCCTGGATATTAACCATTAACCAAAACCCATAATAATGAAACAGATCATGAACATGGCAGGTATTTCCTGCTTACGGTATACCTGTGCTAATTTGAGTGTTATTGTGCTGGTTGTACTGGTAGCTTCCTGTACCCGGAAAACAGATGAGGTACAATTAAAAGACGAAACGCCAAAAAGGGCGCCCAAAACAGAGGCCACCTGTTGCTGGGTAGCTATTACCAACCAGGCCACCAAAAAAATTGAGGTCTATGACCCTGCAGATGCTTCCTGGACCACACCTAAATGGAGCTGGATGCCCACCACTGACCTGTCGTACATTAGCTCCAGTGAAATATCACTCTGGGATACGCCTACAGACATCAAGGTGCGGAATAATACTGTATTTGCAAATACCGCGCAGGTGATCACCGCTACCTCCTACCGGCTGGCCACAATTGCACGTTATACAGGTACGGGCCTGCGGGGGCAAAAGCTGTGGGTAATGGGCTTTAATGATACCACCAGCCTGCATGCAATGGAAATATTACCTGATGGAAATTGTGTGGTAGCCAGTGCCGGCACTGCATGGCCGCAGGGTTTTATCCGTGTATATTCATCGTCACAGCCCTCCCCTAATCATGGCGTATACACACAATACGGTTTCACTTCCGTGCACGCAGTGCTTTGGGATCAAACACACCAGGTGCTTTGGGCGCTGGGAAATCAGCTGAGAAAATACACTTATAATTCTCCCGCATCCGGCGGCACCATCACCAATCCCAAGCTGCACCTGGAAACTACTTATGCAACTTTGCCCAGCGCCTGGGGCCACGATCTTAGCGCTGATGTGAATGATCCGGACCAGCTGCTGCTTACCACCAATGGCGGCGTTTATATTTTCCATATCTCCACCGGCACCTTCAGCACCATGCCAGGAGCGGTACAGGGCACCTTTGTGAAAGCCATCAGCAGTCAACCCGGTCAGAATACCCTTGTATCAACACAGCCCAGCTCAGGCTGCACCATCAATTCATGGTGTACGGCAACTGTTAATTTTTTCAATGCCACTACCGGCACTGCTACGGACTCCCGCACCGTAAGCGGGGCCGCTATTTATAAAGGAAAAACATTTGATCCTAACTATTATTGATACATATCCTATGAGACGAATTGTGATGATAGGCGCTGCCGTATCATTGGCTGCTTTTCAAATAGCCTGCAGCAAAAAACCGGGAGCCAATGGGGCTCCCGGTCATATAGACAATCCGCATGGCAGGGATCGAGAATAGTAAATGGCGCTTGTTTTTATAAAGTAAAAATAGTTTATGACAATTACCAGTAATGTACTTTAGAATATATACCTGTTGCCTGGCACTGCTGGGCATGAGCGCCGGAAGCAGTACTGCACAGCAGCATACACCGGCACTGATCCCCATGCCCCGTTCCGTAAAAATTGATACCGGCTATTTTGTTTTCGATTCCAATATCCCGATCCGCACAGCTGTTCAGGAAAAAAATGCTGTTGCATATTTCACAGACTATTTATTCAACACCTGGCAATTCAGGAACAGGGTAATAACAGGTGCCGCGGGCCAGCAGCCGGAGCTGCTTATTACTACAAGCGGCTCAGAACAGCTACCTGCAGAGGGTTACCGGCTGACAGTAACACCTAAGCGTATTACGCTTACCGGCAGTAATGCGGGCCTGTTCTATGGCATGCAAACCTTATTGCAGCTAATCCCTGCACCCATAAACGGAGCAGCTGCCATTCCCTGCCTTATCATAGAAGATGCGCCCCGTTTTGGCTACCGCGGCCTGATGCTGGATGTTTCCCGGCATTTCTTTACGGTGCAACAGATCAAAGACCTACTTAACCTGATGGCCTACTATAAGCTGAACCGTTTTCACTGGCACCTTACGGACGACCAGGGCTGGCGGCTGGAAATAAAAAGCTGTCCTGAGCTAACACAAGCAGGCGCCTGGCGGGTGCCACGCATTGAGTTTAGCGGCGCTACCCTGCCGCCGCAACCCGGTGAACCGGCCACTGATGGCGGCTTTTACACACAGGAGCAGGTGAAGGAAATTATCCGCTACGCTGCTGAAAGACATATTGAAATACTTCCTGAAATAGATGCACCAGGCCATGCTATGGCCGCCATAGCAGCCTATCCTGAACTATGTGTTACGCATAATGCCGGTACTAAAGTGAATCCCGGCAGCCCCTTTGCCAAATGGTTTCCCACAGGTGGTTTTGAAATGTTTGAAGATAATTCGCTGAATCCCACTGATGAGCGGGTGTACCAGTTCCTTGATAAAGTATTCGGAGAGGTAGCCGCCTTATTCCCCTACCCTTACATTCATATTGGCGGGGATGAATGTTACAAAGGCTTTTGGGAAAAGGATACCAGTGTGCAGCGCTTCATGAAGGAACACCACCTCAATGATACCCATGAGCTGCAAAGCTATTTTATTTCAAGGCTAAATAAGATCATTCAGTCCAAACACAAAAAGCTGATCGCCTGGGATGAGGTAGCAGCCGGCAATGCAAAAGACAGCATTACCATCATGAACCGCTTTGGTGAAAAGGACGCCATTGCGCAAATTAAAAAAGGGCTGAACATTGTGCTGGCGCCCGGTAATAACGGGCTTTACTTTGACTATGCGCAAAGTACTTCAGACCAGGAACCATCCAGCCATGGCGGCAATGCGCCGGTATGGAAAGCCTACCAGTATAATCCGGAATACCCTGCATTATCCGCAACGGAGCGTACACACATTATGGGCGTGGAAGGCTGCGTATGGACCGAGAACATCCAGGATGTATCTAAACTGCAATACATGCTGCTACCCCGTATGCTGGCGCTGGCAGAAACAGGATGGAGCGCCCAGGCTGATAAAGATTATCAACGTTTTGCCGGCACTGTGTTACCGGCACACCTGAGGCACTTCGATAAAGCGGGTATTAACTACCGCGTGCCCACGGCGTTTAATTACACGGATACAACCATCGTAACCGGTACTTTCAGGTTTGAAGCGGTGCCGCCTGTGCCGGGAGCCCGGATCTTTTACACGCTGAACAACCGGCCGCCGGGCGACTACGATCACCCATACACGGAACCTGTAACCATTACCATTCCCAGGGGGAAGACCCTTACTCTCAAAACCATTGTTATTACGCCTGCGGGCCATAGAAGTATTATTACGCGCACTGTACTGGATAACAAAAATAAATAGGAGCCATGCAAAAATTTTCATTCCATGCTTTCATAATCGCTGCAGTATTTGTTGCTTCCGGTGTAAAGGCACAGCAGCCATCAGAACGTTTTGAAGAGGTAGCAGCCGGGTTTAAAAGCCCGGGCCGGGATTATGGAACCGTGCCATTCTGGGTATGGAATACGAAGGTGACCAAAAGCAATATTGATTCCATGCTGAATGATTACCGCAAGAATGATTTTGGCGGTGTGATCATTCATGCACGCCCCGGGTTAATTACGGAATACTTATCAAAAGAGTGGTTTAATCTGTTTGAATATGCAGTGCAGCAGGGGAAAAAGCTGGGCCTGAATATCTGGATCTATGATGAAAACTCCTACCCTACAGGTTTTGCAGGCGGATTAGTAGGCGAGCAAATGCCGGAAGCGTACAACCAGGGGCAAATGTTATTTATGGAAGCAGCCACCCAATTACCTGCTGACGCTTCCACATTTTTTGTATGTCTTAAAGAGGAAAATGGATCTTATAAGGATGTTACCGCTCATTTACCCGATGAAGCAGGAAAAACCGGGCATTACCAGCTATTCAGAAAAGTAAATTACCAAAGGTCTAACCGGGGTTCGGTTGCTGGACCTATAGGCGTGTCTTACGTAGACCTGATGGCCAAAGGCGTTACAGATAAGTTCATTGATGTTACCTACAAAAGTTATGAAAAAGTGGTGGGCAGGGAATTTGGCAAAACGGTCAAAGGCGTTTTTTCTGATGAACCCACCATCATTAATGAAGGGCGCAACAGTGTACGCTGGACGCCTGACCTGTTTGACAGGTTTTACAAAAACTGGGGATACGATCTCCGCTTACAGCTGCCATCCCTGTTCACAGAAACAGGCGATTGGAAGCGGGTGCGCCATAATTACTACCAGGTATTGCTGGAATTATTTGTGGAGCGATGGTCTAAACCCGTATCCGCCTACATGAGCGATCATCAGCTTACCTGGACCGGGCATTACTGGGAACATGGCTGGCCAAGCCCCTACCATGGCCCGGATAATATGGCCATGTATGCATGGCATCAGATGCCGGGTATTGATATGCTCTTTAATCAATTCAATGAAGATAAACCCGTGCAGTTTGGGAATATACGCGCTGTACGGGAGCTGGGCAGTGTGGCTAATCAGCTGGGTAAAACACGCACCCTGTCTGAAACGTACGGCGGCGGCGGTTGGGAGCTTACTTTTAAGGATATGAAACGCCTGGCCGACTGGGAATTTGTATTAGGGATTAACTTTTTAAATCAGCATTTATCGTTCATGACGTTAACGGGCGCACGTAAATATGATTATCCGCCCAGCTTCTCTTATCATGAGCCCTGGTGGCCCTATTACCGTTTCATGAATCATTACTTCAGCCGCCTCTCTTACCTGTTATCCCGGGGGCAGCAGTATAACAACATCCTGGTAATTGAACCTACCACTTCGGCCTGGATGTATTACGCCAGGGGCGCTGAGCACAAACGTTTCTTCGAGATCACCAAAAGCTTTAATGATTTCGTGACCCTGATGCAAAGATCGCAGCTGGAATATGACCTGGGTTCAGAGAACGTGATCAAAGATCATGGCCGGGTTGATGGCAACAGCTTTGTAATAGGCAAACGGGCCTACAAAGTGGTAGTGATACCGCCGGGTATGGAAAATATAAACAGCGCCACCTTCCGTTTAATGAAAGCATATATGGCAGCTGGTGGAAAAGTGATCTGTTTTGAACAATTACGCTTGGTAGATGGCGCAGAGAGCAGGGAGCTGTCTAGCATCAGCCAGCCTCATAACGTAAGCCGGGATACGTTGCAACAGCTGTTCCACAATGAAGGTTTCAGCATTACAGGAATAAAAGGCGATAACATCGGGGGCAACATTTATCACCAGCGCCGCAAACTGGCCAATGGTGAGCTATTACTGTTAACCAATGCCAGCATGACCGGCGCCTCTACGGGCAGCATTAACATGCAGGGCCGGGATGTAGTACAGCTGGATTTGAATACCGGAAGCATCTCCCGGATTAGCTATTCGCAGCATGAACAGGACCTGCAATTCGACTTTAATATTCCGCCGGCCGGCAGCCTGGCGCTGTTTATTGCTGATAAAAAATTACCCGGCTATAAACCAGCAGTGCCGCCTGCAAAATGGGCCACTGTAAACGCTTCCCCAACCAAAGTGAGCCGGCCTGCATACAATACCCTGACCATTGATTTTTGCGATCTTCATTTACATCAGCCGGATTCAAACTATACCCATATACATGTGGGCCAGGCTTCCAATACAGCGTTCAAACACAATGGCGTTACAGATGGCGTGGGCAATCCCTGGAATAACCGTACTCAGTTCAAAGACGCCATTATTAAGCGCGACACTTTTGCTACCGGTACCGGCTATACGGCTATTTATCATTTTAATGTGGAGGCCGGGGTGGATGTCCGGAACTTTAAAGCGGTGGTAGAACAACCCGGACTTTGGCACGATGTAAAAATCAATGGTACCGCCATTAAGAACGAACCCGGGCAATGGTGGCTGGACCGCTCATTTGGCGTATACCGCATTGGCAGTTATGTAAAAACCGGGGATAATGAGCTGGCCATAAGCGTTTCGCCCATGAGCATTTATGCCGAAATTGAGCCTGTTTATGTTTTAGGCGATTTTAACCTGGCAGCAGCAACACAGGGCTGGAACATTGTCAAACCGCAACCCTTACAGCCCGGTTACTGGAACAAACAGGGCTTGCCTTTATATGGCCAGGGTATTACCTATACGAAAACATTTACAGCAGCGGCCCCGGTCCGGTCCTACGCAGTAACATTAGATAAATGGAAGGGCACTGTAGCAGCAGTAAAGGTCAATGGCGTATTTGCCGGCATCATCACTGCCGAACCCAATACACTCCCTATCGGGGAATTTGTAAAAAATGGAGCTAATAAGATTGAGGTAACGGTAATAGGCAGCCTGAAAAATGTTCTAGGACCCTTTTACAACAAGCCGGCTCCCGGTTTAGTTGATCCCGGGAAATGGTACAATATAAAAGCACAGCCACCAGGGAATGCGTATGACCTTTATGATTATGGATTGGAAGATTATGAGATTAAGGTTATGCGCTAAAAAAGAATACCAGGGCAAAACGCCCTGGTATTTCTTACTTAACCACCATTCCCTTTATCCCTCCTATTATGTCATTCAGCCTTACCGGCTTTTCATTTTTCCAATACGTGGCTCTGCCATCCAGATAACCGGCTAAATAAACGTCGTTGCCAGCTACAGTGATCACCTTTACCCCGGCGCCGGAAGCTTCATCCCCGGTGGTTAACCGCACGGCAGTTCCATTTTTCCAGCAAACAACAATATTGGCGCCTGCCTGGTTCCTGGTGATCCCGGCCACATATACATCATTGCCGGATATGGCAATCGCATCTGCCCTGCAGCCACCGGCAAGTTTAACTGGCTCTCCGTTCTTCCAGTACATGGCCACTTCTTCCCCGGCTGAATTAATTGCAAAACCCGCCACATAAACGTCATTGCCGGAGATGGCAATAGCATGAGCTTCCGCACTCTTTGTACCATCGGTCAGCGCTTTTGCGCTCCCGTTCTTCCAGCAGGTAGCCACATATTCCCCCTGGTCATTTGCCTGGTAACCGGCTATATAAACATCGTTTCCGCTGAGGGCAATGGCATTTAATTTAGTGTCCTCCCCAAATGAGGCGCCCTTTCCATTTTTCCAGTACATAGCCTGGCGGCCATCATTTCCAATCACATGTATATCCTGGCCGGAGATACTAATACCTTCTGCTTTTGCATAGGTGCTACCATCAGAGAGTGCGATGGCTTCCTTATTCTTCCAATAGGTGGCAACAGGCTCTCCTGCAACGTTATCCTGGTAACCGGCTACATACACATCATTGCCTGATAAAGCAATGGCCGATGCTCCTGCATGTGTTTTACCATCCGTCAGCTGGATGATCTCTCCGTTTTTCCAATAGGTAAGGCCGGCTCTTGTACCGGAATAGTCGTCATATACCAGGAGTATTGAGGGTGAGGATTGTGCCTGAAGAATAGAGGTTGTAGCTAATAATAATAGTAATGCACCTGTTAATTGCTTAATTTTTCTGATCATTCTTTTCTTTTTTGTTCGTGTTGAGGTGTGGGTCATGCGGTGAAAAGCATTCCTCAAAAATAGGTGGCAGGCGGGACTCTTTGCATTTTAATGCGACTACAGACCTACTACCATGGCCTCAGAAGGCGACTACAAAGCGTCTACATCGTTTACCTGATCAGTTGGAGTGAGGCAGATTAAATTTTTTACTATAAAAACGTACTAACCAGTAAATTTGAAGAAAGACGAAGATATGGATGAAAGAAAGAAGCATTGGGAACAGGTGTATCAGACAAAATCACCCGAACAGGTTAGCTGGACACAGGCTGTTCCACAAACCTCACTTGATTTCATCAAAGACGCTGCCGTTTCCAAAAAAGCCCGGATCATTGATGTCGGCGGTGGCGACAGTAAGCTCCTGGAGCTTGCTGGTAAAAGCGTCAAACAATATCTTATCATTGGCACTTTTTCAAATGAGGGTCCTGAGAAATGCAGCGGGCTTCCTGTCAGGCAATATTCTGAAGCAGCATTACAGCAAACCCTGGCCAAAGATTTTCAAAAAATAAAATGCATTACAGAGGATCATGTCACTCCTTTTGACACCATGCAGAGTTTTACATTTTGCAGCTTTAAAAAAGCCAACACTGCCCACATATGAACATGCGAATAACCCATATCAAGCCATATCCACAACTTAATGGCTATGTCAGCAAAATATGGGTTTTCGAAAGCAGCGGCCGTATTCCAGCCGAAGACATGCGTTTAATTGTTCCGAATGGCATGGTTAAATTAACGATACCGTTTCGCAATGGGGTTTCGGGTAAAAACGAAACTATGTATCACCTGTCAAAGGAATCCCGCCTGACATTGATCGGTATTGGCGATATCCCGGCGATCATAGATGTAGAGCAAGACAAGCCATCAGGTACTATCGGAATCGAGTTTTCAGCAGCAGGCGCCTACCGTTTTTTTCAGCTTAAGCAATCGGAAGTAAAAAACAGGATCTTTCTGTTGGATGAGGTCCTGGATCATACAGCCCGCCAGGTACAGGAGATGATCGCCAATCACGGATCCGTCGCAAAAAAGCTGCATGTCATACAGCAGTATCTGATTGGAAGGCTTCAGCGGTCATCGGCTGATCACCTGATTGATTATTGTGTAGGGTTGATTAAAAACACCAGGGGTCAGATAACGGTCCGCCAATTGGAGCAAAAAACAGGCTATAGCAGCAGGTGGCTGAATGATAGATTTCAGCATAAGGTAGGCCTAAGCCCAAAGAATTTGTGTTCCATCATACGTTTCCAGCAATTTTATGAACCCTGGGCACGAAGCGGCCGTCATTTTAATGATAATCTGTACCATTACTTTTACGACCAGGCGCATTTTATAAAGGAGTTCAAACGTTTCACGGGCCTGTCTCCTCTGAAATATACCAAATCGGAGAACGAGTTTGGCCGGATCTTTTATAAAGATTAGCACTTCCGATTTTTACAATTTTTGCTGCAGATGGTTTTGCACTTTTGTACCGGATCGATATCAGGACAAAAACGACATTATGAAAATAACCAACACCAATTTTAAACATTTGTATCAGGCGCTGATTGACCGTATCCTGAAAGGAGAAGGTTACAGCACGCAACAGGACAGGCAGGCAGCCTTTGCCAATAAGAACGTGCAACCGCCGTTAGATCTGCTCGTTGACAAAGTGGCGCACCAGGCTTTTAAAATATCCGATAAGGATATCGATATGGCCAGGCAGTCCGGGGTTAGTGAAGATCAGCTGTTTGAGCTGATCATTTGCGCGGCTGTGGGTCAGGCTTCCCGGCAGTACGAAAGCGGTTTAACCGCATTAGCCGATGCAACAAAAAAAGAAGGAGGTCCTTATGCGTCTTGAAATACTAAATAGTGGTTACAGGTTTGGTACTAAATTGCTTTTCGGAATCATCAGATTGTTTTCCGGCTACCCTTTGCCGGATGCGGCCAGGCTGGTATTTTACCGGCCCGGTTTTTACGGAGATCCGGCCAAAAACTTTACACATAGAGCTATGCGCGGTCCGTCCGCGTGGTCAGTTGGCGACAGAGAGCTAATGGCAGCCTATATATCACGCATGAATGAATGTAATTTTTGTGTAAAGGCGCATAGTGCTGTTTCCGCCAAAGCTTATAACAATACAGCCATAGTAGAAGAGGTGCTCGCTGATTTAAAAATTGCGTCAATAGATCTGCCTTTAAAGGCAACCCTGATCATGCTGGGTAAGCTAACCCGGGAAAATTCGATTAATGCAGCTGACATGCGGGCTGTATTAGATTCAGGCGTATCTTCTGAGCAGATAGAGGATGCCTTAGCAATTTGCTTTGCGTTCAACATTACCAACCGGTTAGCAGACGCCTTCAATTTTTATGTGCCCTCAGACAAAGCGTTTGACGCTGGCGCCAGCTACCTGCTAAAACGGGGATATGCCTGACGATTGTTATTACCTGTAGTTTTTTCATTAGGAAAACCAATTTCTTTTTACTTTAGTACACACACCCACGATATGAATGACAGAATCCTCCGGATATAATGAGAAAGAATTGCTTCAACTGGTGGTGGAAGGAGATGAAAAGGCTTTCCGCAGCCTTTTTGAGCATTACCGTAACAAAATATTCTCCATTGCCTACCGGATGGTGAAAACAACGGCCGAAGCGGAGGATGTGGTTTCCGAAGTGTTCATCAAACTTTGGGTGAACCGCCGGAAGCTGGCCGGACTGGTTAACTTCAATGCCTATATTAATACCATTACCCGTAACCACATCTTTAACCACCTGCGCAGGCTGGCCATAGAAGAGGCTTTTATAAAAGAGCTGCTGGCAGCTGATACCCCGCACAATGATACCTACCAGCGCATTGCCTATAATGAACTTAAACGGATCCTGGATGAAACCGTGAACCGCCTGCCGCCACGGCAAAAGGAAGTGTACCGCCTGGGCAAGCAGGAAGGGCTGCCCTATGGGGAGATTGCCAGCGAGCTGCGGATATCTAAGGAAACCGTTAAGTTCCACATGGGTGAAGCCCTCCGCACTATTAAGGCCAGCCTTTCACGGATCTAATTTTTTTTTACCCTACCTACCCCTCCGCCCGTTTCAGGTGTCTGATAGTTATAGATACCACGTTAAAACAATTTTATATGGACGAACCTATGTCCAGGCTAAGCTGGTTATTTCAACGTTATGTGGAGGATGCCTGCACGGAAGAGGAGCGAAAAGAGCTGATGGACCTGATGAGCAGGCCGGAACATGCCGCAGCGCTTAACCAGCTGATAGCCGGCGTTATGGAAAATACCCCGGCAGACCGCGAGATCCCTGCGGACAGGGCCGGTGAGCTGTTTACTGCTATTATAAAGGAAGCGGGAGAACGTACGCCCGTAAGAAAGCTTTTCCCGCTACGCCGGGTTGCCGCCGCAGCTATTATCCTGCTGCTGGCTGGAAGCGCCGTTTTTTTCTTCAGCAAAAGATCACCGGAAATCAAACCCTTGGCAGTAAGCAAGCAGCCAGATATAACACCCGGGCATGCCGGCGCTATCCTCACGCTCTCCAATGGCCGGCAAATAGTGCTGGACAGTGCGGGCAATGGCGTACTGGCCAGTGACGCCAATGTATCCATCATTAAAAAAGACGGGGCCCTTACCTATGCAGGGAAAAGCAATGAAGCTATCTACAATCATATTGCCACTCCTATGGGCAGGCAATGGCAGCTAACCCTCAGCGACGGCACAAAAGTATGGCTGAATGCCGGTTCCTCTATCCGCTACCCGCTGGCTTTCAGCGGCCATGAGCGGGCAGTGGAGGTAACAGGCGAAACCTATTTTGAGGTAGCCCCTGATGCCGCTGCTCCTTTTATTGTAAGAACAGCCAGGCAGGAGATCAAAGTGCTGGGCACCCGTTTTAACGTGAATGCCTATACCGATGAACCGGTGGTGAGCACAACATTGCTGAACGGCGCGGTGAGCATTACTTCCGGTAATACCGGCAGGATCATAAAACCCGGCCAGCAGCTGAGCACACAATATGCCACCGGGGAAATAACCGTGCGTACGGTGAATGTGGACAATATAACTGCCTGGACCAGCGGGAAGTTCAGGTTTGACAATTCCGATCTAAAGACGGTCATGCGGCAGCTGGCAAGGTGGTATGATGTAGAAATAGAATACCGCAATGCCGTACCGGACCTCAAATTCGGCGGGGGCACTTACCGGAATATCAACCTATCGGAAGTATTAGAAGTACTGGAATTAAACGGGGTACACTGCAAACAGGAAGGGAGGAAAATAATCGTTATGCCATAAGTCTTCCGGGGAACCGGGTACAAAAACAAGTGTTGTCCAAAAAAGGACCGGCAGCATTCGCAGTGCCGCCGGTAATGGATTGGACAACAACAACAAAAACTCTGACAGAGATCAGTTATTCTTAATCCAAGCTATTGCAAATCTATGCAATTAATTGCGCATCTAAAAAGGCCGCAACCACGACGGCTGTTCCAAAGTCAAACGCTATTGGTAATGAAGTTGACAACCATTTTGTTGCTGGGCGCCTGTTTGCAGGTCTGTGCAAAAGGTTTTTCGCAAAAGGTATCCCTGAAGTGCGCCGATGCGCCTTTAACAAAGGCCATGGAGGAGATCTCCAGGCAAACGGGGTATGAATTCTTCTACCAGCAGGAACAAATGAAAACCGCTAACCATGTTACCATAGCGGTGAGCAATGCAGACCTGAAAGACGTGCTCTATGAGCTTTTCAGGAACCAGCCATTTACTTATGCCATTGCCAACAAAACGATCGTAGTAAGATCAAGGCCGCCCGCTCCGCCGGGAGGGCAGGCTGCTCCCCTGCCCCAGGACATTAGCGGTATTGTGAAAGACGATACCGGCGTGCCCCTGCCCGGCGCTACGGTAGCTGTGAAAGGGCTGTCAAAAGCCGTGGTCACTAATGCCAAAGGGGAATTCACCATCAGCGGGCTTGCCGCCGGGACCTATACGCTGAACACCACCTATATCGGTTACGCCACTACGGAAACAAAAATAACCATAGGCAGCAATGCCCCTGCAGCATTGAATATTGTGCTGCACCCGGAGGTGAAGGGGCTGGAAGCTACCGTGGTAGTGGGTTATGGCACTGTAAAGAGAAAGGACCTTACAGGCGCAGTAGGCTCTGTGAACATGTCTGATTTTGGGAAAGCGCCCGTTAAATCTTTTGACGATGCGCTGGCGGGCCGTGTATCCGGCGTAGTAGTGTCAAGCAATGACGGGCAGCCCGGTTCCAACGCCAACATAGTGATCCGCGGCGCCGGCTCCGTTACACAGGATAATGCACCGCTGTATGTGATAGACGGCTTCCCCACGGAAAATGCCGATGCCAACTCCATTAACCCATCGGATATTGAATCCATTGATGTGCTGAAAGACGCCTCAGCCACTGCTATTTACGGTGCGCGCGGTTCAAATGGCGTGATCCTTATCACCACAAAAAAAGGGAAGCAAGGCCCCCCGGTTGTTTCATACAACGCGTATTATGGCTGGCAGAAAACACCCAAAAAGGTGAAGCTGATGGGGCCTTATGATTTCGTAAAATATGTGGGAGAGCTGAACCCCGCTATCGCGGATTCTGTGTACCTGAAGAACGTAACGCTGGAGGATTATAAGAACATGCCGGGACTGGATATGCAGGATTACGTTTTCCGCACCGGCCAAACGCAGAACCATGATATTGCAGTGCGCGGCGGCAATGACAAAACCCGTTACTCCCTTTCCGGCAACTATAATAACCAGAAAGGCATTATCATCAACAGCGGTTTTAAGCGCTACCAGGGCAGGCTGGTGCTGGATCAAACGGTAACGGATAAACTGAAAGCAGGCATCAATGCCAACTACTCTTACAGCGAATCTTACGGCATCCCTGTTTCCGCAGCCAGCTTCTGGGCATCCGCCACTACCCTGTATTCCGTATGGGGCTGGCGGCCTGTTACCAGTATTGCGGGGCGTGACAGCACCGTGGACCTGCTGAACTCCTTTTATGATCCCACCAATGATATTGCCAACAACCAGGATTTCCGGGTAAATCCGCTGATCAATATCCAGAACCAATATACCCTCAATAAGACAGGCAACCTGATGGTGAATGCCTATACAGAATACGCCTTTACAAAACAGCTTACCCTGCGGGTAGCTGCAGGTATTACTACCATCAGCAATGAAACAGATGTATTCAATAATTCAAACACACAATCCGGCAGCAAGTGGAACGCCAGCGGCGTTAATGGCAGCATTACCTTTAAGCCCGTTTCCACCTGGCTGAATGAGAATACGCTTACTTACAGAACCACCATCCGCAATGATCATCACCTCACGGTACTGGGCAACATTTCTGAACAGGGCAACAAGAATGCATGGCGGCAGTTCTCTGCCACGCAGGTGCCTAATGAGGATATGGGCATAGATGGGCTTGACCTGTCCACCACTTACACGACTGTTTCCTGGAGCTCCCGCTGGACAATGGCTTCAGGCCTGGCAAGGGTGAACTATGATTATAAGTCCAAATACCTTTTCACAGCATCATTGCGTGCAGACGGGTCCTCCAAATTTGCAGCAGGAAATAAACGGGGTTACTTCCCCTCCGCCTCTGCAGCATGGCGCCTGAGCAGCGAACCTTTTATGCAGCGTTTCAAAGCCATATCCGATGCAAAGCTGCGCATAAGCTATGGTACATCCGGCAACAACCGCGTGGGTGATTTTGCTTACCTGTCGCAGCTGCAGCTCACCAACCTCCAGTACTGGTATTCCTGGAATAACCAGGCCCCTGCCAATGGCGCTGTAACCACCGCTGCCGGTAATAAAGACCTTAAATGGGAAACCAACCAGCAAACCAATATAGGGCTGGACCTGGCCCTGTTCAGGAACCGGGTGAATATAACGGTGGACCTGTACAAACGCATTACCAGGGACCTGCTGCTGAATGCAGCCCTCCCCTATACCAATGGTGTTGAGAGCTCAACCGGCTTTAAGAATATAGGTAAGCTGCAGAACCAGGGGCTGGAGATCAGCTTTAACACCATTAATGTGGAGACGCGCAATTTCAGCTGGAACAGCAGCTTCAATATCAGCTTTAACCAGAACAAGATCCTGTCATTAACAGAAGGGCAAAATGCCATCCTTTACGGTTCCGGCACCTTCTTTAATACTACCCACTCATCACTGTTCCCTTATATATCCGCTGTGGGGCGGCCATTAGGTGAAATGTATGGATTGGTATTCGATGGGGTGTACCAGTTTTCTGACTTTGACGTTATGCCGGGCGGTACCTATTTATTGAAGCCTGACATTCCCACTAACGGGGCTACCCGCTCAGCCATACGGCCAGGGGATATAAAATATAAGGACCTTAATGGCGACCTGGTAGTAGATAACAAGGATTACACCATCATAGGCAGCGGCATCCCCATTCATACCGGTGGCTTCAGCAATAATTTCAGGTACGGGAACTTTGATCTCAACGTACTGCTGCAATGGTCTTATGGCAATGATGTGATCAATGCCAACCGGTACATCTTTGAAGGCGGTGTTGTAAACAATCCCAGCCTGAACCAGTTTGCTTCTTATGCCAGCCGCTGGACGCCGGATAATCCCAGCAATACCATGTACCGGGCAGGTGGCGCCGGCAATGCCGCTTACTCATCCCGCGTGGTAGAAGACGGCTCCTACCTGAAATTAAGAACCATATCCCTGGGTTATAACATACCGGAAGCAGCGCTGCAAAGGATCCATATAAAAAGCATACGCGTGTATGGTTCCGCGCAGAATATCTATACATGGACCAGCTACTCCGGGCAGGATCCCGAAATATCCTCCCGGCAAAGCAACCTCTCGCCCGGCTTTGACTACACGGGTTATCCCCACTCACTGAGCGTGGTGGCAGGGTTAAATGTAACATTTTGAACAACTAAATTATTTGGAGATGGTAAGGATATATTGCTTACTGGTTATTATAACAATAGGTTCGCTGTCCTGCAAGAAATTCCTGGATACGAAACCCACTGATTTTTACACGCCGGATAACTATTACAATACCGCCGCACAGCTGCAGCAGGCATTAAATGAAGGTTACGCCACGCTGATAAGGCCGGAGCTGTACGGACAGGTGATCCCTTTAAACTTTACTACCACTACAGATGAAGTGCTGACCAACCGTGCTGCTGACGGGGCTATCCGCGGCCTCAGCTACACCTATGATGCCACCAATTCTTACGTGGCCAATATCTGGAAGTTTGCGTACATCGGCATCAACAACCTGAATGCGCTGCTGGATAATATTAACAAGCCCGCCATGGACGAAGGCCAGCGCAATATCATAAAAGGGCAGGCATTATTCCTGAGAGGCTTTTATTACTTTATGCTCACCAGCAATTACGGGGATGTGCCGCTGGTATTACATGTACCCGCCATTAATGAGGTAACCATACCGGCAGCATCGCAGAAAGACGTATACACGCAGATAGTGGCAGACATGAAAGCAGCGGAGGTTTTACTGAAAGATGTAAGCTCCGCTTCTCTTGGATACAATGATGTAGTAACCGTAACCGCTGTGCAGGCCATGCTGGCAAGAGTGTACCTGTACTGGGCCGGTTACCCGCAGAATGATGCCAGCAAATACAATGATGTGCTGATCTATACCAATAAGGTGATCAGCTCCGGCCTTCATGCATTGAACCCCGATTACAAACAGATCTTTATAAACCTTTGCCAGGATAAGTATGATGTAAAGGAAGACATATGGGAGCTGGGCAGCTATGGCGCTGCAGCCGGTATTGCCAATAAATCAAATGACATCGGGAGCTTTGTGGGTATCCAGTCCAACTATGTGCCGGGCGACACTGCATCCTGGAATGCAGCCGGTTGGGTAGCTATCACACAAAAATTATTTGACGCCTATGAAGTAGACCCTGCAAGCAGCACAACACCAAAGGCATCCTATGATCTGCGCCGCGACTGGAACTGTGGCAATTACCGCTTTAGCGGCATTCCCAGAACAAAAACAATGATAAGCTCAGCCTGGCAAATGGGATCAGGAAAGATCCGCCGGGAATATTGCCCGGTCTATATCCGGATGAACGGCACCTATAATATCAACTGGCCGGTGATCCGGTATTCGGATGTATTGCTGATGCATGCAGAAGCGGAAAACCAGGTAAATGGCGGGCCTACAGCAGCTGCATATGATGCGGTAAATAAAGTGAGAAGAAGAGGATACGGTATCCTGTACGGGAATGTGCTGCGCTCCATTACAGTAACAGACGGCGGTTCCGGCTACACCACAGCGCCGGCAGTAACTATCAGCGGCGGAGGAGGCGCAGGCGCTGCAGCCGTTGCCGTATTGGGAACAGGCGATAAAGCCGGAAAGGTAGTGGCCATCAACATTACCAGCCCCGGATCATTAACACTCACAGGCCCCTACTATTCTTCAGCGCCTGTTGTAACCATAGCAGCACCGGGTGGCAGCGGCGCCACTGCCCTTGCTGTTGCAGCCATTACTTCGTCCACAGATGCAGATCTGCAGGCAGGCCTCAGCAAAGCAGGCTTTCAGCAGGCAATTCGCGATGAAAGGATGCGGGAGCTGAACTGCGAAGCGCTGAGAAAAGCAGACCTGATCCGCTGGGGCAGTTTTGTGCAGGACATGCAGAACTTTGTATCCTATGCTATTTCCGCCGGTATAGGTATCACTGCCACGGGTAACCGTAATGGGATGATGGCAGCGCAGAATGTAGCTGCCAGGCATGTACTGCTACCCATACCATCCTACGAGCTGTCATTGAATCACGCACTGGTGCAAAACCCCGGCTGGTGATCCATTTTGATGAATCTTAAATAAAAACTCATGAGAATATTAGCAGTCACTATCATCTTGTTAATGATGGCCTGTACCAAAAGGCTGGACGTTCAAACACCCTCCCTTGCTGTAAGCCTGGATGCCGCGCGCCTGGTAGCAGATACTTTTGTATATAAGCTGGGAGATACCACAAAATTCATGTTCAGCGGCAACGCTGCCAATATTGCTTTTTATGCCGGTGATGCAGGCCATGCGTATGATAACCGTAACCGCAACCTTGCATTGGGTACAACTATTTTATCATTTACCTCAAAGGCGGAGTATGGCACGCAAACGAATACACTGCAATTGCTGGCCACCAATAAGCTGAATGGCCTGGACTCTGCCTCCGTAGTAAATGCCGCCTGGACGGACATTACAGACAAAGCCGCATTAGCCAGCAGCGCAACAGAAGTTAATTCAGGCACCATTAACCTGGGCGGCCTGGTGAGTAATGAAAACGATTCCCTGTTCATTGCCTTTAAATACAGCGGTATTACCGGCACCACGCAAAAAACCTGGACCATCACCAATTTCCTGGTAAGCAATGTGCTGCCGGATCTATCCTACACACTTTCTTCTTTATCAATGGACATCAGCTACTGGACCAGGTACGGCAATGTGTGGAACCCTGCCAATGCAAGATGGACACCCACCACCACGCAGCTGCGGATAATTGGCGGAGGCGGCGCCAGCCCAAGCAATACCAGCTGGATTGTGAGCAAGCCGCTGTATGTAGGAAGGGTGGCGCCCGATGTAAGCATCGCCCTAAAGAGCATTAACAATCCTGACCTTACAGGCTATAATTATAAATACACTGCTGAGGGCACCTACAAAGCCACCTTTGTTACCTTCAACAATACGGTTGAGAAACAGGAAACAGTGGTACAGCAGTTCTATATTAAAGTAACACCCTGATGCACTCACCATAAAACTATCTGCTATGTTAATACCTGTACGCATTGCAGCCGTCTGCCTATTGCTGGCCGGCCTTCAGCTGAAGACCCATGCCCAAACGGATTACACCACTATTATGGCTAATGTTACCGCAGAAGCCAGAAGAGGTGTGAACATCAACACCCTGAACACTACCGTTACAAATCTTATGAATATGCTGAACGCCAACGGTACCTGGAGCGATATCACTTACAACGGGGATGTGCCCTATAATACACACGTAAGCCGCATCCGGACCATGGCCCTGGCATACTCACACAGCAGCAGCACACATTATAATTCCGCAGCATTGCTGAACAAGATAGTGCTGGCATTACGCTACTGGAACCAAACACTGTTTGATTCCGCTAACTGGTGGTATGACCAGATAGGCAATCCAAAACCACTGGGACAGGCGCTGATCCTGATGCGGGGCGGCAGCCCCGGCCTGCCGCAAACCGTGGAGGACTCCGCCATTAATTACATGGTGCTCAGAGGCGGCACCCCTTCATCACAAACCGGCGCCAACCGGGTGGATATAGCCATGCACTGGATCTACCGGGGGGCGCTCACTGCTTCCGCCACGGTAGTGAATACCGGCGTAACCCAGGCTTTTTCCACGCTGGCGCTGGTAAGCAGCGGCAGTGAAGGCATCAATTATGATTATGCTTTCCTGCAGCATGGCCCGGAGCTGCAAACACAGACCTATGGCACCGTTTTCATCCAGGGCATCTATAATGTGGGGCTGTACATTGTGGGTACCTCCTATAGCATGACCACCGCTCAAAAGAATATTGCATTTATTTTCCTGCATAACAGCTTTTACGCGCCCGGCAGAAAGTTCTACAGTGACTTTAGCCTGATGGGCAGAAGCATTTCCCGCAGCGGCAGCAATAAAGGCATCGGCTACACGCTGGCGTCCATGGCCATTAAGGTAGACCCTGCGCATGCAGCTATTTTAAGGGACGACTCCCTGCGCGCAGCCGGGGCACAGCCACCAGGCTATAACCTGGCCTATCCTTATCATATGCATTACTGGACCGGTGATTATACCCTTCATAACAGACCGGCCTATACGTTTTCTGTACGGGGTGTATCCAGCCGCACTTACAGAACGGAAAGCATTAACGGGGAAAACCTGCTGGGTAAGTTCCTGGCAGACGGCGCTACGGATATACGGGTAAACGGCAATGAGTACTATAACATTTTCCCGGTATGGGACTGGAACAAGGTGCCTGGTGTAACCATGCGCGAGTTTGCCACGCCGCAGCAGAACTCCTCCCATGTGTACGGCAGCACTGCTTTTACAGGCGGCGTGTCTGACAGCACTTACGGCGCCAGCGCTTACCAGCAGAACTATGTGGGTGTAACCGCAAAAAAAGCCTGGTTCTTTTTTGATAAGGAAGTGGTATGCCTGGGCGCAGGTATCAACAGCACAGCGGCTGAGAACATAACTACCTGCGTGAACCAGTGCCTGCTGAACGGCGCTGTAACGGTAAGCAGCGGGGGCGCTGTAAGTACGTTAGCCCCATCATCCCAGGTGAATTATTCGGGCAACCTGCAATGGATGCTGCATGACAGTATCGGGTATTTCTTTCCATCAGGGGGTAATATCACGGTAAGCAACCGGCTTCAAAGCGGCAACTGGTACACCATCAATCAAACCATGGCCAATGCCACGGTAACAGACAGCGTGTTCAAAGCATCCATCAGCCATGGTGTGGCGCCGTCCAATGGCAAGTATGCATACGTTGTGGCGCCCGGGCTGCTAAGCGTAAATGATATGCAGGCGTACAACCTTTCCGCTATTAAGATCACGGCTAATGCAGATACCATACAGGCCGTGAGGCACCGGGGGCTGAAAATGATCCAGGCCATCTTCTATAAGGCCGGTACGCTTACAGACAGCGCCTGGTCTGTTACGGTTGACAAACCCTGTGCTGTGCTGCTGAAAAATATTGACAGCGCGGTTGTTAGTTTGTCAATAGCAGATCCCTCACAGCAGGCCAACGCGGTGCTGGTATCTTTAACCACACCGGGTATTGGCAGTAACAAACAGCTATTGTGCGGCCTGCCGCAAGGCAACTATAGCGGGTCTTCCGCCCGTTTTGCCTTTAACAGCAACACGCATCTCACATCCCCTGACAGCCTGCTGCCTGTTGCAGATGCTTATGTGCGGGATGGCAGCTATGCCGGCACTAATTATGGCACAGCCACATCACTGGTAGTAAAGAATGACGCGGTTGATTACGCCAGGCAAAGTTACCTGCGCTTTGACCTGCGCAGTGTAACACGCCCGGTGAGCAACGCAAAGCTACGGTTGTACGGCAGCGGGAATACGCAAACAAATACAGTGCAATGGGCTTTATATAAAGTGAATAACAATACCTGGCAGGAAACGGGTATTACCTGGAACAACAAACCTGCGGGCGATACGCTGCTGGCCACCATCCAGGGCCAATCTGCCAAAGGCTACAGCGAATGGGATATTACGCAGGCTGTGAACCGCCTGCCTGCAGATAGCTTGCTGTCGTTACAAATAACAGGCACTATATCCAACCCCAAGGGAGATGCTACTTTTAATGCAAGAGAAAGCGGTACAGTTGCCCGGCGGCCCTGTATTGTGCTGGATAATAATTCTCTGAGAACCACTGCCCCGGTTGCTGCTGTTACGCCTGTTGCGCAGGAAAAACCCATCGGGATTAAAATATACCCTAACCCGGTGGTGAACAGCTGTACTATTAAAACAGACCGTCCCATGCGGGAGATAATGGTGTTTGATGTGAACGGGAAAACAGTGAAGACTATTTCCGGTATTAATACTTTGCAGTACCAGCTAAAGCTGGGAGATGTTGAAAAAGGGATCTATTTTATTTCCATAAAGGGAAAGGATTTCAGGGTAACGAAGGTGGTGAGTCACCCCTCTTAAGGCATTGTCACAACCTCGTATTTCAAATTCCATACTTTGATAGCTTCTAATATGGGTAGAAAAGCTAACCCCTTTTCAGATAACTTATATTCTACCCGTGGTGGTAATTCTTTATAAGCCATTCTTTCTAATAGTCCGTCTTCTTCCAGCTCTTTAAGCTGCTCCGTGAGTACTTTCCGTGTTATATGCGGTATGATGGCATCCAGCTGCCCAAAGCGAATGGTTCGTGTGCCAATTACATTTATGATTATTGGCTTCCATTTGTTGCCAATAGTACCAATGGCTCTGGTAAATGGGCAATGCGAATTACAAAATCTTTCGTCTTTCATATTTCTAAAATTTGTAGTTACTAAATAGTAACCAGTATATACTTAAATGGTTACAAAAATATACTATTAAAGGTACCTTCGCTAAACTAATTTAAAAAAATACGAAAATGAGTAAATTAAAAAACAAAGTAGCCGTGATTACAGGCGGTAATAGCGGAATCGGGTTTGGTATTGCTGAAGCATTTAAAAACGAAGGTGCAGCCGGTGCAATCGCTGGAAGAAATGAGGCCACATTGAACAGTGCTGTTGAAACCCTGGGTAGTAATTTTATAGGTATAAAAGGAGACGTGACAAATCTTGATGACCTGGAGAACTTATTTAGGACTACGGCTGACAGGTTTGGTAAGATAGACGCATTGGTAGTGAATGCTGGTGGCGTTGTGGACGGGATCCCATTGATGGCGATAACCGATGTAACGGAAGGAGGTTACGACCGCGATATGGACCTGAATTTAAAAAGCGCCTATTTCACCGTAAAAAAATCGCTTCCTTATTTAAATGACGGCGCCTCCATTATACTGATCGGGTCGAACGCCGCACACCGGGCTGCACCCGGAGCGACGATATATGCCGCTGCAAAAGCGGCCGTTATTTCATTGGCCCGAGGCTTATCGCTCGATTTATTGTCAAGGAGAATAAGGGTGAAT
>NZ_JAGXJN010000070.1 GCF_019091455.1 Chitinophaga sp. GbtcB8
GGCGGAATATCGCCTAAGATAAAGCGGCCCAGTGTACGGTTCTGGTTAGCCATCGGCCTTTCACCCTGCAGCACATGTATTTCTACACTCGGTTGGCTGTCTGCAGCAGTAGAGAAGGTTTCAGATTTCTTGCTGGGAATGGTAGTGTTGGATTCTATCAGCTTGGTGAATACACCGCCCATGGTTTCAATACCCAGTGACAGCGGTGTCACGTCCAGCAACAGCACATCTTTTACTTCACCGGTCAGTCCGCCACCCTGGATAGCAGCACCAACGGCTACCCCCTCATCCGGGTTCACACCCCTGTTCGGTTTTTTGCCAAAGAACTTTTCTACTACTTCCTGTATTTTCGGGATACGGGTAGAACCACCTACCAATATCACTTCATCAATTTCTCCTGTGCTTAAACCAGCATCCTGGATGGCTTTGCGGCAAGGTTCCAGTGTTCTTTCCACCAGTTTGTCGCTCAGCTGCTCAAACTTAGCACGGGTCAGCTTTTTCACTAAGTGTTTGGGTACGCTATCCACGGCAGTGCTAAATGGCAGGATGACCTCTGATTCTGAAGAAGAGGACAGCTCGATCTTTGCCTTTTCAGCAGCTTCTTTCAAACGCTGCCATGCCATTGGATCCTTATGCAGGTCTACGGCTTCATCTTTCTTAAATTCTTCTGCCAGCCAGTCCATGATCACTTTATCAAAGTCGTCACCACCTAAGTGTGTATCACCGTTGGTAGATTTTACTTCAAATACGCCGTCGCCCAGCTCCAGGATGGAGATATCAAATGTACCACCACCTAGGTCAAACACAGCGATCTTGCTGTCATGGTGTTTTTTATCCAGGCCGTATGCCAGTGCTGCTGCAGTAGGCTCGTTAATGATACGGCGTACATTCAAACCTGCAATTTCACCGGCTTCTTTGGTTGCCTGGCGTTGTGCATCGTTAAAGTAAGCCGGTACAGTAATTACTGCTTCGTTCACTTCCTGGCCTAAGTAATCTTCGGCCGTTTTCTTCATTTTCTGCAGGATCATGGCAGATATTTCCTGCGGCGTATATAACCTGCCATCTATATCTATACGTGTGGTGTTATTATCGCCCTTGGCCACCTTATAGCTCCAGTGCGGTATTTCCTGGTTTACTTCGTCGTAATGACGGCCCATGAAACGCTTCACTGACATAATGGTGTTTACCGGGTTGGTAATAGCCTGGCGTTTAGCCGGATCACCCACTTTTCTTTCTCCATTCTTTAAAAAGGCCACTACGGAAGGGGTTGTCCGGCGCCCTTCGTCGTTGGCTATAACTACCGGCTCGTTACCTTCCATTACGGCAACGCATGAGTTGGTAGTTCCTAAGTCGATACCTATTATTTTTCCCATAATATTTAAGATTCTCCTTTAGTTGTAGATTGATTGTGTATTTGCCTATGGTTTGTCAATGATTATGCCAAGCGAAATTTTATGCAAATATGTCAGTTCATTGAACCCCGGGCGGTATTATTTGTTATGAACAGCAGTAACCCTTGCTAACTGACGGACTGGACCATATTATGTCACTTACTAACTACTAACCTTCCATTTATGAAAACAACCTTCACCTTTCGGGCCACCTGCATTATACTGGCCCTGGCTGCGCCGCTCATCACGCTGGCGCAAACAAATACCCCCGCGGGCAGTACCAGCACTACATCTGCAGGCATCTTTAATGGTACAAAAGATTACAAGACCTTTTCTATTGGGGTGAACGGCGGCCTGCTGGCGCCTGTATCGCCCACTGGTGGCAGTAATGATTTTACAAAGTGGAAAGCCTCTGCCGGGTATGGGGCTTATGTTAAATGGCAGATCTTACATGCGCTGGGCATAAGGGCTGACTATATTGGCGGCAAGCTAAAGGGCGACAACACCAAGGAACTGGGTAATGGCAAGATGCCTGACCGGCCCATTGAATCTTTTGAAACCAAATTAAAATGGTCAGCTGCTTTAAGCGCAGTAGTGAATGTGGCCACTATTAACTGGCTGTATAAACAGAACTTTGTACAGATCTATGTTTCAGCAGGCGCCGGTTTGGCGGGATACAGCCCCTCCATAACTCCCGCCAATGGTACTGAAAGGGAATACAAAACAGATGGCTCTATAAAAGAGCTGATCATTCCTGTAGGGGCAGGACTGAAATTCAAATTATCGGACATGGTAAACCTGGACCTGGGTTATACCATGCACTTTCTGGATGGGGATAACCTGGATGGCTTTAATTATGGCCCTAACCGCGATAAATATTCCTATGGATACGCAGGCCTGGAATTCAGCCTGGGCCCTGCCCACAAACCACAGCTCACCTGGAACAACCCTGCCAAGGTAATGTATGATGACCTGGCGGCTCAAAAAGCAGCCCTGCAAACGGAGCTGGAAAGCACCCGCAGCGCCAATGCCCGCCTGAGCGCAGATGTTGATAAATTACTGAAAGACAGTGATGGGGATGGCGTATCCGACTTCTTTGATAAATGCCCCGGCACTGCACAAGGCAGCAAGGTGGATGGCGGCGGCTGCGACCTGCCTAAGGATACCACCCCCAGGGTTACCAAGGTGGTGCAGCAGATCACGGAAGACGACCGCAGGCTGGTGCGCGAAGCCATCCAGAACCTGGAGTTTGAAACCGGTAAAGCCAGCATTAAACCCAGATCCTACCCCTCCCTGGACCGCGTGGCAGAATTGCTGAAAACCAAAGGCTTTAGCCTGAAGCTGGCCGGCCATACGGATAACGTGGGTACGGATGCCAAGAACATGATCCTTTCCAAGGACAGGGCAGAATCTGTAAAACAATACCTGGTAAGCAAAGGCGCTAATCCATCACGAATAGAAGCCACCGGCTATGGCGAAACCCAGCCCATTGCCAACAATAAAACCGCTGCCGGCAGACAGAAGAACCGGCGCGTAGAATTTACACTGTATTAAACGTTATGCGCTTTTACCCTTAGTGTTATGCGCTTTTAATACCAGTTGCATACGCTTTTACCTGCAGTAACACTGCCATTACTATACAGCAGCCGGGGAGTTCTGACAGAGCTCCCCGGCTAATTTTCAGGCAGGCAACATTTTGTGGCAGAAAGTGTTTCCCTCCTGCCCTAACTGTAAACCGGCATATAATTTGTCCCTGAAGCACAACTATCTTTATATATTATGAAAAAATTTATCCTATCGATGCTCCTGGCGGCTTCCGCCGTTGTAACTGTACAGGCACAAAAAATTCACATTGGTGCTAAAGGCGGTTTAAACATTGCAAATCTGACAGAAATTGACAATTCAAAGGCCCGGGTATCCGGTCATGTTGGCGGTTTTGTAAATATCCGCTTTCATCAATGGGCCTTACAGCCGGAACTATACTTTTCCGGGCAGGGAGCAAAATATGAAGTGGGCCTTACGAATGCCGACCGTACGCTGGCGCTCAACTACATTAACATGCCGGTAATGTTCCAGTACTACATTATTCCGCAGTTTTACCTGGAAGCAGGCCCGCAATTGAGCTTACTGGTAAGCGCCCATGACAAAGGCGGCAATTTATCAGTAGATACAAAGGACTTGTATAACAGTGCAGACATCAGTGCCGGCATTGGCCTGGGCGTAAAGCTGCCTTTCCATTTTGGTGTATATGGCCGTTACAACTTTGGCATTACAGATATCTATGATAGCGCTATTGACAGCCGTAACTCTGTTGGGCAGATAGGCGTGTCATATACTTTCTTTTAGTCGGCCACTGTCTGCGGACAGAGACCTATCATTGAAAAGGCAGTAGGTAGCTACTGCCTTTTCACGTTTTATATCCCTAATGATAAAGGTAATGAACGGTGGACCATGGACTTTTTAAATTTCATTATGGCAGTGGCGTATCATACTTCACTTTCTGCACTTCTGCAGGATACGTTTTATCAACTATCCGTTTCCCGATTGCAATAAACGGCTTTTCTACCAGCAGGTACAATACATAACTCAGTAATAAGTTGATCACCAGGAAAGCTGCCAGCGCAACAAGTGCAATACCGGTTTTACTGAAAGGAAGCTGTATGCAGCAGAACAGGATCATCTGCAAAGTAAAACTATGGATCAGGTACAACGAGTAGGAGAGATCAGCCCCCAGGGTAGCTACCTTACCGCCCAATATACCTTTAAAGAACATCAATATCTTATAAAGAAAACCAGGCAGGAACCGTTTCAGCTCATCCGAAAACATCATTGTTACAATAATGAGCAGCAGCCCCATTGTAAATACATTCACGCTCAGGCAAATGCAGATAAGGATGCAAAAGAACAAATGAAAATACCCCGTTTTGTTGATCAGCACTTTAGCCATGATCATACCGGTAACAAAGTAAATTAGCTGATAGGTAATAATGCTGGGCAGGCCCAGATTCACAATCTCGGCCGGAGAGTCAATTGCAGCGCTCCCGAAAAACTTGTACGATAAAATATATAAAGCGCCGGAAATTAAAACAATAAGCGGAAGTTTGATGAGTTGGTACCGTTGCGAGTAAAAGAACGCCAGGTACAACAGCGGGAAAATAAGGTAATACTGCACTTCCGGCGACAAACTCCATGCGGGGCCCAGTATGCTGGAGTTAATACCCGGGAAAAAGCCGTGCAGGAAAGTAAGGTGTAAGAACACATCCTTAAAGGTAGGCGCTAATGCCAGGTCGTACGTGAACTGGAACTGGGGCACCTCGCCGGTAAAGAAGGTCAGGTTGGCTGCCGCAAAATTCCGGGTAACAGGCAATAAAAAGAAGGCCACCATAATGGCTAGAAAATAAATAGGATACAGGCGGAAAAAACGCCTGAGCCAGAACCTGAAGAAGGTTTCTTTTTTCTCCGGCGGTTCTTTCCTTTCACGCAATGTATAATGGTACGACATCAAAAAACCGGTAATGATCATAAAACCACTTACGGCAGATGAGTTATGATGAAGGAATTTGCCCAGAAAGGGTAATGGGAAAACTTTTTCAGCACCCAGGTAATAATAAAAGTGTCCAAGCGCTACCCATAAAGCCAATAATATTCGCAGTCCGTTCAGGAATGCGGTATCATGAGTAGGCCGGTTCATCGAAGAAATCGGTTGTTCCATGCTCTGCATTAATTTCAGGCGTTAAATATACAAGCTTTTACCCGGCAGGTATTTACTAATATAGGTGCATGCCGGGAGATATATGGTTATTACATTACTTAAACCAGTAATAGCTTTAAAATGACTTTTATTATTTATCAGCGCTGACCAAAAAGACCGGCCCTTCCCCTTTAATAACCCTACTTGTTAAAGGCAATGGACCATCAACCATGGACCATGGACTTTTTTTATACCTTTGCTGCTACTTTGCATTAACAGTTTTCCACATGAGTGTTGTACAAACCATCAGATCAGCAGCAGCCACCGCTATTAAGGAGCTATATAAACAGGATATACCCGTTGACGATATTGCCATTAATGTTACCAAACCCGAATTTGAGGGGGAATATACCATCGTGGTATTTACCTTCACTAAGTTCAGCCGCCAGAAACCTGAGGAAACCGGCAATACCATTGGTACTTACCTGGCTGCCCGCTTCCCGGAGCTGATAGCTGGTTTTAACGTGGTAAAGGGATTCCTGAACCTGAGCATCAATAATGACTACTGGGTACAATACCTGCAATCGAATTTCAACAACCGCAATGTAGGCCACAAACCTGCTAATGGTAAAAAGGTAATGGTGGAGTATTCCTCCCCCAACACCAATAAACCCCTGCACCTGGGGCACTTACGGAATAACTTTTTGGGTTACTCCATTGCAGAGATCTTAAAAGCCAATGGATATGAGGTGGTGAAAGCCAACCTGGTGAATGACCGGGGTATCCATATCTGTAAATCCATGCTGGCCTGGCAGCTGTTTGCCCATGGCGATACGCCGGAATCTACCGGCATCAAGGGCGATCACCTGGTGGGCGATTATTATGTAAAGTTTGAAACCCTGCTGAAAGAACAGGCAGAACCCATTATTGCCCGGGTGCTGGAAAATGACTTCCGCGACTTTTCCGGCGCTGACCTGGAACGGGTAGAAAAGCTGGGCGCTTTGCTGCATAAACCGGAAATACATGCCGATAAAGAAAAATCCGACAAGATCCATGACGAAATAAAAGAGCTGGCCCGGAATAAAACGGAGATCATGCAGCAGGCTAAAATTATGCTGCAGCAGTGGGAAGCCGGCAACCCGGAAGTGCGTACCCTGTGGAGCACCATGAACGGCTGGGTATACCAGGGCTTTGATGTAACCTACAAACGCCTGGGCATTGACTTTGACAAGATCTATTACGAAAGCGAAACCTACCTGCTGGGTAAAGACCTGGTGGAAGATGGCTTACGTAAAGGCGTGCTGTTTAAAAAAGAAGATAACTCTGTTTGGATAGACCTGACCAATGATGGCCTGGACCAGAAGCTGCTGCTGCGTGGCGACGGCACCTCTGTGTACATGACGCAGGACCTGGGCACTGCCCGCCTGAAGTATGACGACTACCAGATGGACCTGAGCATATATGTAGTAGCGGATGAGCAAAACTACCATTTCAAGGTATTAAAGCTGATCCTGGAAAAGCTGCAGGAGCCTGCTGCTGAGGGTGTTTTCCACCTCTCCTACGGTATGGTGGAGCTGCCGCATGGCCGTATGAAGAGCCGGGAAGGCACGGTGGTTGATGCAGATGATATGATCACTGAAATGGTGAACACTTCTGCCCAGCACACCAAAGAATCCGGCAAGCTAAAGGACTTCAGCGAGGATGAACTGCAACGCCTGTACGAAGTAATCGGACTGGGCGCTATGAAATTCTTCCTGCTGAGGGTGGATCCTAAAAAGCGGATGATCTTTAACCCCGAAGAGTCCATTGACTTCCATGGTTTTACCGGGCCGTTTATTCAATATTCACATGCACGTATCAAATCTATTCTGCGTGAAGCCGGTGTGACAGATACCAGTCATTTGGACACTTACAGGCATAATGACAGTTTACTGCCATTAGAAAAATCACTGATCATGCTGAACGAGCAGTTTGGCGAAGTGCTGGAAGATGCGCAAAAAGAAATGAGCCCTTCTGTGATAGCCAACTATGCATTTAAACTGGCGCAGGAGTTTAACTCTTTTTATGCAGAGAAGGTAGATGGCAAATACACATACTCTATTGTAAATGCGGAATCCGAAGAAAAGAAGAACCTGCGTTTACAGATCATTACCCATACGGTGCATACCATCCGGCGGAGTATGGAGCTGCTGGGAATTGAAGTACCGGAGCGTATGTAATTAATAATGAAGAATGAATAATTAATAATAGTGAAGCAGTTATATCATGAAAATGAGATCACTGCAACTATAGTTAAAATAAAAAATGTCCTGCATCTTAAAGGTGCAGGACATTTTTATTAGTACGTTATAGTTATAACAGGCGTAAACTGGCCTTACGATTATTAATTATTCATTCTTCATTATTAATTAGTTGTTGACGGCCTTATCACAAAGCTCCTCCCCTTTCTGCAGCTCACCGGAACCGATATACGATTTTCCCAGCATGAACATTGCAAAGTAGTTCTGCGGCTGTAAAGCCAGCATACGGTTCCATAATACTACAGCGGCTTTGTAATTGCCTTCGTAGTAATATACATGGCCCAGGTCATGCAGTACCTGCAGGTCTTCCGGGCTGGTTACATTACTGGTACTATCCAGCTTTGAAATTTGCTGATAATAATAAGTGCTCTGGCGGTAGTTCTCCATCAGGGCGTAGATCTGGCCCAGCTCCAGGTAAGCGGGTGTATAATTCTTATCCTGGATAATGGCGGCATGAAAAAACTTCAGGGCAGCATCCAGCTTACCTGATCTTTTTAATACCAATCCCTCTTTATACAAAGCCCTGGCTTTGTCCTTTGGGTGTGCAATGGCTAATTGTACTGTGAAAACTGCTATTACCAGCAGACATAGGATACGCATCATAGAGAAAACATGGTCTATTGTCCCTAACGCAAATATACGTTATTTTCTTATATGAAGTCACTCCATATCCTTTGCAGAAAAGGATAAAGGCAAGAGCTGACCGGCAGCTGCTATCACATATACCTGGCCGCTTTGGCCGCTCAGGATCAGGCGGATAGGTTGCTGCAAACGCTGCTCATACTCTGCCAGCGACTGCCGGCAAATACCGCAGGGGGAAATGGGATGCCCGCTGCTGCCGTTTAAGTTATGGTAGCTAATGGCAATAGTATCTATGGGTACATTGGGATACAATACTGTGGCGGCGGAAAGGGCCGTTCTTTCTGCGCAAATGCCAGCAGGGAACGAGGCATTTTCCTGGTTGGTACCGCTTACCTGCTGTCCGTTAACCAGGCGTATAACAGCGCCCACCTGGAAATTAGAGTACGGCGCATAAGCCTCCGCAGTAACCGTACGGGCAGCCTGCAGCAGAGCGGCATCTTTTTCTTCCAGCTGCGAAATGTCATCGTAAAGCTGGTATTCAAATGATTGCAGCTGTTTCATTGAATGAAGAATTAATAATTAATGATTAATAATTAATAGGGTGCTGCGAAGGTATCGATAATAATAAAAAAGTCCCGCACCCGGAGGGATGCAGGACCGTGCAAAAATTGCTTATTGTTATTTGATCGTTCTGAATAAACGGCTCCAGCGGATGCTGCCATGGCCATAGCTCATCCAGATCAGCCAGGCCTTACCTACCACATGATCTTCCGGCACAAAGCCCCAGTAGCGGGAATCCAGGGAGTTGTTTCGGTTACCCCCCATCATCCAGTTATAGTTCATTTTAAAAGTGTAGGAATCAGCGGGTTTGTTGTTAATGTAGAACTGCCCGTTCTTAGCTTCCAGCGTATTGCCTTCGTACACACGGATCACACGGTCGTAAATGGCAATATTGGTGCTGTCCAGCTTAACAGTGGCGCCCTTTTTAGGAATGTACAGGGGGCCAAAGTTCTCCTCTGTCCAATGATAATGGGCAGTATCGTAAGGGAAAACGGATTGCTCCCCGCTGAAGTAAGGTTTAATGCTTTTTACTACCGGGAAGTTCTTTAACGCGGTTACGTTGCCCGGGGTAAGGTTGTACAGGAAGATGCCGGCGGATAAAGTGGCATCCGGGTTGGGCGTAATGTCCAGCTCATCCAGGCGGTCCGGGTTCAGGGGATCGCCATTGGTCTGCACAGTATATCTTCTTTCACTTTCCTGCGGAATGGGCGCCTGATGGCCATTTATAAACACTACGCCGTCTCTTATGCTCAGCGTGTCGCCGGATTCGGCTACGCAGCGTTTAATATAGTTTTCCCGTTTATCAACCGGGCGGGAGGTAACATGGTAGGATTCCCATACTGCATCTCTGCCCAGGCTGCGTACCAGCCCGTAGTAGCTTTGGTCCTGCTGTTCCAGGGCCACGGTATCGCCTTCGGGGAAGTTGAATACCACTACATCATTCCGTTTTACGCGGGTAAAACCGGGCAGGCGTTTGTAAGGCCAGTGTACGGCTTCTGAATAAGCTTTGCTGTATTTGGTGCCGGGTAGGGTATGATGGGTAAAAGGAACTGCCAGCGGGGTATTGGGAATGCGCGGACCGTAACTGATCTTGCTAACGAACAGGAAATCGTTCACCAGCAATGTTTTTTCCATAGAGGGAGTAGGGATCGTATAGGCCTCGAAAATAAAAGTGCGGATCAGCGTGGCTGCTATGATAGCGAAGATGGCTGCATCCAGCCATTCACGCACTGCAGACTTTCTTTTCTTAGGCTGGCCGTCATTGCGCCTCCAAAATGCCAGGTTCATTCAGTTGAATTTGTGTGTATTTAAATATCTTAAAAGAACAAATATAATATTCTGTTGTCAGTCAGCTAATTTTCCTTGTAAAAGTTTTCTTAAAGTTCCCGGCTCAATATACGGTTAATCTCATCGGCCTGGTTCATAATCATGAAATGGCCCCCTCCGTTTATCGTATAATCCGGCTTCACATATTTGAGCGGGAAAGTATGGTCCTTACTGCCGTGGATGTGCACTACAGCGGAATGCAGCTCCTCATTTTCCCAGAAAATAACGGTGCGGATAGCCCAGTACATAAAGTCAAAATCGCTGTTACGCAGGTAATCTTTCAGCAGGGCGTCTTCCTCCGCTGTTTTGGCTGTCATGTAAAATTTTACTACAAAGGTGCGCTGTTTGAAGAGCCAGCGGTTGGTCAGGCGGTATAATCCCAGCCTTCTTATCATGTTAAAATAAGCGGGGCGCTCCCGGGTGTTTTTGATGGTGCTGATCAGGATAACCTTTTCAACCGGGCGCTGACGGGCTATTTCCAGGCTTATCATCCCCCCGAAGGAAAGTCCCAGCAAGGTAAGCGGACCTTCTGTAGTAATGCCGGCCGCCATGCGGGCTGCGTAATCCGTAAAGGGCTCATTGGGCTGTGGCTTTAACCAGGGCAGGTAGTGCACCTCGTACTCCGGTGGAAACTGCAGGTAACGGAACATCCGCTCATCCGCCCCCATGCCGCTGATCAGGTATAACTGCTTCTTCATATGACGGTTGGCCGCTGGCAGTTGGCAGTTAGTGGATTATGCTAACTGCCTGCTGCCAAACTATATATTGGCTTTCTTTTTCTCGCGGGAAGGTACTACATAATCCTCCACATTATCTGCGGTGATGGTTTTGCCGGAGAGGATAACCAGCCTTTCCACCACGTTACGCAGCTCGCGGATATTACCTGACCAGTCGTGCTGCTGCAGGGCCTTGAGGGCCGGCGCATCAATCACCTTTTTTACAATTCCGTATTCCTGGCAAACGTTGTCCAGGAAATGATCTACCAGCAGGGGTACATCATCCCGGCGTTCATTCAGGGATGGTACGTGGATCAGGATCACGCTCAGGCGGTGGTACAGATCCAGGCGGAAGTTCTTCTCCTCCACCTCTTTCAGCAGATCTTTATTGGTGGCGGCTATTACGCGTACATCCACATTAATTTCCTTGTCGCCCCCTACGCGGGTGATCTTCCCTTCCTGGAGGGCCCGCAGCACTTTGGCCTGGGCGCTCAGGCTCATATCGCCTATTTCGTCCAGGAACAGGGTGCCGCCGTTGGCCTGCACAAACTTGCCGATGCGCTGTTTTACCGCAGAGGTAAAGGAGCCTTTTT
>NZ_JAGXJN010000071.1 GCF_019091455.1 Chitinophaga sp. GbtcB8
ATCTTTCATGTTTAAATTATGAATTATTGCCCGATTTCTCTACTTTTCAATGGCCCGATTTATTGGGGGGAGGTCAAGGAACTCCGGCCCGCTTAAAACATAACCGCTGGTATTGCGGTAGTCGGCATTGGCATCGCCAATCACTATGCCGGTGCCATCTTTAGTAGCATCGGCGGTTTTGCAGGCCACTTCTGCTTTGCCATCTCCATCCAGGTCGTACACCATAAACTGTGTGTAGTGCGCGCCGGCGCGTATGTTGCGGCCAAGGTCAATATGCCACAGGCGGGTGCCATTCAGCTTATATGCATCCAGGTACACATTGCCGGTATAACCGCTTTGGGAATTGTCTTTAGCATTGGAGGGATCCCATTTCAGTACAATATCATACTGCCCGTCGCCATCCAGATCACCGGTGCTGCAGTCGTTGGCATTGTAGGTATAGGCTACTCCATCCGGCGTAGTACCGCCGGCCGGCGCCTGTATGGGAATGGTAAGGTACTGCTGCGCCCATACAGTAGCGCTTTCAGAAGCTGCCTGCTCACTGCCGTTCAGCACCGGGCGTATGGTGTAGGTGCTGTTAGCGGGGGTATTGTCCACATAATTAGTGGAGCTGGTAATGGGAGCGCTGTTCACTTTCGTGGAACCGCGGTACACGTTAAAAGCAATGCCTGCCGGATCTGTACCGAACAGGCGCCAGCCTACATACACCTGGCTGGCGCTGGTGCGTATGGCTACCAGGCCGCGGTTCAGCTTTTCCATTTGTTTCTGGGCTAATAAGAATTGGGGGATGAGCAGGAGGACGCTCATGATCAAAAAGGGTAAACGGATAGTGGTTTTTTTCATAACGGGTGTTTATTTGGGTGAGGTTACTAATTTATTAAAGAGCAAGGCCCCCTGCCTGTACTATTATACTTTATACTATAAATTTGTACGCACACCTTTCCAACCTCTTAAATGCAAATCAGATGAGTACGAACACAAAAGCTTATGCAGCGCCCAGCGCAACGGAGCCACTAAGCCCATTTAGCCTGCAACGCAGGGAGCCAGGCCCGCATGATGTACAGATAGAGATCCAATACTGCGGCGTTTGCCACTCCGACCTGCACCAGGTACGCAATGAGTGGCAGAATGCCATTTACCCAATGGTACCCGGCCACGAAATTGTAGGCCGTGTAACAAAGGTGGGTGATCATGTTAAAGGATTCCAGGTAGGCGACCTGGCTGGTATAGGATGTTTTGTAGACTCCTGCAGGGAATGCGAAAACTGTAAAGCCGGTATTGAACAATACTGCCTGGAAGGTATGACCGGTACTTACAATGCCTATGAGCGTGATGGTAAAACACCTACTTACGGCGGTTACTCCACACAGATAGTAGTGGATGAAAAATATACGCTGAAGGTATCGCCCAAGCTGCCGCTGGAAGCCGTGGCGCCTTTGCTGTGTGCGGGCATTACTACTTACTCGCCGCTACGGCACTGGAAAATAGGCCCCGGCCATAAAGTAGCTATTTTAGGTTTGGGCGGCCTGGGCCATATGGGCGTAAAGTTTGCCGCAGCTTTTGGCGCAGAGGTAACTTTGTTAAGCACCTCGCCCTCCAAACAGGCGGATGCCAAACGCCTGGGTGCACATCACTTTGCGCTTACCACTGACCCGGCTGTAATGAAAAGCCTGCAGGGCAGCTTTGATTTTATACTGGATACGGTATCTGCCCCGCATGATATCCCCGCATTTCTGCGCCTGCTGAAAACCAACGGGGTGCATATTTGCGTAGGCGCACCACCGGAACCGGCTTCCATACCGGCTTTTAGCCTGCTGATGAACCGTGTTAGCCTGGGCGGCTCCTGTATAGGCGGCATTCAGGAAACACAGGAAATGCTTGACTACTGCGCGGAGCATAACATTGTTTCTGATGTAGAGATGATCAACATACAGGATATTAATGAGGCGTATGAAAAGCTGCTGAAAGGGCAAGTGAAGTATAGGTTTGTGATAGATATAGCAAGCCTGAAGAATGCTTAACGCTTAACGCAAAACGCTGAATGCTGTATGAAGTACACCGGTATCCGGTGGACAGCGTTCAGCGTTTTGCATTAAGCATTCAGCGTAATTCGTAATTGCTTTGCTTTTCCGCAAAAAATGAGTATCTAGTGTTAGTTTAGCGCATCACATTAACACTACAACGTTGGAGAGAATAGTTGCCATAAAAGCAGGATCCGTAGCTGTTTTTGAGGAAGTGTACCAGCAGTTCCATGAGAAGCTGTATTACTATTTCCTGAAACGCACGGCTGCTGCTGATGTAGCCGAAGAGCTGGTGCAGCTTACCTTCATTAAGCTGTGGCGTTACCGCAGCCACCTGGATGAAACCCTGCCTTTATCCCAACAGTTATTCCGCATAGCCAGCACAACCCTGATAGATGTATTGCGCCGTAAAGCGCAGGAACGTACGGTGCTGGTAGATATTCAGGAACTGCCAGAAGTAGCGGATACCTCCCGCCACTTACAGGAGCGTGAAACCCTGGACCAGGTGCAGCGTGCCATGGCTGCCCTGCCACCGGAAAGGAAAAAGATCTTCGGGTACCGCATACAGGGATTCACCAACCGGGAAATAGCCCTCTGCCTTTCCATTTCCCTGAAAACCGTAGAGAACCAGGTAAACCGGGCCATTAAACAGATCAGGGAAGCCATAGTACTGCTGATCTTTTTTGCAGATGCTTTCCAGTAGCGCAAACTCATTTTCCACTCACCCAACCTCCGAATATTTCCGCTGATCTATCGCTAATAATAGCCGGTGAACATACAATTGACAACCTGGCTGTCAAATAAAAACACATTTTTTTTCCTTCTCCGTGGGTATAAGCCTTTTTTGCTGCGTAGTATAATATAGCAGACCTATATTTTAGCAGATAATGATGAACCGCGCTTTAATAGAGCAATTTTTAAAGAACCAGTGTACAGCCGAAGAAGCCGCCGCGGTGAGTGATTATTTGCAAAATAACCCCGAGGAGCTGGCAGCAGCGCTGCCGGAACAGGATTGGGAAGCTTTTGAAGCAGGTGAATACCTGCATCCCGTTCATACGGAACAAATGCTGCAAACCATTCGCCGGGAAGTGAGGGAAATACGGGGGTACCGCTACCGCACCCGGGCTGCTGCCGCAATAGTGCTGTTACTGGGTACCGGTTTTATGATGTGGTTCTACCAGCATAAGACCTTACAGCCAGCAACAGTCATTGCACAAAACGGTAAGATACCAGTAACGGATACCATCGTAACAAACACCGGCAATACCCAACAGCACATTGTTTTGCCGGATGGATCGGTAGCCTTGCTGGAAGGGCAAAGCACCCTGCAATGGCGCCCGGGTTTTACACCTGACCAACGGTCGCTGTACCTGAAAGGAGCCGCCACATTTACCGTAATCAAACAAGAGGGACGACCATTTACTGTATATTCTGAACATGTAGCAACAACCGCCCTGGGTACGTCTTTTCGTATTAAAGCGTATGACCGGAGCAAAACCGTGAAGATCCGTTTACTCACGGGAAAAGTAATGGTAAGATCTACAGGAGCTCAAGCTGATAAGAAATTGGTGTACCTGGCGCCCGGTCAGGAATGTGCTTTTAATAAAAAGCAGCAGTCGTTAATGGTGTATAACTATGAGCGTATTGCAGACAGCATTCTGACCAAACCAATAAAGGGTAACATCATGGAAAACGGCGAAGAGCTCCTGTTCACTAACGTACCCTTAACAGAAGTTATGAGCCGCTTTGAAGCCGTGTACCACGCTTCCATTAACTACTCTGAAAAACAGCTGAAGAACTATTCCTTTACAGGACAGATCAGCAAGCGCGATTCCCTGCCTCACATTCTTGAAACAATGGCTATACTAAACCGCCTGCAGGTAACGGAAGACAGCAGCGGGTACCACGTTTTTAACCCGGCCTGCAACCGCCCGGACCAGCAATAATTGCAGCTACTTTAATACCGTATAGTCATTGGCGGTATACCCACCTCCTCAAACAAAAAAATGAATAATCAATAACGAAGTGGTTACGGCCACGGTTATCAATTATTCATTAATTATTTCTTGTACGGCTTTAAGCTGTCGGTACCTTATTCTATAGGCGCTCTCCCCCGGATAACGCTCAACAAGATTGCTATAATAGCTAACACCAACAATGCATGAATCAGCGCACCAGCTGAATAAACAAAAAAGCCTAACACCCATCCTATGATAAGAATAAGGGCTATTAGATACAATATGCTTCTCATATGAATAATGTTTGGTTAACTCTTATAGTTAAAAATCTGTGCCAATTCATTTGTCCTTTGTGAGTCATACTGTTTACTGCTAAAACTGCTGCAATAAGGTATTCTATTGTAGAACAGATTCCCCCATGCGTGAAAAAAATACGTCAGGGAAACGGCTGAAACGCGCAATGCCGGGGTACTTTATAGACGGAGCTGCTCAACTGGTCGCATTTTTGAATTAATGTTAAAGAGATGGACAGTAACCTATTAACATGTTAACACCTTACCGCGCCGCGGTAATTGATCATATTACAAACATCAAAACAATAAATGCCATGCAACAGAACGAAAAAATATCAGAAGTACTCAGCGATCTGGTACAGATCAACAACGACCGTATAGAAGGATACCTGAAGGCAAGTGACAAGACAGAAGACCCCGACCTGAAAGCATTGTTTCAACGAATGATAGATGAAAGCCGCACTTATGTATCGCAGCTGAACCAGGAGCTGGCCCGGATGGGCGCTGAGCTGGAAACCGGTACCACTGTTTCCGGTAAAATATACCGTGCCTGGATGGATGTAAAAGCAACCTTTACCGGCAATGACCGCCACGCTGTACTGGCGAGCTGTGAATATGGAGAGGATGCCGCACAACGTGCATATGATGAAGCGCTGCGCTCAGACGACCCGATGCCTTATAGCATAAGGGAGCTGATCGCTAATCAGAAAGGTGCGCTTAAGAGCTCACATGACACCATTAAAACATATCGTGATATGGAGAAAGTAGGCTAATGCTTACAAGGTTTTGTTTTGTAGGATGGCTTATAAATATATTGTGCAGTAACATAGTCGCCTGTTCATTTTGTTCAAACTTAACAGGTTTATAGGTTGTTCATTTTGAGCAACTTACATTTGAAGTCTATGGTACGTAGCTGCTTATTTTCATAAGCGATATCTTATATGTTTAATGATTAATGGATTTTAGGTTTTCACAATACCCTTCGCTTTCCCGGGCGGAGGGTAATTTTTTAGCGGTTAGCTTTTAGCTGTTAGCTGTTGGCAGTCATGCGAGCCGATTGGTTATCGGGGAATGCCAGAAGTTGTGCAGCACTTAACAGCTAACAGCTAATTGCTAACTGCTAAAGCTCACCAGGCTTCCGTCCCAATCTTTCCATACCGGCTCATAACCCTGTGATTGCAGCATTTGCGCAATGGCCTGCGGACTGCGCTCATCTGATATTTCAAATTGCTCCAATGATTCAAGGTCTGCGGCATATCCGCCAGGATTGGTTTTAGAGCCGGCGCTCATGGTAGTAATACCCAGTTTTATTACATGGTTGCGGAACTGTTCAGATTCCCGGGTAGAGAGGCTTAGCTCCACATCCGGATCCAGCAGGCGGTAGGCGCAAATAAGCTGTACCAGCTCCCGGTCTTTCATTTCTACCTTAGGCGGCAGGCCGCCGGTGCAAGGGCGCAACCGTGGAAAAGAAATGCTGTAGCGGGTTTGCCAGTAGGTTTTTTCCAGGTACTGCAGGTGCAGGGCCGTAAAAAAACTATCTGTACGCCAGTCTTCCAGGCCAATAAGCACACCCAATCCCATTTTATGAATACCTGCCCGGCCCAGGCGGTCGGGGGTTTCCAGCCGGTAGTCAAAGTTGGACTTACGGCCTTTGGGATGATGCAATTTATAATCTGCCTCATGATAGGTTTCCTGGTATACCAGCACACTTTGCAGGCCAAGGGGAATAAGCGCGGCGTAGTCTGCCTCGTCCATAGGCTGAACCTCCATGCTGATATGGGAAAAGTGCGGGCCTATGAGCTGAAGAGCTTCTTTAAAATAATCCAGACCTACGGTTTGCCAGGCCTCCCCGGTTACCAGCAGCACATGTTTATACCCCATAGCTTTAATAACCTCCACCTCCTGCATGATCTCTGCTGCGCGCAGGGTTTTACGCCGGATCTTATTATCCAGGCTAAAACCACAGTAGGTGCAAATGTTCTGGCATTCGTTGGATAAGTACAGCGGAATATACAGCTGCATAGTATTACCAAAGCGCTGCCGGGTAAGGCGATGGCTTAGCTGCGCCATTTGTTCCAGGTAAGGCAGCGCAGCAGGGGATATGAGGGCCTTAAAATCTTCCAGCGTACGCCGGCCGGCTGCCAGCGCACGTTCCACATCCAGCGCAGTTTTGCTGTAGATGCTTTCTTTAATGGTGTCCCAGTTATGCTGAGCGAAAATATTTTTGAAGCTCATTTTAATTAATTATTCATTGTCTAAAAAGGCGATTAGCGGGCTGCTGGCGCTGGCCTGTGCGTGCCTGCCGGGCAGTCCGGCTTCGTAGGCCAGGCGGCCTGCAATTACGGCTTGCTTAAAGGCCTGCGCCATACGTACCGGGTCTTGCGCTACGGCAATGGCGGTATTTACGAGTACGGCATCTGCGCCCATTCCCATGGCTTTGGCTGCATCAGAAGGGCTGCCAATACCGGCGTCCACCCCCACCGGCACCCGGCTTTGCTCAATAATAATTTCCAGGAAATCAAAGGTGCGTAAGCCTTTGTTGCTGCCAATAGGCGCCCCTAAAGGCATTACAGCAGCTACGCCTGCGTCCTCCAGGCGTTTGCACAGCACCGGGTCGGCGTGTATGTAGGGCAATACTATGAAGCCCAGCTTTACCAGCTCTTGCGCTGCCAGCAGGGTTTCTATAGGGTCGGGCAGCAGGTAGCGGGGATCAGGATGTATTTCCAGCTTGACCCAGTTTGTTTCCAGCGCTTCCCGTGCTAACTGGGCCGCAT
Source organism: Chitinophaga sp. GbtcB8 (assembly GCF_019091455.1). Lineage (GTDB taxonomy): Bacteria > Bacteroidota > Bacteroidia > Chitinophagales > Chitinophagaceae > Chitinophaga. Next base: position 7,047 of record NZ_JAGXJN010000071.1, read on the forward strand.
ATACGGCTTCTTTAGCAGTACGTACACCGGAGGTATTGGGCAGCAGGTGCAGCTGCGGGTGGTTAAGGTGCTGCAGCATATCATCTGCCTGGTTAAACATATCTACCCGCTTCAGTGCCACGGTTACCAGCTCAGAGCCGGAGGCCAGCAAGGCCTGCTCCATTACCGGCGCTGCGGAAAACTTTCCCGTACCGGTAAACAGGCGGGATTGAAAAGTGCGGTCAGCAATTATTAAGGGTGTTATCATTTTTAATTTTTTAAATGTTACTGCCTGCTTCCTGTTTCTTTTGTGCCATCGCGAAAATATTTTTCACTACTTCCTTTCTATCCGCTGCATGTGTAATAAGGCCGCTTACTGCTACGCCATGTGCGCCTGCTGCTATTAATGCAGCAATATCTTCCTGCACAATGCCGCCAATAGCTATTACGGGAATGGTAACACCTTGTGCCTGCAACTGCTGCAGGATATTGGCAATACCCTCCAAACCCAGTATGGGACTTAGCTTTTGCTTGGTAGTAGTAAAACGGTAAGGCCCCAGCCCAACATAATCGGCGCCGTCTTTTACATGCTGTAACAGATCGTCCAGGGTATTGGCGGTACCGCCTACTATCATTCCAGGGCCTGTAATGGCGCGGGCTGCAGCTACCGTCATATCATTTTTGCCTACGTGCACGCCATGGGCGCCGATGGCTTTGGCCACCTGGGGATAGTCGTTAATAATAAGCGTAGCGTTGTATGGTTCGCATATTTTTTTTGCAGCAATGGCAATGGGTAATACTGCTTCCGGCGTGCTGTCTTTAATACGCAGCTGGATCCAGTTGCAGCCTGCATCGCAGGCGGCCTGTATGTTAGCAGAATGGTCTGCTGCTGCGGTTTGCTGTGATATGTAATGTAAGGTACTGATCATAAATTGTGATATCCTAATAATGAAGGGTGACTGGATAAAAATTTCTCCGTATAAGCTTTGCCGTTAATACAGGCATCCTGCAGGGATTGGCCCTTTGCCAGCTGCGCTGTAATGGCGGCGGATAATACACAGCCGGAACCGTGTTTGGGATACACCTGCCGCACAACAGGCGGCAGCAGGTACTCGCTTTCCTGTGTGTACAACACATCCCAGCCCCTGTGCTCCGGATGGTGGCCGCCTTTCAGCAGTACTGCACAATGGCGGCTAAGCTGTGTGGCAGCTTCCTGCCCGTCTGCAGTGCCATTGCCTAATACCAGTGCTTCATCATAATTGGGAGTAAGCAGGTACAGGTAAGGCAGCACTTCCTGCCATGCATGCGCCAGTGCGGTGTTGTGAAAATCAAAACCAGCAGATGCTTTTAACACCGGATCCAGGATAATGCGGATGCCGGGGCGCAGCTGGTGCAGGCTCCGTACTATTTGCAGCAGCGCAGGAACATCTGCCACAATGCCTATTTTACACCAGGCAGGCGCAAACTTTTGCAGCAATGGTTTTGCCTGTTCTATAACACGCTCCGCCGGCAGCCAGTTTACCGACAAAAATTCCTGATCCGTTTGCACGGTAAGCGCGGTGCAAACGCCCAGCCCATAGGTTTGATGGGCCTCAAAGGTTTTAATGTCTGCCAGCAAACCGGCGCCCCCGCTGGGGTCCAGCCCGGCCAGGCTTATAACATAGGGTCGTTCCATATGCTTCTAATATGTTGTAATTGTTGTACGGCTGTTGCGGGTATTTGCCAGATGGCGCCTAACAGGGCCAGGCCATCAAAGCCCATTTGTTTTGCCTGTGCGGCATTGGTGTTATCCACGCCACCCAGCGCCAGCACGTTTGCGTTGCAGCCATTTTTCTGCAGCTTAAAACCGGGCGGTATTTGTGCTTTATAACCTGGTTTGGAAATGCTGTCAAACACAGGGCTTAGTAACAAATAATCCCAGGCATTGTCTGCTAACGGTAATGCTGCTACGTGGTGAATGCCGGTGCTGGTGCGGCAGCCCTGGCGGCGGTATTCCGCTATCAGCTGCGCATCTGTTTGTTCCCGCTGCTGCCCGCTGAAATGCACACCCATCAGCCCAAAACGCTGGTACAGCTCCCAATGCCCTGCTATCATTATTTTAGGATAACAGGCCGGATCGGTTTGTTCCAGCGCCTGCGCATAGGCCTCCGGCGGCCACTGCGGCTTACGCAGGAGAATGGCATCTGCGCCGGCGTGCAGCAGCTGTTGCCAGAGCTGTGTTTCGTTGGGCACATGTTCAGGATGGGTGATGATGAGGAGCATTGTGATTTTTATGTGTGCCACGCCTCAAAGCTGTGGCACACGTTTCGCGTTTATAAATAGATCTCCCCGCCCTGCACTTTAAATGCTTCTGCCTGCGCGCTCATACCGGCTTCCAATGCCGCCTCTTCTTCTACGCCTTGTGTGGCTGCAAACTCCCGTACCTCCTGCGTAATTTTCATAGAGCAGAAATGTGGGCCGCACAT
>NZ_JAGXJN010000072.1 GCF_019091455.1 Chitinophaga sp. GbtcB8
CTGCACATTTGCATATCTGCACATCTGCACATTATAAAAGTTGTTTCTTCTTCCTCGCCATATGCCCCTGCTGATTAGCATCTTCCTCAGATAAAGGGATCGTAAAACAAAAGCTGGTGATCCCCGGCTGGCTGTGGAACCAGATGGCGCCTTTATTCAGCTCCACAAAATCTTTGGAAAGCGGCAGCCCCAACCCGCAGCCTTTTTCATGACGGGTGCCAGGCATGGAATAATAAATATTGGAGAATACTTTATGCTGATCTTTATCTGGTATGCCAACACCATTATCCTGCACACATATTTCCAGGTAAGTACCTTTAATATGCGCCAGCACCTCAATATTTCCGCCGCCGGGCGTGAACTTAATGGCATTGCTGATCAGGTTGCGCAGTACCAGCTTCATCATATCCGGATCGGCAAATACCGTTACCGGCTGCTGTAAATGATGGGTAAGGGTTACCTCTTTCTGCCGCGCCAGGGATTGCAGCAATTCAATCTCCCGCCTTACCATCCCGGTAAATTCAAATTCATCCGGTTTGGTGCGGATGCCCTTCATCTGCGAGCTGGCCCAGTTCAGCAGGTTATCCATCATGTAGGCGGTATTTTTCATATCGCGCCAGAGGTCATCCGCAAAAGTGCGGAATTCCTCTGTTGACATTTTCCGGTCGCGCAGCAGGAACAGCATGCCTTCCAGGATGGCCAGGGGAGAGCGCAGGTCATGCGAGATCACAGAAAAGATCTTGTCCTTCACCTGGTTTAAGCTGCCCAGCTTCACATTCTGCTCCATGATAATGCGGTTCTGCTGAGATACTTCCTCGTTCTTACTATTCAGCTGCCGGTACAGCTCCTGCTGCCGTTTGTATAAGCGGTACAGCATCACCGTGATCACAAGCAGGATCAATAATAAGAACGCGCAGACCGCTACCAGTATACGCTGCTGGTGAATGGTGGAAAGGTGTATTTGCTGTGCGGCTTTCAGCAGATGGTTTTCCCGCTGCCGCTTTTCAGATTCATATTTTTCGCGGGTATTGGCAATAGACAATGCCTTTTCTACCGCAAAATATTTTTCCTTCAGGGAAGTGTAGGTATTATAGTGCTGCAGGGCTGTAATATAGTCGCCCCGTGAAGAATCCAGCTGCGCCAGGTACTGGTAATAGATCATTTCATTCTTCGCATTCTTCTGGCTAACATTCACACGGGCGGCTTCTTCCAGCTGGCCGGCAGCAATGGTATAATGCTGCAGCAGGGTATTTACCTTGGCCAGGTTAAGCCATGATTTACCAATGCCTGCCTGGTTTTCAGTGGCCTTATAATAACCCATGGACCTTTCCAGGTATTGCTGGGAAGTTTCGTACTCGCCTTTCTGCAGGTAGATGAGCCCCATATTTTCATAGGTAAAACCCAGTCCCCGCGTATTGCCCATGCTCAGTTTCAGGTGTTCCGATTCACGCAGGAAGTATAATGCAGAATCCAGCTTTTGCAGCTGCATATAACAGGAGCCAATGTTATTCAGCGTTTTGGCAATCTCGGTCTGCTCATTGAACTGCTTCTTTATTTTTAAAGAGCGCTTCAGGTAGGGGAGTGCCTGTACAGGATTGTTCTGCTCTATTAAAATATTACCGATATCATTATTGAGGATGCCTGTCATATGCAGCTGACCGTTCTTTTCAGCCAGTCGCAGTGCAGTGAGGGTCATATCCATCTGTTTATCCAGGTTGCCCCTGGTATTTTCTACCAGCGCCAGGTTGCGGGTAGCCAGTATGGTGCCTTCCGTGTATTGCAGGCTGTCGCTCAGGTGCAGGGCTTCTGTAGCATAGAGCGTTGTCTTTCCCGGGTCGCTGGTAAAATATACCCGGCCCAGTTTATTCAACAGCTGTACCCTTACCGTATCCCTTTGTGCATGCGTATACAATGCTTGCTGCAGGCTGTCGGCAGGGTTAGCCGGTGGCATAGTAAAACCCAGGTTTACCCGAAAAGAAAAAATACAGGTAAGTACCAGGTATAGGAAAAAATGTACTCTCATGTATGTCCCGGTGGTTAATCAATAAAAGGTCCCCAAAGCAATGGTTATTAGTGGATTATAACCATTCGACGAATAAAAATACGGCTAAATGCCCAGGAATCAAAAATAAATGGACCACCGGCGGCCTTTATTGTATAGCTGGCAAACAGTTAGTAATGAGCTATGAATGATTAATAATTTAATAACCACTATCTTATGAAGTAATCATGTTCCCGCTTTGCTTTTCCGCTTATATTATTATTCATTATTCATTGTTCATTATTAATTAAATATCTTGCGCCCAAATTTTTCCGCCACATGACAGTCAAACGGAATTCCGCCCTGGGGTTCATTTTTGTAACCGTGCTGATTGATGTTATCGGTTTTGGTATCATCATTCCCGTAATGCCCAAGCTTATTGAGCACCTTACCGGTAAAGGCCTGAGCGAAGCTTCCCAATACGGCGGCTGGCTATTATTTGCATTTGCCATTACGCAGTTCTTTTGCTCTCCCATTGTAGGCGGGCTAAGCGACCGTTATGGCAGGCGTCCCGTATTATTACTGGCGCTGCTGGGTTTTGGTTTTGATTACCTGTTCCTGGCTTTTGCACCCACTATTGGCTGGCTGTTCTTAGGCCGTGTAATTGCGGGTGCTACCGGCGCCAGTTTTACTACGGCCACAGCATACATTGCAGATGTAAGCCCCCCGGAAAAAAGAGCGCAGAACTTTGGCTTGGTAGGCGCTGCATTTGGTATGGGCTTTATTATAGGACCGGTAATTGGCGGGCTTTTCAGCCACTGGGGGCCGCGCGCGCCTTTCCTGGCAGCAGCCGCACTAACGTTCATGAATGTACTCTATGGCTACTTCATACTGCCGGAATCCTTATTGCCGGAAAACCGCCGCCCCTTCAGCTGGCAGCGCGCTAACCCGGTAGGTTCCCTCTGGCACCTGTTCCGCTACCCCGTAATAACCGGTTTAATCGCCTCCCTGATCCTGATCTATATAGCTGCACATGCCGTACAAAGTACCTGGAGCTATTATACCATGTTCAAATTCGGCTGGAACGAAACCTGGGTAGGTTACTCCCTGGGCTTTGTAGGCCTGCTGGTAGGTATTGTGCAGGGAGTGCTGATCCGGTGGACCATTCCCAAGCTGGGACAGAAATGGTCTATTTACCTGGGACTATTGTTCTATACTTTCGGCATGCTGTTATTTGGCTTTGCCAATAAAGGCTGGATGTTGTTTGCCTTCCTGGTGCCGTACTGCCTGGGAGGCATTTGCGGCCCGGCTTTGCAGGGTGTTATTTCCAGTGAAGTGCCGCCCACAGAACAGGGCGAGCTGCAAGGCGCGCTTACCAGCTTAATGAGCCTTACGGCCGTAATAGGCCCACCCATTATGACCAACCTGTTTGCCTGGTTCTCCAAACCAACCGCAAAGGTTTATTTCCCGGGTATGCCTTTCGTAGCTGGCGGTATCCTTACACTAACAGCCTTGTTTTTATGCCGCCCATCCCTGGAAGCACATGATCGCAGGACAATTAAAAATGAATAATTAATAGTTAATAAGTACTTCAGGTTGCCTAATATTCAATGATTTAGTATTCGGTATCACAAGTGCTGCATTAATATTCAATAATTTAGTACTTCAATTGCTAATTATCCATTCTTAATTATTAATTACAATGAAACCAATTATCACCATAGAATATTGCCCAAAATGCGGATGGCTCATGCGTTCCGCCTGGATGGCACAGGAATTGCTGACAACGTTCGCCGATGAATTAGGAGGCGTTACATTACGCCCCAGCGAAGTGGCCGGCAGCTTTATTATTTATATAGCAGATGAAAAGCTGTTGGATAGAAAGGAGCTGGGACATTTCCCGGAGATCAAGGAACTAAAGCAGATGGTACGTGACAAGGTGGCTCCCGGTAAAAGCCTGGGTCATTCAGACAGGAAGTAGTAAACAATCAGCATGCAAAAAAGATTAACCGTTATCGTTATACTGCTGTTATCCGTTATGGGAGCAGCAGCGCAGGACACGCCCTATGTGCTTAAGGACACCATTATCCGCCGCCACAGCTTTTTCCCGCTGCCGGTAGCGGGTTATTCCCAGGAAAAGGGGCTGGAAATAGGTGCGGCCATGCTGTATTCTTTTTATACAGATAACAAACACCCGGATCCGCTTACACGTAACTCCACCATTAACCTCATACCTTCCATTACTACCAAAAAACAGTGGAAGATAGATCTGAAAACAGATATCTGGACGCATGCCAATCTATGGCATTTTAAGAGTAACCTGCGTTACCACGATTATCCCATCTACTTTTATGGCATTGGCGATACTACCCATAAGGCAGATCAATCCCTGCTGAACAATAAACGTTATAAGGTACAGCTGGAAGGGGAGCGGCGCATTGGCGGCCACTTTTATGCCGGCGCTTCGCTATTATACCAGCACGATGCCTATGATTCAAAAGACAATAAGGGCATTTACCCCGGGCTGGCGCTGGTGGATAAATCCGGTGGTTACTACACTTTCATTGGCCTCACCGGTATTTACGATAACCGTGATAACCAGAACTACACCACCAACGGCTCCTGGGCACGGCTAAACGTAGCTTATGCGCCTGATATTTTCAGCACCCGCGCTTTGTGGAAGATAGAAGCCCAGGGAAAACATTTCATACCCATCTCCCGTAAAAGCACCCTTGCTTTAAATATTAACTATAGTACGGTGCAGGGCAGCCAGATACCCTTCTACCTCTTATCTGAAATGGGCAACGACCTGCTGATGCGCGGTTACTACGCCGGCCGTTACCGGGATCAGAATTACCTGGCTTTCCAGGCGGAGTACCGTTATTTCTGGGATCCAAAGATCCCTATCAACATCTGGTTTGTGCATATGCAGCCCAAGTTTGCGCTGGTGGCTTTTGGCGGTACCGGCTCCGTATTTAACAATCATAATTTTGATTTTGGCAGCTTTAAGCCCAACTATGGTATTGGCGGCCGATGGTTCTACGATGAAAGCGCCCGCTTAACCATTCGTATGGATTATGGCTGGGGCGAAAAACGGCCCGGCGAACCACGGCAGTCCGGCTTGTATTTGTCACTGGCAGAAGCGTTTTAAGGCTGAACTTTAAGCCTTTAGCATTTAGCTTTTAGCAGGGCAGGGCAGGGGAGAGCATGAAAAAATAATCAAATCAGTTGCCCGGGGAAGATTTATTTAGCATATTCGTATTGTTAATACGTTGGGACCATGAGTGATATATTTTTTTCCGGCAACTGGGAAGGGGAGTACACGTACGAAGAAAATTATTTTCAGGACCGGCGGGACATCTGCGTAGCTTTCAGCATGGATATGGAAGTGAAGGATGGCCTGGTAAAAGGTCATTGCATTGATGATGAAAAGGGCGGAGGCGCCACCAATCCAGCCATTATAGAAGGTTTTATGGAAGGAAATTTCATCAGCTTCCTGAAACGGTATGATCATTTCTGGTACACGGAAGAAAATAACGAAGTTACCCACGTGCCTTCCATACCCTCACATGAAATACATTACAGCGGCTTTTTTGAAGAGGACCTGTTTGCTGGCAAATGGGAAATTACGCGGCAGTATATAGATGGCGATGGTTTTTCCCATGAACTGGCCATCTTTGGCACCTGGACTATGAAAAAGGCATAATTAACTCATTGAAGATCTGACCAGTCAAAAGCTGCATTTTGCGCCGGCGACACAGACTGTTTCAGCAGCACCTGCAAAGCCTTCACCCGGTCCGGGTATTGAGCTGCCAGGTTATGCTTTTCGCCAAGATCCTTATTGATATTATACAGCTCCAGCACTTCCGGCTGATCTTTTTTCTTAAACCGCACCAGCTTCCAGTTATCCTTTAATACGGCCTGTTTTAACAATCCTTCATTGAACTGCCAGAACAGGTGATCATGCTGTTGCCCTTGTGGTTTTCCCTGGATGGCCGGTGCAAAAGATAAACCGTCTGTATTGCCAGGCACAGCGGTGTTCGTTAACCCGCAAAGTGTAGGCAGCACATCCCAGAAAGCCCATACCTGGTTGCTGGTACGGCCTGCCGGCACTTTACCCGGCGCTCTCACGATCATGGGCACACGAATACCACCTTCATATACATCCCGCTTAATACCCCGTAACGGACCGCTGCTGTTGAAATACTCCGGGTCTGCGCCGCCTTCCTTATGCGGGCCATTATCGCTGGTAAAGAAAACATAGGTATCATCTTCCAGGTTTAATTCTTTCAAGAGCTGCATCAGGCGGCCCACATCGGAATCCAGCCTGGTGACCATGGCAGCAAAGGCTGCATGCGGTTGGGGCTGGCTATGATAGGTTCCTTTACCCGTTTGTACAAAAGGTGTTTCCGGCGCAAATTTGCTGCTGCCATCCGCATTCAGGAAAGGCTGCAGGTATTGTTTGGGCAGTAACAGCTCCGCATGCGGAATAGTTACCGGCAGAAATAAAAAGAACGGGCCGTCTTTATGCGCATGTACAAAATCCAGCGCATGCGCCATGATCAGGTCATGACTGTACTGGGAATCCGTGGCCACCTGTTTCAGCTGTTTATTCTTCAGCTCAAATAAATGATCTGTAAAGTAATGATGTGCATGTGTTTGGTTCAGGTAACCGAAAAACTCATCAAAACCTTTGAATTGCGGCGCACCGCTATCGTTCTCTTCACCCAGTCCCCATTTACCAAACATACCGGTAGCATATCCGTTGGCCTGCAGGCGCTGCGCCAGCGTAGTATCTTCCGGGCGCAGGTGCTGGTTGGCATTACCGCGTATATAGGCATGCCCCATGTGGTAGCCGGTCATTAATGCACAGCGGGAGGGGGCGCACACCGGGCTGCCGGCATAAAATTGCGTGAACCGTGTGCCCTGCGCAGCCAGACCATCAATATTTGGTGTGGGGAAACGGCTGCTTTTATTATAACACGACAGGTTACCATAACCCAGGTCATCTGCAATAATAAAAATGATGTTCGTACGCTTGTGTCCGTTAGACGGCTGCTGTGCAACAGCAGTTTGAGCGAAAAAGATCATGGCCAGCAAAACCAGGCGCAGCACCTGTTTGGGTTGAGTATCCGTTTGCATAGTGGTTGTAAAGATTGCTATATTTTTAATCTAGTCTACTACTCAGGTAGACAATATACACATTAAATTTTTGATTTTGCAACGTATAATCGTTAACTTCCAATACGGCCATGTTTATGAGTTAACCAAAACAATATCTTATGAAGCGCATTTCTTTGCTTTGCACGGTTACGTTTATGCTAACCTGCTTTAACCCGTTATTAGCCCAGGATGTAAAAAAGGATTACAACGTTGTACCTTCTTCCAAATTTTACCTGAAAGTTAGCGGCGGTTATTTTTTTAGTGTATTTCCCGGGCAGTTCCCGGATGTAGGACCTTATGCGCCGCATGATGTACGCAGCACCTATAACCCGGCCACAGGCGCCAGCACGGTAGTATCAGACAAAGTTCTTACCGGCTCTTATGGCGCAGGCGCCAGGGGAGGTATTACTTTTGGCTGGTTTTTCAGCAAGTATGTTTCAGTAGAAGCAGCTTTCAATTACTACCACAGCAAGAAGAATCTCATGACCCGGCAGCTTACTACTGTACAAGGCAGTGGCCAGGTAGCCGGTAGTATTGAGTCGCATGGTTATGCCAATGCGCTGGATTTTGCACCCAGCATTGTGATCAGCCCGGGTTATGAAAAAATAAACCCGTACGTACGGTTTGGACTGGTAGTACCTTACTGGGGCCGCCTGCATATTGAAACAGACGCCCAAACCAGCACACCGGTGAGCACGGGTGTTGTGGCGCAAACAACCATTCACCGGGAGGAAGAAGTGCATCCCAACATTACCCTGGGATTCCAGGGTGCGCTGGGTGTATCCATGCCCGTATGTTCGCGGCTGGATGTTTTTGTAGAAGCAGAATACCGCAATGTACCTGCAAAAAGTAAAAAGAAAGAGGTAACAGTGTACGACGAAAAAACAGCTGTAGTGAACCTGGCCACCAACCAGGTTATCAGCACACAGCAACGCAGTTTAAATGATCTGACAACTGCTGAAAGGAATACAGAATATGTAACCACCATTGATCAGAATTCCAATACACCCACCGGGCAAAGCGGGGCTAAAACAACGTATAAGGATGATAACAAGCCCGCCAATGATTTTAAATCTTATATCAATATAGGCGGGCTTGGTGCCAATGCAGGAGTGAGGTGGCGGTTTTAGTTAAACCCTTAGTGCGCCGCGGAATCCCCGGGCAGCATAGTAAGAGGATGCACCGTTATGATACATAAAAACGTGATCATAACGGCGGTCACAAAAGATGGCGCCACCGTGTTTCCTGACCTCAGCAGGTGTTTTCCCCCCGCCCGACGTTTTAGTATCGAAATTTCCAAGC
>NZ_JAGXJN010000073.1 GCF_019091455.1 Chitinophaga sp. GbtcB8
AAACTGGAAGTTGTAACCCTGCTGGGCCATGGAGAATGGGGCGACGCCAACAATGTTAATGCCTTTCTCTACATTTTTGATCATATCATCCACGCTTAAGGGGCTGCTACCGGGTTTCAGCGATACGTTGGGCATGCGCTGGAACTGTACATCCTCCCAGCTTTGCGCATAACAGCAACCCTGTGATTCTTTGAGGCCAATAATATGCGCCTGGTCGCGGATGGCCTGATAGTTTACCAGCACGCCTTCTTTGATCAGGTCCCACTCTTTACATTTCACACCTTCATCATCATAACCTACAGCGCCCAGGGAACCCGGCTGCAGCTTGTCCGCCACAATATTTACCAGCTTGCTGCCAAACTGGAAGTTCTTGGATTTCCATTTACCCAGCGTCAGGAGCCTGGGGCCGGCATAGTTGCCTTCATAACCCAGCACACGGTCCAGCTCTGTAGGGTGGGCTACCGATTCATGAATGGTAAGCCACAGGTGAGAGGGGTCCAGCACCAGGTCGTACTTACCCGGTTCTACGGTTTTAGCTTTTATTTTCTGCGCTACATCGGCTGTAGCATTTTTAACATCTTCCAGTATATCGTAGCGGTCTTTGTAACGGGTTACCACACCGGTCACTTTATTGTTGCCCGTAGCGGTCAGGTACTCATAACCCATACCTACCGGCGAGCTAAGGGAGCGGCGGGTCTGAAACTTACCGGTGGCCTTATCTATCTGCGTAACGTTAAAGAAAGGGTAAATGCGGTGAATGTCCTGATCAATATAAGAACCGTCTGTGGAGGCAAAATACTTTTGCTCATTCACTGCCATAATAGCGGAGTTCACAAAGTTAGCGCCGCCCTGCAGGGCAATAGCATTCACTTTTAACAGCAGGTCTACCTTATCTTTTACCGGTATTTCAAACGCGTTTTTTTCAATGGGCGTTTTCCAGCTTACATCTCCAAAACCTTTCTGCGGGGCCAGCTGCACCGGCTCCGTGGTAATTTTGGCATTGGCTTTAGCTACGGCTACCGCCCTTTCCGCGGTTTTAATAATGTCTTCTTTGGTAACTACATTGGAAGCCGCAAAACCCCAGCTGCCATTGCCAATAACGCGGATGCCTACCCCAAAAGATTCTGTGTTGGAAATACCCTGCACGCGTTTTTCGCGGGTAGTAATAAACTGGTTCAGGTAGCGGCCTATGCGCACATCCGCATAGGTAGCGCCTTTGGCGCGGGCGGCGGTTAATGCCACATCCGATAGCTGTTTTTTCATGCCCACATCCATGCCCTCCAACAAAGCCTGGGCAGGATCAATGGCATTACCGGCCAGTAAAGAGCTGGGGATCATAAGGGCCCCAAAACCCATTGCCGAAAGCTGGAGAAAATCTTTTCTGTTCAAGGCGTAGCCCTCCTTAGGTTTTAATTACGAATGCTTAGTGATGGCGGATTTCACTTAATTCGTATACAGATGAAAAATGCGGTTTAGAATTGGTTGTTGTAATGGTTAGATCCGGTTGTTCCGGATCACGGTTTCCACTCCATGAAAGTTAGAACATTCCGCAAACTATTTCATGCCGTTAGACCATTTTTTCTTCCACCCATAAAAATGTAAGGGCTAACAGCAATAGTATTACGATATATATTTCAGGCAGTGTGGATGCATCTGCGCCGGCCGCTGTTATACTGCCCCGGTGCTGCTGTTCCCCCACAGCAATGGGCTGCCAGGCCCTTTCATCAAAAGCATACCAATGGCAGGTATCGCCGCTAGCAGCTACAGCCGCCTGCCAGCCGGCCTGCATGGGCCAGTAAACGCCCTGCCATTGAAAAGGTAATACAGCATCCTGCGCCAGGCTCAGGCGGGCGCCGTTTATGGTTGCCGTAGGCTGTGGCATGCTGGTTTCCAGGCGTAATGTTACCGGCATACGCACCCTGGGTAATGCTGTACCAATAAACCACTGCGCGGTGTGGGGTTTTGTACGCGCTGCTTTTTGTAACAATAACGACCACAGGTTTTGATAGCTTTCCCTGTTACCCGCTAACAGCCAGCTATAGGTAGTATGCAGTGTAGTATTCACCAGCTTACCGCTGCCATACAGGCTGCTGCCGGCAAGTATATGCTGCTGTGCATCGGTTACCAGCGCCTGCGTACCGGGCGTAGAGGTAATGTATACCGGCGCTTCCATACGCAACATAGCGGTAGTGCCGGCTAATTGTAATGTTACCGGGCGTTCGCTTTTATCTGCCGTAGCTGTAAGGGGAAAGGGCTGGTTATAAAAATTGCGTACCGCACCGCTGTCTGTTTTAACCAGCAGGCCCAGGCCTTTGTCGGCCACCTGTGTGCGGATGGCTGCCAGTTCCCGGGCATTCAATGCTGCTAATGCGCCTGCATCTGCCACCAATACATCAAAAGCATTCAGCAGCGCAGGTGTAAGCTGTTCCAGTGGAAAGCGGGTAGTATCCAGGTAGGTATAGCTGTATTTATTTTTGCTGATGGCCGTGCGGGCAGCTACCATATAACCGTTTTGCGATAGCCAGCCGGCCAGGAACTTATGCTCAAAATCCGGTGCAGCGGCCAGCAGCAGTACCTTCAAAGGTTTTAGGGGTACTACTTCCAGCGGGATCGTCTCTTTTTCAATAGTATCTTTTGCTACCGCTATTAAGCTATACAAAGCCCGGCCTGCTTGTTTGGGCCGGGTGTTAAAAATAAAAGATTGTTGCTGCTGCGCAGGAATAGTAACAGAATCCAGCCGCTCATTAAACCCGCTCAGTAATAGCTTAACAGGGTGGTTCCCTTTGTTATTAAAAAGTCCCTGCACCTGTAAGGCGCTGCCGGCACTTATTTGCCGGGGCCAGTAAATAGCTGTGATACCGGTAGGCGTATCTATAGATTGAAACACGGTTTTAGCAGGGGTTACCTGCCGCTCCTTACCAATGGGCAATATTAAATATGCCAGGCTTAGCACTGCCAACAGCGAGGCCAGTAAGCGCGCTGCCAGCCGCTTGCGGTTAGGGCGCATCCACTCCTTCCGGCACAGGAATACCAGCAGTAATAAACATATTATAAGCACTATATAATGCAGCGGCATCATTTCTTTTGCAGGTTCATAAAATATTGTTGCGATAAGCTGATGTTGGCAGTAGCATTACCTGCTTGTGGCAGGTGCGCAGGCAGTGGCAATAAATTATACAAGGCCTGTTCTGCTATGGCAACAGCAGCCGGCGGCGCATTTTGCTGTTGTTCCAGCGCAGCCAGTATTTGCCGCATGGCCTGTAATGCAGGCAGGTAGCGGGCCGTAGCCGTTTCAGTAGCCAGCTGCCGGGCGGCCTGTTGTAACACCTGCTGGGAAACAGCATCCGGCAAATGGCTGCCGCTTTTCAGCGTTTCCAGTATGGCCAGGGCGTAGGCCATTTTATCGGTAACAGCCGATGTTGCCTGCTGCTGCCGCAGGGGAAAAATGATCTTGTCCAATTCGCCCGTTAACCGTTTTTCCGGTTTTAAGGGCGGGGTTCTTACACTGGTTTTGGCTACATACGCCCTGGACTTTTGCTGCAGGTCTTTCAGCAGGCGCAGGGCTTTATATTCATAGGGCAGAGCCGCCTGTGGCTGATAGGTGCGCAGCTCCCGCTCTGCATTCCACATTTCCGTAATCGTAGCTTTCAGCTGGCTCTTAGTAGCGGGATCAAAGAAAGTGGCATCTTCAGCAATGTCATGTTTATGGGAAAATTGATCCATGATCTTTTCCGCATTATTAAAATCCTTTGCGTCATTAGATACTGCGTGGTCATGACCATGTTCTTCTTCCAGGCGGTCATCGCCAATATTATTTTCTGTTTCTTCACCCAGGAATTTGCCGTAACGCAGGCGTAACAGGCGCTGATCTATACCCAGATCATTACTGCGGCGCTGAAATGTTTTTTCCGCCAGGGTATCCCTATCGCGGATCAGCTGCTCTGTTTCAATAATGATCTGGCGTTGGCTGCGGAAATATTCCGGTTTCAGGTTCATACTGTTGGCCATGCCTTCAATGTTCATAAGCTGCGCAGTATCCGGCAGCACCACCATATACATGCCGGAGCGGGCAAGCTGCCGGTGATTATCCTGCGCCTGTATGTAAAAATATAATTCGCTGCCGGGTTGCATGCCCAGCGCAGCCAGGTCAAGTGTTTTTTCCAAAGTGTATTGCGTACCAGCGCCGCTAAAGCTTTCAGCAAAGGCAATAGGTTGTTCCTTAAACTTTACCGCTTCCCCGCTGCCGCTGGCTACCGTGGCTTGTATGTGCGCATTGCTAATGCCGTAATCATCTGTTACACTCACTTTAAGGGATATACGTGTTGGCATACCATAATCAATAATAGTATAGGCTTTAGGCGTTACTATATTGATCACCGGGTTCTGGTCTTTAATAATGGCTATTTTATACAGGTCTGATAGCTTGCTATCCAGCTGCACCTGGTAAAACCCTGCGCGGGTGGCAGCAGCGCGGCCGGTCCATTGGGTATGTGTTTTATCAGTTGCTTGCAGGGCAATCCAGGCCGTATCATTTAATACCAGCTGTAAAGCAGCTACCGGCTGGTTAGTACGGATCTCCCATAACAGCTGTGCGCCTTCTTCTGCTTCCAGGTTAAACTGCTGCTGTTGCCGTTTGGCTTTACGGGTATAGGCAGGCGGTTGTATACTAATGGTTACGCCGCTTATTTCCGGTAGTATGTTCTCTTTAACAACGGCTGTTTTCTGCGGTGTTCCGCTTTCCTTTACTGCCCGCTTAGTTTCCACATTTACCCACCAGCCAATGCCGGCACTTACCGTCAGCACTAAAATAAAAGCCAGCATGCATATACGTAAGTGCTTTTTCAGCGGCCGGGGAGTGGGTATGGCATCCAGCGCCTGTGCTATTTTTTGCGCCTGCAGCTGCTCCAGGAAAGTAAGCTGCTCATAAGGCTTTAATAGCAACCCGCTGCTTTCCTCCATTTCCGGGTAAGTGATGTTAAAATACCGGATCACATCTGCTTCAGTAACTTTCCAGGAGTATGCCGGCAGCAGCAGCGCAGTCAGGCAAATAATGGTAATAGGAATAGCCCACCACCAGGCGCCATGCATCATATATACCAGCGTAGTGAACACCACCGCCATGGTAAGGGCTGCCAGTGCACGGCTTAGCAGCGTGTACATTTGCCAGCGTTGCCGTAAAACATGAAACCGGTGCAGGTAACGTACATCAGCCATGGGCAGGGAGTTTTTGTGTTCTTAATACCCACAGCCGTTCTGCCAGGAATAATATTACAATCGCTATCCAGCAAACAGTGCTCAGGTCTTTGGTAACCGGGGTTACCCCTGCAGGTCTTATAACCGCCTGCTGATCTGTGTCCGATGCTAACTGCTGTATAGCAATAGCCCGTTTATCCTTAACAGTTATGCTATCCGGGAATAATAAAGGCAATAACAAAGCAGGGAAAGCAGGGCTCCAGGGCAGCTCATTCCAGGCAGGATCCAGCCGGCTGGAAAAATGATAAATACTGGTTGCGGCACTCTTTTCCAGGCGCAGTACTGCATGGCCGGCGCCATCCCGCCATAAGGCAGCAGCAGTATCCTGCACAGTAATGTTTTTATATAACGCTATTGGCGGCGCATTTTCTGTCAGCAGCCAGGAAGTAGCATTTACAACCTTACCACTATCATATTGCCATATGTTATGCGCGCTTATGCCTGTTGGCAGCGGTTTGGCAGATAACCAGAACAGCCAGTCCGCAGCAGGAGGTAAAGCGGCTGTTTCATGCACTATTGTTATCTCCATTTTCCGCCGGGTAAACTGCTGTATAGCATTTAGCGCAGCTTGCAGGTAATGCGCATCCTGTACATAAGTATCCGCAAAAATAACCAGGCGCCGGGTGGTAGTATCTGCTGGTAGTGGGCCCCTGTTTTCTTCATAGGTATAGGAAGTACCGCCCGGGTTGCTGCTCAGCTGCCGTACGCGGATAGTGCCATTATCCGTTACGTAGTCGCCGGCCTGCCAGGTAGCCACAGAATCTTTTGGCGTATAGGCATTCCAGTGAATACCTGTATCTATGACCGGGCGCAGGCCCTCAAAGCGGTGCAGGTAATTGGGGGTGAACAGGTATACAGAGCGGTTGTTGGCACGTTGCTGTTGCAGCGCCGCTACCAGCGCCCAGTATGATGTTGTATCCGCAAGCGTATCTCCCTTTTCTTCCAAAGCGACAGGTAACCGCGCTTCCCGGAAACCCGGCTGCAAATAATGAAAGGTATAACCTGCCTGTAACAAAGAATCTATAAGCGGCTGAAACTGTTGGTAGGTTTCATTTATATGGGATGGCTCCATTAATACCCAACCCTTTTCTTTATTAAGGGGGCGCTGCTGCCATACCGGTTTTGATAGCAGGAGCGCCAGTAATATGATCAGCAAACAACGCAGCAATAACAAAAACCAATCCCGGAGCTTTACCCGTCGGGATTGTTGCCTGCTGTTTTCCTGCATCAGCGCTACACTGCCTACCAGCAGGGTTCTTCCCGGGCTCATGTTCCATAAATGGATCAGCACCGGTATAATAATACCGGCCATTGCATAAAGCCATATGGGTTGTAGTAGCTGCAACAAAACTTATATCAATGATTTTTGCCGTTGGTTCAGGAAATCACGTAATGCTTTATCCAAAGGTTGATCCGTGCTTATTAAACGGTAAAAGATCTGCTGCTCCAATAGCTGCATACGTGTGGCCGCCAGGTACTGCTGCAGTTTTTCCGTGTAGGCCTTTCTCATTTCCGCACTGTTAATGCTTACTGTTTTGCCGGTTTCCAGGTCCTGCAAGGTAGTATAACCGGCAAAGTCCAGGCCCAGCTCATTTTTACCCATCAGGTGAAACACGATCAGCTCATGCTGCAGCGCCGCTAAAGAGCTAAGCAGGCCGGAGATCTCCCCTTGCTGCTGGTACATATCGGTAATAAAGATCAGCAGCTCCTTCCTGCGTTCCCCGGTAAAAAGCTGTTTGTATTGCACAGGCTCCGTGAATTTGCCGGCCGCCTTTATATTTTCCATCTGGTAAAATATACGCGATAAATGCTGTGGATCTTTCCGCGAAGGCAGGGAAAACAGCTGCCCGCCCTGGAAAATATACAACCCAATGGCATCGCCCTGCATATAGGCCAGGTAAGCCAGCGCAGCAGCCAGGTAGCGGGCATAATCCATTTTAGACAGCGGGCCATCCCGGTGGTTCATAGAGTTACTGGCATCTATGAGGATCCGTACAGAAATGCTGGTTTCCATTTCCGATTCACGGATATAATACCGGTCAGAGCGGGCATACATTTTCCAGTCCAGCCAGCGCAGGTCATCGCCAGGCTGGTAGCTGCGGTACTGGCTAAATTCTAAGCCCGTGCCTTTTACCTGGCTGCGGTTCAGGCCTGCCATAAAACCGTCAATAACCGTCCGCGCTACTAAAGACAGGTCTTTAATAGCGGAGAGTGTGGCTGGATCTAGTAACGGTCGGCTCATGAAATGATGTATGAAGATTGAAGTATGAAAAAATGTGGTTTGACTAAAAAGGAATGCAAAATGCCTGTTGGTCTCTCTGAACCTCCTTCGCCGGTTTATGATCTTACATTCTTTTTAGTCAGGCTCTTTACTTTTCACCTTTTACCAGCACGGTATTTTTCCGGGAGATGGTTTTCAAAAGCTCTCCCGTTACATGATCAGCGGTAATATGTTCTGCTTCTGCTTTAAAGTTCATCAGCACGCGGTGCCGCAATACCGGGTAGGCCATGGCCTGCAGATCTTCCATTACCACCGCATAGCGGCCTTTGAACAACGCCCTGGCCTTGGCCGTCAAAATTAATGCCTGCCCGGCCCTTGGCCCGGCGCCCCAGCGCACCCATTCCTTTACATAGGGCACGGTGCTGGTATCCGGACGGGTAGCGCGTATCAGGTCTGCTACATACTGCACCAGGTCCTCATTAATGCTTACCTCCCGCACCAGCTGCTGTAATTGTTGTATTTCAGCGGCAGCCAGTACAGGCGTTACCGTTACCTTTTTGCTGCCGGTGGTAGCGTTTAAAATGGCGGTTTCTTCTTCGGCTGTCGGGTAGCCTATCTTTATATATAACAGGAAACGGTCCAGCTGGGCTTCCGGCAG
>NZ_JAGXJN010000074.1 GCF_019091455.1 Chitinophaga sp. GbtcB8
CACAATTATCTATTATATTTAGTGATCGATTAAAACTGAATCTTTAAACCCGTTGACACACTTTATGTAATACTACCTAGTCGCATTGAACAATTTGCTCACCATGGAATTACTTCCTCAACTCTTCAATTTTCGCCTTCGCATCATTAAATACAATATCAATAGAAGCGGCGTCTTTTAGAAAGACGGTGTTTTCAGAACCGTAGTTTTCCAATTTCAAGTACCAGACAGCTTTTCCTTTACTTACATAGTATCCTACCTCAAAGCCATCGGATGTAACAAATTTGTTTTCTAGGTAGTCTGGCGAATTAACAATATCTTTTTCCACATCTGCCTTTAAAGCGTTCATCGCTTTAATAAGCTCGAGCAAATCGGAGTATTCAATAGATGCAACACTGTGACTATTATATTGGCTGGATTTATCTATCTGGTAAAAAAACTTCGTTTCCGCTCCTATTATCATTTCCCGAATGCGCGTTTCTACGCGCTCTGCATACATCCCTTTTATATCAGGTAATTTTGAATCCTGGAATTTGATAATAGCCCCTGTTTTAGATGCAAAAGACTCGATTTTGGTTTGGCCAGCTTTCTCATCTTTTTTAACATCTTGTGCATGAGTAATTACCACGCAAGAAATCAATAGTAATACGGAAATTAAAATTCTTTTTGTCATACCTGTTTGTGATTATTGTTGGTTAGTGAATTAAGATCTGATTGAGTGTTGCCTCTAACTTTTTTCCCATACAGGAAACTTGAATTGGGAAGTCACATCAGATGCAGCTCATGCATCGAAACTATAAAACAGGTTACATTTCAAATTACGGGAAGCCGTAAAGTATAAGATTTGAGTGAAGTCGATAAAGAAGTTTTTTACAGCGTCTAAATCAGGAATATCTAATCAGGGGAAAATACATTTTTGTCTTTGGTAAAATCTGAAACTTGCTCATTTGGGACAAAAGAAAAGCGGGAATTTCCAAAATCCCCTTGAAATTTCCCGCTTGTTCAGCGTCAGCGCCTCTATATTCGGATTTTATTTCTGGTTTCATATCTGCCCTTATTCTGTTACAATTTAATAACTAAACAGGCTTTATTTTGTTACAGAAAAAACATAAATTTGCCCTTATTCTGTTATATTACAACTCGTTTTATTATTATGACCTTTAAAAGAAGTATTGAAGATCATCTTAATCGCTGGAAATTAAATGCCGCACGTAAGCCGCTCATTATAAGAGGCGCACGTCAGGTTGGTAAAACCACACTGATCCGTGATTTTGCCAAAACATATACACATGTTATTGTGCTCAATTTAGAGAAATCGGCCGACCGCCGTTATTTTGATGATTTTGATGATGTTCAAACTATTTTTGAAGCTTTATTTTTGGCGCACAGTATTCCTTCATCAGCGGCCTCAGATACTCTTTTATTTATTGATGAAATACAGGAGAGCCCTAAAGCCATCCAGCTATTGCGCTATTTTTATGAAGAGATACCGGCGCTTCATGTCATCAGTGCAGGCTCGTTATTGGAATTTGCCATACAAAAAGTGCATAGTTTCCCGGTAGGCAGGGTGGAGTTTTTATATCTTCATCCTCTGAATTTCAAGGAATATCTGGAAGCCATCGGAAAACAGTCGTTGCTGACGCAATTGCTTCAGATCCCGGTAAAATCCTTTGCACATCAAACCTTAATGGATGCCTTTCATCGCTATGCGATTATCGGGGGTATGCCTGAAGTAATAAAAATGGACATTGAGAAACATAACCTTTCAGATTTATCCATTATTTACGAAAGCATTTGGGGTACCTATAAAAACGATGTAGAAAAATATACGTCCAACGACACGGAAAGGAAAATCATTAAATATTTAATGGATACTGCACCACTGTACCTGGATGAACGCATAAAGTTTCAGGGCTTTGGAAATTCTAACTACCGGTCAAGAGAGGTGGGAGAAGCATTCAGAACTCTTGATGATGCGAAGATCGTGCGTTTGATCTATCCTACTACAGACATGCTCCCACCAGTGAAGAGCGACTTAAAGAAAGCACCGCGTTTACAGTTCCTGGATATCGGCCTGGTCAATTACTCTCTGGGCATCCAGATAGAAATGCTCGTTATGGATGATTTGAACAGAGCTTACAAAGGGGCAATTATACCCCACCTGGTAACACAGGAACTGATATCCCTTCAGAGTATTTCAGCACACACACCTAATTTTTGGGTAAGAGAAAAAGCCCAGTCCAATGCAGAAGTTGATCTGCTATATTCTTATAACAAGTTGGTTATTCCCATAGAAATAAAATCAGGCAGTACTGGTACATTAAAATCACTTCATCAGTTTATTGAGGCCGCTGACCATCCATACGCTATCCGGATGTATGCAGGGGACTTGAAGGTAGAGAAAGCTGTTACTCCCAATAAAAAACCATATTTGCTAATGAATTTACCTTATTATGCTGGCACGGCATTACCTCAGTATATTGAATGGTTTGTACAACAGAAAATTTAGTATAAACTTCTTTTAGGGGAAGAATATTTAAAAGCTATAGTGTAAATGTGAAGAAGGATCTTAAATAATTGACATGTAGAGTAATAAAATTAAAAAAGGCTATCAGTTACGATAGCCTTTTTTCGTGTTGCCGAACACTTGTACCCCCAATGGGACAATTTATCTAACCGATAGATACAAGATTTTTTGGCTTTCGCCGATTTGCCCGACATGACGGATTAGCAGGATGCGCCCTTGGCTTTCGGTTTAAAATAAGCCGTTTCCAACCATTCGGATTTTCCGAACGATTTAGGATTTCCAGTTTTTTATATAAAAAACTGGAAATTTTATTTATAAAATGCTGATAATAAGTAGATAAATAGGAAATATCCCCTTTTATTTCGATACTTTAGAATACATAATTAAACCAATCAGTTTAATTATGCAATATTTTTTTAAACTAATTGGTTTAAGATACTTCTTGATATTTAAACTAATTGGTTTAAATTTATAAGGGCAAAATAGGTATTTCCATGAAATTGAAACATACCAGGCTGATTATCAGGCAACTCGATAAAAGGATGCAAGCCTTGCAGCCTTTGCGGGATATGGAACAGCCGAAAGACGGGTGGATAAGTCTTATCCGCAAGACGCTCAACATGTCCTTGCGACAATTGGGTGAGCGTCTTTCTTTAACGCCGCAGGGCGTGAAGAAGATCGAAAAAAACGAAGCCGAAGGAGGAATTACGCTTAATGCATTGCGTGAGGCTGGCGATGCTTTGGATTTGAAACTCGTTTACGGGTTCATACCCAAAAACGGATCGTTGGAAAAAATGATCGAAAGACAGGCCACGGAGATGGCGCGTAAGATCGTTCTGCGTACATCCACGACGATGAAACTGGAAGACCAGGAAAACTCCGGCCAACGGATCAAGGAAGCTATCGCGGAATTGACTGAAGAACTCAAACGGGAAATGCCGAAAGGCCTATGGGATTGAACATTCACTATGAAGAAGGGCAAACGCCTCTCGATGAAGATGAGAAGGAGGGATTGCTTATTCCATCCGTCACCACGCGCAGCGATCTTGATGAGGTAGAGCAGCGTAACATTGAAGAAGCGATACGCTGGACGATCGAACGGCGCAAGCGGTTCACCGCCAACGAAATCCTGACGGAGCAGTTTGTCAACGAACTGCATAAAAGGATGTTCGGCGAAGTGTGGCAATGGGCGGGAAGTTTCAGGAACTCGAATAAAAATATCGGCGTGGACAAATATCAAATCGCGCCCGATTTAAGAATGCTGCTGGATGATTGCCGTTACTGGATCGAGAACGAGACGTATTCAGAAGACGAAATCGCCGTTCGTTTCAAGCACCGTATCGTCTCCATCCATTGCTATGCCAACGGTAACGGAAGGCATTCACGTCTCATCGCCGACGTCATCATCGAAAAGATTTTCGGCGGCGATGTGTTCTCTTGGGGAGAGCGCAGTAACCTTATCCGTAAAGGTGAATCCCGCGCTGCTTATCTTCACGCTTTACGAGAAGCAGATAAAGGAAATATTGAGCCCTTGATCCGCTTCGCTCGATCCTGATTGCTAGGACTCAATCGTTCTTCCATAAGGCATTGCCCTTTTTTTTCCGCCAGATCGTGAAAAAATTCTAATTTTTTTTTACGTAAGTAAACCTAAGTTCACTTGCATACAGGAAAGTCACCAAATGCTTATAGGACTACTCGCGGTTGTGTATTACCGAAATTCCCGATCATAATATCAATGTGGCTAAGGATATAATCTTTAGCCTCGCCCGGTAAGGCAGAGATATAAAACATGAACTTCTCCTAATATTTAAAAAAGCTATAGTTTGGATGTGCGAAGAGGTATCTTAGATATTGATATGTAAAGTAATAAAATCAAAAAAGGCTATCAGTTACGATAGCCTTTTTTCGTGTTGCCGAACACTTGTACCCCAGATGGGAGAATTATCTAACCAGTTGCAGCAAGATTTGATGGATTTTAATTTATATATTTAAAACAGTATTGTCCGGGTAAAAAAGAACGTAAAATAAAAAAGGGAGCGATTAAGCTCCCAATAGTTTATAAGTTTGGGATTTGACGTGGCACCAGCCAGAAGTACGCTATCGGATGCTAACAGGCGCAGAAGCTACCTTGTGTTTGCAACGATTTACCAGGGATTATTGAATAAGTACCATGGATATATCTCGGACAGCCGGCTGAAGGGATTAAGTATCAATAATCTGAAGATCATTGACAGTAGCACCATTAGCCTGTTTGGAGATATTCTTCGCGGAGTGGGCCGTCCCCGGCTGGACGGAGCCAGGCGAAAAGGCGGCATAAAGGTACATGCCATGATGGATGCTTTTAGCGGGGTAACAGAGTTTGTACGTATGACACCAGCCAAAGTACATGATCGCCAGTTCCTGTTAAAGTTGAAGCTGCCCCGGGAAAGTTTTATAGTCTTTGATAAAGCTTATAACGATTACCGGCAATTTGACTCCTGGAGTAAGCAGAAAGTGTGGTTTGTGTCCAGGATGAAGGAAAATGCGGTTTACCATGTCTGCAAGGTTTTAGCAGACCGGACCCGCAAGCATAAGCATAAAGGGGTACTCAATGATCAGCTGATAACAGTTGGATATAAACAGGATAAGGAAGTAGTGCGATTACGCCTGCGCAGGGTAACTTATAAGGCAGATGATGGGCGGATATATGTTTTTATCACTAACAACCTGAAGATTAGTGCCAGCCAGGTAGCTCGGATCTACAAATGCCGATGGATGATTGAGTTATTGTTTAAACAAATAAAGCAAAACTTCCCTTTGCGATATTTTTGGGGAGATAATCAAAATGCAATTAAAACCCAGATTTACTGTGTACTGATTGCGCAATTATTAATGGTAGTGATCAGGAAAAAATCGGCGACGAAAAAATCATTTGCCAATATGATAACAGTTATCCGCTTGCATTTAATGAGCTATGTGGAACTGTTGGGTTTTATAAAGGATACTTATCTGGCATGGCGTAGGGTACACAACCCAGTTTTGAGCTCGGCCTAGAGGGGAGCTACCCACATTTTTTAATATAGAAAAATCGGCCACAATCCATACCAGCTATGACTTGCAGCCAAATTAGTAGATTTTTTCCGGACAACAATATATTTTCTAGGCACTATGAGAATTTTGCTTTCCATATTTGTATTCATCTTTATTATCTGTAGCCATGTTCTAGGAGAGTCTGATCCTTCTAATAACTCGGCAATGGTACCTGATACTACGCATATACCAATTGATCTTAATGATTGTATTGCTCAACTTGACAAAATAATTCCAGATAGTAATAAAGCCCGAATTGCTACGATGACTGAAGATCAGTTTTCAGCAGGAACACACATGAATTTGGGACTATGGATGAGAAATAACTGGAACCTTTGGAAAGGTTCACAACTATCAAGATTCTTTAATGCGAAAGGAATTTATCATCCTGATGATATGTCAGGGATTATACTCGATAGCTATTATCGCTATTTGATCAAAAAGGACATTAAACTTGAAGAGCAGATCAAGTATTACCAGGATTATTGGGAAAAGGTAAGGGAAGAAGATTTAGAACGGCAAAAAAAGGAGTTCGCCGGTTATCATATAGCGGATACAGTATTATTCAACTACAGGAATGGCTTTTCATCAAAAAACCAGGAAGACAAGTATGACAACAACCTTTGCGTTGCGAGGGGGATTATTACAGACAGAGATGAAGAACGGCGCAATATCAAAGTAAAATTGTTGGAGGGCTGCGAAAAAAGAGGAATTGTTTACTATGATAGTGATGGTGTGCTCATTTATGATAGCACTACGGGCAAAATGGAAAAGCCCCAGAAACGAATTAGATACTACATGAAAGTTGGAAAAGAAAATTGGTTTAATTATAGAGAATGGGAAGTAAATTAATAATGATGAATATGGTTCCATCTTTTTTCAGAAAGGTCCATTAAACAAAAAAGGCACCGCTCTCGCGATGCCTGTTCAATTTTCTCGGCGCGCCAGCGCCTCTATGTACCGAAGGCGAGCGATTCATTGAACACTTATTTGCCGTTTTAAACATTGTAGAAAAAATTATTATAAAAAATGAGCGTTTTAAAAAAAGTCCTTAACTGGGATTTATCTACGGAAGATATACAGGTTGTTTATGAATAGTTCGGTTATTCTTGTTCCTCATTTCTGAAGAATGAAAATTTCAATCGAACTTATCAGGTGAAGGTATGCTTCGGCGATGGCTTCACCGAGATGGTCTATCGTCCGAAGTTTATGAAAACGATCCGGAATTTCGTTTTGAAGAAGCATTCAGACAAGGTAATAAGGGAGTATCCCCACGAGCAAGTACATGTTTTTTTCTTGAAGAGGGAGGCTCTACTTTTTATGCAGGTGTCCAGTTGTGTG
>NZ_JAGXJN010000075.1 GCF_019091455.1 Chitinophaga sp. GbtcB8
GTGGTTCACTTTGGTCTGGAATAACTGGTTCACTTTGATCCGGAATTAGTGGTTCAGTTTAGTCCGGATTATACATTCTTTTGGAACCAGAGCAGTGCAGCAAGGAATGCCCTTAACAGATGTGGCTTATCTGATGGGACATACTACCATAGAAACAGCCAGTAGGAATTATGTGGATGTGGGGAAACCAGCTATTGCACTACCTACCATAACATTAAAAGCAGCAGGTGATGGAAATAATTAGTATCATATTGTGTGTACCAATTCTGATCTTATTATGTTGGGGATTGGGTGCATTATTGGAAATCATTATTCCAGATTTAGAGCAAGGCCCTATAGAACAGATTGTAGTAGGGGCAATTATTCTACTCTTGATAGGAGTAATAAGTAGATGTTAGTTGTATATCAGAGTTTTATGTATATTAGGTGCAGGCAAACTAATCCTGCACCTATTTTTATATGAATACCATATTTGAAAGGCTTATAAAAATTGTCAACAATGCAAATTGTTCCTATGCTATCATTCCAATATATTATGAAACAATGGAGGGAGAAGGAATTGAGGATACCCAAGATCAGCTAATTTATAATGGATTTACCAACACTAACAGCTTATCACAGCATTTAAATAATCTGCTTGATAGTATAAAGCAAGAACTAACAGTAACACTCTCTAACAGAGCTATACCCAAGAATAACTTGTTAGATGCTGTAAGGCAGGCTGAAATTGCCTGTAAGGAAGCCTTAAATAACTTTTATACCCTCAATGACAATGGTGAGAAAATATGTTATGTACATAAAGCCTATAAGTATTTTCCAGATAAATCTACAGCACATATACCACCATTAGACAACACTGATTTTACTGTTTTTCATGAAACTGTTTATATATTTCTTGCCAATGCAATTAAGTATTATTCTTATTTAGCGAATAACATTGCATTAAACTATCAGTACGAAAAGTCAGAAGTCGTAAAAAATACACCCTCTCCAAGATTTGAATTGCAAAATCCTGCAAGAGATGCTGTTCTTGTTAGTCTTATATATGCTGGTTTACTTGATGCAGGGCTAATAGTGCAGGGCAAGGCTAGATTCAATGCTATTTTTTCAAATGGTTCTGTCCCTGTACCCTGGAAAGGCGAAATAAACCAATTGACCTATCTTATTAACCAGCTACAGGAGAAAATTCCTGAAATAATCATTCCAGCGAAAGGTAAGTGGATTGCTACAGGCAATTGCTTTGAAATTGATGGGAAGCCTCATCCTATACCAGCCCAAACACTTAAGG
The DNA here is from genome assembly GCF_019091455.1 of Chitinophaga sp. GbtcB8. Classification (GTDB taxonomy): domain Bacteria; phylum Bacteroidota; class Bacteroidia; order Chitinophagales; family Chitinophagaceae; genus Chitinophaga. The sequence goes on from NZ_JAGXJN010000075.1 coordinate 1,289, forward strand.
ACGCAGAACCACCAAAGAACACAAAGGTCATTGATGCGATTATTCAGGAATTACTTACAAAAAAGACCACCTTTAGAACCCAAAAATAAAGTAGATTCTGAAATAAATTGGCTGTAAACCCTTATTCATGTTGAGTTTTATGATTCATTGCCCTACCTTTCACCCTACCCAACATTGCAATATCCCAACAACAGGACTTTATTTTATGAAATTTGTATTGAATGCTTTAAGCTGCGCAGCAAGAAAGCAAAACAAACAAATTAAATACAATATATGAATAAGGACATCTTAATTAGTGACCTTACCCTGCTTACCCCTGATCTGGGTGCAGGTAAGGTGGATGGTGGCAATCAGTCCATGCCACAGAACGATAATATGGGTAACGAGGGTAAGCAAATTGCGTTAAACTCTCAGGAATTAATTGCAGGTCGTGAAGAACCTGAACAATTAGATCAACAAAACGATCATTCATCCTTAGAAATGGTCGAAAGACATCTTACTGAGCATTATGATTTTAGGTACAATGCTGTTTCAAGCAGGCTGGAATTTAAAAAGAAAATACATAACCAGTTTGAGCTTTTGAGTGATTACAAATTGAACTCAATTATAAGAGAATTGGGAAAGAGGCATATCAAGGTATCCTCACAAAATTTGCGTTCAATAATTCACTCAGACTACACACCTATTTACGACCCTTTTGTCAGCTATTTCAATAATTTGCCTGAATGGGATGGGAGGACAGATTATATTGGTCAATTAGCTGAAACTGTGAGAACGACCAATAATGAACTTTGGACTAAATGGTTTAAGAAGTGGCTTGTTGCTACAGTAGGATGCGCAACAAATGATGCAATAATAAATCACACAGCTATTGTATTTATTGGTAAGCAGGGTGCTGGTAAAACCACCTGGATGCACAAACTTCAACCCCAAAGCTTGAAGGGATACTACTTCTCTGGTATTCCAAACCTGCGAAATAAGGACGCGAAGATTAGGTTGGCAGAGTGTTTTCTAATTAATCTGGACGAATTAGATAGCTTAAGCAAGGCAAATACTGAGCGCTTGAAAGAGATCATCACTGCATTTGAAGTAAGGGAAAGGCGTCCTTACGCACATTATGATGAAAATATGCCAAGAAGGGCGTCCTTCATGGGGTCTGTGAATAATAAGCAATTTCTAAATGATACAACTGGAAACAGGCGATTTTTATGTGTTGAAGTAAATGAAATTAATTTTGCTCACGATATAAACATGGATAATGTATATTCTCAAGCATTGGCACTGTTTAGAGCAGGTTTTCAGTATTATTTTGATTCTAACGATATTGAAGAGGTGGAGGAACATAATGAGCAGTTCCAAATGGTGAGCTATATTGAAGAAATGATATTGAAGTGGTTTGAGCCTATTGATCCTGAAGCAGCTACACCATCACTTAAGATAAGTGCAACAGATATTGCTGATTATCTTGCTCAAAAATCAAGTGTAACAGTTACAGATGCGAATATTCAAAAGGTTGGTAGAATAATGAGGAAGCATAATTTCAGGAGAATAAAATCAGGTGGAAATTATGTGTATGCCTTGAAGGAGAAGGGTGAGAGGCCACAGATTGTAGCTGCATAGTAAACTTAAAAAGAATACCCATGTGGATAACATGGGTATTCTAAATCTGCAAGTAGATGTTTATGGCTTATAGACTAGACTTCGTGCATCAGGAAACCTTTCGCACAACATAAAATAGATTCTGTTCGCTATTTCCTCTTTGTAAATATCACTTAGCTTAACATTATCAGCATACCTATAGCCCAAGTCTACTGCATGCTCTGAAGGTATTGGCCAAAGCCTGACCTTAGAATAGTCTTGCCCCAAAAACTGTCTTGCTTCAGCATCAAGATGATTCTTGAAAAATCTAAAATTTGTGTTCATTCTTTTTTGTTTTGATTCAGGCAATGGTACAGTCACAAATTTGCACAGAAAAATAAAAATTTTCTTAAACACTATGGTTTTTGTATTGTTCTCCTGGAGCCCTTTGGCAGCAGTGATTCCATGGAATGGATAGTAAAAGGAAACCAAAACCTGCAACATTGATTTAAAAATAAAAAGTAAGAAAAGGCTATTAGAAATGAGCTTTCGTGGTATTGATCTTTGAATTAGATTCTGATTTATTTTTGGAAAAAGATCACTATGACAAGATTAACTATTGCAATCGCTGACCAAAAATTTTCTTTTGAGCTGATTAATGGTTTCGTCTATCTAATAGAAAAGAACTCATCCTTAACGAATTTTAGTCAAGAGTATCCTATTAAAGAAAGACTTTTTGAACCAACTGCAATCATAATGCTATATGCAATGGGCAGAATTAAAAAGCCCCATCTCGAAAAGCAATTGAAAAATTTTGAAGAAGGCTTTATCTCATTGTAGGACTGCATAGGATGCTGCTATAAGTTCGAGTAAGTGTCATTGAGTAACTTCTATAACCTTAAACATTGGGAATGCTAGAAGTTACAGTGGATAGGGTTTAATTAAATGCCTAATGATCAGTTTAATAGAATTGTTTATATTCGTTAAGTTAAGAACCTCCTATACATGAAATTCAGCCAAAGAATGGGTATTACCCCAAGTAGCAAAGTCCCTCAAATAGATAGCATGGATAATGAGTTATTATCTGGCCTATGGAATGTATTTCATAATGGCTTTTTAGTAGGAATAAGCCCTATGATAGGTACGATTAATATGGGGCCCCTTACAGATGAGCAAATTCATTATGCAAATGCTCTTTGGCATGACTTCCTTAAAGCAGATGTTTCCAAAATCCCACATTTTAGTAATGAGCTACATTATTTTTTGAATCAATTTATTTTTAAGAAGGAGTGGTATCATGTACTTGATTTCATAGAATACTCTGTTAATTATGTCAGAGTTAATGAGGTTAATGGAGTTTCTCATGAAGTATTGGAAGAGCAATTTAATATTGTCTTAGAAAGAGAAATTTCTGGCTATAGATTCATTAATGGCCATTTAGCACCTATTACAAACAAGTATGAAATAAACGAGTTAACAGAATCCTTAACTCAAACAGAATCATTTACAGCACTAAAAGGATGCAACATTCATCTTCAATCTGCATTACAGAAATTATCTGATAGAGGAAATCCAGACTACAGAAATTCCATAAAAGAATCTATTTCTGCTGTTGAATCTTTAGCTAAATTAATTGCACAAAGACCTGGCGATAGCTTAGGTGCATCCCTGGATAGAATTAAGGGTGTGATAAATTTGCATCCCTCTCTAGAAAGAGGTTTTAAACAGATTTATGGTTATACAAGTGATGAAGGAGGAATTAGGCATGCTCTTATGGATAGCCCTAATTGTGATTTTGAGGATGCAAAGTTTATGCTTATTTCTTGTAGTGCTTTTATTAACTATTTAATAGTGAAGGCGAATAAGGCAGGGATAGAATTTCAAAACTTATAAGGATGTATATATGGCACTTGAGAAGAATCAAACAGGAATTGCAAGTGAGTTTTATGTGGCTGCTGAGTTATCAAGATTAGGGTATGATGTTACAATTACTTTTGGTAATACGAAATCTATAGACTTACTTGTACATAAAGATGATAATGTATATGCAGTTCAAGTAAAAGGGATTCAGCAAACAAAATCAATTTGCTGGAATCTTAACAAAGCAAAGTTCAAAGGAAAGAATCTAATACTTGTCCTAGTCAATTTGCACATTGACAATCTAGACGCAAAGCCAGAATTTTTTGTATTAAGGCAATCAGAGGCTCTAGCGCTATTTATTGACACACCAAAGGAAGGAGAAAATAGAACCTATTTAGACTACAAGAGACTAAAAACAATGAATATTTATCAGAACAGGTGGGATGTTTTTAGTACGACTGAAAATGCTGTTTTATAGGAATAAATCATGATAGACTGTCATGAATTTTAGTGGCAAAAGGAGATCTGCCTTAAAAATGCCACAACATATCTTTCTGCAATTGGTTATTAAAGGGGTAGTTTTCAAGAGAGACAAAGGAAAGCCAGTTTTATATTATAGCCTTCTTTCACTCATTTATAAAAGTAAGCTATGAATTTTTTTGATTTTTTTTCTAGCAAAAGAAAGGAATATCCCATAGAAATGGTTTTTCCCAATAATTTGAAAGCATTTGGTCTATCTCTTCCTAATACAAATGAAATTGTGCTAATAACAGAACTTATAGAAGCATTGAATGTGTTCTCAAAAGACCATAGAAAATATCTAAAGGGTAACAAGAAATTGCTTCTAATGTATCAGGAAACAAAGGACATCAAACTTCAAACAATGAAGAGCCAATTTGAATTCTCTTGTTTGCAACAGTCGATAGTATCAACTGCTTTGGAAGTTTCTAAAATGAATAAAATCATCGAACAGTCCCTCATGATATCGTTAATTAATACATTTGAGCCTTATGAATCTGAAATTAAGAATATGGGGTATTGGGACATTAACAATGCAATAGAGTCAAGGAGTAATATTTATGGCGTAATATTAGAAGCAATTTTTAGCAAAGAGAATTTAAAAGAACAGGCATTATTGTTAACTAGTGTTTTCCTAATTTACTTTCCACTTTGCCAAGTCAGAAACGCCAAATCAGAAAATATTTCTGATATAAAAGGAGATTTTGTTATCCCATCTAATTTTTTTGAAAACACAAAATTTAATTTACTTTTTATGCCTATGATAAAAATTTATATAGAAGAATACATTAGAATAATTGAACCTTATATGAAGAAATAGAATTAGCGAAATAGCTATGATTTAATCTGATAAATAGGGTTAATTTTCAGTAACCACATTTTGTTTCTTAAATTCCTCTATAAAATCAATAATTTGGCAACCTGTCAGCTGATGGTTTTAATTTTTTTATCAGTTCATCTAATTTCTTGTTTGTCAACTCTTGATCATAGTCAGTAATAACAAATCCATATTTAGAAAAGGCTTTTAAATATTGAAAAGAGATTTTGAAAGTTTTATTTTCTATAGTATTTAACCAGGTAGTAGCATCAATAATTTTGTGATTTTTGTTAAATACCTCCTTAAATTCATAAATATCTTTAGCAGTAAAAGGTATAAGAGTGCAGGATTTCCCTTTTCCATAGCCATCAAAGAGAACAATTATGGCTGTTTTTAATTCCAAATCTTTCCATGCCAGAACTTTCTGTCCATCCATAGAATAATCAGTAATCAAGTTTTGGATGTTTCTATTGGATACTTCTTTCCTTATTGTTACCTCTTCCAATCCAATGTAGTAGGTGAATTGGGAGAAGCCTGGTAGGCTGAATGTAATTAAAGCAATAATTAAGAGTAAAGTAAAAGACCACTTCATGAATTTAATTTACTGGCTAAAGTATGGTTGCTTTTTCAATCGACCTGGAAATGAGAAATATTAATTCAAATAGAATCTAATATTATTTAGTAGATAATATATGTATCATTTTATAGGTGGTACTAAACAATGAGAGACTATTACAAAAAGTGTGTCAGTAAAAAGTTGATTAACTTTAAACTGACCATATGGAAAAGCAAAACTTTGAT
>NZ_JAGXJN010000076.1 GCF_019091455.1 Chitinophaga sp. GbtcB8
CTCCTTAAAACTGTATTTGCCTCGTTTATCCATAAAAAATGCCCCCATAAAGTGTCCAACTTTATGGGGGCATTACAATCCGGGTACTGGCTTTTTTTATATGATGTGAGCAGAGAGCTGGGAAGGAGTGATGCCGGTGTATGATCTGAACTCCCTGATGAAATGAGCCTGGTCGTAATAACCGCATTCATAGGCAATATTGGTCAGAGATATATTAGCCGACCGGACCAGCTTGAGGCTTTTGTTGAACCGTTGAACCGAAAAGAAACTTTTCGGAGATATGCCTACATAATTCAGAAAAAGTTTCTGGATGTACCGTTCGGAAAATCCGCTTTCTGCCGCCAGGCGCTCAATATCAAATGATTCACCATTACGGCGGATGGAATGGCACATGCCTTCCACTAACGCTATCTTCTCGTGGTTTTTCCTGGTGCTGAGCAGCTTGTCTATTAAGAATGCTTCGAGCACTTTTACTTTTTGTTCCAGCAAAGGCTGTTCCATCAGGCGCTGGTAAAACTCGCGGGATTCCTTGTTGAGAATATCATGCAGGTCAATGGATTCGTTGGTAAAGTCGGAAGCCTGGTTCGGGAAAAAGAGAGCGCCGGCGTATGGGTGGAAACGTGTTATCAGGCAAATATTGCCCTTTTGGACGGAGGCCTTCATGGGTATGTTCCAATGGCCAAGCACCTCCAAACGGGGCACTATGATTGACTGGTTTCCCCGATGCCTGATCGTATCGCAATTCGATATATCGATACAAAATTCCAAACACCCGGACGGATACATCAGCTCCAGGGTATCTGTATCGTGGGTGCAGGTCCAGTAGTACTTTACATAACGGCTTAAAATAGCTGACGGGTAAAAGACCTTGTCTCTCATATTGGGAGCAGAAGTTATACTATTTGTACGACATTGTCAAATACACTGGAACGGGAGTAATAGCCCCCTACTTTTCCCGAAAATAATTATCTTACCTTTTTATTCCTTTACCTTATAATCTGTTCGTCATGTGGAGAAATGCGGCAGCTGCTCAATTAGCAGCAGCAATCCTGTATTTATTGCCGGCCACCGGCTGCAAAACCACTCCGGATAATCACCGGTATACCATTGTTGTTGTGGGCTCCTCCACAGCGGAAGGATACGGCATTAAGCCGAAAGACAGCTGCTGGGTGAACCGTTTTGCCTATTCACTGGGACCGGAAGTAGCGGTGCAGAACATCTCGAAGACCGGTTATTCCACCTACGAAGTAATGCCCACCGGCACCAGGAAAGAAGGCCGGCCGGAACCGGATACGGAAAGGAACATTACCAAAGCGCTTAGCTTCCATCCGGATGCTATCATCATCAACCTTCCCACCAATGACGCGGCTGCAGGTTACAGCCTGGAAGAGCAGCAGGCTAATTTTCGCACGATCATAGAAGCCGCAAGGGATAAACATATCCTGGTGTGGGTAACTACTACCCAGCCACGTACCAATACTTTCGGACATCCGCGTAATACATTGCCACAGATGCGCGACTGGCTGCTGACTACCTATGGCGATAAAGTGATTAATTTCTGGGAGCCTTTTGCGAACGCCGATAATACTATCAACAAGCAATACGACCAGGATGGCATCCATCTGAATATACCGGGGCATCGCATTCTCTTTGAGCGTGTGGCGCAAAAACATATTATGGATACTGTGCGGAAAGGCCCTGTGCAGCTGTTATCTTCTGATGAAACCCCAACTGGCCTGCGCTGGCGAACCGGCGGGGAAAGATATATCGATAGCTTCAGGATACAGGTCAGTATGGATTCCTTGCAGTGGATGGATGCCGGACGGGTAAAAGCTGCCGGCACTACCGTGCATGTGCAGGATTATGAGCTGAATGTAAATCCAGCCACGCAATGCCGTTATTACCGCATCACGGCAAAGGATTCATTGAACAGGGCGTTCCTGCTGGGAAGTTTCAGGCTTTAGATCTTGCCGGCAGGAGGCAGTAGGGGATTATTGCCTGTCAAAAAAAAGAGCTATACAATCATCTTTCGAGTGACGTCATAACAATTTCTTCTAAAATACTGAATGAAGATCGTACGATCTATGTTCACTATCCAAAGCCAGATTCAACAAATGTGACCATTCCTTTGGCGGTATCGCATCCATTTACTGTATGCTCACCCATCCTGATATGTTCAATGCCTATATTTCTATAAGTCCTTCCTTGCGTACTACGATGCGTTACGGTTTATTTATAAAGATTGGAAAGCTTCTGATGCAAAGTGAGGAAAAAATGCAGGATAGCAGGTTGTCTTTTTTTATAGCCCCTGTGAATGATTATATTTGATCCTGCAAACGTAACTTATGTCTCAACACAATCCGGTTGAACCACTGCTTTTGTACTTTAACGGCTTAATACCTTTGAAAGGAGAGGAAAAAGAATTAGTGCAGGCAAAATTCCATCACCGTCTTTACCGTAAGCGGCAATACATTCTTCAGGAGGGCGACATCTGTACGCATTTAAACTTTGTAGTGCGGGGTTGCCTGCGTTTGTATAAAATAGATGACCGTGGCAACACCCATATTCTCCAGTTTGCCGCTGAAAACTATTGGGTTAATGACCTTGGCAGCTTTCACGGTTTAAAGCCCTCTGAGCTGAACATTGATGCGCTGGAGGATACCGTTACTTTACAGATCACCCGGGATGACCTGGTGACTCTTTTTACACAGGCGCCTAAGTTTGACCGCATTTTCCGGGTGCTGATGGAAAACAGCTACATCAGGCTGCAGCAGCGGTTATTACAAAATATCAGCTCAACAGCTGAGGACCGGTACAAGTCCTTTATAGAGATCTATCCTCACCTCGTTAACCGTCTTTCACAGGTACAGATCGCCGCTTTTTTAGGCATAGCTCCGGAGAGTCTTAGCCGTTTGCGGAATGGGCTGAGCAAAACAGCCAAGCCAAAACCTTAACCTGGATCAATACTATTTCTTGATGCAGCTCATTGGATAAAACTATCCAACAGGGTGAACTTTGTGTCTGAAAATTCATCTATAAAAACATCAACTGAATTTTATGACACAGGAAAAAACATCAAAAAAGGTTGCGATCATTGGGCTGGGCAATATTGGCAAAATAGTGGCTGCTAACCTGGTAAAAGGCAAGCGCCCTGTAATAGTGGCCGGCAGGGATTTCTCAAAAGCGCAGGAACTTGCCGCAAAGCTTGGAAGCCTGGCACAGCCTATGGAAGTATCCGCTGCTATCCGGGAGGCGGATATCATTGTGCTGGCAGTTTGGTTTGCTACTATCAAAGAATCATTGAACAAGTATGCGGCAGAGCTCCGGGGGAAAATTATTGTTGACCCTTCTAATCCCATTGCCCCTGATGATAAAGGCGGATTCAAAAAAATTATCGGGGAAAAAGAATCTGCAGGTAATATCCTGTCTGCTCTGTTGCCTGAAAATGCAAAATTTGCCAAGGCCTTTGGAACCCTGAGCGCCGCTTCGCTTGAAAGCGCTGCTTTCCAGAAACCGGAAGCGGCTGTTTTATTCTATGCTACTGATGATACCAGTATTAATGAAGATATAGAGCAGCTGATCCATGACAATGGTTTTGAACCGGTACATGTTGGTGGGGTTGATCAATCCATCCGCGTTGAAGTGTTTGGCGATCTGCATGAATTTGGCGCGCTGGGCAAAACGGTTACCTTGGCGGAAGTGAGAGAAATGGTTTAAGATTATAACCGGCGTATTTAAAGGCACTTTCACTAAACTATGCCAAACAAATAGGATTGCAATAAATGAAAAGCAGGGGAGGTAGCATATTATCTCCTCTGCCTTTTGGCTTGATTTTTATAGCTAAAATGAAAACATCCTGCATGAAAATTGCAACCTATAATGTTAATGGAGTAAATGGCAGGCTTCCTGTATTGCTGCGCTGGTTAAAAGAAGCGAAGCCAGACATTGCCTGTTTGCAGGAATTAAAGACATCTGACGAAAAATTTCCGGAGCAAAGCCTTAAAGAAATTGGCTACAGCTCCATTTGGCATGGCCAGAAAAGCTGGAATGGCGTAGCCATTCTTACAAAGGATGGTTATGAGGTGGAAAAGATCGAAAAGGGGCTTCCCGGGGATCCGGAAGATGTACAAAGCCGGTATATAGAGGCTAAGATCAATGGTGTTATTATTGCTTGTCTTTATCTTCCAAATGGAAACCCTGCTCCAGGGCCCAGGTTTGATTATAAAATGACGTGGTTTAAACGGTTGATTACGAAAGCAGGGCGGTTAATAAAGCTTAATTTGCCTGTTGTATTAGTTGGTGATTATAATGTTGTGCCCACAGAAATAGATGCCCACAAGCCGGAACGCTGGGTGAATGATGCTGTTTTTTTTCCTGAGCCCCGTGCTGCATTCCAGAAGCTGTTAAAGCAAGGTTGGATAGATGCTATACGTAAGCTTTACCCGGATCAGAAAATGTTCACCTATTGGGACTATTTTGGTAATGCGTTCAAAAGAGATGCCGGGATCCGTATGGATCACTTTTTATTATCCCCTGATCTGGGAAAGCGCCTGATTGCTGGTGGAATAGATAAACATGTCAGAGCCTGGGAGAAAACAAGTGACCATGCTCCGGTTTGGATTAATATTTCGGGCAAATAGGAGTATCCCAAAGGGCGCGGCATAAAAGAAGTGGCGTGGATGCGCATTTATGACCGCCCATTGGCAGTTACGTATATGCGATAGAAACAGTATGCGGGGACGGTACTACCTTCCTGTTCAGGGGAGCCGTTACGGTGATCCGGTAGCTATTAACACAGTGAAGGACAATGTTTTCTCCTGTTAAAATTTCCGTTCCCCAACTGTATTTTATAACTTGCTTTCATGAAAAGCGCTAAACCTTCTGTATCTGAAATGCCTGCTCCTTCCAGGGTTACCCTTGAACGGACAAGAAAGCTGCTATCAGAGCTGGGGGATGATATCACCAAGGTCCGGGATAAGAACGACCTGCTTATCCTTTTCAAAAAACGGATCAAAGGGTTGTATTATCTTACGCATACGATTGTTACCCTGATCGACTACAAAGACGAAACATATGTTCCTTTCCTGCTGGATAATGAATCTTCTCCTATCCGCTCGCATCCAAGATACCAGGAAATGGTGCACTCCCGTTTTTCATTGAAAGCACCGGCCATACAATCGGCATTACAGGCAGATGGTCCTATCTCTTTTTTACTGGAAGATATAATGGACCAGCCGGAAAGCCCCGCTTTTTTCCGCGTTAATTATGAAAAAGGCGTAAGGGAAATTCTCATGACCCGGCTCATGAAAGAAGGAAAACCCATGGGCTTTATTCATATTTATTCTGATAAACCCGGCAGCTTTAGCAGCGAGTTCAGAGAGGTCATGAAAGACATTGCGCCCCAGCTGTCGGGCGCTGTATCCAATATCATCAAAAATGAGGAGCTGCTTAACAAGGAAAAAGAAAAGTCGTTCCTGCTTGATTTCAGCAGCGATATTGCAACGGTAAGAACGAAAGAAGAACTTGCCCGTGCCGTTCGTGCAGCCATCAGTAAGCTGAATCAGAAGAGCGGTTATGTTATTCGCAGGATCAATGATGATAATGCATCTATGAGCCCTTATGTTTATGACCTGGGGGCATGGCAGCATGATCAAAAAATAGTGAGCGCCCTGGAAAAAGCCAGGTATCCCATTAACGACGGGATCCAGAACCGTGTGCTGAATAGCCCCATCCCTTTATTGTTTAATGTAGACAGGGAAATACAACGCGGCATTGCCGCACCTTACCTGCAAAGCTGGAAGGCAATGGGATTCAAAAACTTTTTAGGCATCCGGTTGCGCAACGCAGAAACGAATCATGGCATTTTGTTCCTGGATATTGAAGAGATCAATGTTCCGCTGCTGCAGGGCATTTGTTCGCAAATATCCATTGCCCTGGCCAATATAATGGCCAATGAGCAGATCAGTAAAAGACAGGAGGAGCAGGCTTTTCTGCTGGATTTCGGAAATGATATTACACAGGCAAGAACAAAACAGGACCTGCAGGCCGCTGTTTTCAGGGTGCTGGATAAAACAATGCATACAAAGCTGGCCATGATCCGGGTAATAGATGATGATGGCTTCCACCTGTCTGCATATATGTATGACAGATCGTTGTTTGAAAAGGCAAAAGTGGATGTTGATAAAATGTCCGCCAACAAGATCACCATTGAAGAAACCTATACCGCGCAGGTGCTGGCCAGCAAGGAGGGATTGATGTTTAATGTGGAAGAAGAATTTAAAAGCGGTACCGCATACGCAAAACTTTGGAAAACCACCGGGTTAAGGAATATGTATACCCTGCCATTACGGGCAGGAGATAAAAATATAGGCACCATCTGGCTGCTGGCCAACCGGCTGAGTAAGCTGATGCTGCAGGGAATTTGTACACAGATCTCTCTGGCCATTGCCAATATACAGGCTGCTGAAAAGCTGTTGGCCTACAAAAAGCAGCTGGAAGTAGAAAATGATTACCTGAAAGAGCAGATCAAAACCATTTATAATTTTTCAGAAATTGTAGGCAGCGGCGAAGAAATGCAAAAAGTATACCGCCTGATCTCACTGGTAGCAGATTCCAACAGCACCGTGCTGTTATTGGGCGAAACCGGTACCGGCAAAGAGCTGATCGCCC
>NZ_JAGXJN010000077.1 GCF_019091455.1 Chitinophaga sp. GbtcB8
TCCTACACTATATTTTGTTTGCAGGTAATGTGCCAGCCGGTTAGCATGTTCATCCAGCTGCCGGTAAGTGAGCATACGCTCACCGGATACAATGGCTACCTGGTTAGGGATGCGGGCTGCCTGTTCCTCAAAAACATCTACCAATGTTTTTTCTGCTGCATAGGTTATCCCTGTATCATTAAAGGCATCTAACAGCAGCTTCCGTTCTGAAGCGCCCAGCATATTCAAGCGCCCTATGGGACTTTCCGGAGATCTTAACACAGCAGTTAACAGCTCCTCATAATGGCCGCACAAACGGCTGATTGTTGCTGCCTCATAGAGATCCGTACTGTAAGTAATGCTCAGGTGAAGACCTTCAGCGGTTTCTTTTACAGCTACTGCAAGGTCAAATCTTGTTCTGTTAATTTCCACAGGAGTTGGATAGAGAGACAACCCTTCTCCCAATAATTCCTGCCTGATGCCAACTGATTCATTATTCTGTAATACGAACATCACCTGGAACAGCGGATGACGGCTCAGATCGCGATCCCGCACCACCCGCTCTACCACCTTCTCAAAGGGCGCATCCTGGTGGTCGTATGCTTCCAGGGTGATACGGCGCAGGGCCTGCAAATATTCCCGGTAGCTTATATCACTCCTCAGCTCACTGCGCAGCACCAGCGTATTTACAAAAAATCCGATCAGCCCCTCTACTTCCGCACGCTGGCGGTTGGCTACGGGGCTGCCTATACTAATATCATGCTGCCCGCTGTAACGGTACAACAGCACTTTGAATACGGATAGTAAGGTCATGAACATGGTTACGCCTTCCTGGCGGGAAAGCTGCTCCAGCGATGACTGTAAAGCAGCCCGCAATACATACTGTATGGTGGCGCCACGGCCGCTCTGACGGGCCGGACGTACATGATCTGTGGGTAGCTCCAGCGGCTGGGAATTATTCAAACGGTTTTGCCAGTAAGCCAGCTGCATGTCAAGATGAGGGCCTGACAGATTCCGGTGCTGCCATATTGCATAATCAGCATATTGAACCGGCAATACAGGCAGTGAAATATCTGCGCCTGTGGTAGCTTGCTGATAGAAGGATATAAATTCCTTCACAAGGATAGGCAATGACCAGCCATCTGATGCGATGTGATGTAACACGATCACCAGCAGATGATCTTCAGCCGTAACCTTAAAGAGATGAGCTCTCAGCATGTGATCACATCCAAGATCAAAAGGCAGAGCAACCACCTCCCGGATCTGATCACTGATGGCCGATGTTGCAACCTCATGACACACCAGCTCCCATTGATCTTCCGGCAATACCTCCTGCCAGGTTTGGTCATGCTCACTTTTCAACACGCTGCGCAGTACCTCATGACGGTTGATCACCTGCTGCAGGCCATAACGCAAGGCATCCACATCCACCGCCCCTTTTAACCTGAACACACCCGGAATATGATACTCCCGGCTGCCCTGCAGCTGGTTTATAAACCAAAGCCGCTCCTGTGAAAAAGATAAAGGGATACGTTCCGGACGCGCGCCTGCAATAATACCCGGCTGTAATACTTCATCTTCATTCGTATGCAGCCGCATGGCCAAACTGCGGACCGTGGGATGAGTGAACAGATCCCGGATGGAGATCTCCCTGCCAAGATCACGGCGGATCCTGGATACCACCCGTGTGGCCAGCAGGGAATGACCTCCCAGCTCAAAGAAATTATCTGTAACGCCTATACGGTCTTTCTTTAGTAGCTCCTGCCAGATAGCCACCAGTGCAGATTCCATGCTGCTTTCCGGAGCTTCGTAACTGCCTGTGATAACAGTACTGTCCAGTGCTGCCAAACGCCTGCGGTCAACCTTCCCACTGCCTGTCAGTGGCAGCTGATCCATGCTTACAATGGCTGCAGGCACCATGTAGGATGGTACCCTTGATCTGATATAACTTTCTACTAACGCTCTTTCATACTGCTCATCCACCACCACATAGGCGGCCAGGTAACCTTCTGCCGATGAACCCCGCAGCAGCACTACTGCCTGACGGATACCACGCGCCTGTTCCAGCACCCGTTCCACCTCTCCCAGCTCTATCCTATAACCACGCAGCTTCACCTGGCTGTCCTTGCGCCCCAGGTATAACAGCTGTCCATCTGCCTGCCAGCGTACCAGGTCACCGGTACGGTATAAACGGCCTGCTCCACGGAAACGGTCTGCTATAAAGTGAGAAACGCTTAACTCCGGCTGATGCAGGTAACCTCCTGCTACCTGTACACCACCTATATATAACTCCCCTATACCGCCTAAGGGAACTAATCGTTGTGCAGCATCCAATACATATAATTGTGTATTAGCCACCGGACGGCCTATCGGTACTACCCCAACATCCTCTCCTTCAGCATCCCAGTAGCTTACCTCAATGGTAGCTTCTGTTGGCCCATATAAGTTATGCAGCTTTGCTGCCGGCAGCTGCCGGTGTAAGGCCCGCACCTGTGTGGCTCCCAGTGCCTCCCCGCTACAGAACACATGCCGTACGCCTGCACAATCACCTGCTCCCAGCTCCTGTAAAAATACTTCCAGCATAGAGGGGACAAAGTGTAAAACGGTAACTCCTTCGCTGGCGATCAGCTGCTTCAGGTAAGCGGGATCCTTATGGCCTCCCACACGGGCAAACAATAACCGGGCGCCACTGATCAGCGGCCAAAACAGTTCCCATACCGATACATCAAAACAGAAGGTGGTCTTCTGTAATACGGTATCAGATACGTCCAGCCCGTAACGCTGCTGTCCCCAGCACAAACGGTTGGTTAATCCATGGTGGCCTACCATCACACCTTTGGGACGGCCCGTAGTGCCTGATGTATAGATCACATAACACAGGTCCTGCACACCAGGTCTGCTATTGGGACTATCTGTTGAGTGTTCCTGTATTAATCCGCTGTCCAGTGATACTAAAGTAACATCACGCAATGATGATAAACCTGCCTGGCTATCCTTATTTACCAGCAGCAGTGCTGCACCAATATCAGATAGTATATAACGAATGCGTTCCAATGGATATTCCGGATCTATAGGTACATAAGCCCCGCCTGATTTTAAGATCCCCAACAAGCCGATGATCATTTCCAGGCTGCGGTCCAGACAGACCGGCACCAGCGAACCCGGGCCTATGCCCTGACTGCGCAGGTAATTAGCTACCTGGTTAGAGGCTGCATCCAGCTCCCGGTAACTCAGCGATTGCGATTCAAAAGTAACGGCTGTATTATCTGGCGTACGGGCCACTTGCAGTGCAAACAGGTCTGCTACTGTTTGATCTGCGGGGTAAACCGTATCTGTAGCATTAAAAATGTTTAAAAGCAGCTCTTCTTCTTCGGTGCTTAATAGCTGTAATGATCCGATGGTTGCTGTGGGATCATTTACTACGGAGCTTAACAGCTGCTCATAGTGTGTACACAGCCGCTGAATGGTGGCTGGTGTAAAAAGATCAGTGCTATAAGTAACACTTAATTGAAGACCCTCCATTGACTCCCGTAAGGAAAAGGAAAGATCAAACTTAGTGGTAACCAATGGGCTTGAAACAGTATGTGCAACAAGCCGATCACCCAGGAAGCTCTCCGCTAACGTAACCGTATCATTCTGCAGCAGCAACATTACCTGGAACAAAGGATTGCGGCTCAGATCACGTTCTTTTACCACTGCTTCCACCACCTTTTCAAAAGGCACCTCCTGGTTATCATAAGCATCCAGTATCGTTTGTTTTACCTCATTTAAAAAAGTATCGTAACGCATCTTATCATCCAGCCCGCTACGTAATACCAGTGTGTTTGCAAAAAAACCGATCATTCCGCTCAGCTCATGCAACCTGCGGTTACCTACGGGCGTGCCAATACTGATATCGGTTTGCCCGCTGTAACGGTATAATAATATCTTGAGAACGGATACCAATGTCATGAACAGGGTTACCTGCTGTTGTTTTGACAGCTCAGTCAATGCGGTGTTTAACTCTTTACTGAGTGTAAAATGCTGCACATTTCCGCTAATACCCTGTACCGGTTTGCGGGGATGATCTATGGGAAGCTCCAGTGTAACAGCGTCTTCCAGCTTATTCTTCCAGTATGCCAGCTGTTCTTCCAGCGCCCCTTCCTGTTCATAGCGGCGCTGCCATACGGCATAATCAATATACTGCAGTTCCGGAACGGGCAATGATACCGTTTGTTTTTCCGTATAACTTTTATACAATGCGGCAAATTCTTCCACCAGTATATTCATGGACCAGGCGTCGGCTGCAATATGATGCAGTATAACTACCAGCATGAATTCATCTTCCCCCAGGCGCAGCAGCTGCGCGCGCAACATATGGTCATGGGCCAGGTCAAAGGGGCGGGCAATGACTTGAGCAATGATATTTTCTGCTTCTTCAGCAGTTATTGCTACCTCATTATAATCCAGCTTCAAGCTATCGGCAGGCATAACAACCTGGTAAGGAATACCATTTTCATTTCCTATTATGCTGCGTAATACTTCATGCCGGTTGATCACCTGTTGTAAAGCATATTGCACGCCCTCTGCCAGTAAATTGCCCTTTAAACGAAGGATAACCGGTATATGATAATCCTGGCTGCCCTGCAGCTGATCCAGGAACCACAGGCGCTCCTGGCTAAAGGCAAGCGGAAAATGCCGGGTGTTATTGCGATCAGCAATATTGATCTTTCTCTTTGTATTGCCGGCATTGCTCAGATCATGCTGAAGCAACTGCGCTATTTCCTCTTTATGCTTCCTGATGTCGTTAAGCAGGTTATCCGCTATCTTCTTCCCCTCCGGCACCTTCATTTTAACTTTTCCTTTTTCCAGAAAGAAGGTAATGCCTTCGGCTCTTGCGGCCTTCATTATTTTAAGTCCTTTATTGAGGTTAGTTCCTGCAATGTTCGTATCCATGAGATGTTTGATTCCGGGTTATAATTCAAAAACTTCAAAATTTGTCTGGTCTGCAACATCTGTATCTATGCAGATGGTATCTATATATTCAGCCAGCTTTTCTATGGTAGGGAATTGAAACAGCACTTTAATAGATAGTTCTGTGTGAAATACCTTATTTATATCTGCGAGCACTTTCATTCCCATTAATGAGTGGCCTCCTGATTCAAAAAAGTTACTGGTGATACTGATCCTTTCTGTCTTCAGCAATCGTTGCCATATTTCTGCCAGCTGCTGCTCTGTATCGCTTCCGGGTGGTTTATAGTGGCTGCTTACAGGCGAAGTATCTATGAGCGCAAGGGTTTTGCGGTCTGTTTTACCATTAGGCGTTAGTGGTAGCTGTTCTAATGCTGTTAATACTGCCGGCACCATATAATCCGGTAGCTGGGTGCGCAGGTAAGCCTGCACTGCATGTTTGTCAAAATCACCTTCGCTTACTATATATGCTGACAGATAACGATTAAGCTCTTCTCCTTTTACCAGCACCACTGCCTGGCCTACACCCGGTGCCTGCTCCAGCACACGCTCGATCTCTTCCAACTCTATGCGCTGTCCACGCAGCTTTACCTGGTTATCACGCCGGCCGGTATAAACAAGGTTACCGTCTGCCTGCCATTTACACCAGTCGCCGGTACGGTAAAGACGGCCGCCTTCCACAAAGGGTTCTGCTATAAAACGTTCTGCCGTCAGCGCTTCCTTACCAAGGTAACCGCGGCTAACGCCCACACCCCCTATATACAGCTCTCCGCTTATGCCTATTGGCAGTAACTGCTGGCTTTCATCCAACACATATACCCTCATGTTAGCTACAGGACGGCCAATAGGCAGGTGTTTCTGGATACGGGTGCTCCGGGTGTACGCATATATAACCGGCGCAACAGTTGTTTCTGTAGGACCGTATGCGTGATAAAAGTCGTGATAAGCTGCCCAGCTGTCTGCCAGGTGTTTTTCACAGGCTTCACCACCGCAAACTACCCGTTTCAGGTATGGATACTTTTTGACAGTAATTAATTTTAACAGGGAAGGAACGGTATGTATATAAGTGATCTGCTGCTCATCGATAAAGGCTTCCAGCAGCTCAGCAGACAACAGCAGCTCCTTATTGATCATCGTTAAACAGGCTCCGCTCAGCAATGCCACAAAGATCTGCTCCACTGATGCATCAAAAGCTAATCCCGATAGCTGAATAACATTATCCTCCGTTGTGATCCCTAAATAACGGCTTTGAAAACTGATATAGTTCACTACACTGCCATGTTCCACCATCACGCCTTTGGGATTACCGGTAGAACCTGAAGTATAGA
>NZ_JAGXJN010000078.1 GCF_019091455.1 Chitinophaga sp. GbtcB8
TGTTCCAGGTGATGTTTATGTTGCAGAACAATGAATCTGCAGGTATAACGGAACATATGCTAGGCGAAGGATTATCGTTGCATGCGGAACCTGTTGAAAGCAGCAGTACAAAGTTCGATATGGTTGTTGCGCTCACCAGCTCTTCAGAAGGGCTTAATGTAGATATTACTTACAGCACCGATCTGTTTGAAGCGGGAACGGTCAGCCGGATGCTATCACACTACGAACAATTATTGCAGGCAGTAGTAAGCAACCCTGCATCAGCAATTCAAAAGCTGGAAATGCTTGGAGTAGCAGAGAAACAGCTGCTGCTGCAGGGCTTTAATGATACAAAAACCGCCTGGTCATCGGCTAAGCGCGTGATTGATCTGTTTGAAGAACAGGCGGCACGCACACCTGAACAAACAGCGATTATATGGCGCGATGAATCGTTTAGCTATAGTACATTGAATGCATGGGCTAACCGCCTGGCTCATTACCTGCAAAGTGAAGGAATAGGGGAAGGTTCCCTGGTGCCTGTGTGCGTGGAACGCAGCCCGGAAATGATCGTGGCTATTCTGTCCATATTAAAATCAGGCGCAGCATACGTGCCTGTTGATACACAGTATCCCGCCGAAAGGATCCGCCTGATCTTTGAAGATATTTCAGGCCCGGTAGCGCTGGTAAATGCGCATGATCATCTGCCTGATATAAAAGACCTGCCCACCCGTCTTATTTATATTAATCAATATCTGCAGTACCCTGCTGTGGATCCTGAAAGGATACCGTCCGGATCTTCCCTGATCAGTGTTATTTATACTTCCGGTTCATCAGGCACGCCTAAAGGAGTAAAAGTGCTGGACAGCGCTATGCAGAACCGTTTACAGTGGATGTGGACAAAATACCCGTTTGAGCCCGGAGAACGGTTTGCACTGAAAACTTCACTGGGATTTGCAGATCATATGTGGGAGTTATTTGGCCCCTTGCTCAAAGGGGTGCCGGCTGTATTATTCAATAATGATGACGTACTGGATATAGACGGCTTTTTACAGCAGCTGTCTGCCCACCGGATCACCCGGCTGGTACTGGTTCCGTCGTTATTGCGTTATATCCTGAACCGGGTGGAAGCCGGTGAGCTGGATCTCTCTGCTTTAAAATACTGGACCAGCAGCGGAGAGGAGCTGGCAAGCGACCTGGTAGAAGAATTTTACATGCACTTCTCTCCGGAAAACCATAAGCTGCTTAATATTTACGGCTCTACAGAAGTAACCGCAGATGTAACCTGTTATGATACTTCCCTCCCCCTGCTGAAAGAAACGAAAGGTATCGGTGAATCTGTTTTTGAAATATCCCTGAAAGGAGGCGTACAGGGGCTGATCAACGATTTCACCACCCGGCCGGAAATTACCCGTATTCAGGAAGAATGGTTATTGCCGGAAGAGTATTTTGATGTATCGATCTCAAAAACGGTTAAGCCTGAAGAATACATCAGCTTTATCAAAAATAACCTGCTGCCTCATGTTGTTAACGTTAACAACCCTAATTATATAGGACATATGACAGGGATGGTGCCGGAGTTTATTAAAGAGCTGTCGGCATTGATGATCGTATTAAATCAGAACCTGGTAAAAATTGAAACATCTTTTGCTGCCAGTTTTATTGAAAGGCAGGTTTTGGGTATTATTCATAAACAGATCTTCAGACTAAAGGATACTTTTTATGAAAAACATGTACAGAATGAAAGATCCTGCCTGGGAATTATTGCAAATGGAGGCACCCTCTCAAACATTACGGCTTTAAGTTATGCCCTGAATAAGGCTTTCCCGCCTGATGGCGATTTTAAAGGTATTACAGAGGAAGGATTACTGAGCAGCTTGCAGCATTATGGTTACAACAGCGTGGTAGTGATCGGTTCTGAATTAATGCACTATTCTATAGGCAAAGCGTTGAGAGTACTGGGATTGGGCAGATCCAACTGTATAACATTTGACTTTGATACAAACAATATAGAAGCAAGCCGGGAGGAGCTAACCAGGAAGATAAATGCTTTGCGCAAAGAAAATGTGCTGGTGCTTGCCATAATAGGAGTAGCAGGTACCACGGAAACAGGCCGGGTAGATCCATTGACGCACCTGGGTTCAATAGCGCAGCAGTTTGGCATTCACTATCATGTGGATGGCGCATTCGGAGGCTCGTATATTTTTTCCCAGAAATTAGCCAGGAAACTGAAAGGTATTGAATATGCAGATTCTGTAACGATATGCGGACATAAGCAGATGTTCTTGCCCCAGGGTGCCAGCATGTGTATATTCAAATCGCCTGAGCTGGCGGTTATTTCGCAGAACATGACCTTCTACCAGGCCAGGAAAGGTAGTTATGACCTGGGAAAATACACCATAGAAGGTTCCAGGTCATTTGTATCATTATTATTCCATGGCGTATTGAAAATACTGGGAGAGGAAAAGCTGGGAGGGTTGATTGAATCCAATTATGAGAAAACAAGATTATTCGCAGCACAGATAAAGGCCAATGAGCATTTTGAGCTATTTGAAGAACCTACGCTGAACATCATTATTTACCGCTATATACCGTCTTCCCTGCGGGAAAAGGCCAGGGACAGGATGCTTTCCATAGAGGATATGACATTGATCAATGCGCTCAACAGGCGTTTGCAGAAGTTACAATTCCTGAGAGGCCGGTCTTTTGTGTCGTTTACGGAGCTGCCTATGAAAGGTTATCCGGACAACAGGGTGGTTGTAATGAGGATCGTGGTCATGAATCCCTATACCAGCATTGAAATGTTCAATGACTTACTGGAAGAGCAGGTAACGATAGCGGATGAGATCATTGCAAAGAAGAATTTCTCTCCTTTTGATTTTAAGTTCTCAAGACTTAAAAGTGAAATGCCGGCTTTAAAAAGGCAAAGCATTCCTATTGGAAAGCCCATTGACAATGCCGGCATTTATATTGTTGATAACGCAGGAAACCTATGCCCGGTAGGCATACCGGGAGAGCTGTTGGTAGGAGGCTCACTGGTATCACCCGGATATTTCAATCGTCCGGAACTGAACAATGAAAAATTTATTCCGCATCCTTTCAGTGACGAGCCGGGCGCGATGCTTTTTAGAACAGGCGATCTTGCCCGCTGGCAGGAAGATGGTAACCTGGTGTACCTGGGCCGCAAAGACAACCAGGTGAAGCTGCGTGGTTTCCGTATTGAACCAGGGGAAATTGAGCAGGTGCTGGAAAAAGCAGAAAATGTGCGGCAGGCTGTAGTGGTTATGCAAGGTGAGGAAAGTAACCGGTATCTCGCAGCCTATGTAGTTTGTGAAGGGCCTTTTAACAAGCCTGCGCTACTCACCTATTTAATGTCCAGGCTGCCGGATTATATGGTTCCTTCCACGCTGACTGAGCTGGATGAGCTGCCACTGACACCCAATGGCAAAATAGACCGCCGGAGCTTGGCTGCACAGGATAGCACCGTTGCCGGAAACAGTTACGAAGCACCTCAAAGCAGCATGGAATACCGGCTGGTGGATATATGGCAGCAATTGCTGAAAAAAGAGCGTATAGGCGTCACCGATAACTTCTTTGAGCTGGGAGGTCATTCTCTGCTGGCAACACGGGTGGTATCCAGGATCCGCCATGATCTTGACCGGGTGATTGCCATCCGGGATATCTTCACTTATCCCACGGTCCGCAGCTTAGCCGGGCAGCTGCATATGAATGCAGATGAGGTATTACAGCCCGGTATTATTGCAGGCGCACGTCCTGAGCGTATTCCTTTATCCTTTTCACAGGAACGGCTTTGGTTCATAGACCAGCTGCAGGGCAGCCAGGAGTATCATATTCCGGGCGTGTTCAGGTTAATCGGAGCGGTGAATGTAGATGCCTTGCGTTATGGCCTGCAACAGGTGATCAACCGTCATGAGGTATTACGTAGTGTGTTAAAAAGTGAGCATGATCAGGTTTGGCAGCAGGTGTTGCCGGAAGATCAATGGGAGCTGGTGTATCATAAGGAAGCAATGCCGTTGTCGGATATTAGGGATCAGATCCGGGAGGTGGTGGCTCTGCCTTTTGATCTTGGATGTGATCATATGCTGAGGGCTCATCTCTTTAAGGTTACGGCTGAAGATCATCTGCTGGTGATCGTGTTACATCACATCGCATCTGATGGCTGGTCACTGCCTATCCTTGTGAAGGAATTTATATCTTTTTATCAGCAAGCCATCACCGGCATAAGCCCTTCCTTGCCGGCATTGCCGGCTCAATATGCTGATTATGCGATATGGCAGCACCGGAATCTGTCAGGCCCTCATCTTGATATGCAGCTGGCTTACTGGCAAAACCGTTTGAATAATTCCCAGCCACTTGAGCTTCCTGCAGATCATGTACGTCCGGCCCGTCATAGTGGACGGGGCGGCACCATGCAATATGTATTGCCGGCTGCTTTACAGTCATCGCTGGAGCAGCTTTCCCGCCAGGAAGGCGTAACCATGTTCATGACCTTACTATCCGTAT
>NZ_JAGXJN010000079.1 GCF_019091455.1 Chitinophaga sp. GbtcB8
TGAGGATCACCTTCCACAACACCATATCCTGGTGTTTGAAATGCCCGTCCCAGGCAAAGGTCATAAAGGTGTTGGAAACGATGAGGAGGAGTACTGTGCGCATGCCGTTTTATTCAGTATTCATTTTTTTGCCACCAGCCAGCAGATATAACACGGCCATCCGTATGGCCACGCCGTTCTCAACCTGGTTGAGGATGATGGACTGGCCGGAATCTGCCACATCGGAGCTGAGCTCTACCCCGCGGTTAATAGGCCCCGGGTGCATGATCACAATGTCTTTCTGCAGGCTGTCCAGCAGGCGGCGGTTTACACCGTATGCCAGGGAGTATTCCCGCAGGGAGGAGAACAGCGGGGTGTTCTGCCTTTCCAGCTGAATGCGCAGCACATTGGCCACATCGGCCCAGGCCAGCGCTTCACGGATGTTATAGGTAACGTTTACGCCTAAAGCTTTTTCAAGGTGCTTGGGTATCAGTGTAGGCGGGCCTACCACCGTTACTTCTGCACCCAGCTTTTTAAGGCAGTAAATGTTGGATAAGGCTACGCGGGAGTGCATGATATCGCCACAGATGGCTACCTTTTTACCGGTAACGCTGCCCAGCTTTTCACGGATGGAGAATGCATCCAGCAAAGCCTGCGTGGGATGTTCGTTAATCCCATCGCCTGCATTTACAATGGGCGCCTGTATGTGTTTGGACAGGAAGTGCGGCGCGCCGCTGGCTGAGTGCCGCATCACCACCATGTCTACCTTCATAGACAGGATGTTGTTGACGGTATCTATCAGCGTTTCGCCTTTAGAGACTGAAGAACCGGAAGCGGAGAAGTTGACCACATCCGCTCCCAACCGCTTTTCCGCCAGCTCAAAAGAGATGCGGGTACGCGTGGAGTTCTCAAAAAATACATTCACAATAGTAGTATCACGCAAGGTTGGAACCTTCTTAATCGGGCGTTGTAACACCTCTTTAAACTGATCAGCTGTTTGAAAAACAAGCTCTATATCCTGACGTTCCAGATCGCGTATGCCGAGTAGATGTTTTACGGAGAGTGACATTCTAAGGTGCAAATATACAGGTGAAAATTAAAATCCGGCTACCGAATTTTTACTATTCCAGTATGATCACTTCATCTTTACCGTCGCGCTCCTGCCAGAGCACCCGTACTTTTTCACTGATAATGGCATCAATGGTACGGCCGGTATAGTCTGGCTGAATGGGCAGCTGACGGGTAAAGCGGCGGTCTATCAGTACCAGCAGCTCCACTGTAGCCGGGCGGCCAAAATCCAGCATCGCATCCAATGCAGAGCGGATGGTGCGGCCGGTATACAGCACATCATCTATGAGCACTACCCGCTTATTCTCAATGGAAAAATTAATATCCGTTTCACTGGGTACATGCAAAGCGGCGCCTTTGTTAAAGTCATCGCGGTAAAAGGTAATATCCAGCTTACCATAAGGGATGGGCGTACCTGGCAGCAGCTTTTGCAGGGTATGGTGGATCCTGTCTGACAGGTAGATACCCCGGGGCTGCAAGCCTATCAGCACCGTATGCTCAAAGTGCAAATGCGTTTCTATGAGCTGGTGGCAAAGCCGGTCTATAGTAATGGCCAACTGCGTTCCATTCAGTATGGTTTTCAATGCTTGTAAAGTTTAAGGACCAAAAATAATAATTAAAACGCATTCACACTTTTTAACATTCCCTAAGGAAACAAATAACATTCTTTAACAATGTAATAGGTGTTTACTGATTAGATTGCTGCCTGTTCACAATCTATATTCATTCACTCAAAACCCATTTAGTATGCAGCGAACTTTAACGTTAGTTTGTATGGTAACCCTCCTGTTGTTTGTTCAATCCCAGGCCCGGGCGCAGGAACAGGAACCGTTTAAGAAAAATTTGATCGGGGGTAACCTCTCCTTTTTTACCTCCAATGCCGGTGGCACAGAGCCTAACGGTGGCAATTATGACGGTAAAACCTTTGCTATTAACGCCACCTATATTCATTACTTAAAGAAAAATATAGGTATTGGCGCATCCGTTGGCTACAATCATTATGCAACGGACTACCCGGACCTTAATATCACTACGTATAAACAAAACAGCTACGGCTTCCGGCCTTTTATCCGGTTTGATATCCCCCTCTGGCAAAGCCGTTTTTCTGTTTTTAATGACCTGGGCATTGGCGGCGACTATTCCAAATCGCAAAGCAACTATGGAACCGGTGAGCAAATAAATAGCAATACCTGGGGACTGGAAGCTTTTTATAATCCCGGGTTAATGTTCCGGCTTAAAAGCAACATCTCGCTACAGGCATCTTTTGCTTCTTTAGTGAGCTACAGTTACAGGAATCGTGGACATGCAGACGCCTATTCCCATTCCTTTGGTATTACGCCCAATCATAGTTTTAACGATCTGCAGTTCGGTATCAACTTTCTGTTTTAACTTGCTGCCTGTACCTGTTGTGCTGCCCTCACCGGCCGTACAGTTTAAATACAAGGCTTATGCAACTCAGAAAATTCATATTTAGCAGCCTGCTGCTGGCAGGTATCCTGCTGTTAGGCAGCTGTTCTACGCACTCCCAGGTAAAGGTAGGCTCTAAGGTGCCGGTGTTCCGGTTAAAAGACCAGGATGGAAATGTATTTGACCTTTCAACGGTCTTAGGCAAGCAGCCGTTAGTCATTTACTTTTATCCGAAAGATGAAACCAGCATCTGTACCAAGGAAGCCTGCTCTTTCCGGGATGCGTTTGAACAGTTTAAACAGTACGGCGCTAAGGTAATTGGGATCAGCAACGATGGGGTGCAATCCCACAAGGCATTTGCACAGCACCATCAGCTGCCTTTTACCTTATTAAGCGATACTGCCAATGATGTACGGAAATTATTTGGCGTGCCTAAAACCTTTGTATTCCCCGGGCGGGTAACGTATGTGGTGGATAAGAACGGCGTGGTGGTGCACCAGTTTAACTCCATGCGGGATGCGGAGAAGCATGTGAGTGAAGCGCTGGCAACGCTGCGCTCACTTAAGAATTAATAATCGTGGTGGTAGTTAGATCACGAAAATGTGATCATTGCAACTATCACCTATAAACGAAAAGTCCTGCATGTAACATGCAGGACTTTTTCTATTGAAGAACTAATCTTAATTATTAATTATAAGCCGAAGGCCTGTTTCACCTTATCCACATAATCCAGCTTCTCCCAGGTGAACAGCTCCACTTCCACTTTCTTCTCTGTTTGTTTGCCTTTATTAAACACCTTGGTCACTACCTGGCTATCGCGGCCCATGTGGCCATAAGCAGCAGTTTCACTGTAGATAGGGTTACGCAGCTTTAACCTTTGCTCAATAGAGTAAGGACGCAGGTCAAAGATCTCTTCTACCTTGCGGGCAATATCACCATCATTCAGCGTCACTTTTGCAGTACCATAAGTATTGATGTACAAACCGCAGGGTTTAGCAACGCCAATAGCGTAAGATACCTGTACCAGCACCTCATCGCACAAACCGGCAGCTACCAGGTTCTTGGCTATGTGGCGGGTGGCATATGCGGCAGAACGGTCTACCTTGGAAGGATCTTTACCGGAGAAAGCGCCACCACCGTGTGCACCTTTACCGCCATAGGTATCCACAATGATCTTGCGGCCGGTTAAGCCGGTATCACCATGCGGGCCGCCTATTACAAACTTGCCGGTAGGGTTAATGTGGTAAGTGATCTTGTCGTTGAACAGTGTTTGCAGCTCCGGTTTCAGCCTGGCTTTTACGCGGGGCACTACAATTTTGATCATATCTTCCTTGATCTTGGCCAGCATCTGCTCGTCCTTATCAAAATCATCGTGCTGGGTAGATATAACGATGGTGTCTATACGCACCGGTTTGTTATCATCGGAATATTCAATAGTTACCTGTGATTTGGCATCGGGGCGCAGGTATTTGATCTCTTTATTCTCGCGGCGTACAGCAGCCAGCTCCAGCAGCAGCTTATGCGCCAGGTCAAGGGCCAGGGGCATATAGTTATCTGTTTCGCGGCTGGCATAACCAAACATCATACCCTGGTCGCCGGCGCCCTGCTCTTCAGGATTCTTACGGTCTACGCCCTGGTTAATGTCAGGAGACTGTTCGTGAATAGCAGACAG
>NZ_JAGXJN010000008.1:0-7589 GCF_019091455.1 Chitinophaga sp. GbtcB8
CGGCTTGAGTCCGGTAAAATATCGAACTCAAGCCGCCTAAATCTTTAAAAGCCGTCCAAACTTTTGGGTGCACTACAATACAGCGGTGGCTTTTTGTATAAATACCGGATCTGATCAGTAGCCAATATGGCAGTCTGAAATCAGAAATGTAATACTGATGTGGTCGTTAATATAAAGCAGGAGACAGTATTTGAAAACAGCACTGCGGGCCGGAGAAAGCCGGTATTTCAACTGCCTTAGGCAACGCTATAATAAATTTGAATAAAGTTGCTCACCAGGTTTTAAGCAACGTAAAAAAGTGTGGTATTTGCAGTAGTAATTATAACAACAACTGTGAGTAATCTTCCTCAGTTTTCTACAAAAAGAAAACCCCGCCCAAAAGAGCAGGGTCTGTCCTATTTATCCCTATACCTATGAAATACTTATTTGTGTGTAGTTATTCTGTAATGGTACCAGCTTCATTGATCAAAACCGACTTTTCTGTACCATTATCCTGAATATTCACTTTGTAGTAAGCAGCTACATCTGCTCTTTCTATTTTCCAGCCGTCTTTTACGGTGGCTGTTGGATATTTTGTTTTCAATGTGCTGGCTACTGTTTCCGGTAGCTGCTCAGCCTTATACTCACTGCGGGTGGCTATCCAGTTGCCATCTGCCGAATATTCTGCGGCTGTTTTTACATCTTCTTTGGAGAAGTTTGCTGTCCAGTTACCTGAACCGCCTTTGCTCCATTTTGCATCGGTGATGCCTGCAAAATTTTGTTCAAAAGCACCTTTTACAGGATCGGGAGCCATAACCACTTTAGCAGTAGTATGCTTCACCTTTTTAACCGATTTGTGTTGTGCAAAAGTTATGCCGGAAGTGAACAATGCAGCGCAAAAAAATAACATCAACTTTTTCATATAAACGATATGGTTTTGTCCGTTGGGTTAAGGTTTTGAACTTAAATTTTCTTCCAGGCTCTTGAACTAAAACAGTGCCAAAAAAGCAAAACTATGGATTCCGAATGTAAAAGTAAGAAAAAAATTAAAAAAACATATACTGGTCCACTCTTTTTAACGCTTTTTCCGATTTGGTGCCGCCGTATTTCGTAACTTTGCACAATTTTAATTAAAGATTTGTCTTATTAACGCCAAAAGGCGGAAATTGTTTTATGGCCAGTCAATATCAGGAATATAACCAGTTGAACTTACCGCAGATAGGAAAGGAAGTACTGCAGCAATGGGAGGCACAGCAAGCATTTGAGCAAAGCGTAACATTAAGGGAAGGCGCTACACCTTTTGTATTTTATGAAGGCCCGTCCAGCGCCTATGGTATGCCTGGTATACACCACGTAATTTCCCGTACATTAAAAGACCTGGTATGCCGCTATAAAACCATGAAAGGTTTCCAGGTAAAACGCAAAGGCGGCTGGGATACACATGGCCTGCCGGTGGAGCTGGGCGTGGAAAAGAGCCTGGGCATTACAAAAGAAGACATCGGCAAAAAAATATCCATAGAAGAATATAATGATACCTGCCGCCGGGAGGTATTAAAATATAAAGATAAATGGGACGAGCTGACCCAGAAAATGGGCTACTGGGTTGATCTGAAGCATCCCTATGTAACGTTTGAGAATAACTATATTGAAAGCCTGTGGTGGTGTTTGCAGCAGCTGTATAAAAAGGGATACCTGTATAAAAGCGTAAGCATACAACCTTACTCACCCGCTGCCGGCAGTGGCTTAAGTTCTGCTGAGCTGAACCAGCCCGGCTGTTATAAAGATGTAAAGGATACCACCGTAGTAGCCATGTTTAAGGCAGTGGAAGGCGACCGTTCCCGCTTCCTGTTTGAAGCAGCCGGTACCGATCAGGTATTTTTCCTGGCCTGGACCACCACCCCCTGGACCCTGCCATCTAACCTGGGACTTACAGTAGGCGCTAATATAGAATATGCGCTGGTGCGCACTTTCAACCCCTACACCCACTTACCGGTATGCGTAATACTGGCCAAAGACCTGGTAGACCGTCACTTTAAAAAAGAAGGGGAAGACGGTGATTTTGCAAATTATAAAGAAGGAGATAAAATAATTCCCTGGCAGGTCCTGTCCGTTTTCCGCGGCAGCCAGCTGGAAAATATCCGCTATGAGCAGCTGTTGCCATACGTACAGCCGGAAGAGGGCGATCCCTTCCGGATCCTGATAGGCGACTTTGTAACTACAGAAGATGGTACCGGTATAGTGCATACCGCCCCGGCTTTTGGTGCAGATGATAACCGCGTAGGTAAAAAGTACGGCATCGGTATCCTTACACTTGTAGACAAGCAGGGGAAATTTTTGGACACTGTGGGTGAGTTCGCTGGACGATATGTGAAAAATTACAAAGACGATCCACAGTATAAGGATGTAGATGTTGACATCGCTGTAAAACTTAAAAAAGAAAACCGCGCATTTAAAGTAGAAAAATACGAGCACAGCTACCCCCATTGCTGGCGTACGGATAAACCGGTACTATATTACCCGCTGGATGCCTGGTTCATTAAAACCACGGCCCTGAAAGACCGGATGGTAGAGCTGAATACCACTATTAACTGGAAACCGGCCTTTACCGGCACCGGCCGTTTTGGTAACTGGCTGGAGAATATGGTGGACTGGAACCTGAGCCGCAGCCGCTTTTGGGGTACCCCGCTGCCGATATGGCGTACAGAAGATGGCAGTGAGGAAAAATGTATTGGCAGCATAGAAGAGCTGAACGCCGAAATAAGAAAGGCCAGTGAAGTGCTGGGCGGCGATGTAAATAAACATTACCTGCACCAGGGCATTCTGGACCTGCATAAACCGTATGTGGATGATATTATCCTGGTAAGCGCCGATGGTAAACCCATGCGCCGTGAGCCGGACCTGGTGGATGTTTGGTTTGACAGTGGCGCTATGCCCTATGCCCAATGGCATTTCCCCTTTGAGAATAAGGATGTTTTTGAGCAGAACTTCCCGGCCGATTTTATCTGCGAAGGGGTGGATCAAACCCGTGGCTGGTTCTATACCCTGCACGTATTAGGCGCCCTGCTGTTTGATAGCGTAGCGTATAAAACCGTAGTATCCAATGGATTAGTGCTGGATAAGAACGGTGTAAAAATGAGTAAGCGCCTGGGTAATATAATAGATCCGTTTAAAACGATAGAAGAGCTGGGCGCAGATGCTACCCGCTGGTACCTGGTAACCAATGCCAGCCCCTGGGATAGCATGAAGTTTGATACAGACGGTATAAAGGAAGTACAGCGTAAGCTGTTCTCCACCCTGTACAATACCTATAACTTCTTTGCGATGTACGCCAACCTGGATAATTTCTCATTCAGGGAAGCTTATATTCCGCTGCAGCAGCGGCCGGAAATAGACCGCTGGATCATTTCAGTTCTGAACACCCTGGTAAAAGAGGTTACTACCTACCTGGATGATTATGAACCCACCCAGGCAGGCCGTGTAATACAGGAGTTTGTAGATGAGCATTTAAGCAACTGGTACGTACGTTTGTGCCGCCGCCGTTTCTGGAAAGGGGAGTATGAGCATGATAAAATATCGGCCTACCAAACCTTATATGAATGCCTGGAAAAGGTGGCGCAGCTAATGGCGCCGGTATCACCGTTCTTTGCAGAGTGGTTATTTGGCAACCTGAACAAGGTAGGGCAGCGTTCTACGGCTGCTTCCGTACACCATACCGATTTTCCGGTAACGGTAGCAGAGGCAATAGACAATGAGCTGGAAGAAAGGATGCAGTTAGCGCAGGATATATCATCTCTGGTATTATCCTTGCGTAAGAAGGTGAACATTAGGGTACGGCAACCTCTTCAAAAGATATTAATACCGGTGCTAAACCCTCACATGCAGGTACAGGTTCAGAAGATCGAACACCTGATAAAAAGTGAGGTGAATGTAAAAGGTATTGACTATCTTACGGAAACGGAGGGCTTCATCAAGAAAAAGATTAAGCCCAACTACAAGGCGCTGGGTAGCAAGATGGGAGCAAAAATGAAAGCCGTAGCAGCTGCTATTGCCGCTTTCACAGATGCAGATATAACAGTATTAGAGCGCGATGGGGTTTACAACCTGCTGATAGACAGTGAACAACTACAGTTACAACTGTCCGATGTGGAGATCATTTCCGAAGACATACCCGGGTGGACCGTAGCTAACAAAGGCGCATTAACTGTTGCCCTTGATATTACCATTACACCACAGTTGCAGGATGAAGGGAATGCCCGGGAGCTGGTGAACCGCATACAAAAGATCCGGAAGGATAGCGGCTTTGAATTAACGGACCGGATTATGGTAAAAGTGGCAGCATCAGATACGCTGAAGTCGGCGATTATTCACTATAATGACTATATTTGCACGGAAATTTTGGCAGATAGCTTGGAAATAGTGCCGCAATTACAAGATGGTACCGAAATAGAGGTGAATGACCTTAAATTCAATGTATTAGTTAACAAAAAAAGCTAATCCCCATGGCAACAAAGAAGAAGGTTGCTAGCAAAAAGACCCAAAAGGCAGCTCCGGCTAAAAAAGCGGCAGTAGTAGCAAAAAAAGCAACTGCGGCAAAGAAGCCTGCGGCCAAACCGGTAACTGCGAAAAAGGCAGCCCCGGCACCTAAAAAAGCAACTGTTAAAAAGGCAGCGCCCAAGGTAGCGGTAAAACCTGCTAAACCTGCTGCCACAAAAGCCGTGGTTAAAAAGGCTGCAGTTCCTTCTAAATCGGCGCCCACTAAGAAAGCTGTCGTCACCAAAACAAGCGCCGCACCCCCGGCCAAACAACTTGTCAAAAAAACAATCGCGCCTGCTGTAAAGCCGGTTGCAAAAAAAGTTCCTGCTGAAAAGCAGAAAGTGGTAGCTAAAAGTGTTACCACTGAGAGAGAAAGTGAAGTAGTAAAATCATCGATTTCAAAGCAAGAAGAAAAAGAAGTTATAATGCCAGTAAAGAAGTCAGATAAGGAAAAAGAAACCGGTAAAAAAGTAGCCGCGGAAAGAACCGAAAAGACCGAGAAGGTTGAAAGGGTTGAAAAAGCCGCTACTCCGGCCAAATCGGAAAAGCCGGAAAGGACCGAGAAAAAAGGTTCTAAATCGGCTGCCACGCTGGTCTCCTACCAGCCGGAGTTTACTAAATCCGTGCTGGATCAGCCGGATGCTCCCACCGGTCCGGTATACCGCTATAGCGATACAGATCTTCAGGAGTTCAGGGACCTGATCACGAAAAAGCTGGAAGCAGCTAAAAAAGAGCTCGTGTACCTGCAGGGCCTTATTACCCGCAAGGACGAAGCCGGTACAGATGATACCGAAAACAAATATATGAGCATGGAAGATGGCAGCGGCTCCCAGGAAAGAGAGCAGCTGAACCAAATGGCCAGCCGCCAGATCCAGTTTATTGATCACCTGGAAAAAGCCATGGTGCGCATAGAAAACAAAACCTATGGCATTTGCCGCGTAACCGGTAAGCTTATAGACAAAGCCCGCCTGCGCGCGGTACCGCACGCTACGCTGAGCATTGAAGCCAAGCTGGCCAAAAGCAAGTAGAATTAAGAATTAATAGAGATAATTAATAATAAAAGAGGGAAGTGTTGTCGAGCAGCACTTCCCTCTTTGCATTAATCTGATTATCCATTATTTAATTCAACAGCGCTGCGGGTTTTTGTTCACCGTTCTTCTTAAGCTGCCGGGCCGCCAGGTACACCAGTCCAGCGCCTGCCAGCGCTACCAGGCTGCCAATGCCAATACGGCGTACCTGTTTTTTACTAATGGGCGGCAGCTTTAAACGGAATTTTTCCGGGCCGGCCTGCGCTATGCTCAGCAGCGGCGACATGTAAGGGCCGGGAATGATCTTATCAGCTACTTTTTCAATACACTCTACCTCTGTATCAAAGGCCACACCTATACCCGCTTCCTTCAGCAGGTCAGATCCTTCTACTCCGCTGCCCACATAAATAATGTTCTGCGGCATTACATGGTATTTGTGCGCTATATAAGGCAGTATGTTCTTTTTGTTATAATGCGGCAATCCATCTGTGCCATCCTCACTGGGCTGCCGGAAATACTCAGGTATACTTAGCTCACCGGTGGCCACGCTATCATATAAATGCAGGCGGTTGGCAAATACAAAATCCATCCCCAGCTTATTCTTAATATGGCGGGCCACACATTCAAACCCATCGGTGATCAGGCCGCAGGCATACCCTCTCTTTTTCAGCTCATGCACTACTGCTTTAATATCCGGCACCACGGGTATGGCATCTGCCACTTCCAGCAGCTCTGCCAGGTTACGGTCGCGGAACAGGGCAGCAGTATGCTCCAGTATGGTCACCGGGTCGCTGTGGTGTTCCAGGATCTGCTGCAGGGATAATTCGCAGTCAAAAGCATTTGCGGCCAGCTGCAGGTAATCCTGGGTAAAAACGGCTTCATCCAGGTTAAAGATCACCATCTTATGCAGCTTGTCAATAGATTCCAGGATGGAGTATTCCATTTGCTCCCGTATCAGGTTAATATTACCCAGGGTTTCCAGGTTCTCCTGCGGAAGGTTCATGTGTTCTGCCTTGTGTAAGATAGTGCGGGAAACCTCGCGCGACATTTTGCTCAGCTGCTCCCAGGTTTGCATGGCATTTTCGATCTTTCCTATATTAGCTTCTGTTATACGGGCGCCCAGCACATGCATATCTATGAGCAGGCCAATATCTACCCCGTAATCATTTTCAAACTGCACACGGGAAAGGAATGATTTGCGCGCAGCTATCATACCGCTCAGCGGCTGTTGAAAATGCGCCAGCTCCGGGAACAAAATGCTTAACAGAGGTTTGGCCACCAGCTGCGTAACGCGGCCGGCCTGCCGGGTAAAATAAGATTTAACAAAATCAGATTCGTCGTTAATGATGGGATCGGTCAATAATTCCACAATATTTTCCGGATAGGTGAGAATGTCCCCATCTATATACATCACAATATCATATTTAGCGGCCATCAGCCCTTCCCGCATGGATATACCCTTGCCGCGCTGGCTGCTGGTAATTACCCGTACGCCTTCCTTCATGGCTTCTTCAACAGTGTTATCCCGGCTATTATCATCTACTACAATGATCTCTACCTTGCGTGTGGTCTTTTTAACTAATCTGATAACCTGCCGTACTGTGGCCCCTTCGTTTAAAACTGGAATAACGATTGAAATCATAGGGAACGCTTTGTTTTGTTATGGGTGAAAAAAAAGTGTACCTAAAACTCTTCTAAAATGGCATAGTGTAGGGCTACCATGCCTCAAAAATGGTACCAACAGGGGTAGTGGCAGAAGGGGTAAAAAGCTTACTTAAACTCCTGCATTTCAACGAGTCGTCTGTATATTCCGTTTAATGCAATTAATTCATCATGCGTACCCCGCTCTTTTATTTCACCCTTGTCCAGCACAGCTATTTCATTGGCATGTTGTATAGTAGAAAGGCGGTGGGCAATCACCACCGTAGTGCGGTTCTCCATCAGCTTATCCAGCGCTTCCTGGACCAGTTTTTCAGATTCAGTGTCCAAAGCGCTGGTAGCTTCATCTAAAATTAATTTAGGCGGGTTCTTGAAAATGGCCCGGGCAAT
>NZ_JAGXJN010000008.1:7599-189998 GCF_019091455.1 Chitinophaga sp. GbtcB8
GCTGGCG
The DNA here is from genome assembly GCF_019091455.1 of Chitinophaga sp. GbtcB8. Taxonomy (GTDB): domain Bacteria; phylum Bacteroidota; class Bacteroidia; order Chitinophagales; family Chitinophagaceae; genus Chitinophaga. Next base: position 7,607 of record NZ_JAGXJN010000008.1, read on the forward strand.
CTGGCCGCCGCTCAGCTTCATGCCACGGTCGCCAATGCTGGTTTCATAACCTTCATCCAGCTGCACAATAAATTCATGCGCATTGGCAATTTTAGCGGCCTGTATCACAGCTTCCTTATCGGCATTGGGCTGGCCAAAAGCAATGTTATTGAATACAGTATCATTAAACAAAATAGCCTCCTGGGATACCATACCCATTAACCCGCGTACGTTTTCCATTTGCAGGTCGCGTATGTCCTGCCCGTCAATGCTGATGCGGCCTTCTGTAACATCATAAAAACGGGGCAGCAGGTCGGCCATGGTTGATTTGCCGGCGCCGCTTTTACCTACCAGCGCTACCATTTTACCTTTCTGAATGCGGAGGTTTATATTTTTCAGCACATCCTGCTGCTCATAGCGGAAAGTAACGTTCTGATACTCGATCTCTTTTTCAAAACTACGTATAGCCCCGGCGTTAGGTTTATCCTGTATGGTGCTGGGTACATCCAGCACGCGCAGCACACGCTCGCCGGCAGCCAGGCCACGGGGCATTACCGCAAAGGCATTGGCAATATTCTTTGCCGGTGCAATGATCTGGAAGTACAGCGCAATGTAGGCAATAAAGGCGGCGGCCGTAAGCTCGCTACGCCCGGTAAGTATAAGATTGCCCGCATACACCATGATAATAACGATCACCAGCACACCCATGGTTTCAGACAGCGGGGAAGCCAGCTCCCGCTGGTTTTGCATAGCCCTTACCGTCTCGGCATAATCCCCGTTCTCCCGGGCAAATTTCTTTTTCATGAAGCCCTCTGCATTAAAGGCCTTGATAATACGTATACCCGATAACGTTTCCTCTGCCGTATTTACAATTTTACCCAGCAAATTCTGGCTTAGAGTCCCCTTTTTCTTTAGCTTGCCGGTGATCAGGGAGATCAGGTAACCCGAAACAGGAAACACCAGCAAAGTGAACAGTGTAAGGGTTTTAGAGAGAATGAACAAAGCAATGAATGTGGAGATGACCTGCAGCGGATCCCGGAAAATAGTTTGCAGGGAGGTTACCACAGAAGCTTCCACCTCTACCACATCGCTGCTGATGGTGGACAGCAGATCGCCTTTACGCTCCTGCTGAAAAAAGCGCAGGGATTGGGTGCTGAACTGTGCATACAGCTTTTCACGCATTCTCATCACCATGGTTACACGCATGCGGGTAAGCACCTTCTGACCCAGGAAGCCAAACAGGTTCTTAAGCAGCACTGCTACCAGCACCACTATGCACACATACACCAGCATACCAAACTTGCCGGTAGTATTCATATAGTAAGTGAGGTAGTAGTTAAAAACATCCTTAAAATAAGCTATAGAAAGTGAGAATTTGGGTAGGTGTGTTACAACGGCCTGCTGCCCGGTGGCAAACAGGGCATCCATCAAAGGCATTACAAGGGTGAAGCTGAACAGGCTGAAAATGGTATAAAGAAAAATATATACTATATATTCCGGCACATAATGGTGGTAGGGCCGGGATAATTGCAGTAAGCGAAAAAACGTTTTCATTCCTAATTATTTGTCTTTTCAGCGGCAATACGGAACCCCGCATTAACCATGCAAGGTTTCATGTATCTTTGCCAGATCAGAATAAGTGCGCAAGTTACTATATTATACGGTTGTATGGTGATACAGCCGTACGACCATACAACTTTACATTATGCAGGAAACTAAGAGGCAGAAACAAGTAGGACAGTTATTACAGAAAGAGCTGAGCGATATTTTTCAGCGGATGGGGTACAACGTTATTGAAGGCGGTATGATATCGCTTTCTGCCGTACGGGTTACACCCGATCTGCTGGAAGCCAGGGTATACCTGAGCATGTTCCAGATAAAAGACAGTGCGGATATGATGGAGCGTATCAAGGAAAGAGGCTGGGAGATCCGCAAGGAACTGGGCATGCGCGTAGGCAAGCAGCTGCGCCGGGTACCCGAGCTTTCCTTTTTCCTGGATGATACACTGGACTATGTGTTCCGTATGGAGGAGCTGTTCAAAAAAATTAAGGACGATGATGCCGGTAAGGAAAACAAGTAAATACTTCTAATGATCTGGCAGTTTGCTTCCCGGTATTTCAGGGCCAAAAAATCAACCAATGCTATTAACATTATAGCATGGGTAAGTGTGGTAGCCATTGGCGTTGGCGCCGGTGCGCTTATTGTTATACTCAGTGTTTTTAATGGTTTTGAAGGGCTGGTAAAGTCCCTGTACTCCTCCTTTTACCCCTCTGTTAAAGTAAGCCCGGTTACGGGTAAAACTATTTTGCTCAGCCCTGCGCAGCTAAAACAAATAGCTGCAGTAAAGGGAGTGGCGCATTACTCCGCAGTAATAGAGGAAAAGGCGGTGATGCAGTTTGGAGAGGAAAAGACCATTGCCACGCTAAAGGGGGTAGACAGCCACTATAATGAAGTAACCCGCGTAAAGGAAAAGGTGGTACGCGGCCGCTTTGATACCGGTGACGAGAACGCATACCGCGCCGTATTGGGCGTAGAGCTGGAAAGCGCGCTGGGTGTGGATGTGGAACGCAGTATGGTACCGGTGGATGTGTATGTGCCCCGCCGCAGCGCCGGTGGGCTGCTGCCCAATGAGGCGCTGAACAGCAGCTATCTGTACCCTGCCGGCGCCTTTGCCATTCAGCAGGAGTTTAACAGCAAATACGTTATTACCCATATTGATTTTATGCGCAAGCTGCTGGAGCTGGGGCCCAATGAAATGTCGGCCCTGGAAATTGCCACAGCCAATGGTACGGAGGATCTGGTGCTGAAACACAGGCTGGAACAGCTATTAGGCCCGCAGTTCAAAGTTCAGACCCGTTATGAGCAAAACCAGGCGCTATATGCTATTATGCAAACGGAAAAGTGGGCGGTGTACGTGATCCTTAGCTTTATACTGATCATAGCTGCGTTTAACATGATCGGTTCCCTGTCCATGTTGGTCATTGAAAAGCAAAAGGATATTACCATCCTGAAAGCGATGGGTGCGCGGCAGCAGCTGATCATGAAAATATTTTTGGCAGAGGGCTTGATCATTGCGGGGATAGGAGCAGGCCTGGGGTTTGGATTAGGTGCCCTGGTATGTTGGATACAGCAGCAGTTTGGCATTATAAAGCTGGAAGGCACTTCTTTCCTGGTAGATGCTTACCCCGTAAGCATGCACCCCATGGATTTTGTGCTGGTAAGCATTACCATTATCGTAATTGGCATAGGCGCCAGCTGGTATCCGGCCAGGCGGGCATCGGTGTTAGGGATAGAGCTGAAGGCAACCTGAGGTTAATTACGGATTGGGTGTTTGCCTGATAGTAAGTTTGTTCCGTAAAAGAACTCAATAACAAAAGGGAAGACGGTTAATAACAACAGTCTTCCCTTTTTATTTTAAATCACTGGTTATCAATCACGAACCACAATCCAGGTGTGCTGCCTAATTTGTAATTATTCATATAATAAATACTTACAATGGCATTTATGCCCGTTTTGGCGGGGTCGTAATTGACTAATTCGTAATTAATAGTCTCCTAAAGTAGTTGCCGGCAGCTGCTCCAGGGCTTTAGCCAGTTGCTCGTCGCTGGGGGCAATACCATGCCATTCATGGTGGCCTTCCATAAAGTCAACTCCTTTACCCATCACAGTTTTCATCATTATGGCAATAGGTTGTCCCTTACCGGTCAGGCCTTTAGCCTTTTCCAGGGTAGCTACCACCTCATCCAGGTCGTTACCATTTTCCAGTACGATCACGTTCCAGCCAAAAGCTTTGAATTTTGCCGGCAGGTCGCCCAGGCCGCCAATCTGGTCGGTAGGGCCGTCAATCTGCTGACCATTCCAGTCAACCGTAATAATCAGGTTATCCACTTTATGGTGGGGGGCAAACATAATGGCTTCCCAAACCTGTCCTTCTTCCAGCTCGCCGTCGCCATGCAGGGAAAACACCAGGCCTTTATCGTTATTCAGCTTTTTGGTCAGTGCAGCGCCTATAGCCACGCTCATACCCTGGCCCAGGGAGCCGCTGGCGATCCGGATACCCGGCAGGTGCTCATGGGTAGTGGGGTGGCCCTGCAGGCGGGAGTTAAGTTTGCGGAAAGTGCTCAGTTCTTCCGTGGGAAAATAACCTGATCTGGCTAATGCGCTGTAATACACCGGGGAAATATGCCCGTTGGACAGTACAAACATATCCTGGTCCCTGGCATCCATGTCAAAGGGCTGGGGTTTGTGCTGCATTACCTTAAAAAATAAGGCGGCAAAATAATCGGTGCATCCCAGGGAGCCACCAGGGTGGCCGCTTTGCACGGCATGTACCATGCGTACAATATCCCTTCTTATCTGAGTGGCAATTTCTTGAAGCTTCGGCATGATAGTTGCAATTTTTTTAAAATGGCAAAACTAAGAGATATTTACCAAGATTTAGAGAGCGGATCCACAAACTTTTACGAAATTAGTGTTCGGGTAGTCACAGTTTTTTAGTTTTTGAATTTTATTGATATTCATTTAATTGAATTTAATATCTTTGTATAATCTAGTATTATAACCCCCTACTGATGGAGAATGTATTAATTGCAAGCGTCCTAAGTTTTGTTGTCACTTATTTTGCAATCCCGGCACTGATCAGGGTTGCAGAATTAAAGCACTTGTACGACGAACCGGATGAAAGAAAATCGCATAAGACCAATATTCCTACCTTAGGGGGTATCGGCTTCTTTTCGGGCTTTGTGATGGCAGCCGCGGTATGTGCACCGTCGCTGGCAAATTCCCCTTTTCAGTATATGATAGCAGCCTTCTTTATCATCTTCATGGTGGGTTTGAAGGACGATATCATAGGGCTGTCTCCGTTAAAAAAGCTCATAGGTCAGCTGATCGCCTCTTTTGCGGTAATATATCTGGGTAACCTCCAGATCAACAGCATGTATGGTTTCCTGGGTATCAATGCTTTACCCCCTCACTTCGGGCTGTTGCTCACTTATTTTACTTTCCTGGTAATTATTAATGCCTTTAACCTGATAGATGGGGTAGACGGCCTGGCCGGCAGCATTGGTATGCTGGTATCCTGTATTATGGGCACTTATTTCCTGTACGCCGGCGAAACGCTGTATGCAGTACTGGGATTTGGCCTGGCCGGCGGGTTGGCAGCTTTCCTGATATATAATATTTCCCCCGCACGTATTTTCATGGGCGATACCGGCTCCCTGCTGGTAGGCCTGGTAAATGCCATCCTCATAGTAAAATTCATAGAAGTAGCTGGCAACCCGGCTGCTAAATTGCCGGTTAATGGCGTACCGGCAGTAGCTTTTGCCATCCTGATAGTACCCCTGTTCGATACGCTGCGGGTATTTTCTATCCGTATGCTCAAAGGCCGGTCCCCTTTCACGGCAGACCGTAACCACATTCACCATTACCTGCTGGAACTGAAGCTGAACCACAAGCAAACCACCCTGGTAGCTGTGGCCTCCAATATAGTATATGTAGCTGCTGCCTTTGCGCTGCAGGACCTGGGTACAAACTACCTGCTGCTCCTGGTAACCGGTTCTGCCGGTATCCTGACCATTGGGCTGTACCTGGCCAAGAAAAAGAAGGCTATACCCAAACCTGTGCCCGCAGCAGTATTACAAACTGTTGCACCGGCAACTGTAACCGTGAACAAAGAGCCGGTTATTGCCAAACCCAAAATACTGAGGGTAAATCCCGAAGGTATGCTGCAGGACAAATAATAACATACGCAGAACGCTAAACGCATAAAGCTGAACGCCTGATACTTCATAGTGTCAGGCGTTTTTGCTTAGGGAGTATCGCATTAGCAGGCAACATGCAGTTGATGTATATCACTGCCTGGGATTCAGCTTTGTGCTTTCAGCTTTAAGCCTTCCGCTTTCTCCCATCCTCTATATACTCCCAGTATTCTATATGTTAACTATTGGATTGTAGCAGCTACGCATTCAGTGTTCTGCGTTCCGCATTTAGCGTTCCACGTTCTTTGACGATTAAAAGAAATCCTGTAGGTTTGCAGGCACTTAACTAATTTTTTGCTATGCAAGACGATCTAGCCTTAATTATGGAGGATGCTACAGATTCCATGGAGAAAGCCATTAAACACCTGGAAGTAGAGCTCACGAAGATCAGGGCCGGTAAAGCAAATCCCCAGATACTGGATGGTTTATCCGTTGACTATTACGGTTCCAGTACCCCGCTTAACCAGGTGGCCAATGTAAGCGTGGCCGATGCACGCACCCTTACCATTCAGCCCTGGGAAAAGAACATGATACAGCCTATTGAAAGGGCTATCATAGCGGCCAATATTGGTCTTAACCCACAGAACGATGGACAGACGATCCGTTTGTTCCTGCCTCCTTTAACAGAAGAGCGCCGCCGGGAGTTTGTAAAACGTGCAGCCGGTGAAGGCGAGCAGGGTAAAGTATCCATCCGCAGCATTCGCCGCGATGCCATTGAAAACATTAAGAAACTGCAGAAAGACGGGTTAAGCGAAGACATTGCCAAAGATGCCGAAGCCGATATCCAAACCCTGACGGATAAATATATTGTCCTGATAGACAAACATTGCGCTACCAAGGAAAAAGAGATTATGGCCATTTAATAAATGTGCTGATATGCAAATGTGCAGATGTGCAAATGATCTTAGGAGATCACCATGCATATCTGCACATTTTATTTGTGGGCTAATTCATCTGCACATCTGCATATCCGCACATCTGCACATCATTTCTTATTCACCAGGTACACCCCTCCCAATATTACGCCCAAACACAATACCTGCACCCAGCCGATCTGCTCACCTGCCAGTAAGCCCCAGCCAATAGCCACTACCGGTAACGCATATGTGACCATGGATGCAAATACAGAACCGGCCTTTTGTATCAGTATATAAAACAATACGGTAGCAATACCGCTGCCCAGCACCCCCAGCGTAGTAGCTGCGGATAAGGATATCCAGGGCGCATGCGGGCCGGTAAACAGCGGGAAAAAGTTGCTGAACAGCAATACCGGGAAAGTGAACACCGCACAAAAGAATAGTGCAATAGAGCTTAGCTGTACAGAGCTGAAACCCTTCAGATAATGGTGCACCAGGCTAATGTTAACCCCATAACAAACCGTAGCCAGTAGTATAAAAAAGCCGTAATACCAGTAGCCGGTGTTAACACCATTGGCAGCAAATAAGCCCACCACACCTAACAGGCCAATGCTAACGCCGATCAGTTGTTTCTTTTCAAACGGGCTTTTAAAAATAACCAGGCCTGCCAGCAGCGCCATTAAAGGGGTAAGCGCATTCAAGATGCCCGCCAGCGCGCTGTCTATGCGGGTTTCCGCCAGGCAAAACAAATAAGCGGGTATACCATTGCCCAAGATGCCGGATAAAATGATCACCGGGATCTTATTACGCGGTGTTTGCCGTATGTATTTGAAAAAAAATGGCAGCAGTGATAAGCCGGCAGCCAGCATGCGTACGCTGGCCACCTGGTAGGATTGCAGGCCTTCCATGCCTATTTTCATCAGTATAAAAGAGCTGCCCCAGGTAAGAGATAATAGTAAAAAGATACTCCAGTGAGCTAGGCGTTTATCCAAGACAGTAGATTTTTTGAGGAACAAAGGTCTGTATAAGCGGCCATTCCCCCAAGTGTTTTCATGGGCCCGCAACAGTTAAGCAACTTATTTGTTAATTTTAGTGACAGCAAGCATATACCCTCCCTTTATGGCAAAGATCAAACTGTCCCACATCAGCACTACGGCGCCCAAAAAACTGGATAAAGAAGTTATTAAAGCTAATACCCGGGACCTGATTACGGAGCTGGATGAGCTGCAGAACCTGTTGTATGCCCAACATCAGCATTCGGTGCTGGTAGTATTACAAGGCATGGATGCCAGCGGTAAAGATGGAGTGGTGCATAATGTGCTGGGGCAAATGAATCCGCTGGGCGTAAGGGTACAGCCGTTTAAAGCCCCAACGGAAGAAGAGATGGAGCATGACTTTTTATGGCGCATCCATCGCCATGTACCAGGCAAAGGCATGATACATGTATTTAACCGCTCGCATTATGAAGATGTATTGATACAACGGGTACATAAGTGGGTAGATGAAAAGACCATTCAGAAAAGAATGGATGCGATCAACGATTTTGAAAAACTATTAACAGAACATAATAACACACATATACTGAAGTTTTACCTGCACATATCCCCCGAAACCCAGGCACAGCGCCTGGAAGAGCGCACACAGGATCCGCGTAAAATGTGGAAGTATAACGCGAATGACCTGGAAGAAGGTAAGCTGTGGAAACAATACCGCAAGGCCTATGAAGATGTGTTTGAGCAGTGTAATAACATCCCCTGGACCATTGTACCATCAGATCACAACTGGTATAAAGAATACGTAGTGGCCAAAACGTTAAAGGATACCCTAAAAGGTCTGAAAATGAAATACCCGGCCTTAAAGCAGAAATAATACCTTAATAATGAACCGGTTCCGGAAGATATGATTATTTTGTGCCCGTAATTCGTAACCATAAAACCTTTCCATATGTCGTTCTTTAAAGAATTCAAAGAATTTGCCGTAAAAGGCAACGTAATGGATCTGGCAGTGGGTGTGATCATTGGAGGAGCTTTTGGCAAGATCGTAACATCGTTGGTAGACAACATTATTATGCCTGTTGTAGGTTTATTCCTGCAAGGCAGAAGCTTTACAGATCAGTTCATATTACTGGACAAAAGTAAAGGAGAGTTTAAAACCCTGGCCGATGCCAAAGCCGCCGGGGTAGCTACATTTGCTTATGGTGCGTTTATTCAGAATATCATTGACTTTATTATTATAGCCTTCTGTGTGTTCCTGCTGGTTAAATTCATGAACCGCTTAACACGTAAAAAAGAAGCAGTTGCACCAGCCGGGCCCCCGGAACTTACTACACAGGAAAAATTGCTCACTGAGATCAGGGATGCGCTTAAATCCAGGTAAGCATTACAGGTATATTATGCTACAAGTTCTTTATTCAATGAATAAGGGAAAGGAAGCCAATTGTTGTAGTCACTGAAAACCTTTGTTACCATGCAACCATTATCGTGCAGTACCATCACGCCGCTGCCGCAAGGCCGGTTTATAAAAAAAACAAACTATTTGCTGATGAAATTGAAGTTTACAGGGTTATTCCTTTTATGCTTTTTAACAGGCATGTATACACTCCATGCCCAGGATTGGAGAACAGAACGTGAGGAGATGGAAAAGAAGTTCAAGCTCACCCAGGAAGATACGGCCAAGGCGCGCTGGCGCAAAGGCGGCCTGTTTAATGTAAATATAAACCAGGGTACTCTTTCCAACTGGGCTGCGGGTGGCGATAAATTCACTTTCTCAGTAGCCTCTACCTTTACCGGTTATATTGCTTACCGGCAGGGGCGCAAAACCTGGGATAATGTGCTGGACCTGGCCTACGGCTATGTAAGAACTACCAGCTTAGGCAGCCGTAAAAGCGATGACCGTATAGACTTTACGAGTAAGTATGGTTATGATATTGGTAACCATTGGTACCTGAGCGCATTATTTAACCTGCGCACCCAGTTCACTAAAGGTTACCTGTACGATAGTGTGCCGCCACAGCTTACCTCCCGTTTCTTTTCACCGGCCTACGTACTGTTAGCGCCCGGTTTTGATTATAAACCGAATGAGGCATTGTCAGTGTTCATGACGCCTATCTCCGCCCGTTTTGTGGTAGTAATGGATGATTATCTCTCCTCCATAGGCGCTTATGGGGTAGATAGCGGCAAACATGTGCTGTACCAGATGGGTGCTTACGTGTCTGTGAACTATGTAAAGGAGATCATGAAGAATATTACTTTCAAAACCCGGCTGGACCTGTTTTCCGACTACCGGCATAACCCCCAGAACATAGATCTGTTTATGACCAACGCATTGATGCTGAAGGTAAATAAATACATTACTGCCAACCTGAATGTAGACCTGATCTATGATGATGATGTTAAGGAATTTGTGAACGAAAAGACCGGTGTAAAGGGGCCACGATTGCAGGTCAAGGAGATTATAGGCGTCGGATTCTCGGCCCGGTTCTAAAGGATTTTCACTATTTTTGATAATGACGTTTATAGTAGCGGCATAAATGTATGCCGCTACTATATTAATTCTTAATTCTTCATTATTAATTACAAGGTGAGCGATAACAGCTACAAAATAAAACTACCGCAATTTGAAGGGCCTTTTGACCTGCTCCTGTTCTTTATAGAAAGGGATGAGCTGGATATTTACAATATTCCCATCAATAAGATCACGCAGGACTTCCTGGAGTATATTCACCACATGAAGTCCCTGAATATTGAGCTGGCCAGTGAGTTCATCCTGTTCGTAGCCACCCTTATGCGTATCAAGGCCAAAACCCTGCTGCCCCGTAAAGAGATAGATGAGCAGGGGAATGAAATTGATCCCCGCCTGGAGCTGGTGGATAAGATCCTGGAATACAAACGGTACAAACAGGCCGCAGCAGAGCTGGCAGAGAAAGAGGCGGAACGTATGCTGCAGATAAAACGCGGTAATATAGCCAAGGAGCTGGCAGAAATAGGGGAAGTGACCAGCGAAGGTACAGAGGTGCAAACCCTCACGCTTTTTAAGCTCACCAAAACCTTTGAAAAGGTAATGCAGCGCATTAAGGCGCAGCAAAATAAACCCCAGCACGTGGTGTATAAGTATGATTACACCATGGAAGGTTCCCGCGAGTATATGATGGACCTGGCCCGTGTGGAAAAAACGCTGGCCTTTGAAAAGATCTTTGACCACTGTAAAGACCGTATTCACGCTATTTTCCTGTTCCTGAGCATGTTGGAGCTGGTGCAGCAGAAATACCTGGGTATTATGGTAGGCGAGGGCCGCAATAACTTTATTATTGATTACGTAGACCCTGCCGACAGGGAAGAAGAAGTAGCAGGTGTGTTTGAAAAAGATTAAATGGCTGAGAAAAGAGATCATATTGAAATAGTGTCCCTGCCGGAGTATGCCAAGGCAGATGCATCCTTTGTGGTATCCACCTTATGCTCCCTTGGGCCTGATTTTTTTGCTCATAACGAAGCGCCCCACCGGCACGAGTTCTATACCATTTACTGGATCAAAAAAGGTGAGCTTACCCATACTATTGATACCGTTACCCATGTGGTAAAGCGGAACACCCTCTTTTTCCTGGCCCCGCGCCAGGTGCATAAAATGCACTTTAGTGAAAAGGTGGATGGTTACATGATCGCTTTCCCGGATGCATTTATGTGCCTGCAGGAAGCCGCTAATATGGCAGGCATCCAGTCCAGCCTGTTCATCAACAACCAGTTCAGCAGCGTTATTACGCTGGATGCAGAACAGGAAAAAGAGTTTGAGGTAATTGTACAGCGTATGATGCGGGAAATGCAGGAGAAAGAAGCCGGTTATGAAACCGCGCTCCATAGCCTGCTGCGTTATTTCCTGGTGCTGGCATCCCGTATAAAAGGCGCCAGCATGGCCGCTGTGCCGGAGCAGTTTGCCGCGCATAACAGCTCCGTATTCCTGCACTTTAAAAACCTGATAGAGGAAAATTACCACCATTTAAAAAATGTGTCCGACTATGCAGACCAGCTGCATATAAAACCCGTGCTGCTGAATGATATCAGCAAGCAGTTATCCGGCATTACCGCCGGCGAGCATATCCGCAACCGCATTATACTGGAAGCCCAGCGCTATTTGTACAATACTGACCTTACAGCTAAGGAAATAGCCTATAAGCTGGGGTTTGAGGATCCGCACTACTTTAGCCGCTTTTTTAAGAAATACACCAATCAAAGCCCTTCTGAGTTCCGGGATGCTGCCCGTGCCGGTGCGCCGGTAAATGGGTTAAGCGCTCCTATCCTGTAAGATCATCCTTTTAAGATGTGAATAATATTGATCTGGGTCAATATGCAGGGGCATATGGTTTTAGTTAAGCATTGTTTAAGGGAATCCATATTGTTATGTTCCCTCCTAAAAAGGCCGCGTAATTGCTGCGCAACCCGTGCGCAATTGCTGCGCAACTAGGGTCCTGCCCTCCTAAAATATTCCTTTTTCCCTACTGACATCCCTGCGCAACTCCTCCCCCCTACATAAAAGCCTACCCTTTTTTATCACCCGGGTTTTCAGCATCCGTCCATCATCTTACTTCATGTTCCTCCCATGTCTTTCCCATGAGTTTCTCATGTCTTTCCCTCCTAAATCCCATGTTTTTCCCTAGTCCATCCCTAGTGAAGTTCATGTCAGGGCCTGGTTGGTATGCCTAAACTATTCATTTCCAATAAATTGATTTCTAAGAGCCCTCTCTTTTACTTTACAGGCCTCCGGTATTTAAAAAAAGTCCACCACTTACATCATTTAATCCATTTCCAACATTTGTTGCAACATGTAATTTTGTATCGTATTCAGGAGGTAATTATGAATATCACGAAAACAACAAAAAAGGTAATTGAAATATATAAAGCGCCGGCGCCGCATATGGTGGGAGACGGATTCAGTGTACAGAACGTGTTTCCCAACGGGAACCGGCTTGGAAGGCGCATCAGCCCCTTCTTTCTGCTGGATTATGGAGCGCCGGCCTACTTTCCGCCCAGCGATAAACCGCGCGGGGTAGATGAACATCCCCACCGCGGATTTGAAACAGTAAGCATTGTATACCAGGGAGCCCTGGAACACCGGGATTCTGCCGGTAACTATGGTAAGCTTTATGCCGGCGATGTGCAGTGGATGACCGCCGCTTCCGGTGTGGTACATGAAGAAAAACATGAAAAAGAGTTCACCAGGCGCGGTGGCACGCTGGAGATAGCACAGTTATGGGTGAACCTGCCCAAAGCATATAAAATGAGCGCACCGCGCTACCAGGAGCTGTTAAAAGAACAGATCCCCGTAGTGCCGATTGGTAACAACAGTAAGGTGCGTGTAATAGCAGGTGCGTTTAATGGTCAGCAAGGGCCCGCCCAGACCTTTACTCCCATCAATTTGCTGGATATAAAGCTGGCAGCCGGTGATACGGTTGATCTGCACCTGCCGGAAGCTTATAACACCGGTATTATAGTGCTGCATGGGGAAGTGAATTATAACGGCACTCATACCGCCCAATCCGTAGAAATAGCAATGTTTGATACTGCCGGCGAGGATATAACGGTAACGGCTATATCCGATGCCACACTGCTGGTGCTGAACGGCCAGCCCATTGATGAACCCATTTTTGCCTACGGCCCATTCTTAATGAACACGCAGCAGGAGATCATGGAAGCTATTGATGATTACAATGCCGGCAAAATGGGACACTTATAAACCTGATAATAACAACAAATAATATAACTAACTACTTAAACAAAAAACATATGACAACCTGGAAAATTGATCCTGCACACAGCGAAGTACAATTCAAGGTAAAACACCTTATGATCACTACCGTTACCGGCCAGTTCGGCAACTTTGATGCTACCGTGGAAGCGCCCGGCGAAGATTTTTCTAACGCCAGCATTAAGTTTGAAACAGAGGTAGCCAGCATCAGCACTAAAAATGCAGACCGTGATGCACACCTGCAGGCCGCTGACTTTTTTGATGCAGCCAATCACCCAAAGATCACTTTTGTATCTAAAGAAGTAAAGAAAATAGACGACGAAAATTATAAAGTAGCCGGCGACCTTACCATTCGTGGTAATACCAAACCGGTAGAGTTAAACGTAGAATACGGTGGTACGCAAAAAGATCCCTGGGGCCAGACCAAAGCTGGTTTTGAGCTTTCCGGTAAGATCAACCGTAAAGAATTTGGCCTCACCTTTCATGCTACTACCGATACCGGTGGCGTAGTATTAGGTGATGATGTGAAACTGCTGGGCAGCGTACAGTTCATTAAACAATAAGGAATATACATAGAGAGGGTTCATACGGACAGACGACCATAATAAGACTAATCAGCAAGGAACAACGGAACAGGAAACACACCTGGCAATGGTGAGATTGATAACGGGGAAAGGAGTAACAGATCAGGAGACCATTAGCAGTACTGTTAAAAGAGATGCAGGAATCAGTTGTCAGGAGAAAACGTAAACCGTCCCGGTTATTACCGGGGCGGTTTTTTTAGTAATTTCATTACCGTTATTTCACCTCAAAAAAAGATAGACAATGAAAAGAACTGCAACTGCTAACTGGCAAGGCACCGGTAAGGAAGGCAAAGGCAATCTTACCACGCAAACGGGCATATTAAATAAAACACCTTATTCATACAGCAGCCGGTTTGAGGAAGGCGCCGGTACTACCCCCGAAGAGCTGATAGCCGCCGCACATGCCGGCTGTTTTTCCATGAAGCTCAGCTTTCTGATATCCGGCGCAGGTTTTACCCCGGAAAATATTGAAACCAAAGCCACCATTACTTTAGAGAATGGCGCCATTACCAACAGCCACCTGGTATTGCACGCCACAGTACCCAACCTGGATAAAGCCCGGTTTGATGAATTTGTAGAAGATGCAAAACATAACTGCCCGGTATCAAAGCTGCTGAATACAAATATCACACTGGAAGCAACACTGGCGTAATGCTCAATAGCTCAGTCCTGCGCCAAACTTATACAATGGGTTCTTAGAATCATACGGCACATCTTCTTTCTGCTGCCGTACGGCTTCCATGGAGGATGGCAGCTCAATAGGCAGCTTACCGCCGGGGTTGGCTTTTCCGAAGATCACATCCAGCACAGCCGCATCACTGGCGCCAAAATCTGCCAGCAGGCCTTTGGCAGCAGCGTTAATTTCAGGTATCACAGCCGGCCGGTCCAGGTAAATGTCTACAATGGTAGGTGTGGTATGCAGCAATTGCAGAATGCTGTCTTTCTGCTTGCCTTTAAAATCAAGATCGCCGTGGTGGAACATCCGTGCAAAAGCATTGGGTGAGTTTACCGGGTACCAGGGCGTGTTCAGGCGTATGATGGCAATATCTGCATCCGCCGGTTTTTCTACCACAATGCCGTATTGCGCGGCTACTTTTGCATCAATATTCTTTATATAAATATGCAGCTTGCCGCTGGGCAGCGGCAGCTTTTTATCATCATTCTTCAGCAGGGTAATGGCTTTGCGCTGGGAGGCTTCCCCGGCTTGCTGAAAGTCCGCATTGCCTATAATGGTGGCTGCATTGTCCACATCTACAAAAGGATTATCAAACAAACCCAGCTCAAACTTCTGGCGCAGCAGCCTTCTAACGGAACTGTCTATACGCGCTTCGCTTACCTGTTTACTTTTTACCAGCTGTACCACCACTTCCGGGAGATTCTCGCCTCCAAACTGGTCCACACCGGCATCCAGCAGCTTTTTCACCCGTTCCGCCGTGTTTAGCTTTTCCACGCCCCAGGCCCTGGCAGGCCAGGTTACATCGCCCATTTTCAGGTCGGTGATCAGGCCCCAGTCTGTACATACCACACCGTCAAAATGATATTTTTCCCGCAGCATACCGGTAATAATAGCTTTGTTATAAGCAAAACCTACATTTTCATTTGTCTGGTCCATAGGTACGCCGTAATAAGGCATGATGGCTGCAGTATGCGCATTAAATGCTGCCTCAAAGGGTATCAGGTGATAGTTGAAATTATGCCCCGGGTATACCTGTCCTTTCTGAAATTCAAAATGCGGGTCCAGTCCTTCTTTTTGCGGGCCGCCGCCGGAGAAGTGTTTGGTCATACAGGCCACGCCCTGTGCATTCAGGGTATCGCCCTGGTAGCCCCGTATATAGGCGGCCGTTAGTTTCGCAGCCAGCTGCGCATCTTCCCCAAAGGTGCCGCTAATGCGTGGCCAGCGTGGTTCTGTAGCCAGGTCGGCCTGCGGGTGCAGGGCTTCGCGGATGCCTGCGGCCAGGTACTCCTGCCGGGATACATTGGCAAAAGTGCGCGTTACCTCCGGATCGCCAATAGCAGCCAGGCCCAAAGGCTCGCACCACTGGGAAAAGCGGGTAGCCTGCATGGCAAAAATGTTATTGCTGAAATGGTTGCGCGGGTCCGATGCGATGGTAACGGGAATGCCCAAACGCGTAGCAGCCGCATGCTGCTGCACATTGTTATACCAGGTAGCCATTTCTTTAGGCCCGGCCGGTATCTGCCACAGGTTAAAGTGGTTCATTTTCTTTTCGTCCATCAGCTTCACAGCTGCCGGCACCGGCATAGGGCTGCCGTCCGGTTTATCATCCAGGGTACCGTCAGCATTTACTTTAGTGCCGTTAATGAATAACATACCGGCTTTTTCTTCCAGCGTCATTTGCCGCAATACATCGCTCACACGCTGTTCCAGCGGCTGCCTTTTATCTTCATAAATATCCAGCTGTTCGTTTTTATTAAGATCACGGAACGTAAAGCCATTTATGGTAAGCGAGCCATCCTTATTCTTTTTAGGGCCGCCCTGTTGGCAGGCTGCCAGCAGGCATGTGCCAAGGATAACGGGGAGCAATGTTTTCATACGTGGGATGTTTTTTGTATTCCTGAATATACGCATAAATTATTCCCGTCTCAACTACACAAAAAGGGAATGTTTTGTACACACTTTTCCGCTTTCCATCCATTCCCATGGCTATTGAAAACACCGAAATTTGTATCATAAATAAAAAAGGAGATCACTTATATGGAAAAGATCATTCATCGTGCAAATAGCCGCGGATATGCTAACCACGGCTGGTTGCAGAGTTATCATACCTTCAGTTTCGCAAATTATTACCAGCCGGAGCGTATTCATTTCGGCGCCTTGCGCGTACTGAATGATGATACGGTAAAAGGAGGAATGGGCTTTGGGCAGCACCCGCACGACAATATGGAAATAGTATCCATACCCTTGCAGGGCGCACTGGAACATAAGGACAATACAGGCCGGCACCAGCAGATCCTGAGTAATGATGTACAGATCATGAGCGCAGGCAGCGGCATTACACACTCAGAGTTTAATGCCTCAAAAACAGAACCGGTAAATTTTTTACAGATCTGGGTATTCCCCAAATTACGTAACATACAACCGCGTTACCAGCAGCAGACCTTTGACCCTGCAGACCGGCATAACCGCCTGCAGACTGTTATTTCGCCGGAAGCCAACAGCGGGGTGTTATGGATCAACCAGGATGCCTGGTTTTCACTGGGGCAGTTTGATGCCGGGCAAAACGTGGAATTAACACCCGCATTACCGGGGCAGGGCAGTTACCTGTTTGTATTGAACGGGCAGCTGGAAGTGGACGGCGAAACGCTGCAAACCCGTGATGCCATTGGTATCTGGGATTATGAAAATGTAAAGGTAAGCATTACCGCGCCCACAGAATTACTGCGTATTGAAGTACCTATGCTGAGCTAACTACATTTTCCGTTAATAAAAAAATAATGCACCTTATATAAAAGATCGGCTTTAAAGGCCGGTCTTTTTTTTAGGATGCTTATTTTGTGCCTGCTATGTAGCATGATATATTTTATTCACCCGTAAAACTGGTTGACATGATGGAGTTATTACAAGAGCAATATTGGGGTAATACATTGTTGAACTACTGTGTTTCACTGGCCATTCTGCTGGTAGGCTTTTTAGTGTTGTTGATACTAAAGCGGTTCTTATTACGCCGGCTGCAAAAATGGGTGGAGAGAACGGACAGTAAAACAGATGATTTTTTGGTAATAGGTATACGGCGTTCGCTGGTACCGGTATTATATGCGGTGTTGAGCTATATAGCTCTTGCTAACCTTGATCTGCCGCCTAAGTGGGATAAGGTAATTAATATCCTCTTTTCCCTGAGTGTTACCATCTTTATAATAAAAGCTATTACTACCACGCTGCAGTTTTTATTAACCGGTTATTTATCCAGACAGGAAAATGGCGAAGAAAAAACCCGCCAGGTAAGAGGGATTATGGTTATCATCACGGCGGTGATATGGATCATGGGCATCCTGTTCTTACTGAATAACTGGGGCGTGAATGTAACTACGTTTGTAGCCGGCTTAGGCATAGGCGGCATTGCTATTGCGTTGGCTGCACAAACCATCCTGGGCGATCTTTTCAGCTATTTCGTGATCTTTTTTGACCGCCCTTTTGAGATAGGCGACTTTATAATTGTGCAGGATAAAATGGGAAGTGTGGAATACATTGGTATTAAAACCACGCGCCTGCGCAGCCTGAGCGGGGAGCAGCTGGTTTTTTCCAATACAGACCTTACTAATTCACGTGTACATAATTATAAGCGTATGGAGCGGCGCCGTATTGTTTTTAAGTTTGGCGTTACCTATCAAACTCCTAAGGAAAAGCTGGCTATGATACCCGGGATAGTGAAAGATATTATTAACAGCCGGGAAGGGTTAATGTTTGACCGGGCGCACTTCCTGAGCTTTGGCAGCTCTCAGCTGGACTATGAAGTGGTATATATTGTGCCCACAGGTGATTTTAATAAGTACATGGATCATCAGCAGGCTATAAACCTGGGTTTATTGGAAGTTTTTGAAAAAGAAGGTATCGAATTTGCTTACCCCACGCAAACATTATTTGTACAGCAGCAAAATGGGGAAGCGCCTAAGCAAGGATAAATTTATAAACATGTTATTACTGGCTACAGATCTGGATGGTACTTTCCTGGGCGGAAGCCCCGCTGACCGCACCGCTTTATATGAATGGATACGGTTGCAGGAGGATCTGTGCCTGGTATTTGTAACCGGCCGTGGCCTGGCCAGTGTACAGCCTTTACTGGATGATGCGGAAATACCCAACCCGGACTATATTATTTGCGATGTAGGCGCCACTGTGGTAAATGGCAGTAACCTGCAGCCTATGCAGCCGCTGCAAAAAGACATTGAAAAAAAGTGGGCCGGAGAGGAGCTGGTGCGCACCCGTATGGAGCAGGTATCCGGCCTTACTTACCAGGAGGTGCCACAGCAAAACCGCTGCTCTTTTTACTACGATGCTACTACCGCTATTGATGTAGCTACACAGATAGCAGCAGAGCTGGGCTGCGATGTAATACAATCCGCCGGCCGTTTCCTGGATGTATTACCCGCCGGCGTAAACAAAGGCAGCACCCTTACACAATTAATACAGTTAATAAATTACCCGGCCGGTAAGGTGCTGGTAGCCGGTGATACAATGAACGACCGCTCCCTGTATGATACCGGTTTCCGCGGGGTAGTGGTAGGCGAGGCAGAACCCGCACTGGTACAGTACACCCTGCACCATATCCATGTGCTGCAAAGCTCAAACCCAGGTGCAGCGGGCATCCTGGACGGCATCAGGTGGTTTGGGAGGAATATGTAAAAAGTTTGTACCTTAGGTATGGCTTTCGCTATATACAATGGATATTGAATATAAGCTATTGGAAATGATGAGTACTCCACTACTATTTTTTTTCATCATTTAACTGCTACAAAAAATCAATACACCATGGAATTTCCAACACAGACTACCGACCTGCAGCAAATCAATTCCTGGAAAAATGAAGTAGATAATGTGCGCCAGGATATGCGTGACATGCGCAGCAGGTTAGAAGAAATGGCACATAAGAAAACCGATGCAGAAATGCTGGCCCATGTTGAGCATTTTCAAAACCAGTTCATTTGTCAGCTGGAAGTGGCGGATGAATTGTTTCATGATCTGAAACAATCTGCCAAAAAACTATCCAACAATGTGTATGTAATCCATGACGACCGTCCTGTATCGGACTATCCCACCCTGCACGATCGTATGGAAACCTTTCAGAAATTATACAGGGAGCTAAGGCATGAATTTCAGCAATTCATATTTAACGGATGATCCCGGCTGTTGAACAGCATTGCTGATCCAGCTTTAAATGAGCCTAACTAAAATTTATTGGAATTAATTTACTTGGCGCAGCTTCGAGAACGCGGGGTTGTAAGGTGTTCCTGCATGCATGTGTGAGCATGTCTCAGCTCTGTTCGTTGTTACTAACTACTGCTTTCGGGTCCGTGCTCAATTTCCCTCACTTTTTCTTCCAGCTTGTGAATAATATCATCCAGCTCAGAAGTGCTGGTGTGCAGCCAGTTTATCAGCTGGTTATTAAGCGTAGGATCTTCATGGCACTGATCTGTGAGCAATTGTGTAATGCCCAGTATAGATACCACGGGGCGCCTTATTTCATGTGAATTGATCCAGGCTATTTCACGTAATCCCTTGCCCTGTTGCAGCAGGCGCCGTATGATCCGTTGTTTTTCTATGATGGGATCAATATCCTGCAGCAGGCCTACTATACGCACCGCTACACTATCTTCCCGTATAATGTAACCGCGGCTCAGCACATTTTTATAACGCCCGTTTGCGCACAGGATGCGGTATTGTTGCTCATAAAACACATCGGTGTTTGCCATGTAACCCCGCAGGTTGTTTAATACGCGCTCCCGGTCGTCAGGGTGCAGCTTATCCAGCCACCAGTCCCTGTTTTTAGCCACCACATCCGGCTGGTAGCCGAAGAGGGTATACAGGCCATGGTTCCAGCTTACATAATCATTTACCGCATCCCAGTCAAAGATGGCGTCTTTAGTGGCTTTGGCCAGCAGCTCATAACGGATGCCCATTTCTTTAGCTTCCAGGCTTTCTTTTATTTTTTCATCCACATCCACTGCCATGATCACGCGGGCTTTGCGGCCCCGGTAGCGCTGATCATGTCCGTATAGCTCTGAGTAAAAGCTGGTACCGTCTTTTTTGCTGTGTTTCCAGATGCCGCGGTAATGTGCGCCATCCTGGTGCAGGCGGCGGTTTTCCACCACCTTTTCCTCTTCCTCCGGATCGCGTATATCCTTAATCGTTAGTGACAGGAATTCTTTTCTGCTAAAGCCATATTTTTCAATAGCGGCCTGGTTCACAGCCAGGAAACGCAGCGTACCGCATTCATAGATCCACATGGGAATTGGATGTGTATTAAACACAAGCTGGTATTGCTCTGCATTGCGATAGCGATGGAACAGGAAAAATAACAACCCTGCGCTTGCCCCGGCAAACGCGCCGTAAGTTACCCAGGCAGGAAGAGAGAGGAAATGGTTGCTCAGATATAACAGGTATACCCATAGGCTCATACTTGCAAGACATCCACAGAACAGCCTAAGCGAGGCATAACGCATATAGGATTTTCGTAAAAATTAGGTTAAAAAGCGCTAAGCAGCAAATAGTTACGCGATGCCTTGAATTAGAATAATTTTTACATTATGATAATTCGCAAGATGGAGTTAATAGGGCTACAACGCTATCACCACCCGCTCACTCACCGCATATCCTACACAGGTAAGCACAAACCCCTGCGCCAGCTCAGTATCCGTCAGCACTTCATTCACGGCCAGCCATACCTTACCCTGTGTACATTTAGCCGTACAGGAGCCACATACACCGCCCTTACAGCTATAAGGCAGGCTAATGCCCTGCTGCAGGGCGCTGCTCAGTATATCCTGGTTGCCCGGTACACTGATCTCATAAGTAGCGTCACCTATGCGCAGCTGCACCTGCTTAACTGATGCATCCTGCGGGCGGCCGGCCTTTTCCAGCTTTACGCCGGTATTCACCACAAAGTTCTCTTTATGCAGCTGCGGCTCATCGAATCCCATAAAGGTGAGCGTCAGCATCACCATCCGCATATAATCCGGCGGCCCGCAAATGAAGAACTGCGCGGCAGTACGGTCAAACGTCAGCAGCTCATTCACCATAGGTTCCAGCAGCAGGTTGCTCAGGCGGCGGGGAATGCCTTTATCATCCGGCATTTGCTGACTGAACAAATAAATGCAGTGCAGCTGTGGGCTAAATTGCACCTGCAGTGCCTGTAGCTGCTGAAAAAAAATAGCCTGTTGCGGGCTGGCGCTGCTGTATACCAGTGTTACACGTGCGGCCGGCTCCCGGTACAGTATGTGTTTGAGTAAAGAAAATACCGGTGTAATGCCGCTGCCTGCAGCAAACAAAAAAATATGACGGGGCTGCGCAGCTATCCTGTCCAGGGTAAAACGTCCGCTGGGCAGCAGGGAGGTAATAATATCGCCCTTTTTCCAGTGGCCGGTAATATAGCGGGATATTTCGCCATTCTGTTTCTGGCGGATGGTAACGGCTAAATGGGCATCAATACCCGGTGTGGAGCTTAAAGAATAAGAGCGGCGGTGGGTAATGCCATGCAGCTCTACCAGGAAGGTCAGGAACTGGCCGGCCTGGTATACCACCGGCTCCGGGCCGGTATTTTCCAGGAGGTACGTATAGGCGTCCGGTGTTTCCTTTATAATATCGGTAATGCGTAAACGAAGATACAGTTCCGGCATACGCTAATTTACGATTATAAGATCTATTGGGAATAGTTCGGGTGGGAGGTCTGTAATCGAAGAAAGGAGATCTATGATTTTAGATTTATTGGGAATAGTTCGAATGAGAGGTCTGTAATAAATGACTTACGATCTTAGATCTATCAGTGCAGATTTAAAAACCCGCTTTCATCTAAATCTAAGATCGTAAATCTAAGATCTAATATCCTCAGGCTATAACAGTGATCTTGCTTTTCAGCATTTCCCGTACTTTGGCTGCAATAGCAGGCGCATCATAGCCGCACTCGCGGTGCAGCTCTTCCGGTTTGCCATGTTCTACAATACGGTCAGGAATGCCTAACATTTTTACCTGTGCCTGGTAGCCGTTCATGGCCATAAATTCCAGGATGGCGCTGCCAAAGCCGCCGGGTAAAGAAGAATCTTCTACCGTAATTACTTTGTTGAAGTTTTGGAATATTTCATGCAGCATGGCAGTATCCAGTGGCTTTACAAAACGCATATCGTAGTGTGCCGGCTGCAAACCATCTGCCAGCAGCTCTTTGCAGGCTTCTGTTACAAAGTTGCCCGGGTGGCCAAGGGAAAGTATCGCAATATCTTTACCGTCGCGGATCTTGCGGCCGGTACCTATTTTAATTTCTTTGAAAGGCTGGCGCCATTCAGGCATAACACCCTGCCCGCGTGGATAGCGGATCACAAACGGCAGCTCGTTAGCCGGCAGCTGCGCGGTGTACATCAGGTTACGCAGCTCCTCTTCATTCATAGGCGCGCTTACCACGAGGTTGGGAATGCAACGCATAAACGCTACATCATAAGCGCCGTGGTGTGTAGGGCCATCATCGCCCACCAGGCCGGCACGGTCCAGGCAAAAAACAACGGGCAGCTTTTGAATGGCTACATCGTGTATCACCTGGTCGTATGCACGCTGCATAAAGGAGGAGTAAATGTTACAGAACACCCGCATACCCTGCGTAGCCAGGCCGGCAGAGAGGGTTACGGCGTGCTGCTCGCAAATACCCACATCAATAGCGCGGTGCGGCATTTTCTCCATCATAAACTTCAGGGATGAGCCGGAAGGCATGGCAGGGGTAATACCCATAATGCTTTCGTTCTGCTCAGCCAGCTCTATGATGGTGTGGCCAAATACATCCTGGTATTTAGGAGGCTGCGGGGTAGTAACCGGCTTTTTAAATATTTCACCGGTTATTTTATCAAACAGGCCCGGCGCATGCCAGGTGGTCTGATCCTGCTCTGCCAGCGCATACCCTTTACCTTTGGTGGTAACAATATGCAGCAGCTTGGGGCCTGGAATATCTTTCAGGTCCTGCAGGGTATCTACCAGCTTAATGATATTATGTCCGTCAATAGGCCCAAAATAGCGCAGCTTAAAGCTTTCAAAGAGGTTACTGGAGCTGGATACCACGCCTTTAAACCCGGCTTCCAGCCTGGAAGCCATTTCCCGGGTAAAACGTTTACCCACCGGCAGCTTGCCCAGCAGGTTCCACACATCATCACGCAGCTTGTTGTATGTGTGTGAGGTGGTAATATCCGTTAAGTATTCTTTGAGCGCGCCCACGTTGGGGTCTATAGACATGCAGTTGTCGTTCAGGATGATCAGCAGGTTGGCATTGGAAACACCTGCGTGGTTCAGGGCCTCAAAGGCCATACCGGCGGTCATGGCGCCATCCCCTATTACGGCAATGTGCTGCCGGTCAAATTCACCTTTCTGCTGGGAGGCAATGGCCATGCCCAAAGCGGCGGAAATAGAGGTGGAGGAGTGGCCTACGCCAAAAGTATCGTACGGGCTTTCATCGCGTTTGGGAAAACCGCTCAGGCCTTTGTACTTACGGTTGGTATGAAAGTTTTCCCGGCGGCCGGTCAGGATCTTATGGCCGTAAGCCTGGTGGCCTACGTCCCACACCAGCTGATCATACGGAGTGTTGAACACGTAATGCAGGGCGGTGGTTAGCTCTACAACTCCCAGGCTGGCCCCAAAGTGCCCACCATGCACGCTTACCACATCAATAATGTATTGACGCAATTCTTCGCTTACCTGGTGAAGCTGCTCTTTGCTGACTTTCCGCAAATCGGCGGGATACTGTATCTGGCCCAGTAGCGGGCCGGGAGTTATGTTCATACCGGATCAGGGTGTATTATAAATATAGGCAAAAATAGCTAAAAAATGCGCAAATACGCAGATGTGCCTATATGCAAATGATTGTCCGGCTTTTAGGCTGATTATCAATTCTTTCTATCCGCACCTCCACCTATCCGCATACCCGCCATTTTGGGATGCCCTCATCTGCAAATCTGCACATTTGCAAATCCGCACATTGATTGTATCCACCTATCCGTACTTCCGCCCATTGATAACATTTACTTTCAGGCCGGCAGTACCGTATGGTATTTTTGAAATAAAGGAACCGTTTACTAATTTCAGATTGATGTTTAGACACATATCAAAATATTGGTGGTGCCAGATCTTGGGATGGACAGCGTATTTTGTGACCAATGTTTTTTTTGCATATTCGTATGTGGGTAAGGTTCAAACATCTTATCTGGTAGATTTTGCGATCTTAATAGCTTTTGGTTTACTATCCACCCATTTGCTCCGTAAGCTGATCAACCGGCAGAACTGGTTCCAGTACAGCTTTGAAAAGCAGGTGCTCCTGTTCTTTTGTTTAATGATCGGATCCGGTGTTATCATTTACCTGGGCGCCACGCTGGTAGGTAACCTGCTGCGCCCGGAATCCAATAAATTATTCACCCGCCGGCAGGTAGTGGGCGGCCTGTTGTCCAACTTCCTCATTACCTCCATCTGGTGGCTTATTTACTTCATCTGGCACTATATAGACCGGAGCCGGAATACGCAGCTGGATAAGCTGAAGCTGGAAAGCACCGTTAAAGAGCTGGAGCTGAAAACTATTAAATCACAGCTGAACCCGCACTTTATTTTTAATGCATTAAACAGCATACGGGCGTTGGTAGATGAAAATCCCCAGCGGGCCCGCACCGCCATTACAGAGCTGTCTAATATTCTGCGCAGCTCCATGCAGGTGGAAAAGGTAGAAACCGTAAGTTTGGAGAACGAATTGAATATTGTAAAGGATTACCTGGCGCTGGAAAACATACGCTTTGAGGAAAGGCTGAAGGTGCAGTATGATATTGACCCGGAAACGCTGGAGCTGCCCATACCCCCGCTCATGTTACAAACCCTGGTGGAAAATGCCATTAAACACGGCATATCACGGGTGGTGAACGGCGGCGTGGTGCGCATTAGCTCCCATATGCGGCAAATGCAGCATGAGCTAACCATTGAAAATACCGGGCAAATAATGGGCAACATCATTAACGGGCAGGGATTTGGCCTGCAAAGCACCCGGCAGCGCTTAAGCCTGTTGTTTGGCCGCCGCGCCTCTTTTGACATTTATAACAAGAACGAACAAACGGTAGAAGCAAAAGTGCTGATGCCCTTAATATAAGCGGTGGCTTTTAGCTATTAGCCTTTAGCCATTAGCGTGAATACGCAGCAAAGCTGATAGCTGCCAGTCATCAACCAAACAAATAGTTTTAAGATGAAGAAAGCATTAATAATCGATGATGAACGCCTGGCCAGGAGCGAGTTAAAAAAACTGCTGGCCGATCACCCGGAGATCGTGATCGTAGGGGAAGCGGTGAATGCAAAAGACGGATTGGAAAAGATTGAAACCCTGCACCCGGACCTCCTGTTCCTGGACATCCAGATGCCGGACAAAACAGGGTTTGATCTGCTGGCGGAGCTGGAAAGAACGCCCCAGGTGATCTTCACCACCGCCTATGATGAACATGCCCTCAAAGCCTTTGAGTACAATGCGCTGGACTACCTGTTAAAACCGGTGGAGCCTAAACGCCTGGCAGATGCCATTCACAAGCTACACCAGCAGGAAGAAAAGGAGCGCCAGGCCGCCGTAGGCGGCATCCGTAATATACTTTCCGAGAACGACCAGGTATTTGTAAAGGATGGCGACCGTTGCTGGTTTGTAAAGCTGCAGGAAATACGCCTGTTTGAAAGCGTGGGCAACTATGCCCGGGTGTATTTTGAGAATAATAAACCCCTGATCCTGAAATCATTAAATGCGCTGGAGGAGCGCCTGGATGAGCGTACCTTTTTCCGGGCCAACCGCAAGCACATTGTGAACCTGCGCATGATAGAAAAAATAGACACCTACTTTAACGGAGGGCTGCTGCTGGAAATGAGGGGCGGGGAAAAGATTGAGGTGAGCCGCCGGCAGGCCGTGAAGTTTAAGGAAATGATGAGCCTTTAAAGAAGTTAGCAGTTAGCTATTGGCAGTTAGCTGTCAGAAGGCCGGTCTATAAAGTAAAAGACCTGTTACATTATGCAATGTAACAGGTCTCTTTATTTGAAATATCTTTTTCCTCGAACTATTCTTTTTCTAACTATTTCACGATCAACGGTGCAGAATGTACTGCATTTGCGATCTCTTTTATCAGGGAAGTATCTTTTTCAATGGCATTACCTACCACAATCACATCAGCGCCTGCTTTACAGTTCAGGTAAGCCTTTTCAGCATCCCGGATACCGCCGCCTACAATAATAGGCACGGTTACCTGGCTGGCTACACGGGCAATCATGCTTTCACTGATGGCATCCCGGGCGCCGCTGCCGGAATCCATATATATCAGCCGCTGGCCCAGCATTTCACCGGCCATAGCCGTACACATGGCAATATCATCCTTATCGGAAGGAATGGGAAAAGTATTACTGATGTAGGAAACCGTAGTGGGAACGCCGCCGTCTATCACCATGTACCCGGTAGGGATCACTTCCAGCCCGCTTTTTTTCACAGCTACTGCAGATACCACGTGCTGGCCTATTAACAGGTCGGCATTACGGCCGGATATTACGCTCAGGTATAATAATGCATCAGCATACTGGGATACCTGGCTGGGGCTGCCGGGGAATAATATCACGGGAATATCGCAGCTGGCTTTAATACGCTGTACACACTCATCCAGGTGTTGGGTAATTACCAGGCTGCCGCCCAGGAATATATAATCCACCTGCGCTGCCGTGCACTTTTCTGCCAGGTCGGTGATACCCGCAGGCGTAACCTTATCCGGATCAATCAGGACGGCAAATGACTTTGTACCTTTTGCTTTTCTTTCAGCGAAAGAAGTGTATAATTTTCTGTACATCAATTAATGCGTTGTTCCGGTTGTCGCAAATGTATAAAAAAATTGGTAATAAGTGACAGCTCATATTGTGGAATAACCGAATATGCATAAGGCTCATTTTTCATGAGAAAGGGCATTCTCCGATGGTAACAACCGGGCTGTTAATTAACATTTACAGCAATGTTTGGGCCATTTTTTGTTTATACACACCTTGTCAAAAGGCTGATACTGAGCCACTTTTAGCTGATTTTGCTGTGGCAGGAGGTTTTCCCGGGCCATAGCCGCCAATCCTGCATATTATCCACAAGCTGTTAATAAGAAAAGCGAGGTATCACGGATTTTAAAAATTAATTTTAAAGTACCTCAACAAGTATTGAAAAATCGATTGTTAAATCCTCCAAACATTGGGATATGTAACCGAGCATGCAGGCCTTTTTCACCCCTGAAAACAGCCGCCCGTAGCGGGTCGCACAAGAAAAGAGTACAGTAAAGGAGTGTGAATAGTGAATGCAAGGTTCCATCCGATTAATGGAACAAACTTATAAAACGGATGAAGCATACCAGTAACCAAAGCGGGCTTGTATTTTCCCGCCATTTTACCAAAGAAGGTAAAAGCCCCTATGAGCAGTTTGAATACGAGTTCCGTTCGTCGGTGATCCGTAATCCTGGTGGTGATGTGGTGTTTGAAATGAACAATGTAGAAGTACCTAAGGCCTGGTCCCAGATAGCAACAGACATACTGGCGCAAAAATATTTCCGGAAAGCGGGCGTGCCCCAGCCGGATGGCTCCAAAGGCCGGGAAACCTCTGTAAAACAGGTGGTGCACCGTATGGCCAATTGCTGGCGTGCCTGGGGTGAGCGGGGTGGTTATTTTGCCAGCGAAAAAGATGCCCAGGTATTTTATGACGAGCTGGCGTATTGTATGCTTAACCAGGGTTGTGTGCCTAATTCCCCACAATGGTTTAATACCGGCCTGCATGAAAGCTATGGCATTACGGGCAAACCCCAGGGCCACTATTTTGTGAACGCCAAAACAGGCGAGCTGGAAAGATCCACCTCCGCCTACGAACGCCCCCAGCCCCATGCGTGTTTTATTTTAAGTGTGAGCGATGACCTGGTGAATGATGGCGGTATTATGGACCTGTGGGTACGGGAAGCCCGGATCTTCAAATATGGCTCCGG
Source organism: Chitinophaga sp. GbtcB8 (assembly GCF_019091455.1). Taxonomy (GTDB): domain Bacteria; phylum Bacteroidota; class Bacteroidia; order Chitinophagales; family Chitinophagaceae; genus Chitinophaga. Next base: position 36,221 of record NZ_JAGXJN010000008.1, read on the forward strand.
CGTAGGCACCAACTTCTCCCACATCCGGGGCGAAGGTGAAAAGCTGAGCGGCGGCGGCACTTCCAGCGGCTTAATGAGCTTTTTAAAAATAGGTGACCGGGCTGCCGGTGCTATTAAATCCGGGGGCACTACCCGCCGGGCAGCCAAAATGGTATGCCTGGACCTGGACCACCCTGAAATAATGGATTTCATTAACTGGAAGGTAGAGGAGGAAAAGAAGGTAGCTGCGCTTATTAACGCCGGTTATTCCTCTGATTATGAGGGCGAGGCATACCGCACCGTAAGCGGCCAGAACTCCAATAACTCCGTACGTATACCCAACAGCTTTTTTCACCGCCTGGCGGAAGATGGCGACTGGGAGCTGAAAGCCCGTATGGATGGCCGTACCATGAAAACAATAAAGGCCAAAGACCTGTGGGACCAGATTGCCTATGCTGCCTGGCGCTGCGCAGATCCCGGCACCCAGTATGATACCACCATCAATGAATGGCATACCTGCCCCCAGGGCGGACGCATTAACGCCTCCAACCCCTGCTCAGAATACATGTTCCTGGATAATACGGCCTGTAACCTGGCATCCGTGAACCTGCGCCGTTTCTTCAACGAGGAAAAAAATGAGTTTGACGTAGCCGGTTTTGAATATACGGTGCGCCTGTGGACCGTGGTGCTGGAAATATCCGTGCACATGGCCCAGTTCCCCTCCAAAGAAGTAGCGCAATTAAGCTATGAATACCGTACCCTGGGCCTGGGGTATGCTAACCTGGGCTCTATGTTAATGGTAAGCGGTATTGCATATGACAGTGAGGAAGCAAGAGGTATTGCGGGCGCTATTACCGCTATTATGACCGGTATCTCCTACAAAACATCTGCAGAAATGGCCGGCCACCTGGGCGCTTTTCCCAAGTATGCAGAGAACCGGGAGGATATGCTGCGTGTAATGCGTAACCACCGCGCAGCTGCGTATGATGCCATAGATGCCTATGAAGGCATTGAAATAAAACCCCAGGGTATTAATGCCCGCTACTGTCCCAACTACCTGCTGAAAGCAGCCACCAAAGCCTGGGACGATGCAGTGCAGCTGGGTGAAAAATATGGCTACCGCAATGCGCAGGCCACGGTAATTGCACCTACCGGCACCATTGGACTGGTAATGGATTGTGATACCACCGGCGTAGAGCCTGATTTTGCGCTGGTAAAATTCAAGAAGCTGAGTGGCGGCGGTTACTTTAAGATCATTAACCAAAGTATTCCCACCGCTTTACAGAACCTGAAATATAAGCCCAATGAAATAAAAACCATTGTGGATTATGCCAAAGGCGCCGGCAGCTTTGCAGGAGCCCCTTACATCAACCATCAGTCATTAAGCGAAAAAGGATTTATTGCAGAAGAAATGAAAAAGCTGGATACTGCAGTAGCATCCTCTTTTGACATTGCTTTTGTATTTAACGTATACACCCTGGGCGAAGAATGCCTGCAGCGTCTGGGCTTTACACCGGAGCAGTATTTTAACATGGAGTTTAGCCTGCTGCATGAGCTGGGCTTTACCGATGAGCAGATAGAAGCTGCAAATGATTATGTATGCGGCACCATGACGGTAGAAGGCGCGCCCTACCTGAAAGCAGAGCACCTGCCTATTTTTGACTGCGCCAATAAGTGCGGTAAAAAAGGCGAGCGTTTTATTCACCCCCATGGCCACATCCGTATGATGGCTGCTACGCAACCGTTTATTTCCGGCGCTATTTCCAAAACCATTAACCTGCCGAATGAAGCAGTGGTAGCGGAAATAGAGGATGCCTATAAATTAAGCTGGGAGCTGGGCCTTAAAGCCTGTGCCCTGTACCGCGATGGTTCTAAGCTGAGCCAGCCACTGAGCAATAAAAGTGATAAAAGGAAAAAGGCAGATGCCGTGGCAGATGAAGCAGCAGCTGCACCCGTAGCCGCATCACAGATCATTGATCTGAACGAGCTAACGATCGATGAGCTGCTGGAAGAAGTGAGCAAGCGTATGCAGGCCAGCCCGGACACTACGCTTAAACGCCAGCTGTCCCGCATTATAGAACGCAAAACATTACCAGCCAAACGCCGGGGCTTTACACAAAAGGCCAAGGTAGGCGGGCAGGCTATTTTCCTGCGCACAGGCGAGTATAATGATGCCACACTGGGTGAAATATTCATAGACCTTGCAAAAGAAGGATCCACTTTGCGCAGCCTGATGAACTGTTTTGCCATAGCGGTTTCTGTGGGATTGCAATACGGGGTGCCACTGGAGGAGTTTGTAGATAAATTTGTGTTCACCCGTTTTGAGCCGGCCGGTATGGTGGATCATCCGAATATTAAGTCCGCCACTTCGCTGATCGATTATATATTCCGGGTATTAGGATATGAGTATTTAGGCAGAACAGACCTCGTACATGTATTGGATGCACCTGGTAATACCGGTGAGGAGGAGGAAGAAAATGAGCAGGCGGCAAGACCCGCGTTATCTAATGTGCATGTTACCTTTTTAACAGGGGGTAATACCTCTAATAATAATCCGGCTGCAGGGGCTAACAAATCGCAGAAACAACCGGCGCTTGCCAAGCAGGCATCCGGCGAAAGCAGCACCCAGGACTACATGCGCAGCATGCAGAGTGATGCGCCTGCCTGTAATACCTGTGGTCATATCACGGTACGATCCGGCACCTGTTATAAATGTTTGAACTGCGGAAACAGCATGGGTTGTAGTTGAATATCAGCCTACTAGCCTTGTTAATGATTTGTTATTCCGCACGGAAAATTTCAACATAAAATAACAGGCACTTACATTTGTATTCAAATAGGGTTTTCATAGGATAGTAACAAATTGAGGGCGCTTTTCTAGGCGCCCTTACTTTTTATACAAAAGTTACCTCCTCTCTCCTTAAAAGATTATTATAGCATATACGTAATTGATCGGATGATGGTTTAAGTTCAAACCATCACTGAGCAGTGCGCTACTACTATCGTTTTATTAATCCTTTGCTTATCATATCAATAGCTTAACACGTTTCGTGTATTTTCAAAAACTCCCCTCTTATTTATTTTATTTTTAATATTAGCTGACTTCTTTGGATATATTATAAATCTTTAACATTCCTATAACACTATAGGGTTTTTTTATATATTTGTATCTGTATTAATTTTTATTATGGTTACTGTCCTATGAAAAACCAAATATTTCTACAAGCGTGACTCTTCATGCACTGTAAATGACTCTCGAAAGCAATGGATAAAACCATTGCTTTTGTTTTTTCAGGGATTTCCAGGAGCTTATTCAGGGGGTAAAAGTTCTTTAAAGAAGAAGCGGTTGTCCCAGTTAGGGTTGATATCCCCGTCCGGCTGGTAGCTACGTTCTACTGTTTCGCCCGGGGTAAAGGCCACCGGCGCCTTAAATAAGGGGCCATCAAATACAAAGGTGTGAAACTCACCGTTTTCCCCGCAGGGGTCTACATCAGCCGGCAGGTCGGCCAGGAACTGTTCGTCAATCAGCCGGCCGGCAAAGCTGCTATCCAGGTAGCGGGCATTGGCGCATACCACTACCGCTTTAAAGCCCGCCTGTATCATTTGCAGCACCAGCTGGCGGCTATCCTGCTTCCAGATGGGAAACACAGCCTGCATGCCTATACGGGCCAGCTGGGCCTCCCGGTATAAGCGCAGGTCGTCCAGGAAAATATCTCCAAAAACAGCGTGCTGAATACCTTCCTGCGTCATGGCGGCCATTTGTGCCTGCATCATCCCATTATAATCCTCCATGGAGGCATGTTCCTGTAAATAGGCTTTTTTCAGGGGAATATTCACCTGGCGGGCCTGTTCATCCAGCAGGGCCTCCCGCACGCCGTGCATGGATACCCGGTTAAAACCCGCATTCAGGGTGGTGAACAGGTAACGTATATCATACAATCCCTGCTGCTGCAGGGTCCAAAGGGCAAAACAGGCATCTTTACCGCTGCTCCAGTTCATAAAGGCAGGTATCATATGTTCAAAATAAGGTGTAATGGATGGGTCCGGAATGTTAAATATTGTTAATTGTAAATGTAAGGTCATTTTGTTTTTTGGGATTTCTAAATTGTATTTTGTATTTTTAAAGTTGAAAATTTACCTATATGAGACCAGGCAAACCCACTTTATCACTGCAACGTATGAGTACCATGCGTGGTTTCATATGGATATTACTTCCGGTAGCAGCCCTGTTATTCACCGCGGTAACCACTTATGCCAACGATGGACATAAGGAAAAGGATAAGGACAAGTGTACAGAGAAATGTGATAATAACGGTGATAAATCTGCCAGCAGCAGCAAGCCTGCTCCCACCATCAATAAAATACCCACAGCCATAAAACCCAGCCGCGTAGAAGAATACGTGTGGATGCTGAACCGTGAGCCTGAGGTAGAGGATGGCGAGCTGGAAAATGCCGTGGTGGACCTGTACAAATGGTACCTGCAAAATGAAACCAGGATCAATAACAATGATTATCTGAAAGGCGGTGGTAAATCACTGGTATTTCCTTTTAAGATAGATGTAAAAACCTTACAGCAATACTTCCAGTTCATTAAAAATAACTTCCCGGGTCTGAATGAAGATGACCTGGATACCAACACCAAGAAAATACTGGCCAACCGCAAGAAATATGCGCCGGTTACAGAAAGGGACGACATGGAAAACCCCATGTCAATAGCCGTTCCCAAGTAGTTGAAGAACCTAAAAAACTGTTGCCTGGCCAATAATGCATGTAGAGTTCAGCTATAACAAGGAGGATGTACTGACCGCATTACGCTATCATTTTATGCAGCGGGGGGAAGTTAAAGTATACCGCATTACCCTGGCAGTTCTGCTGCTTATTACACTCATGGGATTTTTCTTTAACGTGGTTACTTCCAGCGCGCTTATTGGCATATTTATCATGGTGGCAATTATTATATGGGCCTTCTGGTACCTGCTGCCACTCTCTACCTACAACAAAGCCGCTACCTTTAAAGATGAAATAAAGCTGGGTTATTCGGAAGAGGGTTTGCTTATATCTACCCGCACCAGCGATCACCAGCGCCAGCTATACTGGAATAATTTTACACGGCTGGTGGAAACACGTAAATTCTTTTTCCTGTACCGCGATAAAAAATCCTTTCTGCTAATACCCACCAGCGCGTTTGAGAACGATGCAGCGCGTAATACTTTCAGCAATCTTGTAAAAGGAAAAATTAACTAGCCATACTAACCGGCACGGCTACCCTTACCGGTACAGCTGCCTGCTGGCGGTATTTTGAAGGGGTAACACCTGCAAATGCTTTAAACCATTTGGTGAAGTTGGAGGGATCGTATGTGAGGGTGTAGGCTACATCTGCCACGGAATGCTGCGGGTTCTGCAACATTATTTTAGCCTGCTCCATAATCTTTTGCTCATAAAAAAAACAGGGGTGGTGGCCGGTATGCTGTTTTATTACAGTGCTCAGGTGGGTAGGATGAATAAAGAGCTGCGCAGCTATATCCTGCAGCTCATACATGCGGTCTGTTCTGCCGCTTATCAGGTCATCCAGGTGGATATCAATAATCTCCAGGTAATGCTGAAAGATCTCTTCATTTCTACTCATCATACCATTGCATTTAAAAGTTCAGCACAAAGTTCGGTAAATTAAGTGATGTGCAAATGGTGAGCTTTTAAGTATTTGCTTCGTTCGGAATTGAACACATTTGTACTGAAAGTGGACATGTTCCCATTATTAACCTGTTGATTACGAATCCATAGTCCCAACCACTACAACATAAACTCATGTATCACGGAAAAGTGCACAATATGGTTCATGGCTTTATCGCCGGAAGCAAATTGCTGGTAATGGTTCATATACCCTACTTCCACCTTCAGGTTAGGTTTTACGGAATAACCGGGCGCTACTAAAAAGCGGTTCTGATCTATAAACTTATCACTGATCTCGCTGCCCCAGAGGTTCATGAACAGCTCATTTTGCAGGGCTACATAAAAACCGGTAGGCTGTTTTTCCTTCTTCACCGGGAACAGGGTACGGTTAAAATAACGGGCACGGTTACCGTATTTCCAGTCCGTTAATTTCAGATCGCCATTATTGCCTGTGCGGGTTTTTTGCCCGCTCCAGCGCTGTTCCAGGCGCGCACGGTGCGTCATGTTAAACACGCCGGGCTTTTCCATTTTATAAATGAACTGCTCAAAAATGCGGTGCTCCGGCTGGTAAGCATCCAAAGCAGGGCTGTACGTAGGTATATTGGCGTAACCAACCAGGTAACCTGTTTTTTTGTTAGGCATATATTGCAGGCCGCCCCGCATCATGATCTGGCCTTTGGTGCTGATACCATCGCGCATACGGAACTGCACATCAAAAGGCACTGACCAGTGTTTGTTAATGCCGGCGGTACCAAAATAAGTATACCAGTTATAGTAATAATGTGTAAGCGATTGCGCCTGCAGGCCTGCATACAGGCCCTGTAATAATAACAGTACAAATAATAGTTTTCTCATCAGCTTCAAAATTCAGGAGCTTAAAGATAATGGAAAAAAGCTGCCGGAAAAGTAAAGGGCCGTTCTGTTGTTAGCAGAACGGCCCTGATATTTGAACAGTGCCTCCCCCAAGTGATAATTGGCTACTGTTTATTCCACCACAGTTTAGTTTTCTTGGTATCGCCGCCTATGGCGCTGGCTGCAGCATCATAGCTGGCTTTATTCTGCTGCTGCTCACTTACCAGGTAAGTAAGGCGGTAAGGCACATAACTTACATTCGGATCCAGCGAACCATCTGCCGGGGCATGGAACAGGCTGTCGCCGCCGGGTTTCTGGAAGTTCAGGCGGGTTCTTTCAAACCAGCCCTGGAAGCCCTGCGGGTATAGCGCCAGCCATTTCTGGGAGCCTATTACATTGCGCCAGTCGCCGGCTACATAGGGTACACGGGCCAGATAAGCGGCTATGCTATCTGCATTGCTCACGCCCCAGTATTCCATAGAGGCTTTTACGCCGTTCTGGTAGTGGGTGGCTGCATCGCCGGTAACTATACCACGGGCAGCTGCTTCAGCCAGTATGAACTCTACTTCCGGGTAGGTCATCAGGATACCTGCCATATCTGCTGCGTATATACGCTTACCGGGGTAAGAATAATTTACAGGCGGCAGGCGGGTAGGGTTGGTTTCTGATGTGCCGTAAGCCAGGCCACGGTATACACTGTCGGCCGCCTTACGGGCGTAGATGCCCAGGCGCGGATCTGTTACACTGGCCATATAATCTACCAGCGTGGCAGTTACAAAAAATTCAGACAATGGTCTTTCTGATTCGTTGTAAGGAAATTTATTGGGTGCTATGCCCAGGTACTGGAACTGTGCATTATCTGCATTGCTGGTCATAGCCTTGGCATAATTGGCTTCAATAACGGTTTTGGCGGCGGCCGGGTCAGCATCTGCCATGCGGATGCCCAGGCGTAATATTAAGGAGTAAGCCAGTTTTTGCCAGGCCGCTACATTCCCGTTGTACAGCACATCACCGGCATCAAAGCTGGCCAGGGAAGGGTCCATACCGGCTGCTTGTGTAGCCAGGGTATCTATCAGGGATTTGTAAATGGTTTTGGCATCATCATACGCCGGGCGCAGGTTATTTTCATTCAGCTTAAAAGCCTGCGTGTAGGGTACATTACCATATGCATCTGATAAGAACTGTATGATCCATGCTTTCAGGATCTGTGCAATGGCAATCTGGTTCTTGGAATTGGCAATGGGTGTTGCACGGTTCAGCTGTATGATCTGGTCCAGGTTATGGAGCGATACGCTGTACAGGTTATCCCACAGCCCACCGTTAATACCTTCATCCAGCAAATAGCGGCTGTCGTTAGCCTTATCATTCCCGGTCCAGTATTGTGCGTAAGGCATACCTATACGGCCGTTCTGCGGGCCGGCGTACAGGATATCCATGGCCGACTTTTCCGCACCGGTCAGCAAATACTGCGGCTGCGTGGTGGTAGGCTTGGTTGGATCGTGATTAATATCTTCCAGTTTTTTACAACCTGCTATCGCCAGGCAACTCAATAAAAGATAGCAGCTATATTTTAAATATCGTGTAAGCATCTCCGTTAGTTTGTTGTTTTAGAAAGAAACATTCAGGTTCACACCATAGGAACGCAGCGATGGCAGCGCACCTCCTTCAATACCCTGCACGTTGGAGGCAGAGTTGGTAATGTTGGAGGGATCCACATTCGGTGCGTTACTATGTATCAGCCACAGGTTACGGCCGTACAGGGAAATACGGGCTGTCTGTGCGCCTATCTTTTTATACCATGATTCCGGGAAGTTATAACCCAGCTTCACTTCTCGCAGGTACACATAACTAGCATCATACAGGTCTGCTTTACTGATCACGTTACCGAAGTTCTGGCTAAAGTGGTCTTTGGCAGAGATCTTTACTGTATTATCCTTACCATCATCCGTTACGCCCGGTACAATGATGCCGTTCTCACGAATGTTGTTTTCTGCAGTTACATCCAGCAGGCCGGATTTTTTACCATACAGGTTGGTGTAAGAGAAGAAGTCGCCACCATGCTGGAAGTCAACCAGGGCGGATAAGTAAATGCCTTTAAAAGAGAAGCTGTTGGTAACACCGCCTACATAATCAGGGTTGGCGTTGCCGATTGCTTTAATAGCAGATGCCTGGTAAAAGCCCTGTGCCGTTACCTTTTTCCTGCCCTGTTCATCATACACATAATCCGTACCCATAATGGTGCCCAGCGCACTGCCTACTACGGCAGCAATGGATACCTTCCTTGTACGGCGGTCAGTAGCCAGTGTCAGCTGGTCCAGCTGGGTATCAAACTGGTCAATGTTCATATCCAGCAGCTTGTTACGGTTGCGGGCAAAGTTGGCATTAATATCCCAGCGGAAACCACCTTTCAGGCGAATGGGGTTCAGGTTCAAACCTACTTCAAAACCCTGGTTCTGTACGCTGCCGCCATTCACTACTAAAAAGCTGAAACCTGTTGCAGTAGGTACCGGCATGCTAATGATCTGGTCTTTGGTCTTCCTGTTATAATAGGTAACGTCAAAGCCTATACGGCTGTCCAGGAACCGCATTTCTGTACCAAACTCATACTCATTGGTACGCTCCGGTTTCAGGTTCAGGTTGTTCTTTACAGAAGAGAACTGCGTAACGGGATTGGAGCCAAAGGGTGGTATGAAAGCGTAGGTATCATACACCTGGAAAGGATCGGTATCGCTACCTACAGCAGCTAAGCTACCGCGGATCTTACCAAAGTCCATCCACTTCCATTTCAGCAGGTCAGAGAATACCAGGGAAAGGGAGGCAGAGGGATAGATGTATGGATTGTTATCTACATTGATGGTAGAGCTCCAGTCGCTGCGGCCGGTAAGGTCCAGGAACAGGAAGTTCTTGTAACCTAAAGTGGCGGTTGCAAAAGCAGAGTTGATCTGCTTTTCATAGTACTGATCTATAGGCTGGGCGGTTTGTATGGAATTATTCAGGTTATACACACCGGGTATAATAAGGCCGCCTACTGTAGAACCGCCGGTGGTGGTGGCTTTGCGGTGCAGGATGTTACCACCCAGGGTTGCATCCAGTGTAAGGTCGCCGAATTTTTTATCGATATTGGCAGTGAACTGGTAGTTCATTTCACGGGAGTCGCGGATACGTTTTATGTAAGAGCCGGTAATGTTCGGCTGCTGCGACATTCTTTCCTCTGCCTGCATATTATACTGGTCCATGAACACACGGCCACCCAGCGTTAACCAGGGCAGCACGGTATAGTCAAGCCCTACCTGGCCAAACAGGCGGTTACGGGAATCATTCTCATAATCGCGGTAGCTGTTCCAGTAAGGGCCGTTGCTGAACTTCACGGTAGCATCGTCCCAGGTGGTGCGGTTCCAGGTGATCTGTGACCCATCCGGGTATACATAGTTCTTAGCCCTGTTCATATCCAGCTGCCGCTGGCCAAACATGGTGAACTGCAGGGTGGGGTTGGGGCCTGTAAAACCGGTACCAGGGCGGCCTTTTGCCTGTAATATGCTGTAGTTAACAGATGCAACGGCATTTAAATTCTTGGCCAGCTGGTAATTACCGTTTACGGAAACGTTATTCCTGTTTAAGGATGCATTGGGTAATACAAAGGTTTGTTTGGTATTACCGTAAGAGAAGCGGATGGATCCTTTATCGCTGTTGCCTGCAACGGCAATATTATTTGTAAGCGTAGTACCTGTTTTGTAGAAGTCCCTTACATTATTCGGCTGCGGCGCCCAGGGTGCGGTTTTCCCAAAATCCGGGTTGCCTTTATCTTTATCAAATGACCAGTAGTGGCGCACCTGGCGGCCATCTAATTTAGGTCCCCAGGATTCATCTGCATAAAACTGCGGCATCAGGTCATAACGGCCTTTGCCGTTATTATCATCATACGTTGCAGCCTGCTCATTCAGGAAAGCTTCCGGGTGCTGGTTGTAGTATAACGTATCAAATCCGGTATAACCACCACCATACTGGTTCTGGTAATTAGGTAATTTATATACCTGGTCTATCTGCGCATTCAGGCTGTAGGTAATGCCCAGGCCTTTATCAGTATCCGGTTTCTTTTTGGTGGTGATCAGTAACACGCCATTGGATCCGCGGCTGCCGTACAATGCAGTAGCAGCGGCGCCTTTCAGTACAGAGATGTTCTCTATATCTTCCGGGTTAATATCCTGTATGGGGCTGCCGTAATCATACCCGCCGCCACCGTTCTGCTGGCCGGGTTCATTGAGTACGTTGTTGATGATGGGTACACCATCTACCACAATAAAGGCATTGTTATCGCCCAGGATGGATTTATTACCGCGGATGGTCATTTTGGTAGAGCCGCCCATGGAGCCGGTATTGGTGCTAACCTGCAAGCCCGCTACCTTACCGGACAGCGCGTTCACAAAGTTCACTTCTTTGGCTTCCTGTACGGCATTACCGCCTACTTCCTGCAGTGCGTAACCTACGGCGCGGGAATTTTTGCGGATACCCAGCGCGGTTACCACTACTTCCGACAGCTGTTTTTGCCCGGATGCAGCGGCTTTTAATGATACATTGATCGGCTCCTGCCCTTTTACCGGTATGGATTGCTCTCCATACGAAACGGCCGATACCACGATCACATCGTTGTTAGCTGCCTGTATGGTAAACTTACCTGTAGGGTCGGACATTACAGCCTGGCCGGTGTTCTTGTTCAACACCTTGGCGCCCGGGATGGGCGTATTGGCTGTGTCCTGCACCTGGCCTTTAACGGCAAATTTAGGTCCGGTTGATTGCGGCGTGGTATCAGCATTGCCGCCCGGCACTATCAGCGCAGTGTCCTGTGCCAGTTTGCGGGAGGTGTCTTTACGCGCACCGCTGGTATCCTGCGCCGTTTTACCAGAGGTATCTGTTTGTGTTTTTTTAGTGCTGTCCGGGAGTATTACCCCGGAGTTAGCTGGTTGGCCACCTGTAGTATCTTTACGTATGGTTGTGTCTTTTTTGGTAGTATCCTGCTGAACTGTTGAATCTTTACGTACCGGCGCTGTGGTATCCGACTGCGCTTTGCCGGTGGTACAATAAAAAAGACAGCACAGCCCTAACCCGGCGAGTACATGGCTTTTCATAATATATGCGAGATTTTTGATTACGCGGTGATCTACTGGCGAAAGGTGAATGGCTTTCAATAAATCATGGTTTCACTTGTTCAGTTTTCACCCTTTCATGGCTTCCTGTTGTTTCTTTTTTTGATACGGACATTCTCTAAAGTGCATACATACAGTTACAGTGCTTTCATCATTTCATAGTGCGCGATGCCTACTTCCGTAAATTCATTCCCATGGATCTTGTACCCCAACTTTTCATAAAAACCCGCCGCTGTTTTACGGGCGTGCATCATCAGTGTTGTAAAGCCATTCTGTACGGCCTGCTGTTCTGCAAAACTGATAATGCCGCTACCTATGCCCCTGCCCTGGTATGCCTGATCTACTGCCATTTGCCGGAGTTGAATAGTGGTTTCATCAACCGGCGATAATATGCAGCACCCGATCAGTATTTCCTTATCATTATCGTTTCCCTTTGTATAACAACCTAACAGAAAGTCGCTGATCTCCTGTTGCAGATAGTCCGGCGTAAATGTAAGCCCCAGCGGTTTGCGCAAGATCACATCACGTAAGGCTACCATGTCCTGGTAATCACAACTACCGTATTCGATTATACGAAAATGCAGCATACTACAAAAGTGATGGATCTAAGTACAGTATTGCGTTATACGTGATATACCAATGTCCGTCAGCCGGGGTACAACAAACATCGGGCCAGCGGGCCAATCCACTGGCTTTGCGGGGTTTAGGACGGGAGTATGGGGATAGGTGCTTCATATAAAGTGCGTACTGGTGGCGTTGAACAGCGAAATCATTCCGGTAAGGCATAGGATTTGGGTATAATTATCAAAGGTAACCAATAAATGTCAGGGCCCGCCAGGCGGCACTTATATCTGGGGACTATGTCAGCAATGTGTGGATAGAAAGACGGCTGATGGCCATTTTTAACTTTTCATTTGCGAGGGGAAAACTATATTTGATGATGCCTATTCGGAAAAATAGACAGTATACGTATATATACACTGGAGCACTTTTATCACTACTTCTGTTACTGCTGGCCGGTTTACAGCCTGTGTGCGCGCAGCAGGTAAGATTAAATGGGATGGTGGTGGATGCGGATACCAAAACCGGTCTGCCTGCTGTAACCATCATTAACAAGCGTACCCAAACGGGCGCCATGACCAATGAAACCGGCCGCTTCCTGATAGAAGCCATGCCCGGTGATACCATTGAGTTTTCCATGTTAAGCTATTACAAGAAAGAAATAGTAACCCCGCTGGAAGCATCCAGCTTCAACATTTACCTGAATAAAAGGATCTTTGGACTGCAGCAGATAAACGTGCGGGGTAAGAACTACCATAACGATTCACTGGCTACGCGGGAAGAATACGGTAAGTATTTTAACTACAAAAAGCCGGGCGCCATGGATGTGCTGAAAACATTGCCGGCCAACCCCGTAACAGCACTGTCATACCTGATGCCCAGCAAAACCCGCAAACGTAAAGAGCAGTTCCATGAACAGCTGCTGTATTGGGAAAAGGAAAAGTTTATAGATTACCGCTACTCACCGGAGCTGGTGGCAAAAATGACGAAGCTGGAAAGCCCGGAGCTGGACAGCTTTATGCTGCATTACCGCCCTGGTTATAACTTCCTGCAAAATGCAACGGACTACGACCTGCTGCTGTACATTAAACAAAGTTTTGAGCAGTATAAGCAGGAGAAGAAGGAGCAGCCGGCTGCGCAGCAATAATGTGCTGATGTGTTAATATGCTGATGTGCTGGTTTTTGTTGTTGCCTGCCTTGTTAAGGACTTACTTTGCTACAAATATAAAAGCCCTGACAGATCTAAATCGTCAGGGCTTTTTATTTTATCAGTAAATACCAGCATATTAGCACATCAGCATATCAGATCATTGCTTCAGCAGCTCTCCCTTTAACCGTAACAATTCAGTTTCAGCCAGCTTGGTATTATACCGTGCTAAGATCAGGCGGTTAAAAGCATCCTGCAGGCTTTGCTGGGCCAGCTTTACTTCCAGGGTAGTGGAAACGCCCTGCCGGAAACGCTCTAAAGCTACCATAGCATTTTCGCGTGCCAGGCCAATATTCTCTTCTTCCAGCGTTACAGATTGCTTGTAATATTCGTAGTTCTTAAAAGTTGAATCGATGCTGAGACTGACGCGTGTTTGCGCATTCTCCAGCCATAACTTCTGGTACTCCACGTTCAGCTTAGCATTTTTTACCTGCCTTTTTACATCCAGCCCGTTGAAAATAGGAATGGTAGCGGTAAAGCCATAGTTGAATACCCCGTTCTGGTTAAAGATAGGGCTGAAAGAGTTGGTGGCTGCATTGGAATTCACCCTGCTGAAGTTGTATGCGGAGTTAAAGGACACTACCGGGAAGTAAGCGCCCTTAGCGGTTTTCAGATCAATCTGTGAAATGAACAGGTTTTGCTGCGCTACTTTCAGCGCCGCGTTGTTACGCATAATCTCCTGCTGCAGGTTGCCATAGATCAGCTCCAGGTTAATGGGAATAGAATCTTCTACCTCATAGGTGGTGTTAGCCACAGCTACCACCATTAGCTGGTTCAGGGCTGCCTTACGCTGTGAGATAACGGTTTGCTGACGCAGGTATGCTGCCTTTTGCGCGTTATAGTCCACGCGGGATTGCAGCAGGTCTGTTTTAGGCCCCAGCCCGGTCTGGAATTTTGCATCCGACAGCTTTACTCTTTCTTCAGAAATAGACATCTGCTCTGAGAGATTGCGCAGCTGCTGTTTTTGCTGCACTATATCGTAATAGCCATTAATAATATCCGCAATGGTATTGATCATTTGATCGCGCAGGGCCAGGCCGCCCAGGTCGCGCAGGCTTTCCAGGCGCTCGCGGGAGGTGAACATGCGTAACCCGTCAAACAAGGTCCAGTTAAGATTTACGTTGCCCGTGTAGTTGTTGCTTTTAATACCGCTGGTATCCCGCTTATTGCCATTGGCAAATTCCTGCTTAGTGCGGGTATGGCTCCAGGTTCTGCCGCCAGTTGCATTTACGCGGGGTATAAAAGCCATGTTTGCATAGGCATAATCGTTTGCATAGATTGCTGCATCATTCTGCGCCAGCCTGATATCGTAGTTGTTCTTCAGGGCCAGGTCTATGGCCTGGTCCAGTGTAAGCACCTGCTGGGCATGGCCTTGCATGAACCCTAACAGCAGTGTACAAAATATGATAGTTGATCTCATTTTAATTTTAGATATACGATTTACGATTTTAGATTTGAGGTACTTCCACTTCAATCTTAAATCGTAAATAAAATTATGCATGTGCAGCCGCTGCATCTTTACTGATAGAGGCTTCCTGCCCTTCTTCCATCTCCGCCTCTTCTTCCATTTCTTTAGCGGGCTTTCTCCTTGAAAGAAAGCTGTACATAGCCGGTATTACAAATAAGGTAAGTATCAGTGAAAAGATGATGCCTCCTACAATTACAATCCCCAGCGGAATACGGCTGGTGGCCGCTGCGCCCAATGACATGGCAATGGGCAGCGCGCCCAGGGCCATGGCCAGGCTGGTCATGAGAATGGGCCGCAAACGCATGGTAGCTGCATCAATTACTGCGCGTTTTTTTATCATACCACCGTCGCGTTTGTGGTTGGCAAATTCCACGATCAGGATCCCGTTCTTGGTTACCAGCCCAATTAACATGATAACGCCGATCTGTGAAAAGATGTTCCAGGTTTGATTAAACAACCACAACGACAACAGTGCACCGGCAAAGGCCAGCGGCACCGTGATCATAATAATGAGCGGATCTACCCAGCTTTCAAACTGCGCAGCCAGCACCAGGTAAATAAGCACCAGGGCCAGTATCAGCGCAAACATAGTATTGGAGCCGCTTTCCGCAAAGTCGCGGGAGGAGCCGGAGAGCGCGGTGTTAAAGGATTCATGGATCACGCCTTCTTTCTTCAGCCGGTTAAAAATGTTGTACATGGCGTTAATACCATCTCCAATAGTTTTACCCGGCGCCAGGCTGGCGGATACCGTAGCGGATTTGTACCGGTTAAAGTGGTAAATAATGGGCGGGCTGGTTTCTTCCCGTATAGTTACCAGGTTATCCAGCTGAATGGCTTCGCCCAGGTTATTACGCACATAAATGTTCTGCAGGTCGGCAGGGTCATCGCGGTTGGCGCGGAACACCTGGCCCATTACCTGGTATTGCTTGCCATTACGTATAAAATAACCATAGCGCACATTACTGAGCGCCAGCTGCAGGGTTTGTGAAATGTCCTCAACAGAAACACCCAGCTCACTGGCTTTTTCGCGGTTAATGCTAATGCGCAGCTCCGGCTTGTTAAATTTCAGGTCCACATCAATAGCCTGGAAAGTAGGATCGGCATTGGCTTCTTCCAGAAAACGGGGAAGCACTGCTGCCAGTGTATCAAAGTTGATGTGCTGCAGCACAAAGGCTACGGGCAAGCCACCACGGCGGCCTACCTGTATGGTTTGCTGCTCAATGGCAAACACACGGCCTTCCGGAAAGCGGTACATATTCCGGTTCACCATGTCCACAATCTCTTTCTGGGAACGGGTACGGTCATGCGGCTCAGATACTACCACATTGGCAAAAGCCGTATTTACGGCGCCGCCACCGCTAAAGCCCGGCGCAGTTACAGTAAGTATGATATTTTTTTCCGGTATGGAGTCCAGCATGAACCGGCTTAGCTTGTCCACGTAGTTATCCATATAATCAAAGGAGGTGCCTTCCGGCGCTGTTACAGACAGGCGGAACTGGCTGCGGTCTTCTATAGGCGCCAGCTCAGATGGCAGTGTTTTGAACAGTAAATAAACCATCACCAGGCAAGCGCCAATAATAACCACGCCTACCCAGCGTACGCGCATGAACTGCTGCAGGGAGCTTTTATAGCCGTTTTCCATCCACTGGAAAAAAGGTTCTGTTTTGGTATAGAACCAGGAGTGGGTATGTTTTTTCCGGCCAAGCTTTACGTTCAGCACCGGTGTGAGTGTAAGTGATACAAAAGCAGATATGAGCACGGCCCCGGCCACTACAATACCAAACTCCCGGAACAGCCGGCCCACAAATCCCTGCAGGAATACAATGGGCAGGAATACAAAGGCCAGGGTAATGGAGGTGGCTATTACTGCAAAGA
Source organism: Chitinophaga sp. GbtcB8 (assembly GCF_019091455.1). Classification (GTDB taxonomy): domain Bacteria; phylum Bacteroidota; class Bacteroidia; order Chitinophagales; family Chitinophagaceae; genus Chitinophaga. Next base: position 52,974 of record NZ_JAGXJN010000008.1, read on the forward strand.
AGATCTCTTCCGAACCTTCACGGGCGGCGCGCATGCGCGGCATGCCCGACTCTATTTTCTTATAGATGTTCTCCGTTACCACTATACCATCATCCACCACAAGGCCGGTTGCCAGTACAATGGCCAGCAGCGTTAGTATATTAATGGTAAAGCCGCATATATACATCAGGAAGAATGCGCCTATCAGCGATACCGGTATATCTATCAGCGGGCGGAAGGCCATGAGCCAGTCGCGGAAGAACAGGTATACGATCAGGATCACCAATACAAGCGCCACTATCAGGGTTTCCTGCACTTCAACAATAGACTTTTTGATGAAGCGGGTATTATCCATGGCAATGTTGGTGATAAAATCGTCCGGTATATCTTTCTTGATCTGCTCATAGCGCCGGTAAAATTCGTCGGCTATGGCCACATAGTTGGAGCCGGGCTGTGGCGAAAGCGCCAGGGCTATCATGGGAACGGCGGACTCCTTTAAGATGGTTTCTTCATTTTCCGGACCCAGTACTGCCTGGCCTATATCCCGCAGGTGTATCACCTTGCCATTTACATTTTTTATAATGAGGTCATCAAACTCCTCCTCTGTATCCAGGCGGCCAAAGGTGCGTACTGTAAGCTCAGTGGCATTACCGGCTATTTTACCGGAGGGCAGCTCCACATTTTCCCGCAGCAGGGCATCCTGCACATCAGAGGGGCTGAGGTTGTAGGCAGAGAGGCGGGCGGGGTCCATCCAGATACGCATGGCGTATTTTTTTTCGCCCCAGATACGGATGGAGCTTACGCCGGGAATGGTTTGCAGGCGTTCCAGCAGCACATTGTTGGCATATTCTGTGATCTCCAGCTGGTTGCGTGTACGGCTTTGCACTGTCATGGCAAGAATGGCGTCGGAGTTGGCGTCTTCCTTGGTTACCACGGGCGGCGCATCCAGGTCGGGCGGCAGGTTGCGCAGGGCCTGGGATACTTTGTCGCGCACATCATTGGTGGCGGCTTCCAAATCAATGTTCAGCTCAAACTCCACGGTAATGCTGCTGGTGCCCTGGCTGCTGCTGCTGTTTATGTTCTTGATACCGGCAATGCCGTTGATCTGTTTTTCCAGCGGTTCGGTGATCTGTGTTTCTATAATGTCCGAATTGGCCCCTGCATACGAGGTGCGCACGTTCACAATGGGCGGATCTATAGCCGGAAAGTCCCTTACCCCCAGGAAAGAAAAACCTACTACGCCAAAGATCACAATGATGATGTTCATCACGATCGCCAGTACCGGCCGTTTGAGGGATATGGAAGGAAGACTCATAACACTGCATTTTAATTACGGATTACGCTGAAAGCAAAAAGCTGATCGTGTTTTGCTTTCGGTGTAATTCGCAATTCATGATTTATTATTTTATGCCGTCCATAGACCCATTGTCCGTATTACTTTTAAAACGTAGTATGCAATGGACCGTGGACTATGGACCGTGGACTAATTAACCTTATTATACTTGATCGTCATGCCGGCCCGTAGCTGCATAATACCGCTGGTAATAACGGTATCGCCTATGTTCAGGCCACTGGTTACCTGTATATTGTTCTCGTCCCGTATGCCGGTTTCCACCACTACAAATTTGGCTTTGCCGCTGTCGGCTACAATCACCTTCTTATCCCGGGTGCCGGGTATGATGGCCTGTGTGGGGATCATAATAGCTTCCGGCATATTTTTCAGCGGTATGGTTACCCCGGCAAAGGAGCCTGGCAGCAGCTGGCCGCCATTGGGCATAATGGCCCGTATGCGGATGGTGCGGGTAGCCAGGTCTATCTTCGGGTCCATGGCGTAAATGCTGCCTTTGTAGGTATCATTGTCGCCGGCCACCTTAAAAGTTACGGCATCCCCTAATTTAATAGCGGTGCGGTATTTTTCAGGGATGGAGAAGTCGATCTTCAGCGGGTCTATCTGTTGCAGGGTAGTGATCACCGTGGTGGGCGATACGATGGCCCCCAGGCTCACATTACGCAGGCCCAGGCGGCCGCTGAAGGGCGCGCGCAGCTCTGTTTTCTGCAGCTGGGTGCGGGTATAATCCATATCGGCCCCATAGGCGCTAACCTGGTTGCGGGTTACATCCACATCCTGCTGGCTGATGCCGTTTATCTTTAACAGGTTCTCCTGGCGTTCCAGGGTGGTTTTAGACAGCTGTTGCTGCAGCTGCAGCTTTTGCAGCTGGGCTTTCAGGTCTTCGTCGTAGATCTTTACCAGCAGGGTGCCCTTGGTTACGTTAACCCCTTCTTTAAAATAAAGGCCTACAATACGGCCGGAGATCTCCGGTTTTATTTCCACCTCCTCGTTGCTCTGCAGGGTACCGCTGGCATCAATGGTTTGGTCCAGCCGGGTGGTTTTTACCACGTAGGCATCTGCCAGCAGGGGCCTGCTGCCACCACCACCGCTGCCACGTGTTGCTGCAGGGCCCGCTGGTTCCTTTGTTCCACCGGCCATCTTTTTATAAATAAAGAAAATGACAATTGCTGCTGCAATAGCAAGCAGTACGGTCCTGAGTATCTTTTTACTGCTGGTCATGTTTTGTTTTAGTTCGCCTTATATATATTAATGAGTTCGCCCGGTTTCAGATAACATAGCTCCTTTAGTACAGGTTGCCCCGGCAAATTTAATAAATGGTATAGGTGGTTACGCCGGACGAGTGTTAATTAAAGTTAAGAGTAACCAATACGTATATAAAAGGTTACATTACCGGTTGAATGGTGTTTTTGCGGTTATAACAGCCATTTTCCTGGAATAACGGCCAAAATGGGTTATGGGGTGAAATGCATATTAATAATAATAATCCTGCGAAAGCGGTGCCCACACAGGGTTTGCGGGCATTCTCACCGTTGCGTATGTGTGAAAATTTAGATGCGTAGTTGCCAATTCAATAAAAATTATATTTTTGCAGTCAAGTTTTAAACCAAAAACACTTAAAATTATGTCAGACATTGCATCAAGAGTTAAAAAGATCATCATTGACAAATTGGGCGTTGACGAAGCCGAGGTAACTCCTGAAGCCAGCTTTACCAACGACTTAGGTGCTGACTCTTTGGATACGGTAGAACTGATCATGGAATTCGAAAAAGAATTTAACATCTCCATTCCTGACGAACAAGCTGAAACTATTACTACTGTTGGCCAGGCCGTAGCTTACCTGGAAGAACATGTAAAATAATCCTACTTAACCAGAATTGTTTTAATGCAACCAAAACGCGTAGTCGTTACAGGTTTAGGCGCGCTTACACCGCTCGGCAATTCCGTTCAGGATTACTGGCAGGGGTTGACGAACGGTGTATCCGGCGCCGATTTTATCAGACAATTTGATGCTTCCAAGTTTAAAACCCGTTTTGCTTGCGAACTGAAAAATTTTGATCCCACCCAATATCTTGACAAAAAGGAAGCGCGCAAAATGGATCCGTTTACCCAAACGGCCGTTATTACTGCGGACCATGCTGTACAGGATGCCAACATCAGCCGTCACACTGTGGATATAAACAGGGTAGGTGTTATCTGGGGGACAGGCGTAGGGGGAATGATCAATTTCTGTCATGAAATGAGAGATTTCTACCTGGGGGATGGAACACCACGTTTCAGCCCTTTTCTGATTACGCGCCTGATCACTGACATAGCAGCCGGCCACATTTCTATCCGGCACGGGTTCCGGGGACCTAATTTCTCAGTGGTCTCTGCCTGCGCCTCCTCTACCAACGCTATTATTGAAGCCATGTACCAGATCCGTTACGGGAAGGCTGATATAATGATCACCGGTGGTTCTGAAGACGTGATCAACGAAGCTTGTGTAGGTGGGTTTAATGCTATGAAGGCTTTGTCTGAAAGAAATGATGATCCTAAAATTGCTTCGCGGCCTTTTGACCTTGACAGGGATGGTTTTGTAATGGGCGAAGGAGCAGGCGCACTGGTGCTGGAGTCATATGAACATGCGATAGCCAGGGGCGCCAAGATCTATGTAGAGTTAGCGGGAGGAGCCGCCACGGCTGATGCCCACCATATTACAGCACCGCACCCGGAAGGACTGGGGGCTATGAATGTAATGCGGCTGGCATTGGAAGATGCCGGGATGAGCAACCAGGATATTGATTATATTAATGTGCACGGCACCTCTACGCCTTTGGGCGATGTGGCAGAGGTAAAAGCCATTCAGCAGGTTTTTGGAGAGCACGCATACAAATTAAACATCAGCGCAACCAAATCCATGACCGGGCATTTACTGGGCGCAGCCGGCGCAGTGGAATCCATAGCAGCCATCATGTCTATTATTGACGGCATTATACCTCCTACCATTAATCACTTTACCGACGATCCTATACTGGACGCCCGCTTGAACTTTACTTTTAACGTCGCACAAAAAAGAGCTGTCAACGCTGCATTAAGTAATACCTTTGGCTTCGGCGGCCATAATGCCTCCGTTATTTTCAAAAAATTTGTTGCTTGATTGTGTTGTGAAATTACTGCCAGGATTTTTATATCGCTTCGTAACCAGGAAAAGGCAACTTTACAAAGACCTTTACAACCTGCTTGGCTTTGCGCCAGGTAACTTCTCATTGTACGAAGTGGCCCTTAGCCACCGCTCCAGCAAAGAAAAGTTCCTGGAAAGCAATGAAAGGCTGGAATACCTGGGTGATGCCATTTTGGGCGCCATTATAGGCGATTACCTGTTCCGCAAATACCCCTACAAAACAGAAGGCTATTTAACTGAAATGCGTTCCAAGATCGTGAACCGCCAGCAGCTGAATGAAATAGCCATCAAAATGGGCCTGCGCAAGCTCACCATTTACGATAAATACAACAGCTTTCTTAAGATCAGCCAGATCTTTGGCAATACCCTGGAAGCCCTGGTAGGCGCGGTATACCTGGATAAAGGTTATAACCGTACCAAACAGTTCGTGTACAAACGCATTATCCTGCCCTACATTGACCTGGAATTGCTGGAAAGCGTGGAAATGAACCACAAGAACAAGCTTTACGGCTGGGCCAATAAGAACGGTAAGGTGCTGGAGTTTGAGCTGCTGGAAGAGCAGATGGACAACGGCCGCCGTATTTTTACCGTAGGTGCGGTGGTAGATGGAGAGCTGATCTGCAGCGGCAAAGCCTTTAATAAGAAAGATGCCAGCCAGATAGCTGCCCAGCAAGCCATAGACCTCTTAGGGCTGGGAGAATAAATTATTCCTTGTCACCAGATCATTTTCTGCACTTTTATTTTTCCCCGTCATAATCCGTAATACCGATCACATTCCCGGCCGGGTCCTGTAACTCTGCTGCCCAACCGGTATTAATACGATAGGGCTTTTTGGTAAAGGGCACTCCTTTTCCTGATAACGTGGCATACAGCTCCTGTACGTCTGATACCTGTAATAAAATAGCCGGCCTGGCATCCGGGAACCTGGAGCTGTCTTTTAAGATAATGGCTGCTTCATCATTCCCTACCCGGAATGCCAGCAATCCTTTTTCTGAAAAATCAAAGTGTACGCCCAATCCCAGGGTATTGGCGTAAAACCGGCGGCTTTCCTGCAGGTTATTAGCCGGCAGGAAAAAGTTGTCGATGCAAAGGATCTTGTTAGTATTCATTACACGATGTTTTAGTTTATTGTTATTCATCCAAAGGGCTATTACCAGGATCCAGGGTAGCCAGATGTGCATTTTCATGCGGGATCAGTTTTAATACCTACCTGTACCCGCGTAATGTTAGCCGCAGGGTGTTCAAAGTCGCAGTGAATGTATTGTTCCCTGTTATGGCCGCTCATGGGCAGGCCGGCTGACAGCATACCGTTAATCAGTTTTTCATAGGTCTCATGCAGGTTATCCCAATCGCCGTTGTGCTGCATGCTTACACACTGGAAAGCCGGTACGGTTTTACAGGCATAAGGGGCCGGTACTTCTTTCAGGGTGGTTACCGGCACGCCTATTTCCAGGGTGAAATAACTTTCCGGGTCGCCGTTAAAACCATAGTAATGCCAGTGCTGCGGGCCGGCCAGCTCCAGGTCGTTCGCTATTGCGGCCCGTACCAGCTCTTTGGGAGCCATGCGCACTAAACCCATCATACCGGCCAGGTTGGTGTAGTAGCTGCGGTAAAAGAAGCGGAAAGGGGCTATGTGCTCAATTTGCGGGGCACCGCTTTTCAGAAAGAACTGTAACCAGAAAGACAGGTTCTCGTGCTGTGCTAATCCCAGCTCCTGGTAAATGGCCTGTGTAAATTCTACCATGGCAGTGCCGGTAGCCGTAATAATATGCTGGTCGGTGATAACCGGCGCCTGCACATAATGCTTTGCTGCCTTATAACCCGGCACCCGTGTTTTTAATAACTGCAGATCATTGCTGGTATGCTGCACATGATCCAGGAAACCATGGCGGGCCAGGAAAACAGTGGCGCCGCAAATAGCGGCCAGGGGCTTTTGCGCCTGCACCAGCTGTGTTATCAGGGGAATGAGCTCCCGGTGTTTGCCATTTTCCATTGAATTGCCGCCGGGCAACAGTAAAAAGTCAACAGCTGCAGCATCCACATCTGCCAGGCTTTTAGCAGGGTTTAACACAATGCCTCCGCCGGAAGTAACCGGTTTCCCATCTTCAGAAAAGGTGATCACCTCCACACTGGTAAAGGTGTTTAAACCATATAGGGCAAGCGCAGGTTCCCAGTCGGAATAACCATCAAAAACAAACAGGTAGCAATTTTTAGCTGGCTGCATAACATCAGTTTTTTAATACCGTATGTAAAGCAACACAGGGGGAGTGACAATGTTATGTCAGCAGCAGCAAAAGAATTTTGAAGGGAGGTGCGGTTTAGATATTATAATGAGTGACCAGCTGCCGCGTAAGCTCCTGCATACGTTCGGTCAGCTCATCCGGAGTGATGATGGTTACATCGTTGCCCCACATTAAGATCCAGCGTGCAAAATATTCAAGCGGGTAGCTGTTCATGAACGTAAGCGTTACATGCTGGTCGTCTGCTTTTTCTTCTACCAGCCCGTAGTAATATTTCTGGCTGCCCAGGTAACGCGCTACCCGCTGGTTGAAACATACCTTGTAGGTATGGCTGGGCGCAGGTTCTGAGTTATGGCGCTCCATAAATTCCTGCAGGGAAATGTGTTTGGATTTATCGTAGCTGCTGTTGGTGAGGTGCAGGTTACGGATACGGTCCGTACGGAAGTTGCGGTAGTCGCGGCGCAGCAGGCACCAGGCAATCAGGTACCAGGTATTGTTGTTATGATAAATGCCGATGGGCTCTACTTCTCTTTTGGTGAACTCACTGGTGTGCGCGGCGCGGTATTCCAGCTGCAGCACCTGCTGTTTGCCCAGGGCTTGTTGTATATCTGTAAGAAAGCGGTTGGGAAATTCATCCAGCTGCGGTGCGTGGTTACGTACTACGGCAATATTCTCATCCAGCACTTCCAGGAAATCTTTTTCGCTGCCGCGCAGCACCGCCCTTATTTTTTGCATAGCGCTGCTGAACTGCTGCCGGTTGGAGCGGTCGCTGAATTGTTCCATCAGCTTTTCGCCGGTAAGCAGGGCTGCGGCTTCTTCCCGGTTAAACATTACGGGCGGGAGGTGATAGCCTTCTACTATATAATAACCGGTGCCGGCCTCTGCTCCTATGGGCACACCGGATTCCTGCAGGGCCTTTACATCGCGGTACACGGTGCGCAGGCTAATGTTAAACCGTTCCGCTATTTCGGCGGCTTTAACAATCTTTTTACCCTGGAGCTGGATGAGTATAGCGGAAAGGCGGTCTATGCGGTTCATGAAATGCAATTTAATGTTTCCCTGGCAACCTTATTATATCACATTCCGTATACATGATATTCCCAATTATTATATCTTTAGGTGGGACAATTCGAGAGAGAAACTAAAAAAAATTTTTTTACAGATTAAACCTTTCGTCAAATGGGCTGTCTGATAGATAGCAACTTTCCCGAGGAAATTATAAATAATTGATACTGAGCAATTTTACATCGTTTTCCCCTGAAGATATTTTAAAGTTTTGATGCTACAGTACAGAATATAGGTTAAATGGTAAGTCCCTGCAATTTTTTGCGGGGACCTTTTTTTTACACGCAATTTTCCCCGCAAACGTACGAGTGTTAAATAGTGTTAACGATTTTAGCCTGTTGCTGAAATTTTTTTCAACTTTTTTTGAAGCAGCAGCGCTATTTTTTTTGATAGGGGATAACACTTTCGTGATATGATAAAACCCCTGGATACCGCGGCGGTACTGGTTGTTACCCTGGGGGGCAGAGCGGTCAGGTCCTCTTACAATTCCTGTTCTTAGGAGCGATGATGTTTGTTAAGACGAATGCTTTGGAATGGATAATGCTCCAAGAAATATTTCCTGCAGATGATGTTTTCTTGTTAAAGCCGATGTTTTGAATGGGTGATGCATTGTAAGAACAATGATGCCGGTTGCAAATGCTAAGGCGCTAAAATTCCGTAGACGGATGTTGCGCAAATAGCTTCAAACCTGGCGGTAAAAAAGAGCAAACATGTTCATCCATAAACAGCTATTTATTACCTACTGCACAGGGACAGCAGTGAGCGGCTGCAGCCCGGCCGCACTTTATTATAATTGACCTGTAATCCGCTATCACAGGGCATTTCAGAAAACATAAAATACAGGTTAAAATCTTTTTACGTTAACCGATGATTAACATATTAAAAATTAGAATCTGTTTAATTTCGGTCCTGAAACGAGGGAGATAATCAACCCATCTTCCGGTTCAGGAATAGCTGTTTATTTGAGTTCAAAATATTGGGGTACTGCATTTAAAAAATCATTACCCGGCCATATCTGGAAGGGGGGACATTTTTTATGGCTGCTTTCAGAGCACAAATAAATAAAACGAAATAAACAGCAGTCCTCATCATAACGGCCCCGCATAAAATTCTTTTACCGTACGTATTGTTACGGGTTAACATATTGTCATTGTCATGTGAATGTTTGCAAGAATCATTTTGTGTCTTTTAATGGTTAAACCAAATAGGGAATGAGCCTGATATTCATCAGGCTTCCTTTTTGGGGATAAGCAGGCATCACCTTAAACTTATCGGATGATCTCATACATCATCCGTTTTTTACTAAACGTTGTGTCTTAATGGATAGCTTGACGGAGCTTGATGTCTATCCGGCTCTTACATTTTATGCTGTTATTTTTATTAGTCTACAAATTTTGTAGGATATTATTTGGTAATTCAATAAGCCTCTTTTATATTTGTATCACCACCCTAATTAATCACCACCATTAATTAGTTGATTTATAAAAACCAGCACCTATAAATTAACTAACATGCCTTCAAAACCTTTACTGACCTCATTTTCCGGCTGTATGACCTGTTGTTGCTGAATGCAACTTTTCCTTTCATACCATCTTACTAAAATAATATACTAAGTAAGGATCCAGAACCAACGTTTAACTTTTGTTCTCTGTTGTTAGGCCTGCGGGGCTGCTACGGTAGCCTTGCAGGTATTTGTAACAGGGGCAGTCAATCCTTTTTTATGCAATACGCAGCTTCTTTTGCCTCTATAGGCGTAATCGTTATACTCATCGCATATACTGTACAGTCAACCGTAACACAGGTAAATAAGCTCAGTCCTTTTACTAGCGGTACCGTGCAGCACAGCAACCGTTTATTTGGCAGCAGCACCGCTGTTAAGTCCACCGTTTTCCTGGTAGATAAAACCAACAGCACCCTGATCTGGACAGCCAGGAAAGTAAACGGGCAGCACACCGGCAGTATCCGTATCAGCAAGGGTACCCTGGAGCTGGATAGTAACCAGCTGCAGCGCGGCAGCTTTGAGCTGGATACCCGCTCTATTACGGTTACTGATCTGAAAGATGCAGACAGCAATGCCAAACTGACCAGACATTTAAAAAGCGATGATTTTTTTGCAGTGGAAAAATTCCCTGCCGCTAATTTTACTGTTAACAGTGTAACAGCGGTAAGCGCTAACCAGCATACGGTTACAGGTAAGCTTACCATTAAAGGCATTACCCATGACCTAAGCTTTCCTGCAACGGTTGTTATTAATGGCAGTAAGCTTAGCGCCAAAGCATTGGTGAAAATAGACCGTACCAAATATGATATTAAGTTCCGCTCAAAAAGCTTTTTTGAAAACCTGGGCCATAAAGCGATCTATGATGATTTTGACCTGGATATAACCTTGCTGGCCAGCGCACAGTAATTTGTATCATATCATTTGCCGGTGGGAGGTTTGATCTGCTTGTTGCGCGGCTGGAAGAAAGCAGCTATCTTGGTTGCGCCAACCAATATACAAGCAGATTAAACTAAAAACTATGAGTAAATGGTTAATGGGGGTACCCGCCCTGCTCTTGCCTATGCTGACTGTGCAAGCACAGAACATCAGTAAATACAATAACCGCGATAAGATCCAGCATGGCCGCTATACACTGCTGGTGGTGAACAAAGACTCCACCTTTAACCCGGAGGTAAAGCAAAAGCTGGAAGATGCATTTTTTAAAGTATATCCTAAGCTAGCCGACACGTTCAATAAAAAAACCTTGCGGAAAGTAACCTTTATAATAAACCCTGAATATGAAGGGGTGGCGGCTACCGATGCCAGCAGCGGCGTGGTAAGCCTTAGCCCTGAATGGTTCCGCAAGCACCCGGAAGATATAGATGTGGTTACACACGAAGTAATGCACATTGTACAGAACTATCCGAGTCCTGAACCCGGCTGGTTAACAGAGGGTATTGCAGATTATGTACGTTATGCGTTTGGAATAGATAATGCAGGCGCTAACTGGCAGCTGCCGTCTTACTCACCCGCACAGAATTATACACAAAGCTACCGCACTACTGCCCGCTTCCTGGCGTGGCTGGAAAAGAAAGTAAAACCTGGTATTGTAAAAGTGCTGGATGACAGCATGCGCAACCAGAAATACACCCCGCAGATCTGGCAAACCTTAACCGGTAAAAGCCTGGATGAGCTGTGGAGCAGCTACGCGCAAAACCCGGAATTATAAGGTAATAGATATATAAATTAAGAACGCCGGTGCAGGTTACCTGTACCGGCGTTCCCGTTTTTTAGCCCCCGGAATATCTTATCAAGGTTGCAGGCAGTTAATTTTCGCAAACAATCGGTTAATTAGTGTGACATAGACACTTATTTTACTATGTAATTTTAGTCTCACAGATAGTACTGAACATTCAACCAAAGGAAGCAGACCAGCATCGGCCCGGGGCATAATTAGCCGGTACTGTAATTCATGTAGCTTTTTTACCATTAAAACATATGGACATGCGCTTATTTCACGTTAAGGCCACGCTGTTATTAATACCGTGGTTATTTGCATCGGGGTACCTGCTGGCACAGGGTATACCGGTATCCGGTAAGGTCACAGATGCAAAGGAAGGCAATCCGCTGCCAGGCGTCAGCGTGTCGGTAGCCGGCACCAATACCGGCAGCATTACGGATGTAACCGGTCATTATACACTTACTGCACCTGCCGGCAGCAAAACACTGATCTTTAAGTTTACGGGTATGAAAACCGTGGAGATGCCGCTGAATGGGCGTTCCACCGTGGATATACAGCTGGAATCAACCGAAGTTGGTTTGAATGAAGTAGTAGTAGTAGGTTTTGGTTCGGCGCGTTAAGGCGATGTTACCCGCGCTATTGCCAGTGTAAAATCAGAGAACTTTGTAAAAGGGGCGGTACGCGATGCTGCACAGCTGATACAGGGTAAAGTAGCCGGGTTAACTATATCCACCCCCAGCGGCAACCCTACAGAGAATACACAGATACAGCTGCGCGGAAATACTACCTTAAAGGCAGGCACCTCACCCCTGGTATTGATAGATGGCATTCCCGGTACTTTAAATACAGTAGCGCCGGAAGATATTGAGTCCATTGATGTGCTGAAAGACGGTTCTGCAGCGGCTATTTACGGTACGCGCGGCACCAATGGCGTAATCCTGATCACCACTAAAAAGCTGCATGGCGACATGCGGCCTACTGTGCAGTACGATGGTTATGTAAGTGTGCAAACCATTGCCCGCCGCCCCGAATTTTTAACCGGGGATGATTACCGCCGGCTGATCAAGGAAGGCATTGACTTTGTAGATTACGGCGCCTCTACCGACTGGCTGAAGGAAATTACACGCACCCCGGTGAGCCATACACATAATCTTAGCTTCCAGGGTGGCAGCGCCACTACCAATGTAACTGCATCATTTAACTACCGGAACTGGCAGGGCCTTTTCCTTAACTCCGACAATAAGCAGGTAACCGGCCGTGCGGATGTGAACCACAGTATGCTGGATGGCAAGCTGAAGGCCAACCTGAATGTGATCACCCGCAGCCGCACCTACTGGTCTGGTGTAGATGCCGGGGAAGGAGGTTTTAGCGATGGCAACAGCTTCAATAGTTATGTGTACCGGCAGGCGCTGATACGTAACCCAACAGACAGCGTGCGCAATTCAAAAGGCGACTGGCTGGAACGTAACATTTATTTCTATGATAACCCGGTGGCCTACCTCATGGAATCATACGGGCAAAATGATGAAAGGGAAACGCGCCTGAACGGCAGCCTTACGCTGGAACCCATTAAGGACCTGAAGTTTAAGCTGCTGCTGTCCGGCAATCAATGGTCGGAAACAAGAGGGTATGCAGAAACCAAGAAACATGTATCTACCGTAAAAAATAACCGCAATGGGTATGCCTCCCGCGGCAACTCGGAACGGCGTGATAAACTGCTGGAATTTACCACGGAATATGCGCGCAGCTTTCAAAAGCACCGTTTGAGCTTATTGGGTGGTTACAGCTACCAGGATAATACGCGGGAGAATTTTTATATGCAGAACTGGGATTTCCCAACGGATCAATATTCCTATAACAGCATGGAAACCGGCAATGCCTTAAAACGAGGCGATGCCGTTATGGGCAGCTTTAAGGACAAATGGAAGCTGATTGGTTTCTTCGGAAGGTTAAGCTATAACTGGGATGATAAGTATCTGTTGCTGGCCAGTGTGCGGCATGAAGGATCCACCAAATTCGGCAGCAATAACCGCTGGGGCACATTCCCTGCTGTGTCCCTCGGATGGCGCGTAAGCAAGGAATCTTTTATGAGCGGCCTTACCTGGCTGGATGATCTGAAACTTCGTGCAGGCTTTGGCGTTACCGGTACTATTCCTGATGACCTGTACGCTTCCCTGCGCAGCTTTAATTATGGCAACCGTTTCCTGGTAAACGGGGTATGGGTGCAGGGGCTGGATGCCGTGCGCAACCCCAATGCAGACCTGCGGTGGGAAAAGAAAGAGGAGTATAATATAGGGCTGGACTTTTCATTGATGGACAGCCGCATTTATGGCAGCATAGACGCTTACCGCCGTTTAACAAAAGATGCCTTGTTTGATTACCAGGTACCGGTGCCGCCTTACCCCATGCCGGAGATTGTGGCTAATGCCGCGCAGATCAGGAATACCGGATTGGAGGTGCTGCTGAACTTTGTACCGGTACGTAATAAAAATTTCCAGTGGACATCCGGCTTAAATTATTCCACCAACAAGAACATGCTGGTATCCCTTTCCAGCAGCAGCTTTGCCGCTACCAACGATTACTTTGATGCCGGCTACACCGGGGAGCCTATACAGGAAGCCACCCATCGTGTGCAGGTAGGTAAACCTATCGGTAATTTTTACGGGTATAAGTCTATTGGAATTGATGATAATGGCCGCTGGATCATTGAAGGAAAAGATGGCAAACCTGTAGCCAGCGCCGATAAAAGCCCGGACGATAAAAAGATCCTGGGCAACGGGTTACCCAAACATTTCCTGGGATGGAACAATACGGTGCAGTATAAGAACTTTGACCTGAACATTACCATGCGCGGCGCTTTTGGTTTCCAGGTGCTGAACTTTCAGCGGCTGTTTTATGAGAACCCGAAGGTAGTGCAGTATAACATGCTTAATACTGCGTTTGATAAAGTATATGGTAAAACCCGGCTGAATGATGACCTGGCGCTGGTAAGCTACTATATTGAGAATGGCGATTACTGGAAGATAGATAACGTTACCCTGGGTTACAACTTCAACACCAAAGGTTTAAAGTATATACGGAATGCCCGCATTTATGTAGCAGCCCTGAACCTGGCTACCATTACCGGTTATAAAGGTATTGACCCGGAAGTGAACCGCATTGGCCTGGCGCCTGGTGATGATGAGCGGGATAAGTACCCTACCACCCGCACTTTTACCGCAGGCGTAAACCTTACTTTTTAAAACAATAGTTATGAAAAACAGGCATTGTATATATACAGGTTTGATGATGATAGCTGTGATGTTATTCACAGGCAGCGCATGCACCAAACTGGATCCGGAAACTTTTTCGGAGATCGTGGAAGAAAATATTACTTACAAGGAATCAGATACCGCTGCTATTATTGCGCAGGCCTACAGCCCTTTGCGGCCTGTAATGGCCGACTGGATGGGGCTATTTGACCTGCAGGAAGAAAGCGCTGATGAAATTATTACACCAGCGCGGCCTAACGGCTGGTATGATGGCGGCACCTATCAGCGTATGCATCGCCATACCTGGACCTCTTTGCAGGAACAGCCCAGCTCATTATGGGGGCGTGTATACCTTGGCGTTGTAAATGCCAACCGCGCCATCTCATTAATTGAATCCGGCGAGCTGCCGGTAGGGGCGGCAAAGCCAAGCCTGCTTGCAGAGCTGAAGGCGCTGCGTACTTACTATTACTATATTTTATGCGACAACTTTGGCAATGTACCATTGATCATTGACTACAAGGATCTTTCTGTTCCTAAACAAAGCAAGCGGCAGGAGGTATATGATTTTATGGTAAAGGAGCTGAATGATAATATGGCGCAGCTCCGCGAATCGGCCGGTACCGGCATGTATGGCCGTTTTAATAAATGGGCGGCTAAAACACTGCTGGCTAAAATATATCTGAATGCGCAGGTGTATACCGGTACAGCAGCGTTTCCGCAATGTTTGCAGCAGTGCAATGATATAATACAGGCTGCCGGCACGGTAGGTTATATGCTGGAGCCGCAGTACCGCGATAATTTTAAGACCAATAATGAAACATCCCGGGAGCTGATCTTTACCATTCCTTATGACGATGTGAATGCACTGGGCTTTATTATCCATATGAAAACACTGGATCCCCTGAGCCAGCAGGTATTCCGCATGGAAGCGCAGCCCTGGGGAGGTAACTGTGCGGTGCCGCAGTTCATTGACACCTATGATGCTGCTGACACCCGGTTAAAAGATACCTGGCTGCAGGGCCCGCAGAAAACGCCGGCTGGAGTGGAAGTGATCGACTATGTAAAATATGTGGAGAGCATAGAAAAAAGTAAATCAAATGAAGGTTACCGGATCGGTAAGTACGAGATCAAGGTGGGGGCTAAAGGCTCTTTGAGCAACGACTTCCCCGTATTCCGCTATGCAGATGTGCTGATGATGAAGGCAGAATGCCTGTTACGTGCCGGCCAGACTGCGGAAGCTGCTGCATTGGTAACCCAGGTACGCCAGCGGGCATTTGCCAGCACCACGCCTGCCAAAGCCATAGTTACTGTGGCAGACCTTCAAAAAGGCAGCAGCTACCAATATGGTTACTGGAACAATGGGCAGATCACCGAACTGCAGGGTGGGGCAGATGTTACCTACGGCCGTTTCCTGGATGAGCTGGGCTGGGAATTTGCGGCGGAAGGCCACCGCCGGCAGGACCTGATCCGTTTTGGTATTTTCACTACTAAAAAGTGGTTCCAGCACCGGCCCAACGGGGATAACCGGAAGCTGTTCTTTATACCGCAGGAGGAGATGAATAAGAACCCGAACCTGATACAGAACCCGTAATAAGGCCTATATCCGCCCGCCATGTTAAAGCATGGCGGGCTTTTTTTTGGAATTGTGGGTAAAAACCTTATTTTTGCGTCCCTGAATTGGGAATTTTCAACCGGAGAAGTGCAGGAGTGGTTGAACTGGCACGCCTGGAAAGTGTGTAAACTCGAAAGGGTTTCAAGGGTTCGAATCCCTTCTTCTCCGCTAAAGGGGATTTCAGTATTCTCAAAAAAGGTTGCTCAGAGAATGAGCAACCTTTTTTCTTTTTGGCCTGTTTCTTTATTTCTCAACTGTTCTGGTTTATTATCTTGTCTGATATTATTGGGGTAAATTGAATGGGACAACAATTCAAAGCGAGGGTGTTGTGTAATAGCCTTGAAGCAATTAGTGGAATATAACAGCAACCGGTTCGTGTGCCGCGAACGGTACAATGTTATCAAAAAAAAGGAATCAAGACCACTAACAACCATAACATATTTTGATCATTGTTTGAAACACTGATAATAATTATATTAATAATAAGATCAGAAGAATCATTCTCCAAATAAACCATCCCTTTTTAGATATCTTTTTCATATCAAATCCTTGATTTAATAAATGAGCACTAACCACAATAAGATGAACAGCCTCAGGACGGTTTAAATGCCCGGTGCTACCGGTAAACCGGACAAGATCCGCTAAATAAGATGCGAAGTAATATTCTATCGTAATTTTTAATCAACGTATAGCAAACTTCAAGATCAAAGGCACATCGACTTTATCTTAATTAAGATAAAAATGTCTTTTATTATATTTCCCGTATCTTTACACTCCAATAAGATCTATGTAATGAAAGGAATAAGGTGTTTGAAGAGTTAGTTTTTTTTGAAATAATAAAAGACAAAATTGTCTTATTTTATGAATACGCGAGCTAATAAAACATGGCGCATTTTGTTCACACTTGCTTTTATGCAATTGTTCTTTATTTTATCTGTTAATGCACAGGGTACTTCAAAAGGCGCAGGTCACGCCGGCCTTTTTATTTTTTTGATTCTCTTCCTGGTTGTTGTTCTGGGAATCGCTATATCAACGCTGGCGAAAACGAAGGAGATGATAAGTGAAAATAGGAAAACGAAAGCCAGCTTTAAAGATAAAGATTTTGGCAACTACCTACGGGATCTCGATAGCCGGGAAATTGAAATTATTCTGAAAAGAAAACGCAATCCTTCTAAAGATAATGATGCAGGCGGGTCTGACGGTCTTAAATTTAAAAGCGCATTTTTATCAATTGTTTCATTATTAACTACAACCGGGCTCTTTGCACAGAATAATAAGGGCCAACCAGATTCATTGCTAAGTGAAGAAGGTGTTATTATCACAATCATTTTAGTTATGACGCCAATTGCAATTGGTGTGCTTTTGATGTTTTTGAAGGTTAGGGGACTATTCAGGCAATTCCGCAATAAGAGAAACCTCGCAGAAGCAGATAAACTGGCCGATTATATTTCCAGTTTGGATAACGAAGAAGCTGTGACGGCTTTGGAAAAGCGTAAAGCAGCCCTTGACTATCAGCTCTCACATACAGAACTCGCAGGTGCCTTTTCCGCAGCTGATGAAAAGGGAATGATCAGCAATGCCGGTCCTGCCAGTGGATTGACCTTTGTGGCAATTAAAAAGAAAGCGGTTAAACGGCCGAATATAGATCCACAACTGGCAAAACTAATCTTATGGTACATCGGTACTGCCGCTTTTTGGTTATTATTTGGAACAACAATAGGTGAATATCTTGGCATTAAATTCGTGTCGCCCGATGCAGACCATTTGAGCTGGTTAAGCTTTGGCCGTCTTCGGCCCGTTCACACGAATGCTGTTTTTTGGGGATGGGCGTCCTTAGGTATGCTGGGATTAGGCCATTATATTGTACCCACGGTAAGTAATACGGCGCTTGCCAGTTTAAAGAAAGGATGGTATGCGCTTTGCCTCATTAATGCTTCGGTTGTCATGGGCACGATATGTCTCATGGCTGGTATTAATAATGGCGGTGGGGAATACCGGGAATACATTTGGCCGGTTATGTTACTTTTTGCGATAGGCGTTGTATTGACGTTAATTAATTTCCTGCAAACCATTGCGAAGAGGAAAACAAAGGAGATATACATTTCCAACTGGTATATGGTGGCTGCAGTCATGTTTGCCATAGTCATAATGTTAACTGCCTACATACCTGTGTGGCAAAACGGGTTGGGTGAGACTATTGTACAAGGTTACTACATGCACCAGGGCGTGGGCATGTGGTTTATGTTGTTTACGCTGGGTATAGTTTATTATTTTCTTCCACAGCAGTTAAATAAACCTATTTATTCCTATAGCCTGGGGATACTCGCTTTCTGGACGCAAATCCTGTTTTATACAGTTATAGGAACGCACCATTTTGTTTTTAGTGCAATTCCCTGGTGGTTACAAACGGTTGCTATTGTCGGTAGTATAGGTATGATCATACCGGTTGTAGCAGGTACCACCAATTTCCTTTTGACATTTAAAGGCGCATGGCATAAAGTGGCTGGTAGCTACACCTTACCTTTTTTCCTTATTGGTATCGTATTTTATTTTACAGGCTCCATGCAGGGAACTGCGGAAGCATTTCGTTCAACCAATTTGATCTGGCACTTTACTGATTTTACGGTTGCTCACTCCCATCTTACTATGTATGGCATTATTTCATTCTTTCTGTGGGCTGCCATATACGCGGTGGTGCCAAGGCTTACAGGTAAGGAGCCACCGCAAGTTACAGTAGGCGCCCATTTCTGGTTAGCATTAATTGGATTGTTGTTTTACACCATTCCTTTGATGTATGGAAGCACCATGCGCGGTTGGATGTGGGTAAAAGGTATGCCTTTTATCGATACGGTTACCCACATGGCTCCATATTGGCTCTGGAGAGCTATTGGCGGCAGTCTTATGTGGCTATCCCATATCTTTTTTGCTTATAACGTGTATCGGATGCTGGCAAGCAGAGGAATTACAGATGTAAAAGAAGCAGCATTAAAAAAATTAGAGCAAGGATTGATAAAGAATTAGATTTCATCATTTGTTGAATATGAAACATGGAATTATTTGATAACCATAAAAAGCTATTTAGCACAGCAGCCCTTTTTTTTATTAGCCTTACTATACTGGTAGCCATTACTCCTGCATTAAACAATCAAAAGAATAACCAACCATTGCCCGGCGTAGAACCATTAAGTGAGCAGGCGATAAAAGGGAAGGCTGTTTATATCGCCAATGGTTGTGTAGGCTGTCATACACAACAGGTGCGTAATGTTGATATGGATAAAATATGGGGTGGCCGGCCGGGTATGGCTGCTGATTATGCGCTCAATAAACGCACGGATATCTGGAGGAACACTGCTACCCTGATGGGTACGGAACGCACTGGTCCGGATCTTACAAATATCGGTTCACGGCAACCCAGCTCTGACTGGAATCTCGTTCATTTATATAATCCGAGAATAGTGGTGAAGGAATCCATTATGCCGGCTTATCCCTGGATGTTCACGATTAAAAAAGATCCTGCTAAGGGAGACGTAATTGTTAATGTGCCTGAAGAATACCTCGAAGGAAAGGAAGGGAAAGTAGTGGCTGATAAGGAAGCCCTTTACCTGGTTGCTTACCTGCAATCGCTGAAGCAAGCGAAATTGCCGGATGGCAGTACGGCTGCCGAATTTTTATATAAGAGCGTAGAAAAAGAGCAAGCTGGTGCAACTCCGAAAAAGGCGGTGGATGGAGCCTTGCTGTATGCAACTCATTGTCAAAGTTGTCACCAGGCCAATGGGGAAGGTTTACCTGGCGCATTTCCTTCTCTGAAAGGCAGCCCGATTGTATTGGATGATAATGCAGAATTAATGGTGAACATTATCATGAATGGCTACGATGCGAGGCAAAATTATGGCGTAATGCCGGCGGTGGGAACTAACGCGGGCTTAACGGCCGAAGAAATTGCAGCTATAATGAATCATGAAAAAACGAGCTGGGGCAACAGTGCCCGGCAAATCAGCCCGGAAGAGGTTCAGAAGCTTATTGAATTTGTGAAACTAAATGCTACTACCAAATAATTATAAATAACAGGTATGAAACGAATTCCTTTTTTATTGATACTACTTGCAGGGTTTGGGACAGCTTATTCCTGTCCTGCCTGTAAAAAGCAGCAGCCCGGTATCCTGAAAGGCATTACTCATGGCAGCGGCCCGCAAAGCGGATGGGATTATTTAATTATAGCAGTTGCAGCGGTAATTGTGCTTGCAACCCTTTTCTTTTCGGTGAAATACTTGTTATCACCTGGCGAAAAGAGTGAAAACCATATTAAAAGGATGGCGTTAAACTATGAATAATGAAAGAAAACAGCACCATATTCATTTTCATTGATGATGAGCGGCAGCCAATTGCCAGTTTTGAATCGCCGGTGCATTTTGAGCTGGACACCAGAAAGTTAATTGATGGCAACCATATTCTCAGAATTGTAAGCAAAGATCCTACGGGCAAAGAAGGTATCCGCGTAATACCGTTTGAAGTAAGGAACGGACCCGCCATTGCTATTGAAGGGATCAAAGAAAATGACGTTGTAGATGGGGTGCTGCCATTAATGATCAATGCGTATGGAAAAGGAGATCAAAAGAAGTTTTTAATTGAAGGTAGCGAAACACCTCAGAGCATTCCTTCCTGGGTATGGATATTAATTATTGGTATAGTTGGATGGGTTGCATACTACTTTATTAGTTACCTATCAATCAATTGATGTGTACGATGAGTTACGTAAAAGATATATTGATAGTAGTAGTATTTTAAAATTGAATAGGATATGTATTCAAGGGCTTACACTATTGAATTAGGCTACCTTGGCTAATTTGCCATAAATTATTAGTATATTTGGAAACATGGCAGGTATTATTATAAATATTCTTATCGGTTCGTATAAAAAGCACATTGTGCTTGATATGACAGATTCTTTTACCTGTTCATTTGCAGAATTCTTTCCTTTCTGCATTAAGTTATATTATATCTCCAATTTCAAAGACTTTAGTACGCCTCTCCAGGCCTGACATCCTCAGTTCTTGGGTTGTTTCATGCATCGTCATCGGCGGGCAAATCAATAGCTCAACTCTTATCGTCGATAGCCCATTAGCTATGCATTTGCAAAAAGGTGGATGTACACATGCCTGTTATTGATTTATCGTAATCAATAGCCTGGCAGCTCCAGCACTAAAAAACATCAAAAGCCGTATAGCTGAAGATACGCAGCCCTGGCTGTAGCCCTTATTCCGGAATTAACAAGTTAAATTATAATGCAATGGATGAAAAGTATAATGATTCTACTTCGCAGCGCCCGGAAGGCGACCGCATGATTGATGGCCAATTGGTGAGCATCGATCTGCCGTTATTTATGAAACTGGTCCGGGAAGAAAAACCATGGAAGGATGGCAAACGGAATGCTATAACTGTTTTTAAAACCAGTGGGCTGCGGATTGTTCTTATTGCTTTGCACCAGGGTTCAGAAATGACCAGGCATATTGCCGATGGTATTATCAGTGTGCAGGTTTTGGAGGGCCTGATACAATTTAATACGGATGAACAATCGGTTGAATTAAGTAAAGGACAGATGCTGGCCTTGCATGAGCGAATTCATCATAGCGTAAAAGCGCTGCAGGAATCAATCTTTCTGCTAACTCTTGCAACCTCGTCAGGAGATGAGCAGCATCCTTTGTAAGAATATTGGCATGGAACAGTATAATGTAAAGACAGGTTCAATTGGTAAAGTCACACATGATGTATTGCAGCCCTTAGCTGGAAAACCGCCGGGATATTTCTTTACCCGGTCAAAACGGCAAGCGGGGGTATTCTAATTGAAAGAGATAGATCCACCCAGGGATGTGCAGGAAACGATGAATAAAGTTGTGAAAGCTGAAAATGAAAAGATAGCCGCCACTGGCTATGCAACAGCAGAGACAGTGGCAGACGGCGTTATTCCTGCATGATTCATCATTCACAGCTAAATGCCCGGGCAATGAAAATAAAAATGAAAAGAGTGTATGAAAGGCCTGAGAAAGGAGACGGCAATCGAATCCTTGTAGACAGGCTGTGGCCGCGCGGTCTTACAAAAGAAAAAGCAGAGATCGATTTATGGCTGAAAGACGTGGCTCCCAGCACAGAGCTTCGAAAATGGTTTGGACATGATCCAGGCAAATGGGAAGAATTTCAAGGAAGATATCGCAAGGAGCTTGAGGATAATAAGGAAAATATCGCTGCCCTGAAAGCACAGATAAAAAAAGGGTTAGTTACATTGGTTTACGGCGCAAAGGATGAGGAGCACAATGAAGCGATTGTTTTGAAAAAATGGCTGAGCGATAATTCCATCTGAATAGTGGATAAGATTCGTTTAAACCCTAAAGAAAGTAAAATGAAAAAGATATTAATTGCATTGGACTATGATCCAACTGCGCAGAAGGTTGCAGAGACGGGCTATTATTTAGCAAAAGCTATGAATGCACAATCGGTTTTGTTGCATGTAACTGCAGGCGCTACTTATTACTCCGATCTAAATTATTCCCCTATCATGGGATTTGAGGGTTTTAATAGCTTAAATACGCCCCAAACATTAACTGAGGAATTAAAGAATGTGGCACAGGGGTATCTGGATAAATCAAAAAAATATTTAGGTGACGAAACAATACAGACAGTTGTAAAAAGCGGCGATTTCGGAGAAATGATATTGGATACTGCAAAGGAAGTAAAAGCCGATATAATTGTTATGGGCACCCATAGCCGGCGCGGACTGGAAAAAATATTAATGGGTAGCGTGGCCGAATACGTTTTGCATCGTACTTCAATACCTGTATTGATTATACCAACTAAATCTATCTGATAAAAAGTAATTAAAGCCGCATTACCATGCTCAAAGATCCTTATCAAATAAAAAGGCTATTGACCACGAAAAATGGCACTTTTTCATATTATAGTCTGGCTGAACTTGAAAAGCAGGGGCATAAAATTAATAAGCTGCCTTTTTCTATCCGGATTTTACTGGAAAATGCATTAAGAAATTTTGATGATTTTGCCATCACAAAAGACAATATTGAAACCATCCTTCAATGGAATCCTCTTGGTTCAGACAAGGACATTCCATTTAAGCCCGCCCGTGTATTAATGCAGGACTTTACAGGAGTGCCTGCTGTAGTTGACATTGCTTCCTTACGGTCAGAAATAGCAAGGAAAAATAAAAACCCTAATGAGATAAATCCGTTAATTCCTGTTGATCTTATCATTGATCATTCAGTACAGGTTGATTATTTTGGAACGGAATATTCTTATGCCCGTAATATAGATGAGGAATATAAGCGGAACAATGAACGATACCGGTTTTTGAAATGGGCGCAAAGATCATTCAATAATTTCAGCGTAGTTCCTCCGGGGATGGGCATTTGTCACCAGGTAAACCTGGAATATTTATCCAAAGGCGTAATTGAGCGTAATGGTGAAATTTTTCCTGACACATTAGTGGGGACTGACAGCCATACTCCTATGGTAAATGGGATAGGTGTTGTGGCCTGGGGTGTAGGTGGTATTGAAGCAGAGGCAGCCTTACTCGGGCAACCCATCTATTTTATCATGCCGGAAGTGATCGGCCTGAGGCTTACCGGCAACCTTCCACTTGGTTCTACTGCTACTGACCTGGTATTGACCATTGCATCATTGCTAAGAAAATATGGTGTAGTTGGAAAATTTGTTGAAGTCTTCGGCCCAGGCCTCGATAATCTTTCTGTTCCCGACCGTGCCACTATTGGAAATATGTCTCCTGAATTTGGGTCTACGATTACTTATTTCCCCGTGGATGATAAAACCCTGGAATATATGCGCAGGAGTAACCGGTCGGAAGAACAGGTAAAGTTGGTGGAAGATTATTGTAAGACAAATATGTTGTGGAGAACCGGCGCTGAAGACATTGATTATTCTGATATTGTAGAACTGGATATTTCGATGATCGAACCTTCAGTGGCCGGACCCAAACGCCCGCAGGATAAAATTTTAGTGAAGGAATTTAAATCAAAGTTCGTTGAATTGCTGGACGAGAGCTATGGCCGTAAGTATACGGAAATAAAACAGTTAAGCCGTTGGATGGCGGAAGGAGGCAGCCAGCCTATAAAACCGGCATCAGCTGAAACGGACTCCGAACCGGATATTGAAGAAACGATAGTAAATGGACGAAAAAATGTATGGATAACTATCGGAGAAGAGAGTTTTATGCTCTCGGATGGTGCTGTAGCTATTGCGGCTATTACTTCCTGTACCAATACCTCCAATCCATTTGTGATGATCGGTGCAGGTTTGGTTGCCAGGAAGGCAAGAGAGCATGGATTGAAAACAAAACCATGGGTGAAAACTTCTTTGGCGCCGGGGTCAAAAGTAGTTACGGATTATCTTGAAAAAGCGGATTTGTTAGATGACCTGGAAGCAATGCAGTTCCATACAGTAGGATATGGTTGTACTTCCTGCATTGGTAACTCCGGCCCCCTGCCGGCCTTTGTTGCAAAAGCTATAGATGAACATGATCTTGTGGCAGTTTCTGTACTTTCTGGTAATCGTAATTTTGAAGCAAGAATTCACCCGCAGGTAAGAATGAACTTCTTAATGTCTCCTATGTTTGTGGTAGCATATGCTATTGCAGGCCGGGTTGACATAGACCTGATAAACGAGCCGATCAGCTTCGATCCTAACCGGCAGCCGGTGTATTTAAAAGATATCTGGCCAACCGATAATGAAATTAATGAGTTGATGGGTCAGGTGCTTTCTCCCCTCGATTTCGCTAAGAGTTATGGAGAAATATTTGAAGGCAATGAGATATGGAGGAACCTGACAGTCCCTGATGATACATTGTATGAGTGGGATAAAAGCTCCACCTATATCAGGGAAGCTCCATTTTTCTATAACATTTCCGATAAAGCAGAGCCGCTAAAGGACATTCACGATGCAAGCGTTCTGTTGGTATTGGGTGATAGCATTACTACCGATCATATTTCACCTGCCGGGCAGTTTAATGAACTTTCCGCAGCCGGCGCGTACTTAATCAGCCAGGGTGTGAAAAAAGAAGATTTCAATTCATATGGCTCCAGAAGAGGTAATGATGAAGTAATGTTACGGGGCACTTTTGCCAATGTACGAATAAGAAATAGGCTTATACAAAAAGAAGGTGGTTATACAAAGCATTTTCCTACAGGTGAAGAAATGACAATTTATGATGCTTCGGTGAAATACAAGCAAGCTAAGACACCATTACTGGTACTGGCCGGGAAAGAATACGGAAGTGGCTCTTCCAGAGATTGGGCTGCAAAAGGCGCGTTCCTGCTGGGCATTAAAGCTATACTGGCAGAGAGTTATGAACGGATACACAGGAGCAACCTGGTAGGTATGGGGGTATTACCACTGCAATATGAAAATGGCGATAATGCTGAGAAATTGGGCCTTGCGGGGAATGAGACGTTTACAATAATCGGTATTTCCACAAACTTCAAACCACTAAAAAAGTTAGACGTAATTGCCAGGAAAGAAAATGGAGAGGAGATCAAATTTAAGGTAATTGCCAGGGTGGACTCTAAAATTGAGATCGAATATTACCGCCATGGCGGAATACTTCAATATGTGCTGAGGCAATTCCTTGAAAAAACAAATTAGTCATTTAGCAATGAAAAGGGAAAGTGGAACTATATGGACAATTTGGCAACCCACCCATTAACAGAATAAAAATATTGTTATGATCTGTAGTGAAAAACTGAGGAGGCAACTTAGGAAAAGAAAGAAGGGAAATAATTAACAGCCTAAATGAATTTTTTAACAATTTACCAGTGATTGCTTCCGGATTCTCTTACTTATTAGGCTTATCTTTGCAATATGCCAGGTACAAATAAATATAGTTATAAAATGATCTTCAGGCAAGGATTGCCTGAAACGGCATTTTATTGGACCTGCAATATCTCCAAATTCAGCAGAAAGTTGAATTTCTTTCCAACCTTTAAGGACTTTCATAATTAATCCCCGGCTCACTTATTAATAAGGCCGGGGTCCGGCTTATTTTCCATTTGATCTAAACAATTTTAAAAACTGCTATCCAAACAGGAATAGCAGCGGTGCCCATTTATTGATTTCACCGCTTATTTGATGGATAAGGAGCCGTTATAATTTAATAAATTCTAATAACAACGATCATTGCCTGTAGCATTTGCTAAAAGTAAATATTTGCAGGTGAATAAACATGCTTGTTTGTATGTAAATGGGAATTATTATGGCACGAGACAATAAATCGATTCCGGTTAGCGGAATTATTATACTGGTTTTAATTTTAATAAACATCATCGCAATAAGAGAAGCATTTACCGGAAATGGTATGTGGTACCTGGTTCTCAGCCTCACGTTGCCGTTACTGTTATTGGCAATTGCAAATATCAGGCAGAAGAAGCATGCCATTCTAAGAAACTTTCCTGTTATTGGGTATTTGCGTTATTTATTTGAAACTGTCAGGCCGGAAATACGTCAATATTTTATTGAATCAGACCTTGATGGCAAACCTTTCAACAGGCGCCAGCGATCAATTGTTTATCAAAGAGCAAAAGATGAACAGCAAACGGTTGCCTTTGGAATGCAAACGGATCCGAATGTATCAGGTTTTGAATGGGTAGCGCATTCTGTATATCCAATAAAATTAGAACCGAAAGATTTACGTGTGTGGATCGGAAATCATTTATGCCTGCAGCCTTATCATGCCAGTATTTATAACATTGGCGCTATGAGTTTTGGTGCATTGAGTAAAACTGCTGTTATAGCGCTGAATGAGGGCGCTAAACTGGGAAGTTTTGCGCACAATACAGGTGAGGGTGGAATTAGTGAATATCATCTTAAGGGAGGAGATCTGATCTGGCAAATAGGAACAGGTTATTTTGGTTGCCGGGACGACAACGGAAGATTTCACCCAATTGCATTCCGTAAAAATGCCTTACGCCCACAGGTAAAAATGATTGAGCTAAAATTATCTCAGGGTGCAAAACCCGGCCATGGCGGAATTTTACCGGCTGCAAAAAATACGGCGGAGATAGCTGCAATAAGACAGGTAAAACCGGGAACCACCGTTCATTCTCCGGCAAATCACCAGGAGTTTGATACGCCTGAAGGATTGGCGCGGTTTCTCCAGCTTTTGCGGGAGCTATCGGATGGGAAGCCGGTGGGGTTTAAGATCTGTATTGGGGACAAGCAGGAGTTCATTGATATCTGTAAAGCTATTAGATCAACTGGTTGCATTCCTGATTTCATATCAGTGGATGGCGGTGAGGGTGGTACCGGCGCTGCCCCTTTGGAATTTACTGATCACCTGGGAATGCCTTTATATGAAGCACTGACCTTTGTAAAACAAGCATTAGATGAATTTGATCTCACCAGGCATATTAAGATAATCGCTGCCGGTAAAATAATCACGGGTTTCGACTTACTTAAGGTGCTGTCCTTAGGCGCTTCAGCTTGTTACAGTGCACGGGGGATGATGTTTGCTCTCGGCTGCATCCAGGCATTGATATGTGATAGTGGCAAATGCCCTGTTGGGGTGACCACACAAGATCCTGCATTATACAAAGGGCTGGATCCAACAGATAAGGGAGTAAGAGTTTATAATTTTCATTTGAATACCATAAAGGCAACAAAAGAAATGATGGAGGCATGTGGATTTGATGACGTACAAAAAATACCCGCTTCAAAGTTCTTTCGAAGAGTAGATGAACAAACAATCATGAGCTTCGAAGAAATATATTTTCGAAACTGGGATGTAAAGAAGGATCGCCAGCAATTTTTATTACCATTAAATTAAATGACCATGGAAACGTTTTATTTAAATTAAAACAAACGGTATGTATATATTCTTAATAATATTGGTGCTTTTAATGCCCATCCCTATTTATCTTGGCTTTAGATCGCTTTTTGCAGACAGGCATCATCAGAAAGTATATCAACATGTAAAAGACGCCTTTCAAAGTCTCATAAAAAGACAAGGGCTGTCAATTGCCGAGGTGAATATGTTGGGGAATAGGCTTATCGCTATGGACCGAAATATGAACAAACTTATTTTCGTTGTGTACAAGAATGGTATTACCAGGGAGAACTGCCTCAATCCGAACGAAATAATATCTTGTAAGATTGAAAAAAAATCCAGCGACGTAAGCGGCTATATCCGAAAAGTAAATTTAGAGCTGACTTTTCGGAGGAATGGAGTTATCACCTTTTCATTTTTTGATGAAGAGGTGGATGACTTGTGTGATCTTCCTTCGAGAATAAAAAAGGCACAATACTGGAAAAGACAAATTCAATACCAAATAAGCAGCGTTCCATTAACAAACGTTAATCGGGAAACTATATAGGTTTAATTTAAATGGTATTAATACTGTTTGATCCGTTCGGGATCTTACACATTTAATGGTTACTGCAAAGTTAAGTATTAGGTTTGTTGTGGCGTCATCACTCACAGCATCATCTTCGCCAGCCTGCCAATTTGTATGAGCTTACTCCGCAGCTCTTCCGACCAGCTTAAACCAATACAAAGCCTCATACAGTTTTCAAATTGGTCCTGTAACGTAAACATTCTGCCGGGAGCGATACTGATCTTATGTTTGATCGCGAGATTGTACAGCGCTGTTGTATCAATTTTTTTAGGCAGCTCAACCCATAAGGTAAGCCCG
Organism: Chitinophaga sp. GbtcB8; assembly: GCF_019091455.1. Lineage (GTDB taxonomy): Bacteria > Bacteroidota > Bacteroidia > Chitinophagales > Chitinophagaceae > Chitinophaga. The sequence continues at coordinate 81,557 of NZ_JAGXJN010000008.1, forward strand.
CCCTGTGGCCTGCTTGTTTTGGTGCCTTCCGGAAAATGTTGGGAGATGGTATGTGCGTAGTGCTGATAATTATTATATAATGTCTTGCGTAATTTCCGGAGATGATTTTCATACCGGCCGCTTTTCAGATAGTTAGCTGCGGCTTCCTGTGTAATGGCCGGTGAAGATATTGCATGCGCAAGTTTTAATTTCAGGATCTGCTCCTTGTACCTGCCGGGTGCAACCCAGCCTACACGATAGCCCGGGGCTAATGTTTTAGAAACGGAGCTGCATAAGAGCACTGTTCCGTTTTTATCAAATGACTTACAACATTTGGGCCGGTGGCTGCCAAAATAAAGATCGCCATACAGGTCATCTTCTATGAGTGGAATATTATGTTTAGCCAGCAATGCCACGACCTCCTTTTTATTTTCATCCGGCATACAGCTTCCTAAAGGAGTGCTGAAGTTTGTAACCAAAAGACAAAGATTGATCTTATGAATTGCTTTCTTCAGCGCTTCAATTTTTATACCTGTATTAGGATGAGTAGGCAGCTCAAGCACCTTCAGGCCAATGCTTCCGGCCAGCTGTAAAATGCCGGGGTAAACAGGGCTTTCTATGGCGATGGTATCACCCGGCTTTGCTACCGCCATCATGCAGAATGCCAGCGCATTCATACTTCCTGCAGTAGTAACCAGGTCGTTTTCGTGCAGGCTGCCTTCCCAGGAAATTGAGCGGGCTGCAATGATCTTTCGCAGCTTTTCATTTCCCTGCAATGCTTCATACCCGGCGCCGCTGTCACGGAGCTGCCTGGTGGCGTGCATGATCTCTTTATTCAAGCCTGCCAATGGCAATAATTCATCTGAAGGAACGCCAATGGAAAACAGGGTAAGGTCTTTCCTGCCCATATTCAGATAGACTTTACTGATCATTTCATCCGGCTCTTTATTGCTGCTTATTTGTGAAGGGCTGCTTGTTTCCGGAAGCGGAAGTCTTTTATACGGTAGCTGGCTTACAAAATACCCGGACTGTGGAATTGATTCTATCAGCGACTGTCCTTCCAGCTCCAGGTAAACCCTTTTTGCTGTGTTCATGCTAATGTTATGTTCATGACACAACATTCTGACAGAGGGCAAGCGGTCGCCGGCTTTTAATACTTCCTTTCTGATCAGCTGCGCAATGTTGTTTGATATTTGCAGATATAGAAAATCCTGCTTCATACAATAAAGATAACTGTGTCCATTGAAATATTAAAAACTGTGACTGTATTCATTCCGGGCGCTTGCATAGCTTTGTATAAAAATTATAAAGAAACATGTCAGCAGTAAGCATTAAAACAGGTGTTGAGAATATGGATGTTAAGGTAGTTCATCGTTTCCTGAACGAGGATTCTTACTGGGCTAAGAACATTTCTTTTGAGCTGGTGCAGCATTCGCTGGGGCATTCCTTTTGTGTAGGAGCTTTTATAGATGGGCAGCAGATCGGATTTGGAAGAGTGATCACTGATTATTACACTTTCGGCTGGTTCGCTGATTTCTTTGTATTACCGGCACATCGTGGAAAAGGGATCTCTAAAAAGATGTTATCTTTTATATTGGAACAGCCGTGGTCAAAACGTTTAAGAAGGATCATGCTGAACACAAGCGATGCGCACGGGTTATACCGTCAGTTTGAGTTTAAGGATCTTTCAGGCCCTGCCAAGCTCCTGGAAATTTACAGACCGGATGTTCATTTACAGTATGCAGAATAGCCGAAGCCTTCTGCTGTAAAGCTTTCCGGATGCCATTTTGTAATGTTATCAAAATAACCTTTCTTCATTCCAACATTGCATAATGGATAACACGGACACAAAAAGACTTTCCCGGCTAACTGCAATCCTTACTCAGCTGCAGACCAAACGTATTTTGACCGCTCCCGAACTTGCTGCTAAATTTTCGGTAAGCATCCGGACCATTTACAGAGACATCCGGGCACTGGAGCAAGCCGGTGTTCCAGTTCTGACCGAAGAAGGCAAGGGATATTCGCTGATGGAACATTACAGGCTTCCACCCGTAATGTTTACGGAAAGCGAGGCCAATGCTTTAATTATTGCCGAACAATTGGTCCTGAAAAATAAAGACACATCCTTCATTAAAGATTATTCGGAAGCTATTGACAAAATAAAAGCAGTATTAAACCATAGTGTAAAAGATAAAGCTAATTTACTTTCAGAGAGAACGAGGTTCGATCAAAACCTTAACCGCGAAAGGAACAGTAATAATTTATCTGAGCTGCAGTTTGCACTTACAAACTTTAACCTGGTAAAAATTGAATATACCAACGAAACCCAAAAAATAAGTTCCAGGTTCATTGAACCGTTTGCATTATTAAGCACCCAGGAAAACTGGCTGTTGGTAGCCTGGTGCCGCTTACGGAAAGAGTTCCGGTATTTCCGTCTTGACAGGATCAAAAAGCTGGAGCTGCTTTCTGAAAAATTCACCCCGCACAAAATGACATTACAGGAATATTTTGACAAATTTTATAGTTCCTGAAATACCCCTGACATAGGGCTGTCATCCCGCCCATTTAGATTTGCATTCTAAACAGTAAAAGTCAATTTTATGATTAGTCAATTAGCAAATTTAAATTGGGTCAGCGTTTCACTTGCATTTGTTGTGTATTTTTTGCTCGGGGCCTTATGGTTCACGCTGCTTTTTACTAAGCAGTACAAAATTTCTTTGGGCCGTGAAAACGAAACCCTGCAAAACAACGCGCCTATTTTTATTGTGGGCCCTGCGCTTTGCTCACTGGTGATCACAATTGTGAGCGCAGTTTTAATTTATGCGCTGAACATTCGTCATTTAGCGGATGCTTTGGAGTTTGCTATAGTTATTGGCATTGGATACTTGTTTGCCAATACAGTTAATATTGCCATCAATCCCAATATCCCCCGGCCCATTCTTTATGGAATTATAACCGGTACCTATCATTTATTGGGCATAGTGATCGTAAGCATTATTTTAATTACAATGAAATAATGTGAACGTAATGCAAAAAAAGGAGGTAGCAACTTTTTGTCCGGCAAGCCGGGAAGACTGGCGGCAATGGTTAAAAGAAAACCATCGTTTGAAGGAATCCGTTCTGCTTGTTTACTATAAGAAGAAGTCTAATATTCCATCAGTAATTTATAGTGACGCTGTTGATGAAGCACTTTGTTTTGGCTGGATAGACAGTACACGAACATCCCTGGGCGATGATAAGTTTATGCAGTTTTTCTGCAAACGGAAACCTAAAAGCGTTTGGTCAAAGATCAACAAGGAAAAGGTACAGCGGCTAATCAGCGAAGGGCTTATGACAGCAGCAGGTTACGAGTGTATTGAAACCGCAAAGAAAAATGGTTCATGGATAATTTTAGACGATGTTGAAAAATTAAAAATACCGAAAGACCTGGCCAGCGGATTTAAAAGCAAGTCAGGATCAAAGGACTATTTTATGAGCTTAAGCAGATCTGTCAAAAAAAGCATCTTACAATGGCTGGTACTTGCCAAACGGCCTGAAACAAGGCAAAAAAGGATCAATGAAATAGCGGAACTTGCAAGTCAGAAGCTGAAGCCTAAACAATTCAGATGAAAGAAGTACTTGTTTCAACGTTGTTCCGCCTGGCGGCTAACAGACGGCGCGGATGATTAACAGTTAATATGAGCAACCGGGATCTTAAAGTGGTTGCTCATATTATTTTTATGAGCTTAAGCGCCGGTGCTTAGTTTAGTATTAATGGCTACTGATTTCCAGGCTGCGAGATCCTGTAAAAGTTGTTCGCTATGCTTTTTAATTGCATTTACTGAATCTTCTCCCAGCTGTAATCTTAATGGTGTTTTTTCTGCGGCCAGCGCTTTATCAATAGCGGCAGCAGCTTTTGCCGGATCGCCTTCCTGCGTACCATTCATTCCCCTGGCAAAATTTCTTGTTGCTCCAACGGTTTCCTTGTAAGCATCCAATTCCGGCATATGTTTCATTGCGGCACCTGCTAATTCAGTTCTGAAATTACCTGGTTCTACGATCAGCACTTTTATTCCCAGGGGCGCCAGCTCATCGGCTAAAGCCTCTGAAAAGCCTTCCAGTGCACATTTTGAGGCAGAATATGCGCTGAATCCTGCAAAGGAGAGCTGTCCGCCTAAGCTGCTGATATTAACAATAGCTCCCGATCTTTGCTGTCTGAATATTGGGAGTAAAGCCTGCGTTACGCTTGCGGCGCCAAAGAAATTGGTGTCCATCAGGGCCCGTAATTCGCTCTCTGGTGTTTCTTCAACGGCGCCCACTATGCCATACCCGGCATTATTGATCAGCACATCAACCCGGCCAAAACGATCGATGGTTTTTTTAACCGCAGCGGAGATCTCAGCATTGTCATGTACATCCATTTTTATGGCTTCTACCTGGTCAGGTGCAAGCGCTTTTATGCTTTCCAATTTATCCAGGCGGCGTGCAGTAACTATTACTTTATAACCTTGTGTGATAGCATATTCGGCAAATGCCTTTCCAAAACCTGATGAGGCGCCGGTGATAAACCATACTTTTTCCATGATTGTGTTTTTTATAGACTTATGAGGTTGCTTGATAAGTATATGGGTTATTGATATAATTATACAAATTTGCTGAGAATAATACAAGCATGCTATTTCCTTATTGAAACAACCTGCGTCTCCTGCTGAGTTTACATTTGAAATCAGGTGCACTGCAATTGGCGAATTACTGAGTGTGGAGAAACCAGTTCAATCATCATCATCCATAAACTGAAACGCTTCACAATCGTCTAGTAGCATACGAATACGGAGAGAAATATCCTGATTGTTAGCGGGGTGCTCATGCTTCCCATACTTGTGTATTCTATCGAGGATTTCTACGGCAAATTGATTTGTTTCATCGGGGTTCTGCATTACAATTATCCGTAACCCCAAAAAATCATCCGTATAAACAGTAGGTACTTCATCGCGGATGTAGTTCTCAAATCCGCCGAAGCTATCTTTTTTGGAGGTTAGTCTTTCTGATACAATTTCGGCAACTGCTGTAAGGTCTCTTTTTTCGCAGGTGAAGAACACACTTCCGTATATGCTAAAGGTCATATTTAATGGAACTAACTTTTATAGCAGATATGCATTCAGAATAGCCTAGGGGAACCTTTGCTAAATCAAAATTCATGCTTATACATTTGTACGGCTGATATGCTATAAGGCTGCAAATTTTAAATACCATGTTAACGAATATTGGAGATCTTGATGTTCTCAGGAGAAAGCAGATTAATATCATAATACCGGTCGTAGGTGGAATGGGCGCGGATGGTATCATTCATCAGATCTATTCCTACAAACGGGTTGGACTGTGTGCTGAAAAAAGCCCATTTGAGATTGCCGTCTTTATCTTCCATTGCCACAAATCCCTCATTGCCCATGCCACCTTCTCCACAGTAAATGGTGTCGCCGTTTTCGAGTTTTATGTGTTGGGGGTGGATTGTTACTTCCACCCAAGGATCATTGTTGTATTTTTCAATACTTGACAAGGTAGTGTCACAAATGGGACTTATGTAATAAGATCTTTGCGTATTGCTGATGGTTGTATAAAAATCAAGAATAATGATATTTCCATCATTGAATACAATGCCTTCGCAACCTAATAATATTTGCTTCCGCCAATTTTGTTGAATAACTTCCCGGGCTGTCATGTCATAATTATTCCTGCTCATCTTCGTCTATTAAAATCTCTTCCTGCAAATCGTTTTTTTCTACATACTCCTCATACCAGTCAAAGTATTCGTCGGGAGGAGTACTTTTAATATCAGGATATTTATTCCAATACTCTTCTCCATATACAAGGATCATCGCCCAATGATATTCATATTCATGTGTCATATGTGCAACATCCAGCAGGGTCTTAGGAGGATCTTGTACAATAAAAGAAGCATCTACGATTTCCTTTGCTTCAGCAGCTGATTTTTTCGTATATCTTTCTATGCTTGCAATTACCATTCTGTAGAAGGTATAGTAATTAAAGACTACGTCTTTTCCTGTTGCTTCATCTTTGAATATTAATCCGTCTTTTATCATAATATATTTTTAAGGACAAACTTCACCTACAAGGTGTTTATCGAATAGTTTGGCTGCGTCGTCAGTAAAGAGCGCGGTTTGTTGGCCGATTGGTTTAGGACGTTTGGGACGCCTGCCTTTTATATCCCTGGGATTTGCAAGCATCGGACCGGAAACTATATCAAAATCATGATGTAAATTACCTTTACGCCCATCTGTTACAAACTGACCCCATTCCGCATTTGGAGTGTCAAATGATTTTGTTTTCAACTTTGCTAGTTCTGAATCAGGTACATCGTATTTCAATATTTTTCCGTTTTCACCAGCCCACTTCTGCGCCTGATTTACATCTGTAGTTACATAGAAGCCGGATTGCCCGGAGGGATTGAAATCCAGATTAGGGCGCCCTCTGTTTACATCTATACCATTTTGCCTGATGGCATTAGCGCTGTCCGCCGCCTTGGTAGCATGGAAAAATTCCATCAAACCAATTACGTCTACGGCTATATTTGGATCTCCAACATAGTTATAAAGCCGGCTACCTCCTTCAATTCTTATCGGATCCTGGCTAATATACCCTCCCTCATCCGGGCTATAATACCTGAACCTGTTATAATACAACCCTGTCTCCACATCCTCATACTGCCCCTGGTATCTGAAAGGCACCAGCTCCCGCTCACCTGCTAACTTACGCACCTGGCCATAAATATCCAATTCGCAGGCCCATACTTTTTCACCGGTAGCATCATAAGCCTCACAAGGAGTGCCCAGGTGATCGTTGATAATAGAATACTGCTGCCCGTTAATAATCTTCGCAGCCGGAGCAAAGGTACCATCTTCAAACACCCAGGTAGCCAGGGTTTCAGCTGGTACCGGTTCAGGATGGTTCAAGGCTACATTGCCCAGTTCATCTATAGTAGTAACAGGACGATCCGTGTTGGCATAATCCCACTCATGCAATGGTACATTGCCATCCCATACAAAACGGGTGATGGTTCCGTTGAACTGTTTTTCTATACGCCGGCCTAAAGGATCGTAGCGGAACTCAACCGGCCTGCCATCCGGGCGAACTACCTTTTTCAGCATACCATTGCCATGCCATTCGTATTCCCAGGTAGCGCCGCCTACTGGTGCGGCGGTAACTATTTTTTTAACACGGTTACCTTCATCGTCATAAATAAAACGGGCATCATTGGTTTCCTGCAGCTTGCCGCCGGGCCCATATTTGCGGTCCTTACGTTCAGGTGTTTTATATAAGTTGCCGGTTTTGTCAGGCAGGCGGTAATCATAAGTGCCGTCTTCATACTGGGCCCAGGCCAGGTTTTCAAGATCATCATGACCAAAAGTAACATGGGTGTTATTGATGCCATTAATGATCTGTTTCAGCCGTTGGTTCGGATCCCAGCGATAGTGCCGGCGGCGGAAAGTACGTTGTTCGCTGTTTACGGTGTGGCTTTCGGGCATACCGGAACGGTCATAGGTCCAGCTGCTTTTAATGCCGCCGGGTAAGGTACGTTCTATTTCAAGACCTAAAAGATTACGTTCAATATGCGCGGTCCAGGGGCTTTGCTCAACGGCTGCTTGTGCAAACATACCGGTTACATCACCGGCTGCATTGTGTTGTAATTGTATGAGCGCGCCTAAGCTGCTCTGCAGTTTATTACGCCGTCCGTTGCGGTTATAAGTGCTGTTTGCGGTATATCCATTCTGCCATTCCTGCGTTATGCGGCCCATTATATCGCGCTGGAATTTCACGGTGCTGTGCTCATTCATGGCTTCTATGAGATGGCCGCTGCGGTTGTAGCTATAGGTTTCCCAGCTGCCATCGCTATACTCTGCACGGGTCAGGCGGCCGTTATAGTCATATTCATAACCGGTCCAGCGTTCGCCGGGGCGTTGTACTTTAATTACTTTACCGGCAGCATCTCTTTCATAATTGCGTAGCAGGCCATCAAAGCCGGTTTCCCGGATAATATCGCCACGGTCGTTACGGGAAAAATGATAAGCTTCCCCATGCTCATTCACCAAACCGGTCAGCTGTTCTTCCTTATTATATATGAAGTGCAGCTTTACGCCGTTCTCTTCCCGCATTTTCAGGCTGCCCAGGGGTGTGTAGGCAAAACGTACATTATGGTATTTATCGCGGGCCTGCAGCACTTCATCATATGCGTTGTACTGCAGCTGTACCTGGTTACCATCTGCTAAATTAATTTCCGTTGCACGGCCCAGCGCATCATAACGGATGTACTGTTCCTGCTGCAGCGGGTTGCTTGATCTTATACAACGTCCCCAGGCATCATAGGTCCAGGTGGAGTGGCCGCCATCCGGCAGCGTTAATGCGCTGAGGTTATGATCGGCATCATATTCCAGCAATGATCGTTTGTCCTGCTCATCTTCTATTTTGCTCAGCAGGTTTTTACTGTTATACCGGTATATGGAAATGCGGCCGTCTGCTTCTGTAATGGTATGCAGCAGCCCTTTGAAAGATCCTTTTTTGTGATAGATATAAGTGCGGCTGGCGCCCTGCGGATCACTCACTAATGTTAAGCGCTGCTCCTCATCATAATTAAACGTATAGGCGCTGCCGTCCGGCTGGGTAACACGGGTAATGTTACCCCGTTCATCATAACTATAGCCGGTTACATTGGCTTCTTCATCTATCTCGCGGTAGATCTCAAAATCTTCTGTGTATTCAAGGAAGCTGGAATTACCCAATGGATCTTTGATCTGTGTAACTACAAAATCAGGTGTATAATAATAAGCCGTGCTTTTGCCCAGTGAATTGGTAATGAGGTTATAACCTTTTTCCGGGTAATATTCCAGCCATCCTTCCAGGATACCATCATCGCCCCAGGTATGCACGCAACGTCCCTTATGATCATATTCCCAATAGAAGCTCTGCCCGTTACGGTCTGTTTTGGCCACCATTAAATGGTTGCGGTATTGGATGCGGGTGGTTTGATCCAGCGCATCTGTGATGGTTGCCAGGTCGCCGGCTTCGTTGTAACCGTAACGGATCATCACCTGTTCTGCACCGCGGTGCCGGGCGGTTACGCTGGTCATGCGGCCTGCATCATCATTGGTAATGTGCAGGTGCCGCCCGGCGCTGTCAATTACCCGTACCAGCTCTCCTTTACCATTGTAGTGAAAGCTGATGAGGAAACCAGCTTCATTGCAGATGGAATATAAACGATACTGTTCATCCGTTGAATGAACTTTGCGGAAGTTATAATACAACCGCTCACTATGATCCAGCAATTGAAATTCATCTATATCTGTGCGGGTAAGCGTTAGCTTTTCATGCCGGTTGTAATCCGTGTTGCCTGCATAAGGCAGGGCTTCAAATACTGCGCTGCGGCCATCGCCCAGCAATACAACGGTTGCATGGTCCTGCTCAAATGATTGTACACGCAGGTCATAGCTGAAATGTGTGCCGTGGCCTAATACGCCATTATGCTTACTGTCACTGTTCCAGGAACGCTCCCAGCGCAGCGGAATAGGGCCGGCCAGCTCAAAATCCGTTCCATCATAGATCACAATGCCCTGCACCAGGTCTACCGGTTCAAAGCCTTTTTTACACAGGAACTTACTGAGCTTATTACTGCCCAGTTTCCCTTTAAGCGCATGATTGAATTTAGTGAGCGCTTTTTTACCCAGCTTTCCAACACCTTTCATTAAAGCGCCAAACCCAAAGCTCATGACCAGGTTTAGTAAAGCGCCTGCCCAATCCGGCACATAAGGGCCGCCTACCATTACTGGTTTGCCAAAAGAAAGCGGTATGGAAAAGGAGGTAGGCAGGTACATGCTGGGAATGGGCTTCATTTTTTTGCCGGGCTGCAAAGAAAGCGGAATGCCAATATCGTTACAGGTCATCAGCATATGACCGGAGGGGCTCATTAAGTTGCCTTCAACTTTGGTGGTCTGGCTGCCAAAGAAGTTCACAGAATCATGCCCTATCATAGGGGCCAGCAGGAAAGGCCCGCCCATGGGAATATGGAAGAGGATTATAAAAATACCGGAGGTATCGCTCTTACCGCGGGGTACATGATTGATCTTGGTGGTAGCGCCAATGAATGGAATATAATCCATGGGATCTACCACAAAACCAATGTACGGATGCGGCAGGGGAACGGGAAAGCCTAACAGGATCACGATATGGATGTCCAGGCCTATTACTGGTGTAAAATGTTTGTTGGTTAACAGCATTGTTCAAGTTTTTAACTCACAATGACATTTCGTAGATATTGGGAACAAGACAAAGATATGGTTACTATACAATAAGCATATTCAGGGTTGCAATATAGGTTTTTTGCAAAAAATGTGCGTATTAAATAAAAGCGGAACATTAGGGGAGGGATCCTTTTAATACAAAACCACAACACTTTAAACCGGCTTTCAGCAAGGTGGCTTTGGAGGCCTGGTTCTTAATGTTACAACGGGCAGCCGGCACACGGCCCTGTAAGTAGGCTTCTTTTTTTAGCTCCTGCACAATTAAGCTGCCCAATCCTTTTTGCCGCAGGCCTTCTTTTACGCTCATGTAAATGTCTGCATAAGGAAGGTTGTAGTTCAGCATTAAACCGCCTTCTGCCACCTCTTCACCATCTATTTCCAAAGTATAATTGCCGACGTTATACCTGTTAGGATCTTCAAGCCGTTTTTTGCCGAAGACCACCCCGGGTACCTGCAGGTGCGTGGTATAATGTTCGTCAAATAAAATAGCTTCTGCATTAATGTTCTGCGCATACTCATAGAGCATAGCTGTTAACAGCGCATCATTACTCTGGCATTCAATAAAGGTAGCGCCGCAAGCGGCCCGGAGCTCCGGGAAAATATAATTGGCCTTTGCACGAAAAGGTGGCAGGATGTAAAACTCAAAAATGGCATCCCGGTCCTCTCTTCTGCTTTGGCCCCACACGGCGCCGTAGCCTACCTTTTGCCCGTTTATCATGAACAGGTAAGTATCTGCCCAGTCATACAGGTGGCACTTATCATAAATAAACTGGAAGTTACTTTCGTGTAAAAATAAACTGCGCAGCGGCTGTATATCAGCCAGCGCAACCGGGATTACTTTTATATCCATATGCCGCGGGCGTAAAAATGTGAATGGTTTAGGTGTTCCATCACGTAAAGTACAAAATGCGCAGGAAAGTGGGGTGCGATGGTATAAATGGAAAAACCGGACAAGAAAATCCGGTTTTTTGTCCGCGTGATGCGAAACATGCATATATAATTCCTCGATATGAATTTCGTGCTTTTAAAAACTTTACCAGGATAATGATTCGTTAACGCAATTGTTAATCCAATACTAACAGCAATGGGCGTGCTCAACTACAGTATTTAACGCCGGATTAACCAGAGAATAAATTATTATTTTTATATTTATTGGCTACAGCCAAAAGATTGTCAACGGATCCTCTATGAAAAGAAAAACGGTCGTGGATATTATTGCTTACCTGTTTATTGTGCTCTTCATTTATGCAAGTGTCAATAAACTTATAGACTATGAGAGCTTCAGCGCGGAGCTGGGAAAATCGCCCCTGCTTACTGCTTTTGCCCGCTGGGTAGCCTGGGGCATCCCCGCAATTGAGCTGGTAGTAGTGGTGCTGCTAACCGTGCCTAAATGGGCCCTGGTAGGGTTTTATGCGGCTTTCAGCCTCATGACCATGTTCACCGCGTATATTATTGCCATCCTGAAGTTCAGTGATTTTATTCCCTGCTCCTGCGGGGGCGTGCTGCAAAGCATGAACTGGGATCAGCACCTGGTATTTAATATCTTTTTTATTGTGCTGGGCTTTATAGGCATCCTGTTATACGAGGCAGATGATCATAAAACGGTAAAAGTGCAGCCGGTAGCTGCGTAATGTTATATAACAAATGCAGGGCAAACCGAAACCTGTAAGTAAAAAGTAGGTATTGATCACGAAAACGTATCTTATGTGAACAATTGTCATTAACCAAGATCAATTTTTTTCACCTTATAAGCCGGGGCCCCCTCCGGCTTATGTTTTTCCTTGTTGGCAGAAGGAGCATCAGGATCCGGTAGTTACCGGTTTAGTCAGTAGCTGCAGTTCAGCAGCATTGCCCAGCACTTCATCTACCAGCCCAAAATCTTTGGCTTCGATTGCATTCATAAATTTATCTCTTCTGAAAGTTTCTTCAATCTCATCACTGGTATGGCCGGAATGCTGCCCGATGATGTGGAACAAACGGTTTTGCAGGCGCTCCTGCTCCCGGTAGGCAATACTTACATCTTCCGTATAACCTTTAGCGCCTCCGCTGGTAGGGTGCATATGAATAGTGGCATTGGGCAGGGCATAACGCTGGCCTGCTGCACCGGCAGTAAGGATCACGGTGCCCATGCTGCCCGTAAAACCTACTGCTACTGTAGAAACGGGCGATTTCATACTCTTCATGGTATCATAAATGGCCAGGCCGGCATACACGCTGCCGCCGGGGCAGTGAATGTATAAGCGTACGGGATAATGGTTCTCACTATCCAGGAACAGCAGCTGTGCTACTACCAGGTTGGCTACCTGGTCATCAATACCGGCGCCTAAAAAAATGATCCGTTCCTTTAAGAGCAGGCTATAGATATCATAGGCGCCACGGGTGGCGCTATCCAATACAGTTGGTATTAACATGGCAATAAATTTTATTTAAAAATAGCAATGAGTGCTGCCTGGAAGGCAGGATCTGTGGCGCACAGGTTATCGAAAATGGTTTGCAGCTGCTGCCGTTTTGCGGCCCGGCCCAATGAGCGGATGAGCTGATGTGCCTGTGACTGGGCCTGCACATTTTCCTGCAAAGCGCTATTGGTAAGCATTTGCGCCTGGAACAGCAGCTTATCTTCTGTGCTCATAGCGTGCAGCAGGTACTGGTCAATATGCTGTGCTTCATCCAATGACTTCCTCATAAGCGGCGCTGGTTTTAATGTGATCGCGAACTTTTTCCAGGCACTTGTATTTCTGCACGGTGGCAGAGTGGGTGGTTTTGTAATGGAACTTTTCTGCAATCTCCTGCATGGAGTGCTGCTCATAATAGAACGCCTGTAACAGCTGCATACATTTCCTGCCGGCTGTTTGCAGGTACTGCATCACGGAGCGGCCTTTTTCAGGTACCGGTGTATAAAAATCTTCCGGTATGCTGTAGGCGTCTGTTATATGATCATCCAGCGGTTCCTGGCGGCTATCGGTTTTGAATTTGCGCAGCCATAATATTTTGGTGATGCCCACCAGGTACGCTTTGGCCGATACATGGATGTGCAGCTTTTGCTGCTGCTGTTTTTCCAGGTAAATAACCAGGGCATCATGAAAGAGGTCTTTGGCGGTTTCCAGGTCGCCGCCCAGCTGCTGCACCGTGCGGGCTATCTGGGGGAAGGTGTCCCGGTAAAGATCTGTTAATGCTTGCGCTGCTTGTTCCTGCATAACTATTGGTTTTATATATAATAGTGTCCGCAAAGGGGAAGATATCACCCTTAATTTAAGAAAAAATTTTGCAGCAGCGGGCTCCTGGTGCCTGTACAACCATTCTGTAGCTGCTGCTACACCACTGCATGTACAATAGAAGTACGCCGCGGTGGCTGCAAACCATCTGTACGGCCGGCAAAGTACTTGGCCGCCTGTTCCGGCGTAAAAAAGGATACCGTTGTAAACCCGTGCTGCCGCAGCTTCTGTGCCAGCGCTTCCGGCGTAAAATGTGTGATCCAGGGCTCGCCCAGGTCTGCGGCCCTTTGGCCAAGGTTAGAAAAGTAATCAGCGCTTTTCTGCTGGGAAAAGGTAAGCACCAGCTCTGTACCTTTTGCCAAAGCGCCTGCAAAGCTTAGTGTAGCATCAATAGCTTCCATGGTAAGATAAGTGAGCACGCCCAGCCAGGCAATAAATACCGGTGCATTAAGATCGAACAATGTTTGTTGTAAAACGTTTCTAATAGAAGACGTTTCAAAATCAACCGGTACAAAGCTAAGATTGGGAGGGAGGCTAATGCCGGTTTGTGCCAGCCGGTTCCGTTTTTGCGCCTGGCTATCAGGATGGTCTATTTCAAAAATATGCAGGTCCCTAGCCCATACCGGCTGCCGGTAAGCAAACGTATCAAATCCGGCACCTAATATTATATATTGCCGTATCCCGTTATCAAATGCCAGTTGCAGGGCATCTTCCGTATAACGGCTGCGTAACACTACGTGTGTGCGCATCCTGAAGGCTTCCGGCATTTGATAAATGGCAGGGTTGTCTTGAATGTGCTGTATTACTGCGGGCTCTAATAATTTTAATATTATTTCATCCTGCAGCAGTTTGGGAGTGCCGTCTAACAATTGATGGGCGGCCCGCAGGGCGGCTGCGCCAATGGCAGTTGCGCTGGCTGTTTTCATAATCTTAAATTAACATAGTTAAATATAAAATTAACATAGTTGCATAAATACAATCAAAATGTTACAAACATTCCCATCTGAATGTATGATCTTTAATAGAGTATAGATAGTATGTCTTAATATTTAGTTAAAATAATGTTTGCTTTTAAAGGAAATTAATACTAACTATGTGGCAGATCCGGTAAAGAGTACGCCGGATATTAAGCACTAAGTGATACCTGAACAATGAAGCGGCAGCAATCTTAAGCACCACGATAAATTTTCCATGGATCCCCGATGGGGCCGTATGTAGACTAACTAGATTATTTCAACCAAATTAACGAAACATGTAAAGAATGATGGAACGATGATCGATGTGTTGTTGTTATTCTATTAGAAAATCAATTTACATTATTGTAGTGAACAATTGAATTGACTTTAGGAAGGGTCAGTTGTTATAGATTTCTAAAGGAAATGCATGCCTCCCTCTGAGGTGTATCGGCATCTTTATCTCTAACCAAAATCGGTAAGTATGTATAAAAGAACGATGAAATTTAGCGATACATAAGCGTACAGGCAATACTATGTTTAATAATTGCATGCTGCAAAAGTAGCATGTCGCTCTCTCTATGTCTAAATCAAACCAAAATTAAATCCAATAAATGATGAGACAACTACGTCTGCTGATTATGGCGCTGCTGCTTGGCTCGGCAGCATTTGCACAAACAAGGCAGTTGACAGGTTCTGTCAAGGATGCAACATCCGGGGCAGCGCTTCCCGCCATCACCGTGCAGGTAAAAGGAACGAACATGGCCACTGTAACCGGTGGCGACGGTACCTTCTCCTTAAAAGTACCGCAGGGGGCTTTTACATTACAGGTTTCCCTGGTAGGCTACGGCACTAAAACAATAGAAGTAACGCCTGAACAAACACATCTTGACCTGGTAATGAGTGAAACATCCACTCAGCTGGGCGAGCTGGTAGTAACGGCATTGGGCATATCAAAAGATTCCAAAAAAGTGGGCTACTCCGTTACAAAAGTAGATGGCGGCCTGATGACACAGGCCAGGGAAACCAACGTGGGCCTGTCATTAGCAGGCCGTGTGGCCGGTGTGAATGTACATGGTTCCAGCGGCGGTCCGGGTTCTTCTGCCCGTATCCTGTTAAGGGGTATGCCCAGTATGAATAGTAGTACCGGTAGTACCGGCAGCGGCGCAGGCACCGGCTCACCGCTTTTTGTAATAAATGGTGTACCTATTGATAATACACAACGCGGTTCTTCCGGCGAATGGGGCGGCTCTGATAACGGAGACGGTCTTTCCAACATTAACCCGGATGATATTGAAACCATGTCCGTGCTGAAAGGCCAGTCTGCATCTGCATTATATGGTGCAAGAGCTGCCAACGGCGTTGTTATCATTACCACCAAGACCGGTAAAAAAGGCGCTTTCACCGTGGAGTATAACATGAACTATTCCATGGACAAAGCCATTAACTTTACCGATTTCCAGTATGAATATGGCCAGGGCCGTCAGGGCAGCAAACCGAATAATGCTGCAGATGCACAGGGTACTGCCAGGTTAGCCTGGGGCGCTAAAATGGATGGCTCACAGGTTATCCAGTATGATGGTAAGCAATATGCTTATTCTCCCTTCAAAGACAACATTGCCAACTTTTACAGAACAGGGCCCACCTTTACCAATACAGTAGCTGTTTCCGGCGGTGGCGAGAAAGGTACTTTCCGTTTATCTATGTCTAACCTGGATAACAAATCCATTGTTCGCAACAGTGGATTAGACCGGAAAACCATTAACCTGAACATGGACCAGAAGGTAAGCGACCGGCTGACTGTAAGAGTGCTGGCTAACTATATAGACGAGCAGCAAAAGAACAAACCGCAGATCAGTGACGGGCCTTCAAACCCCAATAACGGTATCTGGCTTGCAGGTAACATCAACGAAAACATACTGGCGCCCGGTTTTGATGCCAATGGAAAGGAAATAGTATTCAGTGATGATAACTATGTAACCAATCCCTGGTTTGTAGTGAGCAAGTATGTAAATAATATAAACAGGAAACGCCTGATCAGTGCCATTACTGCCCGTTATGAGCTTACCAGCTGGTTGTATGCACAAGGCCGTATCGGATATGACCTGGAAAATGACCAGATCCTTAAGGTAACGGCATCCGGCACCAACTTTTCCATACAAACTGAAACCGGTTATTCCGGCAGACTGGAAGAGCAGAGCCGCACCCAGACCTACCAGCTGAATGGTGATGCATTGCTGGGCCTCAGCAAAAAAATAACCTCCGATTTTAGTATAGACGCTGCAGTAGGCGCCAACATACTGAAGAACGGTTATGATTATCAGACCCTCAATGGTGGTCCCTTTATCGTTGATAACCTGTACACCCCTCTTAACGTGGTGAACGCTGGCAAGGACTATAAATACTGGAAAAGGGAAGCACATTCCGGTTATTATACCGCAGACTTTAACTATAAAAGCTACCTGACACTGAGCACTACGGGCAGGTATGATGTGTTCTCCACACTGGCAGGGCCTAATATACCCAAGAGCCAGATGAGGATCTTTACGCCTTCTGTATCCGGTAGCTTTATCTTCTCTGAGCTGGTGAAAGTACCGCATATGGATTACGGCAAGCTGCGTGCATCTTTCGCAAGAACCAGCGGGGAACCTTACGAAGCATATAGAACGGCCGTGTACTATGCCGTGGAAGGCTCTGTTAACGGAGTGCCTACCGGCAGGTTTAGCGATGGTTTGCCCAGCGGTTTGTTAAAACCGTACACCGTAACAGAGCTGGAATTTGGCACGGAGCTGAAGTTCTTTGATAACCGTTTAGGATTTGATGTGTCGTACTTTACGCGCAAAACAAAGAATGAGATCATGCAGGCAGACTTTAGCCGGTCTACCGGTTATACCAAAGGGTATATAGCTACCGGTTCTACCCAAAACAGGGGCCTGGAAGTGTTGGTGACCGGTACGCCTGTTAAGAGCAGGAATTTCAGCTGGAATGCTTCATTCAATTTAACCTCTGTACACAATAAGATCCTGGAAACAGATGCTAATAGTAACCCGGTTTCGCTGGGTACCAACCGGTTCAACCACGGTAATGCCAATACTGTGTTCATAAAAGGAATGGCCGGCCCCCAGATCCAGGTATATGATTACAAGTATGATGCAAAAGGCGATATAGTAGTAGATGCCTCCGGGTTACCCTTAGCCGGCAACCAGGTATACAGGGGCAGCGTATTGCCTACTTTATATGGTGGCTTGAACAACGAGTTTAACTTCAAAGGTGTGAGCCTTGCATTCCTGATAGATTACAATTATGGCAACAAGGTGCTTTCTTCTTCTGCTGCTGAAAGTGTTTACCGCGGCTTGAACAAGTCTACGCTGGTGAACAGGGAAGCTGGTTTCACCGTGGGAGTACGGGAAGATGGTACGCAGAATACCGTACACGCCAGCGCACAGGACTACTACCAGGCAGTGGCTCAAAGGATCACTGCAATAAGTGTACTGGACGGTGATTACATTAAGCTGCGCCAGCTTACACTGGGTTACACCCTTCCTGAGAAAGTATTAGCCGGCGTGCCTTTGATCCGTACCGTACAGGTTTCTTTAGTAGGCCGCAATCTCTGGACAATAATGAAACGCAGTGATAATATTGATCCTGAATCAGGTTTTTCCACCATTGTGAGATATGCAGGTATTGAAGGTACCGGCTTACCTTCCGCCAGGACATACGGTGTAAATGTTAATATCAAATTCAAATAAGCAAGGAACATGAAAAAACTACTGATATATATTGGTATCACTTCTGCACTGCTACAGGCGGGATGTACCAAGAATTTTGAGGAGATCAATACCGATCCCACACAAACGGATGCCGCCCATTATGATCCAAATTATCTTTTGACCAGCGCCCAGTACCTGTTTTCCTCACAGGGCTATAGTATTTCCCTGTTCACCAGCATGTGGGCGCAAACCATGGCATCCACCTCATCGCTGAGCTCCAACTACCTTTCCAATGCCGATAAGTATGTACCATCCAGCGGTACGCCTGATTACCAGGCCCGTCTCTGGAACAACAATTACGGCCAAAGCGACCAGTTCTGGACAGGAGCAGGCAGCATGGTATATGAAGCCGCCAGCTTAACGGCAGATGATGCCTCAAAGGGAAACCTGAACGCCATCTGTAAAATTATGAAAGTGCTGATCCTGCAGGAAGTAACAGATGTGTATGGCGATATTCCTTATTCCCAGGCATTACAGGGTAAGGCAGGCGTTACACAACCAGTGTATGATAAACAGCAGGATGTTTATAACAGCATGCTCAAAGACCTGGATGCTGCCATTGGCCAGCTGAGTGCATCCGGTGGAGCTGTGAGCGGCGACCTGTATTACAAGGGAGATGTTACCAAATGGAAAAAATTCGGCTACTCATTAATGTTACGTCTGGCTATGCGCTTAACAAAAGTAGACGCTGCCACAGCCAAAACATGGGCGGAGAAAGCCGCTGCAGGTGGCACCTTTGCCGGCGTTGCGGATGATGCTTTTATAGCTACCCAGAACAGCACCGGGCATGATAATGCCCAGGCCAGGGTATATAATACAGATATTTACCAGACCCGCTGGAGCAAAACATTTATTGACTATCTCAGGACTAACAATGACCCCCGCCTGGGTGTAATTGCAGAAGTACCTGCTGATGGCCTGGCTGCTAACCAAACTTCCAGCCCCGGCGTAACAACTGCTGCCGTACAGTTAGGGATGCCCAATGGGTATGATCTGAACGGCGGCCCAACAGATATTACGCATGCACCGGGCTACCCCGGTGGTACCGGTACAGGCGCGAATGCTACGCCTATCGGAAAATATTCCCGTCCCCGTACTTCTATGTACGCCAACAGGAGCGGTAATATTTTTGTGCTCACCTACGCAGAAACAGAGCTGATGCTGGCAGAAGCTGCGGCAAGAGGATGGAGCGTAGGCGGTACAGCCCTTGTGCACTACCGCAATGGTGTATCTGCTGCCCTGCAGTCCCTGGCAGTACTGGGTGCAGATGGCGCCATCAGCGCAACTATTGCCGATGCATATGCACTGGCGCATCCGCTGAATATAACTTCACTGGATGCATCCCTGAAACAGATCAATGAGCAATACTGGGCTACTACCGGCGCTTTCTTCCTGTATGTAGAAACATGGATCAACTGGAAAAGATCCGGTTATCCTGTGCTCACTCCCGTAGTTTACCAGGGTAATTTCTCCAACGGTACCATACCCAGAAGGCAGCCTTATCCGCCCATTGAAGCTAACCTGAACAAAGCTAACTACAACGATGCGGTAAGCAGGATAGGAACCGGTGATAACTGGACCTCACGCGTATGGTGGGACAAATAATAACCTGTTTTAAATGTTGATGTAAGAGCAATAAATGTAGAGTAGATGCAGCGGGTAAGTCCGCTGCATCTGCTTTTGTAACCCGGCCTGCTGTGTTGTTGGAGCGGTTGAAAAATATAATGCATCATGCAAAATTCCATTTCCCTGATCATTACTACGGTATTACTTAGCTGGCTGCCCATAGCTGTAAAAGCGCAGCAGCCCCTCTTTGAGCTGTTACCGCCTAAAACCACCAATATCCGTTTCAGTAATGATATTAATGAAACCGAACACCTGAATGTATTAGCCTACGAATATTTTTATAACGGCGGTGGCATAGCCGTAGGCGATATTAATAATGACGGCCTGGACGACCTGTTCTTCACCGCCAACATGGGCCCTAATAAGCTCTACCTGAACCAGGGCAACCTGAAATTTAAAGATATTACCAGGGATGCCGCCAAAGAGCTGGAAGGCCGCAGCGGCGCCTGGAAAACCGGCGTAACCATGTCTGATGTAAATGGCGATGGTTAGCTGGGTATTTAGGTTTGTTACTCCGGCAAAACTACTATTGGGCAACGCCGCAATCAGCTGTTCATAAACCAGGGCAACCTGAAATTTAAAGAAAGCGCCAAAGAATATGGGCTGGATGATCCGGGCTACAGCACCACGGCCGTATTCTTTGATTATGATAATGACGGGGACCTGGATATGTTCCTGCTTAACCATAACGTGATCAAGATAGATAACATGGAGCTGGCCAAACGCCGCGGGGAAACGGATTCCCTGGCAGGCAACAAGCTCTATGAAAATAAGGACAATCACTTTACAGATGTTTCCAAAAAAGCCGGCATTATCCAGAACCCGCTCACATTCGGTTTAGGCGTGGCCGTAGCTGATATTAACCAGGACGGCTGGCCTGATGTATATGTGACCAATGATTATAATGAGCCGGACTACCTGTACCTCAACAACCAGGATGGTACTTTCCGGGAAGATACGCAGAACTGTTTCCGGCATCTTTCCCATTTCTCTATGGGCGTAGATATTGCAGATTATAACAACGATGGCCTGCCGGATGTAATGACACTGGACATGCTGCCGGAAGATAACCGCCGCCAGAAATTATTACAGCTGCAGGAAAATTATGAATCCTTTGAGCTGATGTTATCACAGGGACTATACAAACAGTACATGCGTAATATGCTGCAGCTGAATAATGGCGATGGAACCTTTAGTGAGATAGGGCAGCTTGCGGGGATCTCTAATACCGACTGGAGCTGGTGCCCGCTGCTGGCCGACCTGGATAATGACGGGTATAAAGACCTGTTCATTACCAACGGCTATTTAAGGGACTATACCAACAAAGACTTTTTAAAATATTGGGGCGATTATAAAGTCAAGAAAGCAGTGGACCGTGAACCGGTAATGCTCATGGACCTGGTAACATCCATGCCTTCCACCACCCTGATGAACTACGTTTTCAGGAATGAGCATGACCTTACTTTTTCCAACAAACAAAAAGACTGGGGTTTTACCAAAACCGGTATTTCAAGCGCGGCAGTATATGCAGACCTGGATAATGATGGCGACCTGGACCTGGTGATCAATAACATTAACGAACCGGCAGCAGTGTATAAAAACCTGAGCCGGGAACAGAACAAAGGTAATTACCTGGGCATAAAGCTGCAGGCCAAAACCGGCAATACAGCGGCTATTGGCGCTAAGGTAACAGTGTATGCCAACGGCGGCCTGCAGTATGAGGAAGTGAATCCCGGCAGGGGATATCTTTCTGCCTTGCCTGCCAGCCTGCATTTTGGATTGGGCAGTGCTCAACAGGCAGATTCTGTACGCATTACCTGGCCCGACCATACCACGCAGCTGCTGACCAATGTAACCGCTAACCAGCAGCTGGCAGTAGCCTATGCAGGCGTAACAGCGCCGGTGCTGCAAAAAGATCCTTCAGTCAAAACACTCTTCAGCAGAACAAAAGGTATTATAGGTTATAAACATGAAGATGACCAGGTGAATGACTTTAAGCGGCAGCCGCTTATGTTATTCATGTACTCCAGCGCAGGGCCGGTACTGGCTAAGGGAGATGTGAATAACGACGGCCGGGAGGACCTGTACATCAGCAGCGATAAGAACCAGCCCGGAAGACTGTTTGTACAACAGCCTTCCGGCGCATACAGTATCAGCACTGAATCTGTGCTGGATGCGGAAGATGGCCCGGTAACGGCCGATGCATTGTTCTTTGATGCCAATGGCGATGGGTTTAATGACCTGTACCTGGCCAAAGGCGGTTACGCTTTATTTGAACCCCATACGCCCGCGCTGCAGGATGTTCTGTACCTGAATGATGGCAAGGGCAAACTGGTGTTATCGAAAGGTGTTTTGCCGGATGTTAGCGCTAATAGTAAATCGTGTGTGCGTGCCTGTGATTTTGATAATGACGGTGATATGGACCTGTTCATAGGCGGGCGTGTAATACCCGGCCAGTACCCGGCGCCGCCGGCATCCTGGCTGCTGGTGAATGATGGCAAAGGGAAATTTACTGCTGCTACCGTGCCTTTTGCCAACATTGGTATGGTCACAGATGCGCAGTGGACCGATGTTAATAAAGACGGTCGTAAAGACCTGCTGTTATGCGGGGAGTTTATGCCTGTAACCTTATTCCTGAACACGGCCGAAGGTTTTACAAATAAAACCAGCGATTATTTTGAGCAGATGCCCAAAGGCTGCTGGTTCAGCATGGCATTGGCAGATGTGGATGGCGACGGGCAGGAAGATATTATTGCCGGTAACCTGGGGCTGAACACACAGGTGCATACTTCTGAAAAAGAGCCGGCAGAGCTGTATTATGCAGACTTTGACGGCAATGGCTCTATTGATCCTTTCTTTAACTGTTATATTAAAGGGGTAAGCTATCCTTTTGTAAGCCGGGATGAGCTGAATGACCAGATCTATCCCATGCGCCGCAAATTCAGCTCCTATAAGAATTATGCAGATGCTACCATGAGGGAAATTTTCAGTGCAGATGAATTGTCTAAAGCCGGTAAGCTAACCTTAACAGATTGCCGTACACAATGTTTCCTGCATAAGAACGGCAAATTTGTGGCTGCCCCATTGCCTTTACAGGCGCAGTTTTCCATAGTCACTAAAATTATGACCGGCGACTTTGATCACGATGGCAAAACAGACCTGCTGCTATTTGGCAACCACAGTGATAATCGTTTAAAAATAGGTAGCATGGATGCCAGTTATGGCTGTTTGCTGCAGGGCGATGGCAAGGGGCAATTTAAATATATGCAGCCGGCTGTTTCCGGGTTATCCGTAGCCGGTGATGTAAAGTCTGCCACAGAAATAACCATCAAGGCAGATAAGTATATGGTGATAGGTGTAAATAACGTAGGCGTTTTACTATACAAAGAACAATAGTTATGGGAAAATGGATAATTGTTTGTTTGTTTTTTTGCCAGCTGGGTTATGCCCAGCGGCCCACACCTGAACTTAGCAACCAGGTGCAACCCGCTGTCTGGAATATTACCATGGTAATGCTGCATGATGTGGTGAACCCGCCGGCAGCCGCTCGCTATTATGCTTACTGCACCGCAGCAGCATATGAAATAGTGGCGCAGCATAATAACAGCATGCCCAAAACAGCCGGGTTTATTAAATCGTATCCTGTTATTACCATTAGCGGCGCTAAGGATGATTATAACTATGAAGCTGCTGCGGTATATGCCATACTGGAAGCCGGGCGGCTAATGCTGCCCTCCGGTTTTATGCTGGAAGCGCAGCAGGCAAAACTGCTGAACACGTTTAAAAAAGAAAAGCTTTCGCAAAAAGTAATTGACCGCTCCGTAGCTGTAGCTAAGGAAGTAGTGCCGCAGATCATTAACTGGTCTAAAAAAGACCACTACAACCAGCTGAGCGCACGCGTGCGTTATACACCTAAAAAAGGAGATGGTTACTGGTATCCTACACCGCCGGCTTATATAGAAGCGGTGGAGCCGCATTGGAAAACCATCCGCCCCATGGTAATAGATACCTGTAATGCCTTTGTACCGGAGCCGCCGGTACCTTTCAGTAAAGATAGCGGCAGCGCTTTTTATAACCTGAGCAAAGAAGTGTATGAGGCAGGTATGCATCCCAAACAGGAGGAGCTGGTGATTGCCGCTTTCTGGGATTGTAATCCCTTTGCAGTATCTACCGCGGGGCATATGGCTGTTGGGTTTAAAAAGATAACACCGGGCGGGCACTGGATGAATATTGCAGGTATTGCAGCTAAAAAGGCGAAGCTGGATTTTGATAAAACCCTGCTGCTGCATACCATTACGGCCATCACAGAAATGGATGCGTTCATCAGCTGCTGGGATGAAAAATACCGCAGCGACCGCATACGGCCGGAAACGTATATTAACCGCTACATTGATGTGAACTGGAAACCGCTGCTGCAAACACCGCCCTTCCCGGAATATACCAGCGGGCATAGCGTAATGTCTACCGCCACTGCGCAGGTACTTACTTACCTGATGGGCGATCAGTTTTCTTTTACAGATGATTCAGAAGAAATGTTCGAGATCCGCGCACGCAGCTTTACCTCCTTTATGCAGGCTGCTGCGGAAGCAGCCATTTCACGCCTGTATGGCGGTATTCACTTCCGTGATTCTATTGACAACGGAGCAACACAAGGGAAGAATATTGGCGATAATATTATAGAGAAATTAAAAGCAGCTGGTGTGTTACCCGTGCATTCATGATTATGGCACGGTATATGTGAGTTTATGTACAACTTTGTTACTTACTAACCCATTATAAACATCACTCCTCCACTTTAACCGGTGGCAGGAGTGATTGCTTTTTAGGGCAAATTCAATGATCATTCAACGGCAGCCCTTTCCGCTGATACTCCGTCCAGTTAAGGTATTCCGGGCCTTTGCGATGTTCATCCATGGTAATGCAATCTTCTACGGGGCAAACCAGCTTGCATAAATTACAGCCTACACATTCCTCCGTTTTTACCGTGTAAGTATTATACGGTTTTCCATATTCCAGGTTTATGGACTGGTGCGAGGTATCCTCACAGGCAATGTAACATAAACCGCAATGCACACATTTGTCCTGGTGAATGTTGGCAATAATATGATAGTTAATATCCAGCGCTTCCCATTTGGTGATACGGTTTACAGACTGCCCGATAAAATCATAGAGCGTAGCAAAACCTTTTTCATCCATCCAGTTGTTTAACCCTTCACACAGGTCTTCAATAATACGGAAGCCATGTTTCATTACTGCAGTGCATACCTGCACATTGGAAGCGCCCAGCAGCATAAACTCCACTGCATCTTTCCAGGTGCTGATCCCGCCTATGCCGGAAACGGGTACACGGGACGTAACGGCATCCTGGCTAATGGTGGTAAGCATTTTTAAGGCAATAGGTTTTACCGCCGGGCCGCAATACCCGCCAAATGCAGACTGCCCGCCAACATTCGGATTAGGGATCAGCGTATCCAGGTCAATACCGGTAACGGATTGAATGGTATTAATAAGTGACAGCGCATTCGTACCTGCTTCCACCGCCGCTTTACCGGTGGGTACTACAGAATGCACATTGGGCGTGAGCTTGGTAATAACCGGGATAGTGGCTTTTTCCATTACCCACTCCACTACCATGCGCGCAATTTCAGGGTCCTGGCCAACAGCTGAGCCCATGCCTCTTTCATTCATACCATGAGGGCAGCCGAAGTTCAGCTCTATACCATGTGCGCCGGTATCTTCTACCTTAGCGATCATTTCATGCCAGCTGCTGCGGTCATTATCTGCCATCAGGGACACGATCATAGCGCGGTCCGGGAACAGTTTTACACATTCCCTGATCTCCTGCAGGTTCAGCTCCAGTGGCCGGTCGCTGATAAGCTCTATATTATTAAAGCCCATTACGCGGCTGCCGTGGTAGTCTACCGCAGAGTAACGGCTGGATACATTTTTCACCTGCGATCCCAGTGTTTTCCAGACAATACCACCCCAGCCGGCTTCCAGTGCACGCAGCACATTATACTTTTTATCTGTAGGCGGCGCGCTGGCCAGCCAGAAGGGATTAGGGGATCTGATGCCTAAGAAGTTTGCAGAGATATCAGCCATGTTTAAAAGTTGAAAAAGTTAAAATGAATGCGTCATTGCGAGGAGCAAAGTAAAGCCAGGCTGTGTGGGGCGACGAAGCAATGACGCGATTAATAGATCATTCACTGCTAACTAAATACTCCAGTATCGCAGCTGCACCATCCTTACCTGCCTGTACTGCGTCCACTACCTCTTTACCGCCGTTCACACAATCGCCGCCGGCAAATACGCCGGGAATGTTGGTAACGTTGTCCTTAATGATGATCTTTCCCTGCCGGTGTTCTATTTGCTCACTGGTAATAAGCGCTTCAAAAGGTACTTGTCCTGCTGCTTTAATGATCATATCAACTTCCAGCGTAAAGGTTTGACCCGTGTCTACCGGTGCGCGGCGGCCGCTGGCATCAGCTGCGCTTAGCTGCATAATGCTGCAGATAAGCTGCTGTACTTTCCCATCCTGCCCCTTCACTTCCTTGGGAGCTGCCAGCCATTGCAGCTTGCAGCCATCCAGCTTCGCAATTTCCAGCTCTGCTTCCGTGCAGGGCATTTCCTCCTGCGTTCTGCGGTATACAATGGTCACTTCTTTTGCGCCTAAACGTTTGGCCTGTGTAGCGGCATCTATGGCCGTCATGCCCAAACCTATTACAGCTACCTTATCACCTACCGGTACGGCCGGGTAACCTTTGCTGCGGAGCTCATAAATAAATTGAATGGCATCAACTACACCGTCCAGCGTTTCGCCGGGTATATCCAGCTGCCGCGCCACGCCTACACCAATGCCCAGGTACACGGCATCGTAATCCCTTTGCAGCTCTGGCAGGCTAAGGTTTTTTCCTAACTCTTTATTGTATTGAATGTGAATGCCGCCTAAGGAGGTAATGTAGTTCACCTCATCTTCACAGAACTGCGGCGTTACTTTGTATGCTGCAATACCGTAGGTCATTAACCCGCCGCCTTTACTTTCCTTCTCAAAAATGGTGACTTCAATACCTTCCCGGGAGAGCACATGCGCACAGCTTAAACCGGCAGGGCCTGCGCCTACAACAGCTACTTTTTTACCGGTGGCAGGTTTGCGCTCAAACAGGCGCCATTGGCCACTGATAGCCTTTTCCGTTGAATGCCTTTGCAGTTTGGCAATAGCAATGGGTTTTTCGTGCATCAGGTTGTATACACAGGAACCTTCGCACAGCTTTTCTACCGGGCATACCTTACTGCAGCCACCGCCCATAATGTTGGCGCTGAAAATAGTGTGGGCAGATCCTTTGATGTTATCCGTAGCTATCTGCTTAATGAATTTGGGTATGTTAATACTGGTGGGGCAGCTTTTAATACAGGGCGCGTCATAACAGAACAGGCAGCGGTTAGCCTCTACCAGAGCGGCTTCCCGGCTTTCGAAAGGTGGGTGTATGTCGCTGAAGTTCTGGTCGTATTGTTCTGCGGTCAGGCGGTTGTTCACAATGGCCATAACAATGTATTAATGTCAGGAATAACAGGTTTAAAGCTCTGTGAGCTTGCCGTACGTTTCCGGGCGCCGGTCGCGGAAAAACTGCCATACACTTCTTACTTCCTCTATTTTATCCAGGTCAAACTCGGCTACCAGTAATTCATCTTTATCTTCTGATGCAGTGGCGAATATTTGTCCGCGCGGATCTACAAAATAAGAGCTGCCGTAAAACTTGCCCAGGTTCCAGGGCTGTTCCGTACCTACACGGTTAATGCAGCCCATAAAATACCCGTTGGCAGCTGCGTGCGCAGGCTGTTCCAGCTTCCATAAATATTGGGAAAGGCCGGCCACCGTAGCAGAAGGATTGTACACTATTTCTGCGCCGTTTAATCCCAGGCAGCGGGCGCCATCCGGGAAGTGCCGGTCGTAACAGATGTACACACCTACTTTTGCATAACGTGTTTGAAACACCGGGTAGCCCAGGTTGCCGGGCTTAAAGAAAAACTTTTCCCAGAAACCGGATGTATGCGGAATATGATTTTTGCGGAACTTGCCCAGGTAAGTGCCATCGGCATCAATTACTGCAGCTGTATTGTACAATACGCCGGCCTGCTCTTTTTCATACACCGGCACAATGATCACCATGTTGTACTTTTTAGCATAAGCGGCCATGCGCTCTGTAGTAGGGCCGGGCACTGTTTCTGCAGATGCATACCAGCGTGCATCCTGCCCGGGGCAGAAGTAAGGCGTGCTGAATATTTCCTGCAGGCATAAGATCTGTACGCCTTTTTGTCCTGCTTCCTCTATCAGCGGCAAATGTTTCTGTATCATGGCTTCCTTGATCTCCTCAATGGTTCCTTCACCTTCTGTTTTAGGCAGGCTCATTTGAATAAGGCCGGATTTAATGATTCTTGGCATAATTGTAATTTTTGTTTTCGGTTTATGGTCCATAGCCGATGGTCCGTTCAAATCTTCCCATCCACTTTCCCGCGTTTCACAAACTGGCCGTAACCCTTATCCAGCAGGCATTCCCCGTTGTTAATAGCTACCTTGCCGCGTAACAGCACTGTTTTTATTTTACCGGTCAGCTCCCAGCCTTCGTAGGCGGAATAGTCTACGTTCATATGATGCGCGCCGGCAGTAATGGTATGTTTAGCCTGCGGATCCAGGATCACAATGTCAGCATCGCTGTTTACGGCAATGGTACCTTTGCGGGGGAACATGCCGAATATTTTTGCAGGATTGGTGCAGGCTACTTCCACATATTTATTAAGTGTGATCTTTCCTTTGTGTACCCCTTCGCTATACAACAGCTCCATGCGGTGCTCTATGGCAGGATGGCCGTTGGGGATCTTTGAAAAATCATCTTTACCCATAAGCTTTTGCTCCCATTTAAACGGGCAATGGTCTGTGGCCACTACATTTACCAAACCCTGGTTAATGCCGGCCCATAACGTGGCCTGGTCTTTCTTTTCGCGCAGCGGCGGGCTCATGACCCATTTGGCGCCGTCAAAGTCCTGCTCATATAAAGCAGCATCCAGCAGCAGGTATTGAATGCAGGTTTCTACAAACACATGCTGGTTGCGGCGGGTGGCCTGGCGTACTGCATTCAGCGCACCTTCGCAGGTCATGTGTACAATATATCCCGGGCAGCCGGTGTAGTTGGAAATGTCTGTAAAGCGGCCGCTGGCTTCTGCTTCCGTTACTTCCGGCTGGGAGAGGTAGTGATACAGCGGTGACAATTTTCCTTCTGCCCTGTGTTTGGCTACCAGGTAATCGATCATATCGCCATTGGTAGCGTGCACGGTAACCATGCCGCCATGTTTTTTTACTTCCTGCATCAGCGCTGTCATTTGCCGGTCGTCTATCATCAGCGCACCTTTATAAGCCATAAAGGTTTTGAAAGAGGTAATGCCTTCATGCTCTATAAAAGTTTTGATCTCCTGTTTTGTTGCATCATTAAAATCGGTTACCGCCATATGAAAGCTGTAATCACTCACGCAGTTGCCATTGGAGCGGGAGCGCCATTCATCCAGCGCCGCCTTTAAAGAGCTGCCCTGCTTTTGCAGAATGAAATCTATGACCATGGTAGTACCGCCATGTAATGCAGCACGGGTACCGGTTTCATAGCTGTCACTGGAAAAGGTGCCCATAAAAGGCATCTCCAAATGCACATGCGGATCAATGCCGCCGGGCATTACCAGCATACCTTCCGCATCAATAGTTTCACCGGCTGGTATAGACAGGTTGTTGCCGATCACGGCTATCTTTTCCCCTTCAATAAAAATGTCTGCCACATAATCATCTGCAGCAGTAATGATCCTTCCGTTTTTAATCAAGAGCGACATAAGACGATGTTTCTTTAATAGTTTGAATACCGTGCCGGTAGGTTTGCATCAGCAGCATATACGCAATGCCGCTTACCAGGAAACCTACAAACCAGGCATAATTATAGAGCTGCGCAAGCCATACCGGTACTGCATCCGGCGCAATGGCTTTAATAGTGACCAGGAAACCCGGCACATTCGGTAAAATACCAATGAGCAATGCTGCTACCGCGGGTATATTAAACCCTTTGCTAAAACTGTAGCTGCCGGTTGGATTATACAGCTCCGGTACTACCAGGTATTGCTTGCGTATGAAATAATAATCTGTGATCATAATACCACCCACAGGTCCCAGCAGGCTGGAATAGGCTATGAGCCAGGTAAAGATGTAACCGCTGGGGTCTGCGATCAGCTTCCAGGGAAAAATAAGTATACCCAGCACGCCGGTAATATAACCGCCTTTACGGAAGTTGATGCGCGCCGGCCACAGGTTGGCAAAATCATTAGCGGGGCTTACAATATTAGCTGCAATGTTGGTAGCTAATGTAGAAATAGCCACTGCTATCATGGCAAGGCTTACCAGCAGCTTGCTATCAAATTTTCCGGCCAGCACCAGCGGATCCCAGATGGTGGTGCCATACACAATGGTAGTAGCAGAAGTAACTACCACGCCGATAAAAGAGAACAGCGTCATAGAGGGCGGCAGGCCAATGATCTGCCCTCTTACCTGTGCCTGCTGGCTAACAGCATACCGTGTAAAATCAGGGATGTTGAGGGAAAGCGTTGCCCAGAAACCTACCATGCCGGTAAGCGCCGGTAAAAAGAAATTTAAAAAGCCATTGGCAGAGGTAAACCTGGATGGTTGCTGCAAAATAGGCCCTAAGCCATGGCCCGCGCCAATGGCCCACCACAATAACGCCAACGCAGCTACGGGTAAAAAGATGGCCTTAAACACCAATAATTTCCGGATGCTTTCCACACCCAGGTATACTACATACATATTCAAACACCAGAACAGCAGGAAGGTAATAGCCGGGCCTGTTTTTAAGCCGAAGGATTCAGGGAATACCGTGGGCAGGGTTTCCAGCCAGGGCATCCATAAGCGCAGCATCTGGAATAACGCAAAACCGCCGATCCAGGTTTGAATACCAAACCAGCCACAGGCTACAATAGCCCGCAGTATAGCAGGAATGTTAGCGCCCGTTACGCCAAAGCTGGCCCTGGCAAATACCGGGAAGGGAATGCCGTATTTAGCGCCGGCATGCCCGTTCAGGATCATGGGCACCAATACAATGCTATTACCCAGGAAAATGGTGAAGATGGCCTGCCACCAGTTCATACCTCCTTCAATGAGCGAGCTGGCAAGCATATACGTAGGAATGCACAGGCTCATGCTGATCCACAGCGCTGCATAGTTCCAGGTATTCCAGCTGCGGTTAGCCGGTGATACAGGCGCCAGGTCTTCACTGTAAAGAGAGGAGGTTTCGCTCATGATGGTGATCAGGAATTAGCTATAAGAATCAGGAAATGT
This sequence comes from Chitinophaga sp. GbtcB8, assembly GCF_019091455.1. Classification (GTDB taxonomy): domain Bacteria; phylum Bacteroidota; class Bacteroidia; order Chitinophagales; family Chitinophagaceae; genus Chitinophaga. The sequence continues at coordinate 112,766 of NZ_JAGXJN010000008.1, forward strand.
GCTTACTTTAATTTTCATATGCATCGTCTGCAATACGGATAGCCTCGCTGATGATGGCCAGCCCTTCATCTACCTGCGCTTTGGTGATACATAAAGGTGGCGCTATAAATACATAGTTCCAGCGTACAAAGGCATACATGCCCAGCTGTTTCAGCCTGGCAGCTACTTTATTCATCACGGCCATTTCACTGGCCGGCGCATTAAAGCGGGCCATAGGCGCTTTGGTAGCGCGGTTCTTCACCAGCTCTATACAACCCAGTAAGCCGGTATTCCTGAAATCGCCAATGCTGGGGTGCTGTTGCTGCAGCAGGGCTACCTGCTGCTCAATATAAGCGCCCATTACAGCGGCATTTTCTATCAGCTGCTCATCTTCATAGATCTGCAGCACCTCTACTGCGGCAGCGCAGCAAACCGGATGGGCTGAGTAGGTAAGCCCCAGCCATAACACCTTATCATCAAAGTAGCTGGCAATGGTATCGCTTACAATTAAAGCGCCTAAGGGAAGGTAACCGGCGGTAATACCTTTGGCGGTAGCTATCATGTCCGGCACTACGCCGTGCACATCACAGGCAAACCATTTGCCCGTGCGGCCAAAACCGCTCATTACTTCATCCGCTATCAGCAGGATGTTGTATTTATCGCAGAGCGCGCGCACTTTTTGTAAATAATCCGGCGGGTATTTAATACAACCGGAAGATCCGCTTTCCCCTTCCATGAGAATGGCGGCTACATTTTCCGGGCCTTCAAATTCAATTACCCGCTCAATATGGCTTACACATTCACGGGAGCAGGATGTAATTTCCTTACCCCAGGGGCAGCGGTAACAATACGGATCTTCCACATGCACCATGTTAGGCGCCTGCTGCGCATCATGCGGCAGCTTGCGGGGATCGCCACCGGCTGTCATGGAGCCATAAGAGGCGCCGTGGAAAGCGCGGTAGCGGGCAATTATTTTGGAACGGCCGGTGTACAAACGCGCCAGCTTAATAGCATTTTCAATGGCTTCTGCGCCGCCAGTGGTAAAGAGCGTTTTATTGAGGTTGCCGGGGCTAATGGCAGCTAACTTTTTTCCCAGCTCACCACGGGCCTGTGTAACGCAGCCGGGTGTAACGTAGCTTACTTCCTGCATTTGCCGCATCACGGCCTGGGTTACACGCTGATTGCCGTGGCCAATGTTCACGTTGATCAAACCGGAAGAGAAATCCAGGTAGCGGTTACCATCATAATCATAGAGGTACACACCTTCTGCATGTTTCACGGCAATAGGGGCAACACCTTTTTGCTTGCTCCAGGAAAAAAGAGTATAGTCCAGGTTGTCCTGTATAATCTGCTGGGTGGCAGACAGGGCGGAGGTTTCAGCCATAGTGTTTAAATTTGCTGTATATCAGTTGACCTTAATTACTTCATTATGTTGGTTGATCGCTTCCTGTTACTTGTAGTACCTTTCTTATGTTATCGTAGTCCTTATTACTTCTTTTACTTATAATATTACGTTCTATGCCATAGACCATCGGCTATGGGCCATGGACTATTTCAACTCATCCAGTTAATCCCTGCTTCAGGATTCCATTTAGTAGTGGTTTTCTTTAGCTTGCTCCAGAATTCTATGGAGCTTTTGCCGGTAATATCGCCTACGCCAAATTTACTTTCATTCCATCCGCCAAAAGAAAAAGGCTCACGGGGTACGGGTACGCCTATATTAACACCTATCATACCGGCATTGGCCTTTTCAATAATATAACGCGCCAGGCTGCCGTTTTGTGTGTACACTGCGGCTGCATTGCCGTAAGGGTTGGCATTTTCTATGGCCAGCGCTTCATCTACCGTATTGGTGCGCAGAATACTGATCACGGGGCCAAATATTTCTTCCTTAGCTACCGCCATATCCGGTTTCACATAGTCTATCACGGTAGGGCCTACGTAGCTGCCCTGCTCTTTGCCTTCCACCACGGTGTTGCGCCCGTCTATCAGGATGCGTGCGCCCTGCTGCTCTGCTTCGGTAATATAACGTTCAATTTTTTCTTTGGATTCCCGGCTGATCACTGCGCCCAGATTTTTGCCCGGGATCACCTTACCGGCTTCTGCGCAGATCTTGTCTATAATATGATCTACCTGGCCCACTGCTATCATGGCCGATGCGGCCATACAGCGCTGCCCTGCGCAGCCGCTCATAGAGGCTACGACGTTCTGCGCGGTCATATCCGGTTTGGCATCCGGCAATACCAGCAAATGATTTTTAGCGCCGCCTAAAGCCAGGCAGCGTTTTAACTGCCCGGTAGCCCGCTGGTATACCAGCTTGGCCACTTTGGTAGAACCTACAAATGATACGGCTTCAATGCCGGGATGGTCGCAGATGGCATTCACCATTTCACTATCGCCATTCACAATATTGAATACGCCGTCCGGCAGGCCCGCTTCCTTTAATAAAGCCGCAATACGGGTCAGGCTAAGGGGTACTTTTTCAGAGGGTTTTATGATCATGCAGTTGCCCAGGGTAAGGGCATTGGGAATGGTCCAGTTAGGCACCATGCTGGGAAAGTTGAACGGCACAATAGAGGCTACCACACCCAGCGGCACATGTTCTGTTCTGCATTCCACGCCTTTGCTTACTTCCAGTATTTCGCCGGTTACCAGCTGTGGCAGCGAGGTGGCAAATTCCGTAAGCTCTATACATTTTTCTATTTCTGCAATGGCTTCGCCCAATGTTTTACCGTTTTCTTCACTCACCAGCTCCGCCAGCTCCTGCAGGTCTCTTTCCAGTAAATATTTATAGCGGAAAAATACCTGCACCCGTTCTTTGATAGGGGTTTGGCTCCAGGCAGGGAAAGCGGCTTTTGCAGCATTAACGGCAGCATCCAGGTCGGCAGCGGTGGAGCAGGGCATCAGCGCCAGCTCCCGGCCGTCTGTGGGTGAAGTAATGGTTAGCAGACGGGTGGAGTCAATATCTGTGAACCGGCCATTAATAAAGTTCTGCATGCGGGGGTATTTCATTGGGCTGCATTTGTTGTATAATATACTGATTTTTTCGCAATGTTAAGATTGCAAAGGAGTTCTTCAGTAATGGCAGCGGGGGGGCTGGTTTCAGCAGCCGGACAGGGATAATACCTGTACGGCCTCACGCAGCTGTTTAATGGCGCGGGCAATATGGTTCTCCACGGTTTTGGGCGAGATGGCTAGTTCCGTGGCAATTTCTTTATAGGATAGTCCTTGCTGGCGGCGCATATTGAAAACGGTTTTACGCATGGGCGGCATGGCGTTAATGGTACGTACCATGTGCTCCATACTATCACGCAGCTCTAATTGTTTATTTTCTGTAACCGGCGCAGCGCTGCTGCTGGCCCAGCCGCTAATGTGGGTTCTTTTAACAGCTTCCTTGCGCAGCTCATCTACCAGAATAGTTTTGGCTATCTGGAAAAGCTGCGTGGAAAGCAACACTCCGTCTGATAAGGCATTCCTTTTTTCCCAGAGGCGGATGAAGGCCTGCTGTACTACTTCCTCTGCCAGGTAATGTGAGCTGGTTTTCTGATACACAAATGCATATAATCTGTGCTGGTACTGATGATATACTTCCCTGAAAACATTGTTACTTCCCTGTTTAATACCGTATAATTCGGTCATTCCTTACCACGATTTGAGTACAAATATTTTCATTTCATTCTGGTTTTTTTTGCATGGCGGCCGTTATCAATTTATTAATTAATTGTAAAAAAAAGGGCCCCGGAAAAACCGGGACCCCTACGTTGTCATAGGATGGGATATTATTAATGTTTGATCACTTTGCGGGTGATCACTTCTTTTCCTACGTAGATCTTGATCAGGTACATGCCGGTTGAAAGGCTGGACAGGTTCACGGGCTGGCCGTTAGAGATACGCTGTGCAGGCCTTACTTCCGTACCATTCATGTTGTACACACGGATATAATACTGATCTACCTTGCTCTTCACTTTCACAGATAAGTTCTGTGTGAAAGGATTGGGCGACAGCACTACATCAATGGTACCATCATCATTGGCAGCTTCCGTTGCAGCAGCAGCGGAGGATGATTTAACCGGTGTAACAAGCGTGATAGGCGCGCTCATTACGGCAGCTTTTGCAGCAGTAGAAGGTTGTACCACTACTGAAGTTGCCCAATCGTTCAGGTTCAGCGGCTGGCCGTTTGCAGTGAGGTTCACCAGGCAGGAGAAGTCGCCGCGGAATACGTAAGCGCTACCACCGAAGTTGATATCCTGGTACAGGATAATTTCATAACCACTTTTCACTTTTAAAGCGGAGATATCATCATTCGGAATACCCAGGGCATTCAGCTGCGCCATATCATATCTGCCGGGCGCCAGGTTAATGGCATAACCGCCGTAATTACAATCCTGGTATACGGTAACTGCGCCGCTGCCGGTACCGCCGGAAATAGTGCCGGTAATGGTATAAGCGCCCAGGGAAGCATAGTTGGAATAACCATCCGTAGCAGGGTTACCTACACCGGTGCCGGTAACAGATACATAATAAGTACCTGCTGCCAGGTTGGCGTTAATAGCCGCAGATAAACCAGCAGGATTTGAAGTAGCAACTACAGCGCCACTGCTGTTAAGCAGGCGTGCCAGTATATCCAGATTAGCATGGCGGGGAGCCGGGTTAAAGTTGATGGTAGCATTACCGCCGGATGTGCTGAAAGAGAATACATCCACATCAGCAGTGCGCTCAATAATACCGCTGCTGTTAATGTTGCCGCCTGTGCCTACGCTGAGAACACCTGCAGATGAAATGGCATTGCCATAATCATCGGCACGGTAACCAACACCAAAAGTGGAGCTGGTCATTTTTGCCAGGTCATCTTCCAGGTTGTTGGCGCTGTTATATTCGCCTTTGCTCCATTGTACAATCGGTTTGTAGTAACCAACACCCATAATAGGCGCCCAGTTACCCTGGCCGGCGTAGTAACCTTCTGCAGGAGAATTTCTACCGTCGTGGCCTAAGCTTAAAGTATGGCCCACTTCGTGTGAAGCAGCATCGCCAGCGCCTTTTACGCCACCATTAAATACCCAGCAGGGGGTATCATCATTCCAGTTAAAGGAGCTGATATAGGCTACGCCACCTGCGCCGGGAGCAGCGGTGTTGGTGGGCGTGAAAATGCAGCGCATTCTCCTGTTCTTGGGATAGGTGTTAAACACCGCTTCGCTGGTAGTGATGTTCATATGGAAGGGCTTGTAATCTTCGCTTACCAGCTCCCATACTTCACGCATTTCAGCTTCTGAGAGGGTGGCAGGTGCGGCGTTAATGGGATTCCCATTATTCCAGGGAGTGCCGGAAACATACTGGCCGTCAAAGTCCAGCAGTACACAGCCATTGGCGCCGGGATAGCTTTGCAGGTCCGCAGGTACAGCGGCTGCAGTTGCACCCTGTGCTGTTACCTGGGAGGTAGCAGGGCCTTCTTCATAATTAATACACAGCACCTTGTTAATGTCTTCTTCTTTTACGAAAACATTACCGGTATTGTCTGAATAATATTTGTATGCTTTTTTGCTTTGCCGTAACACGATGTTACCTTCTACTTTGTTGCCCTGTACGCGAACAAAGAAAGAAGAACCCGGGGTGTTGGCTATTTCACCTGCCAGGAATTCTTCTGTGGCGCTACCGGTAGTACGGAAATTTACTTTAGCATTTAACGTGGTATTAGCGCTTACTCTCAGCTGTGCGCCGCTTACAAATTGCTGTTGCCTGGCCGTTGCCTGCTGGCGGAACTCCTGCACCAGGGTGCGGGTGTTGCCTAAGCTATATTCTTTTTGCTGACCAAAGGCTGTAAAGGAGGCAAGCAGGAATGCGAGGCCTGCTGAATATTTTAGAGCTTTTTTCATAAAGATACTGTTTAAGGGTTTAGAGTTTGGTAATGCGGAACCAGTTAATATTCCAGCCACCGGCTGCTGCATAAATGCCAAAGTTGTAAGTACCGGCATTAATGTTCACAGTTTGGGAAATGGTGGTCCAGTTCTGCCAGCCACCGGTGTTAGGCACATCTACTGCACCCAGTACAATGGAACCGGCGTTCAGGTCCTGTGATAAACGGCCGCCGCCATTCTGGCTGGCTACACGGTATTCGATCTTGTAGCTGCCGGATGTAGGTATGGTGATGCTGTTGTACGCCATCCAGTCGCCGGTTTCAATATAACCTACGTTCTGGCCGCCGCCGGCATCAGTTGTGGTTTCTGTTTGCACGCCCAGCATGCTGCTGTAGCTTTCTGCCTGTACGGTCTGGCTCCATGTGGGGGGAGGATTGGTGCCGCCGCCCTGGTATACGTGTACCCAGTCTACATACATTTTTGCAGGGAAAGCATTGTTATCAATGTTGAAGCCGGGCCAGTTACCGCCAATGGCAAAATTCAGCAGGATGAAAAAGTTCCGGTGAAATTCTTCAGTGCTGTTAATGTTGTTGGCAATATTGGCTTCATTGTACTGTACACCATCTACAAACCATTTGATGGAAGAAGGGTTCCATTCAATAGTGTAGGTGTGGTAACCGGTAACATTCACCGCGGTGCTGGAACCATAGGAGGCATGACCGCCATCAGGCCCCTGCCAGTGAATAGTGCCAACGGCATTGGGCTCAGTATTCACATGCTCCAAAATGTCAATTTCACCACAGGCAGGCCAGTTCACGGTGCTGATGTTATCGCCCAGCATCCAGAAGGCAGGCCATGCACCGGAGAAGGCCGGTATAGCAATGCGGGCTTCTATCTTACCATATGTCCAGGATTTTCTGCCCTGGGTTTTCATCCTGGTAGAGGTGTAGTTATAACCGCCGAAGCTTTCGCGTTTGGCAGTAATTACCAGCTGGTTGTTTTCGATGGTAGCATTTTCACGGCGGTAATATTCCAGCTCATTATTACCCCAGCCGCCACCGCCGGTTTCAAATACCCAGTCCGGGCCAATGCTGCCGTTAAACTCGTCGGCCCATACGAGCTGCCAGTTTTGTGAGAATGCCACCTGCTGTATGCCGGTAAAGGCCATCAGCAGCAATAGAAATTTTACTGGTTTCATTGTGTAAAGGTTTTTAGTGTTTCTGATCAGATGAAACCTTACGGACACGTGGTTTCACAGCTCAAATGTGAATGTGTTAATGGTTTTCAGGATTGCAGATGTTTGCTGCAGTAAGGATTGTTGCCCCGTTAGTATGGGCCGGGTAGTAAGCCGGCAAACCTAACGGGGCAGCGGCTAATTGAAAAGGAAATGGTCTTTGCATATGGTTAAGGTTTAAGGGTGAGTGGGGAGGGCGGTTGAATAGGATGTTAGTTAGAAAAGGGAATGGTCCCGGATGAACCGGGACCATTTTCATTTTTCATTTTTAACTATTACTGTAGCCTTATTACTTTAGCAGTGGCTACGCGATGGGTGCTCCTGTTTTCTACTTTCAGGATCCAGGTACCGGCAGGTAGCTGGCCTGTTTGCAGTTTAATGAACTGGGTGCCTTTGCCGGCAGCAGTTTGTTGTGTTGTTAATACAGGCGCGTTGCCTTTCATATCCACCAGGGATATCTGTAACCTGTCGCCAGGCTGTGCATCCACCCTCACCTGCAGCTCGCTGCCGGTTACGGGGTTTGGATATACTAACAGGTTAGCATTGCTCACCTCTTGTGTTACAGCAGGTGTGCTGGTGCTAACGCTGGTACGTGCCAGGGCGGCGCCGCAGGCTCCCAGTGGTTTCCACCACCAGTCTGCAGTACCGGGTGTTACATTGTACAGTGCATCTGACTGGCTTTCGTAAAGAATGCCGTTGTACACTACGCGGTCGCCTTTACTGTAAATTTTCGGGTACGGCTGGTATGTAGCTACGCCTGCGCAGTTGCCGGTGTTACCACCGCTGGTTACTACTACTGTTACAGCAGCAGAAGCGGATGCGCCTGAGTTGTCAGTAGCTTTAGCGGTGATGGAGTAAGTACCTGCTGCTACGTTAGACCAGGTATAGCTGTAAGGAGAAGAAGTGCTCTCGCCTAATTTGCTGCTGCCATTGAAGAATTCCACTTTTGCTACGCTGCCATCGCTGTCGGTGGCAGTAGCCTGTATGGAGATGCTGGCAGGTGCTGCAAAAGATGCGTTGTTAGCAGGTGAAGTGATGCTGATGCTGGGAGCGCCGTTATTGCCGCTACCGTTACAATCACTTACATACTGCCATACTTTGGAATCGCCGTTGTTGATGTCAGGTTGCTCATTCTGTGTCCACCATTTGGCTTTGTACACTTTGCTGTTGTAAACTACCTGCATATCAGCTGTGTAAACAGAGGTTGCGCTCCATGCGGCAATACCGTTACAACCGTTGTTATTACCGGTGCCTACCACAATGGTAACTGCGGCAGACGTGGTTACTGCGCCTTTGTTATCTGTAGCTTTGGCAGTAAGCGTATAAGTGCCGGCAGCTACATTCGCCCAGCTATAGCTGTAAGGCGCTGCAGTGCTTTCACCCAGCTTGGTACCGCCATTGAAGAACTCTACTTTGGATACAGTGCCGTCATTATCGCTTGCGCTGGCCTGTATGCTTACAGTAGCGGGCGGCGTAAAGGTGGCATTGTTTGCCGGGGAAGTGATGCTTACAGCAGGAGGATTATTTCCCGGGTTTGTAGTACCAAAGAAATACTCATAATAATTGTTCGCAAATTCATCAGCAGTAGATTTATCCCAGTTAATGGACCATGTCATGATACCACGCAGACCGGGATAACCGCCTGCTTTTCTTAACGTATAAGCGCCACCGTAAGACTGGCCTTTGGTCAGATAGTCCAGAGCTTTCTTAACATTGGCAGGTGTAGTGTAACCGCTGCCTGCTGCAGAGGTATTGGCCGGTAAGCCAAATGCTACCTGGTCTTCGCGCAGGGCGGGGAAAGTGAGGTTGGTGCCGCTTACCGGGAAACCAGCCAGCAGCATTTCCGTCATAGCTACAATGAAATCGGATGTGGAAGAGCTGTACACTTTATTATCCAAACCGGTTACAGAGCCGGTGTTATACAGCTGCGGGTGAATGAAGGTCAGCTCATCTTTCACACCGTAGATCACCGGCAGGTAAGCGCCTACCAGCGGAGAATACGCAGCGCCATAGGCTGTTTGTACATAATAGGTTTCAGGCGCCATCGTCAGCCAGCATTCTTTGCCCTGGCCTTTACGATAGTTCACTACTTCCTTGATAGCAGAAACCAGGTTCTGGATCTTGGGTGTAGTAGGATGTGTGAAGTCTTTATCGCCATTATCCAGGATCAGGGTATTACCACCTTCCAGGTCAATGTCAAAACCATCAAAGTTATAAGTGTCGAGTATAGATTTCAGTGAACTTACAAAAGCAGCTTTTTGAGTGGCAGAACCTAAAACAACAATACCATCCTGACCGCCGATAGAGATCAGCACTTTCCTGCCTTGTGATTGCAATAGCGCAATATCGGATTTGAAATCAGCAACGGTGGTGTTTTCCGGTGTAAAGCTCAGGGTAGCCTGGTCAGAACCGGCCAGTGCAAACGCAATCTCTATTACGTTGTACTTAGAGTTTACATCACGTAAACGGATATACTGCGGTGCAGTAGAACCGCCCCAGTTATGCCAGTAACCAACCACCACCTTACCGGTGCCGGGGTTATTAGTGCCGCCGGAGGTTACTGCTACGGTAGCAGCAGTTGAGGTAGTTACAGCGCCTTTGTCGTCAGTAGCTTTGGCCGTAATAACATAAGTACCAACGCCTACGCTGCTCCATGTGTAAGTGTAGGGAGCTGTAGTTTTTTCACCCAGCTTGGTAGCGCCGTTGTAGAACTCAACTTTGGCAACAGAACCATCGCTGTCAGCTGCAGTAGCCGTAATAGTTATGCTGGCAGGTGCAGTGAAAGATGCGTTATTAGCCGGTGAAGAAATGCTTACAGTAGGAGGCACATTGGGATTGGTGCTGGTGCCGCCTGCAAATACTTCGTTCAGCTTATTTACCAGCTTGGATTTGGTGTTGGGGCAATAGATCAGCTTCCCTTTAGGAGTGGTGCTGCTGGTCATGTCGGTCATATCACCGAATACCTGCCATACAATTACGCCACCCAGGCCATTGTCATTAATGTATTTTGCCTTTTCGCCAATAGAGCGTTCGTTATCATAGCTCAGGAAATAATTGCCTTTTGTTTTGTAAGGTACTTTGGCTACATCATCCCAGTACTCTGTCCAGCCGGAACCGGAGCCGGTGTTCTGCAGTATGTAGCTGTAGCTGGGAGTACCATCCCACAGGTCTTTTGCCCAGTTGGTATAATCTGCGCAGGTCTGGATAGGACCATCCGGCTGCACAGTTTCTGCACGTTTGGTGGTAGCACCGTTCAGCGTAGCAGCGCCGTTGGTGATTACACCACGGCCATAAAAAGGCGCACCCAGGTTCACTTTGCTCATGTTAACGCCCAGTGTGCGTAAGGCCTTTACACAAGCATCTACAGAGAAGTTGTTGTACTCTGCACCGGGATAATCATACAACGGTGCATTATGGCCTGCTTTGTTTGACCAGCCACCGTTGAAGTCATAGGTCATCATGTTATAATAATTCATGGAATTATTTAACCGTGACCAGGGGAAACCCTGCAGCTTAGCAGGGGAAGCAGAAAACGCAGCAGTGATCAGCTTATTAGCGCCGATGGCAGCACGTACCTGCTCAATCAGAACCGCAAAGTTGTTATAATCTACCTGACCGTAATGCTCAATGTTCATACCCGGATCATTAGGGTATTCCCAGTCAAAGTCAATACCATCAAAACCCATAGCTATCAGCTTCTGACAGTCTGCCACAAACTTTGCGCGTTTGGTAGCATCAGCGGCCATTTCAGGATAGTGTTTGCACATGCTCCAGCCACCGATAGAGGCCATTACCTTTACACCCTTTTGGTGGGCCAGGTCTATTACGCCCGGTGCGCCGCCCTGTTTGGGAACAGACAGCGGAAATGCGCCGGTAGCACCGGTGTTCACATTTTTCCAGCCGCTGCCTTCATTGCGGTAGCCCAGCGTGTAGGCGTAGCTGCCGTCGGAGATATAATACAGCGGGGCATCCAGCTCGCCAAACAGCAGGAACATATCCCAGCTGCTGTAAATGTCTTCATTCACCAGCGCTGCAGGTTCCTGTACGGCGCCTACCTGGTAAATGTTCTTGTTACGGAAGTCACCACTGTGCAGTGAACCGTCTTTTGCTACACCAAAAAAGGAAAAGTTCAGGATGGTGTACTGGGAGTAATCTACGTTCAGGTGATTGTAACCGCCTTTCGGTACAATACCTGCTACGTCTTTCCAGGCATCCCATTGGGTGATGTAACCTATCACCTGTTTGCTGTGCTGTTTGGTGGTAGCCGGCACGGTTGGGCTAACCTGTGCCTGTGCGCTGCCCTGCCATAGCAATAGGGATAAACAGCATGCTTGCTTGAACCGGCGTAGCCAGCCGCCGGGAGGAGTAGTAACTCTCAAGGTTCTCATGTTCGGATAATTTGGTTTGTTTAATGACACGTGAAAGTGTCTGCAGGGTCATGCCTTGCAGAGATCCACAGGTGCCGGTTTTGTCAACTGATTATAGGTTTTAATGAATAATGCCATAGGTTCAATAACTCAAGATATAGTACGTGCTAAATCGATTTGGCCAAAGGGTATTAGATCAGCTCATGCATAGGTGTCGTTTGTACAATCAAGAAGTACTACTACGCTCCGGTTTTTTTACAATAAATCTGTTGACTACAGTATATGGAAGCAAAGATATTAGGTGAGGGAGTGATAAAAAACGCAGGTAAACAGGGATTAGGTGCAGCAAAATACGCATATACATATGCGTGAATAACGGAACATAGTGTTAGTTGTACATTAAGTCCGCGCAGGGTTTCAGGGGATGATGATAGCGCGTATATACAAGTGTGCCACACCGTTATGGTGTGGCACAGCTATATAAGTGTGGCGCTTCTCCACATTTTTATTCTACTTTCCATTCAACAATGCCGGCTGCATGTTCTTTGGGCAGCTGCACTTCCATCCGGAGCGCGCTGGTTTCTACCGGATCAAATTTTACGCTGTTGAAAGTATCTTTTTCTGTCGTGTAGGCATTGCTGTTCTTAACAGGTAACCATTCTCCGCTAGGATCTTTATACAGTAGCTTCCAGGAAGCGGGTAAGCGGCAGCCTCCCCAGGGGCTGTCATCATACCAGTATACCTGTGCGCCGGAAATTTTTGCCGGTACTGCAAAATCATACTGCACCCATTGCAGGGTATCTTTTAAAGGCCACCAATGGTAGTAGGGTACACTGCCATCATGTGAGCTGGAAGGTTCCAGCTGATCATTCAATGTTCTTAAAGCTTTTGTTTTGTGCGAACCGCTCACAGTGCTTTTAGATGCTATGGTAGCTGGTTTCAGCGGTACAACAGCAGTGGCTTTATCTGCTACCCATACCGTCATATCACCTGCACCGCGGTTAGCCCAGGCATAATAGGGAATGGCAGTAACCCTGGCTGGTTCCTGCACCACCTTATTATCCTCAGTAATGGTTTGTGTAAGCGCGGTAGTATGTATTACTTCCACACCATTCAGCAGGTTGGGCTCAAAGGCAGTACTGACATCGTTTTGCTCATTCACCAGCAAATGGCGTACAGAGGCCTTGTTATTATCCGGCCATTCAAAACAATATACCAGCGGGCCGCGTTGCAAAGCGGTTTTATCATCATCTGCTTTCACGGGTGCGGATGCTTTTACATAACGCACATCCATCGGGAAATTCACTTTAATAACATCGCCTTTTTTCCAGCTGCGGTGAATAACAGCATAGCCGTTTTCAATGGAATCCTGAGCAGGCGCGCCATTTACGGTGATGGTATATTTTTTTGTTTCCGGTGTTGCATAAGTATATAAACCGCCGGGCATAGGCGCATTATTTAACCAGGCGGGCAAACGGATAGCCATATCAAAGGTTTGATTGCCTGCAGGGTTCACCGTGAAAGTAATATCACCATCCCAGGGATAATTGGTTTGCTGATCTACCTCCACTGTTTTTTTCTTTAAGGGGATAGCAGCTTTGCTTTGTATGAACAGGTTCACATAAATACGGTCTTTACCCGTAGCATATACATAACCTGGTACAGATGGAATAAAGCGGCATACATTGCTGGGACAGCAGGCGCAGCCAAACCACTCGCTTCTTTCATGCTGGCCCATTGATTCCAGCGGGTTAGGATAAAAGAAACGGTCGCCGTTAATAGCTACCCCGGATATCATACCGTTGTAGAGGATCTGTTCCAGCACATCGTAATACTTAGCTTCCCCATGCAGCAGGAACAGGCGGTAGTTCCAGTAAATGTTGCCAATGGAAGCGCAGGTTTCATTATACGCGCTCATGTTGGGCAGCGCATAATCCGGTCCAAAACCTTCATGGCCGGCTTCTGCACCAATGCCGCCGGTAATGTAGATCTTATGATCTACCACATCATGCCAGATGGCATCTATTGCCTGCACATAACCTTTATCGCCGGTAAGCGCAGCCACATCTGCCATACCGCTATACATATAGGTGGCGCGCACAGCATGACCAACAGCACGGGTTTGCTCTGTAACGGGCGCCTGCGCCTGGTTGTATTCCGTACCATTCTTGCGGATGTCCAGGAAATATTTGGCCAGCTGCAGGTAGCGTTTATCATGGGTTACACGGTACATTTTTACCAGGCCCATTTCTACGATCTGGTGGCCGGGATAATATTTTAAACCGCCTTCCACAAAATCATGATATACCAGGTTGGCATTTTTAATAGCAATATTCAGCAGGGTTTTTTTACCGGTGGCCAGGTAATGCGCGGTAGCAGCTTCATACAGGTGGCCGCAGTTGTATAGCTCGTGGCTCAGGTCCGGATCTTTTTCCCAGCGTTTTTCTCCTGCCCAGGGATGCAGCTTTCCACTGTCTTTGGCAATAGTGCGGTTGGTGTATAAATAACCATCCGGCTCCTGTGCTTTGCCAATGTAATAGATCAGCGTATCCAGCTGTGCTTCCAGTTTTGGATCCGGGTAGGTTTGCAGCGAGTAGCTGGCCCCTTCAATGATCTTATAAATGTCTGTATCATCAAAGGGATATTCTGTATTGAACTTTCCTTTTTTGAGCTTACCGGCTATCAGGAAATTGTCTACCCGCCCGGTTTTGTAACACTGTTCCAGCGCAATGGGAATGGTTACTTTGTAATTACTAAGGATGCGCGGCGCCCAGAAATGGTCCGTTACTTTTACCGCGGTAAAAGGTACCGGCTGTATGGGATAGTCTTGCGCAAACAGCCTTGCTACGTGGAATGCGAGCATTATAACTGTCAGATATACAATTTTTTTCATGTCAGCAGTTTAAACCTGAGTATAATGGAATTATTGTAAATATAGGAGTATATAAGTTTGTTAAGTGGCAATATTTTAACCGGAGATCAACGGGAATTACGAATTGTCAATTACGGATTACGAATGGGGCACTGCGAACAGGATATTGTTCACGGAAATTATTGCTACTGAGGTAATTATTTGCTGGGTTTGATGATCAAAAGCCGGGAACAACAGCATTGGAATGCCTATAAAAGCATTGCGGGGGCATGTAAGAAGGCCGTGTAAGGAGGGCATGTAGGTGATGTTAAAAGGATGATGAGGGGGGAATAAAAGAAACGCAAAGAGAAGGTAAAGGAAAGGTAGGTTAAAACTCCGCACCAGAAAACAGACAAGGTCCAGCTCCATTGCTGCGGCAGGCCATTGCAGCCCCTGTTTAGGGATAAGAACCTTAACAAACAAAATGGAAAGCGCTCTTACAGCTTCAACACAGTTAAGCATGCCATTGCAGGCGTTGTATTAAATATTAAGGTGTAAAGGTATAAAGGGGTTAAGGCATAAAGTATAAAGGTATTAAGGTGTTAAAATTGTATTAAGTATAGCATTTTCAACCGGCAAAACTGGAAAGTCCCCAACCCCGCAGTGCGGCCGCAGGTCCGGATGCCGGCCCTTAGCCGGCGTGACACGGCCGGCGCTGCCCATGTACCTCCAACGCTCGTCCGCTTGATGCCGCCCAATAGCCGCACGCACAGGCGGGTACAGGCCGGAACCGGACCTGCAAAGCACGCCCGATTACACACTAACCAGGCAAGCCCCCACCCCGCAGGTCCGAATGCCGGCCCTTAGCCGGCGTGACACGTCTGGCGCTGCCCAAACACCTCCAACGCCCGTCCGCTTGATGCCGCCTGATAGCCGCATACCCGGGCGGGTACAGGCCGGAACCGGACCTGCAAAGCACACCAGGTCACACAGTAACCACACAAGCAACGAACAACCCGCAATTGAGGGCGCGGGAAGCTTTGCAGGTGATTTTGCAGAACGGGGAGTTAGTAAGTGCTTCTCCACTAATTTGCTCATCTCCCCCTTATAGAGTAACTTTTAGGTATAATCGGAATTTATGCTGTTGAACGACCGGCTTTCGCTAACCCAGGTTTTCAGGCTTACCTGGCGGGTGGACTTAATGATCCTGGCATGCTGCACCATTGCATACCTTACAGATAATTACTGGCTGGAAATGCAGATCTCCATACCAATCAGCATTTCAACTGTGCTGGGTACAGCTATTGCCTTTTTCATCGGGTTTAACAACAACCAGGCCTATGACCGCTGGTGGGAGGCCCGCAAGGTCTGGGGGGAGCTGGTGAACGATTCCCGGTCCTGGGGCCGTTGTCTGCTGTATAACTGCGCTACAGAGGAAAATGAAGAAGCCCCGCACATTACCCGCCGCATGATATACCGGCAGCTGGCTTTCCTGTACGCGCTGAAATCATCCCTGAGAAAAACACCCGAGGACATATACTACGCCGGTTACCTCAGCGAAACAGAGGCGGAGCGCGTAAAAATGCAAAGCAACATTCCTAATGCCATTTTAAGCCTGCAGGCAGAAGACCTGCAGCTGCTCACCCGCCAGGGCGTAATAGACGGTTTCCGTTTCCGCGAGCTGAACGCTTTGCTGATCAGGCATTGCGATAGCATGGGAAAATCAGAAAGAATAAAAAATACCGTATTCCCGCCCAGCTATTTATTTTTTACGCGTGTATTTATCTGGTTCTATGTGGTGCTGAATACATTGATGATGAGTGAAAGCATAGGCGCATGGTCTATATTATTTGGTTGGGCATTCGGGTTTGTATTTCATGTAACACACCAGAACGGCATCAGCATCATGAACCCTTTTGGCGCTACAATGATGGCTGTTCCGCTGGATAGCATAAGCCGCACCATTGAAATTAATTTACTGGAAATGCTGGGCCATGATAATATACCATCTCCCATACAACCAACAGACCAGCAAATACTTTTGTAACGGATCCATAAACAACAGATGAAATGAATAAGGAACAAGCAAGGCTGCAGCACAAAGAATGGAAAAAATGGGGCCCGTATGTAACAGACCGGCAGTGGGGAACCGTACGGGAAGATTACAGCGCCGATGGTAATGCCTGGAATTACACCACGCACGATATGGCGCGCAGTAAAGCCTACCGCTGGGGAGAAGAAGGTATTGCCGGCATTTGCGATGACCAGCAGCTGCTCTGTTTTGCCATCGCGCTGTGGAACAAAAAAGACCCCATCATTAAAGAAAGATATTTTGGATTAAACGGACATGAAGGTAACCATGCGGAGGATGTAAAGGAGCTGTATTACTACCTGGATAATACGCCCACGCACGCTTACATGAAAATGCTGTATAAGTACCCGCAGCAGGCATTTCCCTATACACAGCTGCTGGAAGAGAACCGCCGCCGTGGCAAACAGGACCCGGAGTATGAAATAATTGATACCGGCATTTTTGATAACGATGAATACTTTGATGTATTTGTGGAATATGCCAAAGCAGCGCCGGAAGACCTGCTTATAAAGATCACCGTACATAACCGCGCAAAAAATGCTGCGCACCTGCATATCTTACCCACACTGTGGTTCCGCAATACCTGGGACTGGGCGCCGGATAAAAGCCAGCCACTGCTGTCCGGCAACGGGGCAGATGTAATAGACATTGCCCATAAAGACCTGGGCTATTACCAGCTGTATTGCGAAGATGCAGGGGAAATATTATTCACCGATAATGAAACCAATTTTCCGCGTCTGTATAACTACCAGGATGGGAAACGTTTTTATAAAGATGGGATCAATGATTACCTGGTGCACGGCCATGCGGCTGCGGTAAATAATACCCGGCAGGGCACTAAAGCAGCCGCCAATTACGAGGTGACCATTGAAGGCGGCGGCGCTGTCAGCATCCGTTTGCGGTTAATGAAAGGAACGGAGTCACACCCTTTTGCGGATTTTGATGCCCTGTTCAGCACCCGCCTGCAGGAAGCCGATGAATTTTACAGCACGCTGCAAAAAAAGCTCAGCTCAGATGATGAGAAGATGGTGCAGCGCCAGGCCTTTGCCGGTATGTTGTGGAATAAACAGTTCTACTATTACTATGTAGCCCAATGGCTCAAAGGCGATCCCTCACAACCCACGCCGCCTGCGGAGCGGCTGAATGGCCGTAATAAAGAGTGGCAGCACCTGAATAATGAAGATATTATTTCCCTGCCGGATGAATGGGAATACCCCTTGTTTGCCGCCCGGGACCTGGCTTTCCCTTGCATACCCCTGGCTATGATAGATAGCGGGTTTGCCAAAGATCAACTCAGCCTGCTTACCCGCGAATGGTATATGCATCCCAGCGGGGAGCTGCCTGCTTATGAGTGGGCTTTTGGAGATGTGAACCCGCCGGTGCATGCCTGGGCCGCCTACCGTGTGTTTCAGCTGGACCGGGAATATAACGATGGTAAAGAGGATATCTCATTCCTGGAATCAATTTTCCATAAGCTGCTGCTCAATTTTACCTGGGGGAAAAACCGAAAGGAGGCCAATGACAACATAATTTTTGAAGGCGGTTTTTTAGGCCGGGAAAAATTTGGGGGGTTTGACCGTACCGCCCCCCGCCCCCCCGGCGGTTATATTGAGCAGGCAGATGGCACCAGCTGGATGGCCATGTATTGTTTGAATATGCTGCGCATATCGCTGGAGCTGGCCAAACATAATAAGGTGTATGCAGATATGGCTACCAAGTTCTTTGAGCACTTCCTGTACATAGCAGGCGCTATTAGCAGTATTGGGGAGGAAGCCAGCGGGGAAGGCCTGTGGGATGAGGAAGATGGATTTTATTACGACCAGCTGCGTTTTACCAACGACGGGGTTCAGAAAATGAAGGTACGCAGCATGGTGGGCCTTATACCCCTGTTTGCCGTGGCCGTGCTGGATGAAGAGATCTTTGCCACGCAGCCGGAATTTACAGAGCGCCTAAAGTGGTTCCTGAGCTTCCGGCCGGACCTGGCTGGCCTGGTAAGCCGCTGGTATGAGAAGGGCAGCGGGGAAAAACATTTACTAAGCCTGCTGCGGGGGCACCGTATGAAACGCATCTTGCGCCGTATGCTGGATGAAACGGAGTTCCTGAGCGATTATGGCATACGCTCCCTCAGTAAGCATCACGAACAGCACCCCTACGAGTTCTGGCTGGATGGCAACCAGTTTACCGTAGCCTATGCCCCGGGAGAAAGCACTACCGGCATGTTTGGCGGTAACAGTAACTGGCGTGGGCCGGTATGGATGCCGGTGAATTTCCTGATCATTGAAAGCCTGAAACATTTTCACCATTATTACGGGGATGATTTCCGGGTGGAGTACCCTACCCACAGCGGCAATTATTTATGCCTGAAGGAAATAGCAGTGGAGCTAAGCAAGCGCCTGGTGCGGCTGTTCCTGCGTGATGAGCATGGCCGGCGCCCGGCTATGGGAGCTAATGACAAAATGCAGTTTGATCCTCACTTCCGGGATTACCTGCTCTTTTACGAATATTTTCATGGGGATAATGGGCGTGGTGCAGGCGCTGAACACCAGACCGGGTGGACCGGCCTGGTGGTAAAGCTGTTATCTTAAACTATTGCGCATTACGGATGGCAATAGGATCATATCCATAATACTTTTCAAACTCCACGGTAAGTGCCAGCCGGTTACGGTAACCGGTGCGGTAGGCTATGCTATTCAGGCTGGACCGGGTTTGCAGCAGCAGGTCATAGGCCGTCATCATTCTTTGCTGCAGAATAAAATCATCTGCCGGCGTGGCAAACACCTGTTCAAAGGCTGTACGCAGCAAAACCTCCGGGATATTGAACCGCACGGCCAGCTCTTTGCTGGTGAACCTTTCGGGTATATGCGTTTTAATATACTCCAGCACGCGGTGCATGAGCGCTATCTGCGAATCCGGCAGGTGCGCGGGCTCCTGTAAGGATTGCGCATACTGTATGGCAAAATTCTGGTAAAGATCCACACAGCAGCGGTACAGGTAACATTCCGCCTGCATGCCCACATACCGGCAGGATAATAACTTGCTCAGTAATAAAGAGCCTACGAAATTGATCTGGTACGGCTGCTTGTTCACCGGTCCGTTTAAGTGTTCCGTGGACTCTAAGGTAAGTGGTTGCAGGGCCGGGAATTTGGCTACCAGCGCAGGCAGCATAGCCGGTTTTACATTAATGTGAAAGCTGGTGATCCGCTGGCCAACATCCAGTGCAGCGGTATGGAAATCCGCATGCAGGCTAAAGAGGTTCACCTCCTTTTCACTTAGCCGGAAAGGTCCCATGTGGTCGATCATGGCATGGATGGTATCATCGTGCATGTAGTGCAATGCCAGGATATGCTGGCTGGTGTAGGGCCGCAGGATAAAGTACTGACGGGCAAAGATATCATGACCGAATATGGAGAACTCGCCTACTTTAATGTGTTGGGTTAACATATCACAATCATCATCGCGGTAGAAATAAGCGCCGGCATAAGGCATGATCAGCTGCAGGTATTCATCGGGAATATTTTCTGCAGCGGTGTAATTGTGTGTGTCTTCCCGCTCAATGAGCAGCCATTTTTCAGCGGGTTTGTTGAATGCATGTTTTTCCATGGAAAAAGGTGTTTAAACAAATTAATTGGATGTTGTAACACGGAACCATTTCTGCCTGCAGGTTTAAGCTACGTCAGGAAATAGGAGTGATAGCCTTTGCACCGGCTGTTCTGAGGAGTTGGCGCTAAGGTTATCAGAAGCTATTTAGCTGTTTCACATGGGAACAAACAATCAATCAGACGCTATTATTCTGTTAATATACGTAGCATACCGAAAAGGAGATTTTAAAGATCTTATTCCTGACAAAAAAATTATACAACCTGCCGTATCCGGGTTGGACGCGGACAGGAGGGAGGGAAAAGCATGGCGATGGAAAATGGTGTTGTTACAAGGGAAAAGCGTTCCACCTGGAAAGGTAGAACATGCTATATGTTCAAATAACCATAAAGACACCATATAGGTAGTGAACCTAGTTGAGTGTGATAGAAAGTTTGTTAAACGTATTTTATCTCAAAACTTTTACCGGAGCAGTACCCATCCCTTCAGCGTGATGGGTGCCTGCCACCGGTGGGAACAACGGAACCAGGCGTGAGTCGCCTATATATATATAACGAAAGCTAATGGTTCTCTCTGCGTGCGTTACCGGCATTGATATGAAAAACAGTGCATATGTGATACCGTACTTCGTTTATAAAATTCCTTAGAAATGGAGAATTATCGCTTATCCGGGTAGTACTTTCTTCGCATCATTTCCGGACAATCTCACTGGATAATTTTATCGCATATTGCGTAGTGCCTGCGGGGGAATGCCATGGTGTTTTTTAAATGCACGGTTAAAATTGCTGATCTCTGTATAGCCCAGATCATAAGCAATATCCGACAGGTTCTGCTCTGTTGTAGTGATCAGGTAATAGGCCCGCGCCATGCATTGCTTATGCACAAAAGCCGGCAGGCTTATTTTAAACAGGCGCTGGAAATGGCGGCTTAATGTTTTTTCATGCATGTGATTCATAAGCGCCAGCCTGGCCAGTGTATGGTGAATATGCGGATTGGCTTTTACCATTTCCCATATTTTCACCAGCAGCTCCTTATTGGGTATATCGGGTAAGCCATCCAGGTGATCCTGTTCCTTCAGCACTTTGCCATACTGGGTCAGTATTTTAAGAATGCCGGTTTTAAATTCCATCAGCAGGATGCCGCCGGTTTCCTGGCTATGGCGCATAGCATGTAAGGTTTCATACACGTTATAATCTATGAGCGCAGGTAACATCAGCTTGCCTTCATTACTAACCGTCATTACACGGTTCATGAGCTCTGCTATCTCCTCATTGCTTTCTGCCATTTCTTCCAGCCAGGTATATTCCAGCTCCATGTGTAAAGATTCTGCAGGCCCGGCTTCAAACCACGCCTCATTAATGCTGGTAGGCAGGTATATTAAGTTATAACGCTGCGGCTCCAGTGCTACACGTCCAAAACCCTGCACCTCTGCATACACACTGCCTTCCAGCATATGACGTAATGCAATGGTAGGCTCGTTTACAGCAAAGAACAGGTTCACCGGCTGGGTTATCATAAACCGGTAAATATAAATGCGGTAATGTTTGTGCAAAAAGGTTTGGGTCAGAATAGTGCCAAACTTATATTGCCGGTATTGCCTGGTGCCCCAGGGCACCAGGTAGGGGTGAAGATGATCTGGGATAACTATCTCTTGACCCGGATCTTTAATTTGATCAGGCGCAATCAAAACGTTCATTACGTGATGTGGTTGTTATAGATTAGGTTGACTAGAATAACTCACTAAGCAGGTTTATACTAACGTTAATGGGTCCGCTCATACATGGAATTAAACTTCCGATACGTTCGGTTAATGGACGCATTGTTAAAGCAATATTAACTAAAAACTGTTGAATTAGGCCGCAGTACTATTAAATAGCTATAATGGACAAAGTAGTGTATGCGTTACCGTAGTAAAACGGTTACGCCCTTCTTGAATACTTTTTCGCCGGTGTCTTTGTTGGTGTAACTAAGCATCCAGGCATAGGTGCCTATAGGTTGCGGCCTTCCGGATACAGTACCATCCCACTTATGACGCCAGTCGTTGGTTTCAAAAATAAGCTGGCCAAGGCGGTTGAAAATGGAGAATTTGAGATTAATTGCTTTATAACCGTTCAGCGGGTACAGATAATCATTTGTACCATCGCCATTCGGGGTAAAACCTGTAGGTACATCAATATAACAGCTGGCCACGGCTTTAATGAGGTGATAAGCTGTATCAAAACAGTTCATGCTGCTTTGTGCAATAAGCAGCACATTATAATCACGGTCTTCTTTTAACTGCGGATAACTTTGCGGCAAAGGATTCGTTGTTGTGGTAACAATGCCATTCCCAAACTCCCAGCGGTAGCCAATAATATTTTTGCCGGTGCTTTTGTTGGTAAAGGTTGTAGCATCCTGCGGGCATAGTATGTCGGCAGATGCGGTGAAATCTGCATGCAGCTCATTGTCCAATAAAATATCCTGTGAGCTGCTGTCGCTGCATACATCATTGGATACGGTTAGCTGAATGGTATGCGGGCCAAAAACATCATAAGATTTAATGGGGTTTTGCGCATTGCTGAAGGTATTGCCATCAGAGTTCCAGATCCATTTATTTACACTGTTGGCGCCATTGTGTGTTAATGCTACTGTATCATATTCACAATGCAGGCGCATGGTGTAGGTGAAATCCGCATTCACGGTATCGCTGGTATTAAAGGGAAGCGAGGTGCCTGCAGGTGTAGGCTTCCAGCATTCACTTAATAAGGTATTACCGTCACTGCCTGTTTTTAAGGTTACCTGGTAAGCGCCGCCCCGGTAAATAGGGCTGGCAAGCTGCAGGATAACAGTATCTGTAAGCCCGTTGTTGCAAACACCTGCGGCGCTTTGTATGTTAACGGCATTGCTGCCGCTGATGGTAAAATCACTGCCATTGGCTGCAATGGAGCTGCAGCGCACAGGATCGGATAATACCAGCTTTACCTGCTGCGGTTTGCAGCTTACCGGTTCAATATGATCCAGGTAAGAGGGCATTTGCACATCTACCATAAAAGGAGTAACCGGTATGCCTGGACCGGTGGGGGCTGGATTGGAACAGTAATCCAGCAGCGAGTTACCATCTGTACCGTTCTTTAAGCTTATGCTGTAATTGCCGGGCGGTAAGGGCCCGCTGAGGGTTAATATAATGGAGTCCATATCAAACCCATTCACATCACAATTTACACCTGTAGCCCCGGTAATGGTTACCCCTGCGCCGGTTAGTAAAAAGTCGCTGCCATTAGCGGCCAGGCTGTTGCATCGTACTTTTTTATTCAGCTTTACCCCAATACCCGGTACACCGCAATGATAACCTGCATGATCTATTTTCGTGATCTCGGGATCTGTAATGCTGGCGGTGCCGCCGTTAAAAGCAAGATCGTACCCGCTTTGTGAATCGGAAAAATGGCTGATGAGCAGCAGGTACTCATGTCCTCTTTGTATAACAGGCATGGAGCTCCATAAGGGCTGGCCAAAACCGCCACACACCTCATGTGCAGCGCCTGCGCTGGATGCGCCGGTAATGCCATACTCGCCGGACCAGCCGGAAGCTACGAACAGCTGTTTGTTGGTGAACACCTCTCTTAAAGAGCGGTTGGTAACATCAAACAGCTGCCAGTCATAATCTTCTTCCAGGGTATGCGGGGTAATGGTAAAACCCAGGGTGCCGGTGGTGAAACAGGTAAATTTATACCAGAAAGGATTTTTATCAGTGTATGCATCCGGACAGTTAATACCAGGAACAGTTCTGCCGCCGCAGATAGGTACGGATGCCTGTGTAAAGGTTTTGGTACCGCACACCGGGAAAGCTGTTTCCGGAGTTTGCCCATTGGTTGTGCACAACACTGTTTGCGCATATAAGGGCTCCGTAACGAACAATACCAGCAGCAGTGGCAGCAGAAAATATTTCATTTGTATATCAGGTCAGATCAAGCGTTCAACGAGGTTTTAAAAATAAGGATAATTTCCGGGAGAATCCCTGTTATTTGCTAACGTTTGAGGGCGCACGTTAGTTACAAAAAAGAGGTGGAAATATGCAAATATGCAGGTGCACAGATGAAAGACATTCGTCTCAATTCATTTACACATTCACATATTTGCACATCTGCATATTTAATCGGTAATGGGCGTTAGCTCGCCGCGCAGGGGTTGTTCTATCAGGCGTTTGGTGTCTTCCTGGGATAGCTCCTGGCCCAGTACGAACATCAGTTTTGTGATGGCTGCCTCAAACGTCATATCATGGCCGCTTATAACACCTATCTCTTTGAGGTACTGGCTGGTTTCATATTTACCCAGCTCCACGGAGCCGCCATCACACTGTGTAATATCTATTACAATGGCGCCTTTATCAATTACCTTTTTTAAACTTTCAATAAACCAGGGCTGCGTGTTTGCGTTACCGTTACCAAAGGTTTCCAGTATCACACCTTTAAGCCCGGGCACACTAAGCGTAGCTTCCACACACTTGCGGGTAATGCCGGGAAATACTTTCAGCACCGTTACATTATCATCCAGGTGTTTATGCACTTTCAGCGGCTGGTGCGGGTGGGGTAATACGGATTCCCTTTTATATTTAATATCAATGCCTGCTTCGGCCAGGGGCGGATAGTTCATGGAATAGAACGCCTCAAACTTTTCCGCGTTATATTTTTTGGAGCGGTTGCCGCGGAACAGGGAAAAGTCGAAGTAAATACATACCTCCGGTACCATCACATGCCCGTTTTGCCGGGTAGCGGCAATTTCCATGGCAGTAATAATATTTTCCTTGGCATCCGTACGGATCTTACCAATAGGCAGCTGGGAGCCGGTAAGTATTACGGGTTTGGAAAGGTTTTCCAGCATAAAGCTGAGGGCCGATGCAGTAAAGGCCATGGTATCGGAACCATGCAGGATCACAAAACCATCATAGCGGTCATACCGGTCTTCTATAATGCTGGCCAGCTCCACCCATATTTCCGGGTGCATGTCGGATGAGTCAATGGGCGGGTTAAAGGTGTACACGTAAAAATCGATCCCCATCCGGTATAGTTCCGGTAAATTATTACGGATCTCATTAAAACCTATCGGGCGCAATGCTTTCGTCTTTTCGTCGAAGATCATGCCTACCGTGCCGCCCGTGTAAATAATCAGGATTTTACTCATCTCGAAACACCTAAAATTGCCGCAAAGGTATCCACTTATATATTAAATGGATTTGAATAATTTATGGGCATTGCTGCTTGTTATAGCAGCCACTTCCTCAATTTTTAGATGTTTTACATCCGCTACCATTTGCCCTATGAGGGGAATATAGGCGCTTTCGTTCCGTTTGCCCCGGTAGGGCACCGGCGCTAGGTAAGGAGCATCTGTTTCCATTACAATGTGCTGCAGGTCAATTTGTTCTACTATTTTGTCCAGGCCGGATTTCTTGAAGGTCACCACCCCGCCTATGCCCAGGTAAAAGCCCAGGTCTATGACCTCCCTGGCCTCTTCCAGTGTGCCGGAAAAGCAGTGGAATACCCCGCTTAAGCCGCCATCCTGCAAGGCTTTAACATCATCAATACACTCGCGGGTGCTTTCCCGGCTGTGGATCACTACCGGCAGCCGGTAGGCTTTGGCCATTTCCAGCTGCTCCCGGAAGGCCTGGTGCTGCTGGGCGGTAAAGGTTTTATCCCAGTAAAAATCCAGCCCTATCTCGCCTACGGCTATGAAAGGCCGTTTTTCCAGCCACTCCTGCACCCAGGCCATTTCGGCTTTTACATTTTCCGTTACATAACAGGGGTGCAGTCCCATCATGGCAAAACATTGCCCCGGGTATCGGGCTTCCAGGTCCAGCATGCCGGGAATGGAAGCTTCGTCTATATTGGGTAACAGCATTTTATACACCCCGGCTTCCAGGGAGCGGGTTATCATGGCTTCCCGGTCCTGGGCAAATTCCTTACTGTATAAATGGGCGTGCGTATCTATCCACTGCATAACGTATAATTAACAAATGATATATTAATATTAAGTAGGAAATAATTAAATTTGTTATATTTTTAATATCTGATTAAACCTCGGCACAAAGTTAAAGTCCTAAAAAAAACTATCCTATCATGAAAAATTTTTGTTTTAACCGCATCTTAGCCGCTGTGTTGATACTGCTAGCTACTGCTACGATCTTCTTTGCGTGTAGCAAGAGCACTGAAGCAACACCCGATACCAACGCAAACGATAACAAAGCCCTGGCTGCAGCCTCTTACGAAGCCCAGGCAAGCACCCTGTACGACGATCTTTTTGATGTGACTTTAGCTGTTGGTGATGAGCAGGGCCTTAACACCAGTGGCCGTAAGGCAACCAGTACACCCGGCCAGTTTAAGCTGGGAGCTTGTTATAAATTTGACATTGATGACGTTACTATAGATAAATGGCCTAAAACCCTGACCCTGGACTTTGGTACCGGTTGTACAGGTACAGACGGCCGCGTACGTGCCGGTAAAGTGATCATCACTATCAGCAATTACATTATGAAGCCGGGTGCCATCATTAATATTACCCTGGATGGTTATTCAGTGAACCTGGTACAGCTGCAAGGTACAAAGGTGATCACCAACCAAAGCAGCGGCACTACCTTTAAATACAGCACCAAAGTGACCGACGGCGTTATTAAGCTGGATACCCTGACCTTTGGCTATAGCTGCGAAAAAGTTATTACCCAGGTAGAAGGCGGCAACACACCGTTTGTAACTGAAGACGATTCTTACAGCGGTACCGGTACTGCCAGCTTGACTTACCCTGGTGGCACTGTTGTTACCTACACTACCAAAGAGCCGCTGATCAAAGCTTTGAAATGCGCCTGGATAGGTAAAGGTAAAGCTGATGTTACTTTTGACCAGGTAACTGCTACCATTGATTATGGCGCCGGCATCTGCGATGATTCCGCTACCGTAAACATTGGCGATAAAGTGAAAGGCATAATATTGCCGAGATAATGAATTCAATTACGAATTGTAATTACGAATTACGAAATGCGAAGCATTCACGAATGCCATTGAAAATAAATTATGATATGAGTAATTGGAATGCAGCAGAGATTGAGAAGGGATTGATTTGTAATTAACAATAAAATAGTTCAATAAAAAGCAGAAGGTTTGAAGTTAAAGGCAATTATGCCCGCTTCAAACCTTCCGCTTTTGTATTCTGAATACTACGAATTACTATTGATATGAAGTAATTCCAATCATTCGTAATTACTCATATCATAATTACTTTCAATGGCATTCTCCGCTTGGCGGGGCAGGCTGTGTGCCGCTTTGGGCGGGATGGTAATTGACAATTCGTAATTCCTTCTACTTCCCCAGCGGAATCGCTTCCATGCCCCATTGCTGTTTTTTACAGAACTCCAGCACACGGGGAAGGGCATACGAAAGCCGGTCCCAGGCTTTGGTGCTGTCATGAAATACAACAATAGAGCCCGGCTTGGTTTTAAACACTACATTCTGCACACAGGCCTCTCCATTAATGGCTGTATCAAAATCCCCGCTTAACACATCCCACATAATTACCTGCGCCTGCGGGATCTTATTTTTCAATGCTTTTATCTGGAAAGGGGTAATGCGCCCATAAGGCGGGCGGAACAAAGGTGAATCAATGTACTGCCGGGCTTCCAGAATATTCTGGATATAAGTATCTGTACCGGTTTTCCAGCCATTGAGGTGCTGGTGGGTATGGTTGCCCACGGTGTGCCCCTCTTCCAGCAGCTGCTGATAAATTTGCGGATACTCCTTTACGTTCTTGCCTATGCAAAAAAAGGTGCCTTTGGCATTGTACTTCTTTAGCTGTTCCAGCACAAAAGGCGTGGCCTGCGGATGCGGGCCATCATCAAAAGTAAGGTACACCGCTTGTTTGGCCGGTGAAAGGTGCCAGGTGCAGCTCCTATACAGGGCTTTCAGGATGCCGGGCGTTTTGGTCAGGTAGAACATACAGTTGTAGTTTGCAGCCAGTGGCAAGTTAAGGATTAGTTGGCAGTTGCAAGTGGATAGTCAGAAGCAAGTTAGTTATTAGTGGGCCCACTAAAGACTGCCAACTAATTATTAACTTGCGCCTATGGAACACCAAAAAGTAAGAGTACGTTTTGCCCCCAGCCCTACCGGTGGCCTGCACCTGGGTGGGGTGCGCACGGTTTTATTCAATTCTGTGTTTGCCAGGAAACATAAAGGCGACTTTGTGCTGCGTATAGAAGATACAGACCAGACCCGTTATGTGGAAGGTGCAGAAGAATATATTCTGGAATGCCTGCGCTGGTGTGGTTTAAATGCTGATGAAGGACCGCATGTGGGCGGCCCTTATGGGCCCTACCGGCAAAGCGAACGTAAAGCGCAGTACCGCCAGTATGCTGAGCAGCTGGTGAAAGACGGTTATGCCTATTACGCGTTTGACACACCGGAAGAGCTGGATGAAATGCGTACCCGCCTGAAAACGGAAGAGAATCCATCCCCGCAATATAATCACATTGTACGCACGCATATGCGCAACTCCCTGCGCCTGCTGCCGGAAGAAACTGCTGCTTTATTAGCGTCCGGTACCCCGCATGTGATCCGCATTAAAATGCCCGCCAATGAAGAAATATCTTTTACAGATATGATCCGCGGCGACGTACATTTTAATACCGGCACCGTAGATGATAAAGTGCTGCTGAAAGCAGACGGTATGCCTACCTATCACCTGGCCGTGGTGGTGGATGATTATTTAATGAAGATCAGCCATGCATTCCGTGGAGAAGAATGGCTGCCCTCCGCCCCTGTGCATATTATGCTGTGGCGTTACCTGGGCTGGCAGAACCATATGCCGCAATGGGCGCACCTGCCGCTGATCTTACGCCCGGATGGGAATGGTAAGCTCAGCAAACGGGATGGCGATCGTTTAGGCTTCCCCGTATATGCCATGAACTGGAAGGATCCCCGCAGCGGTGATTTTACCAAAGGTTTCCGCGAAATGGGTTACCTGCCGGAAGCATTTGTGAATATGCTGGCTATGCTGGGCTGGAATGATGGTACGGAACAGGAATTGTTCACTATAGACGAGCTGATAGAAAAGTTCTCTATGGAACGCGTACACCATGCCGGCGCCAAATTCAATATTGAAAAGGCCAACTGGTTCAACCATCAGTATATTGTAAAGGCCGGTAACCAGCGCCTGGCGCAGCTGTTTATGCCCGTTCTGAAGGAGAAAGGTGTACAGGCTTCTGAAGAATATGTAGCTATCATTGCAGGATTGGTAAAAGAGCGCTGCAACCTGGTCAATGAAATATGGGATCATGGTTTCTTCTTTTTCCAGCAGCCGGAGAATTATGACCTTAGCCCCGTAAAACCCAAGTGGAATGCGGATAAACGCCAGTTCTTCCTGGACTGGGCTTCTGTGCTGGAAACCCTGTCTGATTTTTCTTTACATTCTGTAGAGGAAAGTTTTAAACAGCTGGCCACTTCCATGAATATTAAAGTAGGAGAGCTGCAGCTGCCTTTCCGCATTATGCTGTGCGGTGGTAAGTTTGGGCCGCCGGTATTTAATATTGCTGAAACATTGGGCAAACATGAAACCATTGCAAGGATCATGAAGGCGCTGACATTACTGGATGCTTAAAGTGTGCACCCTTAAAGGCGTGGCGCACATCTCAAATAAAAAAACGCTCCGAAGGTATTACCTCCGGAGCGTTTCATTTATAAAACTATTCCTTAACCTTTTTGGCTTCCTTGGCCCAGGTATCCTTCAAGGTTACTGTGCGGTTCAGCACCAGCTTTTCAGGCGTGGTATCCGGATCTACGCAGAAATAACCTTTGCGCAGGAACTGGAAACGGTCGCCGGGTTTGGCGCTGGCCAGCGCTGGCTCTATCAGCGCATTCTCCACAACCTGTAAAGAATCCGGGTTAATGTAAGATTTAAAATCACCATCCTCGTTGTTCGGATCATCTACTTTAAACAGGCGGTCGTACAGGCGCACTTCTGCTTTGGCGGCATGCGCTGCGCTTACCCAGTGAATGGTGCCTTTTACGGTAAGGCCGCTGCTATCGCCACCACTGCGGCTTTCCGGCAGGTAAGAGCAGTAGACGGTGGTAATATTGCCATCCGCATCCTTATCAAAGCTATCACATTTGATGATGTAGGCATACTTCAGGCGTACCATATTGCCGGGTCCCAGGCGGAAGAATTTCTTGGGAGGATCCTCCATAAAATCATCCCGCTCTATGTACAGCGTATTGCTGAAAGGAAGGGTGCGGGTACCGGCGCTTTCATCTTCCGGGTTATTCTCTGCCTGCAGCTCTTCTACCTGTCCTTCCGGGTAGTTGGTGATCACCAGCTTCAGGGGATCAGTTACTACCATTACTCGGTTGGCAGTACGGTTCAGCTCTTCGCGGATGAAGTATTCCAGCAGGCTTACTTCGATCAGGTTATCCCGTTTCTGGATACCTATACGGTCGCAGAAGGTGCGGATGCTGGCCGGTGTAAAACCACGGCGGCGCAGGGCGCTGATGGTAGGCATGCGGGGATCGTCCCAGCCGCGAACAAAACCATCTTTTACCAGCTGCTTCAGTTTTCGTTTGCTCATCACCGTATAGTTCAGGTTCAGGCGGGCAAACTCATACTGATGGGAAGGGAAGATCTCCAGCTTCTCAATAAACCAGTCGTACAGCGGGCGATGCGGTATAAACTCCAGCGTACATACGGAGTGGGTAATATGTTCTATGCTATCGCTTTGGCCGTGCGCAAAATCGTACATGGGATAACGGCACCATTTATCGCCGGTACGGTGGTGATGTGCATGTTTAATGCGGTCCATAATAGGGTCGCGCATGTGCATGTTGGGCGATGCCATATCTACTTTGGCCCGCAGCACTTTGGCGCCGTCCTTGAACTCACCGTTCTTCATTTTTTCAAACAGCTGCAGGTTCTCTTCCACGCTGCGGCTACGGTAAGGGCTATCTTTTCCCGGTTCAGTAGGCGTGCCTTTCATGGCCGCTATTTCCTCCGCAGTAGAATCGTCCACATAAGCCAGCCCTTTTTTAATGAGGGCTACTGCAAAATTGTATATCTGGTCAAAATAGTCGGATGCATACAGTTCGTTGGCCCATTCAAACCCCAGCCATTTAATGTCGGCCTTAATGGAATCCACGTATTCCGTATCTTCTGTTACCGGGTTGGTATCGTCAAAACGCAGGTTGGTTTGCCCGTTGTATTTCTGGGCCAGCCCAAAGTTGAGACATATAGATTTGGCGTGCCCAATGTGCAGGTACCCATTGGGTTCCGGCGGGAAACGGGTATGCACCCGGCCGCCATTAGCGCCTTTTGCGAGATCTTCTTCTATGATCTGTTCTAAAAAGTTGAGAGATCTTTCTTCACTCATATTAAACCGGTTGTAATTTTACGGATAGCAAAGGTAAGCAAAATTGGCCCATGGTCCATGGACGTGGACCATCATCCAAAAAACACTACATTTACCCCTCAATATCTTATACACCAAATGGTCAACCCTTTGAAACGCCCGTTGCGGGTACTGGTAGCTAAAGTGGGCCTGGACGGCCATGACCGCGGGGCCAAGGTAATAGCCGCTGCCCTGCGCGATGCCGGTATGGAAGTTATTTACACCGGCCTGCGCCAAACCCCGGAAATGGTGGTGAGCGCCGCCCTGCAGGAAGATGTGGACGCCATTGGCATCAGCATACTCTCCGGCGCTCATATGACCGTGTTTCCACGTATTATATCCCTCATGAAAGAAAAGGGTATGGATGATGTGCTGCTTACCGGCGGCGGTATTATTCCCGATACCGACATGCAGGCCCTGCAGCAGCTAGGCATAGGCAAGCTGTTCCCCCCGGGCACGCATACACAGGAAATAGCCAGCTATATTTCCGGCTGGGTAGCGGAGCACAGAAATTTTTAAAGCTTGCAACCTTTTCCACGGTCATTCGTCTTTTAAATAGCAGCTTGAAAAGTATAGGGAAGCAGGCACAATAACTGCTGCCTGTATAACTAACCGCTTAAAAAATCCAACGAATGAAAATGAAACGTTACCTGATCCTTCTTGCAGCAGCCTGCCTGTTGCAGTGCAGTGTTTTTGCACAGGAAAAAACAGATTCCACCAAAGATTGGAAAAAGATGGCCTTTGGCGAATATGCCGGTGGTAAAAAGAACAAGGTATACACATCCTGGGGTGGCGACGGGCCTTTGCTGTCCTTTGCTACCAGTGTAAAAGATAATGGCGTGCATGTGCGCAATATTCCCCGCTTTACCTTTTTTGTAAATATAGGCACCAACTTCAACTACGATTTTAATAAGAACTTCGGCATCTTCACCGGTTTAAATATCAAGAACATTGGGCTGATCACCAAAGCCAACGACTCTGTAAAGCTGAAACGCCGTGTATATACGCTGGGAGTGCCTTTGGGCTTTAAGATCGGCGACCTGCGCCACGGCCGCCTCTTCTTTTTTGCCGGCGGCTCCTATGACCTGGCCTTTAATTATAAAGAGAAACAGTTTTTGAATGGTGATAAGAAACACAAATTCAACGAATGGTTCAGCGACCGCACGCCCCTGCTTATGCCTTCCGTGTTTGCCGGTTTCCGCTTCCAGCCGGGCTTTGGGCTTAAAGTACAGTATTACCTGAACGATTTCTTTAACCATGATTTCCAGGAGACTGTGAACGGTGTGGCTACACAACCTTACAAAAACCTGGAGGCAAAAATGTTCTTTGTAACCCTGAGTTATGATTTTGGGCGCATAAATTATCACAAGGATAAGTACAAGCATAAGCATAAGCGCCACTACCACGCAGAAACTAACTTTTAGTATCCGCCATACTAAGTCCCGATCAGAATGGTGTTAACTGGCTTTGGCCGGGTAACACCATTTTATGTTGGCGCTAATTCAATAACTTAGTTGTGTAAAACCAAAACAAGTAACCATGTACGAAACCATCAGCACCACCCTGACAGATGATATTTTGATCATAGCTATCAACCGCCCGGATAAGATGAACGCCCTGAACCAAACCGTGATGAATGAGCTGGCACTGGCTGTGGATGAGGTGTACAAGAAAAAGGAGATCAAAAGCGCCATTATTACCGGTACCGGTGAAAAGGCTTTTATTGCCGGGGCAGATATCTCTGAGTTCCTGGAGCTGTCGCCGGAGCAGGGCGCTGCATTAGCTAAAAAAGGGCATACCATTTTCCAGCGTATAGAAGAATGTCCGAAACCTATTATAGCGGCTGTGAACGGTTTTGCACTGGGCGGTGGCTGTGAGCTGGCCATGGCCTGCCATTTTCGTATAGCCAGCACCAATGCAAAATTCGGGCAGCCGGAGGTGAACCTGGGCCTGATACCCGGTTACGGAGGCACCCAGCGCCTTACGCAGCTGGTAGGTAAAGGCCGGGCCCTGGAGCTGATGATGACGGCCGATATGGTGAGCGCGGCAGATGCGCATGCCATGGGACTGGTGAACCATGTGGTGGAAAAAGAAGCGCTGCTGGACAAAGCCAAAGAAATACTGCAAAAGATCCATGCCAAAGCGCCGCTGGCCATAGCCGGGGTGATCAAATGCGCCAACGCCGCCCTGGATGGGGAGGTGGATGGTTTTGCCCTGGAGATCAACGAGTTTTCTTCCTGTTTTGCCACCCAGGACCTGCAGGAAGGGGCAGCCGCGTTTATACAGAAACGGAAAGCGAACTTCACCGGAGAATAATTAATAATTACGAATTGTCAATTACGACCCCGCCAAAGCGGCACATAGCCTGCCCCGCCAAGCGGGGAATGCCATTGAAAGCAATTACGATATGAGTAATTACGAATGAAAGCCTTTTTGCTGAGGGCCCTATGTTGCACAATATCACTGCAATGCAACCCAATCCGCAATTCGTAATTCGTAATTCCTAATTCTTTATATAGTTTTGTGGCTCAAAATTCAAGCATATGGAATTCAGAATAGAGAAAGACACGATGGGCGAGGTACAGGTACCCGTAAAGGCCTATTATGGCGCTCAAACCCAACGCTCCATTGACAATTTCAGGATAGCACAGGACATTAATAAAATGCCCAAAGAGATCATCCGCGCATTTGCCTATCTGAAAAAAGCGGCCGCGCTTACCAACCTGGATGCCGGTGTGCTGCCCAAAGAAAAGGCCGATCTCATTGGCCAGGTATGCGATGAGATCCTGGAAGGCAAGCTGGATGCTGAATTTCCCCTGGTAGTATGGCAAACCGGTTCCGGTACCCAGTCTAACATGAACGTGAATGAAGTGGTAGCTTACCGCGCCCACGTGATCAACGGCGGCCAGCTTACTGATAAGGATAAGGTGATACACCCGAATGATGATGTAAATAAATCACAATCCTCCAACGATACGTTCCCTACCGCCATGCACATTGCTGCATACAAAATGCTGGTAGAGGTAACTATTCCCGGCATCCGGAAACTGCGGAATACATTGGCGCAAAAGTCGCAGGACTTTATGCATGTGGTAAAAATAGGCCGCACCCATTTTATGGATGCTACGCCCCTTACCGTAGGCCAGGAATTGAGCGGGTATGTGTCCCAGCTGGATCATGGCCTGAAAGCCATTCACAACACCCTGGCACACCTGAGCGAGCTGGCTTTGGGCGGTACCGCTGTAGGCACAGGCATTAATACCCCGAAGAACTATTCCGTGAATGTGGCCCGGCATATTGCCAACCTTACCGGCATTCCCTTTATTACTGCTGAAAATAAATTTGAGGCCCTGGCTGCGCACGATGCTATTGTGGAAGCACATGGCGCACTGAAAACCGTAGCAGTAAGCCTCATGAAAATAGCCAACGATATCCGTATGCTGAGCTCCGGCCCGCGTTCCGGTATTGGTGAGCTGTTCATCCCGGATAATGAGCCCGGTTCTTCCATCATGCCCGGTAAGGTAAACCCTACTCAGTGTGAGGCGCTTACCATGATAGCCGCACAGGTAATGGGGAACGATGTTGCCATTGGTATTGGCGGCGCCAACGGCCATTTTGAGCTGAACGTGTTTAAACCGGTAATGATCTATAATTTCCTGCACAGCGCCCGCCTGTTAGGCGATGGCTGTGTGAGCTTTAATGATAAATGTGCGGAAGGTTTAGCGCCTATTGAAGCCAACATTAAAAAGCACGTTGATAATTCACTGATGCTGGTAACTTCCCTGAACACAAAGATCGGTTACTACAAAGCAGCAGAGATTGCGCAGAAAGCCCATAAAGAAGGCACTACCTTAAAAGAAATGGCGGTGAAGCTGGGATATGTTACACCAGAGCAGTTTGACGAGTGGGTAGACCCGGCCAACATGGTAGGAGAAATCAAGTAACTACAAATGTGCAGATATGCAAAAAGTGCAAATGGTTATCCCATTTGCACTTTTTTATTTTAAGACGGTTTAATGAATACTTAAGTAGATAGTACGCAGGCTGAGGATGATCACCATAATACCCACCATGATCATGAGCGGTTTGCGTTTGATCTTACGTACCAGGATGGCTGCAAAGGGAGATGCTATTACCCCGCCAATGATCAGTCCTACCACAACCTGCCAGCTGCTGATGCCGGTGAAGATCAGGAAGGTAACAGCGCTGGAAGCAGAAATGAAGAATTCTGCAGCATTTACGGAGCCAATAGTATAATGTACGGTGCGGCCTTTGCTCAGTAAGGTAGAAGTTACGATGGGCCCCCATCCGCCGCCGCCAATAGCATCCATAAAGCCACCTACAAAAGCCAGGGGCCCCAGGCGTTTTACTTTGCTTTTACGGCGCTGGCTTTGCAAACCTTTTCTGATGATGATAATACCCAGTATCATAAGATAAGCGCTCATAAAGGGTTTGATCACATCACCGTCAATCTTGTCAGATAACAGGTACGCACCTATGATAGCGCCTGCCATACCAGGTATAAGCAGGTATAAGAATAATTTTTTGTTTACGTTGCCCAGCTTAAAGTGTGCAATGCCGGAAGCACCGGTAGTGAACACTTCTGCCACATGCACGCTGGCACTGGCAATGGCCGGGGGAATACCCAGGCCCAGTAACAGGGAGGAGGAAGTAGCTCCGTAGGCCATGCCCAGGGCGCCATCTACCATTTGAGCGGCTAAGCCCACTCCTATATAAAATAATAGCTGTGAAGTAAAAAGGGATTGTATGAAGTGATATACCCGGGTTTGGGTAGCTGCAGGCACATTGTAATAATAGGTGACCCACAGGCCGGCTATGGTAACAATTGACAGCAGGGTAATAATTACCCACAGGCCACGCTTTTTCTTATTGTCTTCGTTTACCAGCGTTATAAGCATTTCCTGCCTTCTCAGCGTAGCCGGTTGTTGTTCCAGTTTGTCTATCACCTCGTTATGCGACATAATACTTAAACGTTATATAGTCTATATAAATTATAGACTAAAGGTAGACGGAATAAACAGGATATCCAAATAAAAACAAAAAAAAGTCCCGGGTTTTTATTCCCGGAACCTGTCCTATAATGATTGGTTCTTTAATTAAGATCCTTTCTTTTTGAAAACCCCATCATACGTAATAGTTACATAGTACAAACCGCGCATGGTAGGCCCGCCCACATACTGGAAATAAGCGGTATTTAAGATATTGGAACCGCCTACTTTAATGGTGGTGCTTAGCTTGGGCAGCTGGTAGCTAACCTGTGCATCAACCGTGTTGTAGGCCGGCACATCGCCATTGCCAAACAGGTTTTGCCAGTAAAAGGTATCCTGCCAGTGCCATACAATGTTAAACCCTACATGGGGTAACACGGCCCGGTTGCCAAAGCTTACGTTGGTGAACCACCGCGGAGTGTTGAAACCGGGAATGAGGGCATCATCCTGGGTTTTGTCCTGCGCCAGCTTGTTGTAGTTGACATTACCGCTGATAGTATAGGTTTTATAGAAGTTGTAAGACAGCGCTACTGCTGCCCCGTAGTTTTCCACGGTTGATTTACTGTTGGTCCATACCCGGTAGCGGTTTTGCTTGTTCTTATCCAGCATTTGCAGCAGCACATCGGAGGTAGGGGTGTTCACATCCCCGCTTTGCGGCACAGCTACTTCTACCTGGCCTATGAAATGTTTATAGGAGTTGTAATATCCATCTACATCCACAAACACTTTATTATCAAATAAAACGCTTTTGTAACCAGCTTCAAATGCGTGGATCTGTTCAGGTACAATGGGATCCAGGTTGGCTACTTTCAGTATAGATGCATTCTGGGCCGCTGCATTTTCAGTGGTCATACCCGGGTTGGCGTTAATGGTGCGGTTAGTAGCTGTACCAAAGGCTGTTACGGTAGAGGTAAGGAAGGAGTTCTTGAAATAACCCAGTCCATCTTCAATAAATGCCAGCCCGCCTACACGCCGTACCTGCCCGTTGTTTACGAAGGAATAGGCTTCAAACAGGGAGGGGAAGCGGAAACCGTTCTGCCAGGATACGCGGATGTTGTGCTTCTGATCTTTGGTAGTATATACTGCGGCTATACGTGGGTTTATTTTACCGCCAAACTCCTGGTTTTTGTCGTACCGTAAGGAGCCGGTGAGCTTAATGGCATCGTTAAAGAAGGTTTTGGAAGCCTGTACAAAGCCGCCTACTTTGCCGTACCAGATGTGTTTTCCGCCGGGCTGGTTGCGTTTGTCCAGCGAGCGGGTAAAGTCCACGAAGTTGTTCCCATCGGGGATGATCTCATAGGTACGGTAATCAGCGCCTATCAGCACATCGGCAAAATGAACGTACTGGCGCAGGTTCCAGGTACCTTCTGTATGGTAAAAGCGGCTCATTTGCAGTAAGGCTGCACCGCCGGATTTGTTGGTAGAGTCTTTGGATACCGGGTAAATATCCCAGTCGTTAATGCTTTTGATCTTGGCTACCTGCGCATCAAATGCAGCGGTGCCGGGTGTCCAGCGGCCGTTATCAGCAGCAGCGCGGGCTGCGCGGTGAGCGGCTGCCAGGTCACCGGGAGCGGCAGTGAGGGCGTTATTGAGCGCTGTGGTATAATCTGCTTTCCACTGGTTATCTGATTTAAAGGATTTCTCCAGGTTATCCGCCAGCGGGTTCATATTGTAGGAGTCGCCGGTGTTTTCAATGGAAACATAGGAGCGCAGGGTAAAATCATTGTGCACCAGCTCCAGCTTGTGATTCTGTACTACCACGTTCTTTAAACCAATACGGTTACCACGCTGAAAGAAGCCATCCATCAGGCCTACACGGTAGGCATAAGATAATTCCAGCTTAGGATTGATCTTATAATGAAGGGCAGCATCGGCCTTTACATTCTTTACGCCATAATCGCCTACCAGGTCTTTTTCCCAGTAACCGGTGCGGTGCACATTGTAGGCGCGGCCATCTTTATCCTTAATAGCAATATCTGTCTGGTCCGCATATTTATTCCACGCATCATTGGCAATATTATCTGCACCGCTTAGCTGCGGAAAGTCAGGATTGGCCTTGCTTTGCGGGTTAAAGTCGTTATGGCTGTCGGCATACCAGTCGGTACCCTTCATGTAGCTGAAGTTCACTTTAAATGCCCATTTATCATTGATCGCCTGCGCATAACGGATGGCAGTTTCCGTGATGGGCTTGGGGGAGCTGCCTTTACCGTCAAAATGATTAAAGGCTACCTTTTGCATTACGCTTACGCCCTGGTACTGAAAGGGATTTTTAGTAACAAGGTTGGACATGCCGTTAATGGCGTTCATGCCATACAGGGCGGAAGATGCGCCGGGCGTAACTTCTACGCTTAGGATATC
Source organism: Chitinophaga sp. GbtcB8 (assembly GCF_019091455.1). Taxonomy (GTDB): domain Bacteria; phylum Bacteroidota; class Bacteroidia; order Chitinophagales; family Chitinophagaceae; genus Chitinophaga. Next base: position 151,494 of record NZ_JAGXJN010000008.1, read on the forward strand.
CAGCTCTGTGGGCCCGATGGCGTTACCCAGGGGTACGCCCAGGGTAGCGGCCTGGTTATCCACCCCATCTACCAGCTGCATGAACCGGAAGTTATTGGGCACGTTAAAACCGCGGGTATTGAACACTTTAAAGGTAAGGCCGGCTGTGGTCATCTGCACACCTTTAAGGTTGCCGATAGCATCGTAAAAAGAGGCTGCGGGTGTGGATTTCAGCGCCCGTATATCCAGCTTTTCAATGGCTACCGGTGATTTTAACAGCTTCTCCTGCTGGCGGCTGGCAGATACCACCACTTCATTCACCAGTAAGGATTGGGTATATAATTGTATCTGCAGGCGGCTGTTGCTGTTGCGTACATCAAACTCCTGCGGTTGGTAGCCCATGAGGCGTATTACCAGCCGGTAGGGGAATTTGGTATTGGTAGTCAGCTCAAAATGGCCGGTGCTGTCTGTTGTGGTGCCAAAAGAAGTATTCTTTATCTGGATGGAGGCGCCGGGAAGAGCCTCTCCCTTATCATCTACGATCCGTCCGGCTATAATATAGTTGCCATTCAGCTGCGCCTGGGCCAGTACCGGCGGCAGCAGTAATAACAGCCACAGGCAGGTAGACTTAATTCGTTGCATTGTAGTTTATTTGGTAGTAAATTTTTTAATGTATGGTTGGTGTAGATCAATAATGTATTGTGGATGCGCTGTTTGTACAACATCGGTCAAAGGCATACTGTATATGAGCGCTCCAGAAAATCATATAGTCTATAGAATTTGTGGACAAATGTATAAAAGGGAATTAACTTTTCAAAGCAGGCGGAAAAAAAGTCCTAAAATGAGGGGAGAAGGGGGAATGAGAAGATGTGCAAATATGCTGATATGCAGATGTGCAGAAGGAGTAATGTATTGATAGGCTAATATGCTGGCTGGGATGCTTCAATAGGTTGATCTGATATGCTAATATGTAGGTTTGACTTAAGAGCCTAATGTGTATGCTGATGACGGTTAACGGTTTGACACCTTGCCGCGCATACCGGCTTCTATGTTGTAACCATAAGTATCTTTCAGGTTCTTATCTATCTGCTCTTATACGGAAGTGAGGATGATGTTTGGGCAAACGACAATGCATATACGTAAACGCCCATACCGATGAAAAGTAAGGTAGCTTTCATACATAGTGATAACAGGTTGTGAATGACCGGCGGAGAACGCTTTATTCTACTGCGCCATTTACTACGGCTTCACTATGGGAACCGTTACCGTTAGTAGTTTCCATGCGTTTGCTGAAAAAGCGGCGCTGGAACACCAGGATGGTAATTACCCCGGTAGAAATGGCTGCATCTGCAATATTAAATACGGGACGGAAGAAAATAAAATAATCGCCGCCCTTGATAGGGATCCACTTTGGCAGGTAACCTTCATAAATGGGGAAGTACAGCATATCTACCACCCGGCCGTGTAAAAAGGCGCCATAACCGCCTTCCTTTGGCATAAAACGGGCAATATCATAACTGCTGTCGCTGAAAATAAGCCCGTAGAACATACTGTCTATCAGGTTGCCGGCTGCACCGGCCAGTATCAGGGAGCCGCAAATGAGCAAGCCGGTATGGAATTTCTGGGCTACCAGCTTGCGCATGTACCAGAAACCAATTACCACAGCTACCAGGCGGAATAAGGTCAGCAATATTTTACCGAAGTCTCCTCCGAACTTTAAGCCATACGCCATCCCTTCATTTTCAATGAAATGAATGCGGAACCAGTTAGGGAGGATCACAAACTCCTGCTGCATATACAGGTGGGTTTTTATCCAAAACTTCAGCGCCTGGTCTATGATCAGGATCAGTACTACGATAAATATGACGTGACGATATTTCATAATGGTTTAGTGCTGTTTATGTAAACCGCAAAACTGTACCGGTAACGGCTGTTTTGAAGGAACACAAATTTTACCAAAAATAATAGATTTATTTAAAGTGGAAAGCGGTATTACTCTTCAAAATAAATCCTTTTTACCCGCTGGGAGATCCCGGTTAAGATCTCATAAGGAATAGTGCCTGCCCAGGAGGCTATCTGCTGAACGGGCAGCTGCTGCCCAAAAACGATCACTTCATCACCTTCCGCTACTTCAGGAATATGGGTTACATCCAGCATCAGCATATCCATGGCCACTATACCGGCTACCGGGGCCAGCTGCCCGCGCACGAGCATCTTCCCTACCCCATTGCTCAGGGAGCGGGGGTATCCATCGGCATAGCCTATACGAACCGTGGCAATTACAGCCGGGCCAGGGGCGGTCCATTTGGCGCCGTAACCTACGGTTTCCCCTTCGGAGAGGTATTTAAGCTGGGCAATAGTGGTTTTAAGGGTGCTTACATTTTGCAGCTTTTCCTGCATTTCACCGTTACCGCTGTCAATACCATACATGCCAATGCCCAGGCGCACCATATCCAGCTGAAGGTCCGGGTGGCGCTGTATGGCGGCGCTGTTAGCTATATGGCGTATGCCAATATACCCCAGCGCTTTTTGCAGCTCGTGGCTCATTTCATAGAACAGGCGGCCCTGCCGGCGGGTAAATTCGTCCATGGCAGGGTCTTCGCTGGCAGCCAGGTGGCTGAAAATAGACTTCACTTTCAGCTGCCCGTTCTCTGTAAGAATGCGGGCCAGGGCAGGAATATCCTTTTTATCAAATCCCAGGCGGTGCATGCCGGTATCCAGCTTCACGTGAATGGGAAAATCTGTTTTACCGCTGGTACGCACTTCTTCCTCAAACTGCTGCAACAGCAGCAGGGAGTAAATTTCCGGCTCCAGGTTCCATTGCAGAATGGCGTCAAAAGAGCTGGGCTCCGGGTTCATGACCATAATGGGCATGGTAATACCGGTGCGGCGCAGCTCTACCCCCTCATCCGCATAAGCTACGGCCAGGTAATCAATGCCATGGAACTGCAGCAGGTTGGCTATTTCAAAACTGCCGCTGCCGTAGGAAAAAGCCTTTACCATGGCCATTAACCTGGTTTCCGGCTTCAGGAGCGCCTGGTATTGTTTTACATTATGTGTGATGGCGCTCAGGTTAATTTCCAGGATGGTCTGATGCACTTTATGCTCCAGCAGCTTGCCAATACGCTCAAACTTGAACGGGCGGGCGCCTTTCAGCAAAATGGTCTCATGCTGAAAATCCTGCTGGCTGAACTGCTGGATAAACGCTTCCATAGTGGGAAAGAACTGGCCTTTTAAGCCTGGTATATCCTGGAAGGCGCGCGTTTCCCGGCTAATATTCTTGCCAATGCCAATAAGGCGCTGGATACCTTTTTTCTTCAGCATGCCGGCTACTTCCTCATACAGGGAAGCATCACTACGGCCGCTTTGCAAAATATCACTGAGTATAACCGTACGCGTAGGGTGCTGTTGCTGCTGCTGTAAAAAATCCAGCGCAATGGCCAGCGATCCCAGGTCGGAGTTATAGCTGTCGTTAATGATAGAGCTGTTGTTAATGCCCTGTTTCAGCTCCAGGCGCATGGCGATATTACCCAGCAGGTCCATCCGCTGGCGAATCACCTGGTGATCAATACCCAGATACAGCATCAGCGCCCAGCAGTGAATGGCGTTTTCCACGGAACCTTCATCTACAAAAGGAATGCTGATATAGATGGGCGCGTTCTGGTACAGCGCATCAATACGGGTGCAGGCATGATCCTTATCTACACTGATAATGCGCAGGTCTGCATCTGTTTTGCGCGACCAGGCCAGCAGCTGTAAGCCCTGCTGGTTATCCCGTTTGCCGATCTGCGAGTGAAATTGAAGCACACATTCATTCAGCTCCAGGTAATCTTTACTGTAAATAAGCACATCGCTTTTGGCAAACAGCACCAGCTTTTCATTGATCTTCTGGCGCCGGTTCAGGAAGCCTTCATTATGCGCGTCGCCTATGTTGGTAAAAATACCGATGGTAGGGCGGATGATCTTTTCCAGGTGCTCCATTTCACCGGGCTGGGAAATGCCGGCTTCAAAAATGGCCAGCTGGTTGGCGGCGTCCATTTGCCATACGGATAAGGGCACGCCTATTTGCGAGTTATAGCTTTTGGGGCTGCGTACAATATTGTAATCCTTTTCCAGCAGCTGGAACAGCCATTCCTTTATAATGGTTTTACCGTTACTGCCGGTAATGCCTATTACAGGAATGTGGAACTGCTGCCGGTGCCAGGCTACCAGCGTGTGCAGGGACTGCAGGGTATCTTTTACCAGGATGATGTTAGCATCAGGGTACAGCTCCAGCGGCAGGTGCTCGCTTACCAGGAAGTTACGTACCCCTTTTTCATATAATTCGGGGATGTACTGGTGAGCATTGCGCCGTGTGCTGACGATTGGAATAAAAAGCGAGGTCTCCGGAAAGATCAATTTCCTGCTGTCCAGCAAAATATGCGCTATCTCCGGTGCTCCTGCGTCCTGTAAAAGTTCTCCTTTCAGGACCTTACTGATACTTGCTGCGTTATACATAGTTTCTCTGTCTGTTGGCATCGGGCAGGCTGACTCTTTACCTGCCAATGCGCCTGAATTACTTTTCTGAAGTTACCTTTTCCCCTGCTCCCTTCTTGTTATGATAAATGGAGTACAGGATAGCGCCGCCCAAACAGCATACAATCACTATGAGCGACACATATACCGGCATATGAAAATGGAATATTTCTGCCAGCATTTTTACACCTATAAATATCAGTACAATGGCAATACCCTGCTGCAGGTAATCAAACTGGTCCACTGCACCCCGTAACAGGAAGAACAGGGAGCGCAGGCCCAGCACAGCAAAGATATTGGAAGTATACACCACCAGCGGCTCCTGCGAAATGGCAAATACGGCCGGAATGGAATCCAGCGCAAACAGCACATCAGTTACCGCCAGCATTACCACTACTATACTGAGATTGGTGAAATATACTTTATTATTTTTTTTAACGGTGAAACGGCCGTGCGGCTCTTCATGCGTAATGCGCATGTATTTACTCATAAACCGGTAGGCAATATTTTCCTCCGGTTTAAACTCCTCTTCCTGATCTACTACGAACATTTTAATGCCGGTATACACCAGGAAGGCGCCAAATACATACAGGATCCAGCTGAAGCGGGCTATGAGCGCGGCGCCAACTGTGATAAAAACAGCGCGTAACACAATGGCCATGAGGATGCCGATGAGCAGCACACGCGCATAACTGCTTTCTTTTATTTTAAAGAATCCGAAGATGAGGATGAACACAAAAATATTATCAATAGAAAGCGACCATTCCATGAGGTAGGCGCTCAGATAGTTGATGGCTGTTTCATGCCCGTTCTCATACCACACAAATGCAAAGAAGACTAATGACAAACCTACCCAGAAAGAGGTTTGCAACAATGCTTTTTTAATAGAGACAGTAGTAGACTTTTTACTTAATAAACCCAGGTCAAAGATCAGCGCCAGGACGATAACGATGCCAAAAATTAGATACGTCCACTGTGTGGGTGTCATGCAGCCGTTTAGTATTTAGTGAATGGCAAAGATAATAGATTTAGTTTATGGTCCATGGACCATAGACAGCAGGGGCCGCTACTCAAACTTACGCTGACGTATAAACTGGAATACCATGGCAAATAAGAGGATCAGGCCTACGGGCGCCAGGAAACAGATGACCTGCCATTTGGTGCGTTCCTGTTTTATTTTTTGCGCATCCAGCAGGCGCAGGGTTACTTCTTTATTGCGCGTTTCCATAATGCCGGAGGTGTTGGTGAGGTATTCCAGGCAGTTCAGGAAAAATTCTTTATTGGCAAATACAAAATCCGGGTTAAAGGAATTGATGCCCATTTGTAGCGGCCCATCCTTACGGGATACGGCATTGGTAATAATATCACCATCGCTGATCACGATCATTTTATTGACAGTATCTGCCTTGTCGCGGAAAGGTTCGCCGGAGGCCACTTCCACAGCAGCCTGCTGCGCTTTATCCAGCCGGTGGCGGAACAGGGAGGTAAAACGGCCTTCCAGCAGCACGGCGGCGGGCAGGTAAGCCTGCCGGTAATCGCGCGGGTTAGGTTTGGTGCGCACACTTTCCCAGCTTATTTCTGCCGGGGTACGTATGCTGCGGCTGCTGCGGGAGGAGGTGAGCAAGATAGTTTTAGTAACATCTTCTCCTTTAATAGTATCAATAGAGCTGGTAAAATGGCTCAGCACCAGATCCATATTTTTTACAATAGGATGGCTGCCGGTGGGCGACAGCAGCGGGAAGTAAGGGAAAGGTACCGGCCGTATCTGCGGTTTGTTGCCCATATTACCTACTACCAGCGGCACCAGGTCTGACTGCAGATCCTCTATCAGGTCCGGGTTAATGCGTACCCCGTAACGGAACAGCAGGTCTTCCAGGTTCAGGCCCCGGTCAAATGCAATAAAGGAATTCTGCTGCTGCAGGCTGTCCATGCTGGCATTCAACACATCCAGGCACCACAGCACTTTGCCGCCCCTCATTACATACTGGTCTATTTTCAGCTTATCATCATCCGTGAATTTTTGTGTAGGCCTTGCAAACAGCAGCAGGTCAAAATCGCGGGGAATGTGGCTATTGCCCTGCAGGGAAAAAGTATCCAGCTGGTAATTGCTTTGCACGGTGGTAAGTGCATCGTACACCTCTGCGCCTAAAGATTCCCCGTTGCCCAGCATATAACCTACCAGCGGTTTGCGGGGTTGCTGCAGTTTGTAAATGGCGTTAATGAACTGGTATTCCAGCAGCGCTTCTGAATTGCTCATAGCGGCCGTAGGATCCTGCCCGCCCTGGCTTTTCAGCAGGTTTACGCCAATGCTTTTATCCTTGTAATGCACCAGGGCGCCGGGGAAAATAAGCTTTTCGGAAAAACCTTCATTGGCATCCTGCTGCACCTGCAGGTTAAAAGGCATGATACCTTTGGCTACCAGCTCCTGCTGAAAGGCCGCCCGTGCACTGTCTGCCATGCCCTGGCCGGGGCCCTGGAAAGAGAAGCGGATGTTTTTGCCGCCATATTCCCGGAACTCGCTCAGCAGCTCTTCCGTGGCCTGCGCCAGCTGTTTAAAGGCTGCGGGATAATCGCCTTTCAGGAACACTTCTATGGTAACGGTGCTATCCAGCCCGCGTAATAATTGTTTGGTGGAGGGGGCCAGGGTATATCTTTTTTCGGCAGTAAGGTCCGCACGGCCATGTATATACGCTGCTGCCACATTTACGCCTATTAAAACCGCTACTATTACCAGCGCGCGCTGCAGGTACTTTTTCTGGTTGCCGGAGCTTTGCCATACCCGGCGCTGCAGGGATAACTTGCTGAGGAACAGCATCAGCACAATTACGCTGGCAAAATAGATCACATCCCGGCTATCTATTACGCCCCGGCTAATGGAGGTGTAATGGAATTTTATACCGGCCATTTGCAGGTAATAATCCGCCCCGCCGGAAAAGGCAGGGATCTTGCTCAACGCATCAAACCCATTATAAAAAAGGAAACAGGTGAAAACCGCTACCAGGAAGGCTACCACCGCATTGCCCGTAAGGGAGGATGCCCAGATGCCAATGGCGGTGAACACAATACCCAGCAGCAGCAGGCCCAGGTAAGAGCCGGCAATGCCGCCATTGTCCAGGTGCACAGTGGGTGCGCTGAGCTGCTGAATGGCTAAATAATATACCAGTGTGGGAATGAGCGATATCAATACAATTAATGCGCTGGCCCAGAACTTACCCTGCACTATCTGCCACCAGGTAAGGGGTTTGGTGCTAAGCAGCTCTATGGTGCCGGACCGGAACTCATCTGCAAAGCTGCGCATGGTAATGGCCGGGATCAGTAAAAGGTAAATGATGGGCGCCAGCTCAAAAAGCGGGTCCAGGTTGGCATAACCAAAGTCCAGCAGGCTGGTATCCGGGAATACAAAGAGCAGCAGCCCGTTTGCCAGTAAAAAAAGGATGATGGCCACATAGCCAGTGATACTGCTGAAGAACTGATGTATTTCCTTTCTGAAGATGGCTATCATAGCATTAATAAAAGTACAAATATATTAGAACGGTGGAAATCTGTACTTATTATTTTAAAAGGGGAACAAAGGTTGTAATTGTAAGTCAGTGGGTTACTATAGGAAAGTGCAGATGGGGGAGTGAAAGGTAGTGGCTACAGGTAGTTGGTTACTACCTGCTGCCTGCAGGGGCATGCAGTAATGGTTGGATTAGTGGAACGCGCTTTCGCTTTCTTCCTCTTCTTCTTCGTATTCTTCCTCCTCTTCTTCCAGCACCAGGGCTTCCAGGCCGTTCTTGTACCGGTAATTATTCACTGCGGCTTTGATGGCTTCTTCAGCCAGCACAGAGCAGTGCAGCTTTACGGGCGGCAGGTTCAGCTCTTCTACAATATCCATGTTATCGATCCGTAATGCCTCATGGATAGTTTTGCCTTTCAGCCATTCTGTTACCAGGGAGGATGCTGCGATAGCAGATCCGCAGCCAAAGGTCTTGAACCTGGCGTCAGTGATCACCTGCGTTACGGGATTTACCTCGATCTGTAAACGCATTATATCACTGTGTCCATGCTCCGGAGACCCTACCAGCGCGGTTCCTACTGCTTTACTGTTTTTGTCCAGCGAGCCTACGTTCTTCGGGTTGTTATAATGCTCCAGTACTTTTTCCGAGTAAGCCATACTGATATATATTTAAATAAACGATTGCAGATTTTTTACTTAACTAATGTAAGCAGTGATTGATTAATACACACCCCCCTTTCATGCCATTTCGATCTGCGATTTTAGATTTCGCCTGAGGCGATTGTTATGTTAGTTGTATTTGTCCCTTTAAATCTAAGATCTAAAATCTCAATGCGCCCATTGTATAGTGTCAAGGTCTATGCCATCTTTAAACATTTCCCAGAGGGGGCTAATGGCGCGCAGCCGGTTCACCGCATCTGTAACGGCTTGTATGGTATAGTTTATTTGTTCCTCTGTAGTAAAACGGCCCAGTCCAAAACGCAGGGAGGAGTGGGCCAGATCATCGCCCAGGCCCAGTGCCTTCAGCACATAGCTGGGTTCCAGGGAGGCGCTGGTACAGGCCGATCCGGAGGAAAGGGCAATGCTTTTGTTGAAGCCCATCAGCAGGCCTTCACCTTCCACATACTTAAATGAAATATTGCTTACATGGGGCAGGCGCTGGTTGGGGGCGCCATTCAGGTAAGATTCTTCCAGCTGTAGTAATGCTTTTTCAAGCTTGTCCCTTAATATTTGCAGGTGTTTGCCGTCTTCTTCCATTTCCTGCTGGCATATTTCACAGGCTTTTCCGAAACCCACTATGCCCGGCACATTCAGCGTACCGGAGCGCATGCCTCTTTCATGGCCGCCGCCATCCAGCTGGGCGGTTACCTTTACCCGGGGCGATTTGCGGCGTACATACAGTGCGCCTACCCCTTTGGGGCCATACATTTTATGGGCGCTAAAGGCCATCAGGTCTATACCATCTTTGTTCACATCCACCGGTATCTTGCCCACGGCCTGTGTGGCATCCGTCATTAACAGCACGCCATGGCGGCGGGTAATGGCGCTGATGTCGCGCATGGGGTTTATAACACCTATCTCGTTATTGGCATATATCACGGCTACCATGATGGTGGCAGGCGTAATGGCGGCTTCCAGCTCCTTCAGGTCTATAAAGCCTTCGCTGTTCACACCCAGGTAGGTGACCCGCGCGCCCTGTTTTTCCAGGTGCTTGCAGGTGTCCAGCACGGCTTTATGTTCTGTGGCGGTGGTAATTATGTGATTGCCTTTGGCGGCGTACATCTCAAACACGCCTTTAAGGGCCAGGTTATCGGATTCTGTGGCGCCGGAGGGGAAAATGATCTCCTTGGGATCGGCGCCTATCAGCTTAGCCACCTGTTCCCGGGCAAAGTCCACTGCCTCCTCTGCTGCCCAGCCAAAAGGATGGTTACGGCTGGCTGCATTGCCGAAAGTTTCGGTGAAATAAGGCAGCATAGCCTCCACCACACGGGGATCGCAGGGGGTGGTAGCGTTATTGTCCAGGTATATCGGTAGCTTTAACATGACGGTTTGATCTTAATGTAATTCTAAACGATGTTAATCAAATTTACGACGAAACTTGCATTGATGCCCTGTTAGGCCCATCTATAAATACAATAGGCAAATAGAATGCCTCTATGGATTGGGAATTTTTTGGGAACTTGCCCCTGCTAAATAACACATGCATGTTAAAAGTAGAACATATTGGCATTGCCGTGGCTTCCCTTACGGATGCTATTCCCTTATTTGAAAAGCTGCTGAACAGCCCCTGTTATAAGCAGGAGGCGGTGGAGAGCGAGCAGGTGCAGACGGCTTTTTTCCGCCAGGGCGAGAGCAAGGTGGAGCTGCTGGAAGCCATGGGACCGGATAGCGTGATTGCCCGGTTTATTGCCAAAAAAGGCGCGGGCATACATCATATTGCCTTTGAGGTAAGCAATATTGAGGAAGAAATGCAACGACTTGCTGCGGAAGGCTTCACCCTTTTACAAGATAAGCCCAGGCAGGGGGCGGATAATAAGCTGGTGTGTTTCCTGCACCCGAAGGATACGAGCGGGGTGCTGGTGGAGCTGTGCCAGGAGCGGAAGTGATGCGCAGATATGCAGATATGCGGATGTGCAGATGGATGTTGGAGGATGGAATTGGGTAAATATGGTGGAGGGGATGGTTAAATGAGTAGTTTAGCCTGTTTAACCATCCCCTGACATGGACTTCACTAGGGATTCACCAGGGAAAAACATGGGATTTAGTAGGGAAACTCATGAGAAACTCATGAGAAACTCATGGGAAACACATGGAGTTGAAGAGGTAAGATGCAGGATGTAAAAGTGGGAAGTAAGCGGTAAGAAGTGGGATGATTGAGACTGGGATGTTGAAAATTGTGGTAAAAATGATGTGGGGTTTTATGTAGGGGGGAGGAGTTGCGCAGCAATGTCGCAGCAATTACGGAGCCTTTTTAGGAGGGAAGCATACCAGTATCACTGCCCTCTGGGCAAGTTATCTGTGCCGCTGTGCCTGTTTAGATAAGCTATTCTCCAGCCTGCAAGTTCTACTAAAATTATTAGGTAAACTTTTTAACAGTGTTACATACTGATTACCAGTTTTTTGTTATTGATAAAAAAAATTCCATTTTATTAAATCCAAACATGTTAATGTTAACGTAAGTAGTATAGTGCAGAGTTAATTGATGGAAAGATTTAGTTAATATAAACAAATGCCTTAATAAGGATTAAAGACCATACGAGCTTTGTTTATACTTCAATTTGAACTTCGAGAGTGTTTTACAGATAACTAGGAAAGTGGGTATTATGCCCGCTTTTTTAAACGAACTCTAAAGTTGGCATAGGTTATGAACACCTGCGGGTTTTTTAGCTTGCAGGTCTTTTTTTTTATTAAAGCGCCAACTTTTTTAGGATACGGATGTGGAATCATGTGGTGCGGTGCTGGCGGATTTGAGATGTTTAAATGGAATAATTTGCTGATGTGCAGCTATGGAATGAATGTACTGCTATGCTAATATGCTGGCGGGTTTGATGTGTAGGTGGAATAGTGTGCTGTGGAGGATATGCAATTGAGATAATAAGCTGAAATGCTAGTTTCTATTGGGAATATTTGACAATCAAAAATGCCTGCCAGGCTTCAATCCGGCAGGCATTTTTTGTTAGCAAAAACAGCACATCAGCCGATCACCTTCTCCATTCCCATGCTGCGGCTGCCTTTAACAAGAATATAAGTATCCGTGAACTGCTGCTGCTGTAGCCAGTTAGCCGCTGCTGCTGCATTGTCCAGGTATACATAGGGTTGGTTTATTTTACTGAAATCACCTCCTACCAATACCACGGCATGCCAGTGTGTGCGCTGCAGCAGATCGGCCAGGGCCTGGTGTTCCTTTACACTATCTGCTCCCAGCTCCATCATAGCGCCTAACAGCAATACCTTTTTAGCTGCATTAATACCGGTAAAATTTTCAATAGCGGCCTTCATGCTGGATGGATTAGCATTATAAGCATCCATGATAATAGTATTGGAGCCCTGCTGTATCACCTGGGAGCGGTTGTTGGAGGGCACATAACCTTCAATAGCTGCTTTGATATTAGCCGGCGGTACGTTGAAATACAGGCCCACGGCTACTGCGGCCATTACATTGGGAAAATTATAGGCGCCGGTAAGCCGGGTTTGCAGCGTGCCTACTTCTTCATCGCTGGTTACCTGCACTCCTAAGAATGCGCTTTCTGCCAGGGGGCGGCCGGTAAAGTCGGCCTCTTTTTCACCGTAGGTGATCACTTCCATCATACCCTTGCTCATGTCCAGCAGGTAAGGGTATTGGTTGCATACAAACACGGTGCCGTCATGCTCCCGCAAATAATCATACAGCTCGCCTTTGGCCTTGCGCACCCCTTCTTCGCTGCCAAAGCCTTCCAGGTGGGCCTTACCAATATTAGTAATAATACCGTGTGTGGGCAGGGCTATGCGGCAGTAGGCTTCAATTTCATGCTGGTGGTTAGCGCCCATTTCTATTACGGCTATCTGCGTACCGGCGGGTATGCTCAACAGCGTAAGCGGTACGCCAATGTGATTATTAAGGTTACCAACGGTGGCCACTGTTTTGTAGGTGCTGGCCAGCACAGTGCTCACCAGCTCTTTCGTAGTGGTTTTACCGTTAGTGCCGGTAATGGCCAGTATAGGTATGTTCAGCTGCCGGCGGTGCCACAATGCCAGCTCCTGCAGGGTATGCAGGGCATCTTTTACCAGCATCATTTTTTCCGGCTGTGTGTAATATGCTTCCTCATCTATTACCGCTAATGCAGCACCAGCCTGCAATGCTGCTTCAGCATAGGCGTTGCCGTTAAAGTTAGGTCCTTTAAGCGCAAAGAAAATATCGTTGGCTTTAAGCTTGCGTGTATCCGTCTGAACAGCAGGATGTTGCTGGTAAAAAGCATAGAGCTCGTCAATACTTGTCATATACAAATATATTTAAAATATAATTTATGTTGCCGTGCTGCGTTATTCTTCCCGATAGAGGCAACCGTTTTTAATTTGTTACCGTATTAAATACTGATTGCTTAGCCGGAGCACTATCCGTCGGCCAATGATCCAATAAAGATCGGGTTTTGTAAAAAAATATTGTTCACAATTTAAAACCAAATAATAACCATTTTTTTTCATCAAACCATTTTGCCTAGTAATGAAGACATATCTTTTATTGATTAGCCTACTCGCTGTAGCAGTGTATAGCTGTACCAACAAAGAAGCCATAGCCCCCGATAGCGGGCCGCATACCGTGGACTGTGATAGTAAGCAGATCCCAGCCGCGTACGTTTACGGAATTATCCAATCCAACTGTACCCGGTGTCACAGCGGAGCTACCGCACCTGCGGGAGCCGACTTTTCCACACTGGAAAAGTTCAGAAATTTTGTAAGTGGTAATGAAGCAACATTCCGGCTGCGCGTTACCAGCGCCCAGGCGAATATGCCACCCCGTGGCGCATTGGGAGCGGGAATGCGCGACTCCATTAACTGCTGGATATCGAAAGGAATGCCGGAATAAGAACAATGAACAATAGAACTGCCGGTCCGGTATTGCTACATCCTATTGGGTCATTGATCCCGGATCAGGTAGTTCGTATAAGTCTTTAATTAAAAATTGTATCAAGGTGAAACGACTTCTTTTTGCTATTGTTGTTCTCTTAGGAACAGTGAATGTTTACGCACAGGATATTTACTCCTGCCGCAATGCCAATCTATCTTTCTTTTCATCTGCTCCGATGGAAGACATTGAGGCCAAGACAGACAAAGGGGTATCTGCCATCAACGCCAAAACAGGCGCGGTGTATTTCAAGGTGCCGGTAAGCTCTTTCAAGTTCAGGAAAAAACTGATGGAGGAGCACTTTAATGAGAACTACCTGGAAACAGAAAAATATCCCTATGCAGAGTATAAGGGGAAATTTTCCAGCCCGGTAGACATCACTAAGGACGGCACTTACGATGTAACGGTGGAGGGTGTTCTATCCCTGCACGGTGTGGATAAAACCTATAAGGAAAAAGCCACCATCACCGTACAGAATGGTAAGGTCACTACCCTGTCTAAATTTAATGTCCGCCTGGAAGATCATAAGATCAAGATACCGACGCTGGTAATAAAGAACATTGCTGAAGTAGTAGAAGTAACGGTAAATGCAACCTATGCTGCATCCGGCAAATAGCCTGCAACGGTTACCGGCTCAATGGCTATATGTGCGTAATGGCCGTATAGCCATCGGCCGTAAAAAAAGTTTCCCTGGTATCTGAACAACCAATAATAACACCTAGTACAACCATCACAAATTATATTATGAGAATTTTACCGCTATTATTTGCCTGCTGTAGCTTAAGCATGGTATGCCGCGCACAGGACGACCTGAGCAAAATGTTCGAGGATTCTACTGGTCACAAACCGGTGATCGGTACTTTTAAATCTACCCGTATTATTATGGGCCATTCCAATGAAACGCTGAAGAAACATGAGCTGGATTTCAGGGTGGCGCACCGTTTCGGCGATGCCGGCGGCGAATTTGGCGGCGGTAAAACTGCTTTTGGACTGGATAACTCTACGGATATACGCATTGCGTTTGAATATGGTATTTCAGATGACCTGATGGTGGGCATCAGCCGTGCCAAAGGCTCCGGCGACCTGTCGCAGATCTTTGAAGGATTGGCTAAATACCGTTTGCTGAAACAAACTACGGATAACCATATCCCGGTATCAGTATCTCTGTTTGGTAATGTTACGGTAAGCACCATGACCTCTAACGATGCGCTGACCTCTGCCAGCCATTTTGATGAATTTACGGACCGTATGACCTACGTAGGCCAGGTGATCATTGCCCGGAAGTTTGCGGACCTGGTATCCCTTACCCTGTCGCCTACCTACATTCACCGCAACCGGGTGGGTTATATGGATATGAATGATATGTTTGCGCTGGGCGGCAGCGGCCGTATCAAGCTGTCTAAAAGACTGGCTTTCATTGCAGAATACTATTATCCCTTCCGCAACCAGGCCAGCAAGGATTATTACAAATCCCTGGGTGTGAAGTTCTATAACCCGCTGGGTGCGGGGCTGGAAATAGAAACCGGTGGTCACGTGTTTAGTGTTAACTTTACTAACTCAACGGCTATACTGGAAAACCAGTTCATTGGTGAAACCAAGTCATCCTGGCTACAGGGGCAGTTCCGTTGGGGTTTCAATATTTCACGGAGATTTTCGCTATTTGGTAAAAGGGATTGGAAAAAATAATTTGTCGTATTAAAGAGCGTTCCTGGCTGGCCGGGCGTGCTGCCCGTAAAATGGACAGCGCCCGGTTAGCTATGGTACTGGGCCGTACCATTCACCTGCATGGGGTGAACCGGCAGGCTTTTCTGGCAGATGTGGCCTGGCTGCGGCATGAGGTGTGCCATGTGCGGCAATTCCGCAGTTATGGTTTCTGGCGCTTTCTGTGGCTGTACCTGCTGGAGTACCGGCGCCGTGGCTATTATAATAACCGGTTTGAGGTGGAGGCCCGGCTGGCAGAAAAAGACGAGGGGATGTTAGCGGGAGTGGAGATTGAGTAGTTAGCCGTTAGCAGTTAGTGTAGGGCTATACGAAGTGAAAGGCGGTGTTTTTGTTGGCCCGGAGCGGACCTGCTATGAGTATGAGGCGCTTACAATTAGTAAGCGGCAACCCCTGCTACAGACTGTTAAAGCCCGGTTAAAGTCTGTTTAAATAGCATATAAATTTATTTCCTGCTGGATTAATTTTCCTTATTTTTACGTTAAAGGAACGGCTCTTATGGTAAAGAAGGTAACAGAAGGTATCACGATCAGTGTGGAGACATTCTACCAACCTGATTATTCCAACCCAGTTGGAAGTGAATACATGTTTGCTTACCGGATCACCATTGAGAACAATAACACCTTCCCCATCAAGCTCCTGCGCCGTCATTGGTACATCATTGATTCCAACGGTACCCACCGCGAGGTAGAAGGAGAGGGCGTAGTAGGCGTGCAGCCTTTACTGGCCCCCTCAGAAAGCTACCAATATGTATCCGGCTCCAACCTTCGCACAGAGATCGGCAAAATGTATGGAACTTATCAAATGGAAAATCAGCTCAACAAAAAACTGTTTGAGGTAAAGATCCCTGAGTTCCAGATGGTAGTACCGTTTAAGCTGAATTAATTACGAACGCTTAATGCTTAATGCCAAACGCTTAACGCTGATCGTGTTTTGCTTTGGGTATTATGTTTTATGTTTTGAGCGTTCAGCGTTAAGCATTCAGCGTTTAGCATTACCTCTTCGGTCTATACTTCGATTCACTAAACACTCCCATCAGGTCTTTATTTTCCATTAATTGCTGTAAGCTTACTTCAGGATGCCTTTCCATGTATTTACGTACGATCTGCCTTCCCACAAAGTAGCCGATACGGCCGGGGGAGCCTTCCGGCATGCCTTGCGTGGCAGGGCCGTCGCCCATAAAGTGCATAGCTTCCTGCCAGTCGGTTTTATATAACAGCTCGTTCTGAATAAAGTATTGCCAGATCATTTGCTCATTATCATTACACCATTTCAGCTGTTGTTTCGTGTAGCCCATACGTATAGTATCCGGTGTTTCCGGCAATACCTGTTCCAGGAAGTACTGCTGTTTGCCGGCTGCTACCAGCTGCTCTACCAGCTTGGCATTAGCGCCGGCTTGCGGGAACATGTTCTGCGTAATGGCCTGCATGCTGTTGGTGGTAATATATTCTTTGGAAAAACGGCGCACCATGTACTCCGGGTAATCGGGCAGGTTAGCATATATCGGGAAATCGCTGCCCATGTACATATCCAAACCCACACCCAGCAAAGTATCTACCGTTACGGCGCCATAGTTACCAATGGCGGAAATAAAGGTAACTACCTTTGGCACCTTAAATTGCGGAAAGTAATATTTCATGTACCGGAAGCCCTGTGCCAGGTCCTGCTCCAGCCAGTGCAGGTCCGGGAACTTGGTTTGCACGGCCTGCTGCAGGTAGCGGAAATCCTTATTGGTCAGCAACAGGCGCATTTGCTGTGGAATATGGCGGCTGCTGTCTGCAAAGGCGCCAAACCCCATAATATGCTGCACATAAGTGGGCAGGAACAGCGGGTAACGGCTGTACAGCTGCTGCAGGCCGGGCGCCACCTGGTTGGTGTCTATTTTTACAAGGTCCTCATCAAACCGGGCAATACTAACGGTTACCGGTATATGGCTTACATCCGGCGCCTTTTTGCGGGAGGAGCAGGCGGAGAACACTACCAGCAGCAACAGGGCCGGTCCGTATAAACACGAAGTTTTATTAATGTACCTTTGCATCGGTTTAAATTACGATTTTAGATTTACGATTTTAGATTTGCCCGGCGCTAAGCCCTTAATCTAAAATCATAAATCTATAATCTAAAATCCAAATATTATATGAAGCACAGCGTTTGGATCGTGTTATTATTGGTATTGGGCCTCAACAGCCAGGCACAGCGCAGGTTTTCCATGGAAAGGGTACGGCTGGGTTTTAAGCTGGACCCGGTTATATCCGTACTAAAACCGCAGGATGCGGGCACCAACCGTACCAGCAGCCGCCTGGGACTGAGCTACGGCCTGATGGTGGATTTTTTACTGAATGATGAAGGAAATTATGCTTTTGCTACCGGCCTGCAGATCAGCATGGGCGGCAGCACCCTTAAATACGACGCTGGCAAGGGCCTGGAACGTTTTAACGCCAACCCTGCGGAATACACGATGAAATTGCAGCACATTGAAATACCGGCTACCATTAAGCTGAAAACCACGGCTTACAACGGTATTGGTTTCTGGGGGCAGTTTGGTACCTACCTGGGTTTTCCCATCCGGGGCCGGGCCGATGTGATCAGCCTGGACCAGCGCTACGAAAAAGAAAATGTGCTGGGCTCCCTGACACCTATTAATGCCGGCATGTTATTGGGAGCAGGTATTGAATACCCGCTGGGAGAGCGGCTGGCTGCCGTGGCAGGACTTACCTTCCAGAACGGGTTTGTAGATGTAACACGCAATAGCAAGTGGGATGATGGTAAGGTGAATATGAACAGCTTTGCATTACGCTTAGGCATGTATTTTTAATTTTAGATGTTAGATCGTAAATCATATTTATGAAGATTGTACTGGCGCAGCAGAATTACCACATCGGTAATTTTGAGCTGAATACGGAAAAGATCATTAGCGGAATACAGGATGCCATTGCCCAGGAAGCAGACCTGGTGGTGTTTTCAGAGTTATGTGTATGTGGGTACCCGCCGCGTGATTTTTTGGAGTTTGAAGATTTCATTAACAAGTGTTACGCTGCTATAGATACTATTAAAGCCTATACAGACCGTATAGCCGTTATAGTAGGTGCACCCTGCCGTAATCCACAGCTGGAAGGGAAGGACCTTTTTAATGCAGCCTGGTTCCTGTATGAAGGGGAAGTAAAACAGGTGGTGCATAAAACGCTGCTGCCTACCTACGATGTGTTTGATGAATACCGCTATTTTGAGCCGGCCTATGAGTGGAATGTAATTCCCTTTAAAGGTAAAAAGCTGGCGGTTACCATTTGTGAAGATATCTGGAACCTGGGCGATAACCCGCTGTACCGCATTTGCCCCATGGACCAGCTCATACTGCAGCAGCCGGATGTAATGATCAATATTTCCGCAAGTCCTTTTGATTATGATCATGACCAGGACCGTAAAGAAATTATCCGCGCTAATGTGATGAAATATAAGCTGCCCATGCTGTATAGCTGTACCGTGGGATCACAAACAGAGATCGTGTTTGACGGCGGCTCCCTGGTGTTTGATGCGCAGGGTAATATTGTAAAAGAGCTGCCTTATTTCGAGGAAGCCGGCTACACCCTGGAGCTGGATGAGCTGCTGCAATCCACCAAACCCGCGCCGGTGGTAGCACACACGCCTGTTAAAGAATTGGTTTTTGATTATAATATAGACCGTATTTACCAGGCGCTGGTGCTGGGCATCCGCGATTATTTTGGCAAGATGGGTTTTACCAAAGCCATCCTGGGATCATCCGGCGGTATAGACAGCGCCGTTACCCTGGCCATTGCCTGCGAAGCCTTGGGCAAGGATAATGTACGGGCTATCCTGCTGCCATCGCCTTACTCTACCGAGCATTCTGTGGATGATGCGGTGGCGCTGTCAAAGAATTTAGACAATCCACATGATATCATCCGCATCAGCGATATTTACGAAAGCTTTTTAAACACGCTGGAACCGCATTTTAAGGGATTGCCCTTTAGTTTGGCGGAAGAAAATTTGCAGTCGCGCATAAGAGGTAATTTGCTGATGGCCCTTTCTAACAAATTCGGATATATTTTATTGAACACTTCCAATAAAAGTGAGCTGAGCACCGGTTACGGTACCTTGTACGGCGATATGGCCGGCGGCCTTTCTGTGCTGGGCGATGTATACAAAATGCAGGTGTATGCGCTGGCGCGGTATATTAACCGCGACCGGGAAATTATACCGGCCAATATTATTGACAAAGCCCCGTCGGCAGAGCTGCGGCCCAACCAGAAGGACAGTGACAGCCTGCCGGATTACAGCATCCTGGACCGCATCCTGTACCAGTACATTGAGCGGCGGCAGGGCCCCCGTGAAATTATTTCCCTGGGCTTTGATACCGCGCTGGTAGACCGTACGCTGAAGCTGGTGAACACCAATGAATACAAGCGTAACCAGTTCTGCCCTATTATCCGTGTATCGTCCAAGGCATTTGGCGTAGGCCGGAGAGTGCCGATCGTGGGAAAGTATTTGAGTTAGGTTTATTTATCTTTGACAAAATTTATACTGATATAAAATGTTACAGGTTCCGTTCATTCGTCAAAACAAGGAATTAGTATTAGAGCGGCTGGCCCTCAAACAGTTTAAGGAACTGGGTTTAATAGAGGAGGTGCTGGCGCTGGATGATAAGCGTAAACAATTAACCCTGGCCTATGATGAAACACAGGCCAAGATCAAGATCGCTTCAGACGAGATCGGAAAACTGATGAAGGGCGGGCAGAAAGAAGAAGCGGAACAACGGAAAGCTACGGTGGCTGATCTGAAACAGCAGCAGCAACCGCTTACGGAGCAGCTGAACGAAACTGAAAAGCTGCTGCATGATACGCTGATCAAGCTGCCTAATTTACCGGCTGCAAGCGTACCTCCCGGCAGAACGCCGGAAGAAAATGTGGAAGTACGCGCTGGTGGCGCTAAACCGGCCCTGGCTGCAGAAGCCGTACCCCATTGGGACCTTGCAAAAAAATACGACCTCATAGATTTTGAGCTGGGCAACAAGATCACCGGCAGCGGTTTTCCTGTATATAAAAATAAAGGCGCCCGTATGCAACGCGCGCTCATCCAATATTTCCTGGATTATAATACCAGCAAAGGGTATATGGAATATATGCCCCCGCACCTGGTAAATGCAGATAGCGCCTACGGTACCGGGCAGCTGCCTGATAAGGAAGGGCAAATGTATTTTGTAGGCGAAGACAAGCTGTACCTGATACCTACTGCTGAAGTACCGGTAACTAACATTTACCGCGATGAAATTTTAAAGGATAGCGACCTGCCCATAAAGATGACGGCCTATACCCCCTGTTTCCGCCGGGAAGCCGGTTCTTATGGTAAGGACGTACGGGGTTTGAACCGCGTGCACCAGTTTGATAAAGTGGAAGTGGTGCAGCTGGTACATCCTGAAAAGTCTTACGAGGTGCTGGAAGAAATGGTGGCGCATGTAGAGGGCCTTATACAGGCATTGCAGCTGCCCTACCGGGTCTTAAGGCTTTGTGGTGGCGATATGGGCTCTTCTCCTGACCTTACCTATGATTTTGAAGTGTACAGCGCCGCGCAGCAAAAGTGGCTGGAAGTAAGCTCTGTATCTAACTTTGAAGCTTACCAGGCTAACCGTATGAAAATACGTTTCAAAGACAGCGGCGGCAAACCGCAGCTGGTGCATACGCTCAACGGCAGCTCCCTGGCGCTTCCGCGTATACTGGCCTGTTTGCTGGAAAATAACCAGGCTGCAGACGGTATTCACATTCCGCCGGTATTACAACAATACTTTGGCGCAGAAAAGATCAGCTAACGCATAAGGTTATACTAAGGAAGGCGGTGTGCCAAATGTTTTTTTAAAAGCAAAGGAAAAATGGGAGAGATCTTCAATCCCTACTTCCATATACACATCCGATGGTTTTTTACCTTTTTCTTTAATCAGGTAATAAGCTTCCTTTAACCGTTTCTGCTGCAGCCAGCGGTTGGGAGATGTATGGAAGATCTTTACAAAATCCCTTTTAAAAGTGGCCAGGCTTCTGCCCGTGAGGTAGGCAAAACGTTTCATTTCCACATTAAAATTAAAGTGTTTGTTCATGTAGGCTTCCAGGTCTATTTTACCCGGCTCACTGAAATCAAACAGCAGGTTTTTTAACTGCGGGTTTATCCTTAGCAGGATGAGCAGCGCTTCCTTGGCTTTGAGCGTGGTGAGCATCTCTGTATTAGCAGCATCCGTATTCAGATAGGGCGCAATAGAGGCCATGTAGGTGCTGCTCAGCGCATCATGGGGCAGCTTAATAATGCCGGGGCCTTCGTAGAGGCTATCGGCTGTTATGTGATACTCCACGCTGAAATTGCGTAAAGTATCCTGGTTAAAGAAAATGCTGATGGACTTAAACTCCCCGCCACTGGCCGGCGGGCGTTTCATTACCTTGGTAAGCTGGTTCCTTTTAATAAGCAGGGTATCGCCTGCTTCGCATACCATGGGTGTGCCGGAGGTCCGGAAGGTCATGCTGCCGGCCAGGATATGCGTCATCACATGTTCTGCCACAAAGGATTCATTTTCGCGGGTCTGATGCGCGTAACAGGAATACATGATACGGGTTGATGAAGCCATCGTTATTACAATTGAACCTAAAGATAAATATTTTCCGCTTGTCGTGCTTTGTTGTACGGCTCAAATAGAGTTTGTTGAAAAGCTCATTTTCTCTTCTCCTCAGTACGCTTTTTTTTAATACTTTACAGGCATGCATCACTTTTTACCCAATGGGCAGGAGCTGTGGATACGGCCGGCCAAACCCGAAGATGCACCAGCGCTGCTGGACTGCTACCGTCAAACCACGAAGGAAACGGATTTCCTGTTGAACACACTTACAGAAGCGCAGGCCATGAACCTGGCATCAGAACGGAGCTTTATTCAATCTTTCGGGGATAACAGCCGGCACCTGCTGCTGCTGGCGGAAGTGGGCGGGCAGATCGTAGGATCTGTAACCGTAAAACAATCGTCTTTCCACAAACAACGGCATTTGGGTGAATTTGGG
The DNA here is from genome assembly GCF_019091455.1 of Chitinophaga sp. GbtcB8. Classification (GTDB taxonomy): domain Bacteria; phylum Bacteroidota; class Bacteroidia; order Chitinophagales; family Chitinophagaceae; genus Chitinophaga. Next base: position 173,851 of record NZ_JAGXJN010000008.1, read on the forward strand.
ATTGCAGTGCAGCATGCTTACTGGAACCTGGGCATAGGCCGCCGTTTAATGACTGCTATGATGCGCTGGGCCGTTCAGCACCCGGAGATCATCATTATTCATTTTAATGTACTGGCCAATAATGAAAAGGCCATACAGCTATACCGCAACTTTGATTTTACAGAATACGGTCGGCAGCCACAGGCCATCTGGCAGCCGGATGGTACGTTTGTGGATCTGATCATGATGTGTAAAACGGTGAAATAAATGCAAACCTATACGGGGAAATATTACAATGCACAAACAGATAGCAGCGTGGATGCTGCTATTACATTAACGGCCAAACAAATTACCATTGAGATAAAAGATGCGCAGGGCGGGCTGCGCCAGATACACTGGTTCTGGGACCAGGTAAAACGCCCTGCAGCCAACACATTGGAGTACCCCGGTTATCCTTTGCAGCGCATTACAGTATCATCCCTCACCTTTGCGGATGCAGTGGCTTTTAACCTGCAGCACAAAAAAGGCCCGCGGGTTTTTGCCAACCGCGGACGTACCATTGTAGGTATTTCTTTTTTGGTGGTAGTGGGATTGATAGCGCTGGTGTACTTCTGGTTCATTCCTTTTGTGGCGGTGCGTATTGCCAACAACATCCCGGTGAGCTATGAAGAAAAGCTGGGGCAAAGCAGCTATGATGCGCTGATGCAGCAATACCATGAGGATACGGCAGCTACCCGGCTGGTAAATGAATTTTTTGATCAGCTGCATATACATTCCAATTATGCCGTACAGATCACGGTGGTGCAGCAAAAAGAAACCAATGCATTTGCGCTGCCGGGCGGCCATATTATTGTGTATGACCAGCTGCTGAAACAAATGAAACATTATGAGGAGCTGGCAGCCCTGCTTTCCCACGAATACTCGCATGTGGAGCTGAAACATACTACCAAAACCATCTTCCGCAGCATGGGCACTTATATGTTTATGTCGCTGATCTTTGGGGACATGAGCGGCGCCGGGGCTGTGGTAGTGGAAAATGCCAACAGCCTGAAAAGCCTGCAGTATTCCCGCCGCCTGGAAAAAGAAGCAGACCTGCACGGGCTGGAGCTGTTACAGGTCCGGCATATTGATGCGCGCGGATTCCAATGGCTGTTCAACACATTAAAGCAGGAAAGCGGGCTGCAGCCATCGGAATGGCTAAGCAGCCACCCTGACCTTGACAACCGTGTGCGCTACATTAATGAACATGCCCTGCCGGAACACGCGGTTACGGATAGCAGTTTGTATCGTATCTTTATAACCTTAAAACAGTGAGATGCAACGATATGACCGCCAGCTAAGGCTGGAAGGCTTTGGCGCAGAGAAGCAACAGTTGTTGGGAAAAGCCAGTGTGCTGGTAGTAGGGGCCGGTGGTTTGGGCGTACCTGTACTGCAATACCTAACGGCCATGGGTATAGGAAAACTGGGTATTGCAGAGCAGGATAATGTGTCCATCACCAACCTGCAGCGGCAGGTGATATACACCACGCAGGATGAAGGCAAACCCAAGCTGGAAACCGCTGTTAAGCGCTTACAGCAGCTGAATCCTGAAGTAACATTTGTACAACATCCTTCCTTTTTAACACCGGAGAATGCGTTAGCCATCATAACACCGTATGATGTAGTAGTGGATTGCACGGATAATTTTGGTACCCGCTACCTGGTGAATGATGCCTGTGTAATACTGCAAAAGCCGTTTATATACGGCGCCATTTACAAATATGAAGGGCAGGTGAGCGTATTCAATTACAAAGGCAGCGCTACGTACCGCTGCCTGTTCCCCGAAGCGCCGCAGGCCGGTGAAATGCTGAATTGCAGCGACATTGGCGTGCTGGGCGTGCTGCCCGGTATTATTGGCTGCTACCAGGCCAATGAAGCGGTAAAGGTGATCTGTGGTATTGGCGAGCCGCTGGCCAACCAGCTATTAACTATTGATACCTTGTATAATACCCATCATATTTTTGAGGTGAAACCCGTGCCGGGCAATCATGACATCAGCACCTTGCTGGATGATTATGAGCAGGGCGTATGCGCTACCGGTACGGTACAAAGCATGCAGGTGCAGGAGCTGCAGCAGTGGCTGGATGCCGGTACCCCGCTGCAATTGCTGGATGTGCGGGAACCTGATGAATGGGAGATCTGTCATATTCCGCAGGCACAGCTTATTCCTATGCGTACCGTGTTAAGAGCATTACCGCAGCTGCAGCCGCAGGTGCCGGTAGCAGTGCTTTGCCATCATGGCATGCGTAGCTTAATGGTGGCCAAACAGCTGGTGGAAGCCGGTTTTCAAACGGTGTATAACGTAGAAGGCGGAATACATGCGTGGGCGCAGGAGATAGATGAGGAGATGGGGGTTTATTGATGTGGGTAGAGGGGATTAGGGCTGTATTGATATTGTATGCAGGGATGTTAATAAGGGGTTAACTCATTAATTCTTCCAGATAACATATTATAGAGGTTGATTTTTTAACCCTGTAGGGGTTACCGGTTTTTGGTAATTATTATTACCATTTTTTGGTAATTCTTGGTTTTTTGTTAACTTTATCTGGGTATTACAATGGAAATTGTTTTTAAGAACCAGGAACTGGAAGATATTTTCAGGACCGGCAAAGAAACAGGCAAGCCCCGCTATGGACAAGCTATCGTAAAGGCATTTGTAAAAACAGTGATTATCTTAAAAAGGGCGCCTAATACCATGTTACTGACCAAATTGAGAAGCCTTCATTTTGAAGCATTAAAGCGTGGTCTCAAAGGGCATCATTCGGTAAGGGTAAACGATCAATACCGGCTTGTTTTTAAGGTGGTGAAAAAGGGATTAAAAGTGCGCATTATGGTAGAAACGATAGAAATATATTCTTTGGAAGATTATCATTAACGACATGCATAATATGTATAATGAAAATATAGTGTTGGGGAAGAACGGACAGCCTATCCATTCCAGGATAGCTATTCATCCTGGTGAGGTATTAAGAGATGAAATTGAAGCCCGTGGCTTAATAAAGAAGGAGTTTGCTGCCAAGATCGAATTACTACCACAGCATTTAAGCGAGCTGTTTGCCGGTAAACGGCATTTTACAGCTGTACTGGCAATTAAACTGGAAGAGGTACTGGATATTGATGCAGAGTTTTGGCTACAGCTACAAAATGAATATGATCTGACTATCGAAAGGAATAAAAAAATAGCGAAAGGCAAACCAGCAGCCAAGCGTTTACGCTAACAGCATTTAACCCCCTATCGTTGACATACTCGCCATCTTTTCATTGGCTTCTTCCGCTTCAAACCCATTTAAAAAACGATGATGAATAGCGTCCTGTATACGCTGCAGCAAAAAATCGTCCGGTGCGCCGCCACGTATAAGATCCCGCACATTAAGATCATCTTTCCCATACAGGCAGGTTTTTAAGCCGCCGGTAGGGGTAACCCGGATGCGGTTGCAGCTGCCGCAAAAAGTACGGCTGTAAGCAGGTATTACACCAATATGGCCCTGGTGGCCGGTTATATGATAGTTAAGGGCAGTAGTATGCGGTGCATCCGGCAGTTTTTGTAAGGGGTAAGTGCTGCGTAAGGTATCCAGTATATGCTCAAAGTTCCACTTAATGCCGGAAAATGCTTTGCCATGGCCGTTAAATGGCATTTCTTCAATAAAACGTACAGATACAGGATGGTCTTTGGTAAGCGAGGCAAAGTCCAGCAGCTCATCGGTATTTACCCCATCCATTACCACGGTATTTATTTTTACGCTCATGTTGTGCGCCAGCAGGGCTTGCAGGGTATCCATCACGGCGTTGAACTCATCGCGGTAGGTAATACGTTTAAACTTATCGCGCTGCAGGGTATCCAGGCTCAGGTTTATGTGACGGATGCCTAAGTCCAGCAGGGCGGGGATAAAAGAGCGGGTAAGCACGCCATTGGTAGTAATGGATACCCGGTCTATGCCAGGCATTTGCACCAGCTGTTCCAGCAGGTGCAGCAGGTCTTTCCGCAAAAAAGGCTCGCCGCCGGTAATACGTACTTTGTTGATGCCCTGGCCGGACAGCAGCTGCATGAGGCGCAGGATCTCATCGTAGGAAAGCAGCTCTTTCCTTTGCAGGAACTGCATGTGTTCCGGCATACAATAGCTGCAGCGCAGGTTGCAACGGTCAGTAACAGCCAGCCTAACGTAATTAATTACCCGGTTATGTGTATCCGTAAGCATGTTTAACAATTGTGCGCTGCCAGTGGATTATCAAAGGCCTGGCTATCATCCTCATCACGGGTGGTAAGGCATTTAAAATCCTTTTCCACCACTATCTTTAATATAGAACCGTCCGGGTTGGCAATCTCCTGGTCAATACCCACCTGCTCCGTTTGTATCCATTGCTGCACCTGCGCCAGTGGCAGGGAAAGGTGCACGGCCTGTGCTTCCAGCTTGATCCTGGCTTCCGGGCTGTCTTTTGCTTTTATACAAAAGTGCAGGGCCCCGGCGCCGATCCTGGTTTCCTCTTCTACCTTACCGGTTTGCTCCAGGGCGGCGATGTCCTGTTTATCCAGCCGGTACCGGATGCTGTTACCCCTGATCCTTATCTTCATAAATTCAATATTGGAACTATCCAAAATTAACACTTTATGCAGGGTATATTGTAGTTTTAAAGCAATAATTTGCAAGTAGGCTGGGATGCTGGTATTAAACAGCGCCTGGCCATTGAAGTGAAAGGCATGAAAATTTTATTATTTGGTATAGCAAAGGATATTGCAGGCGCGCCGGTTATACAGGTAGATGCGCCGGTAGCAAAGGTAGCGGCGCTTAAAGAGCACCTGTACCAGCAGTACCCGCGGCTGCGGGAGCTGAAGTCCTGCATGATAGCGGTGAACAAGGTATATGCAACGGATGATGCAGCCCTGCAACCCGGTGATGAAATAGCAGTGATACCCCCTGTAAGCGGAGGATGATATATGGATGTTTGGATTGATATAAAAGAAAATATCACAGTGCAGGAAGCCCTGGACTTTGTACAATCGCCGGATTCCGGCGGGGTGGCGGTGTTTGTGGGTAATGTGCGTAATGAAACCAAAGGCAAACCGGTACGCCAGCTCTTTTTTGAATGTTATGCCCCGATGGCCCTGCTGGAGCTGGAAAAAATTGCAGCGCATACCCGTGCTGCAATGGGCATTAAGAAGATCGCCATTTTACATGTAAGCGGCAATAAATTACCGGGTGATACGGTGGTGGTGATTGCGGCTGCGGCGCCTCACCGGGCAGCAGCTTTTGAAGCCTGCCAGTATGCTATTGATACTTTAAAAGACACCGTGCCTATCTGGAAAAAAGAATATTTTGAAGATGGAGAGGTTTGGGTAGCGGCACACCCGTGAGAATTTGCAGATGTGCAAAAATATGCATATGTGCAGATGGATGGGCTTTATATTAAGTATTTGCACATCTGCATATTAGATAATTCTTTTTAACGCTTCCTCCATCTCCCCGGGGGTATTGGCATTAAACTGCTCTACTGCATAGGGATTTTCCAACACTTGTATATCTGTTTGTAACAAGGCTTTGCGGGGACATTGTTTTCCATTAGCTACGCTTTCCTGTAAAACCTGCAGGCCGCGGGGCTCCCAGATGGCGATCACCGGTTCCGGTAAATGATTCACCGGGCTGTTAAAGGCCGTGGCTGCTTTTTGCGGATCGCGCATGGTGGCCAGGTGATCCAGGCTTTGCTGGCTGATAAGGGGCAGATCGCAGGCCAGCACCAGCCAGGCCGTATCAGGGAAAGCAGCGTACGCGCTGAGCAAACCTGCTGCCGGGCCGCCTATGGTAACACTGTCTGTGATCAGCGGCGCAGCGCCTGCAAAGATCTCCTGCTGATCCGGGCGGCAGGAAATATATACTTCCGGCACCACCTTGCTTAATAAGCTGTGCAGGTATAACCATTGCGGCATACCATGGTAAGCGATCCGGCTTTTATCCTGCTGCATGCGGGTGCTGTACCCGCCGCATAATATCAATCCTTTTAAAGCAACTGCCATTATATTTGTTTTACTCCACTACTACATCCTGTTTACCACCTGTTTTACTGATCAACCTGGTTTGCCGGATGATCATCTCATGCGTAAAGGCCTTACACATATCATACACCGTGAGCGCCGCTACAGTGGCGCCGGTGAGCGCTTCCATCTCCACCCCTGTTTTGCCGGTGGTTTTAACGGTGCAGCGGATCACGGCTTCTTCATTTACCAGCTGAATATCCACGCTGCAATTATCCAGCAGCAGGGTATGGCATAAAGGTATCAGCTCCGGCGTTTTTTTTGCACCCATAATACCTGCAATGATGGCGGTCTGGAACACAGCGCCCTTGCGGGTATTAATGTCGCCGCCATTAAATTCCTTACGGATAATTTCCGGCAGATATACCCGGCTCTCGGCAATGGCTACACGAATAGTGCTGCTTTTGTCACTGATGTCTACCATGGCCGGCCTGTTTTGCTCATCCAGGTGCGAGAAAGAGGAAGTGCTTGATGTATTAGACATAAAAGAATAAATTTACAAAACGGCTAATTCTTCACCCAAAGTTACTACAATGCTGTTAGATGTATCTACTGCTTATGCAGCTGTTATGAATACAGTGCGCGATTTTGGTACAGAGCAGCTGTCTTTTACGGCAGCTACCGGCAGGGTATTGCGGGAGCCGGTGCTGGCCGACAGGCCGTTCCCGCCCTTTGACCGTGCTACTATGGACGGTATTGCCATCAACTTTGCAGAAAGTTATGGCAAAGGGCAAACTATTTTTGGGGTAGAGGATATTCAGGCCGCCGGTGTGCCGCGTAAACAGCTGAGCAACATGGCTAACTGCCTGGAGGTAATGACCGGTGCCGTAATACCGGAGCTTACGGATACTGTGGTACCGTATGAGCACCTGCAGGCATCGGAGCATGAAGGTTTTAAACGTTTTGCCATTACCCAGCCGGTACAAAAAAATCAGAATATCCACTGGGAAGGTGCGGATGGCGCAGCCGGCAAAACCCTTATAAAACCCGGCGCCCGCATTACCCCTGCGGAAGCAGGCGTGCTGGCTACAGTAGGCAAATATGAGGTGAGTGTAGGCCGTCTGCCCCGTGTGGCAGTGATCGCTACGGGTGATGAGCTGGTGGAGGTAACCGCTACCCCGGCCCCGCACCAGATCCGCATGTCCAACGTATACAGCCTGGCAGCTTCCCTGCAGGGGCTGGGCATTACAGCCACTATTCATCATGTGGTTGATCATAAACCTGCTATACAGCAATTATTTGAATCCCTGCGGAATGTGGATGTATGGATCTGCTCCGGCGCAGTATCAGCCGGTAAGTATGATCATTTGCCGGTAATACTGGAAGAAATGGGTATGCAGCGCATTTTTCATAAAGTGGGGCAGCGCCCCGGCAAACCCTTCCTGTTCGGGCTTTTTAAGGATGGGCCGGTAGTGTTTGCATTACCCGGTAACCCGGTTTCAGGATTTATGTGTTATTACAGGTACGTGCAACCCTGGCTGCTGGCTTGTATGGGGTACCAGGTACCGCCTGCGCCCTATGCGGTATTAGGGCAGGATGTAACGTTTAATAAACCGCTTACCTACTTTTTACCGGTACAGCTGTTACCGCAATCCACTGGTGAGTTAAAAGCTATCCCGCACAATTATAATAACTCCGGTGATCTGCCCGCTTTATTAACTGCAGATGCTTTTATGGAGCTGCCTGCTACGCAGGATCATTTTAAGGCAGGGGAATGTTTTCCCGTTTGGCGGTTCAGGTAATTGCCTTGACTATTCATTCTCAGGACCGTATCTTGTTAAAGCAATAACATCTCATCAGCTAATAATAAAGACCCATAGCTAAACCGGTTTAAACTTAACATTAGACCCATTAAACCCTGTTTAGAATTTATTGTCTTACCTGGAAACCTATTTTGCGTATGCCCCCGGTATCCGAAAAACTACAGCTACAACACCTGGCCTGGCGCGCCGGCTTTGGAGAACCGCTACCCGTTATTACAAAGTGGACGGATAAACGCCGTAAAGAGATCGTGAATAAAATACTGATCGGTAAAAAAGATACACTGGATGCTGTAGCTGTGATCAGCGGATCTGAGCTGCCGGATTACCGGAAAGTAAAGGACATGAACGAGGAGCAGCGCAAACAAATGCGGCAAATGAACCGGCAGGGCGTAAAGGACCTTAACATAGCCTGGACACATGTTATGATAAATAGCGAGCATCCGCTGCGCGAAAAAATGTCGTTGTTCTGGCATGGGCATTTTGCCTGCCGCACACAGAACGTGCTGTATAACCAGCAGCTGTTACAGGTAATAAGAGAAAATGCACTGGGTAATTTTGGAGAGCTGTTAAGCGCAGTGTCTAAAACACCTGCCATGTTAAGCTTCCTGAATAACCAGCAGAACCGTAAACAACATCCCAACGAAAATTTTGCCCGCGAAGTAATGGAGCTTTTTACCATGGGCCGCGGTAATTATACGGAAAAAGATATTAAGGAAGCTGCCAGGGCCTTTACCGGCTGGGGTTTTGATGGCAGCGGCCAGTTTGTATTCCGGGAACGTATACACGACGATGGTGAAAAAGAGGTGCTGGGCAAACGCGGCAACTTTAACGGCGATGATATGCTGAAGATATTGCTGGATAACAAACAAACCGCACATTACATCACTGCAAAGATCTACCGCTTTTTTGTAAATGAAACAACAGTGGATGATGCCAAAGTAGCTATGCTGGCCGATAAATTCTACCATTCCGGTTACGATATTAAATCCCTGATGCGGGAAATATTTATGGCCGACTGGTTTTATAATGAACAGCATATTGGCAACCGCATAAAATCACCGGTGGAGCTGCTGGTAGGCTTGCGCCGCAGCATTCCCATGCAGTTTGAAAAAGAAGAGGTGATGTTATTATTCCAGGGTATACTGGGGCAGCAATTATTTTACCCGCCTAATGTAGCAGGCTGGCCGGGCGGTCGTAGCTGGATAGACAGCTCCAGCCTGATGTTCCGGCTGCGTATGCCGCAGGTGATCCTGTACTCGCAGGAGCTAAGAACACAGCCAAAAGATATTACACCGGAAATGGGCGAAGGGCAGAACTACAAAATGACACTGGAATTAAATGACTCCCTGCGCAAGCTGTATGCACGCCGCGTAAATGCAACCATTAACTGGGACGCATATGTGCAGGAGCATAAAGATATTCCACGTGAGCGGCTGGCCGATGAAATTGCCGGCGCCCTGCTGGTGAAGAACAGCGGCGCCAGCAAACCCTTGCTGGATAAATATGCCGATAGCAGCACTCGCGAAAACTACATTAAAACCGTGACCATCGATGTGATGAGCACACCGGAATACCAGCTTTGCTGATCTTGGATCATAAATAATTTAGTACATGTTAATATTAAACCGTCGTCGTTTTTTACAGGTAGGTTCACTGGCTTCGGCCGCTACATTGATGCCCAAATTCCTGAAAGCATTTGAAAAAGGACAGTTGGTGCCGCCCGGTAATAAGGTGCTGGTAGTGATACAGCTCTCCGGCGGTAATGATGGTTTGAATACGGTGATCCCTTACCGGAATGATATATACTATAAAATGCGGCCTGCCCTGGGTATTAAACGGGAAGCGGCATTATCATTAAATGATGATTGGGGCCTGCACCCTTCCTTTACCGGTTTAAAATCTTTGTATGATGATGGCTCCATGGGCATTCTGAATAGCGTAGGTTATCCCAATCCTGACCGCAGCCATTTCCGCTCTATGGACATCTGGCATACCGGTAGTGAATCAAAAGATTTCTGGAACACCGGCTGGATAGGCCGCTACCTGGATGCGCAATGCAAAGGTTGTGATAAACCTACACAGGCGCTGGAAATAGATGATACGCTTAGCCTGGCCATGAAAGGAGAAAGCGCCAAAGGCCTGGCCTTTACAGACCCTAACCGCTTGTACAACACCAGCAATGGCAGCTATTTCAAAGACCTGCTGAATGCACATAACGCACATGATGAGGAGCATAACAATGTAGATTACCTGTACAAAACCATGGCGGAAACCATTTCTTCCGCTACCTACATACAACAGCAGTTTAAAACGTATAAGTCAAAGGAAACCTACCCTAACACAGCTTTGGGCCGTGATATGAAAGTGATCTCAGAGCTGATCATGTCTGATATTAATACCAAAGTATATTATGTATCACATGGCAGCTTTGATACGCATGTTGGGCAGCAAAAGCAGCAGGAAAGGTTATTCCAGCAGCTGGATGAAGCAGTATCTGTATTTGTGCAGGACCTGAAAAAGAACAACCGTTTCCAGGATGTAATGGTAATGACCTTCTCAGAGTTTGGCCGCCGGGTAGGACAAAATGCCAGCGGGGGTACAGATCATGGTACGGCTAACAATATGTTCCTGATAGGCGGAGGCCTGCAAAAGAAAGGTATGTTAAATGAAGGCGCTGACCTTACGGATCTGCAGGATGGCGATCTGAAATACAAAGTAGATTTTAAAAGCGTGTATGCCACCCTGTTAAATAAATGGCTCTCTGCCGACGATAAGGCCATTCTGCAGCAGCAGTATGGCTACCTGGATTTTATATAAGCTGTTTATCGCGTTTATACTCACTGGGCGTTTGGCCGGTAATGGTTTTGAAGATGCGGGAAAAATAAGAAAGGGTTTCAAAGCCGGTAGCAGCGGCTATCTCCGCCAAAGACTGATTGGTGTTTGCCAGCAAAAAGCGGGCACGCTCTACGCGCGTAAGCTGTATGTATGTGAGCGGGCGCTCGCCGGTATTTTCATGGAACAATCTTGAAAAATAATCGGGGTTTTGATTGGCCCGCTTAGCCAAATGCGATACTGTTAATGGTTTGTGCAGGTTGGTTTGGATATAGTTAATGGCATCGGAAATTTTTGAGTGGATGGCTTCTTCAGTAGCCTGGAAACAATCCGGCGTAAGAAAGCGCGACAGCAGCTGCAGTATAATACCCTGCGTTTCCACATACGCTGCAATAGGCACATAATTATTCAGCTCCCGGAAGCTTTGCAGCACGGGATATTTCTCATACACCTTAGGATCATTGGACCGTTTTAGCCCCCGGTCAGGATGCAGCTCCAGTATGCGTTTAAAATGCTGCAGGTCGGCAGTGGTAGCAGGCACCTTTAATATGCGCCGGTTGGAGGAGAACAGCGAAGTGCCATCCGTAGAATCTTCCATAATAGAAAGATAGTACTGGCTTAAATACTCCGCGCAATAATAGTTGCAGGTAGTAAAGCTAGGCACCATGTACATAAAGCCCTTTTCCAGCGGGCAGGTGCTGCCCGGGTTGTACAGGATGCCGCTGCCGCCGTCAATCAGGTAAATACGGTAAAAAGTGCTGGTCACGTTCTTGTAATTCCAGTCTTTATTCAGTTGTACATAATCGACATTCAGCAGGGAAAAAGTTGCCTTTAGAACCGTCTTCTTCATAAGCTGGTGGGTGATCCTGGCTGAAATTAGGCATAAAAGTCGGGTTTGTGCTAAAAGCTGTGGTATTTGTATAAATATTTAACCGCAAGGACCGCTAACTTTAGCTTACTGAGTTAAACGTTATGACAGCACTACGGTTTCCACGTCTATTATCCTTAATAATATTCATCTGTGGCTTTTACGCCTGCTCACCGGATCTGCCGGATGATGTAGCTGCGGTGTATAAAGAGCTGCCGGCAAAGCTGGATTACAACCGGGATGTAAAACCGGTGTTGTCTGATAAATGTTTTGCCTGCCATGGACCGGACAAAGCCAAGCAGAAAGCAGGTTTGCGCCTGGATCTTGCAGATGCGGCCTATGCCGATCTGCCGGAGAGCCCGGGCAAGGTGGCTATTGATCCAGGGAATTTAGAGAACAGCGAAATGTTTCACCGCATTATTTCCAATGATCCGGATTACATGATGCCCGAACCTAACTCCCACCTGAAGCTGAGCGCGCGGGACAAAGCCATTCTTATTAAGTGGATCAAAAATGGGGCGGTGTATAAACCGCACTGGGCTTTTGTAAAACCTGAAAAAGCGCCCGTACCTGAAGTGAAACATAAAGATTGGGTAACGCATAACCCTATTGATAATTTTATACAAGAGCGTTTACAACAAGAGAAACTGCAGCCTTCCAGAGAAGCAGAAAAGGAAATGCTGCTGCGCCGTGTATCACTGGACCTTACGGGCCTGCCGCCTACATTGCAGGAGATAGATAATTTCTTAAAAGACAGCTCGCCCAACGCCTATGAAAAACAGGTAGACCGTTTGCTGGCATCCCCGCACTATGGCGAAAAGATGGCGGTGGACTGGCTGGATGTGGCCCGCTTTGCAGACTCGCATGGGTATACGGTGGACCGGTTAAGGGATATGTCGCCCTACCGCGACTGGGTGATCAGCGCATTCAATAAAAATCTGCACTACGATACTTTCATTCAATGGCAGCTGGCCGGCGACCTGATGCCGCACCCTACCAAAGAAATGCTGATAGCTACCGCCTTTAACCGCAACCATCCGCAGAATATGGAAGGCGGTATTATTGAGGAAGAGTTCCAGGCAGAATATGTAGTGGACCGTACCAATACCTTTGGACAGGCTTTCCTGGCGGTTTCCGTGGGTTGCGCCAAATGCCATGATCATAAATTTGACCCGGTATCACAGAAGAATTATTATGAGCTGTTCAGCTTTTTTAATAATGTGAAAGAGGCCGGACAAATTTCTTATGACGATGCATTGCCTACTCCTACGTTGATGCTGCCCGGTAAAGAAAAGGAGCAGGTGTTACAGTTCCTGCAAAAGAACGTTGCCCGACAGGAGCAGCAATTAACACAGGAAAAAAATAATGCGCAGCCTGAATTTGAAAAATGGCTGGCAAAAGACGGTTATAAAAAGCTGGCGCATGAAAAAGTACCGCAGGCAGGCCTGCAGGGTGAATATACTTTGGATAATGCCTCCTTTAAAAACCTGGTGAATGCAAAGCAGGCCGGCGCCATGAAGCGGGAAACCGGCCAGGCTGGGGACGCGCCGGTATTTGAGCAGCACGGTAATGGTAAAGCCATTGTATTAAATGGCGATACTTACCTGGACCTGGGCCCCAATGGGGTGTTCCGCAGATCAGAGCCTTTTAGTATAGGCGTTTGGGTGAATATACCCAAAGACCTGAAGGAAGGCGTTATTTTTCATAAAAGCATGGCGGAGCGCCTGTTTAACTTCCGCGGATATCATTTATACCTGCGGGATAATAAGCTGGAAATAAACATGGCGCACACTGCGCCTTCCAATGCCATTACCAGGGTGTCCAGAACCATCGTTCCAAAAGATCAATGGATCCAGCTTACGCTTACCTACGATGGATCTTCCAAAGCAAACGGCTTTAAGTTATACCTGGATGGTAATGAAATGGCCATGGAAACAACCATGGATCAGCTGACCAAAGACATTTTATTTAAAGGGAAGGGTAAGCAGCCGGGATTGCAGATCGGTGGCTGGTGGCGGGGTTTAGGTTTTAAAAATGGGAAGGTTGATGAGGTGTTGGTGTATAACCGGGTGTTAACGCCTTATGAAATAAAAGTAGTGGCGCAAAAAGCTGACTGGAAGGATGTGGCAGACAAACCCCGTGCACAGCTGGCAGCTGCGCAGCTGGATGTTTTGCGGGCATATTACCTTTCTGCAGTATACCCGGCTACTATTAAAGCTACACAGGCGTTGCAGCAAATGCGTACCATGCTGGCCGATTCTACGGAAGATGTGCCGGAGCTCATGGTAATGCAGGAGATGCCCAAACCCAAACAGGCGCATATTTTATTAAGAGGCAACTATGATATGCCGGGCGATAAAGTATATCCCAACACGCCGGCCGCTATACTGCCCTTTGCAAAGAATTTGCCTAAGAACCGCTACGGGCTGGCGCAATGGCTTACTGATCCCAATAACCCGCTTACAGCAAGGGTAGAGGTGAACCGCTTATGGCAAAACTTTTTTGGCACCGGCATAGTGAAAACAACAGATGATTTTGGTAACCAGGGCGAGATGCCCAGCCATCCGGAATTGCTGGACTGGCTGGCCATTAGCTTCCGCGATTCCGGCTGGGATATTAAAAAGCTGAATAAGCTCATTGTAATGTCGGCCACTTACCGGCAGGATTCCCGTGTAAGCAAGGAAGTACGTGATAAAGATCCGGAGAACCGCTTGTTATCGCACGGCCCGGCCTACCGCATGTCCGCAGAAATGATCCGCGACAATGCACTCTTAGCAAGTGGCTTGCTGAACACCGCCATAGGCGGTAAAAGTATAAAACCGTATCAGCCGCCGGGTTTATGGGAAATTAATAATACTACCTATACCGCAGATACCGGAACGGCCGTATACCGCAGAAGCATATACGTAGTTATAAAACGTTCTGTGCCTAATCCCACGCTGGCTACGTTTGATGCTACCTCCCGCAGCTATTGCGTATCCCGGCGGCAGCCTACCAACACGCCGCTGCAGGCATTGGTAACGCTGAACGATCCTACATTTATTGAAGCCTCCACGGTATTAGGCGCGCAAATGTATACTGCGGGCAACGACCGTAAAGCAATTATTGATACCTACAGAAAGCTTACCGGGCGCCAGCCGCAGCCGCAGGAAGTGGAGCTGCTAACCACATTAAGAGCAACAGAACAACAGAAATTCAGCACCCATCCTGAAAAGGCAAAGGGCTGGCTGCACAGCGGGCAATATGTGGTAGATAAAAAGCTGGATACTGCCTGGGTGGCTGCCAATGCGGTAGTAGCCAACACTATTTTAAATTCGGATGCATCGCTTACAAAAAGATAAATTGTTATGTCACACCATCACGACGACGATATATTTAAACTGCACACACCGGACTTTGACCAGCTGAATAAAAAGCTGGACCGGCGTACTTTTTTAACCAAAACCTCCCTGGGCCTGGGTGCATTGGCTATGGGGTCATTACTGGGGAAAGAGCTGTTTGGCAGCACGCCCAAAGCCGCTGCAGGCGCCAGCGGACTGGAGGCGGATATACTAAAAGCCCTGCCGCATTTTGCTCCCAAAGCCAAACGCGTGGTGTACCTGTTTATGAGCGGCGGCCCTTCCCAGTTTGAAACATTTGATTACAAACCAGGCTTGGAAAAACTGATGGGGCAAAACCTCCCGGCCTCTGTTCGCCAGGGCCAACGCCTGACGGGTATGAGCGCCAACCAAAGCGCTTTGCCTATAGCGCCTTCTATCTTTAAATTCAACCAGCACGGGGAAACCCGCACCTGGGTAAGTGAGCTGCTGCCGCATACTGCCGCTGTGGTAGATGATCTGTGTATTGTAAAATCACTTTATTCAGAAGCTATCAATCATGATCCGGCCATTACTTTTTTCCAGACCGGTAACCAGCTGCCGGGGCGGCCTTCCATTGGCTCCTGGGTAAGTTATGGATTAGGATCAGACAATAATAACCTGCCCACTTTTATTGTGCTGGTATCTAAGAACGGGCAAAAGGATCAGCCATTGTATGCACGTTTGTGGGGCAATGGTTTTCTGCCATCCAAACACCAGGGCGTACAGTTCCGCGCCGGTAAAGACCCGGTGTTATTCCTGAATGATCCTGACGGGTATGATGGCAAAGACCGTAAAGAAATGCTGGAATACCTTACTAAGCTGAACCAGCTGCAGAACAGCGCCTATGGCGATCCGGAAGTAGAGGCCCGCATATCGCAATACGAAATGGCATACCGCATGCAAACTGCTGTGCCGGAAGTAATGGACATGAAAAATGAGCCGGATGAAATATTTGACATGTATGGCCCTGATAGCCGCGACCCTGGTACCTATGCAGCCAACTGCATCTTAGCGCGCAAGCTGCTGGAAAAAGATGTGAAGTTTGTACAGCTGTATCATCAGGGCTGGGACCAGCATGGCAACCTGCCTGCTGCCATTACCACACAATGTAAAGCCACAGACCAGGCAACAGCCGCATTAATTAAGGACCTGAAAAGAAGGGGCCTGCTGGAAGATACGCTGGTGGTATGGGGCGGCGAATTTGGCCGTACGGTATATTCACAGGGTAAGCTCACTGCTACAGATTATGGACGCGATCATCACCCGCGCTGCCTTACCATGTG
>NZ_JAGXJN010000080.1 GCF_019091455.1 Chitinophaga sp. GbtcB8
GGGTGGTTCACTTTGGTCTGGAATAACTGGTTCACTTTGATCCGGAATTAGTGGTTCAGTTTAGTCCGGATTATACACTTCTACCGTTAGCGCCTCGCGATCCGGGTCAATGTAACTGCACCTGAAATTGCCCAGAGGATTAGTAGCTAACCAACCGCTGACAATTGCGCGTTCAATGATCTGTCTTGTATTCTTGATAATCTTCATGGCGCTATTATGGCCACAACTATGGACAAGCGTTAGGTAATCGTAAAAACGCTCAGCGAAGACGCGCGTCACCTCTAATAGAGTATAAGAATTTCTTTTATATGTATAGGAGAGGAACTGTTTGATCTTATCTTTGGTAACCCACCATTTTTTGCATGTGCTGAATGCCCTCGTTCCTCCGACAGATTTACGCAGAAAGGTGATCAGAAATTCATAACTGGCATCCATTACTGTTTTTTCCTCATTTGCGATAAGAGTATAAACATCCAGGGATAAGGAGGTAAGCATTTCAATTTCGTCCTTAATAATCGCTTTTTCTTTATTAAGTGTTCTTACTTCGCTCGCTCTGATCCGCTCGTCTGCGGTCTTGAGAACTTTTTTTTCCTGTCTATAGTACTCACGGCAACGGATAAACATGGCATCGATCCGCTTATGCAGTTCAGTTGGGGTTACTGGCAGCGACTGGCGAACAGAGTCATTTTGGTTAAATGGCCGGACGGCCTTTATGAGCATGTCGACAGTAACATCACCGTATTGGGATCCCAAAAGTGTGAATTGCGTTTCGTAGTCCGCCTTTGTCTGCAGTATTTTTAAATTAATAGACTTCGCTTCGGGTGTGGCCAGGCCAACCACTTTTTTCTGCGTGTTATCCCAGTATTTGGACAGGACCTTGAAGCCTAGCGAAAGATCGGGTGATCTTTTCCCGTCAATAGTGATCCGCATATAAATCGGACAGTAGCCGTTGCGGTCTGCGCGTTTTTTACTCAGGAAGAAGAGTAGCGAGAATTTTTGAGAAATTTTCATTTGCTGACTGTAAAATGATTAACAGATCAGCTTATCAAATCTCAATTAGTATAAAGGGTTTGTTTAATAAAGGTAAGCCCCCAAAACGGCCCCCGATTCAGACCCCTTTTTTTTGGATATTCTTTGAATTCGTTTGGTGCGCAATTTTTGTTAAAGTCAACAACCACAGCATGTTTAAAACGAAAATAGGCACTATTAAAGTGCCTATTAGTGATCCCGCTGGGACTCGAACCCAGGACCCATACATTAAAAGTGTATTGCTCTACCAACTGAGCTACGGAATCATTCCCGTTTTTGAATTTCGGGAGTGCAAAGATAGGAATTAATCTTTTTCTTCCAAATATTCTTCGATATAAGTTTCAATTAAATTCTCAAACCCTGCTGTAAACCAATCCCAACCTGGTATACAGCGGTCTCCGCAAACCGGGTGGCTACTACAATCTCTGTTCCGTCCGCATGTTCATTGAATAAAGCCTGCACCAGGTCAGGGGAGTTGTTCTCCTGCGAAAGATGCGATAACAACAAATGGCTCATAAAAGCCGGCCGGTGCGCCTTAAACAATTCCAGCGCCTGCCGGTTGGATAAATGTCCCTGCCCGCCGCGGATACGGTTTTTTAAAAAATACGGGTACCGTCCCTGTTCCAGCATTTGCTCGTCATAGTTCGATTCCAGGAAAGCTGCATGGCATTGCTGAAAATGGCGGATCACATGTTCGCAGGGTGCGCCAATGTCAGTGAACACCCCAATGTTAATGTTGCCGCAGTTCACAATAAAGCTATGCGGTTCAGAGGCGTCATGGAATTTGGGAAAAGCTGTTACGGTAAGGGAGCCTACCTGTACCGGTGCATAAGCGCTGAAAGAGATAACCTGCTGTGCATTTAGCTGCAGCCCGCCACTGAGCAGGGTAGCAGCAGTAATATATACCGGCAGGCGATATTTGCGGGCAATTACGGGTATCCCGCGTATGTGGTCCGTATGTTCATGGGAAACAAAAATGGCTCTTACCTGGTGCATGGATAGCCCCAGGCGTTTCATCCGCTTCTCCGTTTCACGGCAGGAGATCCCCGCATCTACCAGCACGGCGTCCCAGTCATTACCAATGTAATAACAGTTCCCGTTGCTGCCTGAGTTCAATGATGTAATAAATAACGACATGACTTTACAAAGAAACCGATTTTTTATTTTTTACGAACACGTTGCACCTGTTCGCGCAGTGTTTCCTGTAATATTTCTGTGAGCCGTTCCACTGCCGGCGCCGGGTGCTGCTTTTGCTGCTGCAAAAACAGGTGCATGGCTGGTAATGCGGGCAGCCCGGCAGATGCCGGCAGCAGCTTACATCCCGGCGGTACGCCTATTGCCGTGCGGATGGTAACCCCCAATCCTGCCTGCGCAGCCGCCCACAGCCCCGCTAAGCTGGGACTGGTCAGTACTATCCGCCAGCTGCGTTGTGCGGCTTCTAACGCCTCTAAACCCGCCTGGCGTACAATGCAGGGCGATTCAAATAACAATAACGGTAATGGCTGATCCGCTACCAGCCGTGTTGCGGGTCCGCCGATCCAGCGCAAAGGCAGCTGCCCGATGGGGATGGCATCTGCCGGCGTATGAAAGTGCATGTTCACAATTACATCCAGCTGGCCAGCCTGCAGCTGTTTCATGAGCACTGCCTGCCGGTCTATCACGATCGTGATCTGCACCTGTGGGTATACTGCTGCAAAACGGGCCAGTACCAGGGGCAGCTCGCTCTCCGCAAAATCAGCGGATATACCTAACCGTACCTGTCCTTCCAGCTGGGTATCACTCAGGGCGCGTACTGCGCGGTCATTAATGTCCAGCAGCTGTTTGGCGTATCCCAGCAGCATTTCACCGGCAGCAGTAAGGTGCCAGCCCCGCCCTTGTTTAATGAACAGCGGTTGCCCGGTCATTTCTTCCAGGCGTTGCATTTGCAGGCTCACGGCCGACTGGGAGCGGGCTACCCGGTCCGCAGCTTTGGCAAAGCTGTCAAGATCTACTGCCAGCACAAAGGTGCGTAGCAGGTCCAGGTCCATAATGTCGCTGGTCATAGTTTAATAAAATTGAAGTATTGTATTAGATATTTCAATATTACAAAAGTATGGATTTGCCCTAATTTTGAGCTGCAAAAAATTTACAGCCATGAAAACAGTTTGCTTCTTAATAGGGTTATGGGCAATAGGAGGGAGTACCTATGCGCAATCCGGTATCAGCCGCAAAATATTATTAGAGCAGGTTTTGGCGCCTGCTACGGTAGAGGATATACGTATAGATGAAATTACCTGTGCGCCTGGCCAGGGCGCCCCGGCGCATTACCATCCCTGTGAGGTATACGGGTATGTGGTATCTGGGGAGATAGAATACCAGGTAGCCGGCCAGGCGCCTGTTATACTGAAGGCGGGTGATAGTTTCCACGAGGCTGCCAATCAGCCCATACAAACTTTTAAGAATGCGCTTGCCGGTCAGCCCTGCAAATTTGTAGCTATTTACCTGGCTAAAAAAGGGCAGCCCGTTATCATACTTTCTCCTGACACAAAAAACTAATCATATGCCTTTTGTAAAGATCAATCTTGCACAAAACTTAACGGAACAAATAAAAAGTGATATTTCCCTTTCCGTGCACGAAAGCCTGATGGCACATTTTAATGTGCCGGCTGATGATTATTTCCATGTAATACATGAAGTGCGCCTTACCGTATCCCCACGAGCAAATACATATTTTAGCATCACGGCAGTTGGCATACATTAGACATTCAAATCTAAGCGATGCC
>NZ_JAGXJN010000081.1 GCF_019091455.1 Chitinophaga sp. GbtcB8
GCACTAGAGATAAGTTCTTTGACATATTGGGAAAACAAGTTGTATACGAGAGGTATTAATTTGTTGAAGATTTTTAAAGCGAATAAGGGCGCATGGTGGATGCCTAGGCTCTAGGAGGCGAAGAAGGACGTGGTAAGCTGCGAAAAGTTACGGGGAGCTGCAAACGAGCGTTATATCCGTAAGTATCCGAATGGGACAACCCAGTACACTGAAGGTGTATTACCCGCAAGGGGGCCAACGCAGGGAACTGAAACATCTAAGTACCTGCAGGAAAAGAAAATAAATAATGATTCCCTAAGTAGTGGCGAGCGAACGGGGAAGAGCCCAAACCGGGATGGCGTGCTGTCCCGGGGTTATAGGACTACATTTAGAAAGCTAGATCAAGCTGAATCATCTGGAAAGATGAACCAAAGCAGGTGAAAGTCCTGTAGGCAGAAATTCTAGTGGACGCGTAGTATCCTGAGTAGTGCGGGACCGGAGGAATCCTGTATGAATTTGCCAGCACCATCTGGTAAGGCTAAATACTCCCTAGAGACCGATAGTGAACCAGTACCGTAAGGGAAAGGTGAAAAGCACTTCGAACAGAAGAGTGAAATAGTTCCTGAAACCGTGCGCCTACAAGCGGTCGGAGCCTGTTAAAGGGTGACGGCGTGCCTTTTGCATAATGAGCCTACGAGTTACTCCTCACTGGCGAGGTTAAGCACTTAAGTTGCGGAGCCGCAGCGAAAGCGAGTTCTAACAGAGCGTTATAGTCAGTGGGGGTAGACGCGAAACTTTGTGATCTATCCATGGGCAGGTTGAAGGTTTGGTAACACAAACTGGAGGACCGAACTCATTAGCGTTGAAAAGCTATGGGATGACCTGTGGATAGGGGTGAAAGGCCAATCAAACTGAGAGATAGCTCGTTCTCCCCGAAATGTTTTTAGGAACAGCCTCGTTTAAAGGTATCATAGAGGTAGAGCTACTAATTGGGCTAGGGGGCTTCACCGCCTACCAAACCCTAATAAACTCCGAATGCTATGATATAAGAACGGGAGTGAGGCTGTGGGCGCTAAGGTCCATGGCCGAGAGGGAAATAACCCAGATTAACAGCTAAGGTCCCTAATCGTATGTTAAGTTGAACAAACGCAGTTCAAATCCTATAACAGCCAGGATGTTGGCTTGGAAGCAGCCATTCATTTAAAGAGTGCGTAACAGCTCACTGGTCGAGGGTTTGAGCACGGAAAATGATCGGGCATCAAACATACAACCGAAGCTTTAGGATTCTGCCCTAGGGGTAAGAATCGGTAGGGGAGCATTCCAAACTGCATTGAAGGTGTATCGCGAGATATGCTGGAGCGTTTGGAAAAGAAAATGTAGGCATAAGTAACGATAAATAAGATGAAAAATCTTATCGCCGTAAGACTAAGGGTTCCTGATCAACGTTAATCGGATCAGGGTTAGTCGGGTCCTTAGGCAAAGCCGAGAGGCGCAGCTGATGGCAAACTGGTGAATATTCCAGTACCTGCTATAATTTCGATGGGGTAACGGAGTAGTGAAAGGACTGCGCACTTACGGAATAGTGCGTTAAAGGGAGTAGTTAAATTTTGTGTAGGTAAATCCGCATGAGATGGCGAACCTGATAGTACTGCAAAGCTTCGGCAGCGCAGATAATGTCCCTAAACAGACTTCCAAGAAAACCCTCTAAGGTTAGGTTATAGCAGCCCGTACCGTAAACCGACACAGGTAGTCGAGGAGAATATCCTAAGGCGCTCGAGTGATCCGTGGTGAAGGAACTAGGCAAATTGACGCTGTAACTTCGGGATAAGGCGTACTGCAGTGATGCAGTCTCAGTAAAATGGTCCAACCAACTGTTTAACAAAAACACAGGGCCCTGCAAAATCGAAAGATGACGTATAGAGCCTGATACCTGCCCGGTGCTGGAAGGTTAAGGAAGGGTGTTAGTCGCAAGGCGAAGCACTTGACTGAAGCCCCAGTAAACGGCGGCCGTAACTATAACGGTCCTAAGGTAGCGAAATTCCTTGTCGGGTAAGTTCCGACCTGCACGAATGGTCTAATGAGTTGGACACTGTCTCCACCACGAGCTCGGTGAAATTGTAGTATCGGTGAAGATGCCGGTTAATCGCAACGGGACGGAAAGACCCCGTGAACCTTCACTACAACTTAACATTGATTTTGAGTGACAGATGTGTAGGATAGTTGGGAGACTATGAAGCGGCTTCGCTAGGAGTTGTGGAGTCAACGTTGAAATACCAACCTTCTGTTACTTAGAGTCTAACCCAGTAATGGGGACATTGTTTGGTGGGTAGTTTGACTGGGGTGGTCGCCTCCTAAAAAGTAACGGAGGCTCGCAAAGGTACCCTCAGTACGGTTGGTAATCGTACGCAGAGCGCATTAGTAAAAGGGTGCTTGACTGTGAGGCAAACAAGCCGAGCAGGAGCGAAAGCTGGCTAAAGTGATCCGGTGGTTCTGCATGGAAGGGCCATCGCTCAAAGGATAAAAGGTACTCCGGGGATAACAGGCTGATCTCCCCCAAGAGCTCATATCGACGGGGAGGTTTGGCACCTCGATGTCGGTTCGTCACATCCTGGGGCTGGAGAAGGTCCCAAGGGTTCGGCTGTTCGCCGATTAAAGTGGCACGTGAACTGGGTTCAGAACGTCGCAAGACAGTTCGGTCCCTATCTGTTGTGATCGTTAGTAAATTGCGAGGACATGACCTTAGTACGAGAGGACCGGGTCGTACGTACCGCTGGTGTATCAGTTGTGCCGCCAGGTGCAGTGCTGAGTAGCTATGTACGGCATGGATAAACGCTGAAAGCATCTAAGCGTGAAACCAACCTCAAGATGAGTTTACTTTTAAGGGCCGTCAGAGACTATGACGTTGATAGGCTACAGGTGTAAGGGTGGTAACATCGCAGCCGAGTAGTACTAATTGCCCGTAAGCTTTAATTTTATTTTAATACATCTCTGTACAACTTCCCAATATGTAAATTATTAAGGCTGAAAGGCGAAAGCTGAAAGCAAAAAGCACTTGCGTGGTATTAAAACCGATGCAGGCAAGCTTTATGCGTTCTGCTTTAAGCTTTAAGCTTCCATAAAGATCTTATGGTGGTTATGCCGAGGGTGTTCACCTCTTCCCATTCCGAACAGAGAAGTTAAGCCCCTCATGGCCGATGGTACTGCACCACAATGCGGGAGAGTAGGTAGCCGCCGTATTTATTAGAAAAGG
>NZ_JAGXJN010000082.1 GCF_019091455.1 Chitinophaga sp. GbtcB8
AAATCACCCGTTCTGTACAGGCGCTCTCCGGGTTTGAAAGGATTGTCTATGAATTTAGTTGCTGTTAGTTCAGGTTGGTTCAGGTAACCTTGTGCTAAGCCATCACCGGCAATGCAGATCTCCCCT
Source organism: Chitinophaga sp. GbtcB8 (assembly GCF_019091455.1). Taxonomy (GTDB): domain Bacteria; phylum Bacteroidota; class Bacteroidia; order Chitinophagales; family Chitinophagaceae; genus Chitinophaga. The sequence continues at coordinate 127 of NZ_JAGXJN010000082.1, forward strand.
GCTACACCAATGGGTTGTAGCTGCAGGGCTTCGCTAAGAATGTAAATGCGGGTATTGGAGATGGGTTTACCGATCAGAATATTCCCATCGTTCTTTAACCTGTAAACAGTACTGTAGGTGGTATCTTCTGAAGGGCCGTACAGATTCCTGATCTCTATTCTTTCTGCGTCCAGCTGGTCCAGGTAACGCGGTGGGATAGGCTCCCCGGCCATGTTCAATACCGCTACGCTGCTTAGATCTATACCTTCGCTCAACAAGTTACCTACCACACTGGGCACGGTGTTGATCAGTATTTTTTCTGCCGTATTTAGATATTGGGGGATGGTCAGTGCATTGGCTAAGAACCGTACTGGTCTGCCCACACTTAACGGGTAAAATATCTCAAAAACAGAAAGATCAAAACAGATAGATGTTGTGGCAAATACTACATCAAAAGCCGCAGCATTAAACTCCTGTTGGCTCCAGTTAATGAAAGCTGTGGCATTGCTGTGGGTGATCATTACACCTTTAGGCTTGCCGGTAGAACCAGAGGTGTAAATGATATAGGCCAGGTCATCAGGTTGGCTGGTAGTGTTTACATTCTCTGCTGAATATTGATCTGCTATTTGCTTAAATTTAACCAGCTCCGTTTCATCTACCACTACTTTACATTGGCTGTCTGCTATAATATAATCAATGCGCTCCTGCGGATATTCCGTATCAATAGGCACATAAGCGCCGCCTGATTTTAATACCGCCAATATGGCTATGATAGTCTGCTCACTACGGTCTAATTGAATACCTATGCGGTCATTAGCCTGGATATTGTATTGTATGCGCAGATAATCGCCTAAGCGGTTAGCCTGCTCATTCAACGCCGCATAACTCAGTACTGTTTCACCAAACAGGATAGCTGTGTGATCCGGTGTTTTCGTTGCTTGTTCTTCAAACTTTTGCAGGATAGTACCGGTATGCTCATAAACTACCTCCGTTGCATTGAACGCTTCCAGCAGCTGAAGCTGTGCAGCGACGCCTAAATAGTTCAGGCGGTTCACCGGCACATCAGGATGCGCGATAATGGCGACCAGCAGCTGTTCCAGGTGATGGATAAAACGTTTAACGGTATCCTGGTTATAAAGATCCCGGTTGTATTCTACAATACAATGCAGGCCCTCCCCTTTTTCTATAAAGTTAAAAGTGAGATCAAACTTGGTGAACGGAGCTTGTACATCGCCATAGCTGCTTACCAGGGCTTCGCCTACCGGTGTTCCGTCTGAAAGCAGGCGGCCGGTGTTCTGCAATACTACCATCACATCAAACAGCGCACTGCGGCTCATGTCCCGGCGCAGCTGCAGTGTATCCACCAGCTCATCAAAAGGATAAGCCTGGTGTTCATAAGCACCCAGCGTGGTTTGTTTTACCTTTTGCAGCAGCGAGCTGTAACTGTCTGTGCCGCTGAATTGGCTTCGTAGAGCCAGCGTGTTTACATACAGCCCGATCTGATCTTCCAGGTCGCTGTGCAGGCGGCCGGCTACGGGTGTGCCGATAATAATATCTTCCTGCCCGGTATAGCGGTACAGCAAAGTATTCACTGCAGCCAGTAAGCCCATGAACAAAGTACTGCCCTGCTCATTTACCAGAGTTTGCAAACCCTGGGTCAAGGTTTTGCTGAGCATCATATTTACTGCAGCACCGTTATAGGTTTTAACTGCGGGGCGGGAATGATCACCCGGGAGGTCCAGCAAGGGCAGCTCACCTTCAAACTGTTGTAACCACCAATGCTTATGTGTTTCCAACGCAGCTACACTTAATTGCGATTGCTGCCAGGCGGCGTAGTCTTTATACTGAATGCGTAAATCCGGTAAGGTGCTGCTGGTGTTATTCACCTTTGCATGATACAGATGCAACAGCTCTTTTATCAATACTTCCATTGACCAGCCATCACTAATAATGTGATGCATGCTAAACGCAAACACCCATTTATTATCTGTTACCTGGTATAAAACCGCGCGCAACAAGGACCCTGTACGAAGATCAAAAGGCGTAGCAGACACCTGTTGGATCAGCAGCGGCAATTTTTCTTCCTGTACATGCTCCTGCCGCAGGTCTAAATGTTCTACCCTGAAATTGGAAGTGGCCTGGATGTATTGTTTTACCTCGCCCTGCTCATCTTCTTTAAAAACCGTGCGCAGGATCTCATGCCGCGCGATCAGGTCATTAAAGGCAGCTGCTAGCGCAGTAGTGTCCAGATTCCCTTCAAACACATAGGTACCTGGCATGTTGTAAGCCAGGTTACCTTCTTCAAACTGGCTCAGCACCCATAAGCGGCGCTGAGCGGCAGATAACTCATAAGCAGGTTTAGATCCTGTAACCGGTATGTT
>NZ_JAGXJN010000083.1 GCF_019091455.1 Chitinophaga sp. GbtcB8
GTATCCCCACGAGCAAATACATATTTTAGCATCACGGCAGTTGGCATACATTAGACATTCAAATCTAAGCGATGCCAACATTATCTACCTCATCGAAACCACCCAGGAAAACTATATCGGAAAAGAAAGCCCTTGTACAGCAATGGGAACAGAGCACAGGAAATATGAAAACGTTCTGCGTGACTCAAGGCATATCTATATCAGCTCTTAAATACTGGCTGGGGCAATACGGGCATGTTAAAAAGAGAAAGCTGCGTAGAAAGAATTTTATTGCATTGGAGGTAGCTGCCGCACCTACGCCAGTTATGGATAGATCATTGCCTTTTGCAGAATTGATATTTGATAATGGTACACGGTTAGTATTACATCAGCAGGTACCGGCAGGATTTTTACACACGCTGCTTTATTGATCTGTTATGTTGACCTTAACCACCGCCGGCCGGTATTTTCTGTACCGGCCGGCAACCGATATGAGGAAAAGCTTTGATAGCCTGACAGGTATTGTGCGTGATCAGTTGCAAGGCAATCCCATGAGTACAGATGTATTTATATTCCTGAATCGCAACCGTACCCATATCAAGCTGCTATTATGGGAGGGGGACGGCTTCGCCTTGTACTATAAACGATTGGAAAAGGGAACCTATGAGCTGCCTGTTTTCGGGCAGGCAGACAACAAAGCTTGCATCACACAGAATCAGCTATTACTCATGCTGCAAGGCATCAGCCTAAAACAAGTACATTACCGTAAACGCTATATGCAGGAAACTGCCAGCCATTAACATGGGACTAACTTATTACTGAGCTGTGTGTGATATTTTTGCATCCTGCATGATCAGTAACAGTACAGATATAGACTACAAGCGCTTGTACGAGTCCTCCCAAAAGGATAACGAGCAACTTGCTTTCCGGTTAACTCAACTGCAGCATGAACTGGCACAGTTAAAGAAACTGATCTTCGGCAGCCGCCAGGAACGCTTTGTTCCCGCTGCCAATAGTAATCAGCTTACCCTTGGTATCGCAGCAGAAAATGTAGCTGTCTGTCAGGTTACAGCGGCAAAGAAGGTGGAATATACCCGCACTAAAGTGCAGACGTCACCGGTATCCCATCCCGGCCGCAATAAGCTGCCAGAGCATCTGCGCCGCGAAGAAATAATACTGGAACCGGAACATGTACCACAAGGCAGTAAGAAGATAGGTGAAGAGATCACTGAGCAACTGGAGTGCATACCAGCAGAGTTGTATGTAAAGCAGTATATCCGTTCTAAATATCTGGCCCCTACAGCTAAGGACTGTGTGGAATCTAAAATTATCATAGCAGATCTTCCTGTTCAGCCAATCGACAAATGTATGGCAGGGCCAGGTCTGCTGGCACAGCTGGTTATTGACAAATATTGTGATCACCTTCCGCTGCACCGGCAAATGCAACGTTTTGAGCGGGCAGCTGTAAAACTTCCTTACTCCACCCTTACCGAATGGGTAAGCAACACCTGTAAGCTGATCGCTCCATTGTACGACGCATTGCGGGCTGAGGTACTGCAAAGCAGTTATCTGCGTGCTGATGAAACACCTGTCCCTGTACTGGATAAGGACAAAAAAGGGAAAACCCACCAGGGATACTTCTGGTTATACCAGGATGCTATTAAAAAACTGGTCATCTTTGACTACCAGGAAGGCCGCAATAAGGAAGGGCCTACCGCTATGCTGGCTGAATTTACAGGGTATTTACAAACTGATGGGTACGAGGTCTATGCCGGTATTGCCGAACAAAACGGCATCACCCTTATTCATTGTATGGCCCACGCCCGCCGATATTTTGTGGAAGCTCTGGATAACGACCGGCAGCGGGCGGAATATGTATTGGAGCAGATACAGCTGTTATATACTATAGAACATGACTGCACCCAAAGAGCATTGTCTTTTGATGAACGAAAGGCCCTTCGCCTGCAAAAGGCCACCCCTATCCTGGAAGGACTCGGTAAATGGATGCAACAACAGTATGTACTGGTATTACCTAAAAGCCCCATTGGAAAGGCCCTGGCATATAGTATTAAACGCTGGGATAAGCTAAGTGCTTATACGAAAAATGGAATACTATCTATAGATAATAACCTCGCAGAGAACAGTATCCGCCCCGTTGCTATTGGCAGGAAAAACTCCCTGTTCTGCGGTTCACACGAAGCGGCCAAACGATCTGCCATGCTATATAGTTTAATGGGAACCTGCAAAATGCATGGCGTCAATCCTTATACCTGGCTCAAGGAGATACTTATCCGCATACCTCAACATCCGATTAATAAAATCAAAGATCTACTCCCACACAACTGGACACCTGCATAAAAAGTAGAGCCTCCCTCTTCAAGAAAAAAACATGTACTTGCTCGTGGGGATA
>NZ_JAGXJN010000084.1 GCF_019091455.1 Chitinophaga sp. GbtcB8
CAGGCGTCACCCGTCATCTGTTATGGCAAGAATACCGCCAACAGCACCCTGGTGGCTATGGCTACTCACAGTTCTGTGACCTATTAACCCGCCATAGCAGTATCACAGATACCTCCATGCATTTTGAGCACCCACCGGGTCAGCTGATGATGATTGATTTTGCCGGTGATAAACTGTGTTATACAGACCGGCAGACAGCAGAAGTGATCTATTGCCCGGTACTGGTTTGTGTATTGCCTTACAGCGGTTACAGCTATATAGCTGCGCTGCCGGATGCCAGCCTTCCGCACCTGGTAAAGGCCCTGAACGGTTGCCTGCAATATTTTGGAGGCGTACCGGCTAGCCTGAAGACGGACAACATGAAGCAGATGGTGAGTAAAAGCTGCCGCTATGAGCCGGTATTTACCGATATGATACAGCAATGGGCACTGCATTACAATATCACTTTGCTGGCAGCACGGGTAGGTAAACCTAAGGATAAAGCGATGGTGGAAGGGGCCGTAAAACTAGCCTATCAGCGTATTTATGCACCCTTACGGGATAAAGTGTACTTCAGCCTGGAAGAGTTGAACGCAGCAGCAAGCCAGCAGCTTGCCTTACACAATGGCCGCCTAATGTACAAAAAGGAATATAGCCGCCACCAGTTGTTCACAGAACAGGAACAGTCTCTTTTACAACCCTTGCCGGATCACCCTTATCTGCTCAAGCATAGTGCTGAAGCCAAAGTACAGCGTAACTACCATATTGTGCTGGGAGAAGACTGGCATTACTATAGCGTGCCTTGTTCCTATATAGGCAAAACAGTAAAAGCGGCATATGATACCGATACCGTAGAGGTCTATTACGCTCATCAGCGCATAGCGCTGCATAAACGTAGCTATAAACGTCATGGTTACACTACCTGTAAAGAGCATATGCCGGAAGCACACCGTCATTACCAACAAGGTTGGGACCCGGATTATTTTCGCCGGCAGGCTGCGGCTATTGGCTCTGCTACTGCGCAGTATGTGGACAAGCTGCTGCAGAGCAGGCAGTTCAGCGAACAAGCCTATCTGGCTTGCCGGGGACTGTTAAGATTAGGCAAAACCTATGGTCACGGACGGCTGGAAGCTGCCTGTAATAGAGCGCTGCAGGGCGAAACTTATGCATATAGGATCATCAACAATATCCTGGCCGGCAACCTGGATCAGCAAAAGCTACCAGGCGACAGTGATCCCTCATTCCAGTTACCGCTGCATGACAATCTAAGAGGGCAAACTGCTTTTGAATAATCTATTATCCGGGGCGATAGCCCCGCTTACTTACAATAATCACTCATATAAAATCGAAGGATCGTATGAACACAGAACAGACCGTAACACAGCTACAGCAATTAAAGTTACATGGTATGGCCGGGCGCTATGAAGCATTACTGGACCTGCCAGTCCACCAACAACCGGAAGCTCATACCTTATTGGCTATGCTGACCGAAGCGGAAACAGGATACCGCAGCCAGCAACGCACCGGCTTGTATCTACGCATGTCCAAATTACGCTACCATGCCTTATTGGAACAAATACATTGCTCCCCTGTAAGAGGGTTCACTGCTGAACAATTGCAATTACTTTGTGATGGCTCTTTTATTGAGAAGTCAGAAAACATCCTGATCAGTGGTGCCACTGGTTGCGGCAAGAGCTACCTGGCCTGTGCCCTGGGGCGCCAGGCTTGTACCCTGGGGTATCGTACCCAGTATTATTCCATGAACCGTTTTATTGAAACGCTGGCTACCGCCAGGCTGGATGGTTCTTATGTAAAGTGGTTGAATCACCTGGCTAAAACACCTCTGTTGATATTGGACGACTTCGGCTTGCAGCCGCTTACTCATGATATGAAGCTTACCATGCTGCAAATACTGGAAGACAGGTATGGGCGCGGAGCTACTATTATTGCAGCCCAGCTACCGCTGGCAAAATGGTATGATTACTTAAATGAACCTACAATTGCTGATGCTATCATGGACAGATTGACAGCTCGCATGCATAAAATAGAACTTAAAGGAGAATCCAAACGTAAAGCCAAAACTACCTAACTTTGACAACGCTACTTAAAGCGCCTTATAGGTGGTTCACTTTGCGCCGGAATGGTGGTTCACTTTGTCCGGAATTTACA
>NZ_JAGXJN010000085.1 GCF_019091455.1 Chitinophaga sp. GbtcB8
GGCATCGCTTAGATTTGAATGTCTAATGTATGCCAACTGCCGTGATGCTAAAATATGTATTTGCTCGTGGGGATACCATAATCCTCTTTTATGTGAAAGTTTTGATATGCATCATACTGCATTGTGTTTAGTTAAAAGTGAAAAAATGAAAAAGGGCCAGGTTGATACCTAGCCCTGTGTTAACAATAACTAACCCTATTTCCTAACCTATGGTTACTTTAAAAACCAGCTACTATGCTGGCCATTCAGAACATTTTTAATTTCTTCTGTGAACTGGAAAGCATTGACAGACCTGTCAAGGAAGGTATCTATATAGGAACTTTTATTAGCCCCAGTGAATAGGTTGTACAACTTCCAAAGATTAATACTACCATCTTCCTGCCTGCAAAAACTATTATCCCTATAATAATCCTTGCATACAGTGCTGATCTGGCTATCTCCAAAGAGTAAAGGGGGAATATCCTGCTTTACATGAGCAGGTAAGAAATTATACAGCTTGCACCTTCCTACTAGTTGTACAAACTGTTGTTCTGTAAGATGATAATTTGTAAAAGCCTTTAGTTTTTCCAGATGATTAGCTGCATTGTATTCCTGAAACAGACAATATATGGCATTCTTTAGCTGGTATAAATCCTTAACTTTTAGATCAGCTAAATAACCATCAGTCCAAACACAGAGGTTAGTGCATACCAAATTTTTAAAGCCAATAAAAACCTTAAAATTCTGATCTGTGCCACTTTTATTATATAAGTTATCCAGGTTATAGGATTTTACCCCTCCAATGGTTAAAGACAGCTTATTACCATCTATTGTATCAGAAATGGAAGGGATTTCAATAATGAATGCCATTCTTTCATAATACAGGGTCTTTTCGTGATCTAGCAGGTCTTTAGCTGCCTTATCTTTTGCTTCTGGCACTCTGCCCTTAATTGGATGGGAAAGCCTGATATTAGGCTTTAAAATGGCCTCTCTTTGAAAAATATCAGCTACTATCTCTCCTGTAGCATCAATAAAATCACAATGGTTGATTAATGGCTCATTGTCCTTGGCAAAACAAGGTATAGTATGATCTTTCCTGATCTGCTGAAATGTAAATTCTTCAGTGTTAGCCTCAATAAATGGCTTGGCTGTAGAAGTTTCTTCAAAATCTATATAAGATCTGTTTTCAGGTCTTGCTATAAGTGATGGTTGTTCCATAGTCTAGTGTATTATTTTATGCTAAGGAAATTATTTTAAAATGTGTTATTACCCTTTCATCTTTGAAGCAGCATATGCTAAGGCTGCATAAATTGCCTCTTGGGTGATCTGTGGATAGGCTATAAGAATATCCTGTATTGTTTCTCCTTCAGATAGCTTTTCCAGTATTACTTCAACAGTAATTCGTGTACCCTTAATGACAGGCTTACCCATCATTACTTTGGGATTTATCTCTATGTGTTGTTGTGCTTCCATTTATTAATTATTTGAACTTTTAGTAAAAGGGAAAGGCAGCACTACAAAGCACTGCCTTTCATTTATGTTGGTGAATTGACTAATGAGAATTGATGAAAGCCAGATTAAGGCTCATATTCAAACCTATAGTTCATAGTAACCACTTCACCAGTTCCAGGAACTGTATATTCCCAAGCTGCACACTCTTTCTTTACTATGGAACCTGCTATCTGTTTTCCAACCATTAATCTGGCTGTAGCTTCATCAATTCTTGTAGGTATTTTACACTTTTTTACATCAGCATAAAATTTGCCTGATTTTTCAGAAAGGAGAATTTCAATTTCTCCAATTAGTTCAAGACAGACATATGGTTTGCCCTCACCATTTTGGTTAAGAAAATAATTTTTAATAGTTACCATGTTATAAGTTTGAGTTAGTGAATTAAATATTTTTTTATAGAAATGGTGGGATAGCCCCCAACCAGTATCATTGAGTAGGGGGAGATAATGAGGGGTCCTAGTTGACAATAATGCTATATATTAAAATAAGGTAGAAAAATTGGGGGCTGGGATTTTTGGGGATAAAATCATTGTTGGTAGTATTACATAAAGTGTGTCAACGGGTTTAAAGATTCAGTTTTAATCGATCACTAAATATAATAGATAATTG
>NZ_JAGXJN010000086.1 GCF_019091455.1 Chitinophaga sp. GbtcB8
GGGGGGCTACATATTCAACACCCGTAATACCCAAGCCTTCCGGTTCCGGCAGCTGTTTCTTATCTACTTTACAATTGGGCGTTAAGGGCAAAACTTCCAGCTGCACAAAATGTGCCGGTAGCATGTAGGCGGGTAAAGTTTTGCTGAGGGCAGCGCGCAGGTCAGCGATGTTTTGTGTTGCTGCGCTAACAATGTAGGCCACTATTTCTTTTTCACCGCTGTTGTTAGCTTTGGCTATGACTACTGCTGCTTCAATGCCTGTCTGTGTTTGCAGGGTATTCTCTATTTCACCTAATTCGATGCGGTAACCGCGGATTTTCACCTGCTCATCTTTACGGCCTATGAAGACGATGTTGCCATCAGATAACCAGCGGCCTAAGTCGCCTGTTTTGTACAGGCGCTCTCCGGGTTTGAATGGATTGTCTATGAACTTAACGGTTGTTAATTCAGGCTGGTTCAGGTAGCCTTGTGCTAAGCCATCACCGGCAATGCAGATCTCACCTGCTACGCCAACGGGTTGTAGCTGCAAGGATTCGCTGAGAATATAAATGCGTGTATTGGAGATGGGTTTACCTATCAAGATGTTACCATTATTCTTTAACCTGTAAACAGTGCTGTAGGTGGTATCTTCTGAAGGGCCGTACAGGTTCCTGATCTCTATGCGCTCTGCATCCAGCTGGTCCAGGTAGCGCGGTGAAATGGGCTCCCCGGCCATGTTCAATACGGCTACATTACTGAGATCAATACCTTCACTCAGCAAGTTACCTACTACACTGGGCACGGTGTTAATCAGTATTTTTTCTGCTGTATTCAAGTACTGGGGAATGGCCAATGCATTGGTTAAGAACCGAACCGGCTTGCCTACGCTTAAAGGGTAGAATATTTCAAAAACAGAAAGATCGAAACAGATAGATGTTGCGGCAAATACTATATCGAAAGTATTTGCATTAAACTCCTGCTGGCTCCAGTTAATGAAAGCAGTGGCATTGCTATGGGCGATCATTACACCTTTAGGCTTACCGGTAGAACCGGAAGTGTAGATGATGTAGGCCAGATCAGCGGGTTGGCTGGCGGTGTTTATATTCTCTGTGGAATATTGATCCGCTACCTGTTTAAATGTGGCTAATTCTGCGGCATCTATTACTACTTTGCATTGGCTATCGGCTATTATATAGTCAATACGTTCCTGCGGGTATTCTGTATCAATAGGTACATAAGCACCGCCGGATTTTAATACCGCCAGTATAGCAATGATGGTTTGTTCACTACGGTCTAATTGAATGCCTATGCGGTCATTCGCCTGGATATTGTATTGTGTGCGCAGATAATCGCCTAAGCGGTTAGCCTGCTCATTCAGTGATTGGTAAGTGATTGTAGTTTCACCAAACAGGATAACCGTATTATCCGGCGTTTTCGCTGCTTGTTCCTCAAACTTTTGCAGAATAGTACCGCTATGTTTGTAAGCTATCTCCGTTGCATTGAACGTTTCCAGCAGCTGCAACTGTGCAGCGGCACCTAAATAGTTCAGACGGTTCAGCGGCAGATCAGGATGCGCAATAATAGCGGCCAGCAACTGTTCCAGGTGATGAGTAAAACGTTTAACGGTATCTGCGTTATAAATATCCCGGTTGTATTCAATAGTTACCTGTAGTTCTTCGGCTGCTTCTACGAAGTTGAAAGTAAGGTCAAACTTGGTGAACCGGCTGCCTGTTGTTTCATAGCTGCTGATGCGGGCATCACCTAATTGCGTGCCTTCTGCTATCACTCCACCGGCATTCTGCAAGATCA
>NZ_JAGXJN010000087.1 GCF_019091455.1 Chitinophaga sp. GbtcB8
ACCATTGCTTTCGGCAATAGTATCATACACCTGGTAGCCGTCTGTCTGGATAGTACCTTTATAGTCTGCCAGCATCCTGGATGGCCCTTCCTTATTGCGTCCCTCCTGGTAATCAAAAATGACCAGTTTATTAATACTGTCCTGGTAACACCAGAAAAAGCCACGGTGTGTAGCGCCTTTTTTGTCCTTGTCAAGTACCGGTATCGGGGTTTCATCACATTGAATGTATTCGCTACTCAACACCTGTTGGACCAGCGCCTCATAAAGCGGAATGATCAACTTTGCTGCAGCACCTACCCAATCTGTTAAGGTAGAATATGGGAGCTTCACCCCGGCGCGTTCAAAGCGCTGCATCTGGCGATGTAATGGTAGGTGATCAACAAATTTGTCGATGATCATCTGTGCCAGCAGGCCGGGTCCTGCAATACATTTTGGGATGGGCGCAGATGGAAGTGCTGCCGTTATTATAGAAGTATCAATGGATGGATCACCTTGCGGCGTCAGGTATTTATACCGGATGTATTTCTTTACATAGAGCTCCGCGGCTTTATATTCCAGTACTTCTGTTTCCAATTGCCCGATCTTCTTGCTTCCTGCCGGTATGTGAGCAGGTTCAATAATGATCTCTTCTCTGCGTAAGTGATCCGGCAATTTATGTCTTCCCGGATGAGGCAGCGTAGTAGTGGCAACTTTGCTGCGAACATAAGATATTTTCTTTGCCTCAGTAACATTGCTGGCTAATAGCTGCTCTGCCTTTATATCCAGTGATAGCTGTTGGATATTGCTGTCGGATGTTACAAACTTTTCGTGACGGCTACCGAAGATCATTTTCTTCAACATAGACAGCTCATGCTGTAGCTGGCGGATGGTCTGTTGTGCCTGCTCATAACGTTGTTTATAGTCTATGTCGGGGGGCTGCTGCATTGCGGATGCAATGATAGCAAAGATTTATACAATATAGGTTAGTACGATGTTAATGTGCAGGTATTCCCCTGGTGGTATCGTTTCCTGTAGTGCACCTTTTTAAGACTGATTCCCTGCAGGATCAATACCAGCTGGCTATAACTGATCACCGCATGTCGCTGGTCATGCAGGAATATGGGCAGCTCAAAGGTACCTGCTTCCAGCCTTTTATGAAAAATGGCAAAACCATCTCCCTGCCAGACCAGCAGTTTAAGCTGATTGCATCGGTTGTTAAGAAATATAAATACATCCCTGGAGAGCGGTTCTGTATGCATCTGTTCTTTAACAATGGCGGCCAGGCTGTAAAAGCTCTTATTGATATTGACAGGCTCACGGTAAAGGAAGTAGCGGCAATCCGGATTCAGTGCGATCATTTGGGGGAATATAGTAATTCTCTTAAAAAGGTAGCCGCAACAGGTTGGTGGATCACCAGCTTGCTGTTGTCAGGCAATATGTATGCTGCAAAAGGAACGGACATCTCCAGAGATCTGTCCGGAATAAGGGATATAAACCGGGCAGCGGCCGACTTGCGTGGCTTGCGCTTGTACCCCATGTCAAACTGCCGCATCCAGGTCTTCAGCCCGGATAATGATATACCTTTTTCTTTACAGAAATCATTCATCTTCAAAGGACTTTGTTCCCATTCAGATAACAGCCTTTTCTTTTCAGTAACAGATCTACGAGGCAACACAGTGCCGCTTTGAGCTCTTGACATTGCTAAATTCATTAGATGCCAAAATTATCTGTTCGACAGTTAACGGAAAACATGCACTTGCTCGGAGGGATAC
>NZ_JAGXJN010000088.1 GCF_019091455.1 Chitinophaga sp. GbtcB8
GTGCATGGTGAAATGAGTTACCGTGATTACCTGCGGCAGTTACGCCAGATCACCCTGGCAGCTTATGAGCACCAGTCAGCGCCTTTTGAGAAAGTAGTGGGAGCCGTGGTGAGGGATCGTGATCTGAGCCGCCATCCGCTGTTCCAGGTGATGTTCATTTTACAGAACAATGAATCCGTAGGTATTGGAGAACACATCTTGGGCGAAGGTTTATCACTGTATGTGGAACCTGTTGAAAGCAATAGTACCCAGTTTGATCTTTCCTTTTCCTTACGTGAGTCAATGGAGGGTCTTCAATTAAGTGTTACTTATAGCACTGATCTTTTTGCACCAGCCACCATTCAGCGGCTGTGTACACACTATGAGCAGCTGTTAAGCTCCGTGGTAAATGATCCTACAGCAACCATCGGATCATTACAGCTATTAAGCACCGAAGAAGAAGAGCTGCTCTTAAACACTTTTAATGCTACAGATACGGTTTACCCGGCAGATCAAACAGTAGCAGACCTGTTTGCACTGCAAGTGGCCCGTACGCCAGATAATACAGCCGTTACTTTTGAATCGCAATCGCTGAGTTACCGGGAGCTGGATGCAGCCTCTAACCAGGTAGCTAATTACCTGCGCAGTCAGGGCATAGGCCCGGGTTCGCTGGTGCCGGTCTGTCTGGATCGCAGCCTGGAAATGATCATCGGCTTGTTAGGGATCTTAAAATCAGGCGGGGCTTATGTACCTATAGATCCGGAATATCCATTGGAACGCATTCGTTATATACTATCTGATATTGGTGCAGCATTGCTGCTGGTAAATAAGGATAGCCAGGCAGGTTTATCATCATTGCGTGAAGTTGCTTTAGTATCACTGGACAGCGGATTAATACAGGAACACTCAACAGACAATATAGACATAAGGCCCAGTGTGCAGGACCTGTGTTATGTGATCTATACATCAGGCACTACGGGCCGTCCCAAAGGTGTGATGGTGGCCCACCAGGGATTAACCAACCGCTTATGCTGGGGACAGCAGCGTTATGGGCTGGACGTATCTGATACCGTATTACAGAAGACCACCTTCTGTTTTGATGTATCGGTATGGGAGCTGTTTTGGCCGCTGATCAGTGGTGCCCGCTTATTGTTTGCCCGTGTGGGAGGCCATAAGGATCCCGCTTACCTGAAGCAGCTGATCGCCAGCGAAGGAGTTACAGTCTTACATTTTGTTCCCTCTATGCTGGAAGTATTTTTACAGGAGCTCGTAGCAGGTGATTGTGCAGGCGTGCAGCATGTGTTCTGTAGCGGGGAGGCACTAGGAGCCACACAGGTGCGGGCCTTACATCGGCAGCTGCCGGCAGCAAAGCTGCATAATTTATATGGACCAACAGAAGCTACCATTGAGGTAAGCTACTGGGATGCTGAAGGAGAGGATGTTGGGGTAGTACCGATAGGCCGTCCGGTGGCTAATACACAATTATATGTATTGGATGCTGCACAGCGATTAGCCCCCTTAGGCGGTATAGGCGAGTTATATATAGGTGGTGTACAGGTAGCAGGAGGTTACCTGCATCAGCCGGAGTTAAGCGTTTCCCACTTTATAGCAGACCGTTTCCGTGGAGCAGGCCGTTTATACCGTACCGGTGACCTGGTACGCTGGCAGGC
>NZ_JAGXJN010000089.1 GCF_019091455.1 Chitinophaga sp. GbtcB8
TGTAATGCCCCCATAAAGTTGGACACTTTATGGGGGCATTTTTTATGGATAAACGAGGCAAATACAGTTTTAAGGAGAAACTAGCAGCAGTGGTTGCTGTTGAAAAAGGGAAAGAATCTATTTTATCGGCAGCTAATCGTCTGGGGTGCTCCAGGTCCAGGATTAGGCAATGGCTTGGGCATTACAGAGAGCAGGGTAAGGCCGGGTTAAAATTGCGTGTAAACAAATATAGCGGCCAATTTAGGGTCAGGGTAATAAAGTATATGTTAGATAAGGGATTATCTTTGACGGAGACATGCTCTGCATTTGGTATTCCAAACATGGCTACTGTTTATCGTTGGTTGACAATATTTAAGCAGCACGGTCACCAAGCACTACTGGAACTACAGAGAGGTCGCAAAGCGATATCCATGGCACGCAAAAAGAAGCAACCAGATACTAACCTGACACCAGAAGCACAAAAACTTGCCGCATTACAAGCGGAGGTAGAGTGGCTAAGGGCGGAAAATGCCTTTCTAAAAAAGTTAGATGCCTTAATCCAGGAAGAAGCTCAGAACAGACTAAAAAAAGAGCGCAAGCCATCAGGGAATTAAGGCATAACTATAATCAGGATCTTCTCCTGAAGATAGCAGGGATGGCACGCAGTACATTTTATTATTCATTGAAGCAACTGCAAAAAGAAGATAAGCAGACCGCGTTAAGGGCAAAAGTAGCACAGATCTACCAGGAACATAAAGGCAGGTATGGCTATAGACGTATTACACTTACCCTTAAACAACAAGGCATATTGGTTAATCATAAGACTGTACTACGGATTATGAAAGAAAGCGGGCTAAAATCGTTAGTTAAGATCAAAAAATATAAATCCTATAGAGGTGAACAGGGAAAGATAGCTCAAAACCTGCTCCAGCGTGACTTTTTTGCTGCTCGGCCTAATACAAAATGGGTCACCGACATTACAGAATTTTCTGTAGCAGGAAAGAAACTGTATCTATCTCCCATTATGGATTTATACAATAGCGAGATCATTAGTTACAGTATCTCTGAAAGGCCAACAATGAACCTAGTAATGGAAATGTTACAAAAAGCACTGACCAGGCTACCAGATAAAACTAAGCTTATACTACACTCAGATCAGGGATGGCAATACCAGATGAAAGTATGGCAAAGCCTGTTGAAAAACCGGAAAATTAAACAGAGTATGTCAAGAAAGGGAAATTGTCTGGATAACGCAGCAATGGAAAACTTCTTCTCTATACTTAAATCAGAGTTGTTTTATCTTAAGAAGTTCGACTCTATACTATCTTTAAAGAAGGAAATTGTTCAGTATATTGACTATTATAATCACCAAAGAATCAAACTAAAACTAAACGGCTTGAGTCCGGTAAAATATCGAACTCAAGCCGCCTAAATCTTTAAAAGCCGTCCAAACTTTTGGGTGCACTACA
>NZ_JAGXJN010000009.1:0-86339 GCF_019091455.1 Chitinophaga sp. GbtcB8
ATCTGCCGCTGCTCATAAACCAGTGGGCCAACGTCGCGCGCTGGGGAGTGCGTACCCGCCTGTTCCTGCGTACTGCCGAATTCCTGTGGCAGGAAGGGCATACCGCCCATGCCACCGCAGAAGAGGCCATAGAAGAAACGCTGCGTATGCTGGATGTGTATGCCGATTTTGCCGAGAACTACATGGCAATGCCCGTGATCAAAGGTGTAAAATCGCCCGCAGAAAGGTTTGCCGGCGCCATTGATACCTATTGTATAGAAGCGTTGATGCAGGATGGTAAAGCCCTGCAGGCCGGTACTTCCCACTTCCTGGGACAGAACTTTGCCAAAGCATTTGAAGTACAGTTCTCCAATAAAGAGAACAAGCTGGAATATGTATGGGCCACCTCCTGGGGAGTTTCTACCCGCCTCATAGGCGCGCTGGTAATGGCGCATAGCGATGATGAAGGCCTGGTGCTGCCCCCCCGTATAGCCCCCCTGCAGGTAGTGATTGTACCCATCTACAAAAACGATGAGCAAAAGGCTAAAATTGATGAGAAAGTGGACAGCCTTGTACAGGAGCTAAAACGTGCAGGCATCAGCGTTAAATATGATGATAACGATAATAACAGACCTGGCTGGAAATTTGCGGAGTATGAAATGAAGGGTGTGCCCGTACGTATAGCCATGGGTGCCAGGGACCTGGAAAATAATGTAGCCGAAGTAGCCCGCCGCGATACCAAGGAAAAAATGAGCCTTTCGCTGGACGGACTTGCCCAGCGTATTAAAGACCTGCTGGAAGAGATCCAGCAGAACATTTACAACAAAGCAAAAGCTTACCGCGACGACCACATTACACCTGCCGATACCTTTGAAGAATTTGAAAAATTGCTGGACGAAAAAGGAGGATTTATTGCAGCACATTGGGACGGTACAACCGAAACAGAAGAGCAGATCAAGGAACGCACAAAAGCTACCATACGCTGCATTCCGCTAAACAACAAACCCGAAGCAGGCACCTGTATTCTTACAGGCAAGCCATCAACACAACGGGTATTGTTTGCACGTGCTTATTAAGGATCTTGTATAATGAGTAGCCAAAAATCAGAGGGCCGGTGTTACCATACAATACTGGAAGGAACGCTCCGCGCCCGTACGATACTTTTACTGTTATTAAGTGTATTATGCACGGGAAAGGCTGTCCTGGCGCAGGGGCTCATAATCCGTAACTACAACGTAAAAGAAGGGCTGGCCAATGCCACCGTATACACCGCCATACAGGACAGGGACGGGTTTATCTGGTTCTCAACCCCCACCGGCGTTAGTAAGTTTGATGGCAAGCGGTTCCGCAATTATTCCAAAAAAGACGGGCTTACCGATAATGATGTGATCAAGCTGGTCCCCGATACCAGGGGCCGCGTCTGGTTCTTCACATTAAACGGTAAGCCCTCTTATTATGGCAACTATACCATTCGCACGGAAGACAACGACTCCTCCCTGATCTTCAACAGCCATGGGCATTACATGCAGCATGCCTTTGAGGATTCAGCCAACATGGTCTGGTTCCAGCTCACGGATAACCGCGTTTCCAAGTATGACAAAAGGATCGAATACAGGTTTGAAGGAACCTCTACAAACATCTTCTACTTTCTGCGGCATAACGATGTTTTTAGGCCCCTGGAACCATACTTTCATATGGGCTCTGTTAAAGATGGCGATGGCGATGACAAGGATCAAAAGATCTTCCCCGTTTCGCCTTACCCCCTGGATGATGAGACCTTTGTAGCCCGCATCCGCGGTAACCCGGTGCTTATTGTAAAGAATACCGTATACAGCTACACGCCAAAGGAGGTGATCTGTTTCTTTAACGGCCACGAATGGGGCATAACAGACGAAATTACCAGCCTTTGCCTGGATAACGATAACCTGTGGGTAGGTACACAACGGGCCCTGTTTTACCTGAAAGACTTTTTCCGGGGCGCCCGGAATGTAACCAAGCTGCTGGATAACCACTACATTACCGGTTTGCTGAAGGACCGGGACGGCAACATCTGGATCACCACCTTTGGAGATGGAGTGTATAACATTCCCTACAAGAACTTCTACTTCAATTACCTGGATAATACCAATGGCCTCTATTCCCATTCTATCTTCAGCATCCTGCGCGATAAGAAAACAGGTATGCTGCTGGTAGGGCAAAATGCAGGCGTACTAAGCGCAGGCGTGCTAAATACCAGGGATGCCAGCCGCCGCTTCCGCCAGTATACGCTGGATACCTCCAGTGGCCGTAACAGCATACTCTGTATTTTACCTTACAAGAATGATGAAGTATTAATAGGGGCCGACAATGGCCTGTACACCTTTAACCCCACCCGGCAAAAGACCGCCCTGTTAATGCCGCTCAAGAACCTGAAGGATGTAGATATTTCTGCCTCCGGAAAAGTAAGGGTAGCTGCCAAAGACGAGATCACGCTCCTGGATGGTTATACCATCAGCTGGCAGGAGCCCCTCGTTACTTCCATAGCCTGCAGCAGTGATACATCCTATTACCTGGGCACCAGCAACGGTTTGTACTATGCCACAGATACACGCCGTAACCCGCACCTGGCCCCTGTGGATGGGGACCTGCAGAAGCAAAGCATCAAAGACCTGAAATGGGTGGATGGCTATTTATGGATAGGCACCAGTGACCAGGGTATTTATGTGATACGGAATAATAAAGTGGTAAAACACATTGCCACCACCGATAACCTGGCCAGCGATATTTGCCAGCAGCTGTATTATGATGGCATTGGACGGCTATACGTATCCACCAACAGGGGCGTATCTGTTATAGATGTAAAGACGCTCACTATTATCCGCAATATTACCTCTAATGATGGGCTGATGTCGGACGATACCCGGGGCGTATACTACCAGCAGGGCATGTTATACATTGCCACCTCCAACGGCCTTTGTTATTTCAATGACCATAACATGCCGGTAGATACCATACCACCCACCGTGTACCTGAGCGCCATCCGCTACAGCGATACCACCTACCTGCCCCGCAATAACTTTGTGCACCTGTACAAACGAAAAACTTCTTTTGAGGTGGAGTTTGGCGCCATAGCCTTTGACCTGCCGGACCTGGTGGAGTACCAGTACAACTTTTCCAGTGATACCGCCAGTGGCTGGACCACCACCATGAGTAACATTATTCCCTTCCCGGACCTGCAGCCCGGCGACTACAAGCTGCTGCTAAGGGCCCGCAAATATAAAAGCGACTGGAGCCAGCCGGTAACCATCTCCGTAAGCATACTGCCGCAGTGGTACCAGCAATGGTGGGCCAGGGGCATCCTTATTTTAATAGCACTGCTGGGCATACTGGCTATCCTGCGCTACATTGTAAGGCGCATTAAGCTCGCAGAAAAACGGAAAACAGAATATAACCGGCGCATCGCGGAGCTGGAAGCCAAAGCGCTCACCAACCAGATGAACCCGCACTTTATTTTTAACTCCCTGAACTCAGTACAGCACCTGATCCTGGAAAAAGAGGAAAAGCAGGCCCTGAACTTCCTGGCCGATTTTGCCACCCTTATGCGGCAAATGTTGAACAATTCCCGGAAATCTTACATATCCATGGATGAGGAAATAGCCTTCCTTACCCGCTACCTGGAGCTGGAAAAGATCCGTTTTGCCCATAGCTTTACCTATCACTTTGGTATTGAGCCTGAATTAAAGGATTATACAGTATACATTCCGCCCATGATCATACAGCCCATTGTGGAAAATGCCATTAAACACGGCCTGGCGCCCAAGAACAGCGCCGGTCACCTGGAGATCCGGCTGGAAATGGTGGACGACCTGCTTTACTGCGCCGTAGACGATGATGGAATAGGCTGGGAACACTCCAATAGCATTAAAACAGGACGCCTGGTAAAGCACGAATCCACTGCTTTAAGCGTCATTAAGGAGCGGTTGCAGATTATAAAATCTTTTAATGGAAGTGTTGGAAAGTTAGAAATAATTGATAAATTTAAGTCTGGGTTTGGAAACAAGGAAGGTACGCTGGTAGAAATTCTGATTCCCATTGTTAAGATGTTATGAGTAATATAAAAGCTGCGATTGTAGACGATGAAGTCCGCAACATCCATATTTTACGCAATATTTTAGAGAATTACTGTAAGGATGTTACAGTGGTCGGGGAAGCACAGAATATACATGAAGCGGCTGAAATGATCAAGAACAACCCCATTGACGTGCTGTTCCTGGATATTGAAATGCCCCCTCACAATGGTTTCCAGTTGCTGGAAATGTTTCCCGTACTGAACTTCGAAGTCATCTTTATCACCGCCTTCCAGGAATATGCCCTGCAAGCCATTAAGTTTGCTGCGCTGGACTACCTGCTGAAACCAATTAAGGTAAGCGAGGTGGAAGATGCGCTGGAAAAAGTGAAAAAAAGCAAAAAAGGCAGGCTCAATGAGCTGGCATCCATCCTGAAAGATTATGTGAAGAATAATGATAATGCCTTCTCAAAGATCGTAATACCGGTGAACGACGGGTACAACGTAATTGACCTGAAAGACATTATTTACTGCGAAGCCTTTGACAGCTACACCAAGATCCAGCTGATCAACAATGTATCGCACCTGATCTCCAAATCCCTGAAGGAGTATGAGGAAATGCTGTCCGACAAAGGATTTTACCGCGTGCATAAATCCTTCCTCATTAATATTCACCACATTGTAAAGATCATCAAAGGCCTGGGCACCGCCGTGGTTATGAGCGATCAGAAGAATATTCCCATCTCCTCCCGTAAAAAGGACGAGTTCTTTGCCCAGCTGAAAGGAGTGATTAACTTGTAGTTAGCTATTAGCTATTAGCAGTTGGCATTTGGCAGTCCTCGACAGGGCTGCATTTTTTTTGTATATACCCCATTGAACTACTCCCTAATAGCTAATTGCTAACAGCTAAAAGCTCAAAAGAAAAACCCGGCAGTAATGCCGGGCTTTCCTTTAACCTATAAAACCTATATAAAACAATAAAAACGATTCATTAGAATTCTTCCCCGCCGGCCAGGTCTATATTGTAATAATACACGCCGGTATAGTCAGGGTACATACCTTCCAGCTGCAGCTTACCTTGTTTCTGCAGCGCCTTCTTCAGGTCATCTACAGAAGCTACAGGCTGCCCGCCGGCCTTCAGGATCACAAAACCCGCTTTCATATTGGTTTGTTTTTTCAGCAGGCCGCTGCCCACATCATTTACAAACACCCCGCCGCGTATGCCTAAACGGGCTGCATCGGTTTTTTGCAGGGAAATAAGGTCAGCGCCCAATTTATCCAGCACACTGGTTTTAATGATCTCAGTGGTGCCGTCCTCATTTTTCAGCAGTACGTTATTCACCGTATATTCCTTCTCGTTACGCAGGTAGCTGATGCTGATCTTATCACCGGGTTTGTAGCGGGCTATCTGCTCGGTCATTTCCGGGATAGAAGGCGTAGCAATACCATTTATCTTCGTGATAATATCGCCTTTGTGAATACCGGCAGTAGCCGCAGCGCCGCTGGTAGGCACGTCCTGTACCAGCACACCGTCAATATCCCGGCGTAAACCGCGCTCGCGCAGCTCATCTTCAGAAAGGCCCATGGGATCAATGTAGTTAATACCCAGGTAAGCGCGTTGTACGTTGCCGTACTTCATCAGGTCATTCACTACTTTCTTTACCAGGTTCACAGGTATGGCGTAGGAGTAACCGGCGTAAGCGCCCGTGGGGGAGGCAATGGCAGAGTTAATGCCTATCAGCTCACCAGCCGTGTTTATCAGCGCACCGCCACTGTTACCCTGGTTCACCGCAGCGTCTGTTTGAATAAAAGATTCAATGGCAGAACGGCGGTTACGTTTGTTAATACCAATGGTACGGGCTTTGGCGCTCACAATACCGGCAGTTACCGTGGTTTCCAGGTTTAACGGGTAACCTACTGCCAGCACCCACTGGCCGATCTGTACATCGTCAGAGTTACCGTATAATAAGTAAGGCGCGTTTTTAGTATCCACCTTAATTACCGCCAGGTCAGTGTTGGGATCAACGCCCACTACTTTGGCCTTGTAATTACGGTTGTTGTTCAGCGTTACATCAATTTCATCGGCCTGGTCTACCACGTGGTTGTTGGTAACAATATAACCATCGTCGGAGATCAGCACACCGGAGCCGGAAGCCATTTGCCCGGGCACATAATAACGGCGTCCGCCGCCTTCACCCTGGAATTCATCGCCAAAGAAATCATCGCCAAAAAGGTCCTGCAGAATGCTTCTCCTTTTTTGCAGGTTATTGGTCACCTGTTTGGGATTGATCTTTGTTTTGATGTGCACTACGCCAGGCAGCGCAATCTTTGCAGCCGACTGAAAATCAGTGGGCGGGGCTATGTTCTTGGCATCGGTACCAGGCATGTAGCTGGTGTAGTTTACAGGAATGTTGTTGGAGCCATTTTGATAGGGACCTGCCTGCCGGGGTTGCATGTATTTGCTGTAAACAAATATGCTGGCAAAGGCAGTGGCCGCACTAATAAGCACAGTCGCAGCAATTTGTCGAAATTTCATATAAGTGAGTATTTATTGTTAAAGTAGACATTTGTTCAAAGGGTATGTATCAATTTACATGCCTTTGATACAAATTTAAGGCTCCTGTTTAATCAAAGCATTTGGGGAAATATCACTTTAACACATTTTTATATGAATCATTAATGAATAGTTAAAGGCATAGCCCTGAGAGGTTTAAAAAACTGCCAGCTTGGGTTAAAAGTGCCGCTTTTTCCTGTCATAATAACAACTAAACCGACATAATGTTGGGTTTTAGTTGTCACAGCCCGCGCAAAAACGCCATCGTATCCACCCCATCTGCATAATCCGTTAGCGAAGGTTGCTGCGCCAGTCCAAAAGGCGTAAAGTTTTGCCCCACCAGGCATTGCAGGTCAGGGTTGGCTAACAGGCTGGTTGCCAGGGCAGCAGCATCCTTGTAATAGCTGTAATGCAGCACGCTGATGGCAGAGAACAGGGATTCATGCTCCTGCACCAGCAGGCTGCCATTGGTCAGGTAAGGGCTGCTATTCAGCAGAAACAGCGCCAGGTTATAATCATAATTATTCTTGTACTTATGATGTTCTATCAGGTACGTATACTTTCTTTCATGCGCCTGTAACAGGGGAGTAAAGTCATACCCTTCCGGAACAAAGATCTTGGTTACATTGCGGCAGCCCAGCCCAAAATACAGCATCATATCATCCGTCAGGGCTTCCAGCTCCGCGGCCGTTTCGGTCCCTGTAAGCAGGGCCGCGGAGGTACGGTTACGGCGTATAATATGCGGGAAGCGGGAAAAATAATATTCAAAGTACCGGGCAGAGTTGTTGCTGCCCGTGGCAATGTAGGCATCACAACCCTTCAGCATTTCACTGATTGTGGTCTGTTGGGCAGTTTCGGGGTACCAGCTATTCATCACTTGCAGCAGGTGCTGTATCAGCAGGGTATCCTTAGACGATAATTTCAGCTTTACACGGTGCCCGCTCACAAAACCGCAGAGCCAGTCGTGAAAGCCCACCAGTGGAATGTTACCGGCAGCCGTAATGCCAACAGTTTTAGGAAGTTGCTGCCCCCCAGGCTGGGGATAAGCTGCCAGCCAGTTATTCAGCAAGGCCTCATCCAGGTAATATTGGCAGATATTTTGAATAGCAGTATCTATAAATGCAGGCGTAAACCAGCCATTGACCTGGGAAGCCTGTATTTTAACCTGTTGCAGGGCTTCATCATTACTCATCAGGTATTCGCGTAAACGTAATAAAGCAGCTGTTTTTTGCGTGTTGTTCATGAAACGGTAAGAAATATTTAAACTTTTAATCAGGGAAGTTCTATTTTTGTTCACAAAATTAATGGCTTACCACTTAAACAAAAAGTTTATACTATGGCAATTAAGATAACAGATGAATGTATTAATTGTGGCGCCTGCGAACCAGAATGCCCCAACAATGCAATTTATGAAGGTGGCGTTGAATGGCGTATTGCAGATGGTACTACGGTAAAGGGCTCCTATACCCTGAAGGAAGGTACAACAATAGATGCAGATCAGGCCAATGCTCCGATAAGCGTGGATACTTATTATATTGTACCCAATAAATGTACAGAGTGCCAGGGCTTTCATGAAGAACCGCAATGTGCCGCCGTTTGCCCGGTAGATTGTTGCGTACCGGACGAAATGTACCAGGAAACAGTAGATGAGCTGTTAGCCAAGAAAGAAAAACTGCATATTTAATATATTATTACAGGAAGCTTATAATAAAAAGGAGAGAGGCATATGCCTTTTCTCCTTTTTTCTTTTATTTACATGTGAAAATCACCGTTTATATGCAGCATACCTTGATAGCATTCAGTATATTCCTGTTAGGGCTGGCCTCCTGCCAAACACCGGCCACAGGCGACAAAGCTGGTGGGGAGGAGTCCTTACGGCATGCCGACATTGCTTTTTCCCGTGTTTCCAAAGAAAAAGGCATGCGCCTGGCTTTCCTGGCTTATGCAGATAGTGCCGCCGTATTATTGCGCCAGCACCATTACCCTATTGTAGGGCCGGAAGCCGTGAAGTATATAGAGCGCATGAATGATAGCGGTATTACCCTTACCTGGGAACCCACCTTTGTTAAGGTGGCCGCCTCCGGGGAGCTGGGGTACACCTATGGCATTTATACCTTTACCACCGCAGATACCAGCTCCCGGGGCACCTACGTTACTATCTGGAAAAAGAGTGCTGCCGGCGGCTGGAAATACGTGCTGGACAGCGGTAACGAAGGTTTGGGGAAATAAGGGTTTTTTCTTTTATCTTTACCCGCTTATAGGAAAGGTATTTATGTAACCGGGCCGCTTTCATTGGAGCGCCACGGGGGATAATACAAAGCTCCAGCAGACCAATAAAAAGACGAATCATTAACAGATGAAAAAAAATATTGCATTGGTAGCCGGCGGATATTCCGGTGAAGCCGTAATATCCGTACAAAGCGCAGCCGTAATAGAAAAACAGCTGGACAGCAGTAAGTACAATGTATACAAGATAGCCATCAGCCGCAATAGCTGGACCTATACCGGCGCCGATGGTAAAACGGCGGAGATCGATAAAAATGATTTCAGCCTCCCTCTCAACGGCAGCAAGGTTACTTTTGACGCTGTTTTTATAGGCATACACGGTACGCCCGGGGAAGATGGCCGCCTGCAGGGCTATTTTGAGATGCTGGGCATACCTTACACCAGCTGCGGCATGGTAACCTCCGCCCTTACATTTAACAAAAGTTATTGCAATAAGATCGTTGCTGCCCTGGATGTGGTGAATGTATCCAAGTCTGCACATATTTTTAAAGACCAGCCCTATGATGCCGCCGCGTTGTTACAGCAGCTGCGCCTGCCCGTATTTGTAAAACCGGCAGAAGGAGGCAGCAGCATTGGCATGTCTAAAGTAACAAAGGCAGAGGAGCTGCCCGCCGCCATAGAAAAAGCTTTTAAAGAAGATAATCAGGTGCTGATAGAAGAGTTTATTAAAGGCCGTGAGCTTACCTGCGGCTTATTTAAGGTAAATGGCCAGCTCACCGTGCTGCCCATTACAGAGGTGATCAGCAGCAAGGAATTCTTTGATTACGAAGCCAAGTATACACCCGGCGTATCCCAGGAAATTACGCCCGCACAGGTACCGGATGAGATCACGCAGCGCGTGCAGCAAACCGCCGGCATCCTGTATGACAAGCTGAATTGCCGAGGTATTGTGCGTATAGATTTCATTTGGGAAGAGGCCACCGGTAAGCTGTTCTTCCTGGAAGTGAACACCATGCCCGGCCAGTCTGAAAACAGCCTGGTTCCGCAGCAGGTAAGAGCTTCCGGCCGCACCTTGCAGGAATTTTACGGCATGTTAATTGAAGAAAGCCTAAAGCTCAAAGCCTAAAGCAAAAAGCTTAAGGCAAAAGGGTCTTCAATCACTGTAGGCGCTTTGTGCTTTCTGCTTTTAGCTTTCAGCTAAACATAAAACAAAACATCGTGTTTGAAAAAATTACCAGACGCTCTTTTAGATTTAACTTATTAATAGCAATAGGATTGCTGGTGGTACTGGGTATCCTGTTCTTTTCAATGCTGGGTATCATAACCCGGCATAATGAAACCTTAAAAGTACCGGACGTACGCCGTAAGAATGTGAAAGAAGCCATTATGCTGCTGGAAAAAGCCGGCTTTGAAGCAGATGTGCGGGACTCTATTTATTTAGACAGTATCCCCGCGCTAAGTGTATGGGAGCAGCAGCCTGAAACCGGCGCTGAAGTAAAGGTAGGCCGTACTATTTACCTGACCGTAAATAAAGTAGTGCCGCCCATGGTGGCCATGCCTGACCTGGAAGGACTTACCTTCCGCAGTGCTGAAATGACGCTGCACAGCCGCCGCCTGAACGTAGGAGACACTATTTATAAACCGGATTTTGCTACCAATACCGTATTACAGCAATTACTGAACGGTAAGCTCATAAAGGCAGGTAAAATGATCCCCGAAGGCAGTAACATTACATTGGTGCTGAGCAGCGGCACCGGCAGCATAGAGAACCCGGTACCGGATCTTTCCGGTCTTACTTACCTGGAAGCGCGGGAGATCCTGAGCGCCAGTAATCTGAACCTGGGCACCGTGCTGATAGATGCCTCTGTAACAGATACTGCCAATGCTTTCGTAACCAAGCAGGTACCGCCCCGCCATAATAGCATTGGTGACCTGAATAAGGTACGGGCCGGCGAAACCATTGATATATGGCTGGCCGCCAGCCGGCCGGTAAAAGATACGGCTACGGCAGATAGTTCGAAATAGCACAAAGCACAAAGCACAAAGCATAAAGCAAAAGGGTCTTCAATCACTGTAAGCGCTTTATGCTTTCTGCTTTCCGCTTTCACCTTAAAAACAATACAACATGGAAAATATAACACCAGAAGAAGTAAAAAAACGTATAGACAGCGGCGAACAGCTGAATTTAGTAGATGTACGGGAGCCGCATGAAAACGCTGAATTTAACATAGGCGGTACTTTAGTACCCCTCGGCGATATCCGCGCTATGCAGATAGACGAAATAGAAGGTCTGAAAGATAAAGAAGTAATTGTATACTGCCGTAGCGGTAACCGCAGCGGTCAGGCCGCCATGGTGCTGGAAACCATGGGTTTTGAGAACGTAAAGAACCTCACCGGCGGCATGTTAAGCTGGCAGGAGAAATTCGGCGCTTAATTACGAATTGAGCCGAATGCTAAATGCTTAATGCTTAACGCTGAGAGTTCAAAGCAGAATATCTAAAGCAAGATACAATTAGCGTTCAGCATTAAGCGTCCCGCGTTCAGCAGAATTCGTAATTAACCAACGATCGCGGTTGCTTCAATCTCCACCAAAAACCGTTTATCTATTAAACGGCTCACCTCCACCATGGTGGTTACGGGTTTTATGCTCTGGAAAAACTCTCCATGCGCCCGTCCGATCTCTTCCCATTTAGAAATATCAGTTACAAACATACGGGTGCGTACTACATCGTGCAGGCTGGCGCCGGCAGCTACCAGCGCAGCTTCTATGCGGGCCAGTATGTATTTGGTTTGTGCATAGGCGTTACCCTCACCCATCACTTTATCACCATCAGCAGCCACTGTGCCGGATACCTCTACCACATTACCCACCCTCACGGCACGTGAGTAGCCTACTTTGTTTTCCCAGGGTGCGCCGGACGAAAAGTTAGTGCGTTGCATAAGCGGTATATTTATTTGGTTTGCTGTACAGTAGTAGTGGTTACCTGCGGCCCGCCCGTTCGTATCTTAACTACGCGGTTCAGCAGGTCAAACCAGAAGGGCGCGCCCAGTGAAACCGCCAGTGCAGTGATCATCCATCCCAGGAATACCAGCCAGCCGTTCTGCTGGTAGGGGTGCGTATAACAGCCCACTTTCCGTTTAGCCACCGTTTGCATAGCCTGCTGGTATTTTTGCAGCTCCGGGGCCGATAGCAGCTTGCCTGCAATAGAATCCAGCCGCTGGTGAATTTGCGTATAGGCGGTATCGGTATAGGCAGTATCCTTGCAATTACCACGGTTAATACCTAATATATTCTGTATATCCGTTGCATCAGCGGCCAGGCTGCGGTACAGGCTATCCAGCATGGCATCTTCCAGGGATACCTGGTACGCCGTATCCGGCCTTACAAAGATACTATCTCCAACGCGTATGGTGTCCTGTTTAATTACCAGGCTGCGTTTCAGGCTGTCTTTCCACTGGCCGTACAGCTCATAACGTTGGGTAGCCAGGGTTACCATCTGCTCTCTTGCTTTTTTGTCTTTGGTAAGTATGCGGGCAATGGCAATGGAATCCACGTTAAACTGCCAGGCAATAATAAACCCTATAATGATCAGCAGCAGCTGTATCTGTTTCCGGTACCAGCCGCTGGTGCGGGCCATTACTTCGTCAAACCATTGTTCCACTTTATTGCGGAAGCGTTCTGCATCCCGCTGGGCATCTTCCAGCAGGTTAAGCAAATGGTTGCGTGTAGGCTGACCCAGGTGCGGCAGGCCGCTTTCCAGGTTTTGTTTTACCAGGGCCGCTTCCTGTTGGGTGCTGCTGTCATAGCCCGGGCCGCGCAGCAGGTGCATAAGGGTTTGGGAAAACAGCTGCGGGCTAATGTAAGAAGGCCGGCTGGACGATTTACTTTCCCCCAGCGAGTGAATGCCCGGTTCAGTATAGAATTTTTTCAGGAAAGGGCTGTTCTTAAAAGGCGCAAAAAAATAGATCACACTCCATCCCAGCTCATAGAACCAGGTAAAAAAGGTGAACTGTCCCAGCCATCCCAGCGGGTTACCACGGGGATCATTATCCAGTATACGGCGAAGGGCTTTGGTCAGAAAGCGGGCGCGCAGGTTAAAAATGCGGGCTATCATTTCCTGTATAATAGAAGCCAGCAAACTATAAAGCAGGTAAATAAATATCAGGCTAATGGCTACATCCAGGGCTGTATTTCCAAACATAAGGGTTCTCAGGATTTGCGGTAAATTATAAAAAAATATTTCAATGTAAAAGTAAGAGGAGAGTACGCAGTGTATATGTTGTGGAGCTAAAAGCTAAAAGCCAAAAGCATAAAGCCAACAGATATTGGGCTCAGCAAAACATGATCAGCTTTATGCTTTCTGCTTTCCGCTTTCAGCTCTCAAAAAAGCAGCTGCTGCCGCCCACCCAGGTATCCTGGGCATTATTGCTCACGCCTATCATCTTTCCTTTACTGATACGCGCCAGGTTATGCACCAGCAGCGGGCGGGGGCTGCCGTCCGGCCATATATACATCATCCGTATTTCACAATGGGCCGGGCCGCTGGGCGTATAAATAACCGGGGCATACTGCACTTTGTGCTGCAGTACCCAGTTTTCGGGGTCTTTAATATTATCAATATCCGCCGGTGTTACATCTATGATCACGCCTTGCCCTGCAAAGGAGAATAGGGGTTTCAGCACATAATTTTCCAGGTCAGCAGGTATTACCGGCAAGGTGTGCAGGTACCAGCTTTTAGGGGCAAAGGGGCTTTGTATAAGGGGCAGCATGAATTTGCTGATGCGGTAAAACCAGTTGGGGT
This sequence comes from Chitinophaga sp. GbtcB8, assembly GCF_019091455.1. Taxonomy (GTDB): domain Bacteria; phylum Bacteroidota; class Bacteroidia; order Chitinophagales; family Chitinophagaceae; genus Chitinophaga. The sequence goes on from NZ_JAGXJN010000009.1 coordinate 13,607, forward strand.
GTGTGATCCATTCTACATCCAGGTGCTGGAACAGGTTGGGATAACTGCCCAGCGTAGCCTGTTGTTTGATCAGGTCATCAAATATAACCCGGTTGTATATACGTTTTACGGGCGTTTGTTTGCCGTTATTATTATAATAAAGATTGGCGCCCTCCTGTATAAGCTCCGTTACGCATACCGGGTTTATACCCAGTCGTTTTTGCGTACAGTAAAAATCAACCCTGGTTTTTTGCAGCTGGGGCGCCACTTCCAGTAAGATTACCTCCTGCGGGTCATTGTCCCCAATGATCAGCTGCTGCAGTAATTTAAAATAACTCTCCCCATCCAGCCCGTTAAAGAAATTAGTAACGGTACCGGGTATATTAAAATGATGTTTGAACTGCCGGGCCATTACTTCCTGGAAAGCAAACAGGGTAGGGAAGCCCTGCAGCTCTATCAGCTGCGGCGCCAGTTCTCCGTTCTCCTGCCGGCATACCGCAAAATCAATGATCAGGAAATGCGGATGCGTATTCTCTGCCGGTACCTTCAGCGCATTGGGAATAGCATCGCGGGTTATGTCTTTGAAATCAGGACGTAATATTACCTCCACTACCTCTTCACAGGCCTCCACCAGCTTGCTGGTAAGGGCAGCCGGTACAAACACAGGCGTTTCTGCTACCCGGAAGGCAGGTGCTTCCCCGGCTTCAGCAGCCAGGCTGTCCAGGAAAGCCTGGTATTTGCCGGCAGTAAAATGCTCGTTATAATATGTACGTAAGGAGGGTATCATAACTTGGTCATCAGCGGTGTGTGAACCTGGGACAGTGGCCCAAAAATAATATCGTTCAGGAAGGTAGGAATAAAGCGGTTATGCGTCAGCGTTATCTTCCCCGGATCGGTCAGCTGTTCCAGCATGCTTTCATATTTCTCAGCTCCGTAGGCAGCTGTTACATGCTGTCTTTTATCGTCCTGTAATAAGTATTTGCGCATGCCCGCTGCATCAGCCTCCGGATGGAATTGTGTGCCCAGGAAATGTGCATTAAAACGGATGGCCATCACGGCCCTTTCCAGCGGCACATGCGGGCGTTCCTTTTCAATGGCCAGCACCTGCGCACCCATAACCTGCAGTTTAGCCGGCTGCAGGCCTATCACCTGCCAGTTGCGGCTGTCTACCACGTAAAATGGTTCCGGCAGCTGCCGGAACAGCGGCTCCATCTCGCCGGCATGGGTCTTATGCACCGGGAATACCCCAAATGCAGGCGACCGGCGCCGGCATACCTGTCCCAGCTCAAAATAGCGGCACATGAGCTGAAAAGAGTGGCATATAAACAGCACCGGCTTTTTTACCTGCGCGCTTTCATTCCACTTTATCAGGTCATGCACCAGGCCAAAGTAGGCCTTTTCCCAATCGCTGCCCTCACTGTCTACCGGGCTGCCAGGCCCGCCGGTAGAAATATAAATATCGTAGGAAAGATCGGGTACCTCATTTGCAAGGCGTACTTCAAACTCATCTGCCTGCAGCTGTAAACCGTGCGTGGCGCTATAATCCGCCAGTATTTCCCGTATGCAGCGCATCCCCTCATTGGGCACACCTTCGTACATATCCAACACGGCTACTTTCCACTGCTGTTTAACGGGTATAAGCATAAAGCAAAGGTAAGAAATAGATAAAGAGATGGGTTATACTTGTTGTGTTGAGGTATCCAGGTCTTCTTCGCTTATAGCATTTACGGCTTCAACCGTAGCATCTTCTTCCAGCATGGCATCGCTTTCAAAAGCAATTGCTTTTACGAACTGGATATGCATATTAATAACATTGCAATAAGGAATGCATAAAATACCGTCTGACTCTATTTCTATTTTACAACCTCCCGATAAAGTAATATTATCCCCATTTTTTTTATTAAAGAGCCTTTTAGTAGGTGTTGAAATATACACACGGTCAAGAACTTCTCCGTCTGCAACCCAGTCTACTAATGTACCTTCATATAATACGCTTGCGTCTTTTGTATCAACCAGCAGGTTGATGTAAGTATTAGGTTTGGCGGAACCCAGGTACTGATATTCGGATTTATACTGATAAGCCCTGAAATAATACCACCACTTGTTGTAATACCGTAGTGAATTCTGAGGAAATTCATTGTTCCGGATAGTTTGCAGCAGCCGGCTCATTCTAAAACATTTCAGCGTAGTAATAGTGCCCATGAGCCAGCCTCCCAACGCAGCACACGCACATATTTTAAAAGTATAAAGTGAAAATTGGGAAAAGTACCGTGTAAGATCTGGTTTAGTTTTATTGATATAATCTTCTGTAATCTGCCCGGCCAGCACACGGAATAAGAAATTAAAGTCAATATCAAGCCGCCATAAATAAATGATCATACTATGTAGCAGCAGGGAAAGCACCGCAGAAACCAGCAGATATTCCAATAAAGACATCTTAGGCGCTGCTTTTGCATAGCTGCCGGTATTGTAAAAATAAAAAAAGATTAAAGGTGGAATTAACAAGATGGCCAATAAAACGGCACCTAACGCCAGGTTCAATGGGGGGAAGATTAATGTTGGAGAACCTTATTTTGTTCTGCTTTCGATCTTCTGTCTGGGCCGAAAGTGATCACCAGTCTTTTATTTTCTTTAAGGGCAATTTCAAAATAACCACGCTTTTTTTCCTCACCGGTAAGATGAGAAAGCCGGTTCATGATATGATGGCTTAACGCACTGTTTTGGGCAATGGCCCTGCCTACTTTAGAAAATTCTACGTTATTCATAATCTATTTGATTAAAATAAGCAATCAAATATAATATAAATGTACAGGTTTTCCTTTTTCCCCGCTAATATTTCAGCTTTGAATATATTTATTTTAATATATTAACTCGCTAATTCATAAATACTTATACCCCCTTTAAAAACTGCTCCTGTATAAAATCTGCTACCGCTACCAGGTCATTGGTCTGTTCATAAATACGCAGCTGTTTATCTGCGCCGGTGCCCTGTTCCAGGATACGGCTGGTATTTTCAATGAACGCGCGGGAGCCAAGATCATCCACCACATCATCCACAAAATCCAGCAGCTCATAAATAAGGGCGCGGGCATTCACTTCCATTTCCTTCCCAAAATCAATCAGGTTGCCATCAATACCATAACGGGAAGCCCGCCATTTATTTTCATTTACCAGGGCGCGGTTATAAATAATAAAGTTCAGGTTTTGCGCGCGCAGCTTGTAGATCTTGGCGCATACAGCCTGGAACAGCGCGGCCAGGGTACAGGTTTCATCGGTCGTTAGTGGAATATCGCAAATGCGGAACTCCACGGTATTAAAGAACGGGTGCACGCGCAGGTCCCACCAGATCTTTTTAGCATTATCAATACAGTTGGTTTTAATAAGCAGCTTCACATAATTATCATATTCCTCTATGCTGCCAAAATAATCGGGTATGCCGGTGCGTGGGAATTTGTCGAACACCTTGGTGCGAAAGGATTTGAAGCCTGTATTGCGGCCCTCCCAAAAAGGGGAGTTAGTGCTTAATGCAAAAATATGCGGCAAAAAATAACGTACAGAGTTGGCTATGTGCAGGGCCATTTCCCGGTTCTCCATACCAACGTGCACGTGTAAACCAAAAATAAGGTTGGAGCGTGCAGCATCCTGCATTTCATTTACGATCTCAAAATAGCGGGGATGGTCGGTGATCAGCTGCAGCGCCCACTCAGAAAAGGGATGGGTGCCGGATGCGCCGATACTATAACCCAGGTCGCCGGCAATGGTCCAGATGGTTTTACGTAGCAGGGCTACATCCTGCCGGGCTTCTTCAACATTGGTACAGATCTGTGTGCCTACTTCCACTACGGCCTGGTGAAACTCTGCTTTTACTTTATCGCGGATCAGCTTATGGGCCTGTTCTACGATCTTTTGCTCATGGGAGCAGAGTTCCCGGGTTTTCGGGTCCATCACCATGTATTCTTCTTCAATGCCAAGCGTGAATTGCATAAGGTTTAGTTACGAATTACGAAATTACGGATTACGAATGGATCAGAGCGGTTTATAGTAAATGTTGGTAATACTGCCTGGGTTAATATCTGACTATTTGATAGGTGTGATGTTTTGATCTTCCAATTCGTAATTGACAACTCGTAATGCTCCTTACGCTTCCTTTGCCTTCGCCTTCTTCACTTTCACCGGCTCATCCTCTTTTTTCTTTGCCGGTGTTTTCTTCTCCGCACTCTTCTTCTCCTTTGCAGGCGCTTTTTTCTCCGCAACCACCTGCGCGTTCTCCTGCAAAAAGCCGCCCCAGCTAAGCTTTGCTGTACCCTTCTTAGCAGCCGTTGCTTTGGCCTTTTCAATTAAAAAAGCAGCGCTGGTAGCTACTATCCATTCAAAATTGGCTTCGCCAATGGTATGTATATCGGCTTCCGGGGCCGGGTTAAAGAAATCAATGGCATAGGGTACGCCCTGGTGCACAGCTATTTCCACGGTATTAATGTCATATCCCAGGTATTGATTCAGCCTGGTTACCTGTTTCACCAGTGTTTGCTGCAGCTGCTCATCCGGTGTAAAATCAGCTTCATAACGGTGCTGGTGCAGGCGGCGCGGATCATAGGCCATAATGCGTACCTGCCCGCCAATATAAAAGCAACGGTAGTAGCTTTCAAAGTGAATTTCTTCTTGCAGCAGCATTACCTGGTGGCCGGTGGCAGCGTGACGGTGAAAACATTCTTCGGCAGAAGTTACGCGGTGCACATTACGCCAGCCCCCGTCCGATAAAGGTTTCAGGTAAGCGGGAAAACCAGTATATGCAAAAATGGCTTCCCAGTCAAACGGGTAAGCCAGGTTTCGGAAACTATCTGAAGTAGTATGCGCAGGATGCTCGAAAGTAGGCAGCAGCACGGTTTTAGGTACCTGCAACCCGGCCTTCAGGGCCAGCTCATTGTTCACAAACTTTTCATCAGCGCTCCACCAGAAAGGGTTGTTAAGCACCACAGCGCCGTTTAATGCAGCATGTTTTAACCAGGAACGGTAAAAGGGCACGTGATGGGATATACGGTCCAGGATCACGGCATAACCGGTATCCTGCCCCTGTATCACCTTATCTATCACCACAGCTTCCGCCTGAATGCCTTTATTGTTTAACTGGTTTATCCTGTCAATTAATGCCTGCGGAAAAATAGTTTCCTGGCCAAAGAGCACACCTATTTTTTTCATGGTTGAATTTTTTTATGATGATCTTGCATGGTTTCAATCTTACTTGATCAGCGACAAATAATACGGCAGCATCTCCTTCCACCAGGACCAGTCGTGCACTGCATTGGGGCGTACATCCAGCCAGTGGGGGATCTGCTTGTTAGCCAGTATGGCCGATAAATGTTCGTTCTGCGCACGGGCCACATCATGCTCCGCCACACCTAATATAATGCCCATACGCCATAGCGCGGCCGCTTTATTGCCCGGCATATAATCCACCGGGTTATTAAAATAAACGTTGTCATCATAATGCCCGTCCAGGCGGAAACGTACATCAAACGTGCCGCTCAGGCTAAACAGGTAAGATACTTTTTCCGGGTAGCGGAAAGCAAAGTTGGCCGCATGGTATCCGCCAAAGCTGCACCCTGCCACGGCTACACGCTGAATGCCGCTTTCCTGCACGGCGCGTTCCAGCACCTCGTGCAGCAGCGCCTGGTCATAACGGGTATGGTTATAGGCCCGCGCTGCAGGGGGAATGTGCCGGTTATACCAGCTGTGATGATCTATGCTATCGGGGCAGTAAATGCGTACCAGCTGCTGATCCACAAACCAGCGCAGGGATTCAATAAGGCCCCTGTCTTTGCTTTCGTAATGCCGGCCCATAGAGGTGGGGAACAGTATCAGCGGGTATCCCTCATCACCGAACACCAGCATTTCAAAATCTTTGCCCAGGTAGGGCGAATGCCATTTGTAGTAGTTTTCCGTCACTTACTAAAAATAGCGAAAAATGCCGGGATTTTGTTACCGCTGCAGTGTATAACCAGCTGGCAGGTAAAGCAGTAAAACAAAAAAGGTGTCTCAATGTATGAGACACCCTTTTTTATCAGGAAGAAAATACGGTGCTTAGAAGCTATAACGCAAACCTACCTGCATGTTCCAGCGGGAAAGGAAGTTGGAATAAGCCCAGGGCTCCTTCGTATACTGGTTAGTACCGAACTGCGGGTTAAAGGTAAAGGTAGGCGTGTTGGGATCTATCCAGGCAGTGGTTTTAGCCAGGTTAAGCGGTTGCAGCTCCTGGTTGGTATTACCCGGGTAGTAAGCACGTCCCCAGTTCTTGTTCAGCAGGTTGCTTACGTTAAAAATATCGAAAGTAAGGCTCAGCGTATGATCCTTAATTACAGCAAAATCTTCAGCCACTTTCAGGTCAAAGTGGTTTTCCCAGGGCAGGCGTGCGCCATTCCTTTCGGTATTCTTACCCACGTGATCGCGCAGGTATTTGTTGGAGTTCACATATTCCTGGAACATGGCATACTGCTGCTCCGGAGTATAGGTAGTTGAACCTACTACCAGGGTGCTGAACTGTGCTGCGCTGTTGGGTATATACATCAGGTCAGCGCTGTTGCTGGTGTTGGCAGAGGTACGGGTGGTACCGTCATCACCATTCACATCACCAAAGTATACATAGGAAAGCGGCTGGCCAGACTGGCCGGTGTATACCAGGCCAATGTTGGTAGAGAACTTACCATACCTGAAGCGTTTGCCAACATAACCCACAATGCGTGAACCCTGGTCGTAGTTATTACGGGCCAGGTCCAGGTTGTTAAGGCCATTGATGTTGTAGGCAAAACGGTAGTTGGAGGTGGCAGTAGAAGAAGTACCGTCATTCACACCGTAAGAGTGGCCCAGGCTGTAAGACAGGCTGGCCGTCCAACCCTGGCTGAATGATTTCTGCAGCTGTGCAGTAATGTTATAAGAATAACCTTTAGTGGTATTACCCAGTGCCAGTATCTTGGTAAAGTTCGGGTCTACCAGGGAACCATAAAAAGGACGTTTGGTATCGCCCAGGTTAATAGTACCGGTAGAAGGCGCCAGGTTCAGATCATGATACAGGATATCCTGGACGGTTTTGGTATAAATACCTTCCAAGGTACCCACAATGCCGTAAGGCAGCTTCTGGTCTATAGCCAGGTTAGCACGTAACACCCGCGGGAATTTGAAATCACGTTCGGTTACGTCAATTTCAGTAGGCGCCGGCGTACCGCCAGTGCTGGGAGCCGGCCGGTAAGGGTTATTGGGGTTGAAGGTAATACCTGCAGCTTTTACCGCAGCGGCATTGTTGGCCGAATAGCTGATCCTGGTCACACCAGTACCTGCGTATTGGTTAGAGACCCATACAAAAGGTACGCGGCCGGTAAATAAACCTACACCGCCACGCAGCTGGGTAGTACCGTCTTTTTTAACATCCCAGTTAAAGCCTGCTCTTGGAGCCAGCAGTATCTGCGACTTAGGCATTTGATTGGTAGCCACATTATTTGCTTTGGCTACTGCTGAATTATTGAAGAAATCATTGGCAGCCGGTTTATTGAAGAACACCGGCATGTCTGCCCTGATACCGTAGGTCAGCTTAAAGTTATCAGTAACATCAAAAACATCCTGCACATACAGGCCAAATTGTGCGGCATGCATTACAGAAGCTGCCAGGTCATTACCACCTTTGGTTGAGTAGTTGGTGGTATAGCTGTTCAGGGCAACATTCGCCTTAAAAGAATCTATGCTGTTATAGCTATAGTTACCTAATATACCCTGCATGAATACGTTGTTGGTATTATAGAACTGGTTGTCTGTACCAACGGTGAACGTATGTTTGCCGTAATAAATGGTGAAGTTATCAGTAATGGTATAGTTGTTCTGGTCCAGCTTGTTGGCTTGTGAGCTGTTCTCTGTACCAAAACGGTAGGTAGCGCCATTATCTGAAATGCTTACAGCCGGGAACGGATCGCCGGGAGTAGCGCGGTTATCACGGGTAGCATTATACGTTACACGCAGCATATTGGAAAACCTGCTGGATATATTGGAGTTCAGCTCCAGTACAGTAGAGTTGTTGGTAGAGTTGAACTTGTAACCATTATTCAGGAAGCTCATAGCAGTGCGGGAGTCGCTGATGATCAGGTTACTGCCTTTTACAAAGCTGTGGCGGAGGGTCAGCTTGTTCTTTTCATTAATGTTCCAGTCAACACGCGCAAAAACGGAGTTGGCTTCTTTGGGAATACTAATGCCATTGTAAGCACCCGGATCATAGCTCCAGCCAACGTGTTTGCTTTCGTCTTTCAGGAAATCGCTCAGGTCCTTTACCACATTGGCGTCAATGGAAGAAGCGCCGCTGCCGGGCTGGAAGTCCAGCGGACGGCTGCGTCTTTGTCCTTCATAGTTAATGAAGAAGAACAGTTTGTCTTTAATGATCGGGCCACCTAAACGGGCGCCAAAGGTCCAGTCATGGAAATCACCGTATTTATCACGGGTATCAGCACTTTTACCTACAAAAGACTGGTTCTGGTTGAAAGTGTAGGCAGATCCGTGCATCTGGTTGGAGCCGGAACGGGTTACTGCATTCACACCACCGCCGGTAAAACCGCCCAGGGTTACATCATAGGGCGACAGCACCACCTGTACCTGCTCAATAGCGTCGAATGGTATAGGGTTGATGCTGGCCTGTCCGCCGTTAGTGCCGCTGGCTGCAAGACCAAATACGTCTGTGGCGTTGGCGCCGTCAATGGTGAACTGGTTATATTTATTGCTTGCGCCGGCAAAGGAAATACCCATGGTAGAGCCGTCAGAGGCGTCCCTTCTGGCTTGTGCCTGCGGTACCAGGCGCACAAAGTCGTTAATGTTACGGCTGGTAGTAGGGAGGGTTTGCAGCTGCTGTTGCGACAAGTTGGTTTGGGTACCTTGTCTTTCCGGGGAAATAAGGGCGTTCCTGTTATAGATCACCTCTACTTCGTTCAGGGATTTGGAATTGTCTTCCAGCTGAACATTCAGTTTGGCAGGTACACCCAGCTGCAGGGAAATGTCCTGGTAGGTACGGGTTACATATCCAATAAAGGTTACTTCTATTTTATAGGGGCCGCCAACCTTCATGTTAGGGATGTTAAAGCGCCCTTCCGCCTGGGAAATGGTTCCGTAAACGGTTCCCGTAGGTACGTGGGTGGCTTTTACAGTGGCGCCGATAAGTCCTTCATTCTTATTGTCCTTTATAACACCGGTAAGGCTACTCGTCGTAACCTGAGCATAGGAAAAAATAGTACTCAGCACGAGGGTAACAGTGAGTAGAAATTTGTGAAATCCCATAATTCTAGCAAGTTTGATTTACCCCGCAAAATTGAGAAATAATCATATTAAAATTTTAACGGTAAATTAACAAATTGTTAAGGTGTGATGGTTTTTATTGGGCGCTACAGGCTGCTTGGAGGTTATTTAATTCTATGCCAATCCGTTTCCATTTATTTCAAGGACTGTTCAAAGAAATTAACATTCTTCAAATCTATTTGTTTATAATATGTAAAAAATGTGGAAAAGTGGCGGTGTTTTCGCAGTGGCCGGGCTCGCAAACTTGTTTTTCGGTACAGAAATCAGCTTTTACAGGTCCTTTTTTCGTTTATTTTCTCAGTAAAACGCCACATCAACCCCACCTCATTCCCGGATCAAGTCCACCTCAAGTCCGCCTGTTCCTCTATTATTATTAATGTAATCTCCGTGTGAACAAAGTGTAACACCCGTTGTTAATTAAGGAAAAGCTCATCCTATGGCTATCTTAAAAGGTCCTATGAAGCTGGAGGGCAGGGTAGGAGACCTGATCTTTTACCGGCGCGGCAATAAAACCTGCTGCCGCAGCATGCCTGCGTACAAACCCGGCAGCATGACCGCCGCCAGTAAGCAAAGCGCCGGCGAGTTCGGCCAGGCCAGCAAGGCCGGCAAATTATTCCGCCAGGCGCTCAGCGGCCTGTGGCCCATACCGCAGGATAGCGGTATGGTAAACCGCCTGAATAAAACGATGTACAGCGCCCTCCGGGCCGATCCGCATCCGCGGGGTCAGCGTGTTATTACGCCTGCCGCTTTAAAAGAAGCGCTGAAGAATTTCCGGTTTAATAATAAAGCAGTCCCTAACATCCAGGTTAGCTGCACCCGGGAAAAAGGGCAGCTGCGGATCCTTTTGCCGGAGGATTGGGTACAGCGGTTAAAACGCCCCCGTTATGCCTCCCATGTACAGGTGCAGGTAGCTGCCCTGGTTATGGATGCCGCCACCGGCGCCTGCCGCAAAGTGGCTACCGTAACGGATTGCGTAGCGCTGGACGCCTCGCACACGGCTGTTTTACCCCTGTTACAATCACCCCCGGATCCGCGGCTTACCACCGTAGTGGTGCTGCAGCTGCGTTTTATTAAAGAAGAAACAAATGGTCAGATCTATTCCTCTGCAGAAAAAACAGGGATGCTGTCCTGCATAATAGAAGTATTGCTGCCGGAAAAGAAGCTCAAACCAGCCCCTGGAAAGCAGCCCTCGTCACACACCCCGGCAGCCTTGCCGGGTAAACAGCCGGCAGCCATTGCCCGTAAAAGGCCTCGGGTGGTGGAAGCCATTGCTGCGCCCCCGGGGCCTAAAACATCCGCCCATGCACCGCAAAACCGCAGCTTCCACGAAAGCCCCTCATAAATTTGCAAATATGCAGATGTGCAGATGAATGCGCCAACATTCCTGCAAACACCAGCACATTAGCATATTAGCACATCAGCACATTCCAAACCATCTGCACATCTGCATATTTGCATAACCGCACATTCCCAGGCCACCCCCCCCCCCTTTCCTGCATTTAAATAGCAGTAGCGCAAACGCGCTGCTTAATTTTGCTTTTTCATGACAATCACAACTATGCCATCAACCAGGGGCCCCTGCACCTGGTTTTTCTTTAACTGTACCTGGATCAACATCTTAGGAATAAAGGATCCGCAATTGATCCGTGGAAGGCGGCACTTACCTGCCGGTACCTGACCTGCCCACAGCAACCTAATTTGTGCTAACTTTGCCCATTATTTCAACTGACTGATCTTTATATATGCTAGACACAATTGAAGCAGCCCTGGACGACATTAAAAAAGGAAAGCTGGTCATAGTAGTGGATGATGAAGACCGCGAAAACGAAGGCGATTTTGTGACGGCCGCTCACAACGTAACACCTGAGATCATCAACTTCATGAGCATACATGGCCGCGGCCTTATATGCGCGCCCCTGGTAGAGGAGCGCTGCGAGGAGCTGGGCCTGGAAATGATGGTGCGCGACAATACCGCCCTGCACCAAACACCCTTTACCGTAAGCGTAGACCTGTTAGGACATGGCTGTACCACCGGCATCTCTGCCCACGACAGGGCCAAGACCGTACAGGCGCTCATTGATCCCAACACCCGCCCTGAATACCTGGGCAAACCCGGACACATCTTCCCGCTGAAAGCCAAAAAAGGCGGGGTGCTGCGCCGTGCCGGCCACACAGAAGCCACCATTGACCTGGCCCGTTTAGCTGGTTTTGAACCCGCTGGCGTGCTGGTAGAGATCATGAATGAAGATGGCTCCATGGCCCGCCTGCCGCAGCTGCGCCAGATAGCCACTAAGTTTGACCTGAAGCTCATCTCCATAAAAGACCTCATTGCTTACCGCCTGCGTACCGAAACTTTGATAGAAGAAGAAGTACGTGTGCAAATGCCCACCAAATACGGCAACTTTGAGCTCATAGCTTTTAAGCAGCTGAACTCCGGCGATATGCACATGGCCCTGAAAAAAGGAGATTGGGAAGATGGCGAGCCAGTGCTGCTGCGCGTACACTCCTCCTGTTTCACCGGCGATATCCTGCACTCCCTACGCTGCGATTGCGGGGAGCAGCTGCACGCTGCCATGACCATGGTAGAAAAAGAAGGTAAAGGCCTTATATTATATATGAACCAGGAAGGCCGTGGTATGGGCCTGCTGAATAAATTAAAAGCCTACAAGCTGCAGGAAGAAGGCCGCGGTACCGTGGAAGCCAACCTGGAGCTGGGCTTTAATATGGATGAACGTGATTATGGGATTGGCGCGCAGATCCTGCGCCACCTGAACATCAGCAAGATCCGCCTCATGACCAACAACCCCCGCAAACGCGCCGGCCTGAAAGGTTATGGACTGGAGATCGTTGAGAACGTACCCATAGAGATCCATCCCAACCCGCACAACGAGTTTTACCTGCAAACCAAACGGGATAAGCTGGGACATGAGATACTGGGGCGCATTACTAATTAAGAATTAATAGCGTACTTCATAAATTAAAAGTCCTGCACATTATGTGCAGGACTTTTCTACTTAGTATCTTCATTCCCACCAATCAACCGCTGCATTCATTATTAATTACTCTTCTCCCGTTTTCCTTTTCAGCGTATCCTCCGGCTTCAGGGCTTCCGTACGCCTCATAGAGTCCAGTAAGCGCCGGGAGGGGCGCCTGCTTTCAAAAAGCTCCCGTAGCCGGTTGTACTCACGTACATAGGAAATACCCAAACCGGCTTTATTACGGTTCACCAGGTTGTATACATCATAGTCTGTTTTACTAAAAGCATTGATACGGATACGGCCGTCCTGGGTAAGCAGGTATTCAACCCGGAAGTCACCGGCAAAGCGGTTAGAGGTTGCGCTGGTAGCCGTTCTTCCCCAGTCGTAATCACCACCAACGTATAAGCGTACACGATTATTGAACAGGTTACTGGTAATACCTGCGCTCAGCTGGTTACGGTCCATGTTGGTATTATCCTGGTTGCCGATGTTATAGGCCCGGTAATTTACATTCACACCAATACCGCTGTTCTTCAGGATAACGCCGGTAATATTATTCAGGATGGCAGATGCCTGGGCCGATAAGGCCTGGCCCACACTGTTCTTACCTACTATGCCCGCGCTGCCGGTAGCTGCATTATCATCCGGTATGAACTGGTTAAACAGCAGCAGGCCATACACCTGCAGCAGCGCTTTGTTCTGGTCCTGGTTAATTTCCCGTATACGTGCAGCCACACCGCTTTCATAGGAAAGGGAGCCTACATCCGGCAGCTGGATCTCGTAGGCAATATCCGGTTTCATCATTTCACCGCGCAGGTTGATCACTACATCCACCCTTTCCTGGCGGGTTGCCAGCTTATCGCTGCTAATGGCCGCAGAGGCGTTGGCGTTATACTGGCCTACCAGGTTATACAGGCTTACTTTAGGTACGCTGTATTTGGCGGTAATGTTCATGCGGGCTTCCCGCGGATCGCCGTTCCAGGTAATAGTGCTGTTCTTGGTAATATCAAACTTCCAGCTGGTAAGGCGCTGAAAGGTAAAGTTGTAAGATCCGTTGTTGATCTCGTAATCCCCGAACATGGAGAAATCGCCATCAGTATTCACATTGATCTGCAGGTTCCCGTTACCGTTGGCGGAGATCACATCGCCGGTAGTGGCATCCAGGATCACATCTATCTGTGCATCCGGGTTGGCGGCAATATCCAGGCGTATGTTCAGGTTCACATTATCCTTCTTCTTCTTTTTAGGCTGCTCCATTTCTGTGCCGTAGGTCTTAAAGGTAATGTAGTCGTATTTACCAATATCCTTGGTGTCAGACATAGGCAGGTAAAAGTGGGTGCCTTTCACCGGGCGGGCCAGTATGTGCAGCTGCATATCATTCAGCGGGCCGGAGAAATATACTTTACCGTCTGCGATCACATCCCCGTAAAACAGGTCGCTGTCTGCACCGCTAGTGTTCATGAACATGAACTTGCGGCCGGTAACGTCAAAGTCAAAATTCAGCTTGGAGAAATGATCATGGGAAATATAACCGCTGGCGCTTGCCCGGTTATTGTATTTATCAACAATGCTGAAGTTGCCGAACTCTATCAGGTTATCATCCACATTAATATTGAGCCGCGGTATCTTATAATAGGTGCCCAGGTATAATACGCGGATGCCTACACTATCCAGCTGCACTTTGCCTTTTACAGATGGCTGACCGGTAGTGCCGCTAATAGTGAGCTTGCCGGTGGCCAGGCCTGACAGGCGGTCCACATAATCGCCCAGGTATTGGTTCAGCGGGTCAATGGAAGTGCCGTTCAGATCTACGGTGCCGCTAAGCTGGTTATTTTCTTTGGTAAGGCCTGCAATGCCTTTTATGGTAAAGTTGCGGCCTGCATTTTTGGATTCTATCTCAACGTTTGATTCGCCGGTCTGCTGCCGGTAACCACCCTTAATGGTCACCAGGCCCAGTGAATCATTGTTCAGCTTTAAGTTGCTGGCTGTAATGTCTGCATCAATATCCAGGTTGCGCGTAGGGTCTGATATGTTGATCACACCATTAGCCTGCCCCTCAACAGCCATGGGCAGCAGCTGTGTGGGAATGGCATCCGCCAGGTTCAGGTTTCTAAGTGTGATCATAAACCGCGATTCATCCGGGTTAAACTCATTGGTTTCCACCGTAACACTTTGATCATTGCGGGTAATGCGCAGGTTATTAACGGTAAGAAAATGTTTGCTCCAATAAATTTCATTCCCTGCTGTAACGTTCCACTGCCGCTCATTTACGGTAAAGGTGCTGTTCAGGAAGTTGATCTTTACCCCATCATTCACGGTAACCACCCGGGCATAAAAGCCATCCATGTTGGTGGAGTCCTGGCTGGCCTGCACATCCATCTTTATGAAAGAAGTATCGTGGCCTGAGCTGGCCAGTATCAGCGGGTTTTGCAGCCATACGCGGTTACCGGAGTAGACTTTGCCAATGCTGGTGCTTACATTGATCTTATTAAAATTACCGCTGCCTTTTATTTGCAGGTCCTGTACACTATAGCCCTGGTAGGCCGCCTGCGGCACAAAGGCATTCAGGGAAATGCTGCCCTGCATGGTATTTAAGCCACCGCTTACCCGGGCCTGGTCAAACCCGGAAATATCTTTTGTAAAGGCATGTATCAGCTTATCCACTTCGCCGAACTGGAAGGCAAACGTAAAGTCCTCCTTAATGTTAGCCGTAGGCGGGGAAGAAAAGAAGCTGGGATAATATTTATTCAGGAACAGGCGGAAGGCATCCGGCAGCTCCACAAAGCTATAGGTGCCTTTTACATAGCCGGTTATCTCGCTGCCCACAATGCCCAGCACCTTGGTATTGTTTTCCATGCGGGTGCTGATGTTGAGGGAGTCAAAATCCACCCGGCTCTGGTTCTTGTACAGGGATACGTCGTATATGCGTGCCGTACCATCAAAGTTATCAATGTTGTCACCGGCAAAGTTCAGATCCAGCTTGGTTTGCAGGGTAATGGAATCCGTTGTCAGGCGCAGCGCTTTCAGGTTGCTTTTGCGGATCTCCGAGTTGAATTTGAACACCGGTACAGAGTCGTTAAAGTCAATAGTACCGGCAAAGTCCATATCCAGGTTAGGGTCCTTTACCGCCAGGGAGCCGTTAAAGAACTTACGGTTCATTTCGCCCTGGGTCTTAATATTCGTATAGGTATAATCGTAGAGAGCTATCGCTTGTACATCCGCATCTACGTTAGCCTTCAGTGTTCTTATATTAAAGCCCGCGCCATTCACTTTTGCGCTGAGGGAAATGGTGGAGAGCTGGGGCACATCCAGCAGGGAGCCCAGGTTAAAATTATTGGTGGTAAGGCTGCCGGAGTATACCGGTATATCGCCGCTGGTCTTAAAGTTCAGATCCGAGCTTACATTACCCAGGTTGGTCTGAAATTTACCGTAGGCCACAAAGTCATTCACAAAACCGGTAAAGCTACCCTGGAAGGCAATGTTGGAAAGGCGGTCTATATGCAGCTGCGGCACATCTTTAATAGTAGGGAAAATGCGTTGCACATCCTCGCCGGTGGTTACCAGGTCTGATGCCTGGAAGTCGATAAAGGTTTCATTGATCTCCGGCAGGCCGCGCATTTTAAAATGCCCTTTCAGGCGGGTGGTGCTGCCGGCCTGCAGGCTTACGCTGTCTGCATCCAGGTTGCTCACGGGGCCTTCTACCACGCCATTCAGGGATATTTCCCTTTTCCAGCTGGTAAGGGGCGGGGCAAAGTAGGCAATATCGTCAGAAGATAAGGTGCTGTTCACAAACCGCGCTTTCATAAACACCAGGTCCACGTAATCGCTCATGTCGCCAAGATCAGAGTACTGCATGGTGTAATAGTTGCGCAGGTGGCTGCGGTTGGTAATGAGGTCCATTTGGGAGAACTCCATTTCCACCGGCGACATTTTAAAACGGGCTGTCAGCTTTTTTACCTCAAACCCGCTGCGTTCTTTTGTGCGCAGGGTCAGGTCGCCGATAATACTGTCTTTTATAAGGCTGGTGTTCAGCAGGGTCAGGTTTATATTCGCAAAGCGGATGTGGTCCGGATCAAAGAATCCGGGCCCCAGGGGCCTGGTATCTTCCAGGTCCTCCAGCCCAAACAACCCGTTGCGCACAGCCAGCTCCCTGACCAGCAGCTTCCAGTTACTGCTGTTCCAGCGCAGCTGCCCGGTACTGTCTATGGCTGGTAAGGGCGAATTGGTGCTTTTGCTCTTTTTATGCCGCAGGGGAGAGGCAGGGTAACGGCTAATAATAAACGAAGGCTGATCCAGCAGCAGCTGCTGTATATCTATATTATGTTTTTGCAGGTCCAGGTTCTGGGCATCCAGGTAGATCTGTTTAGCTGTTATGCGCATATCTTCACCCACCCAGGCATCGATCTGGTTAATGCGTATGTTGCGCAGGTCTATGCGGCGCAGGTCCAGGGCCACTCCGCCGCTGCTTTTGGGCGTAGTGCTGGTATCCGGGCCGGATGAGCCGAATGCATCTACAATAAACTGATAGTTCCAGGCGGAATCATTGCGGTGGCGTACCAGGTTCACCTGGGCATTTTCCAGGCCAATGAACTTCAGCACGGGTTTTTCCTGGAAAAAGAACCAGTCGGTAATGCGCACCTGCATGGCGCCGGCATACAGCAGGGTATCGTGATGGCGGTCTTCAATATAAGTGCCTTCCAGGCGCGCACTGTTAAACAGCCGCAGGCTCACCCCTTTCACCTCTACTTTTGTATGCAGCTGTTCTGATAGCCGCCGGGCCGTTTCCTGCACCAGCCAATGCTGCACCGCAGGAATGTTAACCAATATGCCTATCAATATAATAATGCCCAGCAGTGATAGCAGGACAATTGTTAATATTTTACGTACTTTTTTCAGCGATCTGCATTTATCCGGCAAAAATACCATTTTCAGCCAGACCGAACCGGATTTTAGATTTTAGATTTACGATTGTAGATTTAATGGACAATCATCCAATAAATTTCCGGTTATGTTATCCGTTTTTCTTACTACTGCTTTGCTTATGACCACCAGCACGCTGCCTGTTAATGACACAGTTACGGCCAAACCTAAATATGTAATGGTGATACACGGCGGTGCCGGCACCATTCTGAAGTCGCAAATGACGCCGGAAAAGGAGCAGGCCTATAAAACGGCCCTGGAGCTGGCTTTGCGCAGTGGGTATACTATTCTGCAAAAAGGCGGCAGCAGCCTGGATGCTGTGGAAGCGGCCATACGCGTAATGGAAGATTCGCCCCTGTTCAATGCCGGTAAAGGCGCGGTGTTCACCCATGAAGGCAAAAATGAAATGGATGCCGCTATTATGAATGGCAAAACACTGGCCGCTGGTTCTGTAGCCGGCGTAACCGTGATCCGCAACCCCATTACCGCTGCCAGGGCCGTAATGGAAAAGTCGCAGCACGTAATGCTCACTGGCCCGGGGGCAGAAAAGTTTGCCAAAGAGGCGGGGCTTGAGATCGTGGACCCATCTTACTTTTATACGGAGGAACGCTGGAAAGCCCTGCAGAAAGTAAAGGCTGCGGATGAAAATAAAACACAGCTGGACCATGATGCCGATACCACGCACAAAACCTCCCGCTTAGGCATAAAAAATAAAGATAATAAGTTTGGCACTGTAGGTGCGGTAGCGCTGGATAAGCAGGGTAACCTGGCCGCAGCCACCTCCACCGGCGGTATGACCAACAAAAAGTATGGCCGTGTAGGTGATGCACCTATCATTGGCGCCGGTACCTATGCTAATAATGCCACCTGCGCTATTTCCTGCACAGGCTGGGGCGAGTTCTTTATCCGTTTATGTGTAGCCAAAACCGTTAGTGATCTCATGGAATATAGGAATGAAACCCTGCAGCAGGCGGCCAACGAGCTTATTATGAACAAAGTGCCTGCCCTGGGCGGCGATGGCGGGTTAATAGCTATTGATAAGAATGGGAACATAACCATGCCTTTTAATACAGCCGGCATGTACCGTGGCAGCGTAACAGAAGATGGGAAGATTGAAGTAGCCATTTATAAAGAGTAAAAAGCTGGCAGCTAATAGCTAACTACCTCACCGCCTCAACTAAATACCCTTCCTTCTTCAGCAACGCAATCACCCCATTAGGCCCGCCCAAATGCCCGGCGCCAACAGCAAAAAAGCTGGGAGTAGCCTGTATCTGCCGGGTAATGATGGGGATCCATTTAGCATTACGTTGATCCAGCAAAATATCCTGGAAAGGGCCAATATCTTTAGACGATTGTGTGAGGGTATACAGCTGTTGAACATCCTGTTCTTTATAGGCATTTAACATGGTGTCGAACTCCGCGCGTTCTTCAGCTACATGATCCAGCATTTCCACTAACATGGCAGCTTCATCCTTATCAGGTATGCTGTCAAATACTGCTATCTGGTCCTGCAGGGTTTCCAGCCCGGCAATGCTTTTTTGCTGTTCCCTGGCTATTTTCAGCAGCTCGTTCTCAACAGAAAAAGGCTCGTTGCAGAACAGGAACAGTTTAATGGTCAGCAAAGAAGTTAAGGCCATGGGTTTCATGCGGTCAAACATCGCCATATCCAATCCCACTTCCTTTTTACAATAATCATTTAGTTTTTGGTAATCGGCAGGTTTAAACAGCTTTTTCAGGGAGTATCCTTCCGGCATTAGCAACAGCTGCTGCATTTGCTGCAGCATCAGGGAATCGTCCATATTAATTTCCAGGTATAGCTGCTGGCTGGCCTGTAATGCGGTGGTAACGCTGGCAGGGAAACTAAAATCCTTTTCACAAAGCAGGTGCATGGTGCCATACAGGAAAGAAGGCTGCATCATGCCTTTGCCGGAGATCTTCCAGAGCAGGGAAGAGGTGGTTTTATCCGGGGCCGGCTGTGCCTGCGACTGCAGCCAGGGCAGGCATAACAGCAGCGTGATCCATTTACGCATGTACAAAATTTACGGAAAGATAAGGCATTTGCATTCCTTTAACACAACTTAAGAAGAGCTTAAAATACACTTTTGTATTAAACGCAAAAAGTAAACGGCCGTCTTATACCCGATAACTTTTTTAAGTGACCCACAAATCAGATTATATGAAAGGGATAAGCTTAATGGCTGTAGCAGCCATGATGACAACCGGTGCTTTTGCAAGCACAGGCAAAGGCAATGGTAACACCGATGACATTGCATTGAATAAAATGGAGATCCAGCAGCAGGAGCAGCAGAATGATGACCTGCAGTCAAATATTACAGACCAGCAGCAGGGCATCTTTGACCTGGTACAGGTGAAAACAAGCTTAGAGAACGATCTGCAGATGATAGAAGCCAGGCAGCAACGTGCGGAAGCAAATGGTAACACCGCAAAGGCCAACCGCCTCGACAAACGAATAGCCTGGGACCAGGCCCTGCTGAAAGCAAATCAGGATCATATCCGTGAATACCTGGCAGTAGAAAGGAACGACATGCGCCTTATGAACCATAATGGCGAGCGCATAGATAATGAAGAAGCAGCAATAGCGAAAGACAAAGAATAATTACGAATTATTCAATTACGAATTACGAATTGGGAAGTGCAATAAGGGAGTAGTGCAGGAAAGTGCAGTAGCAAAGATCTTGAAGATAGCATTACAAAAGACGGCAAGCAAAAAAGGAGGTTGGAATAATAGGTTACCGTATAGCAATGGTTCCTTTTATAGAATGGCTTAAAGGATCAACAGAAAGTAATTCAAAACATCCGCTGCATTATAATTTATAATTCGTAATTGAATAATTCGTAATTAAAGCTCCGATCCTTTCCAGATCAAATGCTTCATGCAATGCAGAAACCACCACCCGGTGAATAGCAGGGCTGTCAGGATTAGGATACGCAAAAGAGGAAATAATGATATCGTGTTCCAGCAGGTATTGATCAATATAGGGGTGATGAGGAGCCGGCTGTAACAGGAAAACAGGCAAATGGAAAGGGTTGTGTACAAGCGTGCTTTTGGCAACCTGCTGTTGCAGATAGTGGATGTTAAGCTGCAGTTTATTACGCCCTGCAGCATACAGGGGTTTACTTTGCAAAAAGGCGTAAGCGTTGGCTGGCATAATGGGTGTGCTGCCGGTAAAAAAGGGTAGTTTTTTCATGGCGGAAATATCGGCCGCATGCCCTGCCACCAGCCCGCCTTCTACACTGTAAGCCTTTGCAAGGGAAGCCGTGATCAGGTACCGCACTGGCGGATGCAGGGGCAAAGTATGCACAATGCCTTCCCCTTCCGGCCCCAGTATACCGGCGCCATGTGAATCGTCAATTACCACCATTACTTTACGCTCAATGGCAGTTAGCCAGCTGAAGTCATGGATAGCACTGGTTAAGGGATTCACCGCATCTGCCGCAATTACAAAGGTATGGTCTGGTTTGCTGTTGATGAGGGTAATGGTTTGCCTGGCCCATTGTTCGTGATCTATTGCCGGCAATACAGCATTATACAGGCGCAGCGCAGGATGCGTGCCGGGTGCATATAATACTTCGCCTTTGGTTTGTGCATAATGAATAGCTGCCTGCGCAGCCAGGTAACCGGATGAGAAAGCAGCGGCTGCCTGCTGCCGGAACAACACCGCCAGGGCATGCTCCAGCTCTTCGTATATACTTAAGCGTACATTGGCTACCCGCGAAGAAATAAATACCGGGCCAAACAGGTCCAGCCCAGCTTCAAATGCTTCCCGGAAAGCAGTTTTTGCATGCGCGCCCAGGTAAGAAAAGCCGGAGAAGAAAAGATGACTTTTGCCATCAATGACCGCGGTTCTGCCAGGTGTGGTATCGGAGTGAAGGGGGAACATGAGCTGATTGAGAATTATTAATTACAGGTTACGAATTTAATCCTTCGTTTTGATCTTATTCATAGTTGTAATTAATTTATGATTAACAATTCCTGATTGAACCTATTCCGCTTTTGTCCGCAGCACAAAATAATACTCCCCGGATTTTACCTTCATATCAAAAAGCTGATCGTCCAGGTGTACAATGGTAACCAGGTTTTCCGCACTGCGTAAGCCATTGCTGGCTGTTACACTGATAATGCTGCCATTGCTGAGCAGCGAATATTTACCTGAATCCGGTTTGTTATCAATGGTGGCAATAAATACATTATTATCCAGGAACTGGTAATATACGTTGCTGTAATAACCTCTTTTGAGATCCGTAGCCTGTGTGATCTGTGTATTGTCGTATGGATCGCCGGCAGGTACCTGCACATCATATACCCGCCACTTTTTATGCAGCAGCATGCGGTTGGCCTTATTACTGTTGCAGGCCAGCATGGTAAGGAACAGGAATAACAAAAGGTAACAGCTTCTTTTTATCATAACAGTTTATTTACGCCCCGACATGTGTTTGTTAAAATCATCCGACTTTCCTTTGGGAATAGACAGGCTTTCCCAATGCTCCTGCAGCAACATTTTGCCAATATACACGATCTGCCCAACATGATAGGGAATATGTGCCAGCTGCCGGTTAATGGCATCCACTACCGCATGCGGCTCCGTGCGGATGTTCACCGTTTTTTCCAGGTCGGCTTCCTGCAGACTGTCCAGGGTGCCCATCATACAATCCCAGCCTTTGTTCCATAGTTCCAATACGGTTTCTTTGGATGCCTGGCTGTTCTCAAATTCTGTGTCCCGGTTGCGCCAGGGCTTTTCGCCGTCGCTGGTCAGGAAATCGGTCCAGCGGGAAAGCATGTTACCGCTTATGTGTTTAATGATCAGGTAAATGCTGTTGGAGCCGTCGTCCGGCTGCCAGTTCAGCTGGGCTTCGTTTAGCCGTTCCAGCGTTTTCTCACCCAGCTGGCGGTGCGTGATGAAGCGTTTTTTTACGCTATCCAGATAGATATTAGCGAATGACATATAATTATGAATTAAGTACTCATTTTTGTAGTAAATCATTAAATACATCCCATCATCAAACCCACCTGCCCATTAACATCATCTGCACATCTGCATATTTGCACATCCGCACATCTAGTACCCTTCTGCACTATCATCTCCCCGCTTATCACCCACTGCTTCCAGCAGGCCTTTCTCATTAACCTTTATCACCTCTGTGCGGCCAATAGTGCCGCCGCGTACCACTTTATAACCCATTTGCTCCAGGGAGCTCACCACATCTGCAGGGAAATCCGCTTCCACATCCACCTGGTCCGGCAGCCACTGATGATGGAACTTGCTTTCAAATACAGCCCGGTCAGCAGGCAAATTAAATTCCAGTATATTCATCAGCGTTTGAAACACAGACGTAATAATGGTAGATCCGCCCGGTGTGCCTGCTACCACATAAGGTTTGTTATTCTTTAATACGATCGTAGGCGTCATGGAGCTGAGCATACGTTTACCCGGCGCTATGGCATTGGCTTCCGCGCCTACCAGCCCATACATATTAGGTACACCTGGTTTTACGCTGAAATCATCCATTTCATTATTCAGGAAAAACCCGGCGCCGCCAGGTACGACTTTGCTGCCGTAACCGCCATTTAAGGTAGTGGTCACCGCTACAGCATTGCCCTGGTCATCCATTACGGAAAGGTGAGTGGTTTCCATGCTCTCCGCCGCTACGTTACCGGCTTTTACAATTTCGCTGCTGCCGGCTTTATGCGGGTCATAATCTTTCATCCGTTCCTGCAGGTATTTTTTAGATGTAAGCTGTTGTACAGGCACTTTTACAAAATCAGGATCGCCCAGGAATTCCGCGCGGTCGGCATAAGCGCGGCGTTCTGCTTCTATCATCAGCTGAACAGCCTGCGGTGAATGAAAGCCCCAGCTGGCCAGCGGGTAATTTTCCACCATCCCCATCATCTGCTGTAATCCCACACCACCGCTGGATGGCAGGGGCATGGTTAAGATCGTGTATCCTTTATAGTTAAAAACGATGGGTGTTCTTTCTTTGGCTTTATAGGCTTTCAGGTCTGCAAGTGTTATGAGGCCGCGGCCGCGCTGCATTTCGTCTGTGATCAGTTTCGCGGTAGGCCCCTCATAAAAACCAGCTTGCCCTTTATCGCGGATCCTTTTCAGGGTTTGAGCCAGGTCAGGCTGTACCAGCGTATCTCCGGCCTGCCAGGGTGTTTCCTTTTCAAAGGCGTTAGGCCTTGTATTCAGCTTACGGAAATCAGCTGCGTGGTTATTCAGTCCGCGGGCTTCTGCTGCTGTTATCACAAATCCTTTTTCTGCCAGTTTAATAGCAGGCGCTATCAGCTTGGCCATAGGCAATTTGGCATATCGCAGGGATGCAAAGAAACCTGCCACTGAGCCGGGTACTCCGGCGGCCAGGTGGCCATACTGGCTAAGCTGTGTGTTGGCTGCGCCGCTGGGATCTATATACATATCGCGTTGCGCTTTGGCCGGCGCTTTTTCACGGTAGTCAATAGTAACGTTCTTGCCATTGCTTAAATGTGCCACCAGGAAACCTCCGCCGCCCAGGTTGCCCGCAGCAGGGTACACCACGGCCAGTGCCAGCTGGGTAGCAATAGCTGCATCTACTGCGTTGCCGCCCTGCTGCAATATCAGCGCACCGGCCTGGCTGGCCAGCGGATGTGCAGATACTACGGCGCCATGCGCTGCCACTACCTGTTTTTGTATGTTGTAATGATACGGATCAATCCCGGCTGGCGGTTGAGCAAAGGTGCATGCTGTAATGGATAGTAACAGGAGCGGTAATAACAATAAACGCATGGCAAAGCTTTGATTTTGTAGAACTAAGGTACTACTTACAGCAGTTAGTAGCAAGTAGCCGTACTTAGCCAATAATGAAAGTATCTTATCATGATGCGCGGTCTTATACAGCAACCACTAAACGTTTTTATTCGTATTTTAAAGTAACCAAAATCTGTAGCATATGAAAAATCCCCTGACCAACCTTAGGTTGAAACCCGCTTTATTGCTGTTAACCTGCCTGCTCACTCATATTATAATCGTAAAGGCGCAAACCGGCACTATCCAGGGTACTGTCACAGATGGCCGCGCACCATTAGCAGGTGCTACCGTTCAGGTAGAACGTACTAACAAAGGCGGCTATACGAATGCATCTGGTGCTTATACACTCAGCATCGCCCCCGGCAGTTATACTGTTATTGTTAGTTATGTAGGTTATGCTACACAACGGCAGCCTGTTACGGTAACTGCAGGTCAAACAACGCAGCTGGATTTTAAGCTGCCGGCCAGCACTACTATGAATGAGCTGGTAGTACTGGGCAACCGCACTTTACCACGCACGCAAACAGAAACCCCGGTGCCCGTAGATGTAATAGACATTAAACGGGTGGCCGCCGATGCGCCGCAGGTATCCATTAACCAGATCCTGAACTATGTAGCGCCCTCATTTAGTTCCGGCACACAAACAGTAGCAGATGGAACGGATCATATTGATCCCGCATCCCTGCGCGGCCTTGGGCCAGACCAGGTGCTGGTGCTGGTAAATGGCACACGCCGCTATAATACTGCGCTGGTGAATGTAAACGGAACATTCGGCCGCGGCGCTGTAGGCACGGATATGAATGCCATTCCCACGGCCGCCATTGACCGCATTGAAATACTGCGCGATGGCGCTGCTGCGCAATATGGCTCTGATGCTATTGCCGGCGTTATCAACATCATTCTTAAGAACAGTGTAAATCGTTTAAACGTAAGCGTTACCACCGGCGCCAATGTAACGGATAAGTCGGTTGATAACATTGACGGGCAAACAGTGCAAACTGCCGTAAACTATGGCATACCGGTAGGGGAGCGTGGCGGCTTCATTAACTTTGGCGGTTCTTATGATTACCGCAACTACACCAACCGCTCAGGCCCCTGGCAGGGCGCTATTTACCGTACCTATCCCGGAGCGGTAGATAGAACGGATTCCTTTCTGGTAGCCAATAACATTACACGCGATGATATCCGCATGCGGGTAGGCCAGTCCAAATTACGCAGCGGGCAATTGTTTGTAAATGCCAGTGTGCCCATGGAAAATGATGCGGAGTTTTATTTGTTTGGCGGCCTGGGGTACCGCAACGGCCAGGCAGCAGGTGTGTACCGCCTGCCAAGCGATAGCCGTAATGTGCTGGATATTTACCCGCTGGGATTTTTACCGGAGATCCATTCTGATATTTATGATAAGTCGGTGGCCTTTGGCATCCGCGGTAACCTGGGTAAATGGAAGGTGGATGTAAGTAATACCTTTGGCCAGAACCAGTTTATTTTCAGCGTAGAGAACTCCCTGAACGCTTCGCTGGAAAAAGCATCGCCTACACGCTTTAGCGCCGGCGGGCCTGTGTTCACACAGAATACTACCAACCTGGATTTCTCCCAGCGTTTTGATGTGCTGGCAGGGCTGGATGTAGCCTTTGGCGGAGAATACCGTTTCGAGAATTACAAGCTGGAAGCAGGCGCAGAAAATTCCTATACTGACTATGGCCGTGCTACTAAAATAGGAGTGGGCGCAGATGGTAAGGATATCCTGGTGCCTGATCCGCAGGGCGCAATAAATACTAAGTTCGGGCCGGATGGTACTGCCCGTGCCGGTGGCGCGCAGGTATTTCCCGGCTTCCGCCCGGAGAATGCGGTGAATACTTCCCGCAGCTCCATTGCAGGTTATGCGGATGTAGAAGCCAATTTCAGCAGCGCATTCCTGGTAGGCGGCGCCTTACGTTTTGAGAACTATAACGATTTCGGCTCTACGCTGAATGGCAAGCTAACAGCCCGTTACAAGCTGAGTGAGAAAACTGCGTTGCGTGCATCGGGTAGTACCGGTTTTCGCGCACCCTCCTTGCACCAGCGTTTTTATTCCAGCACCTCTACACTTTTCGTAGATGGATTGCCGTATGAAGTAGGCACCTTCACCAATGATAGCCGTCCCGCACAGCTGCTGGGCATTCCGCAGCTGAAACCGGAGAAATCCAAAAGCCTGAGCGCTGGTTTCACCGGCGCTTTTGGGAAGTTTAATTTAACGGTAGATGGATATTACACCCGCATCAACGACCGCATTGTATATACCGACCAGTTCTCCGGGAGCAATGCTCCTGGCGCTTCGCCGGTTGATAGAGAGATCTATCAGCTGCTTTCACTCGCTAACGCCAACCGTGCTGCATTTTTTGCCAACGCTATCAACTCTGAAACAAGAGGAGTGGACCTGGTGCTGACCTATGGTACCCGTTTAGGCGCCGGCAGCTTTCGCGCAGACTTAGCCGGTACTTACTCTTACACCCAGCAGGTGGGCGATATCAAAGCATCCGCAAAGCTGGCAGGCAAGGAAAATATTTACTTCAGCCGCGCCAGCCGCATTTACCTGGAAAGAAGTGTGCCGCGTGAAAAGATCAACCTCACCCTAACGTACAACATTAAACGTTTTAATGTTTTTGTACGGAATGTATACTTTGGCAGCGTTGAAGAAGCTACTAATGACCCTGCTTTTTTCCAGACATTTGATCCGCGTGTGGTAACAGATGTAGCCGTAGGATATAAATTCACACCGGCTGTAAAGCTCAGCATCGGTTCTAATAATGTGTTTGATATTTACCCGGATAAAGTGGAAAACCCTGCCAATACTACTAACGGTCAGTTCCTGTATAGCCGCCGTGCTACACAGTTTGGGTATAATGGAAGATTTTTGTTTGCGAGGCTGGAGCTGAATTTGTAGGAGGATTAGGAAGAAGGAATGTTTTTAACACGGATCATAAAGATGATAACGTTTTTATGATCCGTGTTTTTTGTATTACTATACCAATGAATAAGCTCCTTCGGTTATGGTACTGCCGTTTCCATATCTCCAGGAAAACCCCGGCCAGCTGGCAGGTATATTAGTATAATTTATACGTATATTGAGGTTTGGAGCTGTTTACCTATGAAACTATTTCCCATTCCCTGCCTGCTTATTTCCTGCCTGTTTACAGGCTGCATGTACCTGACAAAGAAAATGCCTTCACACCCGCTACAGCAGGAATTTTTGTCCGATGTGCGCGACTCCATGATCCTGGACGATTTCCACAGTGTACATTACGGAGCTATTGAAGTATCAAATGGTTTTTTGATCAGTAGCAATTATGATAAAAGAACACGGCAGAACGGGCGGTTCCATTTACATGATCTGAATAGTAAAAAAGACTACGGTTATTTCCCATGGCCGAATGAAGATGGCACCTTTTATTTTGGAATAGATCACTGTAATGATTACCTGTTGTATTTCGAAAACAACTATTTCAAGAGGGTGAACATCTTTACAAAAAAGTTAGATACTGTATACAATGAAAGATTTATAAACGGCGGGGATTGGACAAGTATGGTGGTGATAAATGATATAGCTTATTCCACCTACAGCAACAGCGGTTTGGCAGTACTTAGCATGAAGGATCGCTCGAAGCTGCTTGACCGGCAACATGAGACAGGTAACAGTTTGTATATCCAGAACAACATATCCCTTCCGGTATTTTATTCATCCAACCTGGTAGCATCTGTAAAAGTAACGCCTGATAGCAGTGAGCTCTATTGCATAGATACGGCCATGAATGTGTTATGGAAAAAGAGGATAGCCGCTGAAGGTACAATGGATTACCAGATCGCCAGCCTGAATTTTAAAGACCGTTTCCTGGTAAAGCATGATACTGTTTTTGAAGTGATCAGCAAAACTGATGGCCGCCGCCTGTTTTATCACACATTCAACACCAGCGTGTATGACATATGCAAGCTGGATGATGCAAATGTGCTGGTGATCTTATCGGCAAAGCCTACTATCTCAAGGTTAGCTATGTCCATGAGCACTGATTATAAAACGGTGCTGTGTTACAATCCACAGAATGATTCAGTAAAATACAGGATAGATGGTCTTAAAACCGCTTCTGAACGCTACTTCAGGCTGAATAACAGGTTCTACTTTTTTGCAGGAAATGCCAGGGCTATTTCCATTAATGTAAAAGATGGCGCTGTAGATACTTTCCGGTTACAACACGATTTCCAGAGCGAAGTAAGGGTGTTGCAGGATAAAAAAACAGGGAAATGGTATTTGTTGAATGGGGGAGTGGTGTATTGGTAAGGGATGCAGTTAAGCTGTTATACACATATTAAATTATTATTTAATTACTAATAAAATAGATTTTTTTTCCGAATCTAAAAAATAGAATAATAATTCGATGCTGCATATCTTGCAGCCCAGTTCGTTACCCGGAATTGTCCCTATATCAGTGTATAAAACAAGAGTACAGTACAACCTATGTGTGAGAATGCTATTTGTTTTTGTTTGTGTCCTTAACGTCAACAAGCCCTTATTTGCACAAACTTCACCAAAAGAGGCGTACGTCACCGTAAACGATTCATTGCCCGGCAAAGGTTCGGAAATGGTGGACAACACCTACTTCCTGGTACATGCCGGATGCAAATCCATGTTGGTAGTGCCAATACCGCCCTACCCACTGCCTTACACTGCCGTAAGGGGCATACGTGTACGCGAAAGTAAAAGTATACTTGTACCGGAAGCGGGAAAACAACGCAAACCTTTCCTGGTGGTGCATGGCAACGTAATGTATGATCTGTATTATCAATCCAATGCAGATACGCCTTACCTGGAAAAAGAGTTGTATCAACATACCCTGCAAACCTACCTGGACATAACGGTGAAGGATCAATATCCCATACGGCTTGCCTTTAGCACCCAGCAAGGTAATTCTTCCTTATTCAGAAATATTACAGGGCTTAACATGCAGTATACCAACCGCGATTTCAAAAATATGCTGATGCAAAAAGCACAACAATGGGATGCCGGCAGGTTACAGGATTGGCAGCAGCTGGAGGAGTTAAAGCAACGCATCAATAATAAGCTCAACGAAATTAACGCATTAAAAAGCAGGGAGTTTGGACCCTCCCAGCTACAAATGCTGGTAGAAGCCAGGGAGAGAGAATTATATGCACACATACGGGATAGCCTCGATGCGCGTAAACCGCGTAACGGCAACGATAGCCTGTATACAGGGGCCCGCCATAAAGCGGATAGTGTAATGCAGCTGGCAAAAGACAAATATGCCGCCGGT
This sequence comes from Chitinophaga sp. GbtcB8, assembly GCF_019091455.1. Lineage (GTDB taxonomy): Bacteria > Bacteroidota > Bacteroidia > Chitinophagales > Chitinophagaceae > Chitinophaga. The sequence continues at coordinate 42,908 of NZ_JAGXJN010000009.1, forward strand.
GAAAAACGTTTGGATTCGTTACAGCAGGAACTATTAATCTGGCAGCGTATGTACAAAGAGAAACAGCGGGTATTGAACGCCAGGAAGCAGCAGCTAATGAATGTCATCTCCCGCAGCCGTAATAATAAAGAGCTGGCAGATAGCCTGGAGGCCATGCAGTTACCGGATACAGTATTACCCAAAGGCTACCGTTCTCTGTTAGCTGTAAAATCGGTAGGTATCGGCAGAACCATGGTCGATTACTCTGAGCTCACAGCTAAAAACATCAGTATCACCGGTTTTCAGGCGGAATACAATCCCTCTTATTATGTAGCGGTGGCTACGGGCGCGGTGGATTACCGCTTTCGTGATTATGTCGTAAATGATAGCAGGATCAGCCAGTACCTGAACATGGTAAGGGTAGGTACCGGCATGAAAGAAGGTAATAACATCATCCTTTCTTTTTATACGGGCAAAAAACAGGTCTATAATTTTAACACAGATAGCAGTAAAAATGCCCCTGACTACAAGATCATGGGAGTATCGCTGGAAGGCCGGTGGCAGGTTAGCAGAAATCACTACATCACAGGCGAAGTAGCTAAATCGTCCATGCCTTATTATAACCGTACCCCGCATGATGAAGGAGTAGGGAACAGTATGCTCCGGTTTAGTGACCATTCCAACGAAGCATTTGCCATTACGGCAAACTCCTTTATACCCAATACAGGTACACGTATTAGTGCCTTGTACAAGAGGATGGGCGCTAACTTTCAGTCATTTAGTTTGTACTCCTCAGGATCAGAACAAACAGGGTGGCTGCTACGGGTAGATCAGCCTTTCTTTAAACAGCAGTTAACGTTGTCGGGTTCTCTCCGGCAAAATGTATATACCAGTGTATTGGATAATGGAAGCTACCGCAGCAATACCATCTTTAAAAGCATACAGGCTACTTTCCGCAGACGGCATTGGCCGGTAGTATCCGTAGGTTATTTTCCCAGCTCTCAGCTCATGAAACTGGGTGAGGGGAAATTTATGGAGAACTTGTTTTACACCATGGTGGGTACCGCCAGTTACTTCTACGAGTACAAAGGTGTTAGTATGAATACCATTTTCTCTGGTACCAGGTTTTATAACCGCCAGACAGACAGCAGTTTTGTGTATTTCAACAGTACTAACCTGATGCTGAATCAAACGGTGTTCCTGGGTAGATTTACCGTGAATGGCGGCGCGTCTTCTGCTACCAACCAGGATTATGCCCTGTATGGGGTAGACGGTAACCTTCAATATAAAGTGAATACCTGGCTGGAACTGGGCGGGGGATTAAAATATAATTATCAAACACAGTATAACCTGCAGCAAACCGGTTATACTGCAAATGCAAAAATAAACATACCCAAAGTAGGAGAGGTGGCCTTGATGGCGGATAAAGGATTTGTGCCGGGCGTTAACAAACAGCTGGTTCCTAATAAAACAGGACGGCTTACTTATACCAAGATATTTTAAACAGGAGATACTATGAAGAGATCCCTATGCCTGCTGTTATTGGCTATGTCGCTACGTGTAGGCGCGCAGGTAAGTATGACCGTGCAGCTTCCGCCGGCAGGAGTACTATTGAAAGCGCAGCTGTGGAATATAGTGCTGGTGTCAGCAGCCGGGCAGCCACAATACGTAAGGATAACCCTGCGCCTGATGGATGCGCAAACAAATCAACCCGTCTTAACCGGTATAACCCGTTCCATTACGCTTAACAAAGGAGCAAAACAATTACAGGTGGGGGATGTAATGCCGGTCCAGTACGAATACCTGTCTGCTGCCATAGACCGGAGCGTGAATGGCTTGCTGCCGGCTGGCAATTACCTGGCCTGTTACAGCATCATTGTATCTAATGATAAATCAGGTAATCAACCGGGGGAGGATTGTATCCCCTTTACCATAGAGCCGGTAAGCCCGCCGCTGTTAAATACACCTGCCGATCAGAGTGTGCTGGAATCGCGGTTGCCCCAGTTCACCTGGTTGCCGCCTGCACCCGCCAATATGTTTAATGATCTGAACTATGAAATGGTCTTAACAGAAGTGCATCCCGGGCAGTCTGCACAGGAAGCCATTCAGCAGAACATAGCTATTTACAGGGCGCCACGGCTGAAGAATATTTTCGTTAATTATCCCGCCGGGGCCGTAGCATTGGATACTGCCAAACAATACGCCTGGTCAGTAGTAGCACGCAATGGTAATTTGTTTGCTGCCCAAACAGAGGTATGGACATTTCAGATACAGGAGGCGAATGCTCATACTACTATGATGAATAGTGGTTATGTACAGCTGAAAAAGGGGTTGGATGGAACGGTCATTAATTGCAGTAAGCTGCAATGTATCTACGATAATGAGGCCGGCGATAGTACAGTGCCCTATGAGCTAATTGCCCTGGAAGACAATAACAGGGTTGTATATACAGGAAAACTGAACGTTAACCCCGGCGATAACCGTCTGGAAGTGCCGCTCAATAAAAGGAAGGCGTTGGATGGTGGAAGAAGTTACCTGTTCCGCCTGCATAATGCACGTAATGAGTATTGGCAGGTGAAGTTCATTTATACCAAAGAAGATTGATCATTAAAAGAATTTGGCGAAACGCCTTATACCTATAAAATAACGCTGAAATGATACTGGCTCTTGTTGCAAAAGGGAAGAAAACGATTGCGTGCATAATGCTGGCTTTAATTTACCTGGAAACAGTGATCCCCTCCTATGCCCTGGGTACCTCCGGAAAAACGGTGTATGTACACAATATGGGGGGAAGGAATAATGAACCGGGTAAAGATAACAAACTGCCTGATGCGGCTCAACCCCATATGGCCGCTCCGGTTAAAACCCAAGCGGCAGTCAAAGGAACAGCAGATATAGGCGGGCCCACACAGCCGGAGAGCCAGGCGTTCCATTCAGTAAATAACAATAACATGGTTGACCTGTTCAGTGGGGATTTTAACTATAACATTCCTTTGCTGGACGTAGGTGGCTACCCGGTGGCCATTGGCTATAGCAGTGGCATTTCCATGGATCAGGAAGCCAGCTGGGTAGGCCTGGGCTGGAATATTAACCCGGGTACTATTACACGTAACATGCGTGGTTTGCCGGACGATTTTAACGGAACAGACTCAATCAAGAAAACGGCCAGTATTCAGGAGAATAAAACCATTGGTGTTACCGCTGGTGCAGATGTGGAAATAAGCGGATTACCAATTGGCTTAAATTTTTCACTAGGTGTACTACAGAACAGCTATAGAGGCTGGGGACTGGAAAGTGGCGTGAGCGCCAGCCTTAATGCCGCCGCCGGCGCTGCTGGCGTCCTTAACGCCGGTTTGTCGATCACAAACAGCTCGCAGGATGGCCTGACCTTGTCCCCCAGTATCTCCTATTCCTTTGCAGATAAAGAAACCAGGCAAAATGGAGGTTTCGGCGGCAATATATCAACAGGTCTGTCGTATAACAGCCGTGCCGGTATGAAGGCATTGCAATTCTCAGCTGGTATTAAGCAATATGTGGCATCAGAAAAAGATGCATCACAAACAAAAGCGGCAGCCGATAAAGCGCCGCCATCGCTTATGTCCTTAGGTGAGCCAATAGGTTCTCTATCTGTATTTTCCGGCGGTATTTCTTTTGCGCATCCCGCCTTTACGCCCACAATCAACCTGCCATACACCAGCTATATGTTTACGGTTACGTTGAAAACAGGTGGTGAGATCAAGTTCATACATCCCAGCTTATCGATCAGTGGATATGTATCCAAACAATACATAGCAGAAAAAGACAAAATAATGTACCTGCCTGCTTTTGGTTATCTGAACTATCAGAACGGCGCAAAAAATCCGGGTGCATTGCTGGATTATAACAGGGAAAAAGAAATTCCTTACCGCGAAAAACCGACCCTGCCCAATATAGCCATACCATCATATACCTATGATGTATTCAGCATGTCGGGAGAGGGCACCGGTGGTACATTCCGTGCCTATCGTAGCGATATTGGTTATGTTTACGATCACCACATGAAAACAAAAGATCTGTCAGGTGGCGCCAGCGTAGACTTTGGAGGAGGAGACCTGACGCATGCAGGGGTGGACCTGAATTTCACCTATGCCAACAACGAAAGCGGTCCCTGGCGCTCAAAGAATCCCCTGGGCAAAACCATCGCATTTACCAGTTCAGATCAGAACTATGAAGCGGTTTATTTCAGGAACCCGGGAGAAAAGACGATCAATACAAGAAGTTTTTATGATGCAATTGGAGGGGATTATGTAGTAACGCCTAAGTTGCTGCAAGTTGGTGATAATTCCTCTTTGATTACAACAACCAACCATTTAACAAAATATGCAGATGGAGTAACCAAGGGGGATATACTGTTAACGCCGGCCAGTGCAATAAAACAAACGCGGGATAAGAGAACACAGCTGATCACTTCTTTGAATGCTGATGAAGCAGGCCAAGTAGGCCTCAGTAAATTTATCGAAAGCTATAAGCTGAATACCTATCCGCTTTATAACTGTGAAAATAATTTTTCTGATGATGAGCTGAATGGCCCCGGAACAGGGATCTTAGGCTCATACTACAAAGGTACCTTTCATGAGGGGGGTAAAATATTTGAACGGGTAGATCCGGTGATACGTTTTACAAACAAAACAGAGCTTAATACCCCGCCTCCTCCGTCAGGGATACCTGCATTAAGTGAAAGTTTTGCCATAGAGTGGAATGGCTTAATAAAAGCACCGAAAAGCGGTAAATATACTTTTTATACGAAAAGTGATGATGGATCAAAGCTTTTGCTGGAAGATATCCTCTTAATAGATCATTTGAAGGACCCGCAAACACCAACGGAGTGGGCCGCAAACCAACCTGTATATCTGGAGAAAGATCATTTTTACAAAATAAAAGTAGAATATGCGCAATGGGGAGCGGACGTTTATATGGATTTTATGTGGGAGTATGATGGACAGGCGAAACAAACGGTACCTACCCAATATTTATATCAATTCCCTAAAAAAGACATTTATTCCAATAAAGAAAATACCATCTTCAAAGAGAAAAGGGTGAACCGTTTTCGCAAGAGTAATCACTTGTCGGAAATTTCTGTACTGAACAATGATGGTAAAAGATATATATACGGAATACCGGTTTATAACCTGAAACAAAAAGAAGTATCTTTTTCTGTAAGACATGAGAATGGAAATGCGGAATCCGGTATGACCAAATACCTTTCCCGCCTGGATGTTGGCCATAGCAATGATGCAGAGGACTCTACGACTAACATGAGCGGGAACGACCGTTACTTCAGCAGCGAGGAAACACCGGCCTATGCACACTCCTTTCTGCTCACAGGCGTAGTTTCACCGGATTATGTAGATGTAACCGGAGACGGTATTTCGGATGACGATCTGGGAGACGCGGTTAAGTTCAATTACACAAAAATAGCAGGCGTTGACAATCCCTACGAATGGCGCACCCCCTATTCCGATTCAGCCAGCTTTAATGAAGGCCTGAAAACCGATACCCGCGATGATAAGGCCAGTTATGTTTATGGTCAGAAGGAGCTTTGGTACCTCAACAGCATTGAATCAAAAAATATGATCGCCACCTTTAAGCTGGTGCCCCGTAAAGACCTTGTGCCCATTAATGAAAGAGGTATCAAAGATACGGGATACCATGTAGCACAACGGCTGGAAGAGATCAACCTTTACACAAAAGCAGATTTCCTCATGCATGGCGCCAGTGCTACACCAGTTAAAACGGTGCATTTCGATTATAGTTACGAATTATGTAAAGGAATAAATGCACCCGGGGACAATACAGGTAAGCTTACGCTTAAACGTATATGGTTCACCTATAACGGTAATAATAAAACACGCAAGAATCCTTACATATTTAAATACCATCCCAATAACCCGGACTACACTACCAAATCCTACGACCGTTGGGGGAATTATAAAGAGGCATCTCAAAACCCGGGAGCTACCTCCACCAACAAGATCACGAATGCGGAATATCCATATGCTCTGCAGGACAGCGCCAAAGCAGCATATAACGTTGCTGCCTGGACACTGGATACTATTATCCTCCCTTCCGGAGGCCGTATGACAATGACCTATGAAAGTGATGATTACGCATATGTGCAGAACCGCCGGGCCACTCAAATGATGCAGATAGCCGGATTCTCGGCAACAGAGCCAGGCTCCGTAGGAAGCCTTACCAATAAGCTATACGGCAGCAATGACTATTTATATGTAGGCATTAAAGTACCCAGCCCGGTAACCAGCAAAGAAGAAGTATATCATAAATACCTGCAAGGCATTGATACCACTATGTTCTTCCGCCTGAATGTAAAAATGCCTGCGGATAAATTTGGTAACGGCTACGAATATGTGTCTTGTTACGGCCGGCCGGTGAAAGGTGCCTACGGTTTTATTAACGGAAACACCATCTGGATAAAGCTGCAGGGTATTGACGGCAAGGGTAATACCGGCGGTTCGTTAAGTCCGCTGGCAAAAGCTGCCGTACAGTTCCTGCGCCTGAACCTGCCCTCCAAGGCCTATCCAGGATCAGATGTAGGGAAAGATGTGGATCTGGTAGATGGTGTTAAGATCCTCTTTTCTCAGGCGGCTAATATCATAAATGCATTCCGCTCTTTTGATGGTACTGCCCGGAACAATGGCTGGGCAAAGGAAGTAGACCTGAGCCGTACTTCTGTAAGGCTTTGCAGCCCCAATTACAAGAAATATGGCGGTGGCCTGCGTGTGAAAAGGGTCGTGATAAACGATAACTGGAATAAGATGACGGGCAAAACCAGGAAAGAGTCCACCTACGGCACTGAATATATCTACACCACAGTTAAAAGGATCAATGGCAAAGATATGGAGATCAGCAGCGGCGTAGCGGCTTATGAGCCGGTAATGGGAGGTGAGGAAAACCCCTGGCGTTTGCCGATAGAATATACAGAACAGTCAGCAGCCCTGGCCCCTACTAACATGGGATATGTAGAGGAGCCATTGGGCGAGACGTTCTTCCCGGGTGCATCCGTAGGGTATAGTAAGGTGCGTACAAGATCCATTAAAACAAAAAACACCCGTTCTGCAAATGGGTATGAGGAATCAACCTTTTACACGGCGTACGACTTTCCCATCATTACAGATCACTCCTTATTAAATGACAATAACAAAAAGACTTATAAGCCAGCGTTGGGTAATCTCCTGCAAATTAATGCAGCGCATTACCTGGTAATGAGCCAGGGTTTCAAGGTAGAGTTGAATGATATGCATGGTAAGCCCAGGTCGCATGCGGTTTATCCGGAAACAGACAGTGTGCATCCTATTTCTTATACGGAGAACTTTTACCATGTAGATAATGTGAACGATGAGTTCAAACACCTCAATAATACCGTCTTGTCTATGAACCCGCAGGGCGAAATAGATACAGCTGCAGTCATTGGGAAGGATATGGAGCTGATGATGGATATGCGCGAGTCCTGGTTTACCAGTCTGGGTATATCGGCTAATATAAATGGAGATGTTTTCACTTTCGGCTTACCGCCTGTTCTGGGATGGGTCTCATTAATACCAATGCCTCAGTCACAGGATAACCTGTTCCGCTCAGCCGCAGCTGCCAAGATCATTAGCCGTCATGGCATACTGGATAGCGTAGTGGCAATTGATAAAGGCAGCAAGGTAGTTACCAGCAACCTGCTGTATGATGGCGAGTCGGGCGATGTGCTGCTAACGGCAGTACAAAATGAGTTCGGAGATTCCATTTACCAGTTCAATTATCCCGCCGCCTGGGTATATGACGGTATGAGCGGCGCTTATAAGAACACCGGGTTTACCGTAGACAGTATTACCATTAAGGGAGGTAAGATTGTTTCAGGAGTACTTACACATGAACAGGTAGCCGCCAATCTTGCATCCGGTGATGAAATACTGGTTTACGCACGTAATAAAGTAAGCGGCGATGATTGCAACCCCGATGTGGCCACCTTCCGCAGCCCCGCAAAAGTGTGGGCGGTTGATGCCAATGCCATAAACGGCGGAACGCCTGAGATCTACTTTATGGATCAGGATGGGAAACCTTATTCCGGTATAGATGTGGTGATGAAAACATTTCGCTCCGGCAGAAAAAATATTTCTGCCAGCGTAGGAGCTGTAACCATGCTGGCCAGCCCGCTGAAAAAGGATGGAACCGGCAGGTATAACCTGGTAATAGACCAGCAGTCAAAGATCATTAACGCTGCAGTAACTGAATACAAACAGAACTGGCAGGTAGATGATAAAAAGAAAGCAAAAACAACCTGCTCTTTCTAATGTATTCAAATAATAAACTGATTGATATGCGTATATACAGGTTCATAATTGCACTGGCAATAATTTTAACAGGCAGCGGCGTATTGCATGCACAACAGAATGCAACGGATGCTGAACGCCTGAAGGGAGAATGGCAGATAGAGAAAGTAGTGGTAAAAACATTTGCCCAGCAAGGGAATAAGCTGCTGGAGGAAAAAACGTATTCCGTTGTAGATTCTATGATCAGGATCAATGGTTTTGTACCGCTTGGCATACAATTCCGGGACCTGGATTGCATAATAACCCATAGAGGGGGCCAGGAAGGGGGGAAGTATTCTATACCTGCAAATGGGATACTGGATTATCAGCATAGCATTCCTTCTGCTCAATCACAAAAAGAAGAGGTATTTGAATATGAATACACTTATCAGCTGCCGCAGCCTGACAGGCTTGTAATAAGCATGCCGGCCGCTTTTTATAAAGATAACGTCAGGAACCTGCCTGTAAAATTGGTGTATACCTGTTATTATCAGAAAAAATTGTAATCGTAGCCACAATGACAAAGAGTAATACACGATATATAACGTTATTCATAGTTTCGGTAATGCTGCTCACGCTGCAAAAGGCACAGGCTCAATGTGCATGGCAGGTTGCGGCGGTGTCGGATCCTTCTACCTGTTCTGCGAATGGCAGGATAACGGCCTCTTTAACAGGGGCTGATGCAGGCAATATTACCAATGTATTGTACCGGCTGCAATCGCTTACATCTGCTTTTAATGTGCCGCAAACTCCTGCCAATATTTTCCAGAATATTCCTGCCGGTCAATATAAGGTAGTGGCCAGCGGTATCTGTAACGGAAGCACAGATTCTGTTTCCATTAACGTAACGGTGGACGGAAACTATATACCGCCTACAGTGCAGGTATCATCAAAAAGAAGTACGCTGAACGGCTGTAACTCGGGGCAGATAGAAGTGAGCGTTACTAATGGCTCCGCGCCTTATACCATTAATATTACAAGTGCGCCGGGTGGTTATACCGGGCCGCCTACGTTTTCTAATGCAGGATTTGTTACCGTATTGGATAATCTGAATAAAGGCACTTACACCATTTCAGTAGTGGATGCATGTAATACAACGACATCCACGGCATCCGTTACAATAAGCGAGCTGCCTGCATTAAATGCTTCACAGTTCCAGTTTAGAGGGGTCAGTTCACTCGATGACAACAGCTGCAATAGGTTCATAGCGTATACACCTCAATGGTTCGTTTCCGGGCAGGACTATAACTCACAGTTTACATATAGTATGTCTTATGATGGCGGGCCTCAAACAGCCTATATTCCTCTTAGCGCAGGGCTGGTGGATACAGTTATACTACCTGCAGGGCAGCAATTAAAAAATACGTATGGTAAAGCAGTTACGTACCATATCAAATCGCCCTGTGGACAGGAACTTATACAAAATGTAATAATACAGCAGCCTTCACTGTCGTATAGCCAGGAAATAACCTGTTTGAATAATTTTAATTTAATTGTAAATACATTTGCATTCCAGTCTTTGATATGTTACCCGGCCTATATAAGTTTAAAGAATGCCGTTACCAGCGAGGTTCTGAAGGATACCATTTCATTAAGCGGTGTATCCGCAAATTTTACAGGAATTCCTTTTGGTACCTATACGCTCGCCTGGACAGATAACGATGGTGATACCATCTACAAAAAAACAAATTTAACAGCAACAGCGCCGAATGAAGGCCCCAATCCTTATTCGATCAGTGTAACACATAATGAAGGTAACTTCGGTAATAACCGGGCAGCAGCTTTCCGTATTACCAAGCCGAGTGGACTTATGCCGGTTGGAACAACGGTGGAGCTCATCAGCCCCGCAAATTATACCTATTTTGCTACCCTTACTACAAATGCAAGCGTACTTGGCATCGTAAGATCACAGGCGCCTAATGATGGGTATTTTTTTCCGGGTACTTACAAGTTCAGAGTAACAGATGGCTGTAGCCATATCAGCTACGATCTTGATATAATTGCAGCAGAAACGGATGTGTATTCCTATAACTGGTCGTATACAGAAGCTCTTTCCTGTGACGGTAAAACGATTACACCTTCCGGCACCGCCTTATATAATAACATCAGCAGGAACGTTTATTTCTGGATATCAAGTGGCCCTGCCGGTTATAATGATGCCATTGTTCCTAACAACACGCCATTATTATTACCCAACTCCGGTGCTTATTCCCTGCTTATTGGCGCCAGTAGTTTTTTAATAGACAATTATGGCTCAAATATAACAGGCATCCAATATAATTATGAACCGCTGGCCGTAGACATTAACCATACTTATGGATGGATATGTCCCGGGCTGCCTGCAGATTCGGGGTATATCCGGGCCGCTGCCATGAACGGGCGTAAAGGAGCTGCCAGTGTTTATACTTATAAGCTTGCAGCAGCAGGGCAGGGTGCTATGGGGCCTTACCTGGCAACCAATAACACCGGTAACTTTAGCACCTCTGCATCCGGCGGCGCTTATACGTTAACAAAAGATCAGAATTATGATATATGGATGGGGGATGAATGTGGATCGTCCCTGATACAAACCGTTAAAATAGTGGATTTTGCCACCGCAGAATTAGCCTCCTCAGATAAGGCTGAGTATTGCCTGGGCGATGAAATTCACTTCAGTATAATTAACCTGCCTTCTTCAGCCATTCAATATTTATGGACCGGGCCCGATAACTTCAGCAGTACGATCCAAAACCCGGTAGTAAGTCAGGTGCAACCGACCACCGGTGGCAACTATCATGTAACAATCAGCTCTGATATATGTCGTCAGCCCATTGAAGCAGATGTAAACATTATACTCGCAGCCTATGTAACCAGTTGTTACAGCGCCGTAACGGATACCAGTGTGAATCCATACGCCTATGGTCTGCTGGGCAACTGGCGCCCCTCAAGGGCTTATACTTATTACAGCACCCGGGAGCAGTCCGATCCGGATCAGCAGACCAATATCCGTAAAGACGGCGCTTTCAATGATTTCCTGGCCTTCTGGAAAAAAGAAACCAGCGGCTGGAAACCACAACGCGATAATGCCAACTGGGTATGGAATACAGAAACAACGGTATTCAACAAAAAAGGATTTGAGCTGGAAAATAAAGACCCCCTGGGTCGTTATAATGCGGGCATTTATGGTTACGATAATGCAGTACCGGTAGCCGTTATTCAGAATAGCCGTTACAGTGAGTCCGCTTATGAGGGTTTTGAGGATTATGGTTTTGGTGGTGATCTGTGCGACGATGCATGCCCTCCGGACCGCCGTTTTTACTTATCAGGCTCCGACACCCGCCTGGATAGCACAGAGAAGCATACCGGCAGATACAGTCTTCGTGTAACACATGATGATGGAGATGGCATTGCATTAAAAGTACCAGTAACCGCTACGGCCACAGATCCCGCAGATCCGGTTTTCAACATGGTAGATAACGATTGTGCACCTTTTACCCCTGTGTTAAAAAGTGTAAAGGCTACCAAAAATATATTGATACCGCCATTTTCTTTATTGTCAGGCAAAAAGGTATTGCTTAGCGCCTGGGTAAAAGAAGCGCAGGACTGTAAGTGTACCGCTTACACAGGGAACGATATTAAGCTGGTTGTAAAAGGTACTGGCGGCAGCATAGCTATTGTAGCACATCCTTCCGGCGGCATCATAGACGGATGGCAACGTTATGAGCAGGTGGTAGACCTGCCTCCGGGTACGGATAGCTTGTCCATAATACTACAGGTTACCGGAACGGCAACCGTGTTTTTTGATGATATACGCCTGCATCCTTACAATGCCAACATGAAGTCATTTGTGTACGACCGGCAAAGCCTGCGGTTAATGGCGGAGCTGGATGAGAATAACTATGCCACTTTCTATGAGTATGATGATGACGGGACCTTGACCCGTTTGAAAAAAGAAACAGAAAGAGGGATTAAAACGATCAAAGAAACCAGGAGTGCACTGATTAAAGAACAGGTTGATGAAGACCCCAATATTCAATATTGATATGCAGTTACATAGAATGTATATAATCATGCTTGGCCTGTTGTTATTTATGCAGCAGCCGCTAAAGGCCCAGGCAGCCAGTGATACCGCTGCCCTGTTCACCGAGATCAGACAGCTGCAGGCCGTTTATAGGTCGGCGTTAGCGTTTGATATTAAATACACATACACCAGCGAGCGCCGGCCGGATTCTATACTGGATGTTATGTACGGTAAAATGGAAATATCAGGCAATAATTATCATTATTGGCTGGATAGTGTGGAAACATTGGTGAATGCTGATTATAACATTACCCTGTTTAAAACAGAAAAAGTGATGTACCTGGCAAAACCGGCAGCTGTTAATACTGTAGACCCGGTACAGCAGCTGCGTGCCGTACTGGCCAGGACAGGGTTCAGCAGCTGTTCCATTCAGCAGCAGGGTACGCAGAAAATAGTGCAGATCAATTTTCCGGCGGGTGGCGCTTACCGGCAGATGGAGATGAGCATTGACAAGAACACCGGTTATGTAATGTATATGCGTTATGTAATGAAAACGGCGCTGCTGATGGAAAGTAATGCAGGCGCTTCGGAAGCCGCCAGTGCGGAGTATGGGGAATATGCTATTGTACAAACAACATTTGAACATTACAAACCGCTTCCCGCAAGCTATACCCGGTTTGATGAAAGCAGTTTCTTTTATAAGGAGGGGAGTGAGTTTAAAGCCACCGCCCCTTACCATGAATATAAAATATTTACAGGATCGCCTAACCTATAGAAGATATGAGCCCTTTTTCGTTGAAGCAAACCGGTAAATGGTTTTTAATAATACTATTGCTGGTAGCGGTAAATAAAGTCCGGGCCCAAACCGGAAATAACATCGTAATAACAAAGGTGCTGGATGGCGCCAACGGCCAGCTGGTGAACAATGCCATTGTTACTGCACAGTACGACGATTATTTTAATGCCTCGCTGCGGAGTAAAATGGATACTCCTTTCCCGGTAAGGAATATAATAGCTTTTAAGATTAACGAGGCATCAAGGGTGTACCTGCCGGCAACATTTAATGCAATGGTATCCCTGCATATTACCTACACAACGCCGGATCTGCTGGAGCATACAACAGACCAGGACCTTGCTATCAACTATGATACAGCTAACGCCTATACTATGCGCAGCAGCTTTGTATTTGCAAATGCGCAGAAAGTAGTGGTGAAAGTAGTAAGTATCACTACTAATGCGTCCACCAATGTGTTGCCCGCCCTCATGCTGGAAAATACAATGGAGCTGCACCCGGTTTATAAGTGGTCATGTACGGACGATGCAGTGATGGCCTTTACAAACCTTAACCCTCCCAATACAGATTCCACAGACGAAATTGTAGTGAGCTGGGCTCCTTCCACCGGGGCAGATGTATATGACCTGGAATGGGCTTATGTGGATTCAAGCGCTATCGCCGTAAACCGTTACGGTAATCCTGTCAACCCCGCATTGGTATTTGCGTACAATACTACCCGGGTTACGATCACAGGAAATTCCTACGCAATTCCTTTGTTATATGATGATGGGGGCGTACTGTTTTACAGGGTACGCGCTGTACAGGAAAAGGGGAGTAACAGGCGCATAGAAACCGTGTGGAGCTCAGATTTTGCAAATGGCTTAGGGGCCTTTAACTTCTGCGGACATCAACGTTCACTAAACTGGCAATCCTCCATTGCGTATGCAGAAGATGGTAAGCGCAAAGTAACCGTGCAGTATTTTGACGGCAGCCTGAGAAGCAGGCAAACCGTTACAAAAGATAATACCACCAATACTACTATTGTAGCGGAAACAGCTTATGATTACCAGGGCCGCCCGGCCATCCAGGTATTGCCTGCACCTACCCTGGCAAATGTAATTAAATACACACGTAACCTAAACCGTGCCATTAACGGAGCAGAATACGATAAAGAGCAGTATGACCATATAAACACCCCGGCAGAATACCTAACAACCAGCGCAGCGCCTATGGACACCACTTCAGGCGCTAATAGCTATTATTCCGCCGCCAATCCTGAAAAGAATGACGGGATTAACAGGTACATACCGAAGGCAGAGGGGTTTGCATTTACAGAAACACAGTATACCCAAGATAATACAGGCCGCATCAGTAAGCAAAGTGGTGTAGGCGCTACCTATAAAATAGGCAGCAATCACGAAACCAAATATTTCTACGGCACACCTGCGCAGGAAGACCTGTATGCTTTATTTGGGACAGAGGTGGGAGACGTAACGCATTATTTTAAGAACATGGTGGCCGATGCCAATGGGCAGTATGCCGTTACCTATGTAGACATGCATGGCCGTACCATTGCTACAGCGCTTGCCGGCTCCCCGGAAAACAGCAGCCTGTCAGATGTTCCCGATAAGGAAGTGATGATGGTAACCGACAGCCTTTCAGGCCCCAATAAAAATACGGTGAAGAACTGGGTACTGGAAAGCAAACAATCCCAGCTGGTGGTTCAGGACGATACCCTGCGTTTTGCGTACAAGCTAAACCCACCCGTACTGAAAAAAGATGACTGTGACGATCAGCATATATCTTATACAGGCCTATATGACCTGGAAATTAAAATAACGGATGATGCTTATAACCAGCATCTGCCGGGGGGACATGAGTATGTAATAGATACAAGTAATTATTCATTTGATCCTGCTGGTAATATAGTGCTGAATCCCATTGATCTTAAATTTAACCTGCCCGTAGTAAAAGGTAATTATGAGATCACCAAAACCCTTTCTGTAAGCAGGTTGGGAATGAATTATTACCGGGACAGTCTTTTCCTGAAAACGAATGTTTGTACCTCCCTGGAAGAAGAAATTGAGAAGCAGCGAGTGGCACAACGCACACAGCAATGTTTCCCGGATTGCGCAAGTTGTAAAGCCAACCTGGCCAGCTGGGACGATTTTCGTGTAAACTATGTAGTAAATGCCGGCAATGATATTAGTGATACAGCCCTTTACAGGAATGAAGCCTGGGCCGCTTATCAGGCCGCGCTGGATGCCTGTAAGGCTTTGTGCGGAGAACTAACAGAGGCAGATGACATCCGGATGGCAATGTTACAGGATATGACAGCGCCTTCCGGTCAGTATGCTAATCCTGATAGTACCGGTATGTATACTATATATTACCAGGCGACTGAAAATGCCATACCCATTTACAGGCGGAACGATATTGTTTACCTGGATGAAGCGGGTAATCCCGACCTGGCTTATGATGCATCCGGCATGCTTGTAGAGCCACAGCAGCTGTTGCCAACGCAGTTTGCTGAACAGTTCAAACCCTCCTGGGCGGCAGCGTTGCTTCCTTTTCACCCGGAATATTGCAAGTTGACGGAGTACCTGAAATATGATGAAAGCAACTTGTGGAGCAGGAAAATGGAAAGGATAGATACTTATGCCGAAGCCAAAGCGGCAGGTTATTTGAATCCCACCGGTAACGCTGGTTTCCCGTTCCCTGTAAATGATCCGGATCCTTTAGCCGCCACGCAAAAGGCAAGTCTGGAAGCAAAGCTGAATCAATATATAGACCGCGGTACTTCGCAAAATCCAAGATATTTGTCTATGTGGAGTGTGGCGACTATCAGTATTAAATGTCCGGATAATGATAATGGTACCTGCGCTAACGACTATAATACTCCGGCCAAGGCTTTCGACGAAAGCAGGTTATGTGAAGGTGATCTGAATATGGCATGGCGCACTTTCCGTCAGTTATACCTGAACGCCAAACGCAGTATCATGGAAACCTTAATTCCACAGAACTGCGGTCCTACCGAATCACAGTTAGTACAGGCCTGGAAATCTCCCCGCTTTAATACTACTGCAGGCGCATTGGCGCAAAGTGGCCTGAATATACCAATGGATAATCAGTCCCAGGTAGAAGCATATTCAGCACAGCAGCTGGAGAAGATAATTGCCGATAACTGTAAAGCTTATGTGGAAGATTGGATAAGTAAGCTGGCGCCTTGTAAATATGATACAACCTTAGTGCGGCAGCAGCTGGTGCCTTTATTACTGGCCGTATGTAAGGAAGGTGGCGATATTGATCATACTATGGGAGCCAGTACGGTAAAACCTGGTAGCACCAATCAATACAAAAGTTTTGAGGAAGTATTAACTGCTTACAATGAAACACATGGGCATATCACAGACCCATGGATCTGTAACACGGAAATGCTGCCCATACCTAAAGCCTATGACAAGCAAACTGCTTATGTAGATAAACAGAGCTTCACCCGTCCTGATGACTGTGAATGTAATAACCTGGGCAACCTGCAACGTGAATACCTGGCGCTGAAGAGAACGGAGGATGCTAACCTTTCTGCCTATTTACTGCGCACCCGCAATGTAAATATATCACAGGCAGACCTGGATATACTACTGAATGCCTGTAGCGCTTCGGGTGCAGGTGGCTGCAGCTGGTTACCAAAGGCCATCACCATACCGGTAATTATACAGTGTAAGGTAGCGCCGCCCTGCGCTACTTGTGCCGAAATAAATAATTTATACAGCGCATTTACCAATGCTTATCCCGGTATCACCCCCCTGGTAGGAGATGTAGATACTACCCAGCAGATGAAGAATGAATTGTTTGCAAGCTATATGAACAATCATTTAGGGTTCAGCAAACAGGCCTGGGAGTATGTTGTTTTCATGGATAGCTGTGAGCATGCGCCGCCTTCAGAGGGAGGAACAGTAATTTGCCGGCCGGGTGCACCCGGCTCCAACCAAATGGTGAGCAGTTATAACAATGGCGGTACCGATATAATAACAGACATCCACAGAACAGTGGACAATGGTTATATATTGGCAGGCGCTACCACTGGTTGCAGCAAAGGCGGTAAAGATGCGTATGTTATTAAAACAGATAGTAAAGGCGAGGTAGTTTGGTCCAAAACCTATGGTGCGGAGCAAAACGATGAATTTACCCGCCTGGTGCCCACCGGCGATAGCGGTTATATTGGAATAGGCACTACTTATTCCTATTGTTATGATCAGGGTGCTATAATGGTTGTGAAGCTGGATACAGCAGGCGCGGTGATGTGGAATAAAGTAATAGATTTTGCAGCATATGGTGGCAAAGGCACGGATGTTATTCAAACCAGGAGCGGGGAGTTTGCTTTTGCTGGCCTCCGCAGTACAGCCGGAGCATATACGGATTGGGTGATAGGGGTGTTGTCTGATATGGGTGAACTGAACTGGATGAAACAGCTCAATAAAACGGGTAACAAAACGTCCATCAATTTGCTGGAAGATAAAGGAACTTACAGCAACGAAGACAGTAATACGCTATTATTGGCAACCACTTCCTATGCAACACAAATTAACTATGATGCGGTAGTACTCGCGTTGGATCGTGAGACCGGCAATGTGGTGAACAAAATGCAGTATGACCTCGCTAACAATGATAATATTGCCGGTAATATAGTAAGCACCGGATCTGGTTACAGGCTGGCAATACAGAACACTCCGGGAGGAGGGGCTGGTAGTGGCTTATTATTGGATGTAGATCTTAACCTGCTTCCGGTAAAGCACGCGATGATTGATGATCCGTCATTACTATTACCCAATACCTGGACAATATTCCCCGCAGCGGATCAGGGAGTATATGCAGCTGGAACCGTTTCCGGTGATCCGCATGATGTGTATTGGCACAGGCTGGATGCAAATCTTAATATGCAATGGTCCAGCCATGTAAGAATAAACGCTGATGAAAGCCTGTACCGGATACTGGCTAACCCCGACGGTACATTGGCCGGCGCCGGTGTATATAATAATGCCGCCATGTTAATGCTGGCTACCAGCACCGGTAAAACCGGTTGCAATGACACAACGGTTAACATCACCACCCAGGCGCCTGGTGTAAGTATATTATCATTCACCTTGCAAACAGACAGCCTGCTGGGCAGCGATCGTATCAGCAATGTGGTGGTGGAAGAAACGGTTTGCCATCCCACAAGAAATATAGTAAGCTGCCCCGGTTTGGATAGCTGTTATACCGTATCCACCGGTCCGTTATTGTGCGGCAATGCAGCAGCCGTGTTCCAGCGCATAGACCCCAATAGCACCAGCAGTTGTTCAGACAGTACTTATTTTGCCGTAAGTGCAGGAACCGTAATATATAATGCCTACGTTGATTCCGTGAAGAATGATTTTGAGGATAGTTATATAAGCCTTATGCTGCAGGCCAATGAACAATTTGCGGTTACCTATGGTACCAGCGAGTATCATTATACATTGTACTATTACGACCAGGCCGGCAATTTGGTAAAAACAATTCCGCCTGCCGGCGTAGTAAAAGATCGCTCGGACACCTGGATCAATCAGGTAAGATCTGCTATAGCAGCAGGGACTGACAAGCTTCCTGCGCACCGCATGGCTACGGAATACAGGTATAACACCCTGAACCAGGCAGTTGCTCAAAAAACACCGGATGCTGGTAAAAGCCGTTTCTGGTATGATCGTTTGGGACGGCTGGTAGTTTCGCAAAATGCCAAACAATTAACAGCAAACGCTTATAGCTATACGTTATATGATGTATTGGGCCGTATTACGGAAGTAGGTGAGGTTACTAAGAGCACGGCTATGACAGATGCCATCAGCCGTGATGAAGAAAGCCTCTCCGGCTGGATCAATGGCGTTGCCAGTGCAAAAACACAGATCACCCGTACCGTATATGACCTGCCGGCAGCAACACTGGATGAATTAGATGTGTTAAAGGCAAAAAATCTGCGCAACCGTGTGGCCTGGTCTGCCGTTTATGGCAACGGCGACAGCCTGCTGCTTAATAAATATGAAAGCGGCACCTTCTATAGCTATGATATACATGGTAATGTAGACACCTTAATGCAGGATTATAGGTCAGGCATCATGGCTGATAAAGGCAATGAATGGAAAAAAATTGCCTATAACTATGACCTGGTCAGTGGTAAGGTAAATACCGTTAGCTATCAGGCAGGTAAGAAGGATGCATTTTACCATCGTTACAGCTATGATGCAGAGAATAGGATTACGAACGTAGAAACCAGCAATGACAGCATTTACTGGGAAAATGACGCCTTCTACCAGTATTACAAACATGGGCCGCTGGCCAGGGCGGTTATTGGCCAGCAACAGGTACAGGGTCTCGACTATGCCTATACGCTGCAGGGCTGGCTAAAGGGTATAAACGGTACTACACTCACCCCTGGCTTTGACCTGGGCGGCGATGGCGCCGCAAATGGTATAACAGCCCGTGATGCGTTTGGCTTTGCACTGCATTACTATGGTGATAATGATTATAAATCAATAAATTCCGGCGTACATCCCTTTGCATCTGCCAACAGCAGTGGCAGCAACTTTAAACCGCTGTTTAATGGTAATATAGGAGCCATGAGCGTTAACCTGCCCAAAGTAGGCGAGCCGCTGTTCTATTCTTATGGCTACGATGCATTGAACAGGATTGTAAGCATGGATGCCTTACGTAACCTGAACGCCGGCACCAATACCTGGGCGCCTGTGACAGCACCTGACTTTGCTGAACGGGTAAGTTATGATCCTAATGGTAATATATTGGGCTACAAACGGAATGGTAATACAACCTGGGCTGGCAAACCCCAGCAGATGGATAGCCTGACCTATCATTACCAGACAAATACCAACCAGCTACGTGCGATCAGCGATTCCGTAGGAGTGGACAATTATGACGAAGACATTGATAATCAGCGGCCGAACAACTATCACTACGATGCTATTGGCAACCTGGTGCGGGATACGGCATCTCATATCAAGAGCATTGAATGGACAGTATATGGTAAGATCAGTAAGATCACCAAAGACGATAACTCCACTATAAGTTACACATATGACGTGACCGGCAACCGTATCAGCAAAAAAGCAGGTAACATTACCACCTGGTACGTGCGAGATGCTACGGGCAATGTAATGAGCGTGTACGTGGATGGGGATAATAACGTGAATGGTGGTATCCTGAGCCAAACGGAAGTGCATTTGTATGGCAGCAGCCGTTTAGGGTTGAGCAGGCGCATTATAGACATGCAGGATCAGGCGTCTCCGGGGGATATAAGTTCCGGTATAAATATTAATTTTATACGTGGTAATAAGTTCTTTGAGTTGAGTAACCATCTGGGAAATGTGTTGGCTACGGTAGGAGATACCAAAAGGCAGATCTCTGCAAACAACAGTACGGTAGATTCTTACGAAGCTAAAGTGACATCGGCGCAGGATTATTATCCGTTTGGTATGTTGCAGCCGGGCAGGAAGTTTAGTACTGGTGAATATAGGTATGGGTTTAATGGGAAGGAGAATGATAATGAGGTGAAGGGAGAAGGGAATAGTTTGGATTTTGGATCAAGGGTTTATGATCCACGATTGGGCAGGTGGTTAAGTGTAGATCCTCTTCAGTCAAAATATCCAGGAGAGGCTCCTTATGTCTTTAGTGGAAATAGTCCATTACTTTTTAATGATCCAGATGGTAAGGAAAAGGTTGTAACGGTCTATCTAAAAACCAATAACGGAACGTATAAGATCCTTCAGGTTGTTGATAAGAAATATTTTGAAGCTACTCTTGATCAGGGTTTAACTGGAATACATGGATTCAATAAACATAGTGTGTATCAAACTATAACAATTGATATGTCAAAAGGAACAAAAACACCATATCAGGTTGATGAACAATGGACAACTTCTAAAACATCATTTGGACAATATTTAGAGATAAAAGCTGATAGGGCTTTAAGGAAATTTAATGAACCGACTGTACAGCCATTTGGATATGTTCTTTCAGGTAATGATAACGGTGGTGGTTATGCCCTTGATTTGGTATCAGATGCCGTTGTAAAGGAACATATAGACTTCGGAGATGTATTGGATATGTCAGCTGCTTGGAGAGACATTACAGTTGGGGACGGGATTGGTAACTTATTAGATTTTACCAATACCTTAAAAGAGGCAGTAGGAAAAGATTCAAAAGGTCTAGACATGCTTTTGGATGTATTGGAAAAAGTGGATAGCTACATGGATGGTCTGGATGCAGCTAATGTAGATCCCTCAATTAATGCTGAGTTAATATATTTAGGAGATAGCGCTGATTGTCCAAGTTGTTCGGCTCGTCAAGATGCTAGGCATATTGATTATTTTAACGGGGATGGAACGTTTTCATGGTTGAGAACAGAAGGTAAGACAGATGCAACAAAAAAAAATAGTAATGAAAAAAAACATAAATAAAATGAGAATGATTATTGTTACTTGTTTTCTTATTCTTTCTTTTTTTTGTTTTTGTACTGAAAAGCAACAGCCTCAATCGAGGATCGAGTATGAGAAAGTAAAATCAGATACCAATGTTGCCTACATTAAGAGAACGTATAATAGGAATAATAAATTGACGGTAGAGGAGTATTTAGGTGCAGATTCTGCAAATAATGGTTTCTACCGGTCTTATTATAGAAGTTCATTAATTAAGGTGAAAGGCAACTACAGAAAAGGTCTAAAGGATGGAATTTGGTATAAGTATGATACACTGGGAAAGATAATGACCAAACAAAACTGGCTTCAAGGGAAGCAATTTGGAGAACAATTTTTTTATGGAAAAGATGGGGGGATAGAAGAGTATTATTTCACGAATTTAGAAGGTAAAGCAGTTTATCATGCTAAGTTTAAAGATCGTAAGATAATACAAAGCCAGGGTGCGCCATTTTATTTAGCATATACAAGTGATACTATTAAATGTAATGATAGGTATGAATTGTTAATTTTTTTTGGGATACCTCCTGGTACTAATTACAATATGTCTGTAAAGGAGTATTTGATTCCGGAAAGAAGAATAACAAGTGAAAAAAAATATGATTCAATGGATGGAATTGAGGACGTTGTTTGGGGTAAGCGGATTGTAATAAGTGAAGTGTATAAGCAGAAGTCTACTTACGAGTGGGATATTAAATTTGCAATTAAAGATATTGAGGGGGTAGTGGGTATTAAAAATGAGATAATTAAAACCGAGATTATTTGTAAGTAATGTATGTGCAATATGTAATTTAAACAAATGATGTCCAATAGCGAGGAAGCATATATAGACAGACGTAGCTTAGCTATGGTAAGAACTGCAGTATTAAGTATGATATAAGTTGGTTATAATAAACAGTAAGATGAATCAATTTGTCTCCTATACCATGAGAATATTTTTATGTGTAATAACATCGTTGTTATTCACCCATGTATGCCAGGCCCAACACATCTACCAGATCAACGCCGACAGCGTCCGAATCTACAATAACTGCGACACCGCGGAGCTTATCCTGGAAAACCATACCCAGGATACCCTAGGCTTTTTAATCAACAAAGGAAAAGGCCGCACAGAGTTCCGGCGCCTGCAGTTGGGTATTCCCAGTCCAGGTTTCTTGTCAATACCGGGCCAGGATACTGTTAACCTGGGCTTTGCCAACTTTGGCGATACCCGTTACGATTTGCTGTCCACTAATTTCTTTACTATACCCCAGGATAGCAGCTGGATCTGGTCGCGTTGGCCATCTTCAAAAGTGGTGGGCTATGACGCTTATAAAAGCCCGGATATGCCCGCGCTCTCTAACCAGGCTTTTAAGGGCATGGGCGAAAACCTCTATTACAACGGCATTGTTGTAAGAGACGGCAGCTCAGGCTTTGACATGGCGGTGAACTGGGATGGCGAGTTGAATGGGCCTAATGGAGTATTTGTAAGGACCAAGGATGATACACAACAGGCATGGAGCGCCTGGCGCGAGCTGGTATTTAAGGATTATGCAGATACCGCTTACAAGTCAGCTGGCGGCGGAGGAACGGTAAACTTACCACGGCATATTTCCACCAATACAACATTGGATGGCACATATAGTACCGTTTTATGCGATAATACCGGCATTATGTATGTATATCTCCCTCCTGCAGCCGCATACCCCGGCCATATTTATACAATAAGGAGATATGGTGTTGATCCGGGCCAGGCGGTTGTTATTTGGCCGGCATCGGGTGAATTGATAGATGGGGCTTTAAGACTTAATCTGACATTTGCGAATGATGCATATACGCTACAGTCAGATGGTACAAAATGGACTGCGCTAAGCTATGGTCATTCAAGAGACCGATTTATTTTAAATGAACCGAGTGGTCAGGTTTCTGGCAGTTTCCATATAGATGGAGATGCTTCTATGGCAAGCATAACCAGCAATGGACCTATGGTTAGCAATGGACCTATTACCGCTCAGGGTGCTGTAAACATGGCGTCTGTTACTGTTAATCGTAATACTACCTTGGATGAAACCTATTATACCGTATTAGCTGATATAGGAAGTAATATTACAATAACATTGCCGGATGCTTCGGAATGCCGGGGACGCATCTACGTTATAAAGAAAATAAGCAATAATACCAATACTATTACCCTTGCTTCAACCAGCGGATTAATCGAAGATGCAGCAACACAAACCATAACAGGATATAAGCAGTGTGCAACATTACAATCCAATGGTACTAATTGGTATCTCATATCAGCGGTGGGATTCACAGGTTGGTAAACGATTCAAATGTGAAAAATAACACTGCTGCAAGGCAGGCAATAATATAAGACAAATAGTTTTCAAAGGAGTTTACCAGGGACAATCATAACGCATAATTGTAACCGTTGAGAAAATAAATAAAAAAATTATATGCATCCCGACCGTCACAGGACAGGATTTACACAGTGAATAAAAATATCATAGGGACAATTTATACAGATACTTTAAATAATAAAACTTATACCATGAAAGCACTCATATGTGCAGTAGCCTTTCTATTGATGGCTAACTATTGTTTTGCCCAACACATTTACCAGATTCGTGCAGATACGGTTCGTATTTACAATACTTGCGACACCGCAGAACTCGTCCTGGAAAACCATACCCAGGATACTTTAGGTTTCCTGTACAACAAAGGCAAAGGCCGTACAGAGTTCCGTAAGCTGCAGCTGGAAAAGATCGGCAACAACAAGCTGGCTATAACAGGCCAGGATACACTGGATGTTGCATTTGGCGGCGCCAGTAGTGATAACCTCTATGTACCCAGGAAAGAAGTGGTGCAACGTAACATGCGCAAAACCTTTCGCAAGGTTTTAGCTTCCAGCACGTCCAAGCAACAAATTGTTATTTTCCCTTTCGGCGATAGTATGGCGGGCCGGAAAATGAAATACCTGGGTGGTGCTTTAGGAAGAACACTGATAGACGGGAACCAGAATGATAACGGTATAGACACAATAATTTCCAGCAGGTACCGGCTTGCAGGAGGTCCATGTGCAACAAGCAGCTCCGGGATAGTTAATAACACTACGGATTTTCAGCACTCGGCCTCCGGGATTTCGATCACCATACCGCAAGATGTTACCGCAACCTTTAACGTAGCGGGAAGCGATCCTATATTTACGCATCTCAAAATTTATTATTACAAGGAACCGGGAGCTGGTTCATTTATCTTGAATGTAGGCGGTACGGATGTAGCAACCATCAATGCTGCTAATACTGCTGATACGGTGCTGGGAATATATAAGTTTACACAGGCGGTTCTCAAAAAGACAATAACCATCAGAGCGATCAATGGCCCGGTAAATTTTTATGAAGTACACTACCTGGATACTACTAAGTCAGGTGTCGATCAGTATACCTGTAGCCAGGGCGGTATTGCATTAAACGATATGTTTAAATACAATGCTGCCAAAAAAGCGCTTGCTACTTATATAGCAGATGGAAATGTGGACCTTATGACCTATGAAATGAAAGAAGGCTTGAACTATCCGGATGGTACTACCTATACCCAACGCCTAAACGAGTTGTCTGACATCCTGGATGCTACTATGCCCCAGGGCGCCAAGGTTTTTATCGGATCTACTCCCGTTTCTTCATCTAATGATTCGCAGATCTCCCAGAATGATACATTGTTTAAGGTAGCAAGTGACAGGGGGTTTATTTATTGGGATGGGTATACGCCAGTGAAAGACTACCAGACCATGGTGGCATTAGGCTGGAACGGCGACGGTATCCATCCTGCGGAAAGCTGTCAGGCATACCTGGTTTCACTGATGTACCAGGATCTGGGTCTGGATAATATTATTTTCGGTACAACCCCCCGTGCGGTTAATGACCGGGGAAGAGCTTCTCACTTGGGACGTAACAGCACTATTGGGATGGACGTAGGTAAGGAGATGATCTTTAGCACAGACGCAACTTTCGGCATTGCTTGGGATATTATGACACCAAGTTTGTTACGCTTTTCAAATTCCGCAAATGGAACGGTTGCTGCGCAGTTTTCCAATAACTTAGCCGTAAATCCAAATGTATTGCCTTCCTGGTACCGCATAGGATCCGCTACCGCTGCACAACAGATCCGGTATTTTTCTATCGGGGGGCTCAATTTCTACAGGCTGATCGACACAAATGTTCCGGATAGCAATCTCCTTTTCCAGGCAGGTGCTATCAGACCCGGTAGTTATCTCTCGGCAAATCTGCCTGCAGCAAATACGGTTGTAGGCTCTATTGCTTATGTGAGGGATGCTGCAGGTGGTCGAAGATTAATGTGGGCCCATGGTGATGGAACAACCGACTGGCAGGCTGTTAATTCATGGACCGTTAACGGTTCGGATATATTTAAGAATAACCCTGGCGACGTAGGTATAGGTGTCGATAACCCTCAGTTTTTACTGCATGTTCAGGGAAGTGATACTATCGGGCTGGCAGTGCAAAATACCGATACACTAAGTAATAAGTCCGGAGCTTCCATACGGATGTATAACTCCGGTTTACCAACAGCGGCTAACCAGCGCATTGGCAGCCTGGTATACGGTGTAAATCCTACCGGTAATAATACGCTTAACGGCGCAAGAATAGAGGCCTGGAGTGATGCAGCATGGGCGTATGGGCAATCACAGGCTACCAGCTTACGGTTTTTAACAACCAATGCAGGTTCAAGTAAGACGATAGAGCAAATGCGTATCAGCCCTGCCGGGGATGTAGGTATTGGAACTACCACCCCCGGCGCTAAGCTGGAAGTGAGCGGACAGGTAAAAATAACCGGCGGCAATCCGGCTAAAGGAGCGGTCCTGGTATCAGATTCAACCGGGTTGGCATCCTGGCAAAGCTCAGGTAATTTAACCGGTGGGCTTTTCATGAATATTAAAAATGTAACAGGCAGTTATACTGTTGTCTCAACAGATGTAACAATATTAGACACGCCTTCCGGTGCTGGTCAAACTATTACCCTTCCGGCGGCATCTTCCGCAACAGGCAGAGTGTTGTTCCTTAGAAATTTAAGCAGCACTAATGCAATCGCTTTGAGCCAGGCTTATATTCAGAGCGATAGCCAAACGGTATCTTCTTTACCGGCTGCGTCAGGTGTAACCATACAATCTAACGGTACCAGCTGGTATAAGATCGGTTTTTAAAATGTAATGGAAGATAATAAGAGCACCATTAAATGAAAAATGGTAAAATAAATACCGGCCAATGGGTACATACCAGTTGGCCGGTATTTTATTGTGGGACAGGCACGGTAATTCATTATCTTAGGCATATAAATCCTTAAATCCAGTATGCGCAAATACCTGTTGCCGGTTATATGCCTTTTATTAATATTACAGCACGGCTTTTCACAAACCCTCCCAACACCTGACCAGTTCCTGGGCTACCCCCTGGGTACCCGGTTTACTCCGCACTATAAGGTGCTGGAGTACTTCAAAGCCGTGGCCGCGGCTACGCCTAATATGCAGCTGCAGCAATACGGTACTACTTATGAGGGAAGGCCGCTGATGATGGCCATCATTGCATCGCCGGAGAACTTTGGCCGGCTGCAGGCCATACAGCAGCAGAACCTGGACCGGGCAAACGATAAAGGCAGGGGCAGCGCAGACCAGCCGGTGATTGTGTGGTTAAGTTATAATGTGCATGGCAATGAGGCCGTATCTACAGAAGCCGCCATGCGCACCTTATACCTGCTGGCAGATAAAGGGAACGCGCAAACGCAGCTCTGGCTGCGCAACCTGGTGGTGATCATAGATCCCTGCCTGAACCCCGACGGGCGTGAACGTTATGTAAGCTTTTATAACCAGGTGCATAACCTGGTACCCGATGCGCAGCGTTACTCCAGGGAGCACAATGAGCCCTGGCCCGGCGGGCGCGCCAATCACTACTATTTTGACCTGAACCGCGACTGGGCCTGGCAAACGCAAACCGAATCACAGCAGCGGGTAGCCATGTACAATAAGTGGATGCCGCAGATCCATGTGGATTTTCATGAACAGGGTATTGATGCGCCCTATTACTTTGCCCCTGCAGCAGAACCCTTGCATGAAGTGATAAAACCCTGGCAGCGGGAAATGCAGGTGCTCATTGGAAAGAACAACGCTAAATATTTTGATGAACAGGGATGGTTGTACTTCACCAAAGAAGTATTTGACCTGTTCTATCCCAGCTACGGCGATACCTACCCAACCTATAACGGCGCCATTGGCATGACCTACGAGCAGGGCGGGGGAGGCCGTGGCGGGCTGGCCGTGCTGAAAGAGGATAATGATACGCTTACCCTCACAGATCGTATAGCCCATCATGTTACCACGGGATTGTCTACCATTGAAATAGCCTCCCAGCAGGCGCAAAGGATCACAGAAGAGTTCAGCCGGTATTTTCATAATGCCGCCACCGCACCGGAAGGCGTATATAAGAGTTATGTGATAAAGGCAGCCGGTAATGCGGAAAAGCTGGCCAATCTGGCCGCTTTGTTGAAGCGGAACAATATTACGTTCGGCTATGGCTCAAAAACACCCAGGGCCAGCGGCCTTAATTATTTTACTGGTAAAACAGAGAATGTGGATATAACCCGGGAAGATATGGTCATCAGCGCCTTTCAGCCACGCTCCAATCTTTTGCAGGTATTGTTTGAACCGCAATCCCGTTTAACCGATTCCGTTACTTACGACATTACAGCCTGGGCCATCCCATATGCTTACGGTTTACCGGCTTATGCCATCCGTCAGCAGTTAAGTCCTGCTACCGATTCCGTGGTAGCAGATAATAATAGTTACCTGGCGGCCACGCACCCATACGCTTACCTGGCCCGCTGGAACAGCGTTAAAGATGTACGGTTGCTGACAGCCCTGCTGCGGCAGCAGGTAAAAGTGCGTTATGCAGGAGCGCCCTTTACCACCGGCGGACGTACCTTCCCTGCCGGTACGCTCATTATTCCCCGTTCCGGTAATGAACACATTGGCAGCCGTTTTGATACCTACATCACTTCCCTGGCCAATGAGGTAAAAGTGAACCTGGACGCCGTAGCTACCGGGTTCGTGGAAAAGGGCACCGACTTTGGTTCTGATAAAGTACGTTACATTCAACCCACAGAAGTGGCCATGGTGGTGGGAGATGATGTATCATCCCTGAACGCCGGCGAGATCTGGCATTTCTTTGAACAGCAGATAGGCTACCCCGTTAGCCTGGTTAATGAGAAGAACCTCAGCAGGGTAAACTGGAAGAATATTAATGTGCTCATTTTACCAGACGGAGATTATAGCTTCCTGGAAGACAAAACCCAGGTAGCCCGCCTCAAAGATTGGGTGGGCGCCGGGGGCCGCCTTATTGCGCTCCAGGGTGCATTAGCACAGCTGGCAGGCGGCGACTGGGGCATTCACCTGAAGAAAGAAAGCGATACCACTACTGATAAAGATATTTATGCGCCCCTGAAATCATATGCCAACCGTGAGCGGGAGAGTGTAAAGCAATTCATACCCGGCGCCATTTACAAGGTACAGCTGGATAACACACATCCGTTAGCGTTAGGCTATCCCGATACCTATTATACCCTGAAACAGGATGATCATATCTATGAATTTATGGATGACGATGATAACGGTTGGAATGTAGGCGTACTGAAAAAGGATAATTACCTGAGTGGTTTTGTAGGCGTAGATACCCGTGCCCGCCTGAAAGATGGCCTGTTATTCGGCGTAAAGGATATTGGGAATGGTAAGCTGATCATGCTGGCAGATGATCCACTGTTCCGCAGCTTCTGGGAAAATGGTAAGCTGTTATTCAGCAATGCGGTGTTCCTGGTATTTTAGATTTACGATCAAATCTAAAAGCTAATATCTTTTAATATTGCATCCCATTGAGGCGGTACTGCTCATTTTAACGGCACTGCCAGCCAGCATTTCATTGATGGCATTATACAGGTGCCGTACCTTCACGGCATCAGCATTACCCGGGTTATCATCAATGGCGCCTTTATAAGAGAGGCGGCCGTTCTTATCAAACAGGTAACACTCCGGCGTATGGCCGGCATCAAAGGCATCGGCAATCTCCGCTTTTTTATCGATCACATAAAACCAGTTGTATTGCTGCGAGGCTGCATAGGCCTTCATGGCATCCAGCGATTCTTCATCATTCTGCAGTGCAATATTGGAGTTTACCAGTATTACACCTACGCTGTTCTTTAACGCATAGGCACAAACGCTGTTGGTCCTGTCCTGGTTGCGCATTACATAAGGACAACGATTAGCGGAGAACATTACCAGCAAGCCATTGCTGCCGCGTGCGGCATTCAGCGTAATTTCCCGGCCACTGATGTCTCGCAGTTGTACCTCCGCTTTGGGAATAGGTGCGCCTATTTCCAGGTTGTTATCGCCGGAATGGAATGCCAGTAAGGTATAGAGCACAAGAAAAAGGCAGGTGCTTTTCATGTTACAGAATTTGGGTATTCGGTCGTCAGTTATAGGGTCTGATATTTAATATAAAGGTAATGTAATATGTATGAATTTATTAATTTATTTGATCAGTGGCGCGGTAGTGGGAATGTGCAGATGGTTGGAGAGAGGCTTCCCCTTAACAGCTTGCAAATCAATATCGTTAGATGATAGAACGGTCTTAAATTAACAGTAGCCGTCAAATTACCCGGTCGTAAAAACCTGTATTTCAACAGGTTAATCTTCCCCGGGTGCAGCAGCCAGCTCCTTCAGGGTGCTGATACTGGCATTCAGCTCAAAACCTACCAGCAATATAAAGGAGTTAAAATAAAGGAACAGCATCAGTATCAGGATGGTGCCAATGGAGCCGTAGATCTTGTTGTAATTGGCAAAATTGTTCACAAAATAAGAGAACCCCAGCGTTACCAGTATCATCAGCACCGTGGCAAAGGTAGAGCCGGCGGTAATGAACTTCCAGCGTTTAGTTCTGGCCGGTGCAAAACGGTAAATAACCGCCAGGATGGAAAAGAACAACAGGATGATCAGCAGCCAGCGGATAACATCTATACTGGAACGGATGAATGTACTGTGAATATTCAGCAGGTTAAAAACGTAACGTAAAATGGTGCCCTGCGCAATGATCAGCACTACCGTAATTAACAGCAGCAGCACCAGCACTGCTGTTAGCTGTAAGGCCAGCAGCCTGGTGCGCCACCACTTGCGCCGCCGGAAGCCGGGCTGCTCTTTGTTAAAAGAGCGCATGATACCCATTAACCCGTTTGATGAATAAAAGAAACCCATTAGAAATGAGATAGATAACAGGCCCGTGCGGTTGGTGTACAGGAAATCATGGATCATATTCCGCACGATCATATAGGTGTTGTAGTTGGGCGTAACATCCTCCGCAAGCCGGTACAGCGTGGGTTCTATGTTCTTCATAGGAATGAACGGCACCAGCGTGAACAGGAAAATGAAAAAGGGTGGAATAGCCAGCAGGAAGTTGAAGGAAATAGCCGCCGCACGATCGCCCAGGCTTTTGCTCCTGGTTTCTTTCAGAAAAAACTTCAGCACATCATACAGCGGCAAACCCTGGAAGCCGGGCAGCACCAGCCTTTGGCTAATGCCTACCAGCTTGCGGTAAAGCCTTGTATTGCGTAACAGTTTTTTGAGATTGAGCATACTCGAAATGCGTTTAGTATCCCGCCTTGTTCAGCGCTGCCTGGTATTTATGTGCATTTGCCAAATGTTCCTGGTAGGTGGCTGCAAAGGCATGGTAACCGGAAAAATCAGACCGCGCGCAGAAATAGATGTAATCTGTTTCCGGCGTGTTCAGCACCGCATCCAGCGTTTTCACAGAGGGTGTGCAAATAGGGCCCGGTGGTAAGCCGCCATAACGGTAAGTGTTATACGGAGAATCGAACTGGGTATGTCCTTCGCGGATGCGCTTCAGCCCAAAGTCCTGCAGGGCAAATTTCACGGTAGGATCGGCCTGCAGGCGCATGCCTTTTTTATAACGGTTCAGATACACGCTGGAGATCAGCGGTTTTTCATCATTTTTGTTGGTCTCTTCCTCCACAATGGCGGCCAGTATGGTCACTTCATTCATGCTCAGGCCCAGGTTACGGGCTTTGGCCTTCCGTTCTGCATTCCAGAATTCCTCCCTTTCTTTTTCCAGCTTTTCAAAGGCGGTTTCGGCAGAGGTGTTCCAGTAATATTCATACGTATTAGGCACTATTGCGCACATTACGGTATTGGAATCCAGGCCAAACTGGCGCAGGTATACCTGGTCGTGCAGCAGCAAACGCAGGGCGGTAGAATCGGCTTCCAGGTTGTTGGAGATCTTTCTTACAAGATCATTCCGGGTGCGTAGCTTGGTAATAACCAGCTGCACCGGCGCTTGTTTGCCGGAGCGCAGCAGCTTTACGATCTCAAAATTGCTCATGCCCCACTTGATCTGGTAGCGGCCGGCTTTTACGCGGGCTGGGTAGCCCAGCCGCCGCGCTACAAAGTCAAAGCTGTTACGGCTGCTTACAATATTCTGCTCTTCCAGCCCTTCCAGTACATTAGCATAGGTGCTGCCGGTGCGTATATAAAAGTATTTTTTATCGGCAAAAGCACTGGTATTTGGGCCAAATACGCGATAGGCTATAAATACCAGCACGCCTGCAATGATTGCGCAAACAATCACTACTGCCCGCCGGATCCAGGAAGCCTTTTTTGTTTTTGTCTTTTTAGAAGCGTTGTTTCTCTTAGTAGTTGCCATAGTGGTTTTACATAAAAAAACCTCGCGTTTTAACGGCGAGGTCTGGAAATGGATGTATAAACAAACGTTTATTTTTTGTTAGGAGCCGGTTGCTGCTGCGGCGTAGCAGGCAAGGTAGCCGGCGGTGCAGTAGGCTGTGGTACAGGACGGCCTGCATTCTGTTCCATAATGGTTTTAGACTGCTGCTGTACGGCTGCGTTCTTGTCAACAAAGAAAGAAGAGGTCAGACACAGTACTGCAATGATGGCAGCCAGCACCCAAGTACCTTTTTCCAGCACATCTGTTGTTTGGCGTACGCCCATTACCTGGTTACCAAAACCACCGAAAGTGCCGGATAAACCGCCACCCTT
Organism: Chitinophaga sp. GbtcB8; assembly: GCF_019091455.1. Classification (GTDB taxonomy): domain Bacteria; phylum Bacteroidota; class Bacteroidia; order Chitinophagales; family Chitinophagaceae; genus Chitinophaga. The sequence continues at coordinate 75,612 of NZ_JAGXJN010000009.1, forward strand.
AGGGTTTTGTATCAGTACAAAGAAACCCAGCAGCACACAAGCCAGAATGATCACAATACCAAAGAGTAATAACATAAGTATATCAGTATTTCCTGTTAATTTTTATTTGAACCGGACTGCATTTGCATTTGCTGTAATTGCAGTTCCTGGATCTTTTGCGCAAAATAAGTGCTTTTGTTGGGATTAAGCAAACTTAATTTTTGATATATCTGGATGGCCGTCTGGTACTGGCGTTGGCGCGCCCAGATCTCCGCCAGCGTCTCGGAAACAATATCCTCATTCAGGGTAATGGATTCCATGGCCATTTTCTCCACTGTTTCAGATACTTCCGGGTCCGCGTCCGTATAACTGCGGGTCAGCTGCTCATGATACCAGTCTTTATTGGCTTTTTGCGCAAAACCCTGTTTCATTTCCCGCAGCCAGTCGGTAAAGCTGCGCATTTCTGCGGCGCCTTTTTCATTGAGATCATCTGCCTGCTCAGGCTCTTTCAGCTTTTTATAGGCAAAATAATCATCGGTATATAACGGCTGGAAGGTGAGCGTGGTTTCTGTTTCCTCCTGTCTTTCAAAAGGAAAGATCTTCAGCGGCTCTTCTTCAGGTGAGGCTGGCGTGTGAGCTGCGGCTACAGGAGCCGGCTCATTTTCAGCGGCAGCTGCGGCATATGTTTCAGGTGGAGCTGCTTCCGGAGCGGCAGCCGGCGCCTCTGTATCGTCATTTTCAGCTAAAATATCCAGCTGCTGCTGCTCTGAGGTTGCCCACAGGGCATCTGATGGTTTGGTGGGCGGTGCCTCAATCTCGTCCTCCTCTTCTGCCCACTCTTCTTCCACTACGGTATCGGGCGTCGAAGCGGTATCCAGCTCTACCGGTTTACCCCATTCATCTACCACCGATTCAAATTCCGATGGGGCAGGGGCGGCTGTACCTGCGGCCGGTTCTTCGGCCCACTCATCCACCACGGTTTCAATTTCATTGGCTACGCCGGGTGTAATGCCGGTACCGGCCACTATTTCAGAAGGTACTGCAGTCGTTTCATCTACCGGTATAATTGCCGGAGATTCCACTTCCGGCAGCTCCAGGTTGGCCAGGGGCATTGGATCTGACGGTGTATAGGTAGTAGGCGTAAACGCCGAATCTATCAGGGACGTAACCGGTGGCGTAATACTTTTTTCCAGCTCACCCGTTACAAACTGAAAAAAGTAGTGCGGGTTATTGCTGTATAGCTGTGCCTTTTTAATAGCAGGTGCATGCAGGTTCAGGTACCGGTCGTAACTTTTCTGCGCCAGCAACAGGCGGGCGGCGGTAAAATACGGGTAGTCCGTCACCATCTGCTCCAATGCAGCTTCAGACACCTGCGGCAGTGACGGTTCCTGGAAAATATGCTGAATGATCCTGTTTGCGGTCATATTGCTGCTAATATATGAATATTATTTATATCTGTATCCTACCAGTTTGCAAAAGCCCTGTTAAAGATGGCGTCCGTGATCTGCGGTATGATGGTTTCATCCAACAAGCGGTTTTCCACCTGGCTTGGCAGCTGATCTGCCTGGAAGTCGGCTGATTGTGAAAAAGGTTGTGTCCAGCCTTTTTTGTCGCCTACCCGTTTAATAAACACCACGTTAATGGTTACGGTTAAGCGGGAGGTGGCAGCCTTATCCACATTGGTTACTGCGGCATTGGAGAAGTTATAACCGGTAATAGTGGCTTTAAATTCATAGTCCGCATTATCCTCATTGATCTGCGTTAACTTGGTTTGGGCCTGGATCTTGTTGCGTATTTTTTCCGATACCCGCTGACTCAGGGTTGGGTTGTTAATGGGCGCCCTGTTCTCCACAAAACGCACATTTACGGTTTTTGCTCCCTGGTCTATACTGGCCCCGGAGGTGGAATATTTTACGGAGCATCCGCCCAAAACTAACAGGACTACGGCGGTTAAACTCACTTTCAATAATCTGATCATCTCTCTATAAGAATGTAATGATTTAATGGATGGTGTTCACAAAGGTAATCAATCACCAATGTTATACTCTTTCAGTTTACGGTATAAGGTCCGTTCTGAAATGCCCAGGTCCAGGGCCGCATCTTTTCTTTTTCCTTTATGTTTTTTAAGCGCTTTTACGATCAGCTCTTTTTCCTTATCGGCAATGGAAAGGGTTTCCTCTACTTCCTCATGATGGTCTATATCATGATCCTGCAAGATAATACGCGAGGGCGCCGGCAGCACATTATTATTATTATTTTCTGCGGGTGCAAAATTATGCAGCACATGCTCATGATTATTTTCCTGGTAAGCTGCTGCATGCGCTATGTTTGGATTTTGCAGGATGTCAAAGAACATTTTCTTCAGTTCAGTAACATCTTTTTTCATGTCAAAGAACAGTTTGTAAAGAATGTCCCTTTCACTTGCAAAATCGCTGCTGCCTTGCTGTGGCAATGCCAGCATAGGCAGGCGCGAGGTTTGGGGCACTTCCGGTAAAAAGCGCCGCAGCTCCTGCGCATTCACCAGCTTATCATTCGCCAGCACAGAGATCTGTTCTGCCATGTTCTTCAGCTCACGCACATTCCCGCGCCAGGGATAATTAACCAGCATATTACGCGCCTCATCATCCAGCTGAATGGATGGTGTTTTATACCGCTCTGAAAAATCTACGCTGAACTTGCGGAACAGCAGGGGAATATCTTCCTTACGGTCACGCAGGGAGGGTACGCGGATGGGCACTGTATTTAAACGGTAATAAAGGTCCTCGCGGAACTTGCCGTGCTGTGTTTGTTCCAGCAGATCGCGGTTAGTGGCGGCTATTACACGTACATCTGTTTTCTGTACCTTAGAAGAACCTACGCGGATGAACTCACCGGTTACCAGCTCCCGCAGCAGGCGTGCCTGGGTGCCCAGCGGCAATTCGCCAATTTCATCCAGGAAAATAGTGCCCCCGTTCACAGTTTCCAAATATCCTTTACGGCTGTCTACTGCGCCGGTGAAAGAGCCTATAGCGTGGCCAACCAGTTCCGAATCAATAGTGCCTTCAGGGATAGCGCCGCAGTTCACCGCTATAAACGGGTTATGCTTACGTGCGCTTAATGCATGGATGATGGTAGAAAATACTTCCTTACCCACACCGCTTTCCCCAAAGATCATCACTGTGAGGTCGGTGTTGGCCACTTGTGCCGCCACCTGCAGGGCATAGTTCAGTGCAGGTGAATTTCCAATAATGCCAAATCTGTTCTTTATCGACTGTATTTCCATAGCATCTGCCTCCGGCTTAATGTTTTTTATATCAACAGGTATGGGCTATACTACCTTGCCTATTAAGGTAGCGGCGGTACAATCTACCACCTTTACCTGCACATACTGTCCTTTTTCGTAATTGCCCCTGGGGAAAACGATCACCTTGTTCTGATCATTTCTTCCAAAGAGGTCGTTTTCTGAACGTTTGGAAGTGCCTTCTACCAGCACCTTAAACGTTTTTCCCAGGTCTTTTTGCATGCTTTCCAGGGCTTGCCTGCGGTGCAGCTCCACCACCTGGGCCAGCCGGCGTTTTTTCACATCTTCCGGCACATCATCCTGGTAACGCCGGGCGGCCAGGGTACCCGGGCGCTCTGAGTAAAAGAACATGTAGGCCAGGTCATACTTGGCAAACTCCATCATGCTCATGGTGTCCTGGTGGTCCTCTTCCGTTTCTGTACAGAACCCGGTGATAATGTCGGTTGAAAGGCCGCAGTCCGGCAGTATTTCACGGATGCGCGTTACTTTTTTCATGTACCATTCCCGGGTATAGGTGCGGTTCATGAGCTGCAGCACACGGGTGCTGCCGCTTTGCACGGGCAGGTGAATATAATTGCAGATGTTCTCGTACTTAGCCATGGTGTGCAGCACCTCATCCGTAATATCTTTAGGATGGGAGGTGCTGAAACGTACGCGCAGCAAGGGATTGATCTGCGCTACCTTTTCCAGCAGGCTGGCAAAGGTAATGGTCTCTTCCTGCGCGCTTTCCGGTGAAACGCCCACCCAGTAATAGGAATCTACGTTCTGTCCCAGCAGGGTTACCTCACGGTAGCCATTGTTGAACAGGGCCGCTGCTTCCTGGATAACGGAATAGGGATCACGGCAGCGATCCCAGCCACGGGTAAAGGGCACCAAGCAAGAAGTGCACATATTATTACAGCCCCGCATGATGGATACAAAGGCGGTTACGCCATTGCTGTCCAGCCTTATAGGGTTAATGTCTGCATAGGTTTCTTCCCGGCTCAAAAGCACATTCACTGCTTTCTGGCCGGTTTCTGCTTCTTCTACCAGCGCCGGCAGGGTACGATAGGCATCCGGGCCCACTACCAGGTCCACCAGCTTTTCTTCTTCCAGCAGCTTGGCTTTCAGGCGTTCGGCCATACAGCCTAATACGCCTACCAGCATACCGGGATTGCTCTGCTTTAACTTGCGGAATTCCTGCAGGCGCTTACGCACGGTTTGTTCCGCCTTCTCGCGGATAGAGCAGGTATTGAGCAGTATCAGATCGGCTTCCTCATAGTTACGGGTAGCTCCAAAACCTTCCTGGTTCATAATGGAAGCCACGATCTCACTATCGTTAAAGTTCATCTGGCAACCATAACTTTCTATGTAGAATTTCTTATGATACGTTTGGTCAACAGCCGGTTGCGGGGCGAAGGCTTCACCCTGGCGGCTCTCATCATGCACTTTTGTAACCTGTTCCAGCATCATTCTGTCAGAAAATTTTAGAATAGCAAAAGTAATAAATTAAATGGAAAAATGACAGAATGGCAGCAGCAGAAAGGTTATGTTGTGGTTATATATGTTCGAGGATGAATTTGGGGTCTATTTTACTCCATTACTTCTATTTTAGATTGTTCTTTTTGCAGGCCTTTACTTTTGCCCCAGGCATACCCGCCACCCGCGCTAATAATAGCTGTGGATACAATTTCCAATATGCGTAAAGCAATTTCTTCCTTGTCTAAATTAATGCAATAAATCAGCACACCTGCTACTATCAGGAAGATGATAATGAAAAATGCGATCAGGATAGCCCGATTTTTAAAATCGTGCTTTGGGGCTGCTTTTATATACTCTCCCTGTTGTTTAAGGCTTTCTTTAGAGAGCTCATAACTATGCTGCAGCTCCAGCTGTTTAAGTGAGTTCTCCTGGTGCCGGAGCCGTAATTCTTCTTTTTGAAGTTCAATAAAATCCCGAACGGATTGTTCGGTTAAAGAAGCACTTTTGCTATTTGGTTGCGGAATTGGGTTTTGAGGCATAAGATGTACCTGGTCTTAATTTTACCCGTACATATCCTCCTATTTCACGACTACCCAGCTTTGCGGGAACAAAACGTGCAGATAGTATAGATGATCTGTTCCTTTCAAATAGCCGGACAAAAGCCTTAGAGGATAAAAGTAATTCCTCCTGTATCTTGAATGGGCTTGATTTAAATGTGAACATACTCATGGATTTACGGCTAAAATATCATTAATATGTGGAAGATTTTGTTAACGGCCTATAGATTTTATCTATGTACCGGGGCAACAAACATCGGGCGCCTACCCCGTTCTGTAAATCAGTAAGAGAGAGGAGCGGGAAACGAGGCTCGAACTCGCCACCTACGGCTTGGGAAGCCGTCGCTCTACCAAATGAGCTATTCCCGCTTATCGGTTTATCCAAAGAATAAACCGGGTGTCAAATGTAAAGATTATTTTGAAACGCTGGCTACTTTCTTCATCACCCAGCTGTCTTTTACCGGCAGCAGCCACTTTTCTTCCAGCTCCTGTTTGGTAAGCACTGTATTATTCAGGTACAGGGTGTTCTCATCAATAAAGCCTTTTTCAAAAGCATAAGGCAATTGCGCCATGGGCAATAATTGCAGCTGATCTTTCACCACAAAGCCCAGCAGCAGCCGGTCAAACAGGTTCACTTCATACTGGCGTTCCAGGCTTTTGATAACCCGTACAGAGCTATCGGTACTGCAGCCGCTTACTCCAGTGGCATTTTCATCGGCCATGAGCACGATCACCTGGTTAAAGACCAGTTGTCCAAAACCCTTTACCGGCGTGCCATGCGATTGCCATTGTGTAGCAAACTGGTGTAGCTGTTCATTAATTTCAAGGGCTTCCCTTTCATTGAACGGGCGGTTGCTCTGGTATATCCATACGCGGGAGTCGGGTGCAAAATCCGCGGGTAATAATTGTTTTATTGCTGCTATCGTCATAATACTGCAAAGCTACGATATTCGCATTAATCGCCCAGCTGTTTGGCCACTATCTCGGCAATGTCCAGCACCTGTACGCTGTCTTCTTTGCCCTGCTCTTTTACGCCATCCGTAAGCATGGTCATACAAAAGGGGCAGTTGGAGGCAATTACAGTAGCGCCTGTATCCACGGCTTCGCGGCCACGTTCAAAGTTCACGCGGGTAGTGCCTTTTTCTTCTTCCTTGAACATTTGCGCACCGCCGGCGCCGCAACAGAGTCCTTTGCTGCGGCAGCGTTTCATTTCTACCAGCTCGGCATCCAGCGCTTCCAGCACTTTGCGCGGCGCTTCGTAAATGTTATTGGCCCGGCCCAGGTAGCAGGAGTCGTGGTAGGTGATACGGCGGCCTTTGAAGGTGCCGCCTTCCGTCATTTTTATTTTGCCTTCGTCTATTAACTGTTGTAAAAAGGAGGTGTGGTGCAGCACTTCATAGTTACCGCCCAGCTCCGGGTATTCATTTTTGAAAATGTTGAAGCAGTGCGGACAGGCCGTAACAATTTTCTTCACGCCATAACCATTCAGCACCTGGATATTGTTCTGCGCCATCATCTGGAATATGAACTCATTACCTGCCCTGCGGGCCGGATCGCCGGTACAGCTTTCTTCCTTACCCAGGATGGCAAAGCGGATGCCTGCTTTATCCAGGATGGTTGCAAAAGCTTTGGTGATCTTTTGTGCCCGCTGATCAAAGCTGCCCGCGCATCCCACCCAAAAGAGCACTTCCGGTGTTTCGCCGCTGGCGGCGTATTCGGCCATTGTTTTAATAGTCATCTTTTGTTTATTTGAAGTGATCCTGTTCGTTTAATTATCCCTGCATTTCTACAGCCCATTTATCCCGGTCGTCCGGCGAGAACTTCCACGGCGCCATATTATTTTCAATATTGCCGAACATCATGTTCCATTCTGCCGGTGCGCTGGATTCCTCCATCACCAAATGGCGGCGCAGCTGTAAAATAATATGCAGCGGGTTAATGCTTACCGGGCATTCCTGCACACAGGCGTTACAGGTAGTGCAGGCGCGCAGCTCCTCTTCAGAAATATAATCGCGCAGCAGGGCTTTGCCATCTTCCTGGAAAGTACCTTGTTTGTTAAGCACGCGGCCAATTTCTTCTGCCCGGTCGCGGGTATCCATCATGATCTTACGGGGCGAGAGCTTTTTGCCGGTAATATTAGCGGGGCAGGCAGCGGTACAACGACCGCATGCTGTGCAGCTATAGGCTTCCAGCAGGTTTTTCCAGGTAAGATCCTGCACGTCTTTGGCGCCAAACTTAGGAATACCTTCTGCCGGCGGCTCGCTGGCAGCCAGCTCCGGCTGCAGCATCAGCTGTACTTCTTTTTGTACTGCAGGCATGTTCTCCATTTTACCCTTAGGCCGCAGATCGGCGTAGTAGGCGTTGGGAAATGCCAGGATGATATGTAAATGTTTTGAAAAAGGCAGGTAGTTCAGAAAGGCCAGTACGCCCAAAATATGCAGCCACCAGCAACCGCGTTCCAGCGCCATTAAGCTGCTGTCAGACAGGCCGTTCAATAAAGGCGTGAGCAGGCCGCTGATCCAGAAATTGCCGGTAGCAATATAGTGCTCTGAGCCACGGCTTTGCAGCACCTGGTCAGCGGTGTTCATGGTAAGGAATAATACCATCAGCACTATTTCCGTGATCAGGATATAATTGGCATCGGAGCGGGGCCACCCGTCCAGGTCATGACCAATAAAACGTTGCAGTTTCAGGATATTACGGCGTATTAAAAAGATAGCGCAGCCGCTGAGCACCAGCACAGCCAGGATCTCAAAACAGCCTATCAGCACCGGGTATAAGCTGCCTAAGGGTGATGCAAACAGGCGGTGCGTACCTATTGCCCCGTCCAGGATGATCTCCAGGATCTCTGCATTAATAATAATAAAGCCCGCATATACGAAAAAGTGCAGTACAGCTACCAGCGGGTTGCGGAACATTTTCTTTTGTCCAAAGGCCAGTAATAATACATTACGCCAGCGTTCCCCGGGGTTATCATTTAAAGCTACATCTCGCCCCAGCAGTATATTGCGCCTGATCTCCCGCACTTTACGGGCAAACAGGTATACGGCTGCTGCTAATACTATTACAAATAAAAGCTGCTGTACTAAATGCATATTCCAGATTTGACTTTCTAATTTACGGTTTATTGGCAATGTAAGTAATTTTTTGATAGTCGATGGTCCATGGTCGATGGTCCATAGCATTGATCATTTCGCGGTACTTCATGATTTGCCGGCTGCCTAAGCACGTAAGGCCTGCCTTGCTCTAAATGCCATGGACTATAGACCATCGACCATGGACCCCAATTTTTATTACTTTTGCACTCATCAAAGCATCCATATGGCAACAAAAAATGTGATCCTTACACAGGACATTATTCAAAAAAAACTGGAACGTATTGCTTATGAAATATATGAGCACAACAACACAGAGCCGGAAGTGATACTGGTAGGTATATGGGACCGGGGCATGATACTGGCGCAAAAAATAGCCGGGATCCTGCAAAAGATCGCGCCGTTTAAGATAAAGCTGATAGAGCTGCGCCTGGATAAGCAACATCCGCTGGAGGTGAAGCTGTCTGAAAATATAGACCTGAACGATAAGGTAATTATATTAATAGATGATGTGGCCAACTCCGGCCGCACCATGTTATATGCCCTGAAACCTTTTCTGCAATACCTGCCGCGTAAGATCCAGACCGCGGTGCTTGTAGACCGTAAGCATAAGTCTTACCCCTTAACCGTGGATTTTACCGGTTATTTACTTTCCACCAGCCTGCAGGAAATGATTATGGTGGATGTGGAAGGCGAGGAGATCCTTTCTGCGTACCTGGTTTAAGGTAAAAGCAAAAAGCAAAAAGCATAAAGCCAATGCAGCGAACCGCGAACATAGCTTTATGCTTTTTGCTTTTACCTTTCGGCTATCAGCTTATTTCAGCTTCATATCCTTTATAATCTTCTGTACCCGCTCATCCAGCTGGGTATTCACCTGGTCAAAGTCTTTAGCCGCTGCTAACGGCTGCTGCACACTAAAGTAGAACTTGATCTTAGGCTCCGTACCGGAAGGGCGTGCAGAGATCTTGCTGCCATCTTCCAGTATAAACTGCAGTACGTTAGACTTAGGCAGGTTAATAGCCTCTGTGGCGCCGGTTTTCAGGTCTTTGACCTGCTGCAGCTGGTAATCGTACAGCTTCACCACCGGTGAGCCGTTGATGGTAGCCGGCGGTGCATCCCGGTAGCTGCGCATCATTTCGGCAATTTCATCAGCGCCTTTCATACCTTTTTTGGTGATGGAGATCAGCTGCTCTTTATAGAAACCGTATTTCACGTAAATGTCTATCAGCTGCTCATACAGGGAGCGGCCTTCATTACGGGCGTAGGCGGCCATTTCGCAGATCATGGCTACAGATGCAATGGCATCCTTGTCACGCACGTTGTCACCTATCATATATCCGTAAGACTCTTCCCCGCCGCAAATGAATTTTTCCTTGCCTTCTTTTTCGCGGATCATGTCGGCAATCCACTTAAAGCCGGTCAGTACATTGTAGCAGCGTACTCCGTTCTTAGCGGCAAATACATCTATCAGGTCAGAGGTTACCACGGTTTTACCCACAAAGTCAGTAGGCCCGCTCAGGCCTTTCTTTTTGCGGCCTTCAATAATATAGTTGAACAGCAGCACGGCAGTTTGGTTACCGTTCAGCAGTATCCATTCTCCTTTCAGGTCTTTTACGGCAATGCCTACACGATCCGCGTCAGGATCCGTACCTAATAAGATAGCTGCATCCAGCTCCTTGGCTTTTTTAAGGCCCATGCTCATGGCTTCCGCCTCTTCCGGGTTAGGATATACCACGGTAGGGAAGTTACCATCCGGCGTAGCCTGCTCCTGTACCACCTGTACATTGGTAAAGCCAAAACGCTTCAGTATTTCAGGCACCAGGGTTATACCGGTACCGTGAATGGGCGTGTACACGATCTTCATATCATGCTGGGCCGCTATAATGTCCGGGTTAATAGACAGGCCTTTGAGCATTTGCAGGTAGGCTTCGTCCACGTCCTTACCAATAGCGGTAATATTGGCTTCGCCGCCGCTCCACTTCACTTCATCTATACTGGCTATTTTCTCTACTTCTGCAATTACATTTTTATCGTGCGGGGGCACCAGCTGGCCGCCATCGTCCCAATAGGCTTTATAACCATTATATTCCTTGGGGTTGTGGGAGGCGGTGAGCACTATGCCGCCCTGGCATTTCAGGTGGCGGATGGTGAAAGACAGCTCCGGGGTAGGTCGCAGGCTCTCAAACAGGAACACTTTGATGCCGTTGGCTGCCATTACATTAGCCGTTACTTCCGCAAAAAAGCGGCTGTTGTTACGGCTGTCATGGGCAATGGCTATTTTGATCTCACCTTTTACAGCTTTTTTCAGGTAGTTGGCAAACCCCTGGGTAGCCATACCTACGGTATATTTATTCAT
>NZ_JAGXJN010000009.1:86349-186068 GCF_019091455.1 Chitinophaga sp. GbtcB8
CCCATAATGCCGCGTAACCCGCCGGTGCCAAACCCCAGGCTACGGTAAAAAGCGTCGGCCAGCTCATCGGGGTTGCCTTTCTGCAATTGCTGAACGGCGGCCACGGTTTCGGCATCAAAACCGCCTTGTAGCCACTGGTTTACCTTGTTCTCGATATTAGTATCCATGATCCTGTTTTATTTGAGGTCCAAATATAAAGAGGAAAAAACGTATTTCCCCTGCTGTGGACATTCCTAATGTTAGTAAAAAAGCTAAAAGCCTAAAGCATAAAGCTAAAAGCTCCTGGAAGCGTACCCTGCATTGGCTTTGAGCTTTCTGCTTTCTGCTTTCCACTCAAACAAGTAATCCACACCCCATTGAAAATTGACCGGTTTGGTTAATTTTGCGGCTATGAGGCGGTACGACGATTCTTACAAACAAAAAGGATTGCGGAAACAATTGGTAGACACACTTCGGCAGAAAGGCATCACAGACGAAAATGTACTAGCGGCTATCAACAACATTCCCAGGCATTATTTCTTAGACACCGCGTTTGAAGGCATTGCATATGAGGACCGGGCATTCCCCATAGGCGAGGGGCAAACCATTTCCCAGCCTTACACCGTAGCCTACCAGACCCAATTGCTGGAAGTAAAACCTTTTGAAAAGGTACTTGAAATAGGTACAGGCAGTGCCTACCAGGCTTGCGTATTAGGCGAGCTAAAGGCCAACCTGTTCACCATAGAACGGCAAAAAAAGCTGTTTGACCAGGTAAAACAATTCCCATTTAAATCCCGTTACCCCACCATCCGCTTCTTTTATGGGGATGGTTATGAAGGATTACCCACTTTTGCCCCTTTTGATAAGGTACTGATCACTGCGGCTGCGCCGCAAACACCTCCCAAACTGCTGCAGCAAATGAAAATTGGCGGTAAGATGGTGGTGCCGGTAGGCGGCAGCGAGATCCAGCGCATGATCCGTATCACCAAAACAGGCGATAATGATTATGAGCAGGAAACCTTTGATAACTTCTCTTTTGTACCGATGCTCTCAGGAAAAAGATCCTAATTCTGAATGATGGGCTCTTCCGGTTCTTCGGTCTGCTTCTTCTTCTTAAACATATTCGGGTCCATCTTCCCAAAGCGGTAGCGCAGGTTCAGGCGAATGAAACGTGTGGTGCGTTTGCGCTCATAGTCCTGTATAAAAGCATCCGTTTCATAGTGGTTGCTGAATTGCTGGGTATTTAACAGATCAGAAATATTCAGGGAAATAGCTAGTGCATTATTCTTCAGGAACTCCTTGCGCAGGCCCAGGTCTATACCGTTCATAGCTTTGGTAGTGCCTTGCGGCGATACACGGGGAGAGCGGTAATGCCCCTGCAGCTGTACATTAAAATGGGACGGAAAACGAAGCGTGCTGTTTACATTCACGCCGTAGGTCAGGTATTCATTGGTAAGCGTGCTGAAGCTGCCGGATCCTGTAAGCTTGCTATATTCCAGGTTCAGGTTACTGGTTACATCCCACCAGCGGAAAAGGTGCAGCTGGTAGGTGACGTTGCCGCCCCAGTCCTGGTCTTTGGCCAGGTTCATGGGTTTGGTGGTGGTAATGCCGGTAATGGTGTCCAGTATGCTAAGGCGGTCTATATCATCATTGGCCTGAGAGTAATATACACCGGTGTTCATAAAATCGCGCGACCTGGGATAGTATTGCGAATAGTTCATCTCAAACTTGTGGGTGAGGGAAGGTTGCAGGTCCGGGTTACCGGTACGTATGTTCTGCGGGTCAGAGTTATTAATATAAGGCAGCAGGTCATTAAAATCCGGCCTATCCACGCGGGTAGCGTAGTTGAACACCAGGCTCTGGTCCTGGTTGTGAGGCAGGTTGTACTTCAGGAACACACTGGGAAATACATTAAAGAAGCTGTTATCCACTGCAGCATTCTGGCTGTAAGAATATCCTTTTAACTGGGCCTGCTCTATACGGGCGCCTACCTGGTAACCCAGGTTACCAATAGCGCTGGACACATTCACATAACCCGCATAAATATTTTGTTTGTAGGAGTACGTGTTGGAAAGGCTGTTGCTTTTCTCAAACTGGTCCGTATCATAATTAAACAGCAGGGCTGTGTAATCATTATCTATTTTCCGGAAAGTACCTTTTACACCCGCTTCAAACTTACCTTTTTTACCCATGGGCGTGGTATAGTCCGACTGCGCATTCCAGAACTGGTTGTGATTAAGGCCTGTGTTGGATTGCCGGTCAGGATCTTCTGCACTGCCGGGTTTCTGGTACAGCGTATAGTAGTCACTGTTACTATTGCCCTTGTTGTTACTATAGCTTACATAAGCGGTCAGCTCCTCGTTCTCCTTATTGGTGGTATGCCGGAAGTTAAAGTTGGTATTATTGGTCGGGTTAAAATAATGGCTGCTGTTATTACGGTCGCCGGTGCGCAGGTTTTGTTTATCTGCATCCAGGTAATTAAGCAGGATATGATTTTCACTATTCCCGTTGCTGAAGTTAATACCTTCAGAAATGGATACGGTATTGTATTTATCCAGGTAATAATCCAGGCCCAGGCGCCCGCCATGGGAGCCATCACTATTATGGCTATTGTTAGCTTGTGTAAAGTAGGCGGTATTGCTGCTATCCGGAACCAGGTTATGGCGGTTGCTGAAACCACTGCCTGTCTGTGAGCCGTAGCGGCCATAGTAATTGGCAAAAAAGTTAAAGCGCCGTATGCGCAGGCTGCCGTTCACGCTGCCGTTCAGTTGTCCGCGGGTGGCTACCCCGCCGTTGAACATCACGTTATACCCAACAGCCTTATCTTTTTTAAGCACAATATTAATGATGCCGCCGCCGCCCTGGGCTTCAAACTTGGCGGATGGGTTGCTGATCACTTCCACATGATCTACCGTTTCTGCGGGTATCATTTGCAGGGCTGTTTTGGCATCGCCAAAGGGAGAGGGTTTACCATCCACATAAATGGTTACGCTTTTGCCGCGCAGGGTTACGTTGTCGTCAATATCCACATCTACGCCGGGCACGTTCTTTAACAGGTCGGTACCGGTGCCGCCGTCTGCGGTTACCATGCTGCCGGCATCAAATACCTGCCGGTCTATCTGCATGCTGAAAGCTGGTTTTTCTGCTTTTATTTCCACGGCAGATAATACTTTGCCGGCTGTATGCAAACGCAGGGTACCAACTGTGGTGGATGGTTTCAGTGCCGTAACACGTACCTCTTTCTCCATTTTTTCATATCCCATGAAGGTAATGCGCAGCACATAGTCGCCGGGTTTTACAGCCGTAAAGCTGAAGTTGCCGGTAGGCTGGGTGTACATGCCATAAGCTACGGTAGAATCGGCTTTGTGCAGAAGCACTACAGACGCATACTCTACCGGTTTGCCGGTAGCCCCGTCCAGCGCCTTGCCGGAAACTTTAATGGTTGCATTGGGGGTATTGTCCTGCGCTAAAGCATGGTAATAGCCGCACAACAATACGCATACGAGTAGTAAGCGACTGTTCATGATCAGGTGGAATGATAGCATTAATACCGTAAAAATATTCATCTAAGGGGGAACCTTGAACGATTTATGATGAGTGGCCGGAGGGGGGGATGTGTGACTGCTATAATGAAAGAAGCAGGAGAGATGGTCTCCTGCTTCCTATATTAATTATTTAATTCTTAATTATTCATTAGAACGACTGGTCGCCCTGCATGTTCTGCATATTATCCCGGTCTGTTTTTGTGTTCTTACGTTTGAAGATCTGCGCATCGAATTTGCCAAAGCGGTAAGCAAAAGTAAGACGCAGTATGCGCGACTCACGCTTACGGATATAGTCTTGCGAGAAGGCCGGCGCTACCTGGTTCAGCTCATACTGGCGGGTATTAAATACATCGGAAAGGGCCAGGGTAAGGGAGGCTGTTTTTTTCTTCAGGAAATCCTTTTTTAAACCTATATCTATACTGCTGAAGCCTTTAATAGTACCCTGGGCAGAGGTGGGCACCATCATAAAGCCACCGCCTCCGCCGCCACGTCCACCACCATTACTAGGCAGGGCTATGGTTGGCGCCTGGTAGTTACCGCTGATCTGCAACGTAAAGTTAGCCGGCAGCTTGGTCTCTGAATTGAGTTTTGCATTCCAGCTAAAGTTGCTGTTCTTAAATACTTCTTTATCCTGTGTTACGGAAATTTCCGTGCGGTACAGGTTCACGTTGGCCGTTACATCCCATATGCCAAAGAAGGTTTTTTTACCGGTCAGCTCGGCGCCGTAAGAGTTGTTCTTATCCGCATTCACAAAAGTGGTGAGCAGGGTATCTTTCCCTAAAGGCACGCTGATGGTAGACAGCAGGTTATTGGTATTCCGGTAGTAAATGGAACCCAGGAAATTGCTGTTCTTCCAGTTCTTAGCGTAAGAAAATTCCAGGCTGTTGGTATACTCCGGTTTCAGGTTCGGATTACCCTCGCGCTGGTTCAGCGGGTCAGTATAATCGCGGTAAGGTATCAGCTGAAAAAAGTTGGGACGGGTTACACGGCGGCTGTAGTTCAGCTGCAGCTCCTGGTCGTTCTTGAACTTCTGCGACAGGTATACGCTGGGGAAGAAACCCGGTGTGGCTTTGGTAGGCTTGTACTTCATGCCTTCGCTGGGGATCTCGCCGGAGTAAACATACTGCTCCACACGTAAACCGCCCTGGTAACCAAAGTTACCAACAGTACCGGAGTAGTTGACATACCCTGCATAGATCTGTTCTTTGTATTTATAGTCGTTAGACAGCAGATCGTTAAAGGTGTAGTTCTTTGTAATGCTATCCTGGTCATACACATTGTAAACACTGGTGTAATTGCGGATAGTGGTTTTTAAACCCAGCTCCATTTTACCATTCTTACCAATAGGATCGGTATAATCCGTTTGCGCGGTAATAAAGGTGGTTTTACCGTCAGAGTGGTTGTTCTGCAAAGCAGCCTGCCCGGTAGGCAACCCGTCGGGCGTAAGCGGCTGTGTATTAAAATCACCGTTGCGGTTGTTGGTGCTGTAGTTATAGTTAACACTGGCCGACCATTCCCGGTTAGGTTCTGCAAAAGTATGTTTGAAATCCAGCGCAGTAGTGTAGTTGCGGAAACCGAACTTGTTGTTATTAATACGGTTGCTCAGGGAATCGCCTTTATTAAAGGTGCTGCGCAGGTCCTCGTAGTTTTTAAAATTACCGTCTACAATGTTCTGTGAAACAGAGATGGTGTTGCGGTTATCCAGGTAATAATCCAAACCCACCCGGCCAAACTGGAAAGTAGGGGTGCTGCGGCTGTTGCTTTGCTGGTTCAGGAAGCTGGTATCGCCATTCAGGTAGTTGGTGCGGTCTGTAGTACCATTGCCCCAGTTGCGGTTGGCATTCACCATGTAGTTGGCAAATACATTCACCTTTCCCTGGCGCACATTAATGTTGCCGCCGCCATTGTATTTATCGCCGGTGCCAATACCTGCGGTTACCATACCGTTAATGCCTGCACGCCGGTTCTTTTTCAGCACAATGTTCAGGATGCCTGACATGCCTTCTGCATCGTACCGGGCAGAGGGGTTGGTGATCAGCTCCACGCTTTCAATAGCGTCTGCCGGTATCTGGTCCAGGGTAAGGGTAGAGGGTTTGCCATCCACAAAAATGGTGGGGGAGGCATTACGTACGGTTACATTCCCGTCAATATCCACATTTACGGCCGGTACGTTCTTCAGCACATCCTGCGCAGTGCCGCCTACGCTTACCAGGTTACGGTCTACGTTAAACACCTTTTTATCAATACCCATGGTAAAGGCGCTTTTTTGCCCGGTAACTTCCACGGTGCCCAGCAGCTTGGAATCCGGCCGCATTTTCAGGTTGCCCAGGTCCTGGTCTATGGTCTGGGGGCTGATGGCCACCTTTTTATAAATGCTGCCATAACCCATGAAGGTAATGCGCATATTAAAGGTGCCAAAAGGCAGGTTCTCAAAGTTAAATTCGCCGTTCTCTTTGGTCAGCATACCGGTTACCACGCTGGAATCGCGCAGTTTCAGCAGGGCTACTGCCGCATAACCAATAGGTTTTTTAGAGTCAGCATCTACCAGCTTACCATACACATGTCCGATCTGGGGCATTTGCCGCTGGCCGTTAGCGCTGCCACGGGCGCCTGCTGCTGCTCCCTGTTTGCCGCCGGTAGCGGGCATAATTGGTATTTGCGCATGTAAGGTTGCGTGTCCTAACAGAACTGCGGCCAGTAAAACGTACCATTGTTTCATCGCTCTCGTTGGTCTTAAATTGTAGTGTGAAAATATTAACAGGTGATTTGGGTTCGATGCCGGCACAAAATTATTGGTAATTTATATGCCGCTTTGCCTAATATGACGAATGGGGTATTTTAGCCGAGGAAACCTATAAAAACAGCGGTAAAAGGTCTTAACAGTAATTAACAATTATCGGGCGCCGGGCTGCCGGAAACAGCCATCCGGCAGTATTTCAAATAATAGGGATAAGCGCTGTAGTGCGCGGTATGTTATGCTTACGCCATCAGCAGCTGCAGCATCCCGATCAGGAAACCCAGCACACCGCCAATGATCTCTACAAAACGGAACTCGCGCGACATAATTCCCTGCAGGATCTGCTCCAGCTTATCAGAAGAAAAAGCGGCTACCTTGTCGGTAACAATACGTTCCAGGTCCAGCTCGTCTTTTACATTGTCCAGGTATTGGGCTATCATCATGGGGAAAAGGGTGTCCAGCTCTTTTACCAGTACATCCTTGATCTGTTTAATGGTGCTGTCGCCAATGAACATGGAAAGCACCGGCATGGCTTCCGGCAGTTTTACGCGCAGGAAATGTTCCAGGTGATCTTCTACCAGGGGTATAATATTTTTGATCTTCTGGGGGTCGGTGAGCTTTTCGCGAATATCCTCAAATGATAACAGCTCATCTGCTACCAGCTTACCCAGCTTTTCGGCAAACTGCCGCTGCCGTTTGGGGAAGATGCCCTGCAGGGTCATAAAACCCAGTTTCATAGGCTGCCGGGGATGGAACAGCATTTTAATGGCGATCCAGTTAGTGAACCATCCTATGAAAGCGGAGATGAACGGAATCAGGTAGATAGACATTGTAAACTCACAGTTTTAAGAGAGCGCAAAGAAAGGGAAAAATGAGCAAATAGCGGCGGATTGTTAAGGGAGCCTGGCAGGATAGAAATTTTTTAGGCAGCTATTTGGAAATTGAGAATGATTTCACTTATCTTTGCAGTCCGCAAAATGAAGCTGTGGGTGTAGCTGAGCTGGTAACAGCACGAGATTGTCCTTCTAGGGGTCGTGGGTTCGAACCCCATCATCCACCCGAAACGGGAAGTCTTAAAAAAGGCTTCCCGTTTTTAATTTCTCCTGTATCCTGTAGCTAACAATGGAAATGGTTGCAAACGCCATTAATTATAATGCTGTTAACCTTGCTGCCATTAGCAAAATATTCCGGTTTCCCAGGCCCAAAGCTAAAACGGATATTTTTCAACGTATTTTTATATGTACTTTGAAAGATATTACCCCTCAAAATCCCTGACTATGCCACAAAAACAACCAGCCGGTTCATATCGAGGTTATAGTAGTAAGGCTGCTGCTAACAATTTATCGAAAGGCGTATCCATGCCTGCGGTTTTCCCGTTACAGGGAATATTTGCTTCCACAAAAGAAGTCATTCAAAGAAACCCTGCAGAAATATTAAAGAGTACAAAAGAAACACTTTCTCATGGAAGAGGAAATGTCTGGAAGGATATAAAAGAAAATAACGGGGCATCTTACAAAAGAACTTTGGGCGGAATGTCTATCGCATCAAACCGTGGTTACAGAAGTGATTCCAGGACAGCCTTTAATGATGCTCCCCGCAATTTACAACAACGTTTAAAAGATGTCTTGCCATTTATTATTATGGGTGCAGGGAATTGCATGGAGCATGCTGTTGTCGCTATGTTTCAAACAAATTTCAAATACCCGGGTAAGCATATTTGGCTTATGTCATGGGCAGGAGGGGATCATCAATTTTTGCTTATAGCCGACGTAAATGACATAGAAAGGGCAACGGTTGTTGACGCCTGGGAGCCTTCAGAAAACAATAAACCCTATAGAGAATGCGAATGGCATAATCCCAAAAATGTAGCCGAATCACCAGGTCATATTGTAGCGGATGGAAAAGACTACATAACAGCCGTTTTGGCCAATATCAATGATAAGGAGGACTTGGTACGATCAGGCATAGAAGCGGGAGAATATAAATCAAGGGGCGTTGATTTTTCCAGTTACCAGGGTTTAAGTGGTAGTTCCCCGGAATTTAAAATTTATGATTTCTAGTCCCTCCGCTATAGCAGCACCCCTCCTTTAAACTACATTTTTTAGTTTTTTGCTAAAAATATTAGCTTTACGGAAAAAGAAGGGCTATGCCAGTTGAATTAGAGGAGGTTAGAATGGGCAATTATTTTGCCCTGGGAAAGGAGGTGATCAGGATCTCAGAACATCACTATCCTATATTGATGGCGTTGTGTGATCAGCTGCAACCTTTACGCTTACAGGCGCCCCGCCTGAGCAAGCTGGGTTTTAACCTGGTACGCCCCCAGGATTTTAATAACTGGACCAAAGTACACCACGGCCTGCCCGTTTTCCTTAAAGCTGCTGCCGATAACCGCTATATACTGCAATTCACGGGTTATGATAAGGTGCGGGTGGTGGAATACATTCACGAGCTGCAGAATATCTGGTATTGGTTATTTGCAGAGCCCCTGCAAAAGAAAGAAGATCTGCCCCAGGGGCCGGATAGCCCCGGCGCCCTTGCCAACCATGCCTATCAGCCATTTTATCTTACCTGGGACTGCCAGTTCCTGATCTGCACCAAACCGCATGTTTTATGGCGCATTACCACTGATAAACCCCTGTTTGAGCATGCGGGTAGAAAGCTGGGATTAAAGCTCATGCAGGGCCAGGCTGGTAATACCTTACAGAACCAGGCCATAGAATGGCTAAAAATGGAGCTGCGCAGAATGCCGGCGTTAACAGAAAAGGGTGCATCCTGATACTGCATAAAAGAGCTGTTATCTTGATTGCTTCCTGGCAATAGTATAAGACAATTCGATTCCAGAAAATAGATAACCCATATATAAGCTATATATAAGCCATAGGTAAGTCATAGATAAGCCATCCCTTATAAGAGATGGCTTATCTATAGCTTATATACAGGTAAATATTATCTTACTTAGGTCTTTTTGCCTGCCCGGCAGCCCATTCATCCAGGTAACTTTCCAGTACATTCAGCGGCATATCACCCTGCTGTAACAGGGCAGTATGGAAGCTGCGCAGGTTAAAGGCCGGGCCTAACTGTCGCTCGTATTTTTTTCGTAATGCCTGAATCTTTAATTCCCCGATCTTGTAGGTAAGCGCCTGTGCGGGAAAGGCCATATAGCGCTCTATTTCGGCTATGGCAATGGGTTCGCTCACCGGCTCATGGGCCATCATGTAGGCAATGGCCTGCTCGCGCGTCATTTTACCGGTATGGATGCCTACATCCACCACCAGCCGTATAGCGCGGTGCATTTCGTTATTCAGCGCACCCATTTGCTGGTAAGGATCGGTGTAGCAGCCCAGCAGGGGGCCCAGTGATTCACAATACAGGGCCCATCCCTCAACAAAACCCTTAAAGGAAGGCTGACGGCGGAAAGCCGGCAGCGACTTATTTTCCTGCTGCAGCGATATCTGGAAATGGTGCCCGGGAATGGCTTCATGAATAAAATTTACCTCCAGCCCGTAGAAAGTAACATTCACCTTGGTAGCATCCGGCACAGGTACATAGAACACACCAGGACGCGTAGCATCTGCGGAGCCAAGCACATATGCGGGCCCGGCCTGCGACGCTTCACGGAAAGCCTCAAACCGCCTGATCTCAAAAGGTGTTTTAGGGTATAGCTCAAACAGGGCGGGCAGGTGTGGTTTTATCTTTTCATAAATATGGCGGTAAGCATCCAGCACCTGTTCCGGTGTGGTAAAAGGCGTGAACTTAGGATCTGTTCTCAGGTAATGAAAGAACTCCTGCAAAGTGCCCTTAAAACCGGTTTGCACTTTCAGCGTTTCCATACGCTGCGTAATACGCGCCACTTCCCGTAAGCCGGTCTGGTAAATGCTTTCCGGGCTTTCATCCGTAGTAGCATGGAAGCGTATATAGTAGCGGTAAATGGCTGCGCCGCCCGGCAGGGCCGACAGGCCTGCGCTGTCTGTAGCGGCAGGCAGATAAGTGTTTTGCAGGTAATCTGCCAGCCTTTTAAAAGCCGGAAGCAGCTGCTGTGTAAGTACCTGTTGATAGTCCTGTAGTATGCGTTGCTTATCTGCTGTGGCAAAGGAATCCGGCAGGTGTTTTAATGGCTGGTAAAACACATTCTTGGCCGTATCTGTTGCTGCCAGCGCAGTCATTTGCGGAATGGTTTTTATAACCAGGATCTTAGGCAGCACTAAACCGGTTTGTATGCCTTTGTTAAAGTTAGCTATGCAGGTATCTATCCATGGAACAAAGGCCGTGAGCCGTTTCAGCCAGTTATCATAATCCTTTACGGTATTAAAAGGCTGTGCAGAAGTGCCGGTACCTAACTGCCCCATGAGCGCGGGCAGAGAGGTGAATTGATTAACCGGCATGTATTCCAGCCGCAGATCTTTCTTTTCCAGGCCGGTTTCCAGCATTTCCTGCAGCACATCGTACGAGATGCGGTCTGCCGTATTTATGCTGCTGCGCTGAATAGTATGTAACGCCTGCAGGTATTTTTCGTAAAAGCTATGCTCTTTTGCCAGGAAGGGTGCGGAAATATCATTTGGCAGCTGGTCATCATAGCGGTGGTCACCGGCAAAGGTGGCATCCAGCGGAAAAAGCTGCTGGTATTCCTGCTGATAATCTTCAAATAACCGGTGCAGCTTTGTTGCCTGTGCGGCAGCAGTGGTCATGGCTGTTACTGCCATCATTAATAGCAGTACAACCTTCTTCATGTTTCTCATAAAAGTTGTTATAATGTTTTTACCATCCACACGGAGCAGCTGTAATGGCCTGACTGGCCCAGTGGTGCGGTTAAATATTCAAATCCCATTTTTTCGTACAAGGGAATAGCGGTGTGCAGCTCGGGCATAGTTTCCAGGTATATATGTGTGTAACCTTTTTCGGCAGCGGCCGTACAACATTGTGTGATAAGCTGTTTGCCCCATCCCTGGCCTCTTGCAGCGGGCAGCAGGTATAGCTTTACCAGTTCGCAGTAACCGGCAGGTAAGCCCTCCGTAGGATAAATACCGCCACCACCCCATAAATGCTGCTGCGTTGTTATAACCCAATACCCGGCTGCCTGTGCGCGGAAGGAGTTGTAGAGATCATGTATACTTTGATCAAAATAGGCAGTACCGGGTTTGTGAGCATTAAACTCTTTCAGCACCTGTTGGATGATGGCGGCCATTGCTGCATTATCCTGCGGCTGTACCGGCCTTATTAGAGCACTTTGCACAGTTTCTGTTTATTGGTTAAACGGTAATGCAAAATAACAGCAGGCGCGCTGCGCAAAATTGTATGTAGTTAGCCTGTAAAAAAAATGTGGGATCAGAGGTGCCTGTAATGTTTGGGCAGCAGGCCTGTTACCTGCTGAAAGGTTTTGGTGAAATGCGCCTGGTCTGCAAAACCACAGCTGTAGGCTATTTCAGTAAGGGAAAGGGGAGTGCTGCGTATGAGGGATAAAGCACGCTCCACTTTTAATCTGCGGCGGTATTCGCCTAAGTTGCAACGAAAGTATTTTGAAAAATGTTTGGAGATGGTAACGGGGTGCAGCTGTAAT
Organism: Chitinophaga sp. GbtcB8; assembly: GCF_019091455.1. Lineage (GTDB taxonomy): Bacteria > Bacteroidota > Bacteroidia > Chitinophagales > Chitinophagaceae > Chitinophaga. The sequence continues at coordinate 98,165 of NZ_JAGXJN010000009.1, forward strand.
TGTTCCGCCAGCTGCAATAAGGTCAGCGGATCATTCCATTGATCCTGCAGCGCTGTTCTGATCTTCTGCGCCCATTCAGGGAAATATTTTTCTGTGGGCTGTCCTGTTTGCAGCAGCTGTATGCACAGCTGGTCCATAGCAATAAGGGTATCTGCATCCTGGCGGTAATGCTCTTTTAACAGCTTCATTAAACCACCGGTATTCAGCTCCATGCTTTCCTTTTCCATAAAGGAAGCGCAGGGTACAGGCAGCTCATACTGTTCAAAAAAAGCAGGTTCCAGCTCTATATTAAAAATGCGGGTGCCGGCACGGTAATCCATGTTCTGATGCGGCACACCCGGGTAATAATACAAACCCGTACCAGCGGCCTGCTGCTGGGAGCCGTTCTTACGGATCTCCTTACTGCCTCCGGAAAGAATATGTGAAAAATGAGGATTGGAATGGTAATGCCATTGGGACGACAGGCCATCCGGGAAAATAGTCTCGGTAGTAATGATAGGACCAAAGTGTACTTCTTTCACTTTTTGCCCTGCATAGTCCCCGCTGGTGAATACAATTGGATGTTGGCCGGCCATAGGTAGTAAAAGTACAACATCCCCGGGAAAGACACTATTGCTTGCTGGTTGTCCCGGAATTGCTTATATTTGCATTCGCAAAATCTACTTACTAGCTCGGCGAACAGGCTGGGCTTTTCTATTATTAGTTGAATATCAGGGAGATAGGGGCTATACCTACACCTGCCGTCTCCGGATAATGCACCCAGCAACTCACTAACCCATTACTTACTAACCTGTTGAAGTTAAAACAGTTATGCTGTAATTGATTACGTATGCCGTAAATGGCTGGTATGCAATCACTTACAGGTTGTTAAACAATTGTAAAAAATAAAATAATATAGATATATGGATCAGCTAAAACTGAAATTGCAGGAATACTATCATCGTTACCAGCAACTGGACCCGCAGGTAAAACCGGGAAAAGAAGAAGTAGGCGATATGGAGAACGACATCCTTTCGCAGTTTGGGTTGCCTGCCTCCAAACGCTTTGTGCAGATCTTGCATGATTTTGTAAAGAATGCCCAGGTGACTGATCACCTGCTGAACTATGTAAGCAAAAAGCTGCGTTCAGCAGCCAGAACATATTTATTAGCACCGGTTATGTCAGATATTGAAGTGTTGAACCATGCGCGCGATCAAAAACGCAGTCCGTATGATGTGTTGCCGGAACTCGGTTATACCGTGCATGAATATGCCATCTTTTTAGTGGCAGAGCTGTTGTACCGCCGTAATATGGGCCCGGTAGATGTGCTGGACGAGCTGAAAAAAGTACAGCATTTTGACAGCTGGAATGAGCTGCTGGTGTTGAGCAAAATGCCGGAGTACAATACGCATGAAATGTATACCAAGCTTAAAAAACAGCAGCTGCGTTTTGTAGATGATTTCGTACAGTTCAGCCACCGCCAGACCGCTCCCAAGGCGCCTGCCAAAAGGGCTACGCCGGCAGAAGAAGGTTACCTGCCCAACTACCGCACCATCAGCAAAATGCAGGTTGAGGATATTGTGTTTGATGAACAGGGCAACCCGCGTTTATTTGGTAAGATCAGGACCGGCAACCGCTACAACCGTATTAGCATAGGACTGGAATATTCTGAGCTGAACCAGGTGCTGATGAGCAGCGGTGAAATGGGCGTGGAGATCAGCCGTTTTATTAAAAAGAAGCTGGCCAACAACGCAGCGGAGCAGCCAACGGTAATAGATATACGTACTGAGTTTGGTAAGCTCCTGCGCCTGGATGCCTGTTACCTGGAAGTGTACAAGCCGCAGCACCGCGAAGGGCACGACTGGATTGAGGATAAAGACAATTTTTATTTCGTGGATAAGATCCTGACTAAAAAGGAATTTGATAAACGCGCCAAAGAGCTGGAAACTAAAGAGAAGATTCAGGAGTGCCTGGAGATCATCGGTGGTTCTTACGTCCATTACCAGCGTCTGCGCCGCTTAGGTGTAACGGATGAGGAAGCCAAGCTACGGGCCGGTTTGCAGGATGAGCTGTTGTTTAAGTTGTCAACGTTCCTGCATAAGCTGAAAGATTAGTTCTTTGCGGAGGACGGTCCACTTCGGACCACGGTTCACGGTCTGTGATTGAGAGATTGGAGCAATAAAGTTGTAGAGTGTTTACAGTGTTATAAATAAAGAGGTGCCTGTTGTGGGCGCCTCTTTTGTTTATGTAAATGTTTAGGTGTTGGATATCCTCCCCTAAAAACAACGAAGGGGCGCCGATAACGGTACCCCTTTTTTGCGCCCTGATTGATAATGTTCCCTTCCCTTTCGGGATGAGTAACTATGCTGCGAAAAATTTTAATTGCTATGAATTACTTACCCGGCAAACATAAAACTTAAAAATCCCTTATTCGTTAATCAGCTGTTAAGCCCGTATAAGTTCTCCCCGGCCACTATTTAATCAGCCTGGAATACTCCTCATCCGACGAAACCGCCTTTTTTGACTGCCAACCGCCCGCTGCTTACTGCCAACTTTTTTATGCAGGCCGCAAAGGTTCTGCCCCGTTTTGTCGTCCAATAAGGTATAATCATTTCAATGAATACAATGATACAACGTATCGCCTTGCTGGTTTTTTTTGCATTAGCTGTAACACAGGCTGCCCTGGCGCAGGACCTGCAGTTGAAGGGCGTTTTACAGGACAGAAAAGAAAAATTCCCCATACCCGGAGCCACGGTAAGGCTGGTTGCTGCAACAGACTCTACCCAGATAGTAGGCGGCGTTACAGATGTTACCGGTGCCTTCAGCATTCCGCATTTAAAGGCGCAGTCCTATAAAATGTCGGTTTCTTACCTGGGTTATAAGAATGTAAACCGCACCATTAGGCTTAGCGCTGATGCGCAGGACCTGGGCATTCTGTTGCTAAGCAGGGGCTCTACCACTTTAAAAGGCGTAACCATAGAAGCTATTGTACCGCCGGTACAGCAAAAAGGCGATACCCTGTCTTATAACGCCAGCGCCTATAAAACCAACCCGGATGCTACTGCAGAAGACCTGGTAAAGAAAATGCCGGGTATTTCCGTAGAGAATGGAACCGTGAAAGCACATGGGGAAGACGTTAAAAAAGTATTGCTGGATGGTAAGGAATATTTTGGGGAAGATGCTACGCTGGCCTTGCGTAACCTGCCCTCTGAAGTGATAGATAAAATAGAAGTGTTTGATAAGCTGAGCGACCAGGCACAGTTCACCGGCTTTGATGATGGTAACTCTTACAAGACCATTAACATTGTTACGCGCGGGCAAATGCGCAACTCGCAGTTTGGGAAAATATCTGCCGGGTATGGAACAGACGACCGTTACTCTGCAGGCGGCAACGTAAGCCTGTTCAATGGCGACCGCCGTATTTCCCTTATTGGCTTAACCAATAACGTGAACCAGCAGAATTTTGCCACGCAGGATCTGCTGGGGGTGGTAAGTAATGCCAGCGGTAACCGCGGGCGTGGAGGCGGTGGTGGCCGCGGCGGCGGAGCAGGTGGCGGCGGTAATGCCGGCAACTTCCTGGTAGGCTCGCAGGCGGGTATTACCAAAACCAATTCCATTGGGGTTAACTTTTCAGATGTGTGGAGCAAAAAGGTAACGGTGAATGGCAGCTACTTTTTTAACAATACCAATAATTCCAACAATCAGCTTACCAATCGCCAAACGTACCTGACCGGCGACAGCAGCCTGTTTTATGATGAAACGCAGATCACAAATAACAGTAATTACAATCACCGTGTGAACCTGCGTGTGGAGTATAAGATAGATTCAGCCAACATGCTGATCTTTACACCAGGCGTCAGCTTTCAGAAGTATGACGCTTTTTCCCAAAACGATGGTTTAAACTCTTATTCAGATACCAGCTTGCTCAGCCGGTCTAATAACCAGCAAACCAGCAACACCAGCGGGTACAATACCAATAACGGCATCCTGTACCGCCATGCGTTTGGTAAAAGGGGCCGCACTATATCAATGGGGCTTAACTTCAGCGCCAATGATAAAGACGGGCAGCGTAATCAGCAGGCCTATAATATTTACTATAAGGGGCAGGCCGGTGTAAATGATTCTACCTTGCAGCAGTCTAACCCAAAGAATAACGGTTACCAGGTATCTGCCAACATCGCGTATACGGAGCCGCTGGGAAAAAGCAGCCAGCTGCAGGTGAACTATAACCCGTCATGGTCAAAGAACAATGCCGATCAGGAAACTTTTCACTTTGATGAGTTCACGGGTAAATATGTGCTGCCGGATACCAGCCTTTCCAACGTGTTTGAGAACACCTATAACAGACAGAATGCCGGCTTAACCTACCGTTATGGCAACCGGGATAAGATGTTGTCCTTAGGGGTATCTTACCAGTATTCAGAATTGAACAGTGATCAAACCTTTCCCTTAAATACCAATGTGCACAGAACATTCAGCAACCTGCTGCCCAATGCTATGCTGCGCTATAAGTTTGATGCTAACCATTCATTGCGCGTTATGTTCCGGTCATCTACCAGCCAGCCCTCCATCGGGCAGCTGCAGAATGTGATCAATAACAGCAACCCGCTGTTTATTTCCACGGGTAATGAAGCCTTGCAGCAACAATACAGCAACCAGCTGATAACCCGCTACAGCTATACCCGGCCGGACAAAGGCCTTAGCCTTTTTGCCAACGTGTTCTTACAGAATACGCAGGACTATGTAACCAATGCTACTTACATTGCCACCAAGGACTCCGTGATAACGCCAACGGTTACACTGTTCAAAGGTTCTCAGCTGGCCAAACCTGTGAATATGAATGGTTACTGGAGCGTACGCTCTTTCTTAACCTTTGGGGTGCCGGTGCAGGCTATTAAAACAAACCTGAACTGGAATGCAGGCTTCACCTATACCCGCACACCAGGTATTATAAATAACGTTACCAATCTTTCCAACAGCTATAACTATAACCTGGGTGCAGTATTTTCCAGCAACGTTAGCGAGTACGTGGATTTTACACTGGCATACTCCGCTAACTTCAATGATCTCAGGAACAGCATACAGCCTACGCTGAACAATACCTATTTTTCCCATACCGCTTCGTTCCGGCTGAATTTATTGTCAAAGAACGGCTGGGTATTTAACAGTGATCTGAATAACCAGCTGTACAGTGGGTTAACAGATGGTTTTAACCAGCAGTACTGGTTATGGAATATTGGTGCGGGTAAAAAGTTCATGAAGGCACAACGGGCAGAGCTGCGCGTAACCATTTTTGACCTGCTGAACCAGAACCGCAGCATTACCCGCACGCCTACGGAAACGTATGTTGAGGACGTGCAGTCGCAGGTATTGAAACAGTACTTTATGCTTACATTTACTTATAAGATAAAAAATTATAAAGGCAGCAAGGCCCCGGCAGAACAGGAACCGGAGCGTGAGCGTATGCGCCGCCCGGATGGCATGTTCGGGCGCCCGCCCGGCGGCGCGCCTGGTGGTGCACCTGGTATGGGACCCGGCAGGGGCGGACCTGGTATGCCTTAAGGCCTAAAGAATTATCTATCATTAATTGAGCAATTTGGACAGGTTCACTGATCAGTATTTAACGGAAGCGCTTAAAAAAGGTGAGCAGGCTGCTTTCAGGCAATTGGTGGAAACCTGGAAGGATATGGTTTACAACACTGTGCTGGGTATTGTGCAGCACGAGGCTGATGCGGAAGATGTAGCGCAGGAAGTATTTGTACAGGTCTATCAATCCATCGGTTCATTCAGGGGAGATGCAAAGCTTTCTACCTGGCTGTATCGTATTGCGGTAACCAAAGCGCTGGATCATGTAAAAAAAAGGAACCGTAAAAAACGCTGGGGCAGGGTGTACAGCCTGTTTGGCGATAAAGATGAAAGCATTCATAATGCAGTGCCGGATTTTCATCACCCCGGTGTGCAGCTGGATAATAAAGAAAGAGCAGCGGTGTTATTCAAAGCCCTGGATCAGCTGCCGGACCGGCAAAAGGCCGTGTTTGTGCTTAGCAAGCTGGAAGGCCTGCCCGCAAAGGAGATTGGCGAGGTAATGGATATGAACGCCGCTACCGTGGAAGGGCTTATGCACCGCGCAAAAACAAATCTTCGTAAACTATTGGAAAAATATTATTCCGGTGAATAGCGAAGGTTTTTTGAAAAATGATCGTCTAATTAAATAGAAACATAACCGTGAAAAAGGAACATCATCAGGAAGAAACAGAAGCTGCCCTGCGTAGCCTGGATGGCGCCGGCAGGGCCGGAGCAGGTGAATTCTTCTTCACCCGCTTACAGGCACGGCTGCAGCAAAAGGGCAGCAGCGCCTGGGAGCGCGCCACGGGTTGGATAGCCCGCCCTTCCATTGCCATCATAGGCCTTTGTATTATACTGCTGCTGAACAGTATTATCGTGATACGCCAGTTTGAGAGCTCGGTGTCCGGTACGGACCAGGCTACCCTGCAGGCGTTTGCAGATGAGTACCGGCTGCAGGTACCCACGGTGTATGATGATGATAAGGCGGAGTAGAAATGGTTAACAATAAACAATAACAAATGGCGATTGCGAAAAATAAAGTATTACTGATCATAGTTGGGGTTTTATTGTTGACGAACCTTGGCATGCTGCTGCTTTTCGTGAACATGAAGCCGCAGGGTAACCGCTTCGTGCGGGATGGCAAAGGCAGGCAGGGAATGATGGAGATCCTGGAGAAAAAAGCAGGGTTTTCAAAACAGCAGTTAAATGCCTACCAGCAGCTGCGCGATCAGCACTGGGTAAAAATGAAGCCCCTGCTGGCGGATATGCGGAATGCCAAAGACAGCTTTTACCGCTTGCTGTATGTGCCGGATGTGCCGGATTCCGTGCTGAATAATGCAGCAATGATCATCGGGCAAAAACAACAAGCCATAGACCTGCAAACGTTCCATCATTTTCAGCAGGTACGTAACCTGTGCGACCCCGCCCAGCGGCCGGGTTTTGATACCCTGGTGCACCAGGTCATTTACCGTATGTCAGCGCCTTTTTTCCGGCGCGATAGCATGCATCGGCGCATCAACCGTTAACCTGTATCCCTCTGCTGTAGCCATTAGAACACGTCATTTTTATACAATATAAATCTTACCATTATGAAGAACAGGATTCTGTTGATGCTGGCCTTTTTATTTGCCGGTTATGTAACCACCAACGCACAGGGTAATTTCCAACGGCGTACTGTGGAGGAAAGAGTGAAGCAAACCGTTGACAAGTTATCACCTGAGCTGTCCCTCAAGGATGACCAGAAAACGAAATTAGGCGATGCTTACACTGAATTTTATAAAGGCATGGATAAGCTGCGTGAAGATGCCCGTGCCGGCGGCGGCCGCCCTGACCGGGAAGCTTTTAGAAAGCTGGCTGATGAGCGCGACACTAAAGTGAAAGGTTTCCTGAGTGATGATCAGTACAAGAAGTACACAGATGCGCTGGAAACAATGAAGAAGAAACGTGGCGAAGGCCGTCCTGGTGGCGGTGGCGGCAGGATAGGCAGCAGCAAATAACTTTAAGGCGGATTGATTGTTTGTTTTGTTTATGGATGATCAATTACCGGTGTTAAAACTGGTAGTTGATCATTCTTTTTTTAATCCAGCTTATAATTCTGTTTTAACAGGTACACATACGGTAGCAGCATGTGGTGTGTAAATACATTCTTACCGTCAAAAGGAAATTTTTCATCATAACCCCGCTGCGGGTATAAGATCACGGGGGAGCCTGCCGGCGTGTAGTTGTGGCTGTTCACAAAATCCGGGCGCTCATACCCCTTTACCGTTTTGCTGGCCTGTTTATATGCCATCTTACCCAGGATGCGCTGCATGCGGCGGCTGGCCCTTTTAGTAGACCGGTCCAGGCGGCCATACATATAACCTACTGCCAGGCGGATGAAGAGTTTTTGTTTGCGCAAGGCTTTTTTAACATTCCGGAAAGGATTTACGGCGGTATAATCATTGGTGGTTTGCAGGGAAAAAGGTGATTCCGGCACCCAGTCGCGCGGGTTTATTACACGGAAGCCCCAGCCATCGCGGGTTATGAAATCATAGTCATATGCATAACGCAGGTTACCGGGTTTGGGTGCTGCGCTGCAATAGGTTTTCAGCACAAGATCTTTCGGGAAAGCAGGATCATCCAGGTATTGCAGGTAGGAGCGGAGCAGGAAGGCAATAGCGCCGCCCTGGCTATGACCCATGATAATAAATTCGTGTATGCCTTTCTGATAGTACGCCTTTATTTTGCTTACAATGTCCGGGGCTATGCAGGCCATGCCCAGCATCCAGCCGGCATGCACATAAGCGCTGCTGTCCTGCGCCAGCTTATAATGAAAGTTGGTGCTGCCGTTCAGATGAAGGACGCCGGTGGCGGGGATCATGCCTGCATAAAAGTTTTCCAGCCAGGAAGTAGCGGTGCCGGTGGTGCCGCGTATACTGATAATAGCTACCTGGTTGTTCCAGAGCCAGAGGTCCCAGCGGTTTTCCATTCCCACTACCGGCGACCGGTATACGAGGTTACAGTTTTCCGGGTAAGGCACCACAACCTTTGTCCAGGGCGTATCGGCCTGCAGGGCCGTTACACGCAGCAGCTGCTCATATTCTTTAGGGTTAAAGCCCGGGCGCAGTTGCTGTGCAGCTGCAGGTAAGCAGCAACACAACCATATGCAGGCTACCAGTAAGCGTTTATGCATATGCTTATAATAATTTCGCGGCCGCATCTTCCCAGTTCAATATACGTTCATATCCTTGTATATGTACATTGTGGTGGCCGGTGAATAAATATGGCTTGCCTTTAAAATATTTGAAGTTGCGGATGAGATCATCGATCATCATATCCGTTTGTACCAGGCTTTTATCGCCGCAGAGGCAGAACTGACGCCAGGTAAGAAAGGGGAAATTCTCCATCAGCCAGTCATATTTATCTTTTAAGGAGTTGGGGAACTCCATGGCGGCTGATACAATGTATACCCGGTATTTTTTATTTAATTCTTCTATAACCCGCTGTGCATTGGGGAAAATAGCCAGGTCGCGGAAGAAACCGGGCGTGTTCAGGTATTCCAGTATTTTTCCTGCATGATCTACGGGCAGGGCTTCAGAGAGGGTTTTGCCGTGCAGTTCTTCTTCGGAAAATACCCTGCCATAATCCCGGTAATACCATTCCCGCGCTTTTGTAATAGGATCGGCAATAGTTTCATCCATGTCAATTGCGATAGAGGGGATGTAGTCCATTCGGCTAATTTTTTAGGTCCATGGCCGATGCCTGCCATCGGCCATGGACTAAATTAATAAACCTGCTCCACTCTTCCTACCGTACCATCTGCACCTATACCTTCTACCACTACACGAAAATGTTTGGAGAAGTCGTTGTTGAAGAACTTGATGGTGGCGGTATGGGTAGTGGTATCTATTGGCAGATCCGGGTTCCAGTACAGTGTAAGGCGTTTATCCGCCAGGGAATGCACGTCTTTATGCACATTATAGTCCGGTGAGTAAAATTGTTTTACTACTGCATAACCGGGTTTACGGTACAGCTCAAAACCCTTCACGGTATTGTCGTTACCCTCACCGCCTTTTTTAGTATACACTGCAATGGCCCCGTTAGCGCCACCGCCAAAACCACCCATGAACGGCGGGCGGAATACTTTTACCATAGCAATGTCTGTCACCGGTATGCTGCTGATCATGCTGGCATCTATAGGCATCTCGTTCAGGTACAGAGAGGGGCGGCCACCGCGCCAGCTAAGGCTGGGATCGCTGAGGTTACCGGTGATCTGCAAGCCGGCTACCCTGGACTGCAGGTACTGGAAAATGTTCATATAGCTGCTCGTCTCCTTGGTCATATCAAACGTATAACCATCGCCACCGGCAAACATACCGGAGGCATACTTTTTATCCATGGTCTCCTCTTTGGGGATCCTGCGCTCGCGGATATTTACTTCCTTCAGCAAAATAGCGCGGCTGTTAATGGAGCGGTTCACCCGGTTGCCATCATAAGCGGTTGAGAGATAATTCTTCAGCGTATTGTAATCAATAGCAGGGGGCAGCCGCAGGGGGAAAGGATCTGTAACCGGCACACTGTTCTCGAAGAAATGCGTGTTGAATTTTACCGTTACATCTTTCCAGCGCTGCTGCTGGTCATTGCCCTTGTAATATACCAGCGCCGTATCCAGGAAAGCCAGGCCGGGCAGGTTGAACTCACCCATGCCGTTAGTAGGGGCAGATACAATGGAGGTAGAGCTATCTGTGATCTGTTTGATAATGAAATCCACTTTCCCGTTCATCAGCTGGTAGCGGCCGTTGTTGGTAAAGGCCGTGCCCTTCAGCAGAATGCCCTGTTCGTAAGGATAACGGGTATCCGGGTATTGTTTGTTCAGTATTTTTTCCCAGCTGAAACGCCGCCAGCCATTGGTGAGCATTACCAGGTCAAGCGCCTGCAGGCGGGCTTTAGCGGTATCCTGTAAGTACCAGGCGGGGTTATGAATATAACCTTTCAGGTCAGAGGTAAGCAACAGGTTGGACACAATGTTGTTCTCATCATTGTTTTTTACTACCAGGTCGGCATCTGTGATGGCTACCGATAAAATGCTTTCCAGTGAATCCGGCACCTTCAGGGTTACGCTGTTAGGCGCACGTTCTTCGCTGTTAAAGGCGGGCAGTTCCAGCTGCAGGGGCAGCAGATCGTTCTGACGCAGGAACACCAGGCGTTCTGATAAAGGCTGCCCGCCCTTGCCAAACAGCGTTAGCTGCATAATGCCGGTGGGCATTTGCTGTGTGGGCACAAAACCGCTGATACGGCCGTCAGATACTTTCAGCGGCGCTTTGTATACCAGCTGGTCGTTGATCTGGCCTATGAGCAGCAGATCGTCATACGCAGTATCAGCCAGGTTGGCTATCATGGCCTGGTAAAATACGCGTGCACCGCGGTTGTACACTTTTAAACCGGCGCCGGTGGTTTTTACGGCGGGCAGGTCAAAGGTTTTTTCCTGGCCATTGGCGGCTTTTACCACGGCTTTATATGTTTCTTTGCCGCTGGCAGGCTGCAGGTCAAACTGGCCCATACCATCATGTATGGTTTGCAGCGTAGCCACTTTAGCGCCCTTGCTGTTCTGCACACTACCGGCAACGGCTATGGGATAACCATTCTGGTCAATGGCTTTAAAGGCAATGGTGTTGTTCTGGTTAATGATCATATCGCCTCCTTCCGGGAAGAACTGTACGGCAAAAGCCGTAACGGCAGTACTGTCGCGGGGTGGCGGGTTGTTCCGCTTCTGCGGGTCAAACACTTCTATGTTGCGGGAAAAAAGCAGGGCGTGATCAAAGTTCAGCATCCAGGCGGTGTAGGCCCGTACCTGGTACATACCTGGTTTCTGGGTTTCCGGCAGGTCCAGGTTACCGGCAGCGCCGGCATTACCGGCTGCAAATAAGCGTTTTTGCACAATGGCGCCGTTCTGGTCTACCAGCTCCACATACAGGTTAGTGGCCCTGGTATCCGGTAAGCCCTGTAAGGTAATGTAGGCTTTGAACCAGATGGTTTCCCCGGCTGCATAATAATCTTTGTCCATGTGCAGGTACACTTTCTGCTGCGGGTAACGACTGGCAAAATCGTCCAGGGCCTTCACTATACGGGCGCTCCAGTCATCGGCCGGAAAAAAAGAAAAAGCGCTAACCAGCATTACCACACCACAGGCGGGGATCCACCAGCGTGCACGTAACGGCTGCATAAGGGCGCGTAATTTTTGCATGAAATATCTTTTTAAAACACGAATAATAACCAAAAATATGCGGCACAATTTATACAATATAAGAATAACGGTGGTTTACTTATTATTGCAGGCGGAGAAAGTGGAGGGTGGATGGGAATTTTAAGAAAACTTTAAGATAATTACAAATTGACAATTACGAATTACGAATTGGGTAGTGCGGGAGGGCAATATGCCGTTTATGAGAAGGTGTGAAATCTCCATTGCATTTAATTTGTGATTAATAAACTTTTTATAGTGAATAAACGACTAATCGTTATCGGCGGCGGCGCGGCGGGTTTCTTCTGCGCGGTGAATGCGGCCAGGTTGTGCCCGCAGCTGGAAGTGCTGTTGATCGAAAAAACGGGTAAGCTGTTATCCAAGGTAAAGGTGTCTGGCGGCGGGCGTTGTAATGTTACGCATGCGGCGCCGGATATTGGTTATATGGCGCAGCGCTACCCGCGGGGACAGCACTTTGTAAAAAAAGCCTTTGGCCATTTTTTTGTGCCGGACACTATTAACTGGTTCGCAGAAAGGGGAGTGGAGCTTAAAACAGAGACCGATGGCCGCATGTTCCCGGTAACAGACAGCTCCCAGACCATTATTGACTGTTTACTGCGGGAGGCGGACCTGTATAAAATAAGAATATTGATGCAGCAGGAGGTAACGGCCCTGCAGCTCACTGCAAACGGCCGCTGGCAGGTGCAATTGCAGCACAGCCCTGCGCTGGATGCTGATTACCTGTGTATAGCTGCCGGCGGGTATGCGCAGGCCGATAAGTTTAACTGGCTTAAAGCTACCGGCCACACCATAGCTGCACCGGCGCCTTCCCTGTTCACCTTAAATATGCCGGGCCATCCTATTACGGCGCTCATGGGCGTAAGTGTACCCAAAGCACTGGTAAAGGTAACGGGCTCCAAATTGCAGGAGCAGGGGCCCTTGCTGATCACCCATTGGGGGCTGAGCGGCCCGGCAGTACTGCGTTTGTCGGCCTGGGGCGCCCGGGAGCTGCAGCAAATGCAATACACTTTCACGGCCCTGGTTAACTGGGTGCCGGATTATCATGAGAACAGCCTGCGGGAGGAAATGCAGGACCTGCGCCATTCCCTGGGCGGACAAAAAATGTATAATAAAAATCCCTTTGAGCTGCCCCAGCGTTTATGGCAGTTCCTGCTGCAACAGGCAGGCATACACGAAACTGTGCGCTGGGCCGATATGCCGGCCAAAGCACAGCAGCTGCTGGTGAAAAACCTGGTAGCTATGGAGCTGCCCGTAAAGGGGAAAACTACTTTTAAGGAAGAATTTGTAACCTGCGGCGGGGTGCAGCTCACGGAGATCAATCCCGCCACCATGGAAAGTAAGCTGCAGCCTAACCTTTATTTTGCAGGAGAAGTGATGGATGTGGATGGTATTACCGGCGGGTTTAATTTTCAGCATGCCTGGACGAGCGGGTTTGTGGCGGCTAAAGCAATGCAGGCTAAAAGCTAAAAGCTTAATGCCTACAGCATCTACAAGTAGTTGACCCCTACTTCATACTCCTTCTCCAATGCATCCAGGATCCGTTGAAAATCGGTGGGGTTGGCGAGGAAATTAATTTTGGTGGTATCTATCATCAGGGTCCGTACCGGGTGCTGTTTCAGGTACTGGGTGTACATGTTGTGTACTTTCTGCAGGTAATTGTCTTCTATCTGCTGCTCGTAGGAGCGGTTGCGTTTTTTAATATTTGCCTGCAATTGGGGAACAGGGGCATTGAGGAAAATGAGCAGGTCCGGCTGCACCAGCTGGGGGTTAATAATATCAAAAAGTTTCTGGTACAGGTTATATTCTTCTTCCAGCAGGTTGATCTTGGCAAACAGCAGGCTTTTTACAAACAGGTAGTCGGATATTACCAGGTTGCTGAACAGGTCCTGTGTTTGCAGCATATCTTTCAGCTGTTTATAGCGCTCTGCCATAAAGAACAGCTCCAGGGGAAAGGCGTACTGCTGCGGCTTTTCATAGAATTTAGGCAAAAAGGGATTGTCTGCAAATTCTTCCAGTATCAGTTTTGCGTTAAAATGTTGCGCCAGCATATGTGCCAGCGTGGTTTTGCCGGCGCCAATGTTGCCTTCTATGGTTATAAAGCGGTAGTTCATTTTAGCGGTTGGCTGTTAGCTTTTAGCAGTTGGCAATTGGCAGTCAGTGATCTGTAGATCAATGAATAGCCGTGCCTTATTGCTGATGTTATTGCCAATTAATGTTTTATAATGGTTCAATTGATTAAACTTGTTTTCCCTTGCAGTACTGGCTTCGGACAGCTAACAGCTAACTGCTAACTCTTTTCGCCTGCAGCTCATCATCGCAGGCGGCCAGCAGGGCATGTACGGTTTGCTGGAAAACGGGGTGCACCCAATCCGGCAGTATTTCATTCAGCGGTACCAGCACAAACTGGCGGTTTTGCATGCGGGGATGCGGTATTTTCAGCTCCGGCAGGGAAATAACGTCTTCATTATAAAAAATAATGTCGATGTCTATTACCCGGGCGCCCCACTTTTGCTGGCGGATGCGGCCTATTTCACGTTCTATATTCAGGAGGGTATGCAGCAGGGGCAGGGCGGCCAGCGGGGTGGAGATCTGCAAGGCCTGGTTCAGGTAGTCCGGCTGCTGCACATTACCCCAGGGAGCGGTTTCATACAGGCCAGATAATTTTACCACCTTACCGGCCTGCTGCTCAATGAGCTGTACGGCCTGTTGAAGCAGTGCGGGGCGGTTTCCCAAATTGCCACCTATAAGTAATATTGCTGTATTCATGTATATTTATCGGCGCAAAAGTAACCATATTCCTTATTTTTGAAAAAACAGTTGGAATTGGCCTTTACAACAATTGGGCGTACTATAGGCAAATCACCCGGCAAAATTGATCCGAACTTTTATGCGTAGCTTTCTAAAAATCTTCTTAGCGACCCTCCTGGCATTTATTGTATTTGCAGTGATCGGCGTGATTGTATTAATGGTCATGATCGGCAAGGCAGTATCGCCTGAAAAGGTAGTGATCAGCCCCAACGCAGTACTGGTGCTTGAAACCAGCCAGGCTTACAATGAGCAAAAGCTTTCCAACCCGCTTAATTCCCTGTTAAAGGGCCAGGCCAATGAAATACCCGGTTTATACGACGTGGTACGGATCCTGGAACATGCAGCGGACGATGATAATATTAAAGGCATTTACCTGAAAACAGACGGTAACCCTAATGGTTTTGCTACCAGTGAGGAGCTGCGCCGCGCCCTGCTTACCTTTAAAAAGTCAGGCAAATTCGTATATGCGTATGGGGAAGGTATGACCCAGCAGGCCTATTACCTGGCATCCGCCGCTGATAAGGTGTTCCTGCATCCCCAGGGTGGCCTGGATTTTGCCGGTTTCTCCTCTACCATCATGTTCCTGAAAGGTACTTTGGAAAAGCTGGAAATACATCCGGAGATCTTCTACGACGGCAAATTCAAAAGCGCTACGGAGCCTTTGCGGGAAACGCAGATGACAGAAGCTAACCGCATTCAAACCTCCGCTTACCTGGGCCAGCTGTATGGCAACTACCTCACCAATATTGGTAAAAGCCGTAAGCTGGATACCGCCACCTTACACCGTTACGCCAATGAAGGACTGATCCAGAACCCGCAGGATGCACTTAGCTATAAGCTGGTGGATGGACTGAAATATGACGACCAGGTAATGGAAGCGCTGCGTTCCCGGATAGGATTGGAAAAGGATGCGGATGTTAATTTTGTATCGCTTACAAAATATGAAAGCGCGGCAGATTATAAATCCACCTCCGGCGATAATAAGATCGCGGTATTATATGCACAGGGCAATATTGTAGGCGGTGATGGCAGCGACGATGTGACCATCAGCAGCGAGCAATATATAAAGGAAATACGCAAGCTGCGGCTGGATAAAAGCATTAAGGCTATTGTGTTCCGGGTGAATTCGCCCGGCGGCAGCGCACTGGCTTCTGAAACCATCTGGCGCGAGCTGGTGCTGGCTAAAAAAGCTAAACCGGTGATCGTATCAATGGGGGATTATGCTGCCAGCGGCGGATATTATATTTCCTGTATGGCAGATTCCATTTTTGCAGAACCTAATACCTTAACAGGCTCTATTGGTGTATTTGGAGTGATGATGAACCTGCAAAGCTTCTTTAAGAATAAGCTGGGCGTTACATTCGATGGTGTGAAAACCGGCCAGTATGCTGACCTGGGCAGCGCTACCCGCCCTATGACGGATATAGAAAGGAAATTTGTGCAAAAAGGGGTAGATAGTATTTATGCTACCTTTAAATCGCGTGTGGTAACGGGCCGCAAGCTAAGCCAGTCTGTAGTGGACAGCATTGCGCAGGGACGTGTATGGAGCGGCGTACAGGCGAAGTCGTTAGGACTGGTAGACCGGCTGGGTGGTATTAATGATGCCATTGCCAGCGCTGCAAAGATGGCCAAAATATCCTCTTACCGCCTGCGTGAGTACCCGGAAGTAAAACAGCCGCTGGAAAGGCTGCTGAAAAGCATTGGCGGCGAAACCAGCGAAACCATGGTGAAAAAAGAGCTGGGCGCCAACTATACCATCTACCAGCAGATCAAACGCCTGCAGCTGATGGATGGTGAGGTACAGGCAAGGCTGCCTTTTGATGTGATGATCAAATAATGTGCAGCTGCACATCTTAAAATATAATTAAATCCCGGGCAGTGTTCCGGGATTTTTTATGGAAATGGGCAAAACAATCTTAGTTTTACCAAATTTTTCAAAGCAGTTTCTTATTTATGGCAGTGCAGTACAGTCAATGGAAGGCCATGATGGCAATTACAAAAGCCAGCTTACGGGCTATTCTCCGCAGTCCTTCCACGGTAGCTTTCACCATTGGGTTTCCCCTGGCGTTCATCCTGGTATTTGGTTTTATCGGGAACAGCGTGGTAACTGTAAAGGTGGGCGTAGCGGCGGGCACTGATACGGCCAGCTATATTTACAAAGGCCTGGCTGCTGTAAAAAGCATAAAGCTGATCAACGAGCCGGCCGCAGAAATGGAAGATGATATGATCAAAGGCCGGATAACGGCTATTGTGCACATCACCCAAAATACCGGGCCGGCTGCTAACCCGGCGTACGAGGTAAAGGTGCGTTCTTCCACCGCGGGTATAGATAAGATCCAGGTATTCCAGTCTATATTAACGGATGTAATTAACCGCATTGATGACCGGTTCTATAAACGGCCTTCTGTAGCGCATATAGACAGTGCTGTAGTGCCGGGCCGCGCTTATAAGACCATTGATTTTATTTTACCCGGCATGCTTGGCTTTTCTTTGCTGAGCGCGGCGGTGTTTGGTACTGCTTTTCTGTTCTTCAGCTTACGGCAAACACTGGTATTGAAACGCTTTTTTGCTACCCCGGTTAAACGGGCTTACATTATAATGGGCGAAACACTATCCCGCCTGCTGTTCCAGCTTTTGGGCGCTATTGTGATCATTGGCCTGGGACATTTTGCATTTGGTTTTACGCTGGTACATGGGGCGGTTACTTTCGTGGAAATGCTGTTCCTGTCTTTATTCGGGCTGGTGGTGTTTATGGGATTTGGTTTCCTGGTAAGCAGCGTAGCCCGTAATGAGAGCACTATACCGCCTATTGCCAATGTGATCAGTATGCCGCAGTTCCTGCTGGCAGGCACATTTTTTTCAATAGATGCGTTGCCAAGCTGGCTGCAGCCGGTATGCCGCGCGCTGCCGCTTACCTATCTGAATGATGCTTTCCGTAAGGTAGCCTTTGAGGGTCAGCACTTATGGAACGTAGGTACAGAGCTGGGTGTGCTTACCTTGTGGGGTGTTATTATTTACGCGGTTACCATTAAAGTGTTTAAGTGGGAGTAGCCGTTAACAACTCCACCTTTTCTGCCTTTTTTTTCTTAAATTGGATACATGCAAGTCCTGTACATCATTCTGGGTGCTTTGGCTGCTCTTATCCTGGGCCTCTTTGTATTTTCCCTTTACCTGCCTGCCCGTTTAAAAATTGAACGATCCCTGGTGATGATCGCACGGCCCGACGTGGTATTCCGCGAGGTGGATACCCTGCGTAACTGGGAGCATTGGTCGCCCTGGCACCAGCTGGATCCTGAGATGAAAATTGTATATGGTGAAAAGGAAAGCGGCGCCGGCGCGGGTTACAGCTGGGAAAGTAAAAAGCGTAATGTGGGCCGTGGCAGCTTACTGATCACAGAATCACGCCCGTATGAATTTATAGCTACTTCTATCAATTTTATGGAACAGGGCAGCAGCAAAGGTTATTTCCGTTTTGAGCCGGCAGGGGAGCGCACCCGCGTTACCTGGGGTATGGAAATGACGGTTGGGCAGAACCCCGCCCGTAAATTCCTTGGCCTGATGATGGATAAGTGGGTAGGCCGCGATTTTGAACGGGGCCTGCAACAGCTGGCTAAGGTAAGTAGCTTTTAGCTTTCTGCCTTTAGCTTTTTGTGTGTAACTTCGTACATGCGTTTTATCAAACTATTAATAATCAGTGTCTTTACCTTTGCAGTGTTTATCTTCCTGCTTTCGCTGTTATTCCCTTCCAAGGCAGTGGTAGAGCGCTCCGGTGTAATTGATGCCCCGGTAGCCGTAGTATACAGCCAGATCAACGAGCTTAAAACCTGGCAGGAATGGAACCCCTGGACCAAATTAGAAGCAGTGAATACGCTGCAATTCTCCAACCCTTCACAAGGAAAAAATGCCTGGTACAGCTGGACCAGCGCCAATGACGCCGCTTCCGGCAAACTAACCGTTTTGCGCAGTGAGCCTGATAAAGGTGTTTATTATAACATGTTATTCAAAGATATGCGGCCTATGATGGGCGGATTGGAAATAAAACCCTCCAAAGAAGGCACCGGTACTGTTATACACTGGTATATGGAAACAAAGCTGGGCTGGAAACCCTGGTGGAAGCTCCGCGGTTTTATGGCCGACCGTTTAATGGGCCCGCAGGTAGAGCAGGGGCTGACGGAATTGAAGGCGAGGTGTGAGAAAATGAAGTAATAATTAAGATGGAGAGATTCAAAAAAGGGATGAATGGTATCTCCATATCTATTGAATAGCTGTAATTTCCTGCACGGTTTTTAAGCCATTAAAATCAATAATCTATATGAAACAGATCTTTTTATTCCTGGCCATCCTTGCTACCACCAGCAGCGTGGCATTTTCCCAGGATGCACCCAAAAGCCCCCGTGTTACTGCGGAAGGTAAAAATGTAAAGGTCAGCTACGGCCAACCCTCTAAGAGAGGCCGCGTGATCTTTGGTCAACTGGAACCTTATGGCAAAGTATGGCGCACCGGCGCTAATGAAGCTACTGAAATTACTTTTGCAAAAAATGCCAGCTTTGGCGGCAAACCTGTAAAGGCTGGTACTTACACCCTGTTCACCATTCCCGGCGAAAAAGAATGGACATTCATCCTGAACAGCTCACTGAAACAATGGGGCGCGTATAAATACGAGGAGATCAAAGGAAACGACGTACTGCACGTAACGGTACCAGTTACTACACTCAGTGCCCCGGTAGAAAAGCTAACCATTACCCTGCCGGCTAACAAGCTGGTATTAGAATGGGATAAGACGAAGGTAGAAGTACCGGTGAAATCTTAATGTGCTGATGTGCGGATATGCAGATGTGCAAATGAATTGAAGCGAAGTAGCTGATTTTCTTTACACATTTGCATATGTGCACATTTACATATCTGCACATCAACCCATTGTTCCCACAAACTCCAGTATACTCTCATACACTCTTCCCAGCTCTTCATTTGTAATACAATACGGCGGTAAAATATAAAGGGTATTGCCCAAAGGCCGCAGCATGATCCGTTTTGCGCGGAAAAAGCGGTGCAGCTCATCTGCCAGCTGGTTGGTATAAACATCCTGCCCGGGGGTGATTATTTCAAAAGCTAAAACAGTTCCCAGTAATCGTGTATGCTTTACCGTTCCTACTGCGGCCAAACGCTGCAGGAACTGCTGATGCTGTGCGTGTATACGCTCCCGTTGTTGCGCACATTCCGGCTGCAGGAACAGGTCCAGGCTGGCAAGCGCCACCGTGCAGGCCAGTGCATTCGCCGTAAAGGAATGCCCGTGGAAAAGGGTTTTCAGCTTGCTTTCTGATAAGAAAGCATCGTATATAACAGCCGTGCAGGTAGTAACACCCAGCGCCAGGGCGCCACCGGTTAAGCCTTTGGAAAGGCAGATGATGTCCGGCGTGGTGGTTACGTTTTCCATGGCAAAGTTCTTTCCGGTTCTGCCAAAACCGGTCAGTATTTCATCGGCTATCAGTAAGATCTGCTGCTGTTTGCAGTATAACAGCAGCTGATCCAGCGCTTCGGCTTCATACATAAGCATACCGCCGGCGCCCTGTAACAGGGGCTCAAATATAAAAGCTGCAATGCTCTCCGGCCCCAGGCTTTCAATGGCGGCTTTCAGCTGCGGAAGATTATCGGATGTGGGGGTATCTATAAAATGCACCTCAAATAACAGGTCGTCAAAAGGAGCGGTAAATACGCTGCGGCTGCTCACGCTCATAGCGCCAAAAGTATCGCCATGGTAAGCATGGTGGAATGCCAGGATCTTTTGCTTGCGGAAACCTTTGTTTTCCCAGTATTGCAAGGCCATTTTCAGCGCCACTTCTATAGCGGTAGAACCATTATCAGAATAAAATACCCTGCTTTGCCGGCCGGGTAATACGGGTAACAATCTTTCCGCCAGCTCCACGGCAGCAGGGTGGGTATAACCTGCAAATATGCAATGCTGCAGCTGCATGGCCTGTGTGGCCAGCTTTTGCGCAATGTACGGGTGTGCATGCCCGTGTATATTTACCCACCAGCTGGAGGTAGCATCCAGGTAGCTGTTGCCTGCTTCATCAAATAAAGAGGCGCCTTCTCCGCGTATAATACCAATGGGCGCAGGCGCTGTTTGCATTTGTGTATACGGATGCCAGATCACCTGCTGATCGCGTTCACTCCACGTCATTGTAATTAATAATTAATGATTAATAAGAGGGCAAAGATAAGGTGGGAGGGGGAGAAATAAAGCATCTATAAGCCGGCCAGTTTGGCCAGCGTGCGGTATAAGGCAGATGGATCATAAGGTTTATGCAGGATGGAATGTACCTGCAGGCTGTTTAGCTTGTCTGTTACATTAGGTATAACATCAGCAGTAAGGGCAATAATAAAGGCATGCGGTTGCAGCTGGCGGATATGGGGAATGGTATCATACCCATCCATTTCCGGCATGTGCAGGTCCAGCAGTACGCCGTCAAAGTGTTGCTGCTGCATCATTTCCACGGCCTCACGGCCATTAACGGCAGTAAGGGTTGCTGCGCCTGTTCTTTGCAGCTGGTACACGATCACCATTGCATTAATGGTATTGTCCTCTACAACCAGCAGCTTTTTATTTTTAAGCCAGTCCCACAATTGTTTTTCATTATATACTATGCTGGTGCGTGTAACAGCGGGCAGCTGGTCAAAGATAATATCAAACCGGAAAGTAGTGCCGAGACCGGGTTCACTGTCAATGGTTATGCTGCTGTTATACAGCTCTACCAGGCTTTTGGTAATGGGCAGCCCCAGCCCCGTGCCGCCATGCTGGCGGGTAGTATCGCTTTGCGCCTGTACAAAGCTTTCAAAGATACGGTTATGCATATCCTTTTGAATACCGATGCCGGTATCTTTTACAGAAAAGCTCACCGTGGCTTTTGCCGCTGTTTGGCTTAACAGCTTTACTTCTATAAAAATGCTGCCTTCGTGTGTGAACTTAATGGCGTTGTTAATAAGATTATTGAGGATCTGCGTTAGCCGGAACGGGTCGCCGCAAAGGCTGGGCGGCAGGAGCGGATCTATGACCATGTGCAGGCGTACCTTTTTGGATTGGGCCAGGGGCTGATAATTGTTCTCAAGATCCCTGAGCAGGCTTTTAAGATCAAAGGGAACATTTTCCAGCTCCACTTTCCCGGCTTCTATCTTGGAAAGGTCAAGTATATCGTTGATCAGCGTCAGCAAATGATCTGCGGAGTATTTCAGGCTGCGTACCAGGTTACCATGCTGCGGCGTTTCTTCCAGCAGGTTGGCAATACCAATAATACCATTGAGGGGGGTACGGATCTCATGGCTCATTACTGAAAGGAACTCGCCGCGTTCCCGCGCTGCTTTTTCTGCCTGCTCCTTTGCATGGATCAGCTCAAGGTGGGTGAGCTTATATTGGGTAATATCCTTGATCACGGCCATAATACGCCGGCCGCTGCCCGCTGCGCCGCCTTTAATGAGATTAACCCGCAGCCGGTACCAGTTATCTACATCGGGGCGCTGATCTTCATATTCTATTTCCTGGGAAACACCGGTAGCAAACAGTGTGTCAATCAAAACCGCAAACATTTCACTCTGCGGGCCCAGCACATCGTTCATATGGCGGCCAATGATCTGGTCTTTGGGAAGGTACAGCAGGGATTCATCTTTACACCAAACCTGTTTGAATATGCGCTGTTCATTTAATTCAAATACAATATCGTCCAAACAGGTTAATAAGGCTTCTACATCATTGGTTTGCCAATGTTCTGTGGTATCCTGTTCCTGCGGTATAGTCATGCTGCCTCGCTGGTGTGCTTGATCGGACATTCTAATAAATTTAAGGGGGGTAAACTGAATAACAACGAGTGGCCCTCTCGGTGTTTGTACTGCTCTACTGGTTACTGGTTTATCAATCAGGGGCTAAAATTAGTAAATTATATCAGGAAAAATGCAATCCTTTGGGAAAGGATTGTTTCTGACAGGGGCCTGCTCAATTAGCTTGCTGCGGTTTAAGTTTGATCTCTGAAATAAGTGTGCCTGTTGCAAACCCCATACCGGGCGTGCCGCTGTACCTGCATTGGCGGAAATGAAGATAATGATGAAACCTTTTACAGGGTATATTTAACAGAGAAATTAATGGTACGGCCGTCAATAGGCCCCCATAACGGCAGGAACTGCGGCTGCGTAATACTGCCGGTGTATAAGGCCTCCCGCTTACCCTGGCGGGCATCAAAAATATTTTCCCCATTCAGCACTACCGTAAAGTGATCGCCAAACTGGCGGGAGATCATGGCGGCCCAGAACCAGTAGTTGGGCGCCAGCTGGTTATTATACAGGTATTGATGGCCTATCCAGGCGCTCTCAATACCAAAGCGCCATTTATCCGGGATCTCATAAGCCAGGGTGCTTGCAAATTTATCCCGCGGGGCAAAGGGCACAAAGGTATGGGCCGGATCTGAGTATTTGGAGGTAGTATGGTTGTAACCTACATACAGCTCTATGTTGTCATAACTAAAACGTATATACGTATCAGTGCCCAGGCTCCTGCATTCATAGGGCTGGTTTTGCAGTAATATTTTACCTTCTGCCTGCGCAACGGGCATAATGGGATGTTTGATGTAGGTATAATACAATGCCTGGTCTATGGTTATTTCCACCGGGCCTAGTGAGGTCTGGTAACTTGCGTCTACATTAAGTCCCCGGCTTTTTTCTGACTGCATGCCGGTGGTAAGCGGCAGCAGGTCACGGTAGGCAATGTTCTGCGTCTGGCTGGTAAAAATGGCTGGTGTTTTATAACCAGTGCCGCCGCTCAGGCGTATTGACAGGGCATCTATGGGCCTGTACACAACGGCTAAACGCGGCAGCACATACCAGCCGTACACGTTATGATAGTCTATGCGCAGGCCTGCTTCCATCATTAGCTGCCTGGTGATATTAAAACCATCCTGTGCAAACAGGCCGGTAGTGTTGTAGGTGTAGTTATTAATAAGGCTGCTGTCGCCACCGGCCCGTTTATATTTTTCGCCGGTATCATTCAGGCCCAGCACCCAGTTATGCCGCCCGCTCTTTTTGTTATAGGCTACCTCTGCATACAGGTTGCCCTGGTTACCGCGCAAGGCAAATGTGCCTTCAGTATTATCCAGGTGATAATAGCTGTTCACTCCTTTGGCGGTAAGGGTGCCGCCGCCTAATTGCTTGCGGGTAAATTGAAGGTCTATGCTGTGCCGGTGGCTGTTATTGGTTTCTGTATATCGGTGCAGGCTATCCATACCATGTGCCAGTACCTGCATATCGCCACCGGCGCGTTTTTCAATGGTGCCGGTATAACCTGCTACCAGCGTGGTATTAGGATCTATATAATAAAAAAAGCGGGGATGCAGCGTGTACTGCCGTAAGCGGGGCACATCGCTAAACCCGTCTTTATTAACATCACTTTCATTTTGTACGGTGGCGCCGGCAAAAAGGGTAAGGCCGGTTTTTTTCCAGCGTTGCGCGTAATAGGTGTTTACATTATTTTCTTTGAGGGTGCTGCGGTTCAGCAATACATTCAGCTCCGGCTCATAACCCGGTGTTTTGGCAATAAAGTTGATCATGCCTGCAATGGCGCCACCGCCATAAAGGGTGGATATGGAACCTTTAATGATCTCGATCTGCTTCAGGTCCAGCGGGGGAATGGCCAGCACGCCAAAGTTGCCGCTCAGGCCTTCATATACGGGCATACCATCACGCAGCAGCTGGGTGTACTTACCATCCAGCCCCTGCATACGGATGGCGTTATTACCATTTACGGCAGAGGTGTTCTGGATATGGATCACCGACAGGTCGCCCAGGATGCTGGCCACATTTCCGGGTTTAATGCCGCTTTCTTCCTGCATATCTTCCTGCCCCAGCACCTCCACTTTCATGGGCAGGTCTTCCAGGCGGCTGTTGGTACGGGTGGAGCTAATCACTACCTCCGCTATGTTCCTGACCTGCGGTTTCGGCGAACCGGGAACAGTGTCAGCCGGGGCTTGTCTGGTAGCGCTGTCTTTTGCAATGATCTGCGCCTGTGCTGCAAAAACGCTGCACAGGAAGACTATAGTGTATAACAGTTGTTGCATAGTATTCCTATGCTGCAAAGGAAGGTTTGGAATTTGTAGAGAATCTGGAGATGGTGAATGTATGCACACCATTTTCAAAGTAATAGCTGATCGGGAGATTATAGGTATCGCAGATCTTTTTTACAATGGCCAGCCCCAGGCCGTTGGAGCTGTCCAGCACAGCGCCGCCTTTTTTAAAACGCTGAAAAAGCTGCTGTTGCGGAATGGCCGGCCAGCTGCTGGTGTTGCTGATGGTGAACTGCTGATCATCCAGCTGCAGCTTTATTTTACCGCCGGTATAATTATAACGGATAGCATTACCTACCAGGTTGCTGATCAGCATATCTGCCAGCGCTGCGGGCATTTGCCAGGAGGTATCGTGGGTAAGCTGTGTTTCCAGTGTAAGCTTTTTATCTTTTATCAGCTCATCCAGCAGGCCCAGGTATTGTTTGGTAACGTGCTGCAGGCTTTCCGGCTGGGAGGTATCGTACTGGTGGTTCTCTATTTTAGCCAGCAGCAGCAGGGAGTGGTTCAGGCGGGCCAGGCGTTCCAGGGCTTCGCTGCTTTGGGCAATGGCATGCAGCTGTGCATCGCTGAGGGTTTCATCCTGCAGCAGCAGCTCCAGCTTACTTTCTGCAATGGCCAGGGGTGTTTGCATTTCATGGGCTGCATCTTCCGTTAGCTCTTTAATGCTTTGGTAATCTGCATGTATGCGTGTTATCATGGCCGTTAGTGCGGTATGCAGCTGGTTAAATTCCTTGATGGAGGAAGGGCTGAAGCTGACGCTTTCCATCTTCTTGAGCTCAATGCCATGCAATTTTTCCAGCGACTGGTAAAAGGGCCGCCACAGGCGCTTGCTCAGCATCCTGTTCAGCAGCAGTATGAAAACCAGCAGGCCGCCAAACACGATCAGCATTACAATGAAGATGTTCTTTATAAGATCATCCCGTTCTATTAATGATTTGCGGATGGTTAACAGGTAAGAATTATTGTGGATGCTTAATACCTGTGTAAGCTGTCGGTAAGGTGTTTTTTTTCCTTCTATATCCTGGTATAGCATTACGCTTTCCAGAACAGGTTTTGCCTGCGCGGGCTGTGTTACGGGCTGCAGGCTGAACTCCGGGGTGGAGAGCCGGAACACCGGGCTGTGAACGCTTACGGTGTCCATATAACGCAGCCACTGGATCTGATCGTTCAGCAGCTCTTCATCTATTTCATGCCCGATCTCTTTATTGAACTGGGAAAAGAGGTAAAAGGTGCTGATGGTGAGCAGCGGTAATACCAGCAGCAGGAAATAAATGGTGGTTTGCGTAAGTAACTTCATCGGTCTCATACAGCCCCGGTTTATTGATCAGACCAGCGGTAGCCGGTACCATAAATGGTTTTAATATAATCCTCACCGCCGGCTTCCAGCAGCTTGCGGCGCAGGTTCTTGATATGTGAGTAAATGAAATCGTAGGAGCCTGCCTGGTCATAGGCATCGCCCCAGAGGTGGCCGGCCAGCGCAGTTTTGGTAACCACCCTGCGCTGGTTGGCAATGAAGTATAACAGCAGCTGGTACTCTTTGCTGGTAAGCGTAAGGGGAGTATCCTTTACAAAAACCGCTTTGGAGCCTGGCGCTATGCGGATCTCATTGAAATGGATATTGGTGTTGCCATCAAAATGTTTACGCCGCAAAATGGCATTGATACGGGCATTCAGCTCTGACAGGTGAAAGGGTTTGGTCAGGTAATCATCGGCGCCCAGGTCCAGGCCACTGAGCTTATCCTCCAAAGAATCTTTGGCGGAAATGATAATAATACCTGCTTCTGATTCCAGCGCTTTTAATTCTTTGATAATATCCAGGCCATTGCCTTTGGGCAGGCCTATGTCGGCCACAATGCAGTCGTAATCGTAATCATTCACCTTTGCCATGGCCTGGGGAAAGTCAGGCGCGGTTTCACAGATATATCCCTGCTGCTCCAGGTACTGGCGGATGGCCGTTTGCAGGGCCGGTTCATCTTCTATGACCAAAACTTTCATGAATGGATAACAGATTAGGTGAACGAATGTTTTTTATGGCTGCTTTTTCACAAAATCCTGCAGGTATGTGCATTCCGCTGCAATGCTTTCATAAAAGGCGGTATGCCGGTACTCCTTTACCAGGGTTGGAAAATACGGATTTTTATACGTAGCCGGGTACCACCATTCCTCTTTGCCGCTTAACTGCGCATGTTTTTGCGCGCAGCGCGCTGCCATGTATAAGGCTTTGGCTTTAAATTCCGGGTCAGTGGCCGCATCAGCTGCTTTTTTATAATATTCCTCTGCGCGGTAACAACCAAAGTATTCACGCAGGAAGGGTGATGTTTCATGTGCCGGCTCATACCACCAGGTGCTGGGGCGGTAGCTTACAGAGAACTGGTAGGAATGGCCGTAATAGGAAATGCTGAACAGCCCTGTTGCATATTCAAAATACACTTCCGGCGCTACCTTTGCAGCCTGCATCTTTTTTTCCAGCTCCACCATGCGGGTAGCATATTCCAGCTGGCTAATGCCATGGCGGATGGAGTCCTGCTCCTCATACCCGAAATCCTGCAGTTGTTCCTCAAACACCAGCTCTGAACGGCGGGTGCTGCCGCTGCGTTTGAACCAGGTAACGGCATTGGGGAAATCGTGCTGGCGTACGTAGTTGATAGCAATAACCTCTCCAAGCTGCTGTTCTGTAAGGGGCAGCTGATCACAGAGATATTTTTCAAAAGGCGTTTTGTTTTTGCTTTTATACAGGCCGGATAAGGAAAGCAGCTGTGTAGTGGACATACTATCTGCAATAAAATCCTTTCCGCTTGTGCCGTTCCAGCGGAAATAGGTAGGATCTACCTCATCCCTTTTTGTGAGGATGAGGGACAGGCGCACGGTATCCTGCTGCCGGGCATAACGCGGCGCAATAATATAATCCAGCAGGTTGCGGTACATGCGGGTGTAAAAGGAAGCGTTCACCCAGCTATTGTCATCCGGATAATCCCAATAGGAGCTGTTTTCTTTTCCTTTGGGCAGCTTGGAGTCCAGCCATTTGAAAGAAGCCAGCAGCTTGCTTTCATAAGCTTTATCTATGCGGGGCTGTTCATTAATGTTCACCAGCAGCTGTACAATTTCCCATTGATCCTGCAGGTCGGCCCGTTGTATGTTGGGTTTTGCGGCTGCCAGGCGGGTATGGGCGCCGGCATAGTCTTTTGTCATAAAGGAAAGGTAGGCGGATGTGATCTGCCACAGGGCCGGCTCCTTTACCTTACCCTGGCCGGCAATGCTGTCTGTAAGCTGCTGCATAGCTTTTACCGCATCTGCTTTAAGACTGTTCTCAGTGTACCAGTAGTTAATCTTATTGGCGTCAATGTTAATGGCATTTTGCAGGTAACCATCTTCCAGCTTATTCACTTCTCTGGCCAAAAGCACATCCAGTATGGATGCAGTGGGATCAAAGCGGTATACTTCCCGCAGACCGTCCAGGTTCAGGATTACGGCCCTTGCTGCGTACATGGCAGCTACAGTGGCTTTCTCCGTATTGCTGGTACATAATTTCAGCACCGCTTTTTTATCAGCTTCAGCCCAGCCGGTGTTCAGGTAGGCCAGGGTGCGCTGGGAAGGCGCTGCTTCAAACACGCGGGAGAACAGGTATACGCTTTCCGCTTTTTTGCCTGTGCGCAGCAAAGCGCCTGCTTTTAATGCCAGCGCTTTATAGTGAATAAGGGAATTGGATGGCAGTGGCGCTGCCAGTGAATCATAATAGTGAATAGCTGTTTCGTATGACTTGCTGAAATGCGCCATGCGGGTGGCCTGGTAGGCAAATCTTTCCTTAATGAACGGATCTTTACAGGCGTTATACAGCTGTATGCTGTTGCGGGCCAGGCGCATCATGGCGGCGTAATCCGGTGTTGGCGGGTTCCACGCATCGGTGATATTGGTATATACCTCGCATCTTTTAGCGAACATGAGGTAACCCAGCGTTTCCTTGTCCTTACTGCTGATGAAGTAACGGGTAAGCGTATTATTGCTTACGCTGTCCGGCGCCTGCAGCGGCGTTCCTTTATCAATGCTGGTATATAGCGCCGTCATTTGCGGACGGGAGTAGGTGTAAATAAATTCCAGGAGGTCCTTATCCGTTACCTTTGCGCTCTTACCGGAAAAAAAGGTGCTCCATTCGCGGAGGTTGGCGGCTTGCTCCGGCTCATCCACCCCATAATATTGTGCCAGGGAAGTATAGTAGAAGGGCTCAAAGCCCTTGCCGGCGGCAAGGTTCGGGTTATAGAAATTGGTGTAATAATCATAGGGGTCCGGCTCAGGGCCGCAGGAAAACACGTAAATGGTTTCTGCAAAGAAGCAGACCAGCAGGCTAACGAAGAATACTATAAGTTTTTTCCAGTTCGGGTAATGCATATTTATTAAGCTCGTTTTCGTCCAGGTGATAAAATATAACTACGGGATTATAATCCTGCCGTTGTTTAGCCAGGTACCCGGCGGCGTCCCAAAGCAGTGCGGGCGGGCAGGTTTCATACCGTACTTCTTCGCCGGCATGTAAGGGATAACCTTTTACGATGGTATCCCTTAACACGGTGTATAATTGTTCCCCATTTTTACTAAAAATACGATGGTTGCTGAAATCATTTTCCTCCAGGTTGCGGAGCAGGCCTGCATAGGAACGGTGACGGAATAATACGCTCCACCTGAACAATGGCAAAGCCAGGTCTAAAGGTAACGGATAATGCGCTATCCTTTTACCGCCGGCATAGGATTCCAGGTCGTTCATATTAAGAATGGAGTTGTGGCCGCCATATTGGCGCAGGTTGCCCATGTTATAACACATCAGCAGGCCCTTATCTGCCGGTGGTGCGCCGCTGGTAGCCAGGAATTTTACCTGGTGCAGGCGTATGGTTACGGAAAGCTGTTTGCCCTGCATAAAGGGTTGCCGGCGAAGGGATTGCAGGAATGCAAAATAGGCGTTCCTGCTGTTGCGTGTCCAGTCGCAATCTATTTGCACTTCCCCTGCCTGCTGCGGGCTGGTTTGTGCCAGCAGCTGCGCCACCTGCCGGGCCAGGGTATCTGCATTCACCTGTTTCCATACATCGTTTACAATGAATACGGTAGGTATTACCTGTAAACCGGCAGGGAAGGGGCTGCGCTGGTCCAGGCGGGCTACGGGAACGGCTGTATGGTTGTCTGCGGCCAGGGTTACGTCGAACATTTTTACGTAAAGCCTTTGCACGCGGAGGGTATTGAGTGTATTTAGCTCAGTGCTGTCTGGCTGGTAACGCTGCTTCCAGAAATAAAAGGCGCGGGTAATGGGGCGCGGTTTGGTGCAGGCCAGGCAGCAGCAAAAGAGGTATAAAAGCCAGCGTTTATGCATTTGCCGGCAAAGATAGCGTAGTAAGCTGTTCCTATCTGTTTTTTCCGTAAGTTTGTAGAAATGACAGGTAATAGATACCATATAGCTAAAAGTCGCCCGATCGAGTATGTGATACTCGATATGAGCGATTGTTATACCTGGTCATTTCCCGAATTTCTACCCTTTTGTCTTCACCTGTACTATTTCTCCAGCTTTAAGGCCTTTAAAACTATTGCCCAAGCCTAATTGATCCCACAAAGGCTTGGGGTTTATCTGCATTTAATTATTCCAATAATTAATCATTTAAATGATCTTGCTATGCGCTGGAATCAACAAAAGATTGCTGCAAGCAGAACGGTAGCTGCAATGGCCTTTTTGCTGAATGCAATTGTACTGGAACAGGGATTGGTATCAGATCCCAAATGGTATAACATTGCCTATATCACCTTTCCCTTAATGCTCATTTATGTTATTGCTTTTCGTAAGCAGCTGTATAAGCAGCAGGGTGTGCGTATTAATAACAAAAAAAATGTAAGCGATGAACCTATTATTTCAACGGCTTCGCCAGTTAGGGATAGATAATAACGTTTCATTTACCGGCCAGGAATTACTGAAGGATTGTATCATCGGTTTTGCCGGTGTACACCGTAAGGTGATCGTATTAAAGCAGCTGAATGATACGGCTTTCCAATCCTTTGTGATAGACCTGAATGAAGTGAAAAGATGTACGGTAAGAAAGCAGTACGGCGCTATCAGGACCGGGGAGCTAAAGGAAAGGAAGCTGGATCACTACCTGGAAGAAATGGTGCTGCATTTTGAGCTGAAGAACGGGAAGCCGCCTGCTGAGGTTTTGTTTTACAAACACCCTGGCAATTACGTTGGGGAGATTGCAGAGCTGGAGCAGAAGGCCCGTTATTGGAGCACTATTTTGACTAAGATGTGCGTGCCCCTGGAAAAGACCGCCTGATACGGCTTTAGGTGAATAGGAAAAGTAATTGTAAACGCTAAAATGAATGATCTATGCAAAAGCTAAAAGAGCAGCTTATGCTGACGAAGTATGATTATGAAGTGATCCTATCCAACCTGAAAAATGGATTGGTACAGGCAACTTTTAACAAACAGGATGCAGAGGAGCTGGGCGCCGAATTGAAAAAAGCTAAGCTGGTGGATAATGAGGATATGCCTCCTGATGTAGTGAGGCTTAACTCAAGTGTTACCGTTAAAGAGGAGCGTGAAAATAAAGTGTTAAAGATCACCATCGTGATCCCTGAGAAGGCCGACATAAAGCAAAAGAAGGTTTCTATCATGTCGCCTATCGGAACGGCGCTCATCGGGTATAGAAAGGGAAGTAAAGTGAGCTGGAAAGTGCCTGCAGGAAGAAGAACATTTACAATCCTGGAAGTATCAAACCAAATTAATGCATAACCTTAGCAGCGGCCGGGGCGCTGGGCCTTGCCTGGCGGAACGCCAAACTTCTTCCGGAAGGCAGCGCTGAAATGCTGCACGGATGAATAGCCCAGCTCTTCGGCCAGCTGTTTGATCTGAGCACCGTCCAGTAATTGTTCCCTGGCTTGTTGCAGCCTGGCTTCGTTCAAACAGCCAAACACAGTATTATCGTACAATTCTTTAAAACCCTTTTTTAATTTGAATGTATTAATGCCGGCAATGGAAGCTAATTGCTGCAGTGAAGGCGGATCTGACAGGTGGG
Source organism: Chitinophaga sp. GbtcB8 (assembly GCF_019091455.1). GTDB lineage: Bacteria > Bacteroidota > Bacteroidia > Chitinophagales > Chitinophagaceae > Chitinophaga. The sequence continues at coordinate 129,895 of NZ_JAGXJN010000009.1, forward strand.
ATAAAAGATATTCATACGCATGCACAATGGAGTCTTTATCCCGCCCTGTTTTAAGCACTGTTTTTTCATAACCGGTATCCTGTTGTGCAAATGCTTCTGCCTGCAGGATCAGCAGTTCAAGGCAACGGGCCTGCAAAAAGATCGGCTTCAGCCCGCCGGTGTAGGGGCAGCTCATAATATCCTGTATGCACTGCCGCATAGCAAAAGAAATAGGCAGCCCGCCAGGGGCCATATTTGCACCCCGTCCGTTCACCACATGGTCTATAAAGCGCTGCATTTTTTCATTCGTGTTGGCTAGCAGGCTAATAAAATGAGCGGAGGTAAAATGCACTTCAAAGAACCGGTACGTTTCATCATTACAATAACTGGCATCCACATCCAGTTCCGGCATATAGAAGATATTGTGCTCATTGGGCCTGAAATTGTATCTCCTGCCATCCACAAAGTTGTCTATAAGGCCGGTGCCACGCAGTGAAAAATGCAGCTCTACCATATCCGGCATGTCAAAAACCTTCATCCGTAAATGCTGCCGGTGCAGGCGCATATCGCCATATACAATGTAAATATTGTTCAGGTACAAGCGAACCATTTCCATATCTCCAAAGGGCATGCTGAATTTTTCCCGTTTTTCAGTTACCAGCGGCAGCCGGGCCGTAAGAGCATCAAAATCAACCATGTCGTGCATGGCAAACCAGTTACTGTTACCGTCTTTTATCATCATGGCCATAAAAAATCCCTTTTATACCAATTAAACTCCCGATTGTATAAAAATGCGGGGCGTATTAAAGCTCACTTTTGCAGCTGTAAAATTAATCAATTATAGCCAGCATGATGCTGCATACAGGATCATGTAAACTTTAATACATACCAGCATGGAGAATAAACAAAGATCAGGCGTGGCCCGCCTGTTACAGATTGCCGGAAGCAGGAAAAGAATGCTGATGGTTTCCGGCATCCTTGCCCTTGGGCATGCGCTGCTGTCCCTGGTACCTTATATATTGATCTATGCCATTATCAGGGAGCTGCTGGCGCCGCCCATCCGGCTGCCGCTGATCCAGGGATACCTGCTACAGGCGGTGATCTATGCCGTTGTTTCCTATGTTTTGCTTTATGCTTCGGGTATGGCTTCCCATATTGCTGCTTTCAACATCCTCTATGAGCTGCGCCGGCAAATGGCCGATAAGCTGGGCAGGCTGCCCCTTGGTTTTATTAACCGGAATAACTCTGGTGCGCTGAAGAAAATACTGGCGGATGATATAGAGCGTATTGAAAATTTTATTGCACACAATATACCGGATTTCATTAAGGCGGTAATGCTGCCTTTCATTACGCTCAGCTATCTTTTTTATACGGACTGGCGGCTGGCGCTGGCCAGTGCTATCCCTATTGTGCTGCTGGCATTTGTGATCCCTATGATGTTCAGCAAAAAAAGAGTGGCCCTGCTTGCAGGCTACCATCGCTCATTAGAGCAAATGAATGCAGTAACCGTTGAATTTATACGGGCCATGCCAGTGGTTAAAATATTTGGACAAACGGAAGAAAGCTTTGACCGCTACCGCAATGCAGTGAATGGATTTAGGAAGATGGTAATGAGCTGGATCAAAAGCACCTCTCCGGCATTCGGCGTTTTTATCAGCTTTATGAGCAATGCCACGCTGCCTGTGCTGGCCATTGGTTTATATCTGTATACCCGGAACGGGATCGGGTTGCCCGTGCTTTTTATGTTCCTGATACTGGGGGTGGGATATATCCGTCCTTTGCTTGCCCTGAGCAGCCTGGGATCACAGCTCTCCGTGATCAGCCACGGGGTAAAACGGCTGGATGAGATCCTTTTCAGCCAGGAGCAGGAAGTACCGGGAAATGGTAAGCTGAATAAAAATTACAACATCCGTTTCCGGGATGTATGTTTCAGCTATGATGAAGGCCAGCAGGTGCTGCACCATATAAACCTGCTGATACCGCAGGGAAAGATCACGGCGCTGGTAGGCCCTTCGGGCTCCGGCAAGTCAACCATAGGCCAGCTGATAGCCCGTTTCTGGGATGTGCAGCGCGGGCACATCTTCATTGGCGGCACAGATATAAAGGAAGTGTCGGTAAGTGAAATGATGGCGCATGTATCCTTTGTTTTCCAGGACAGCTTTATGTTTGAGCAAACCATTTATGAAAACATCCGCATGGGTATGGATAAAACGGAGGAAGAAATAATTGCAGCTGCCAGGGCTGCACAATGTCATGAGTTCATTAGCCGGCTGCCAAAGAGTTATCATACAAAATGGGGCAGCAATGGCATACACCTGAGCGGCGGGGAGCAGCAGCGGATACAGCTGGCCAGGGCCATGCTTAAAAATGCACCCATACTTGTACTGGATGAGGCTACGGCCTTTAGCGATCCGGAGAATGAATGGCTGATCCAGCAGGCGCTGGGCCGGCTTATCCGGAACAAAACAGTGGTGATCATAGCTCACCGCCTCAGCACCATTACCAACAGCGATCAGATTGTTGTAATGCAAAACGGCAGCATTGCCGGCAGCGGCCAGCATGATGATCTGCTGCTCACCTGTGACCTGTACCGTAATATGTGGGAAGCGCACACCCGCACAAAACATTTTGCCATCGGCTAACCAGATAATAAGCAGAAAATGATAAAGAATCTCTTATATACTTTTAAAGCAGCCCCGGACCGCGTAAGAAAAAGCCTGCTGCTGGAGCTGCTGCAAGGCATCCTGATAGCTATACCCACCGGCTTTTTGCTCCTGGTCATAGAGGAGCTGTTCTCCCCGGCGCCGGACCTGCAACGGTTATGGACCTACGTAATAATTATGACCGTATTGCTGCTGCTGCAATTGTTCCTGGCAACAAAGAATATAGTAGCCAGCAACCTGATGACCTATACCTTATCCACTAACCTGCGGATAAGATTGGGGCAGCACCTGCAAAAGCTTTCCATGGGTACCTATAAACAACGCGATCCCGGTGATATTGCCGCTGTGGCCCTGCAGGATGTGGCTAATTTTGAAATTATATTTGGCCACACCATTGGCGCCCTGCTGGGCGCTGTATTTACAACCATCATTCTTTCGGTGTTCTTACTGGTGATGGACTGGCGGATGGCTTTAATATTGCTGGCAGCATTACCCTTAAGCTGGGGCATGATCCGGATGGCCGATCTGCTGATCGTGAAGGAAGGTAAAAAGCATATACAGGCCCGTAATGAAACCGGCGCCAGGTTCCTGGAATATGTGCAGGGCATCCGTCATATTAAGTCTTACGGGTTAACAGGCAGCCGTTTTGCCAGCCTTGAAAAGGCGCTGAATGATTTCCGGAAAGCCAGCATACGCACAGAAGCCATTCCCGGTCCTTTTTTGCTGACCGTTGCCATATTCTTTGAGCTGTTCTTTTTGGCAATGGTTTACCTGGGTATGCTGCGCCTGGCAGGGGGCGGCCTTTCCGGCAGCACGCTGATCGCCTTTCTGATCCTGGGTTACCGCTTATACGAACCTTTGAAGATCATCATGATGGACTATGTATTATTACGGTACATGAACATAAGCCTGGGCAGGGTGCTGGAGCTGCTGTTTGTGCCGGCACAGACAGCCGGCAGTAAGCGGGTTCCGGAAAAATTTGACATTAGTTTTGAGCAGGTACATTTTTCTTATGATGATCAAAACCCGGTATTGCAGGATGTATCTTTTTCATTACCTGAAAAAAGTATGCTGGCGCTGGTAGGTCCTTCCGGTTCAGGGAAAACCACCATTACCTCGCTGATCGCGCGGTTCTGGGAAGCAAATGCGGGCGCAGTTAAGATAGGCGGCATTGATGTGAAAGAAATGAGCCCGGATACGATCTATGAGCTTATCAGCGAGGTTTTCCAGGATGTATACCTCTTTGACGACACTATTTATAACAACATCCGTTTTGGCCGTATGGATGCCAGTGAGGAGGAGATACTGGCGGCTGCTGAAAAAGCCATGGTATTAGATTTTAGCTTTGAAATGCCGGAGGGGCTGCAAACCCGCACCGGAGAAGGGGGCAACCGGCTTTCCGGCGGCCAGAAACAGCGGATCAGCATTGCAAGGGCTTTATTGAAAAATGCCCCCATCATATTATTGGATGAGGCCACCGCTTCCCTGGACCCTGAAAACGAAATATACATTCAACAGGCCATCCAGGAGCTGGTAAAGGAAAAAACCGTTGTGGTAATTGCGCACAAGCTGGCCACCATCCAAAAGGCCAATGCCATACTGGTGCTTAACAGCGGCCAGGTGCTGCAGTACGGCACCCATGAAGCGCTGATACGCAGGGACGGCTTATACCGGCGCCTGTGGGACATTCAGCAGCTTGCCGGCGGGTGGAGCGTATAATACCTTTTTGTATATTTAATAATGTTTGAGCAATTCAGAAATAAATTCCCGCTTGACGATGATAAATGGAACGACTATACCGGCTGTTTTAAACGCATGAAAGTTTCTGCGAGAACAGCGGTTTTAAAGGAAGGCGATATTCCAAAGAATATGTTCTTAATTGAAAAGGGGTGTATCCGTGTGTGGTTTAATAACGATGGAAAGGATGTTACAACCCAGTTCTTCTTTGAAAATAACATGGTTTCTTCTATTGAAAGTTTCAGGAAGGGATACCCAAGCCCGGTAACCATTGAAACCATTGAGCCCTGCGTGTTATGGTACATTCATAAAAAAGATGCAGACCGGATCATTGCGGAGGTAAGTGAGCTGCCTGTATTCCGGGAGATGATCATAGATACCGTATTTGAGCGCACCTATGATTACATGAAACAGTTCTTTTCCTTTATAAAAGATACCCCACAGCAACGCTATCTGAACCTGGTAAAAGAAAAACCACAGGTGGTGCAGCGGGTGCCCCAGCATTATATTGCTTCCTACCTGGGTGTTAGCACGGTGCACCTGAGCCGCATTAAAAGTAAGCTGGCCAAAGAAAAGTAAAGCCCCCGTATTTGATAACAAATGTTATTGCCCGCCGGTATATTGCCGGGTAGCTTTGCATTATAAAAATTATCAAATATGAAAGCAGCAGTTATGTATCAAAGGGGCGGAATGCCGCAATACGTGGATTTTCCCGAACCCGTAGCCCAAAAAAATGAGCTGTTAATCTTTATGAAAGCAGCCGCTATTAAACAGCTTGACAGATCAATGGCAAGCGGCAGGCATTATTCAGTACAAAATGATCCGGAGCAGGCAACCATTATTGGCGGCGATGGAGTAGGCGTGCTGGAAAACGGCACCCGGGTGTATGCCGTTGGCGCAACCGGTATGATAGCAGAGAAAGCCGTGATTGAAAAAGACCGCATGGTGCCCTTACCGTCAGGTATTGATGATGTTACTGCAGCGGCCCTGCCCAATGCGGTGTTTGGATCTGCTATGGGGCTTCGCTTCCGGGCATGCATGAAAAAGGGCGAAACCGTGTTAATAAACGGCGCTACGGGTTTTACCGGGAAAATAGCGGTACAGGTAGCAAAATATTACGGCGCAAAAAGAATAATTGTAACGGGCAGGAATAAACAGACCTTACAGTCCCTGCTGGCATTGGGGGCAGATGAAATTATTACGCTGGAACAGGAGGATGAAGCCTTTGTTGCACAAATAAAAGCCATTCATAACCGCACGCCTATTGACATTATCCTGGATTATTTATGGGGGCATACCGCAGAGCTCATCCTCTCCGCTTTTAAGGGGCAGGGCATGTTCACCTATAAAACGCGGTTTGTATCTATTGGCTCTATGGCAGGCGACCTTATTCAATTATCCGCAGAGAATTTACGAAGCGTAGACCTGCAGCTGACCGGCTCTGGTTTGGGTAGCTGGACAAAACCTGAAGTACAGGAATTGCTTAAAAAAATATTGCCGGAGATGTTTAAACTGGCGGCAGCAGGTAAGCTAAAGGTTGAAACGGTTAGCGTAGATTTAAAAGACATTGCCAGCCTGTGGGACCTGGATATTCCCGGCGGACAACGCTTAGTAGTTACTATATGATAGTGGCGCTGTTAATTGCAGCATGGTTATTTATAACCAATAAATTTAAGACTTTGAAAACAACTAAAATTACCTACTGGGTATCTACCAGCATAGTAGCCGGAATGATAATATTGTCGGCATACAATTATATGACCAGGGAAGAAGTAAAAGTGATCTGCCGGCATTTAGGGTTTCCGGATTATTTCAGGATAGAGGTGGCATTGGCTAAGTTTTTAGGGGCCCTTGCATTATTAGCGCCCATTAGCAGCAGAATAAAAGAATGGGCTTATTTTGGTTTTGTGATCATCTTTATTTCTGCGCCCATTGCGCATATAGCCTCTGGTGACCCGCTTGCACAAAGCTTTGGCGCATTAGGATATTTAGCGGTGCTGGCGGTTTCTTATGTAAGCTGGCAAAAGAGGAGGGTAGCAGTGCTGCCGGCGCACGCTTAAACCACCGCTTCTTTATTATACCTCATCCTGTATTCCAGCGGCGACATCCCGGTTATTTTCCTGAATACCTCGCGGAATGCCTTCAGGTCAGAATAACCCACCTCATACATTACTTCATTAATTGTTTTGCGGCTGGTTTCAAAGGCTTTTTTGGCCGATTCAATTTTTACTCTTTGCGAATATTCAATGGGCGTATTCCCGGTGGCTTTAATGAACCGCCTGTCAAAGTTGCGCCTGCCAACAGCAAATTTGGAAGATAGCTGTTCAATGGATATTTTTTCCTGCAGGTTACTTTCAAGATATGCCTGGGCCTGTTTCACCATTTCATCGCCATGCAGCTTTTGACCGGTAAAGATGGTAAATGCGGATTGGCTTTGGCGGTCCATTTCAATCTGAAATACTTTGGAACAAAAAATGGCGGTTTGCCTGTCAAAATACTTCTCTACCAGGTATAACACCAGGTTCAGGAAGGAATAGGCGCCGCCATTTGTATAGATCCCGTTTTCATCTGTGATGAGCTTATCCGGCTGTAAATTCACTTTGGGAAACATGGTTCTGAAATTATCCGCAGCCGCCCAATGCGTAGAACAGGCCCTTCCATCCAGCAGGCCTGAAGAAGCCAGCATAAATGCACCGGTGCATATGCTGGCTATTTCAGCGCCCTCTTTATATTGTTTCGCTACCCAGTCAATCAGCAGCTGGTTACCCTTCACTGCTTTCTGATAGTTATGATTCAGGGAAGGGATAACAATAAGATTGGTTTTTTTAATACTGGAAATATGAGTTTGTGGCCGTACGGCAAACAGACCTCCATAGAACTCCACCTCATCTGAAATGCCGGCTAATTCAATTTTAAATAATTCACTCCTGCCGCTTGCCTTCCAGTACTCATTGGCCCGGGTAAATATTTTGTAGGTGCCCACTATGCTGCTCAGGTTATTCTCTCCTTCGGGTACTATGATGGTAAGGTGTTTCATTGCAATTCCTTTTTATAAAGGTAACAACTTGTACTGTCCAAATCAACCCATCAGAATTTCCATTTGGCACCCCCGGAATGTAATATTTAGACGATACTTTTGCTAAGTAAAGTTTTTAACCATCAAAATATATTCTGACAATGAGTACATCCTTTAGCACTACCTTCCTGGTAGACCAAACACCCAAAGAAGTCTTCAACGCCGTTAACAACCCCCGTGGCTGGTGGTCTGAAGAAATTGAAGGCAATACAGAAAAGCTCAATGAGGAGTTTTTGTATCACTTTAAAGATGTTCATGTTACAAAACTGAAATTAACAGAAGTCGTGCCTTATAAAAGGGTAGTATGGCTGGTATTGGACAACTATTTTGATTTCACGGAGGATAAAACTGAGTGGAGGGATACAAAGATCATTTTTGAGATCACGGAAAAGGATGGCAAAACCCAGCTTCAGTTCACTCACCTGGGTTTAGTACCTGACTATGAATGCTACAAGATTTGTTTTGATGCATGGAGCAATTACATCAACAACAGCCTGCGTAACCTGATTGTTACAGGAAAAGGAACACCCAATCCTAAAGAAGGCGGGTTTAATTCGGAGCTGCTGGAAAAATGGAAATTGCAGAAGCAATAAAAAACCACATTCGCCGCCATTTTAAAACCATCAATAAAAAATTATGAACGATCAAAACTTCACTGTTTCCTTTCTGGTAGATCAAACACCGGAGGAAACCTTCAATGCCGTTAATAATGTTCAGCAATGGTGGACAGAAAATATTGAGGGCAGCTTTCAGTCCTGAAAGCTGCACAGTGGATCCTTATAACGCGTGTTCAAAAGCGGACAGGTTTTGTTTCAAAACCGAACAAACCCCCATTTATAATATAATTACTGCATTGTAAATCAATCAAATGAATATACGGCATTATCTTGGCGCGCAGTCCTCCGCCATCTTGTTTGTTATAGTTCACTGAATGATTGATCTATCATGATTAGAAATTTTTTCAAAGTCGCTTACCGGAACCTGCTGCGTAATAAGGGGTTTTCGGCCATCAATATTACAGGTCTTGCCGTAGGTATGGCTGCTGCCATACTTATTTTTATGTGGATATACGATGAACAAAGCTACGACGGGTTTCATCAGAAGAAAGACCGGATCTATGAGGTGTGGAACCGTGTGCCTATTGAGGGTAAGGTGGCATGCTGGAATACGGTATCCGCACCAACAGCCCGCGCCCTGGAAAAAGACCTGCCTGGAATAGAGCGTACGGTAAGAGCGGATTCATATGGTAATTTGCTTTTTTCAGTTGGAGAAAAGAAAATAGTGAAGTCGGGGATGGTAGTGGACACGGGTTTTCTGCAGATGTTCAGCTTCCCGATGCTGAAGGGCAATCCCCTCACGGCCCTGAACGATGTGCATTCCGTGGTGCTTACGGAGAAAACCGCTAAAAGCTTCTTCGGCAATGAAGATGCAATAGGGAAAATTATAAGGATCGAGAATAAAGATAATTACACCGTTACGGGTGTGGTAAAAGACCCGCCCACCAATACACGGTTCCAGTTTGATTACTTATTGCCCTGGTCCTATATAAAATATGAGGAGGGACAGGACTATGGCTGGAATGATAACAGCACCCCTACTTATGTACTGCTGAAGCCAAATGTAACCCCCGCTGTTATAGACCGTAAAGTAAAAGACCTGAAACAGCACTATAGTGATGAGGCCAAAACAATGAAATGGGAGCTGTTTATTTACCCGCTTGAGCGCTGGCGTTTGTATTCAAGCTTTACAAATGGCGCGGAAGACAACGGGGGGCGCAGCACATTCATAAAAATATTCAGCATTATCGCAGGGCTGATATTATTGATCGCCTGCATCAATTTTATGAACCTGAGCACCGCACGGAGTGAAAAACGGGCAAAGGAAGTAGGTATACGGAAAGTAGTGGGCGCGCAGAAAAGTACGCTCATCACCCAGTTTATCGGGGAGTCTGTTTTTATTGCCTTCCTGGCAGGTATGGTAGCTATTATTATTGTGCTGGTAAGCTTACCTGCTTACAACCAGCTTACAGATAAAAAGCTATCCCTGAACTATGGTAATATCTATACCTGGATGGCATTTATAGGGTTCATCCTGTTCACGGGCCTGTTAGCGGGCAGCTTCCCTGCATTCTTCCTTTCATCCTTCCAGCCTGTTAAGGTATTGAAAGGCACCTTTAAAAAAGCGAATGCACTGGTAACACCCAGGAAAGTGCTGGTGGTATTGCAGTTCACATCGGCCATTGTTCTGATCATCTGCACTATTATTGTAAAACAGCAGATAGACTATGCCCGTAACCGGGAAACGGGGTATAACAAAGATAATCTTGTGTACACTTTTATGACGGGTACCACTGCTAAGAACTACACCCTGATAAAAAATGAGCTGCTGGAATCCGGTGTTGCTAAATCCATTACAAAAACAAACTCGCCGCTTACAGAAAGGTGGAGCAATGGCTGGGGCCAGGATTGGGAGGGAAAGGACCCGAATGACAAAACCTCCTTTGACCGGTATTTATCTGATGAAGGGCTGGGTGTTACGGCAGGGCTGCAATTTGTACAGGGCCGTGATTTTGATCTGAAAAAATTTCCTACGGATTCAACCGGGTTAATTATAAATGAATCGGCGCTGAAAGTAATGAAGTTCAAAGACCCCATTGGTAAAGTAGTAAGCGACCTGGGTGTTAACTGGCATATTGTGGGGGTTATTAAAGATTTTATTCTTACCAGCCCTTATGAACCCACCCGGCCAATATTGATCTGCGGCGCCAAGAGCAGCTTTATGACCTTCCGGGTGATACAGATAAAACTGAACGGGAATAATGCTACTGCAAAAAACCTGGCACAGGCAGAAACTATTTTCAGAAAATACAATCCGGAATATCCATTTGAATATAAGTTCATAGACGATGCCTATGCGCAGAAATTTGATAATGAAAAACGCCAGGGAACTTTAGCCGCTTTATTTGCAGGACTTACCATCTTTATCTCATGCCTGGGCTTATTTGGTCTTGCTGCGTATATGGCAGAGAACAGGATCCGGGAGATCGGTGTACGGAAAGTACTGGGCGCATCCATAACGGGCATTACTACCTTATTATCTAAAGATTTTGTAAAGCTGGTTATTATCTCATTTATAATAGCAGCTCCATTATCCTACTGGTGTATGGATAAATGGTTGCAGAGTTATGAATACCGCGTTAGTATCCAATGGTGGGTATTTGCACTTGCGTGCTGCTTATCCGTAGCCATTGCCATATTAACGGTCAGCTACCAGGCTATCAGGGCCGCCATGGCGAACCCGGTGGAAAGCCTGAGAAAAGAATAGATCATTTTTGATATTGTCCGGGTATGGACCGGTCCTTTACTTCCAGCTTTACAGGGCCCAGCAAGCCCGATGATTGCAAGGCGCTTTTATTGTTATAAGGATTATGGATGGTCCAGGTGCTGCGTTTAGTGACAGGCAGCTCACTATCGCCTATAAGGCGGTTAACCCAGGTGTTTACCACTTTAATAGTGATGGTGTTCTTTCCCGGTTTAAGTGCAGCCGTTATATCAACCTTATAGGGCGCTGTCCATACGCCGCCAACTTCCACATCATTGATCCTGACCTTTGCAATGGCCTTAACCATACCAAGATCCAGGAACACCTGGCTGGCTTTACCTGTTCCCTGCCATGTAAAGCTATTGCGATATACCGCTGCTCCGGAGTAATAACGGATACTGTCGTTCGGGTGAACAGACCAATCTGTAAGGCTATCAAATTTCACTGCATTCAGGGGGCCGCCCATTTTCTCATCAAATTTTACAGACCAGGGTGTGTTAATGGCAATAGCTGCCGGGGATGGTGCTGTACTAGCAAGCGTATTAACCGGCCCGGATGTTTTCTTTCTGAAAACTACAAATGCACTTTCCATTGGGGCCAGCTGCATGGGCACAACAGTTGATCCGGCTGTTGTGGAATACTGTTCAATTACCTGCCTGCCACCGCTCACCGGATCCCAGCATTCGGGTACCAGGCCGCTTACCCTGAACTCCGGTTGTATGTTTATGCTGCTGTTTTCCTGGTTGGAGATGAAGTATACCTGGCCTTCTTTCAGATCACGGTGAATAAAGAGTACCGGATCAGTTGATGTTACTTTAAAGTCCGGCTTAACATTCACCAGGTTAAGCGCCTGCTGCAGATCCATGCCGCTTAATATCATTCCTTTGCCTACCTTGTTTATCTTAACGGTATTACCATCAATGTTTCCCCAAAGCTCGCCGGCAAGGCGGGCTACTTCCTGGTCTGCTGCCGGATAGTTCTCCAGGCTGGGTGATGTAGCCGGTTTGGGTCCTAACACTACTGCTCCTGCTAATACCAGCTCCTTAATTTTTTTCAAAAGTGCGGGCCTGATGGTTGTCAGTGGCGGCAACACTAATATGCTGTACGACAAACCATCGGGCAGCGTTAATTTGCCGTTGCTGATGCTAAGCCTTGTTTGTATCACCTCTGCATTGATATAATCGAACGAGTAACCGTTGGGTAATTTAGGATCCTGTGTGCCGGTCATTTTGGGAGCATCTTCACCAATGAAGTAGGCAACATCGGCTACATATTTACCCTGTTGTAACATCATGTTACACCTTTTGATGTATTTTAAAAAGATGTCCATATCGTAAAACCAGGTATTCAACCGGTTAAACTCATTTCCAAAAAAAGCATTTAAACCCGGCGCTTTATTATCAGCAGGCTGGCTAATGTATACGTGCAGCAGCGTGTTATTTATTCCTTCTGTGAAAAAGCGGTCGGCACGTTGTTTCATTACCGCGGGGTAGCGCGAAAATGGAGCGCCTGCACAGGTAAAGGATTCAGCAGATACTTTTGTTTTACCATAAATGTGTGCGGCAGATGATGCGGCCCTGTTCTCAATGTCGCCCAGCATGCCTTCACTCCAGAACTCACCGCCAATCTCGTCAGACTGCCCGCCGTACTGCAGGAACTCACCAGGAAAGCCCCAGTGACCATAATTTTCCAGCCAGGTTCTCAGACCATGCTGGTGGCTTATTTCCCGTAACCCGCCTACATATTCGTAAGCCACATTATCTGCGATCAAACGTCTTACATCCCACAAAAAACGGTCAGACTGATCTGCGCTGCCAACTACGCTGCCCTGCATCACTGGGATATAGGGTACCGGATCGTAAGCATAGGTTTTTTTAAACTTTTCAATGAAATCATCTGTCCAGTTCTGGCCGCCGGTTTCATAACTGTCTTCCACAGTCACTTTCCATGTTTTCCGGTCTTCAGCAGGTATGCGCCTGAGAATTTCTCCCAGGTAGGCGTCAAAATGCGCTTTGATATGTTCTTTGCTCATCTTGTCAGCTTCTAAGCCAGTACCTTCCGGTGATGCGGGCGCATTGCGTACCTGGGTGGGTGTCATGCCGCTCCGCTCTATCATCCAGTTACCGGCAGGTACGTCCCAGGTAAGTGTTCCATCTGCCGCCAGGTACCTGGAAATATCAATTACCTTAGCCGGGTCAATAACCCCTTCATTACCGGTAGCAACCAGCGCTGGCGCCCATTGGTAAGCATTCCAGTAAGGGAACGGTGTTTGCCACATTTTAGCAAACGTTTTTTCTATATAATCTTCAACTACCTGTTTTGGCGATAACCTGATCTCGGCAATACCGCAGTTGTTTGAATACTTGTTCAACACCAGCCTGAAGTTTTGCGAAGTAGTAACCGGTAATGCTACTGCACCCGGACCGTAAGGGTTAAAGCCAACATTGAGCTGGCTATTGCTGCGGTCTATTGTAAAGTGTTTTATGGTGGTGTAAGCTCCGTTGATCTTAGCCTGCAGCTCGCCACTCAGGCTCATCTCGTTGCGGTTAGGCACAATTACCAGGCTGCGTACTGTATACGGCTGCTCTAATGTTATGTTTATAGTGTAAGGGGCGGAGTGTGTTAATACAATGCCGATAGTATCATTGCCATCCAATAATTTATTTAACCCATCCAGCGCTGGTGCGCTTGTCAGAACGGTTTTTTTATTGGCGATGTTTTCTTCAAAGAGCGGATCTGCCGGATAGGCGATCAGCCTTACATCCTGGAAATCTTTTACAGGTTGATCCAGCTTCCTGCTGAACTTTGCCGGGCCCTTTACCATGATGCTGGTAGTGGTAAGATAACGCATGGCCTGTTCCGGCTTCACCCATGGGCCTCCGGACTGGCTCCATCCGGGGCTGTTGAAGATGCCTATTTCTATATTCAGCTCCGTTGCTTTTTTGAGTGCTGCATGAAGGATATCCCACCATTCCGGTGTAAAGATCTTTACTTTCCCGGCAGGTACATCGTCCTGCCAGATATTGCCGATAAAAGCCCTGTTGATCCCAACCTTTTTCATTGATTCAAGATCGCGGATCACTCCTTCTTTAGAGATATTATCTGAGATCCAATACCAGTAAATACTGGTTTGCACGGTATCGGGGATGTTGGTGAAAACAGCTTCAAGGCCGGACAAAGGTTTTACTGTATTATTTGATGACAGCTGTTTTTTAGCTACACAAGCGCTCAATGTGAGGCTGGTCAACAATATTAAAGAACGGATAGTATTCACTTGTTTAATAAACGGCATTCCTCAGGACTTTTTGATATTTAACATGATCTTATACCCGTCATTGCTTCGTCGCCCTACACACTGTTCCCTCGCTCCGCTTCTCGCAATGACGATTCAGCAAACCTGCACTGTAGCTACTTTCAGGATCTCACCCAGCTTTTTGATCTTTGATGCAATATGGCCGCGGCCTATGGCACAATGATGTGCGGGCCCCTGTTTGTTCCAGGATTCAACAAAACTCCTGGCGCCACCCGGGAACCTGTAGCGGCTGTTGGTATTGCCAATTTCCAAAATAGGGCCCGGCACTGATTCGCCTTCCGCAATCAGCAATTTAAGCGCACCATCGCCAGTTTCTACTACTGACAGCAAGGTAACCGGCCCATAACAAACCGACATTTCTACTGACAAGCCGTTGCCTACCTTGCCATGGTATACCTGTAAGGGTTTAAGCTTGATCCTGCCTTCCGCTACGCCCGGATGGCAGGGCCCATCGTGCCCCATCAGCACTACATCGTCGTTATAATCCATAGCGTAATATTCAGTGAAGGAACCACCTGTACCAAAACTATCCATGATCTTCATGGCCTGTGCATTCTTGATCTCATACTCACCTGCCACGGGTATATTTTTACCTGTTAACAGTGAATTACCTACTATTACGGAGCTGACTGTATTTTCATTAGCCGCGTTGCCGCTTCCTTTATGATAATAAGCGAGTGAGCCCAGCTGATACTTGTGTACCAGCTTATCCAGCGCCACAGCGGTTTGGGCGGCGCGGTTCAATTCCGAGGGCGAACAATCTGGCTGCACTTCAAAGGTTTTTTCAATTTCCTGCAATTTGGCTGTTATCTCTTCTGCTGTTACTAATTCGCGCAAACCGGAGAGCTCATCTACTTCTATCACTTCCATATGACCGCCAAATGTGGCGCACTGCAGGGTAAGATCCGTGTAAATATCCATCATGCCGCTATAGTAATTACCCATTATACCCAGCCTGTTGTGATACATGATACGCGCTACCCTTGCCGCATCTATCCAATCCTTTACCTCGCTCCAAACGTGCGGGTCGTGGTTAAGCATGCCGGTTACCTGGTAAAAGGGGATCTTACAACGGGTGAACAGGTTTGCTATTTCCGGTACGGAGCAGGATGAGCAATGCGCCAGCCATTCGCCCGTCATGGCAGTGCGGTCCTTTAGTTTATTAAAACTGGCATAATCTATACTTGCTTCCGGCGACAGGTTTAATACAATAACCGGCACGTTCGCTTTTCTTACCACGGGCAACACTGTGGCCGAGAGGGCATAGGTAGAAACGTATAGGAACAATATATCCACATCTGCGCACTTAAACGTGCTCCCTGCTTCAAATGCTTTTTCCGGGGTATCTATCAGGCCCAGGTTAATGATCTCTGCGTCAAAGCTTTCCATATTCTTTGCCACTGCATTGATATAACCGGTTAAGCGGTCCTTTAACCCGGTGAACTGATCCCAGTAGGCCTGCAGGCCTATACCGAACAAGCCGGCTTTTACACTCGTACGTTTATTCATTAATTTTTCTTTTTTAACTGACAGGTGATCTTTACAGGCCCCATTAAACCGGAGGCTAACAAAGGTGAATTTGCGTTATACTGCCTGGTGGATGTAAAGGTATACCTGCCACTGGTGCGGGGCTGGCCTTTCAGCAACCATTCCGGCCACTTTCCATCAACAATACCATCGTATGGTTTTTTCTCGTCGCCAATTAAGCGGTTAGCCCAAAGATTAATTACTTCAATCTTAAGATCGTTATTTTTTTGCTGCACCGCCCCGGAAATATCTACCTTCCAGGGTGCGGTCCACACAATGCCAAGATCTTTGCCATTTAAGGTTACGCGGGCCATGTTCTTCACCTCTCCAAGCTCAAGATACAAAGGCCCTTCAGTTGTTTCAGCTAAATCAAATTTTTTGTGATACACTGCCGCGCCTGAATAGTATTTGATCCCTTCGTTGCTGTTGCGGCTCCAATCGGTAAGCTCATCAAACACGGTAAACGCAGGCCCGCCCCATTTAGGGTCAAAGCTTAGTTCCCAGGGGCCGTTTAGTGTTTGCAGCGTTTGTAGGTAAACGTTATTTTCCATGCCGCTGGACTGCCAGGTATGTTCTTTGGCAAATACGATGAATGCGCTTTCAAAGGCATCCAGCTGTAAGGCAACGGATGTGATGTTATTTGTTTTTTCAAAGGCGGTTACCGGGCTGGTTTTACCGGTAACGGCGTTCCATAGTTCAGGAGCGCCTTTTGCAGTGCGGAACTGCGCGATTGTTTTAACCGGACTGTTTGTTTTGTTGGATACAAAGTAAATATCCCAGCCAGGAGCAGTACGGTGGGTGTACCGCAGATCGCCGTTTGCTGTAAAATCTTCAGCCAAACCTTTTGATCTGAGAATACCTGCTGTAAGATCATAATGCGGGTACAGATTATCCGGTTTGGCGCTGGTAGCTTTGCCCCAGATGATAGTACCCTGGCCATATTTCCGCTGTACCATATCATCCGGTGGAACAGCGGCTCCCCAGATGGTTTTGCTTAAAGCAGCAACCTGCTGATCGCAGGCGGGGTAGTTCGTCAGACCTGGCGCACGTAAGGGGGGATTGCCTACCACTGTGGCACCCTGTTTAACCAGCTCGCCTATTTTAGTCAGCAGCTGCGGTGTCATGGATGCATAAATGGGTAACACCAATAAGCGGTAGCTGGCCCCACCGGGGAATACTACCTGCTGGTCTTTTACAGTGGCCTTCATTAGCTGGCCGGGTGCGCAGCCATCAAAGTTGTAACCTTTTCTGTCACCTATGGTATCACCTATAATGGCCGATGCAGGCGGTACAAATACCAGTGGCGAACCTTCTGGTGTAAGATAAAGTACATCGGCTACTGTGCGGCCCTGCTGTAATATGTATTGGCAGCGCGTAACATAATCATGATAAGCGCTTACCATTGGCCACCAGGTTTGCCCGCGGTCCCAATGAACGCCGTAGGGGCCCATGGTGGCGCCGGGCTTTAATGAATCAGCCAGGAACTGGTTCTGAAAAGTGTGATATACAAAACGGTTAATGCCCGCTGCAAAAGCCCAGTCGCCCTGGTTTTTCATAGATGTAGGATGCTGTTTCCAGCCTTCACCCTCTGCGGTAAAGGCTTCCGCTGGTATCAGCGATTTACCATTTACGTGCCCGATGGAGGTGGATTCAATAACGCTATAGGTTGCATTAAAACCAAAACCTTTGCTCCAGAACTCTGCCATGGGTACATCGGCAATGGCGCCCAGCTCCAGATCGGCTGTGGGCGTCATGTCATACGGCTCAATGGACAGTGATAGCTGGTGACGTTTGGCATAAGCTTTTACATGCTGTGCATGGTTCTTCAACACAAGCTCCTGCGCGGTTTGCCGCAGGTCCCACAAAAAACGTTCGCTTTCTTCCAGGCTGCCAACAACATTGCCGGCATAAACGGGGTAGTATTTTAGCGGGTCGTAACCTCTTCTCTTTATAAATTCTTTCCTGAATAAAGCGGTCCAGTTTTGCGCGCCCATTTCCCAGCTATCCATGTGCAGGCGCTTTAAACCGCCCGGCGCATTTTTATCTGGCTTACCTATTTTATTCAGCAGGTAACCAACATAATGTTCCAGGTGCTGGTTCAGGGCTATGGTATCAAACTTATCCGCTTCCAGGCCCAAACCCGGTACTGGCGCGGGGCGCGTAATGGCCCCGTTGTTGCGGCTCACAAAACGCATCACTGTCCATTTGCCTGATGGCGGTTGCCAGTTCAGCGTACCATCCGGCTGCATTTTGCTGCTGATGTCAATGATCCCGCTTTTATTAATCGCGTTTTTATCATCGTTCATATTGGAAGGGGAGGGCAGGTATGGTTTAACCACACCGGAGCTGTAGGGTGCACGATAGTACAGCGCCTTTTCTTCGTAGTCTTTTATAAGGGTATCCTGTGTGATTAAGGGGAAAGCTAAAACTGCTACATCCTCATAGTATGCTAACCATTCTTTTTTAACCGCAGGTGTAAGGCCGTCCTCTCCGAAGAAGGGCGTTTTAGGCGGGGGTACCGGTAAAACAATTTTTTTGTTTTCGCCTGCAGTTACAGTAACCTGGCTGCATACCAGGTGCTGCATAGACTGGCTGGCTTTTACCCATGGGCCGCCGCTGCCGGTCCATCCGGGGCCGATGCCCAGCGTTATTTCAATGCCCAGGCGGCGGGCCTCTTTTTCAGCGTGTACAAAAAGCGAGGTCCATTCATTACTCAGAAATGTTACCGGGCCGGCAGGGATACCTACATTTACTTCCAGGAAGATCAGGTTCCCGATGCCCGCCTTTTTCATGGATTCCAGGTCTTTTGTAATGGTTGCTGCAGACATGTTACCATCCATAAAATACCAGTATACACCTGGTTTATAGCGGTCCGGCGGGTGAAAAAAGTTTGCTTTCATTGTTTTTAACTGGGCATTGGCCATGGTTAAAAGGCTTAAAAAGCAAATGGAAAATAGTATAAACTTTCTAAACATCCTGGTATGTATTATCTGATGGCTGGTGTAAAAACAGCCGGGTTATCCGCCATTGGTATTGCTGCTCTGCGGCCCGGCTGTATACCTGTTATCTATTGAGTGTAATGAGCTTTACTGCGAAAGGTTTTAACGTGGTAACTTCACCGTTAATCACAGTGGCTATTGCTTCGTTATCGCCGGAGTCACTGTCCACCGTACTTACCTTAGCACCTGTAAACTCCGCCGGTAGCTGCAGGCTGACCGTTTTATTCCGCTTATTCAGCAGCAGCACCTTTTTTACACCCTGTACTACAAATGCCTGCGCTAAAATATCGTTCCCGTTATTGGCCGCTACATTTGTACCCACCAGGGTGCTGCCTGCCGGAATATTATCTTTGATCAGTTTTAAAACCCAGTAGCGCGGGTTAGGCTTATTGTTTTCATAATTGATCATGGTTACATCCGGAAACTGGGTAGGGAAACCTACCAGCTGCGATTCGCCAATAATATCAATACCTGCTTTAGACAGCTCTATGAAGAAATAGGCATACACACTTGCAGACAGGTTAAAGAACAATGGATCAATAGGCCGGTTACGCATTTCACTACTTACAAAAGTGCCCAGCTCATTTACATCTGTGCGCGTGCGCGGCGCCAGGCGCTTGCGGATGTTCTCAATATAAGCCACACTGTTTATAAAACTTTCTGCCTTGTCAAAAATGGTATACTCATATGCATCAAATTGCTGGTTGGGATTGGCTCCTGCATAACAATGATAGGAGATCATATCAAGCGGCACACCGGGTTTATGGTTGGCCGGGTTCAGGAAATATTCAAACCACCCCGGGCTTTCAGCGGCCAATGCCAGGCCCACGAATTTAGTTTTCGGCATTAAAGGTTTCAGGGCGCTTACTATGGCATCATATAATCTGGTATACGTTTGCGGCGACATGTTATGTTCCAGGTCCGGTTCATTTAATACCTCCCAGTAAGGGAAATTATAATGATAGCCGGAGCTGTGGTACTTGCCCAGTTCATCGGTAAAACCACCTTTTGTGTACCAGCTTATCAGCCTTACATAATAACCGGTTAGCTCTTTTAAAGTAGTATCGCGCAGCTCTTTTCCACCGCCGTAACCCCAGCTTACCTGGTTAGGATCATCGGGGTAGGCGACAGGCTTTTCCGTTTTAAACATCCATTGAGGTATGGTGCTGAAATTCATCATTACCGTGTGCCCTTTGGTGTTTTCCAGGAAGTCTATTGTCATGGGGTCTATCAAACTAAAATCCCATGAAGTAGCGCTTTTGCCGGGTGCTTCCAGTTCGGCCACAGCCAGCCTGGGGTAAGGAAACCAGGGCACATACCTGACATAGTCGGCCTGCAGATCGCGCAGGGCATTAAAGGCGCCATCGTGCATGGCTGCCTTGCGGCGCAGCATAGGGTTGCCAACCACCTGCAGGGTAGGCGTTGATGCTGAAACCATGACCTTCTCATTCCAGTTTACGTTTAGCTGCGGGCCCTGCGCGTTAGCAAGCGTACCTGCAAAAATAAGGGCCAGCGTAAGAAATGTTTTCATAACGGGGGATTTAATAACCGGGATTTTGTTTAAGGTTCTCATCCAGGAAAAGCTGCCTGTCAGGAATCGGGTACAGCGCTTCATATTCATCAAACTTATAATCGTTAGCGGTGAAGGGTACACCGCCCCTGTCTACTGTGGGCGATGCTTTTTCCGCCTGCCCGTGGGCATTTAAAATGGCTGCCATCTGTGTGCTGGTGAAAGCGCGTTTCAGATCAAACCAACGGTCATTTTCAAATGCCAGCTCTACCCGGCGCTCATGCCGGATCGCTGTGCGGAAGCTCTCCTGGCTTAATGCCGTCCGGTCGGCAAGGCCGGCCCTTCTTCTTACCTGGTTAAGATACTGGTATGCATCGCCCGGGCCCCGTTGTTCATTAATGGCTTCGGCCAGCATCAGTAATACATCGGCATACCTGAGCACCGGCCAGTTATCGTCTGTACGGCCTTCAATGGTGTGCGGGTGATTGTATTTATTTACAAAAGGAATGGCCACAAAGGTACCTGCTGCATTTGTATAACCTTCTTTTAAAGCTACTGCCTTGCGTTGATCATTCGCCTCAAACTCACTGATAATGTTCCTGGTTGGGATGTTCCAGCCCGCGGGGCGGCTGGTAGGGAAACCTGTTACAGCGCCTTCAGAATTTCTTGGAGCAAATGTATAAATGAAGCTGCTCCACTCACCCAGGTTATTGCCGCCCTGGTACTGCACTTCAAATAAGGATTCAATGTTATTCTTATTGTTGATGGCAAATACATCCGCATAGTTTGCAACAAGCGAGTACCCCAGCGTTAATACTTCCCGGAGCGTACTTTCAGCTTTCGCATAGTCTTTCATGGTCAGATAAACTTTGCCCAATAAGCCTAATGCGGAACCTTTTGATGCCCTGCCAAGATCCGCAGCAGCATAAGCGCTTTTTTCGGGCAGGCTGTTAGCTGCTTCCGTAAGGTCTTTAATGATCTGCGCATACACTTCTGCTTCTGTTGCACGGGCTGTTTTAAATGCGTCGGACGAGTTGGCTAAGGGCTCAGTAATTAACACTACCCCGCCAAAGTAACGCACCAGGTTAAAGTAATAATAAGCACGCATAAACTGCAGCTCACCTTTATACTGGGCCTTTTTAGCATCGCTGATAGCGGTAACGCCTTCAATTTTTGCCAATGCAAAGTTGATGTTGTAAAGGGCGTTGTACGATTGATTGTACATATCCGCAATGTTTACATTGGTGGCGGTTACGTTCCAGAATTCAAAAGCCTCCACACGGTCCGTTTGCCCCCTGTCTGATGGGTTTAGCTGGATGGTGGTGTTGTCTGACGACATTTCAGCAAAAATATACTGGCTGTTCACATGATCCTGCAGTGAGCTGTATGCACCGCTAACAGCCTGTTTTACCTGGTCTTCATCCTTATAAAATTTATCAGCGTTCTTTTTGGTAGGATCCGACAGATCCAGAAATGATTTTTTACAGGATGATGCGGTAGCCAAAAGGCCCAGCAGTATGGATATTTTATATAAATTTTTCATGACGTTCAGTTTTAAGATTAAAAGTTAATCCGTGTGCCGATGGATATAGTTCTTGGAACAGGATATGATTCGCCGTCCCTGCCCGGGCTTATTACATCGTTGCTATTGTTGGTCCTTGCTGCGTTCACCTCGGGGTTATTGCCCGGGTAGCTGGTGAACAGGAATGCATTATCAACACTTAGAAAAACTTTGGCATCAAAAGTATTCCTGATCCGCGGTATGGTGTAGCCCAGGGTTATGTTCTTGATCCACATATAGCTGCCGCTGTACACATATTTTGAATTTGATTCGCGGGTAAAGTAGTAGGTATTTGATCCGGGCCATTTGCCGGTACCTGGCTGCTGCTCTGACCTCCAGCGGTCCTTTACATCAGTAAGCACGTTAAACACACCATCTATATTGGCCAGGTTCATTTCAACGGCGCGGTATAACTGCCCGCCCTGTGATCCGTTCAGCAGCATGCTCAGGTCAAAACGTTTGTAACCGGCGTTCCAGTTCCAGCCCCAGGTATACCTGGGGTTGGGGTTACCGATCACCACCATATCCTGTGTATCATAAGAGATCACACCATCGCCATTCCCATCAAAATACTGGTAGGTGCCGGGAATATTGTTCGGGTTATGCGGTGAAGCATCTATCTGCGCCTGGTTCTGGTAAATACCCAGCACCTGGAAGCCATAGAACATACCAATAGGCTGGCCCACCTGGCTAATGTTATAACCATCATAAAAAGCGCCTGTTAACAGTGAGTTCCGGTCGCCGTCTATAGCTAATACCTTATTGCGGTTAAATGACATGTTGAAACCGGTATTGAAAGTAACATCGCCAAACCGGTCGCGGTAGTTTACGCCAAATTCAACGCCTTTATTCTGCAGCTTGCCAATGTTGGTGATGATGTTGCCGAAACCTGCAACAGCCGGCACTTCCACATTTAGCAGCATATTGGTGGTAAGCTTGCGGTAGTACTCGCCGGTGAAAGTGATCTTTCCCTGCAATACGCTCAGGTCTACACCAATATCCAATTGTTTTGACTGTTCCCAGCCCAGGTTAACGTTCGGGAACGAGCCGATAGTGGCACCCGGTACTACTGTATTGCCGATCACATAGTTGCTGGTATTGATGTTTGCCTGCGAGGTATAGTTACCAATATTGTTATTACCGGTAATACCATAGCTGGCCCTCAGCTTCAGGTCATCCAGCCATTTGGTTTTAGGAAAAAACTTCTCCTGCGAAATGCGCCAGCCCACGGATGCAGAGGGAAAGCTTCCCCAGCGGTTATTGCTGCCGAAACGGGAGCTGGCCTCGCGGTTAAAAGCGGCTGTTAAAAGGTATTTACCTTTAAAGGAATAGTTAATCCTGGACAAAAAGCTTTCGATGGTAAATGCTTCCATGCCGGAGCTGCCATCTCGCTGGTTGGCTGCAGAAACATACTCCACCAGGTCGTCAGGATACTGGTTGCCTGTGGCATTGCCGGTATTGAGCGTATTCTTCTGGAAGATGTGACCCACGGTCAGCTCCAGCTTATGGTCTTTAAACTGCGGGCTATAGGTGACCAGGTTATCCATTCCATAATTCAGGGTATTATAATAATATTCACCGCCGGTGGCCAAACGTGGCGGGGCGCTGTTAAAGCCGGCTACGCCTGACGGGGTGAAATCATGATTGCGCATATTATCAAACATCCCGTTCAGGTTTGTACGGATGGTGATGTTCTTTATTGGTTTAATATCAATGTAAGCATTGCCGGTAAGATTGGCTTTGTATTGCTTATGCAGCTCCTGCTGTAAACGCTGTACCGGGTTGGGGAACCCGAAAATATTATCATGCCCGCCAATGTAGCTGTTAAAAGAGCCGTCTTCATTGTATACCGGTTCCCTGGGATCCATTAACAGTGCCTGGTCAACAATGTTGCTGCCAAAACCTCCTGCAATGGCATCGCTGTTCTTAGCCCATGAGTAAGCGCTGGAAAGGTGCAGGCCAAAGTTTATGAATTTATTGGGCCTGCCATCCAGGTTGGCCCTTGCGGTTACCCTGGTGAAATTTGTATTGATCAGCGATCCCTGCTGATCCAGGTAACCCATAGAGATATAGGAGCTTGATTTTTCAGAACCGTTGGTGAGTGAGATGTTATAATCATTAAACAGCGCGTTCTGGTTCAGGATCTCTTTATACCAGTCGGTAGAAGTAGTGGTTTGTTCCGGGTTCCTGAAGTCTTCCGGAATTTCGTCAGGCCGCGGCTCCCGGTGCTGGAAATACCGGATCTTATCAGAAAATACATCTTTCTGGAACTGGGCAAAATCGGGGCCGTTGAGCACATGTACCCGCCTGGAACCGGGCACATTGGCCATGCCGGTATTGCTGCTAACGGTTAATTTATAACCATCTTTTTTACCGCTTTTGGTGGTGATGAGCACTACGCCATTGGCGCCTCTTGATCCATAAACCGAAGTGGATGCGGCATCTTTTAATACGGTGATGCTTTCAATATCGTTTGAGTTTAAAGAGTTGCCCACACTGGTACCTACCGGGAAACCGTCTACCACATAAAGCGGGTCGCTGGTTGCGCCCAATGAGCTGTTACCGCGGATCTCCACCTGCAGCTCACGCCCCGGCTGGCCGGTGGTTTGCTTGGCTACAACGCCCGGCGCCTGTCCTTGTAAAAGGCGGCCTATATTGGATGCCGGTATTCCCTGCGACTTAGTAAGATCTACCTGTGAAATGGCTGCTGTAATATCGGCTTTGCGCTGCGCGCCATAAGCCAGCACCACCACCTCTTTCAGGCTTTCGGATGTTGCCGTCATTTTAACCACTATAGGGCCGCTATCTCCCACAACAATCCGCCGCTCATTATAACCCATGCATTTGATGGAAAGGGTGGCTCCTTTAGTAACGTTCAGATTAAAATGGCCTTTGGTATCTGTTTGTGTACCGGTATGAGTACCCACGATCATAACAAATGCGCCTAAGATGGGTTCGGCGCTTACTGAATCCACCACATTAGCCGATAGTACGAATGGTGTTTGTGCCGTGGAAGGCAGATAAAATAATAGCGCGGCTAGCAGCGCCGTCAGCATTTTACCTGTATTAAGTAAAAATTTACTTTGCATAACGTAGTTTTAGATTAATAATGAATAATGGATCAGGCCTGGATAATTGGCGATTGCCCCGTAACTATATGTATCATTTGTATTTGGTTGCGATGCGTGGAAAGAGGATCTGTTTATGAACAAATATTCAGCGTATTAAAAGTAGGATAGTGAGCATCAACAATTTGATAAATCGCCTGCACTTTTTGATATTTTTACTTGTCACTTCAGAAATCATTATTAGCTTTATCAGGTACCGGGCAACGGTGGCTGCCTGGGCCTTTGAGCATGTTATACATTTATAATACCGGGGTGTTATGGTCAATTATTATAAATATCTTCCGGTTAGTAAAGAAGATGAGAGCTGGGGATTAACGGTTTTAAATGCTGGGTGCACGCATATTGAAGCCACGAACGATTACCCTTTTAAAGATCATCCGGCACATCATAACTTTAACTGGAACAGCTGGCGCGTTTTGCAGGAGTACCAGGTAATATATATTACCAACGGGCAGGGTATTTTTGAATCCGATAGCTATAAACAAACCATTATTAAGGCCGGAACTATCATTATGCTGTTCCCGAATGAAAGGCACCGCTACAAACCGGATAGCCATACCGGCTGGGATGAGTACTGGGTGGGTATAAAAGGAGATATTATTGACAACCTGGTAACATCAGGTTACCTGCGGCCCGATAATCCATGCCTTTATATTGGTTTTAATGACAGCATTTTCAATATCTATAATTGCATTATTGAAAAAACCAGGGAGGAAAGATCCGGTTATCAGCCCCTGGTATCGGGCGCGGTGCTGCATTTGATAGGGGCTTGTCATGCTGCCCTAAAGCAAAGTACTGCTGAAAACAAGGAAGCGGAAAATATCATCAACCGGTCAAGACTGTTATTCCGGTCAAACATCAGCAATCCCTACTCACCGGAACAGGCTGCGCAGGAATTGAATGTGGGTTATTCCTGGTTCAGAAAACTATTTAAGAATTACACGGGGCTATCGCCGGGCCAGTATTACCTGCAGCTGAAAATTGAAAAGGCTAAAGACCTGCTGAGCAACAGCAATGTGCCTGTTAAAGAAATTTCAATAGCGCTTAATTTTGAGTCGAGCTTTTATTTCTCCAAGATCTTTAAAGAAAAAACAGGCCTGCGCCCTACAGAATATCGTAAGCGGAACTATGATCCGGCTACGGCATAAAGTCAGGGAACAGGCCTGTATGTGCTTACCTGCCGGCGTGCGTGCCTGTGGTCTGCAATAGCTTCACCAAAGGCACAGGCCCCGGATCAGTGGGAAGGCCATTGGCTTCACGGATCAGCTGAAAAATATGATCCGGGCGCACTACTATATAATCTGCATTAAGCGAATTAGCCACGTTCTTAAAGCTGGTAGGCGTTACATCCTGCCAGGGCTGCGCCTGTATGATAATGAAACGTGGTGAGCTGCCATTCCACCCGGCAGCAGCAGAGGCAATATGATCTTTCATGGCCTGCTCATTTGTGCAGTAATTGCAGGAAAGCGCCATGCCCGGCAGGCTGTTATTGTAAATGGTAAGCCCGCCGCCTGTATTCTGGGCAGTAAGGCCAAGCGTTGTTGGCGCATAACTGGCAAAGGTTTCCCCAACATTTTGATTTATACCGCCGGTAATAGTATTCCAAATGGTAATAACCCTAAAGCCCGCACGCTTGTTATAGTCTTCCGTTTTAGCCACAAACTGGTTCAGCGAGCTTTGAGAGGGCCAGCTGTTGGGATAGGCGTAACCGTAACCGGAGGGCCCGGAGATCAGGTTGTCATTATTGGTGGAGCTTTGCCATAAGTAATTGAGCGCCCCGGGCATGGCATCCAGCATGGCGGGGGAGAGGGTCCATCCTATGGGAACTGCGCCACGGTCAGGATTGCTCCACAGCTTACGCATAAGGTGCTCTACATACTGTAAGTTATCGCCATCACTTAATATAAAAGCCACGTAGATCTTATTCTGCAGGGCCGGTTTCGGAGGCATCGGTTTAAGATTTACGGTTCTGGGCATACCGCTATGCACCGTGAGGTTGGTAGCCCAGTCACTTGCAACGGTTGCAATGCCATAGCTGGAGGCCCTTTGTACCCCAGGGGCTTCTTCCGGCCACCAGCCCATGTAGTTGGCGCCCGCCGGCATGGAGGATAAAAAGCTGTTCAGCAAGGTGCTTTCAGCTGCTACATTGGGATCCAGCCATATAACTGCGGCGCCCAATGCAGTAGCATATTCCCGCATGGCCGCTTTATGCACCTCCGGGTTTAACCCTATTAATAAACGGTGATCAATATTGGGCCAGTAAGTATTATAAATTGCCTGGTATACCTGCAGCTTACTGCTATACTGCCCGCGCAGATCCAGCAGCACCGGTAAATTATAGGGGGCGGAGGTTAGCCTTGACAGCAAATCCGGCGAGGCTATGAGGGCTTTCCTGTCTTTGGCCAGCACGGTTGCCAGGTTAACGGTGTGGATCTGTGCCGGATCGTAAACAATTAACCCGGATAATTCACTGCGGTATTTAGTGATCAGGTCCCATTTGTCTGCAGGCTCAGACCAGCTTAAACCTAATGACTGCAGCCAGGTGTATTGCCCTTCTGCAAATGCATCTCCTTCATAAGAAAAGATACGCGGTTGTGTTCTGTTAACAATGCCTTTCAGCGAAGCAAACAGGTACATTTCGGCGGAGGAGTTGTTTTGCTGCAGGCCAACCCAGTCTACCTTTATATAAGCCGCTCCCCGCCAATAGATGCGCAGCTCAAGTGATTGATTAGCTGCCGGCATTGTAAAGGGCAGCGTAAAGCTGGTGTAGTTGGAGGCTATGGGGAACTGCCTGCGGGTAATGGTTTGCGCGGCAAGGATCTGGCCGGTCGTAGCATTTCTTACATCAATATCCACCACAGAATCGTCGTTTGCAGTGTTGTTATCGATCTTCATGCGGAACTCCGCTACATTAGGGCCGGCCGGCGTATTGGTATCATAGGGGCCAAAGATCATATGCTCATTAGGCGCATCGATCCCGGTTTGGCAAAGCCAGCCATCCGTTTCTAAGCGGCCGGTATGGTGGCCCAGCGAAGAGCCTTCACCTTCCCAG
The DNA here is from genome assembly GCF_019091455.1 of Chitinophaga sp. GbtcB8. Classification (GTDB taxonomy): domain Bacteria; phylum Bacteroidota; class Bacteroidia; order Chitinophagales; family Chitinophagaceae; genus Chitinophaga. The sequence goes on from NZ_JAGXJN010000009.1 coordinate 157,761, forward strand.
CGCGAGGTGGTTTCCCGGAGAATGATCAGGTCCTGCGTTTGCGCGGTTGCAGGAAAGGAGGGCAGAAGCTGGGTAGCCGGCCAGGTTACCTGGCCCATGGATGGCATGATGAACAATTGAAGCAAGGGTAACAGCAGTGCTGCAATCTTAGTAAGAGGGCTAATTGGTTTACACATGGGTTGAAGGTTAAGTAATTGGTTAATAACACCGTTCTTTTCCGGAGTGGAATTATTGTATGGTATGTACGATCTATCCGGCAGAAGGGCAAGAGAATACGGTTTTACACAATCATAACTGGCGTAAATGATTGTATGAAGGTTTTCAATAGCGTACCGTAAGGGCCGGTTCATTCCTTTACGGTGAGCAAGGTCTTATAAAAATAAGTATTAAAATTTGTAATTGAAATTTTATCCTGAGGTTTCACACTGCAGCAGTGTGGCAGGCGCAGGGTGAAAGGGCTGATTGGTACGGGTATTTTTTAAGCGGTAGCCTGTTACAATTTTATTTTCCTAGTTTTGATGGGTAATGTATACCTGCAACCAACCATAAGCATGTACTATTATAAGAAAAGATCGCGTGCTGCACAGTTAATAACAGGACCTGGAAAGATCCGTCAAAGCCTGCATTCATTTACAAGCCTGATGCTGGTATTGATCTTTTTAGTGCTCAGCTCCTGCCCGGTCAGGAATGCGCTTTTCTCCTATCTCAAAAAAGGGCATGCAGAACAAAAAAGTACAGGGGGCACAAAGATCACTGCGCACGATATGTGTGCAGGCCCCAGCTTTAGCAGGATCGTTCCTTCGCCTGAGCGTATTTCCAATAATATTCCTACCGCTTTAACCACGGTTCTTTTTATAGCTTTTCTTACGTGTTTTGATCTTTTTAAAAAGATCATTCACCGGTTTTGCAGTCCTCCTGCCTTCAGGATCAATCCCATTCCCATTTATCTCAGGAACAGCGTGTTTTTAATCTGATACCAGCCTTAATATCTTATGGATCTATTGTTCAGGCTTCTGAATAAGCCTTGGGCTGTTTAGTATCGTGTACTTAAAAATTATCAAACATGCTTAACAACACTTTTTCAATAGCTGGTAAGAACTACCGGCAGCTGGCTCCTTTATTTTTACGGTTAGTGATCGGTTTGGGATTTATGGCCCATGGCTGGGCAAAATTAAGCCGGGGGCCGGCGGGTTTTGAGAAGCTATTATCCCAGATTGGTGTTCCTTTTCCTCATATGATGGCCTGGCTCTCGATCTTAACAGAGCTCCTGGGTGGATTGGCCATTTTCCTGGGGCTTTTTGTAAGCATCGCCGCCATACCGCTTATTGTTACCATGCTGGTGGCTATGTTCACCATTCATATTCACTACGGTTTCAGCTCCGTTAAAACCATCGGATTAACACCCCAGGGGCCTGTGTTTGGCCCTCCGGGATATGAAATAAACCTGGTGTACATTGCTGGTTTGGTATCCCTGGTTATTACCGGTGCGGGAGTTTTATCTGTTGATGCCTGGCTTGTAAAAAGGAAAACACGCAGCGTTGATTAGAAAATAACAGAAAGTAAAATGATCATTGCACGCTACACCTGCTTTTTTAAGGTATGGAAGGTAGCGTGCATTTTATAACTATTTTATAGATGATATGTACTCACTAACCTGGAAAGCTTTTTTAAATGTAAACGCATAGGGCGTTGCTTCATGCTCCCTGAGGTAAACCAGGCGCTCCACTGCTTCTTGCACCGTAGGTATTTTGCCGGCAGGTACATACCACATGACCATGTGCATGGCATCTAATTTTTGAAACCACTCCTTTTTGCGCTTGAAAATTTCAACATGTGCTGACTTGTAAACATAATCAAAAAGCGCATCCATATCGGTCCAGACAGACATGTTTACGATCAGGTAGTCATCCTCAAAGATCCTGGTGGAAGTGGCGTTATTACCCTCACTTGTATAACGCCACACAAACCCCGGACTGTTTTCTGCAAGTGCATTAATGTCATCCAGGTTTGAAACAAAGTCTTTCATTACCTCGCTGTCAAGTGGGGCCAGCATTCTGCCTATATTCAATTGTGCAAGCTGATATTTCATAAAATTCGGTAGATTTAATTGCAAATTTAGATGGGATCTTATGCACAGTCAAGAAGTTACGAAAAGGTTACTGGTTAAAAAATCAGCGCCTCCATTATTCAACCACCAATGTTCTGTAATCGCCACCCTGAAATTGTTTGCTTCCAAGTGGAAGCCCTGCATTATTTGCTACCTGGCGGAGAGGCCCATGCGGTATAATGACCTGCACCGGATCATTCCTAATATCAGCAGGAAAATATTATCGGAGCACCTGAGAGATCTGGAGCGGGATGATGTTATTATACGCGTGCAGCATGACCACAAACTGCAAAAAGTAGAATATACTTTGTCTGACCGTGGAAAGTCCCTGCTGCCGCTGCTGGAACAATTGCAGGACTGGGGGATGGCTAACCTGGATGATGTGCTGTCAATAAAAGAAATGCTGGAGCTGACCCTGGATTAAAACTACTCTAAATCAATGGGCAGGTCCACACAGCAATGACCCTGTTCTTTAAGGCAGTGAATGATATCAGCTGCCTTAAAGGACGTTCCTTCAATCCTCATGATCTTGTCTGCGTCTTCCAGGTCAAAGTTTATACACAGGTATGGATATTTTTGCAGAAGATCATGGACGATATGTTTCGCCTTTTCCGTATATACTACATCTGTTTTGAAAACTTTTATCATGATGTGCCTTACTTTTTTATTCCCAGCACCGTGAAAGGGTTAAAGGAGATGCCTGCGTTGAAATAAAAAGCCGGGTCGGGAGTGGTCTGGAATACCGGGTCCCCGAATGAATCCTCTTTCCTGAACACGCGGCCTGAGGGCGTTATTTTCATCCCGGTTTTTACAGTGAGCACGAAATACTTTGCTATCACATGCTCGTACATTAATCCTGAATTTAAGTCTAATTGCCTGTACTCATACCGTTGATCAGTACCATCTATATTGTACAGGTAAAAGGAAGTTCTGTCTATTTCTGTGCCCAATGATATTCTTCCATTGGTAAAAACGTACTTTCTGAGATACAGGCTTCTTGGAAGGATCATATCTACAACCAGGCCATTATTGAATTTATGCTCATAGGAAAAGGTAGGTAATACCGGAGTTTGAGAGCTGGGGTCAATATTAACGAGTAACCCCACCATCAGCTTGGTACGCTGGTTAGCCTTCAGGATCATGGTTCCGGTAAACATGCCTTTAACCCTTTCAAAATGTTTATCGCTGCCGTCAAACAGAATGCTGGAAGTATAGATGGTCCGTTTGTTGAACAGCTTTGAAAAATAGGTGAAGTTGAGCGATGAAAAAAGGTAGTGGAACTCATCGTCAACCGGCATGATGCCGCCTACCGCCGGTTTGGTAATATCAGCTTCCAAAGCGGTATACCGGTAACCCAGGGTGGCGCCCAGCATCCAGGTCTGTTTTTTTATGAAGTTTATATTTGCGCTCACCTTTATCTGCTCAAAACCGGTAACCCTGCTTTCAGGGAGCTGCTCTTCCCCTCTTTTTGAAGTATAGTTATAGGGCGATGTATGAGTAAATTCAATATTCAGGGGGCGGGAAATCGCAAACTTGTCGGCGGCATAGGTTTCTACCCGCCTGGGTACATTCACACTATCCCGTGCTTTTGTGGGAATGCTGTCCCTTGTTTGCGAAAAAGATGCTACAGATAAGATCAGCATACCCTTTGTTACTACTACCCTTTTTCTAATGTTCATGTCCTTTGTTTTAAGGTTTGATTAAGGCCGGAAAAAATTATTGTATAAATGCTGTACAGGTTGTGAGAACGTTTTGCAGTACTACACAAAACAAAGGAAGGAATAATACGATCGCCGTTTTTTGTTTTTATACCAAACGGGTTACATTTTATACTAAAGCCTTTTTAGGGTAAGATTTGGTATAACAGCAGCGGGGTTTCGTATAATTTGCCATTGCTGCAGGGATAGATCGCTTTATCTTTGTTAAAGTTAAATTCTTCTTAAAGTATCATGAAAAACGATCACCTGGAGCCAGGGAATACAAAAATTATACGGCTGATCGTTGACGATCGCTACAGACTGTTACGCCATGTTGTGCTATTGACGGGAATGATGGTTGTTCTTTTATTTTCCAGCGAATTCTCAGAAGAAGCCGGCGCTTACAGGTATCACAGGGTGTTTTTTGCGTATGGGGCCCTGACATTCATGTGTTATTTCAACATGACTATCCTTGTGCCAAGGTTTTTTTTTAAAGGACAATACCTTATTTACCTGGCGCTTCTGGTATTATTGGTAGTGGCGTGTGAAATACCATTGTCCTATGCAATGGATGCAATTTTTACCCCGGAGCAATTAGCGGCTCACCGCCGGGAAACCCGCTTTGTGCGGGGATCTTACGAGGGCACCATTATACTGGTATCGATCACGCTGGTATCCACTATGATCAAGCTGTTCCAGCGGTGGATGCGGGATAGTGAAAGGATGGCAGAGCTGCGGAATATTACTTTAACCATGGAGCTAAGTGAATTACGGAACCAGGTGAGCCCGCATTTCCTCTTTAACATGCTGAATGGAATTAAGGCGCTGGTGCGCACGGATCCTGATAAAGCGAACCTGGTTATTATGAAGCTCTCTGAGTTCCTGCGCTACCAGCTTTATGAGAACAACGATGAAAAAATACTGCTGCGGTCAGAGCTTAATTTTTTGTCGAACTTCCTGGACCTGGAAAAGCTCAGAAGAGATAACCTTTCCGTTAACATCAGCACAAAGATTGACCCTTCAACCCTTAACAGGATCTTTTTACCTCCCAGCCTGTTCACCATCTTTATAGAAAATGCCGTAAAACATAGCGTGGACATCAGCGGGGCAGCGTCCTATATCAATATTACATTCGGGATAAATGAAGATAAGCTTTGCTTCAGCTGCGTTAATTCAAAAGATCCCGGTTATATACTTTCAGATGAGAAGAACCGCGGGCTGGGGCTGGCAAATATAAAAAGACGGCTGGAGCTTTTATACGGTGATAACTATGTACTTGAGATCAGCTCCACCACCACCACCTATAACACCCAATTAACTATACCCATATGAACTGTATTATTGTAGATGATGAGCCGCTGGCAAGGGAAGAAATGCAGGCAATGATAAAAGAGGTATCCCGGATAGAAATACTGGGGAAGTTTTCCAATGCGCCCACTGCCCTGAATTTTTTAAAAGAGAACGAAGCAGACCTCATTTTCCTGGATATTGAAATGCCGATGGTTACAGGGCTGGAGTTTGCGGCGCAATTGCCCCGGCAAACCCTGACCATTTTCACAACGGCCTATCCGCAGTATGCATTAAAAAGCTATGAGCTGGATGCTATCGACTACCTGCTGAAACCCATAGAAAAAGCCCGGCTGGAAAAAGCGATCCATAAAGCAGAGATCTACAAAAAGCTGCTTTCAGATGATACGGAGAAGAATGTTATAGAGGCTAATACCGCCGATTTTTTACTGGTTAAATCAGACCGGAGGTTTCACAGGATCAATTTTGGCGATATCAGGTTTATAGAAGGACTAAAAGATTATGTGGTGATCTATACCGGCAGCCAGAAGCTTATTACAGCCATGAATTTAAAGACCATTCACCAAAAGATGCCTGCACGCCTTTTTCTACGGGTCAGTAAGTCGTACGTGGTGAACATAAACTATATAGATTCATTTGATCATCGCAATATTTACCTCGGGACAACTGAAATTCCTTTGGGAGATGTATACAGAAAGGACTTTTTTGCGGTTTATTCAGGAGGCTCGCTTAATCCGGAGGAGTAAAACGTAAAGCAGAAAGCCATTGTAATGACTTTCTGCTTTTTTGTCTTATGCCTTGTGCCTTGTGCTTTCTGTTTTGTTCCTTGCTCTCTGTTCTATGCTTGTGCTTTCTGCTTTACGCTTTTTGCTATTAAGCCATCTATAATGAAATACATACTCGGCACTACAAACAGGGTAAGGATCATGGAGCTGGTAAGCCCGCCGATAATTACCCAGGCCATACCGTTCTTGATCTCAGATGCAGCGCCGCTTGCAATGGCTATGGGCAGCATACCAAATACCATGGCCAGGGTGGTCATTAATATAGGCCGCAACCTTTCCTTACCTGCTTCTACCAGGGCTTCTTTTACACTATAACCTTCCTCTTTCAGCTTATTGGTAAAGTCTACGATCAGGATGGCATTTTTTGAAACAAGCCCCAACAACATAATGATCCCGATAATGGTAAAAATGTTCAGCGTCTCCATCGTTAGCGCCAGGGCTAACAATGCCCCGATAAGGGCTACTGGTATGGAGAACAGCACCACAAAGGGATACACAGCATTTTCATAGAGCGCCACCATAATAAGATATACGAGGATAATAGCGGTAAGCAGCGCCAGCCCCAGGCTGCCAAAAGCATCGCCCTGGTTTTTGGAATCACCCAGGTAGGCTACACTAATGCCATCCGGAACTTTTACAGACCTGGCTTTCTCCTTGATCTCACTGGTAACAGTTCCGGTAGGCCGCCCCGCCACATTGGCCTGTACGGTAATGGATCCCAGGCGGTCTATACGCTGCAGGGTAGTTTCCCCAAGGGCTTCTGTTATTTCTGCAAACTGGCTCAGTAAGATCGTTTGTCCATCGGCGTTAACAAAGGGCAGGTTACGCACGTTCTTGACATCAGAGCGGTTAAACTTGTCCAGGCTAACGAGAATATTGTACTCATTGCCCGCCTGTTTATACTGGCTTTGATCATTTCCGCTAAAAGAATTTTGAAGCGAAGCGCCTACCTGGCTGGCATTGAGGCCCAGCAGGCTCATTTTTTCCCGGTTCAGCTTAATATCTATCTCAGGTTTTTCGTCCTTAACGGAGAGCTTTACGAACTGTGTGCCCGGTACTGCTGTTATTATTTTCTGATAGGCTTCCGCCACCTGGCGTACCTCTTTGAGGTCTACGCCCTTTATGGCCACCTGTATGGGTGCGCTGCTCACACTTCCGGTTATGGAGGTTGCTGATGCGGTGAACTTAACACCGGTGATAGCGGCGCTTAGTTTTTGCTGCATGTATGTGCCAAATTCTTCTGCGGATAAGTGGCGGTTTTTCTTGTCTACCAGCGTTAAGGTAAGCTCTGCAAGATTGGCATTGCTGCTGGTACCGGCTACACTTCCACTCACAAACCCGATGCTGGAAAATACTTTTTCAACTTCAGGCTGCTGCATAATTATTTTTTCGGCCTGCTGCGCAAGCATGTTGGTTTTATAGATGGTGGCCGTTGGTTCCAGCTCCATATTGATGATCAGGTCACTCTGGTCTGTTTTCGGGATAAATGAAGCGCCTATAAAACCTGTGGGTATCAGTGCTATGGCCCCGATGATCAGCAGCAAAGTACCTGACAAAAGCCATCTTTTTTTATGGAGCACTATTTCCAGCAGCTTCCCATAACATTCTTTTAGGTTATTAAGAAAGTACTCAAAACCCAGGTTGAGCTTTCCCCAGAGCGTATTTTTCTTCAGCGCTTCCAGCTTACCGAAACGGCTTACCAGCAGGGGTGTGATGGTAAATGAAACAAAGAGGCTCATAAGGGTTGAGAATACCACCACCAGGGAAAATTCCCGGAGTATGGAGCCGATCATTCCCCCGGCCAGCGCCAGCGGCAGGAACACCACCACATCCACCAGGGTGATGGAAAGGGCGGTAAAACCTATTTCATTACGGCCTTCCAGGGCCGCTTTCCGCTTGTCTGCGCCCATTTCCATATGGCGATAGATATTTTCCAGCACAACAATGGAATCATCCACCAGGATACCTACTACCAAAGACATAGCCATTAAGGTCATCAGGTTCAGGGAAAAACCCAAGAGGTACATGGCAATAAAAGTGGGGACAATGGATGAAGGTAACGCCAACAGTACAAACATGGAACTCCTCATACTGTGCAGGAAAGCCAGCATTACAACTCCTACAATCAGAATGGCCAGGCCCAGGTCTACTATTACGGCGTTTGCAGAATGTAATGTATAAATGCTCTGATCTGATGAAATATTGAATTTCAGATCCCGGGATCTGTATTGTTCCGCTATGCGTGTAAATGTTTTTTTAACCCCGGCGCTCACATCCACCGCATTGGCATCTGTTTGTTTGATGATCTGTATACCAATGGAGGGGATCCCGTTAATATGATTGATAGCCGTGGTTTGGGCCGTGGCGTCCACCACTTCCGCAATATCCCTGAGATAGATGGCGCCCTGGCCGGGAGCTTGTTTTATGATAAGATTACGCAGCTGATCCAGTGAGCTAACATTGGCATCGTAACGTATGGAGAGCTGTTGGTTCTTTGTTTCAATGCTGCCTGCGGGAAATGAAAGATTGGCATTACTAACAGCCTGTGTTGTTTGTGTAATAGAAAGACCATAGGAATGTAATTTTTCCTGGTTAATGTTAACCTGGATCTCGCGCTCATCGCCGCCAATGATATTTACCTGGCCTACACCCGGCACATTTTGCAACACTGGTCTAAGCTGGTTGTCTACGAAATCGTACAGGTTGCGGGGAGGCATGTTAGCGGTTACGCCGGCTTTGATAACCGGAGTTTGTTCCGGGTTCACTTTGTTTACCTGGGGTCTTTCGGCATCATCAGGAAGGTCGTTAATGGTTTGGTCTGCCCTACGCTGCACATCACGTTCCGCCTTATCTATGTCTGTACCATTTTTAAAAGAGATAGTGATAATGGAAACGCTTTCCTGGGAAGTGGAGCTGATCTGGTCAAGCCCCTCAACAGAAGAAAAAGCATCTTCCAGCTTTTTGGTAACAGTTGTCTGCACTTCCGCTGCTGCGGCGCCGGGATAAAGGGTGCTTACAGAAACAGTAGGTACTTCTATTTTGGGAAGCAGGTTATAGTTCAGGCTAAAGTAACACTGCACCCCGAAAAGAGCCAGGACTGTAAATATAACTATGAGTAATAATGGCCTCTTTATGGCAATTTCGGTTAATGACATACTCCTGATCTTTATTTTGAGACATTGATTAAAGAACCATCTTTTAGATTGATCTGCCCGGAAGTGATCACCTGCTCACCGGGCTGCAGGCCGTCAATAACCTGGATATAGCTGCCGTATTCATTACCGGCTTTTATTTTGCGTAAAACGGCTTTGCCATCTTTTACCACGTATACGGAAGCATCCTGTGTGCTTGCATTCAATGCCTCCCGCGGGATCAGCAGGATCTTTTGGGATGTTTTTCTCGAGAAGTCGGCATAAACAGAAGTGCCGGAACGTAAAGGGGCATCTTTATCATTGCCCGCGGTGATCTCTACCAGGTAGTTGTAGGCCTGGTTAGCCTGCGGACTAATAAAAGTAACGGTGCCTGAAAATGACTTATCTGGATAAACATCTGTTGTGAGCCTGATCTTTTCACCCAGCGCTACCTGGTATACTTCTGTTTCGGTAAGGTTTACCTGCACTTTTAATTGAGAGAGGTTTACTATAGTAGCTATTTCTGTACCGGCGCTTACATACATGCCTTCTTCAACGGATTTAACGCCAATAATACCGCTGGTGGGTGCTTTGATGCTGGCATCGGCTATCTGCCTTTCCAGCTGTGACGACTGGTTCACTGCATCATTATAGTTCTGGCGGATCTCATCTACCTTTTCCCGGGTTGCAGCATTACCTGTCAGCAATTCAGAATAGGTTAGCAGATCGCTGCGAAGCCTGGCCACATTGGATGCCGATTTTTGCAGGTCAAGCTGCAGCAACCGGGAATCAATAACCGCCAGCGTTTGCCCCTGGCGTACATTGTCGCCCAGGCTAAAGCGCAGGTGCTGCACATTTCCGCTGCTTACCGATAAAACCTTTGCCTCTTTAAAAGGAGCCAGTATGCCGGTTTTTAAGATGCTTACCTGTTGTATGCTGTCCGTAGCGGTTGCAACGGTTACGGGTATACGGATATTTTCTACAGATACCGGCTGGTTCTTCTCATTGATCTTCCTTTTATTGGAAAACAGTTTGAGTACGATCATCCCGGTTATACCGATACATACCAGGGTTACTATAAGTTTTTGTTTCATGGCGCTTTAAAGTGAATTATAAAAGGTTTTCAATGTTCCTGCTGCCTTTTCAAGGTCTATCTTAGCCAGGTAATAATTGTACAGGGAGCTCAGGTAGCTGTTCTGTGCTTCCCTGAGCGAGTGTTGCGTATTCAGCCAGTCAGTAAGGTCAGTGATACCTTTTTGGAACTGGAGGTCCGTGACCTTCAGCACCGATTCTGCCAGGGCAATATTCCGCTGGTCATTTTCCACGTTGGCCTGCGCCTGCAGGAGCCTGGTGCGGTTGTTCCCATATTCCATTTTATACTGTCCTTCAGACAGCTTTAGCTTTTCTTCTGCATTAATACGGTTAATCTCTGCCTGCTTGTATTGGGCATTACGTTTATAGAAATCGAGAATGGGAATGCTGAGCTTTAAGCCTACGGCGGAAAACGGCAGCAGGGTACTATAGGATTCCTTCAGGTTATTGCCAAAGCCAACCGCACCATAGCGGGCGTAGGCGGTTAGCTTAGGGAGCGCTTCTGCCCTTATACGGGCCTGCTCTATTTGCAGCGCCTGTATGTTCACCTGGGCGAGCCTGTAATCAACCCGTGATGCCGGAGAAAAAGTTCCGGCACTATCTTCAGGGAGTGCTGCGGGGATTTTTACGCCTGCTGAAGTATCTACTGCAAGCGGCTCATTAATAGGGTAACCCATTTCATATTTTAGCTCATTTTGCGCCAGCTGCAGGTTACTTTCTGCCACACGGATCTGGGAAATAGTATTGTTATAGTCAACGGTAACTTTATCCTGGTCTTTTTGCAATGCGATGCCTTTACTTACCTGCAAACGGTATATGGCTATCTGCTTTTCATAGGTGTCTTTATTGACCTGCAGGAGCTCTAACTGTTGCCGGTATACGAAGATCTGGAACCAGGCCGTGCTGATGTTATAAATGATGGCTTCCTGGCTTTGCTGTATGTTAAGGTCTGCCTGCTGCCGGTTGTATTTACTGGCTTTCAGGCCGGTAAGCATGGATTGGTCATAGATCACCTGGTCCAGCTGCGCAGTAGCGTTGCTGCTATATTGCTTGCTTAAGGATACCTTTACATCATTAGGCCCAAAGATCCCTGCGGGGATCACCGTTTGCTGCAGCTTAAGATTGTTGTCCAGCGTAGAGGTGAGGCTTATCCGCGGCAGGTAATCGGCCAGCGCCTCCTTTGTCTTTGCATCAGCTGCCCGCTTTTCATTGGCATAAATGGTGTTGTTACGGTTATTCTTCAGGCCATAATCAATGCATTGTTTTAAGGTCCAGTTATCCTGGGCATTAGCCTTTAATGCAAAGCTGAATAAGAATAGTACAATGATTTTCCGGTTCATATGATCTTCTTGCTCATCCTACTTTTACAACCGCTGAAATAGCGGTTGTTTTAGTTAGACGGGCCAAAAGTAGCTGGTGCAGGGATCGGTATTTTGCTTATTATACGAACCCAGTTCTTTCTTATACAAACCATATTCAGGCTTCTACCTATTTATTTCGGGGGAGGGAACGGCACAATATAGGAGCAGCTGCGCATTGAAGAATAAGCAGGAGAGGGGAGACTATGAAATGAGGTTAAAAGATACCAGCACGGTTGTAACACTGACGCAGATCAGCCCAACCAGGAAAACATAATCTGCCACCTTTTCCAGCTGTTCGCTCTTTCGCTCATGATCCGCACGCATGGACAGGAACGAAAGCAGGCAGCTGGCCATTAATAACAGCGCGGCAACCCCGGTACTATCATCAATGAGGGTACCATTATTAAAATGCATGACTTTGATAGAGGTGAGCACTATTAAACAAAAGCCCAGCAGGTTCGTAGATGTATTGAGGATATGCGGTGATTTGCTTCCATTCGCCATAACACGCCTGAATTAAAGCGGAAAGTTACAGAAAGCCTTGATCCTATAGATTTGTTGCGAAAGTTATAAGGTAATTTTAAGGTTCAGCTGTGCCACTTTTAAAGGTTTTTTAACAACTCACCATGAAAAGATCTTAAATAGTTTGGTTTGAGTTAATTTTATGGTATAACTTAGATCGTACAAAATGTAGCATAGATACTAAACAAGGGACAAATTCCATACTTGCCAATAGATCTTATTTAACTCCGGAATTATTAACTCCAAAATTACATTACAATGAATCCAAACAAAACTTTGTGGGAAAAGGGTGATTTTACCCGTATCGCTGAAACCATGCGGGAAAGCGGTGATGCGCTGGTAGCTGACCTGGGAATTAAACCCGGGCTTAAGGTGCTTGATCTCGGTTGTGGAGACGGCACTACGGCCATACCGGCAGCAAGACTGGGCGCAGAGGTTTCAGGCGTTGACATTGCAGCGAATCTCGTAGAGGCAGGAAACAACCGGATTAAGAAAGAAGGGCTTAGCAATTGCACCATCCAGGAAGGCGATGCCACTGACCTGCATATGCTGGCAGATCATAGCTTTGACCTGGTCATGAGCTTTTTTGGCGTTATGTTCGCACCAAAACCTTTTGATGTTGCCAGGGAAATGGTGCGTGTTACACGCCCGGGCGGAAGAATAGTTATGGGAAACTGGATCCCGGGAGATCCGACACTGGTAGCACAGATCCTAAAGATCAGCTCCGCCTATACACCGCCGCCGCCGGAAGGTTTTGTAAGCCCCATGTTATGGGGTGTGGAGAGCAATGTGATTGAACGATTTAACAGCGCTGGTATAACAAAGGAGAACATTAGCTTTTCTAAAGAAACTTTTACATTTAATGCTCCCTATTCACCTGCGGAATTTGTTAAAAATTTCAGGGACTATTACGGTCCTACTATGAATGCTTTTGAAGCTGCTGAAAAAAATGGCAAGGCCTCAGAGCTGCAGGCTGAATTAGAAGCTTTGTTTAACAGTCAGAACAAAAGCGGGGCAGGGAATACTACATCTATTCCGGTTACTTTTTTAAAGGTAACGGTTAGCTGCTGAGCCTAAAAAGGAGAAATTCAGGTCAGATATTTGCGTTCGGCCGGTAAGGCCATCATCATAAAAAAAAACGGTTTATTCAAAGGGTAGCAGGATAGTGTAGGATGCGGAGTATATACAGACCCTTATATTGGGAACTCATTCTAATTCCACGCATTAATGAATAGAGTTTTTTCTGCGGTACTCGCGCTTTGCAGTTTTTTACTGGCTGAAACCAGCTACGCCCAATCTCCCGTTAGCAGGCAATGGAATGCCAACTGGATTGCAGCGCCCAATGACCCGGGCACCGGGTATGGGGTTTATTATTTCCGGAAAAATATTGATCTCGCCGTTAAACCTGCCAGCTTTATCATCCATGTATCCGCCGTTAACCGTTATAAATTGTATGTAAACGGCACACTGGTATCCTTAGGACCGGCACGCGGAGATACCTATTACTGGAATTATGAAACGGTGGACCTTGCGCCCTACCTGGTTGCCGGCAAAAATACAGTGGCGGCGCTGGTGTATAATGAGGCGGATAACCGCCCGGAGGCGCAGATCACGCTAAGAACCGCATTCATTGTACAGGGAAGCAGTTCCAGTGAAGAGATCCTGAATACCAACAATACCTGGAAATGTACCCGGGATAAAGGCTACCAGCCTATCTGGGGCTTTTTTGCCGCCAGTACGGGTGAAATGGTAGATATGCGGCAATCTGTTCATGGCTGGATGGCTGTTGATTTTAATGACAGCAGCTGGCCGCAGGCCGCAAATTTATTCGGAGGCCGTTTAAAGGGCGGGGGTGATGGATATGGCTGGATGCTGGTGCCTTCCTCATTGCCCCAGATGGAGCTCACCTATCAGCGGCTGCCCCTTGTGCGTAAAACAACCGGCATTACCCTGCCACCTGCATTTCCGGCAGAAAAAACATCCATTACCATTCCTGCTGATACTACCGTTTCTTTCCTGCTGGATCAAACCTACCTGACCAACGCATACATCAACCTGAACTTTAGCAAGGGCAGGGATGCCGGTATTTCCATGCGCTATGCTGAATCGCTTTTCGATGATGTAAAAAAGTACGGCGACCGTAAAGGCAACCGGAATGATGTGGATGGCAAAGACTTTAAAGGCCGGAAGGACAGCCTGGTCTCCGATGGCAGCACCGGCCAGTCTTATACAACCCTTTACTGGCGGAGCTTCCGTTATATCCTGGTAACAATCCATACCGAAAAAGAGCCGTTGGTAATAGATGATCTTTCCGGCGTATTTACGGGTTATCCTTTTAAGTTTAACGCAGCCTTTAATACGGACAATGCTGAAATAAAAAAGATCCTGGAGATAGGATGGCGTACTGCCCGCCTGTGTGCCATGGAAACCTATTGGGATTGCCCTTATTATGAGCAATTGCAGTACATAGGGGATACGCGCATACAGGCCATGATCAGCTACTACAATAGCGGCGACGACCGGCTGGCGCGTAATGCCATTAACCTGATGGACCATTCCCGTATAACAGAAGGCGCTACGCAAAGCCGCTGGCCTACGCATAGTACGCAGATCATATCCACCTTTTCCTTATGGTACATTGGTATGCTGCATGATCACCGGATGTACCGGTCAGACAGTAGTTTTCTAAAGGACAAGCTGACCGGCGAACGCGCTGTGCTGGATTTTTTCAGCAAATACCAGGGGGCAGATGGTTCGTTAAGAGGCACACCCTATTGGAATTTTATAGACTGGGTAGGAGGGAAAGGATGGGATTTTGCCATGGCCCCAAAAGGCAGCGATGGTGCATCGGCCATCCTGGACCTGCAATTGCTGATGGCTTACCAATGGGCGGCTGAGCTGGAATCCGGAATGGGTATGCCGGCATATGCTGCGCTCTACCGGCAAAAAGCAGCACAATTAAAACAAACTATCCAGACCAAATACTGGAATGCATCCAGGAAATTATATGCGGATACCAACGAAAAAGATGTGTATTCGCAGCATGCCAATTCGCTGGCCATATTGGCCGGCCTGGTGGATCAAAAGGACCTGCCTGCAGTATGTAACAACCTTTTAAAAGATAATTCCCTGACCCAGTGCACCATTTATTTTAAGTATTACCTGCCCCAGGCCCTGGTAAAAGGCGGCTTGGGAAATGATTACCTCAAATGGCTGGATGTGTGGCGTGACAACATCAAAATGGGCCTAACCACCTGGGCTGAAATATCCGATCTGCCAAACAGCCGTTCCGATTGCCATGCCTGGGGAGCCAGCCCCAATATTGAATTTTTCAGAACGGTGCTGGGTATTGACAGCGATGCACCTGGCTTCCGTAAAGTAAAAATAGAACCGCACCTGGGCGACTTAACAAATGTAAGCGGCGAGATGCCGCATCCCAACGGAAAGGTTGCCGTGGCGTATACCCTGGCCGCAAACAAGTGGAGAATAAAGATCGTTTTACCCGCAAAAACTACGGGTACGCTTATATGGAAAACGAAAAAGTATCAGCTTAAAGCAGGGGAGAACGAGTATGTTCTCCCTACCACTTTATCTGCACGCTAATGCCCTCCGGGCTATTTTCAAACTCCATGAAATAGGTTCCGGAATCTGCGTCCCATTCGGTTTTTACGTCTTTCAACGTTTCTCCTGTGCTATTTTTTACAACAGTGCCGCCGGCCAGCGGGGCTGCCGGTAGCAGTACCCGCATAGCATTCAGGGTTTTTACAGGGCTTTTGGCCACAAAGCTATAGCTGTTGGCTGTTGACTGCTCATTATAGATCCGTGCGGCAGCCGCCAGCACTTTGGGTTGTTTCCTGTTTGTTACCCTGTTCAGGTTATACAGCAATGCCTGTGTGCCGGGTGTTACCACTTTTTCTTTCAGCACAGGCAGCACAGGATTGAACAGGTCTATCACAGGGCCTTTTACTGTGTAAGGCGTTGTGTCCGTATTTTCATCCATCACAGCAATGATGTCATAAGGCCCTCTTTCCACGTACAGGTTATTCTTCATTTCAAGCTTACCTGCTGCCGCGCCTTTTTCATAGGCTTCTTTTATAAGGTTCACATATTTGCTGCCGGCGCCGGCCTGCATCACAAAGTCTTTGGGATGCTGCCGCATTATGTACACCATTCCCTTTCCTGCTTTGAAAGAGCCGTCTGCATCCGCTTTTATACCCAACAGCCTGAACAAATGTTCCGAAGGCGCTTTGTATTGATTGCCTTTGGTATTCCACCATTCCATTACTGACTGGTAAGGATCATCGTCACGGCCGCAATAGACCAGCACGCCGCCCTTCTTCACCCATGCTGCCAGCTGCTGATGTACATCCGCCGACATGGGTTTCATATTTGAATAGCTCATGACCAGCACTTTAATGCCCTTTAATGATGCGGCATAGGCAAGGTTCTCCATATGCACGGTTTGCACTGGTATGCCCAGCTTTAATAAGGGTAACGTTTGTCCGTAGAAGTTAGAGAACTGCGGGTCCTCAAACCCGTTGTGGGTAGGGAAACGCTGGAACATCAGGGAGTTGCCCATCAATACCCCGATGCCGTTCACGCCTGAAACGCGGTTAGCTGATAAAGGCATATCGTTCAATGCATTCACCATGATCTGCATTTGGGTGGAGTAATACCGGGGTATCAATACACTGCTGTCGCTGTTGGCCACTTTATACGGCCGGGTATAGATGCGCTCCGGCCAGGGCATTACCTCGTAATCCGCTACCATGGGATATAACAGCTCTGCGGTGAAAGTGGCTTCATAGTTCCGCTTGTAATCGCTCCAGTCACGCGGCCAGTCTTCTATGGGGTCTGTAAGAAAGAACAGCTTTCTGCCGGTAGGCGCTGTCATGGATACCATGGAGCCGTATTCCAGGAAAGCATTTTCAAACACCCTTTCCTTTTGCACACCATTGTAATAGACGGGTTCCCGTGAAGTGCCGGTCCATACCTGCGCTATATACCCGTCAATGCCAGGCAGGGAGGCCAGGCTGGCTTCCGGGCTCACAATTTTCCAGGAGGAGTAATTCACCAGCGAGTGCGTGGGAATGTACACTTTTACGTTCACGCCCTTGCTTTTACCATATGCTTTTGCATAATCAGATACTTCTTTGATAGCATTGTAATACATATGGTATTTCAGCTTGTTGGAGAGGTAGGTGTTCTCCGCTGATTCATGCTGCGGCCTCCAGGGAAAGCCGTAATAATCCTGCCACTCTTTTTTGAACACTGCGCTGTAACCTGCCCTGGCCCAGAATTCCGGCTCTTCTAAATAAATGGAGCTGATGCCGGCGTCTATCACTTTTTTGATCACTCCTTTTTTCATGTATTCAACAAAAGATCTTTCCGGCACTATGTACGGCATATTATGGCCATGCCAGATAGTATCCCCGTTCTGCTGTACCTGGCCTACGCCAAGGTGCTGCTGCCCATCCCATTTGCCGAAGAAGTAATCCCCATACTGGCCCCAGGCAATGCCGGTCATAAAATGCGTATTATAACCACGCTCACGCCAGGAGCGTACGCGTTCCTCAAAAGTGTGGCGGCCCCGGTCATTGGCCCCGTAGATGATGGCAACATCTGAGCGCACATCTATTTCAGGCATCCAGGCGCTGCTGGTCTGAAACGCGGTTTTCTCTTTTAGTACGGGTTGCTGTGCATTAACAGCAAAAGCAATACAAAGGCAATGGAAAAAGATCAACACTCTTTTCATTCGTTAATTTTTAAAATGATTATCCGTTTTCAATTCTAAGGCACCTTCACCTGAATGGCTTCATTATAATTATACCGGTTAGTTCCTTCAACGCTATAATTAATACGGGCACCTGCACGCAGGTAATAATTTGTATTGGCGTAAGGCAATGCGGGGGTGGTTACGGTAAGCGTTTGACCCAATACATCATTGGGATTATTGACCGCAACCGTATACCGGGAATCATAATTATTATCCCCTACATTAAAGCTGGATGAATTTACATACAGGTAGATGTTGGTGCATTCCTGCTGAAAAGCGGCATCTGTAGTACCTCTTTCCACTTTAAACTGCACGGTGATGGTTTTATCATTATTAATAACCGGCTTGCCGATCCACGACAGCACCAGGAACGGCACCACCGTGAAGTTTTTTGTTACACTCCCGTTAATA
Source organism: Chitinophaga sp. GbtcB8 (assembly GCF_019091455.1). Taxonomy (GTDB): domain Bacteria; phylum Bacteroidota; class Bacteroidia; order Chitinophagales; family Chitinophagaceae; genus Chitinophaga. The sequence continues at coordinate 175,951 of NZ_JAGXJN010000009.1, forward strand.
TCAACCGTAATGCTTCCGTTCCGGGTAGTATCCCCGTTGCTGTCAGTTAAAACAAGGGGAATAAAAGGGCCCAGCGGTGTTACATTGTAGGTGCCGGCCGGCACCATTGCGCATTCAAACTCGCCATTCTGTTTGCAGGTAAAATACCAGGGGGTAGGGCTGGCCTTGTAGCTAAGGTCCCGCATTCTGAAGCGCACCCCGTTATCTCCCAGCTGCGTTTGCAGGCCCTGTCCTGTTACAGAGTCTGTGATGGCCCCTTTCAGCGTCATGCTGGGTTTTTCGTAATTGTCATATTTTGTACAGGCCGTGAAGGATAAGAGGCCCAGCATGCTGATGATGATAATATAATAAGATTTCATTTTCCTGAATTGAATGAATGAAAAAGATCAATACCCTGCATTCTGAATCATCTTGGTGCTTGTTGAAATAGCAGCACCCGGTATTTCCTGGTAATACCATCTGGTATCAAATGTATAGGTATTGCCGGTTTCGTCATACCGCGCGTCAAAAAAGTACTTCCCTGCAAAATCTGCGTAAAAGGGCATTAATGTGCGCCAGCGGGTGTTTGATTGCTCAGTGGCTATAACCCGCCAGCGTTTAAGATCCCACCAGGTCTTATTTTCAAAGGCCAGCTCTTTACGGCGTTCCTTACGCACGGCGCTGATGAAAGTATTTGCAGAAGATTTTTCTTCGCCTGTAAGCAGCGTTGCACCGGCCCTTGTTCTTATTTTATCTATAGCATCATATGCAGCGCCCAGGAAGGTGGCTGTTCCCAGGGATGCCAGCTCCGCGGCTGCTTCTGCGCGTGTTAATAACACTTCTGCATACCGCATTTCAATCCAGGGCTGGTCTGATCTGTTCTCAAGCACCTGGTCCTGGGTTAAGCTTTCATTTAACCATTTCCGGATGGTAAAGCCTGACATAGCGCAGGTCCTGTCGCCGTAAAAAATACCGCTTGCGCCTGCCGGGTTCATTTTTGTTCCGTTATGCAGGGTATAGGCTGTCTGGCTGCCGCTTGAAGAAGTAACCAGCATATTGGCGCTGCCGGAATTTTCATATTTTACGGTACTGCCTTCGGGAATAAGCCGGCTGATGGAAGTGGTGGAGGGGCCTTTATAAATGCCTCTCCAGATCTGGCAGGATACACCTTTAAACAGATCGCCCGGAAGTATTACAGTAGCTCTTAACCTGGGTTCTGCTGTGGCAAAGAAATCCATGGTATTGTCGTATAACTTATACGTTCCGTCAGGATTGTATACATTCAAATGGCCCTTGTCGTCCTTGTCCATCCCGTCAAACATTTCAACAAAGTTCAGCGTAGGATTGGTTTCAGAAGAGTATCCGTTAGCGCCTTTATATTGTGCGGGCACATTGTAAGCGTCGTATCCGTGCACGGATTCCGGGTAACCGTATTCCTTCACAAAAATGGCTTCTGAGCTGGTGGGTTTGGAAAACAGGTTCAGGTAGTTCCTGTACTGTGCCTCCGGATCATTTGCCGCCCAGTCATTCATGTACAGGGAATATCCGCCACCATCTACTGCCAGTGATGCATCATATGCTTTGGTAAAGAAATCTTTTGCCAGGCTGGCATTCATGCCGCATAAACGTATGCCTCCACTGGTTAAGTTATTGGTATTGTATTTGGCTATTGAGCCTGCATGCAGCATGGCACGGGCCTTAAAAGCATAGGCCGCATATTTATTAGCGCGGCCTGCCTGGTTCTTTACCGGCAAAAGCGCTATGGCGCTGTCAAAGTCATTGGCTACCTGGTTCCAGGTATCTTCTTCGGATGAGCGGGCAATATCAATATCCTTGATGGACTCATCCGGATAGTTCAGCACACGGGTTACCAGCGGCACGCCTCCATAACGTTTGGCCAGCGCATAGTACGTAAATGCACGTACGAAATAACATTCCCCTTTATACATATTCACATTCTCTGCTGAAAACTTGTTTGCATAGTTGCCAATGTTTTGCAGGAAGTAGTTACACTCCCTTATCAATGCATAAAAATCGCCCCAGGTATCCCCGTTATCGGAGGAGGTGGCTTCGGTAATGGAGCCGTTCACTTCCCGGCACAATGCTTCACCTGTCATGGAAGAAGGTACCCTCAGTACATAAAAGCGATGAAAAAGCCGCTCGGGGCCATACCGGAAATCTTCCACCGGCAGCTCGCTGTAGATCCTGGCCATATACGATTTAAGACCGTCTTCAGAGCCAAAAATGGTGTTATCCTGAATAATGTTGGTGGGCGAGATATCCAGCTTGGTACATGAAACGGCCCAAAGACCCGCTATGAATAAGATGATATATTTGAATGTTCTCATGATCAGTGTTATTAAAGGTCGATGTTAAAACCCACGTTATAGGTTCTGTTCAGGGGGTATACATTTCCGTAGCTGTCATTCGGATGTTCCGGGTCAATAAATTTCATCCCGGACCATGTTTGCACATTGTATGCATTTACGTATACCCGTGCACCTTTGATGCCTATTCTTTTCATCACATGTTCCGGGATGGTATATCCCAGCTCCACTGTTTTCAGGCGTAGGTAGCTGGCGTTACTATACGCGAATGTTGAGTTACCCCTGGGCACTGTGCCGGTGTAGGCGTATTTCCCTTTTACCCATTGTGTATTGGGATCATAGGGGTTGGCAGCTGGATCAACCGGGTGCCATCTGTCCATGAACATTTCAAGCGCGTTGGAATAGTTAGATCCCCAAATAGGTTCAGCCAGTATTTCAACATAATTTACCCAAACCTTTGCAGCGCCCTGGAACAGCAGGCTAACATCAAACCCCTTCCAGGAAGCATTCATGGTTAAGCCAAAGGTCATCTGCGGGCGGCCGCTGTAGCTGATGGGCTGCAGGTCCAGGTCAGAGATCATACCATCGCCATTCGTATCCTCATATTTATAATCCCCGGGCAGGGTGTTCTGATCATACTTAACCGGGCTGTTGGCAATTTCCTCGTAAGACTGGAACTGCCCGATACCTTTGAAACCCCATACGATATCTGAATAGCGCTCATTATTGTTATTGCGCCATTCATCATAACCGCTGCCATAAATGCCCACTTCCTGGTGAGTGAAGCGGGTGCGTGTGTACCCGAATGTTCCCCTCAATGAATAATCTACCTCGCCAATGTGGTAGTGGTGGTTGATCTCAATGTCAATACCCCTGGTAAGGTCCCCGTTCAGGTTTTCCTGGGGTAAGGCTGCTCCCACTACAGAGGGCAGGCTTACACTGCGTGTGGCCAGCAAGCCGTTGCGGTTACGCTGAAAGTAGTCTATCACCAATCCCAGCACACCGTTCTTTGTATTCAGATCAAGGCCAACATTAAACGTTTTAGCAGTGTACCAGGTAATATTTTTATTTGCTATTCCTGTGCTGGCAGAGGCATTCACAAAAGTTCCGTCAAAGTGAGTACCTCCGGGCAATTCATTGTAGTTACCGCCGGCAGGGTAGGTGTAGCCATTTAAATACTGGTAGGTAGATGCATTGTCATCACCCAGCACACCATAGGAAGCCCTGAGTTTTGCGTTGTCAATAAATTTGATGTTTAACGCTTTCCAGAAATTCTCATCTGTAAAACGCCATCCCAGGAAACCGGAAGGGAAAAAACCCCAGCGGTGGGAGGGATCAAATTTGGATGACCCGTCATAACGGAAGCTGAACTCAGCCAGGTATTTACCTTTAAAATTGTAATTGAGCCTGCCCACGTATCCTACATTGGCGTAGTCATACAGATCAGCTGCATTGGTTGACATACTTCCCAGCTGGTTATTACTATTTCCTGCGGAGAGCTGGTCCAGCGGAAGCGCTAATTCCCTTTGGGCATACAGGTTATCGCCCTTGCGGGACTGTCCTTCATATAACAGCAGCACGCTTACATTATGCATGTTATTAAAGGTGCGGTTATAGTTCAATGAGAGCTGGCTTAGGATAGATTGTTTTGTATAGTATTCCCGGCGGATGGTGCTGGGGCTCTGGTTTGTTACCGGTTTGTAGTTGCTGGCCGCATCATCATAATCATACAGGTTATAGGTGCTTTTATAGGCTTTATTATCCACGTTCTGGTAATCATAACCGAACATGCCTCTTGCCCTTAAGCCGGGAATAAAGGGCGCATCATATTCCAGGCTCACGGCAGACTGGAACCATTTATTCATATATTTCCGGTAGCCACTTACATCCGCATTGGCCATGGCTACGGGATTGGAGCCGTCCACAAAACCGTTCTGCAAATAATCGGGATTGCCATTGGCATAAATAGGCTGGATAGCGGCTGACCTTTCCATAGAGCGTATGATCCAGTCTGTACTTTCATAATTCTTATCTGACTCATCATAAATTCCGTTCAGCTGTACATCTACCTTCAGCCTGTCTGAGATCTGGCCCGTAACATTTGACCGTAAATTATACCGTTTATAACTATTGCTGTTGCTGCGTAAAAAGGATTCCTGTGACAGGTAACCCATGGATGCATAATACTGCAGCCGGTCAGATCCGCCGCTTGTACTAATGGTATGCTGCATTTGCGGAGCGCTTTTCCTCAGCACAGCATCATACCAGTCCGTACCTTGTTTGGTGCCGTTCCTGTAGGCTTCTATCTCGTCGGGAGAATAGCGTAAAGTTCCCCCGCTTTGATTGTGCATGGACTTTTCATTTGCAAGCGTCATCCAGTCGGCTGCGCTGGTGCTTTTAGGGGAACCGATAGGTGTTTGCAGCCCGAAGTTAGCGCTGTAGCTGATCCTGGTGGCGCCCACTTTGCCACGCTTGGTGGTGATCAGTACTACGCCATTGGCTGCACGAACACCGTATACGGATGCTGCTGCGTCTTTTAACACGGATACGCTTTCTATATCTTCAGGGTTTAACCTTGACATATTATCGCGTGGAATACCGTCAATGATCACCAATGCATCACCCAGGCCGCGGATATCAAATGTATTATTGAAGGTTCCCGGCTCAGATGATCTTTGTACAATACGCACGCCGGCAAGCTTGCCGGTAAGCATATTCATTACGTTCTCATTTTTGGTAACAATGATATCAGCACTCTTTATGGAAGTGATAGCGCCGGTAACGGTTGCCTTTGTTTGCTGGCCGTAACCTACCACCACTACCTCACTTAAAGCCTTGTTCTCTGCGGTTAGCTGTATATCGAGTGTGGTGCGGTTATTCACCGGCACCTCCCGGGTAGCGTAGCCAATAAAAGTGAACACCAGTGTTTCATTGCCTTCAGGAACGTTCAGCACATAGCTGCCGTTAGCATCTGTGGTGGTGCCTTTTGCCGTTCCTTTGATACCGATGCTTACACCAGGTAAGGGCTCATTATTTTCATTGGTAACCCTTCCTTTTACCGTTATGGCCTGGGGCGCAGGCGCAGGTGCGGCGGTTTTGGGCTTTACAATGATCGTCCTCTTCCTGATCGTATAATCCAGCGGCTGATCTTTAAAACACAGCTTCAATACATCATCTATTGGCGCATTGTTGACCGAGATAGTTACAGGCTTTGCACCGGCAAGCATGGGTGTATTATACAAGAAGTTGTACCCGCTCTGCTTTTTAAGCGCTTCCAGCACATTTTCAAGCGATGCATTATTTTTCGTTAGCGTAATGCTTTGTGCAAATCCGGATGCACATACCTGCATAAAGGCGGCCATGAAAAAAATAAGTGTGAGCCTTAGCTTAAGCGGGAGTTTTAACGGGACGCGGAAACCCCATTCTTCCCTGAAGTGTAGGTAGAATTGCATACATTGTTCTGTTTGGAATTGTTAATTGTTGATTATGCCGCAAGTAGCAGCATGTTGTTCAATAGATATGTTTAGCCTTTGGTTTGTTAGAATAAGTTCAGGGAGTTACTTTTATATTGCTTCCCTGTAAGTTAAAGTGGATAATTTCGGTTGCTTCCAGCATGCCCAGTACTTCTGATACATTTTCAAAACGTGAAACGGTCCCGGTAAATTCCTTGCCTGTCATATTTCCCTGGTAGGTGACAGTCACATTGTACCAGCGCGCCACCTTGCGCATAATGCTTTGTATGTTTTCATTGTCAAAAATAAAATAACCGTTCTTCCAGGCTACTGCTTCCTCCAGGTTGGCTTTACGGGTAGTGATGTTACTGTTTGAATCCCCCACGAGCGCCTGCATGCCAGGCTTAAGTACGTGCTGTCCTGTATGGTTACTGATCCTTATTGCGCCTTCCAGCAGCGTTACTTTGCTCTTTGCCTCATCATTATACGCCATCACATTAAAGTGAGTGCCCAGTACCGCTATGGTATTGCCGTTAAAAGATACCTTAAATGGTTTCGACTTGTCCTGCGCCACTTCAAAATATACTTCTCCCGTTACTTCCACTGCTCTTTCGGCACCTTCAAAGGTGATGGGAAAACGCAGGGACGATGCGGCATTAAGCCATGCCCGGGTACCATCTCCCAGTACGATCTGGTATTGCCCGCCAATTGGCGTGGAAATAGTATTCCAGGAAACGCCCCGGGATGCAGGCAGGAGGCAGGTATACAACACCTGGCCTTTCTGCGTTTGTTTGATCTCTACACCGTTCTTACTGGTAAGGAGGCCATTCCTTGTACTGTCCAATACAATCTCTGAGCCGTCTGCCAATGTTAGCACAGCCCGGTTGTTTCCCGGTTTTATGCCATTACCGGAATGCTGCGCTATTTTTTTTTCTATAGATATCTGTGAAGATGGATGAAAGAAAAACCTGTATAATCCGGCTGTGAGCACTATTAATAGAATAGCGGCAACAGCGGTGATCCTCCTCGCAGCAGGCATCCATAAAACCCTTTTTGCAGGTTTTGTTTCCACCTGCAGCCTGTTATAGATCTCTGTTCTGACCTGTTCCTTATTGCCCATTTCCTCTTTCCAGGGAAACTTCCCCAGCTCAAAGCCGTCCAGATAACCGGCAAGCAATTCCTTTTCCTGCTCCGTGCAATTCCCGGCTAAGAACTTTTCATATAATAAAAGGTATTCCTCCGTTGTCATCCAGGTAGTTTATGGATCCTCTGATTAATAAGAGCCTTTTTTAAGGCGGCACACACATAAGTTTAAGAAAAAAATTTCTGCCCTGGAACATTTTATAATCTAATCCAAAGTTTTTACCTTTATTTAGTATCGCTTATGTCTCCACGTACATTATCAGACCACGAGTTATGGAATGCCATTCTGCAGGGTGGGCATAGTGCCTTTTCAATGTTATTTGACAGATATTGGGCCAGCGTGTACACCACGGTATACAGCTACGTGAAAGACGAGACCATCAGTAAGGAGATCACCCATGATATTTTTCTGAACATCTGGCTGAAACGGGAACAGCTGCAGATCCTTTCATTCTCCGCTTACCTGCGCGCTGCAGGACGGTACCATGTATACAAATATATGAAGCAGGCAAAGGCCATCCCGGTTACCTACAGCGCCACGCTGGAAGAATCAGCTGATCTTGTTTGCCGTAACCAGGGCGATGAGAACCTGGGCTACCTGGAGCTCAGGAATAATATTGATGAACATTTAATGGAATTGCCTAAGCGCTGCCGGGAGGTTTTTATTTTAAGCAGGCAGCAGCACCTGACCAATGACCAGATTGCGGGAAAGCTGGGCATTTCCAAGAGGACAGTAGAAAATCAATTGACCCATGCATTGCATCATTTAAGGGTGATGCTGAAGAATATTTCAATAGGCATTTTTACGTGGCTGCTGTTTGTATGGCTGTGTTGATTCCAAAATCTTCCCCATCATTTCAGATTCTTCCCCAAATTGTTTGATACTTTCCCGGTAAATATTATCTTTGTTACTAAGATACTTATTTAATAAGATAAAATATGGATAGCGAACTAATCACCCTCATAAGAAGATTGAGCCAGCAATATGCATATTCCTCCCTTCAAATGCACGAAGGCATTGCCCGGAAGGCGGGGCTTCCGGGGACGGACCATAAGTATTTAGGATTTTTAATAGAAAAGGGGCAAATGACAGCTGGTGAGCTTGCAACTTTAACCGGCCTGACAACCGGTGCGGTTACCGGTTTAATAGACCGGTTTGAAAAGAAAAAGCTGGTGAAAAGGCGGTTTGCTGAAGACGACCGGCGGAAGGTTATTATTGAGCCCATCACTAAAAATATAATGGCGCTTTTTGCGCCGCTTTACAAAGACTTCCGGGGTAAGTCAGAAGAACTTATAGGGTCCTTTTCAAACAAGGAAACTAAAGTCCTTGAAACCTACTTTTTAAAAGCAATTGAAATAATGAATGAAACAATAGATGATCTCAAGAATAAATAATCATTAATACACAAAATATGAGCGCTTACATACTTGGTTTTCAGGAAACCGGCAAAACAAAGCTGGCGCTGACCGGCGGCAAAGGCGCCAACCTGGGAGAACTATCCAGGATTGAGGGTATACAGGTGCCCGGCGGTTTTTGCGTTACTACGGAAGCATATAAAGAGATCATTGGAAATAACAGAACGTTTAATTCACTGCTGGACCAGCTGAGTGTTCTGAAAGCAGATAACAGGAAAGATATTGGTGAAACCAGTGCAAAGATCCGGAAGCTGATCGAAGCAATAACTATTCCGGAAGGCATCAGTAAGGAGATCACCCGGCAGCTTGAACAGCTTGGTGAAGGAAATGCTTATGCCGTACGTTCCAGCGCCACAGCAGAGGATCTTCCAAACGCCTCCTTTGCAGGCCAGCAGGACACTTATCTGAACATCACCGGCAAAAAGGCTATCCTGGAATATATCAGCAAATGCTGGGCATCCCTGTTCACAGACAGAGCGGTAACCTACCGTTTGCAAAATGGATTTGACCATACAAAGGTGCATCTGTCTGTAGTTATTCAGAAAATGGTCTTCCCGCAGGTGGCAGGCATTTTGTTTACTGCGGATCCGGTTACTGGCAACAGGAAAGTGTTATCTATTGATGCCAGCTTTGGATTAGGTGAAGCGTTGGTATCCGGTCTGGTGAATGCTGATATTTATAAAGTGCGGAGTGCTGAGGTGATTGACAAGAAGATAGCCACCAAGAAATTAGCTATTTATGCTTTCAAGGATGGCGGTACCGAACAACAGGAAATACCGTCCGAGATGCAGTCTAAGCAGGCGCTGACGGATGAGCAGATCCTGCAGCTTGCGCGCATTGGCCGAAAGATCGAAGAACATTTCGGCGCCCCGCAGGATATTGAATGGTGTTTGGCAGATGGTACATTTTATATTGTCCAGAGCAGGCCAATCACTACTTTTTTTCCCCTTCCTGAAGCAAATGACCAGCAGAACCGTGTGTATGTATCTGTGGGCCATCAGCAAATGGTGACAGATCCTATTAAACCACTGGGGATCTCTGTTTGGATGTTAACAGGTAACCGGGCTATGTTTAAAACCGCTGCCGGAAGGCTGTTTGTAGATATTACGATGGGCCTGTCTTCGGTGGCCGGCCGGCAAAATTTACTGGGTGTTTTAGGGCACTCCGGTCCGCTTATAAAAGACGCGCTTACTACCATCATAGAGCGCGATTTTATAAAACTGGACCCCAATGACAAAAACCAGCCAGGGCCCATTAAAAGCCATATAGGTATGTCGTCTGCAGATATTCTGGCAGAAGCAGGAGACGATCCGGCAATTGTTGCTCATTTGATTCAGAGTAGTAAGACATCGTTAGCAGATTTAAAAAATAAGATCCAAACGAAATCAGAAGAGGATGTATTTGATTGCATCCTGGAAGATACGCAGCACCGGCGGCAGCTTGCGTCTGATCAGAAAAATTTGAGTGTGATCATGGCCGGCATCCATGCTTCAGCATGGATCAATGAAAAAAAGAATGAGTGGTTAGGTGAAAAAAATGTAGCAGACACACTTTCTCTGTCTGTACCTAACAACGTTACTTCTGAAATGGGTATGGCGCTGCTGGATGTTGCAGATGTGATCCGTCCCTACCCGGAAATAATTAAGTACCTGCAACAGGTAAAGGATGATAACTTCCTGAACGAGCTGCTGCAATTCAAAGGCGGGCAGCAGGTGCGGGATGTTATTGCTGCTTACCTCGACAAATATGGGATGCGGTGTGCCGGGGTGTTCCATATCACAAGTACACGCTGGTGCGGAAG
>NZ_JAGXJN010000091.1 GCF_019091455.1 Chitinophaga sp. GbtcB8
TACAACAGCACCAATTAAGCTCGGTGCTGTTAAGCCCACCTGCTCGTTCATGTTGGCGCCATCCATCGATACCTGTCCGCCGTATTCGTGAATAGTATTGCAAATGTCTTTTACACTTTCTTCATACACGCCGTAGGTAGAAGGGTAGGTGATCATGATACCTGCCAGGTCATTGGCATGCGCCTGTGCTTTGGCTTTCAGATCATCTACATCTATATAACCATTTTCCAGGGCTTTTACTACTACTACCTTAAAGCCCGCCATTACTGCAGATGCGGGGTTGGTACCGTGTGCAGAAATGGGAATGAGCATGATGTTGCGATGGCCTTCATTACGGCTTTCGTGATAAGCGCGTATCACCAGTAAACCGGCATACTCGCCCTGGGCGCCACTGTTGGGCTGCAGGCTGCAGGCATCAAAACCGGTGATCTGGCAAAGGTATTCGCTCAGCTCCTCTGTGATCTGTTTGTAACCGCCCGTTTGATCTTTAGGTGCAAAAGGATGGATCTTGCTCCAGTGCGCCCAGCTAAGGGGTATCATTTCCGTAGCAGCATTCAGCTTCATGGTGCAGGACCCCAGTGAGATCATGGAGGTGTTCAAAGAAAGATCTTTGTTCTCCAGCATTTTGATGTAACGCATCATCTCTGTTTCGCTGTGGTGCGTGTTAAACACCGGGTGCAGCAGGTAAGGAGAGGTACGTGCCAGGGAAGCCGGTATAGCCGCTGCTTTTGCAGTAATGGTCTTAGCGGTTACCTGGCCGGCATCAAATAGCTGCAGAATGTCGTTCACATCCCGGATGGTAGTAGTTTCATCCAGCGCAATACCAATGGTATCAGCGCCAAAGTAGCGGAAGTTAATGCCTGCCTGTTCTGCTTTTGGTTTGATGCTTTCAGCAGATGCTTTTACTACCAGGGTATCAAAGAAGTGTTTGTGCTGTACGGTGATGCCTTTGGCCTGCAGCTTTTCTGCTATGGCATTGGCCAGCAGCGCTGTGCGGGTAGCAATGCGCTCTAAGCCCTGCGGGCCATGGAACACTGCATACATGGCGGCCATATTGGCCAGCAATGCCTGGGCGGTACAGATGTTGGAAGTAGCTTTTTCGCGTTTAATGTGCTGCTCGCGGGTGTGCA
>NZ_JAGXJN010000092.1 GCF_019091455.1 Chitinophaga sp. GbtcB8
TTTATCGATGAGCAGCAGATCACGCATATTCATAGTGTTCCTTCCCTGTTGAAATTAATTACAGCCAGGAAATATCCCTCCCTTAAACGGGTGATCTCTGCCGGAGAAAGTTGTGATCAGCGGCTGGCAGATAGCTGGGCAGCGTATCATGATTTCTATAATAAATATGGGCCTACTGAAGCTACCATCAGTGCAACGATATACCATTATAAAAAGGATAATACAGGACCGGTGTTACCGATCGGGAAACCGGTGGCCAATACCCGTTTATACGTATTGGACGAGCGACGGCAGTTACTACCAATAGGCATAAGCGGAGAGCTGTACATAGGCGGTGTGGGCGTTAGCCGCGGTTACCTTGGTAAGGACGCGCTGACGGCAGAACGTTTTATAGCAGATCCCTTTGTGGAAGGCAGCCGTCTTTACCGTACCGGCGACTGGTGTAAATGGCAGGCAGACGGTAATCTTGTTTACACCGGCCGGCGTGATAACCAGGTAAAGCTGCGTGGACAACGCATAGAGCTGGAAGAGATCGAGCGTGTGCTGGAGCAGGCGCCGGGTGTAGGTCAGGCAGTGGTGCTGGTAAAAGGAGAAGAGCTTAATCGTTATCTGTCAGCATATGTAGTAAGCGAAGGTGATTTTGACAAACATGCATTGCAGGCTTACCTGCGCACCCAGCTACCGGATTATATGGTGCCGGCAGTATTAACAGCATTAGAGCAGCTACCGCTGACGCCTAATGGTAAAATAGACCGGCGCAGCTTATCGCTGCTGGAAGTAGCTTTTACAGACCAGGCATATGAGGCGCCGCAGAATAGTATAGAAGCACAATTAGCCGTCATCTGGGAGCGCTTACTGAAAATAGAGCAGGTAAGTGTGACCAGTAATTTCTTTGAGCTGGGCGGGCACTCTTTGCTGGCTACCCGTGTAGTATCGGCAATACGGCAGGCATTATCGCAGGAGGTTTCCATCCGGGATCTATTCAGTTATCCAACTATCAGAAGCCTGGGAGCGCATATAGGTGCAGGCAGCAGCCTGCCGGCCTTACCGGTTATTACAGCGGGAGAACGGCCGCAACGTCTTCCATTATCTTACACGCAGGAAC
>NZ_JAGXJN010000093.1 GCF_019091455.1 Chitinophaga sp. GbtcB8
AATTGTGACAGCGCTGCCTCATCCAGCAACACACGCAGATCACTGTCTGATAAAATATAACGGATACGTTCCTGCGGATAAGAAGGATCTACCGGCACATATGCCGCACCGGCCTTCATGATCCCAAGTATACTGATCACCTGCCACTCACTGCGTTCCTGGGAAATACCTACCAGCACTTCAGGCCCTACACTATATTTTGTTTGCAGGTAGTGTGATAGCCGGTTGGCATATTCATCCAGCTCCCGGTAAGTGAGGATACGCTCACCGGATACAATGGCTACCTGCTCCGGAGTACGGGCAACCTGCGCCTCAAAAACATCAACTAATGTCTTTTCTGTTGCATACGCGATTTCTGTATCATTGAAGCCTTGCAGCAGTAGTTGTTTTTCTACTACTCCAAGTATTTCCAGTTTTTCAATTGCTGATGCAGGATTGCTTACTACTGCCTGCAATAATTGTTCGTAGTGCGATAGCATCCGGCTAACCGTTCCGGCTTCAAACAGGTCAGTGCTATAGGTAATATCTATATTAAGCCCGGCTGAAGATGCACTGAGCGCAACGCTCAGATCAAACTTTGTACTGTTGCCTTCAACAGGTTCCGCATGCAGCGATAATCCTTCGCCTAGCATATGTTCCGTTATACCTGCAGATTCATTGTTCTGCAACATAAACATCACCTGGAACAGCGGATGGCGGCTCAGATCACGGTCTCTTACCACTGCCTCCACTACTTTTTCAAAAGGCGCATCCTGGTGGTCATATGCTTCCAGGGTGATCTGACGTAACTGCCGCAG
>NZ_JAGXJN010000094.1 GCF_019091455.1 Chitinophaga sp. GbtcB8
GCTTATCGCTCGATTTATTGACAAGGAGAATAAGGGTGAATACAGTCACGCCAGGCGCAATTGATACGCTGGTTTTTGTAAAGATGGTACCGCAGGATGTAGTGGACCAGGTGAAGCACATCTTTATTGGCCTTACACCGCTTGGCAGGCAGGGAACGCCGGCTGAGATCGGAAAATCGGCTGTATTTTTAGCATCAGACGATTCATCATTCATTGTAGGCGCCGATATCTTAGCAGATGGCGGTATGGCGAATGTCTTCTCAGTGAAATAAACTTATCAACAACGGAAACAATGAGTAAATTAAAAAACAAAGTAGCGATAGGAACAGGTGCATCAAAAGGAATTGGTGCAGGAATTGCAAAAGCATTTGCCAAAGAAGGTGCAAAGATTGTTGTAAATTATGCTTCAAGCAAAGAAGAAGCGGACAAAGTAGTTAAAGCCATAACCGATAATGGAGGCACGGCAATTTCGGTGCAGGGCGATGTATCGAAACAAGCCGATGTAAACAGGCTATTTGAAGAAGCAAAGAAGGCTTTCGGTACGTTGGATATTTTGGTAAACAACGCAGCATTTCAAGGTTACACACCTATTGAACAGGTATCGGTAGAAAGTTTTCATCAGCATTTTAACGTCAATGTTTTGGGTGCTATACTTACTATCCAGGCATCTTTGAAACTGTTCAGTGATAAGGGTGGCAATGTTATCAATAACAGTTCGGGTGCAAGCAAAATGCCGCTTCCC
>NZ_JAGXJN010000095.1 GCF_019091455.1 Chitinophaga sp. GbtcB8
TCTGCTACGTGCCAGTAATTGCTTTAATGTATCTCCATTTGGTAACACTTCAGGATGATAGCTTTGTTGTTGTTTACAGGCCAGCTCATAAGCCTGATTTTCCTGTTCCAGCGCTTCCCACCGGTACTGTATCCTGGTTTCCTGCACGGCATCAAAAGCAAGCTGCTGCACGTGAAAACGGTCTGTGACCCTATGGGCATTAGGAAAGCATCTTTTAACTGCAAGATTCAGGCTCCCGGACATATCGATGGTGACTTCCTGGACCGTCTTACGCAGACGTTTGGGTATTTTCTTTAAAATATCAATAAGATAATCCGCCTGTGTTCCCTTAATCATAGCCACTATGGAGCCTTTGCGTCCTTTTGCCAGTTTATTGGTCACAATAGTATATAACTCTCCACTGGAAAAGGCTGTTTCATCAATGCTTAAATAAGGGCTGATATTCTGTTCAAAGATCATCCAGTTAGCAGCATGATCTTTCTGTTCCCACTGGTGAAAATCGCTTAAATGGTTCTTGTACTGCTGTTGTAACTGTTTACCGTCAACGTGAAAGAAATGACCTAATTGTACAGGACTAACGGGCGTTTCGTCCAAATGCTTCTTTTAAAAAAAGACCGAACTCTTTGGTAATACGAGCTCC
>NZ_JAGXJN010000096.1 GCF_019091455.1 Chitinophaga sp. GbtcB8
AAGCAATGGTATCTGCTTGATCCATTGTCTTGCGCACGCAAGGAGATATTTTGTTGAAGCACTAAGTAATGACAGTGCCCGGTCGGAGTATGTGTTACAACAGATCCAACAGCTATACAATATAGAGCAACAATGTACCACACAGCGATATTGCGATGATCAGCGGAAAGCTATCCGTATGGAACAGGCTAAACCCATCCTGGACCGGTTAGGAGATTGGATGCTAGAACAGTATCCCCAGGTGTTACCTAAAAGTCCGATCGGACAAGCGTTGGCTTATAGCATCAAAAGATGGAAGAAGCTGAGCGCTTATGCCGGAAGTGGTTCCTTGCTGCCTGACAATAACAGGATAGAAAACAGTATCAGGCCTATTGCCCTGGGCCGCAAAAATCATTTATTTGCAGGTTCTCACGAGGCTGCAAAAAGATCTGCTATGTTATACAGCTTGCTGGGTACATGCAAAATGCATAATATTAACCCGTATCAATGGCTCGAGAATATCCTGACCATCATTGCTGATTACCCGGTGAATAAAATCAAAGACCTTCTCCCTCACATTTGGAAGACAAGGCAAAATTAGATACTTATCCCCGTTTTAAATATATGCAGTTGCCCGTTGGGATAC
>NZ_JAGXJN010000097.1 GCF_019091455.1 Chitinophaga sp. GbtcB8
GAGACTATTACAAAAAGTGTGTCAGTAAAAAGTTGATTAACTTTAAACTGACCATATGGAAAAGCAAAACTTTGATTTCGAAGCCTTCAAGAAACAAGCGGCAAGCCGTTTGAAGAACGGAGATACGCTTTTAGGCAAAGATGGCGTGCTAACGCCATTGCTGAAAGAGTTTCTTGAGGGAGCCCTGGATGGCGAGTTGGAAGCGCATATTGAAGATGAGGGAGAAGCTAACCGGAAGAACGGTAAAGGGCGTAAACAGGTAAAAACCGCTATTGGGTCTGTGGATATTAACCCTCCACGTGACCGGAATGGAACCTTTGAGCCCGAACTGATTCCCAAGCGGCATAAGACTTTAGGAGTTGATCTGGACCGTCAGATCATTGGGCTATATGCCCGGGGTGCCAGCTATAGTGATATCCGGGACCACCTCATGGATATGTATGGACTAGAGGCATCTACAGCCACCATTAGCCGTGTTACAGACAAGATTCTACCCTTGATCCAGGAATGGCGTAGCCGGCCCTTAGAACGGGTTTATCCATTTGTATGGCTGG
>NZ_JAGXJN010000098.1 GCF_019091455.1 Chitinophaga sp. GbtcB8
CGCTGTACATTACCTGTGTGTCGCATCCTTATAAAAGGTTTTGACTTCTGCTGTTCCAATCTTTCAAAGAACTTATGCTAATACCTGCGTATTAACTTCGTTGATGTTACGGTTATGAGCCGTTAGACCTGGTGTCACATCTTTACTTTCTACTTGTGTGTTATCTTTCTAAGAACTTAGTGTGTATCGTTCGTTTCGGGGTTGCAAAGGTATGTATTTATTTTCATTCTTTCCAAATCTTTCTGTAAACTTTTTTTATTTATTTTAGTCACTAACTGACTGATAAATAATCATTTACATACTCACTACACTAAACCTCTGCTGTTGTATTGTTGTAAAGAACTTTTCCCTTTTTTTGAAGCGGACTGCAAAGATAAGTGTCTGGCTTCATTCCCACAAAATTTAATCGAACCTTTTTTGTGAGATCCTCTACTTTATAGAGAATAAAAAGGTCCTGGTACCAGACCAGGACCTTTTCTAATAAATACGGCGGCTACCTACTCTCCCGCATTGTGGTGCAGTACCATCGGCCATGAGGGGCTTAACTT
>NZ_JAGXJN010000099.1 GCF_019091455.1 Chitinophaga sp. GbtcB8
GACGCCTGTACGTTTAAGTTCGGCCAGAAAATAACTTACGCGCTCCTCAAAAAACTGCCGCCGCTCATCCTTGACTGGGAGCTCCGCCGGGGCATAGACCAGCTCACAAAGGGTCGCATCCTCCAGCTCCAATAGCTGCTCCCAGGTGTAGGTAGTAGCTTTAAACCGTTGAATGTAATGCCGTACTGTATTACGGGAGATATTTAACTGGCGGGCGATCTGCCGCTCTGAATAATTACGTGCTGATTGTTGTATAATACTGCGTACAATGTGCATCTCTATAACCTTGTTAGCCATCACGATCCGGTAATTTTTACCGCAAAGCAATGGCTTGCTGAATAGATATGCTACTTGTAAGCGCTTTATAAGTGGTTCACTTTGTGCCGGAATGACAGGTGGCTAACCGATAAGAGTGGTTCACTTTACTCCGGAATCCAATCTGCCAAATGAATAAACACTGCCGCCAGGGTGGTTCACTTTGGTCTGGAATAACTGGTTCACT